>CAWGRT010000019.1:0-273877 GCA_963825035.1 Candidatus Krumholzibacteriia bacterium | reverse complement strand
GTTGGTGACGATCGAGCACCGACAGCTCGGGACCGAACAGGCGCTCCTCCATGAGGATGCGCAGGCCCGACTGGCCGAACTGCTGGTCCTCCAGGCAGAGGCGGATGTGGGCCTCGGCCTCCTCGCGCGAATCGCACACGGCCACGCCCTTGCCCTGGGCGGCGCCGCAGGCCTTGATCACCACCGGCAGGTCGATGGTGTCCAGGTGCTTGAGGGCCTGGTTGCTGCTGCTGAAGGCGTGGAAGCGGGCCGTGGGCACGCCCGCGGCCACCAGCACCTCCTTGGCGAATTCCTTGTCCCCCTCCAGGCGGGCGCCCATGGCGCCGGGCCCGAACGACCGCGATGCCCGCCCGGTGCAGGTGGTCGGCGAGGCCGGCGATCAGCGGGATCCTCCGGGCCGATGATCACCAGGTCGATCTCCTCGCGGCGGCAGAAGTCGGCCACCTGGTCCGGCTCCATGGGGTCCAGGTCGACGTTGCGTGGCGTGGTCGCGCGGTGCCGGGATTGCCGGGCGCGGCGTAGAGCTGCGGCTTCGCGGGGAGAGCGCGCCAGCTGGCGCACCAGCGCGTGTTCGCGCCCGCCCGCACCGATGACGAGTACCTTCATGGCCATGGGATCACGTCCTCCTGGGTGTGCGGCGACGGCTCCCCCGCCGCCTGCCGCGAGGGTAGCCCGAACACCGGCGGCCGGACAACTCGAATCGGGATCAGGCCGGGACGATGCGGGTGCCGGCGCGGCCGTCGATGGCCGCGAGCACGGTCTTCGGGCGCGGTGATGACCACCTCGCGGCCGCCACCGGCCAGGAAGGTCAGGGCCGCCTCGATCTTGGGCCCCATGCTGCCGGCGGGGAACTCGCCCGCCGCCAGCAGGGCGGCGGCGCGGTCGGCCGGCAGCACGTCCAGGGCCTCCTGGTCCGGCTGGCCGAAGTTGCACGCAGACCTTCTGCCACCTGGGTGACGATCACCAGCACGTCGGCCCCACCAGCCGGCCCAGCAGGTCGCTGGCCCGGTCCTTGTCGATGACCGCGTCCACGCCCTCCAGGTCACCGTCGGCACGGCGGACCACCGGGATGCCGCCGCCGCCCACGGCGACGGTCACGACGCCGGCGTCCAGCAGGATGCGGATGGCCTCCCACTCGATCACCTCGATGGGCTGCGGGCTGGGCACGACGCGCCGCCAGCCGCGGCCCGCGTCCTTGACCACGGCCAGCCGTTCTCCTGGCGCAGGCGCTCGGCCTGCTCCTCGTCGTAGAAGGGACCGATGGGCTTGGTGGGCTTGGCGAAGGCGGGGTCGTCGCGGTCGACCAGCGACCTGGGTGACCACCGTCGCCACGGGCGTGTCGAGGCCGGCCCGGCGCAGCTCGTTCTGCAGCGCCTGCTGCAGCATGAAGCCGAGGCCGCCCTGGCTGTCGGCGCCGCACACGAACATGGGCATGGCGGGGATGCCGTGCACCGCCTGCCCCGCGTCGCCGCGCAGCACGATGTTGCCGACCACCGGCCCGTTGCCGTGGGTCAGCACCACCTCGTGCCCCGCGGCGGCCAGCCGGGCGACCTGGGCCATGGTCGCCCGGGTGATCCCCAGCTGCTCGGCGAAGGTGCCCTGCGCCCCGGCCGGGATGATGGCGTTGCCCCCCAGCGCGATGACGTAGCGGCGGCCGCCGCTCAGCCATTGACTGACCGCCGCGGCGAACTCGCCGAAGCGCTCGAGGGCCTTGCGGATGTTCTCCTGGCTGTTGGCGTAGCTGAAGCGCAGGTAGCCCTCGCCGAACTTGCCGAACGAGGTGCCCGCCAGCGCCGCCACGCCGTAGTCGTCCAGCAGGCGCTGCTCCACCTGCTTGCTGGTCAGGCCCAGCCCGGTGATGTTCGGGAACACGTAGAACGCGCCCCGCGGCCGCTTGCAGCTGATGCCCTCGATGGCGTTCAGCCCGTCGACCAGCAGGTCGCGGCGCGCCTTGAACTCGGCCACCATGGCGCGCGCCGCGTCCTGGGGACCGGTCAGGGCCTCGGCGCCGGCGATCTGCGTGAACGACGCGGTGCAGCTGGTGCAGTTGGTCTGCAGCTTGGCCACCGCCGCGGCCAGCTCCTTGGGCATGATGCCGTAGCCCAGCCGCCAGCCGGTCATGGCGTAGGTCTTGGAGTGGCCGTCCAGGAGGATGGTGCGCTCCAGCATGCCCGGCCGCGTGGTGATGGACTCGTGCTTGCCTTCGTAGATGATCTTGCTGTAGATCTCGTCCGATGAGCACCCAGAAGTCGTGCTTCACCGCCAGCGCGGCGATGGCGTCCAGGTCGGCCGCGCTCAGCACGCCGCCGGTGGGGTTCTGGGGCGAGTTGATGATCAGCAGCTTGGTCTTGTCGCTGGCCAGCGCCTTGAGCTCCTCGATGTCGAAGGAGAAATCCTTCTCCTCGGCCAGCTTCAGGGGCATGGGCTTGGCGTCCAGGAAGTTGATCACCGACTCGTAGATCGGGAAGCCCGGATTGGGGTAGATGACCTCGTCGCCCGGGTCCACCAGCGCCGTCAGCGGGAAGTAGATGATGGGCTTGCCGCCGGGCACGATCACCACGTTGTCCGGACCCACGTCGATGCCGCGGTCCTTGGCGATGTACTCGGCGAAGGTCTTGCGCACCTCCGGCAGGCCGGCCGACGGACCGTAGTGGGTGTAGCCGGAGCGGAGGGCCTCGACGCCTCGTCGATGATGTTCTGCGGGGTGTCGAAATCGGGCTCGCCGATCTCCAGGTGGACGATGTCGCGGCCCTGGGCCTCGAGGGCCTTGGCGCGGGCGAGGACCTCGAAGGCGGTCTCGGTGCCGAGACGCTGCATACGCTTGGCCAGCATGGCTCTACTCCCTGGCATGAAGGTCCGTGCGGCGGGCCGGGAAGCGGCGCGGCCGCGTCCGCCCGGCGCGGGCGAGCGAATCCGGACGGGAAGACCCGCTTCAGGCCGGCCCCTAGGCAGTCAAACCTAGGCGGCAAATGACTGCAAGTCAACCGGATCAGGCCAGCGAGGAGAGGTAGTGCTCGATCTCCTTGCCCACCTCGCGGCGGATGCCCGTGCGGTCGTTGGCCAGCCGCTTCAGATCCATCTTCGAGATGTATTTCACGTGGATGAACTTGCGCATGGTCTTGGGTGGAACGTTCACCGGCGACTTGAGCAGGGCCAGCGGCACGCCGCGGTTGGCGAAGCCCCCGTGCAGGGTCCCCGGCGGTCGCATGATCTCGATGATCTGGGGATTGCGGGTGCGGTTGACCACCTCCTCCACCAGGCCGGGCATGGCGTAGACCTTCGGATCGCGCAGGAAGGCGATGGTCACGCTGGTGGACTGCAGGTTGGTCAGCACCAGCCGCTTGAGACCGAGCGGCCCTTCGTCCTTGGCTCCCCTCCTCCTGCGACCGCGGCCGGACGCGGCCGCGGGGCGCGCGGCCCGGAACGCATCGTCGCAGGTGATCACCAGCTGCCGTCGCCACGGTCACGCCCTCCGGCAGGTCCGGCGCGTCGTTCGCGGCCAGCGCCGTCACGGCCCGCGGCGCCAAGGGCAGGCGCACGCGCCCGCCCTCGCCCCGCGCCACGACCAGGACCGCCAGGCCCAGGGGATCGGCGATCCGCCGGCAGCACCAGCGCCGCGGCCGGGCCGGAGCCGCCAGGGCCGCCAGGCCGCGACCAGGCCGATTCCGGGTCCGGCAGGACGGGCACGGGCGCCGCCAGGCCCCGCCACAGGAGCGCCAGGCGCTCCAGGTCGCCGGCCCCGTCCAGGGCCTGCTCCACCAGGGCGCGCCCGGTGCCGCCCAGGGCGCGCATGAACCGGTTGTGGGGCGCCACCACGTCGTTGCGGCCGCCGTCGTCGGCCAGCCGCGCGATCAGTTCCCGCAGGTCCTGCAGCTGGGCGTCCAGGTGCGCCACCTGTTCCAGGCGCCGCCGGGCCTCGTCGATGCCCCGCTCCACCAGCCGCGTGGCCAGGTCGCGCACCCGTTCGTCCCGGGCGTCGGCTTCGAGGGTCAGGAGGTCCGCCAGGTCGGCGCGGTCGGCGGCGGCCACGTCGCCCCGCCGCGGACCACCTGGGCCAGCAGCGCGTCGCAGCGTCCCCGCAGGGCCAGGGCCAGGTCGGCGCCGCTCGGCGCCGCGGCCAGCCGGTCGCAGCGGCTCACGCCAGGCGGCGGGCGGCTCGCCGGCCGCACCCGTCGCGCAGCCGGCGCGTGGACCGGAACCAGCGCACCGACGCCAGCAGGCGGTGTCCCGCCGGCGCCGTGGCCAGCAGGGCCCGCACCAGGGCCCGGCCCGCCGGGTGCCGGTCCGCGGCCAGGCCCGCCAGCGCCTGCAGGTCCCCCGCCACGGCGCCGGCCGTGCCGAGGCTCCGCAGGTGGGCGGCGTAGTCGGCCGCCAGCCGGGACGGTTGCTCGCCGGCCGTCTGCACCAGATGCAGCAGGTGGCGCGTTGACGGCCCCGGATCGCTGGGACGCATGGGCCCCGCGGCCGGGGTGTCGGGGGAGACGACGGGATGCTGGAGATCGGCGGCCACGGCAGTCCTTTCGGTGTGTTCGAAGCGGGCCGGGATGCGGCGCCACCCGTGTTATCGGCCGGAACGCCGACCATTGAACGCTACCAATCGACCGCGCCGCCGGCCCAGACCTCCAGGCTCCGCTGCCCCGCGCCGTTCGCTCCGCAGATCGGCGGCGGCGTCCAGGCGCCCGGGTCCCAGGCGACCAGCCGATCCGCGCGAACCAGCCCTGATCCCAGCGGCCCCAGTGGCGCGCCACCAGCAGCCCCGGCAGCGGGCTGACCGCATCGGCCAGGTCCACCGGATCGCCCCAGGCCGTCGCCAGGCCAACCGCCAGTGACCCCGCCGGCGCCGCAGCGCGCAGCGACCCGGTGACGAGGGTCCTGCGGCCGACGGTGGCGCTGTGGTCCACGGCCATGCTCGCCAGCCGCAGCCGCCAGCCGAGGCCGCCCGCCGGTCCGGCCAGGCCGCCGCGCCGGCCGGGTGCGGCGCCCCGGTTCGCGACGCGGCGGCGCCCATGGCCAGTCCTTCGACCCAGGTGCGGACCGTGCGCGCGGACGTGCGCAGCCGCGCGTCCAGGCGCGGCCGCCGGGCAGCGGGCGGTCCCCAGCACGTCGCCCACGAGGCGGTCCTCCGGGCCGGTGCGCTCGTCGCCGTCCCGGTGCGCCCCGGCGGCCAGCACCGCCAGGCGCACGCCGCTGCGCGGCCGCCAGCGCAGGCGTCACGGCCCGACCGAGCCCGGGGCCGTCCCCAGCAGCGGCAGCTGCCGCGGCGGTCCCGGCGGACCCCCGGGGCACGCCCACCACAGGCCCTCCGCGCCTCGGCGCGTCCGGCCCGCCCGCCGGCCGGCCGTCGCGCCGCCGGCCGCCCGCCCGGCGACGGCGTGGCCGGCCAGTTCCCACGCGCCGCACCAGGCGCCGCGGCGCCAGCTGCCCGGACATGCCGAACACCGGCGGCGCCTCGCCGTCCCGCACCGCCGCCAGCCGCCAGCCCCGCCGCGGCTGCCGACGGACGCCAACTGCCGCCCCTGCCTTCGGCGGTGCCGCCCCACGCCGCCTCCACCACCAGGGGGCCGAGGCCGGCCGCCAGGACACCGCCCCGCGCGGCCCGGGCGTCGGGCCACCCGGTCCAGCCGCGGCTGCACCGCCGCCGGACACCAACCCCCCGTCGGCGGTGAGCGATGCACTCCGGCGCCGGCAGCCCCGGCCAGCAGGCCGTAGGGCTTCGCCAGGTCCAGCCCCCGGCCCGCAGCCGCAGGGGGCCGCCAGGCGACCGATCCCGTGCCGGCGGTGAGCGGCGGCGTTCCTGCGCTGCTCCGCCGCCGCAGCCGCAGGTCCCAGCCGGCGCCGCCCGCCACCAGGACCCCGTCCCGGGCCGTGCCGCCCTCGCCGTCCCGGCGCCAGCGCACCTGGACCGATCCCTCCCACCGGCGGGCCGCCGCGGAGGCGGTGCCTCGTCCAGCAGCGCGGCCAGTTCGGCGGCCGTCGGCGGCTGGTCCAGGTCCTCCAGTTCGGCGAGGGCCGCCGCCACGTCCTCGTCCTCGGCCGCACCGGCGCCGTCGAGCGGCGGCTCCTGCCCCGCGGCGCCGACCGCCAGCCCCAGCAGGAGGGCCAGCAGCCAGGCCGCCGTCTCAGCGGCGCGCCGCACCGAGGGCACCTCCGGTGAGTGCGAAGCGATGGGTGATTCCCAGGACCGGATGGGCCGGTGGCTGGTGCGCAGCAGCAGGGGACCCAGGCAGCATCGCCAGGCCGGGCCCGAGGCTGCCGCTGGCACCGTCCCAGCGCATGCCCACCGCCGCCGAGCCGGTCAGTGCCGCCGCCGAGTTCGACGCCCAGCGCCGGCGGTCCCCCGACGCGACGATCCCAGGCCGCCGCGCAGGCGATGCCGTCCAGGCCGCAGCACCGCCCGGATCGCCGGCCGCAGCCGCCGGTCGCCCGCCACCGCCGCCCCCAGCGGCGTCCACACCCGCAAGCGCAGCCGGCCCCCGCCCCCAGGTCCAGGTCCGGCCCGGCGACCAGCGTCCAGGTCCGTGCGCGCGTCGGCGACCGCGCCGGCCACCCGGACCTGTTCGCGCCCCGCCTCCAGGCGCACCTCCCAGCGCCTCCGCCACGCGATCCACGCCGCCTGCCGATCCACCACCAGGAGGGTGCCGCCCGGTGCGGTGCCACACGCCGCCCCGCCGCCCAGCGGCCCCCGACGGACGCCACGCCCGCCCGCCACCTCCCGCAGGGGCAGCTCGGGCATCCCCCACAGCCGGGCCTGGCCGACCGTGAACCAGCAACCGCCGCGGCCGGGCGGCCCCGCCGCGCGCCGCCGCGCCAGCAGCGCGGCCGTGTCCGCCGGCGCCAGGAGCCAGCCGTCGCCGACCTCCCGCAGACCGCCCCCGCCAGCTGGCCGCCGATGCGAGCAGGCAAGCCAGACAGCAGCAGCGGCCAACCCGCCGCCACCGTTCAGCGCACCGCACAGAGCACCCGCGTGCAGGCCACCAGCGCCGCCGACCGGCCAGATCTCCAGGGCGAACACGTAGCCCCGCCGGCGGCGCCGGTCCCCGGCGCCGTCGCGTCCGTCCCAGAACAGGTCACGTGGCCCGGCGCCCACCTCGTCGCCGCCGAAGTCGCGCACCAGCCCGCCCCCAGAGGTCGAAGACCCGCAGGCGCCAGCGAGCGTCGCCGTCGGTCCACGCGCGAAGACGGCGTGCACGCCGCCGGCGGCGCGGCCCAGCAGAACCGGCGGCCGCACCGCCAGTTCCGCCCCGGCCCCGCCCGCGGCCAGGACCGCCGCGTTGGCGCACCCGGGCGTGGACCCCGGCCCCGCCGTGCAGGCGGCCCAGGGCAGGCCGGTGGGGTGCACCGGCTCGCGGGACGTCCGCTCCAGGGAGCGGCCGGCCACGTCGGGGCCGCCCGGCGCCCCCAGGGTCACCCAGTCCACCACGGTGCCGTCCGGGGTCGCGCAGCTGCACGCGGTCGGCGAAGGCCCGGTCGCCCGGGGGGCTGTTGTTGAGGGTGGGCCAGCCCGGCAAGGGCACCAGGCGCCCCGCCGCCTCGGCGGCCGCACAGCCGGCGGTACCGCCCCGGTCCGCCACCTCGGCAGCCAGGCGGCCAGGGCGGCGCTGTCCTGGACCACCACCACCAACTCGTCCGGCTCCAGGGACGCGCGCCGGCAGGGACCGCCAGTCCCCGTCCTCGTCCCGCAGCGCCCAGCCGGCCAGGTCCACGAGGCGCGTCGCCCGCCGCCAGCAGTTCGCACCATTCGCCCTGGCCCTGGGCAGGCGCACCCAGGACCTCGTTCACCACCAGGGCCCCGGCCCCCACCTGCAGCCGGCCCAGGTCCAGGTGCAGGCTGTCGGGCGCGGCGCCCGGCCGCAGCGCGGCGGACAGGGCCTGGCCCCCCGCCCGCGGCGGCTGCAGCACGCCGGCCACCGTGCGGACGCCGCCCGCGGCGAGGGCGTCCACGCCGCAGCACCCCGCTGTCGCCGCCCAGTCCAGCACGCACGTCCGCAGGCGGCCAGGCCTGCAACCCGTCGTTGGCCAGGGTCACGGCTGCACGGTCACGCGGCCCCCGGCCGCGACCACGGCCGGCGGCTCCAGCGCAGGTCGCCGCCGCCGACGGACCAGTCCCGGAAATTGGGCGCCCCGGGCGTGGGCTCGGCCGGCGACCAAGTCGGCCAGGTTGTCACCCGTGTCCGCGCCCGTCCGGCCGCCGGGCCAGGGCCAGCCCCGGGCGTCAACGCGGCCGGCGCCCCCTCCATAGCAGGTCCGCGTCGGTCAGCGCCCCGTAGCCCAGCAGGTCGAGGACCTCCCCCGTCCGCGCACCAGGCGCACGGCGTCCGGACCGTTCTGCAGGGACAGGGTGGCGGCCGCATCCCCGGCCGGCGCGTCGGCCCACAGGCGGTCCACCAGCAGGAAGCGGCGGCCCGGCGCCAGCGCCAGCCCCGCGTCGCCGCGCCAGCGCGTAGACCACACCGGCCCCTCGGCGCCGTTGGCGAACTGAAACTCTACGCCTTCCAGGTCAACGATCTTCCGGGCCGGTATTAAGAAACTCAACGAACTCATGGCCGGCGTCGCTGCCGGCCGGGATCGGGCAGGATCTCGTTGATGACGAGGGCCGCCGGGGCAGGACCCGCGACCAGCAGCACGGCGGCCGCCAGGCAGGCGCCGGGCAACGCGACGGATTGGCAGGGCATGGGACTCGGCTTTCCGGGAGGTCGGCCGGAACAGGGCGGCGCAGGCCGCCGGCAGGATCAGAGCAGGCCGTGGCGGCGGCGCAGGTACCACTCCACGCCGAGCACGACCGTCACCAGCACCAGGAACGGCCAGCCGGCCCACAGGTCCAGCCGCCGGCGCCGCGGCGTCACCGGTCGGCGACCAGTCCACCGGCGCCAGGGCAGCCCCCAGCCGGGCGCCCAGGTCCGGGGCATCGCCGTCCACCAGCGACGCGTCCAGCGACGCGGGCCCACAGATCGAGCCGCCGCTGGTCCCGCCGCACCTGGCCCTCCTCCACCGACTGCCCCGCCACCACGAAGGCCAGGGTGGCGCCGGTCACCGGCGGGTCCCCCGCGCCTTGCAGCACGGCTTCGTAGCGGCCCGGCGGGAGGGGCGGCACCACCGTCCTACAGTTCGCCCGTCGGCGCCCGCGCCCAGGGCGTAGGTGCGGGCAGGCACCGCGGCCGAATCGGCGTCGGCCCGGCGCACCAGGACCGAGGCCGCCCGCCCCGTGACCGGCGCACCGCGGATGTCCCGCCAGCGGGCGTCCAGGCGGATGGGCTCGCCCTCCGGGTGCACGGTCTGCCGCCCGGCGAACACCAGGCCCGACTCCTGGTCCCCGGCGGCGACCCAGACCAGCAGGTTCCGCAGCAGCCGCCGTCCCGCACCCTCGCCGGGGACGGTCCGCCCCCGCTCACTGGCCAGTTCCGCGAAGGCCAGTTCCCACAGGCGCCGTCCTCCGTACCAGACCACCCGCCCCTGCCCCGTGCGGCCGGCCACCAGCAGGGGCACGGCGGTCGAATCGGGCGCGGACCGGCGGGGCCGGGCCCCCAGCAGGGTCAGGGCCCCCGGGTCCGGTCCGCACCGGCACCAGGTTCTGCACCGGCGGCCACTGGGCGATGCCCGCGGCCACGCCCGCCAGCAGGGGATGCCGGTCGCCGCCGAGGGACGCCACCTGCCAGGAGCCCGCTTCCCAGGTCCAGGCCCGGTCCGAGGCCACCGGCAGCGCCGCGGCCAGCGCCGCGGGCGGCCGGCCCGGGCGTGCCGGGCAGGTCGGTCCCGGCCCCCGGCAGCACCAGCAGGCCCCGGCCCTGCCTGCACCGCCGCCACCAGCCCCGGCCAGTCCAGGCCGCCGTAGACGTCCCGCCAGCCGGTCACCACGAAGGCATCCCAGGCCTGCCATGGCCTGCCGCTCCCGCGGGCGGCGTCCAGGCCGTCAGGCTGTCCGCACGGACCATGCCGTCCAGCGCCGGGGTAGACCACCGTCAGTCCCAGCCGCGACTCGGCCGCCGCCGCCTGGGCCAGGAAACGCACGTCCCAGCCCGGCCGGTCCGCCAGCAGCAGCACCCGGGCCCGCTCCCGCTTCACGTCCACGGCGAGGGACGCGGTGTTGTTGGCCAGGTAACGCTCGTTGTCCAGGGGGGAGACCGTCAGCTGGGCCACCAGCAGCCCCTCATGACGGGCCGGCACGGTCAGGGTCACGGGCACGGCTCCCGTCGACTGCGGCCAGCAGGGTGTCCGCCAGCACGCCGTCCGGGCCGGTCAGGGTCACCCGCAGATCGCCCGGCGGCGCGTCCTCCGCGTGGCGGTGGTCCACCAGCAGGTCGATGACGATGTCGTCACCCCGGTGCACGCTGTCGGGGTAGCGCAGATCGCTTGATGACCCGGTCGGCCGGACCCTCGCGATCCCCGACCCCCACCACCACCAGGTGCGGGCCGGTCGCGACGATCCGCGGCGGCACCCCGCCCCGGGTCTCCTGCCCGTCACTGACCAGCACCGCCGCCCGCACCGGGCGGCCGGCGGCGCGGCGCAGCACCTGTTCGGCCAAGGCGTTCAGGTCGGTCCCCCGGGCCTCGGGTGCCGGCACGTCCGCCAGCGGCACCAGCGGGCCCAGGCCGTTGCCGGCCAGGTCGGTCACCGTCACCTGCGCGCCCGTGGCACGCGCCAGCGAGTCCACCAGGGCCGCGACCGCGCGCCCCCGCTGCCAGCGGCCGGCGCCGCCGGCGGCGTCCTCCAGGGCCATGCTCGCCGAGTCCTCCACCACCACCAGCACCCGGGCCGGCTCCCGGTCCGCGCCCAGGCGCGAAACGCACCGGCGCGGCCACCCCCAGCACCAGCAGCACGAAGGCCGTCGCCCGCAGGACCCGTGAGGGTGCGGCGCAGGCGGGCCGGCCGTGGCCGGCCGCGTCGCGCGGTACACGGCCACGGTCCAAAGGACGGCCCCTGCCGCCAGGACCAGCAGCAGGGGCCACATCCAGGTTGGTGCCGACCAGTGGATCGACACGTCCGCGCTACTTCCGGGCCGCGAGCTTCTCCTGCACCACGACCTGGGCCGCGGCCAGGCGCGCGATGGGCACCCGGAAGGGCGAGCAGCTCACGTAGTCCAGGCCCACCTTGTGGCAGAAGGCCACGCTGGACGGGATCGCCGCCGTGCTCGCCGCAGATGCCCAGGTGGATGTCCGGGTTGGTGCGCCGGCCCTTCTCGCAGGCCATGTCCACCAGCTGCCCCACGCCCTCCTGGTCCAGCTGCTGGAACGGATCCGCGGGCAGGATGCCCGTGGCCACGTACTGGGGCAGGAAGGTGCCCGCGTCGTCGCGGCTGTAGCCGAAGGTCATCTGGGTCAGGTCGTTGGTGCCGAAGCTGAAGAAGTCCGCCACCTCGGCCATCTTGTCGGCCAGCAGGGCGGCCCGCGGGATCTCGATCATGGTGCCCACCAGGTAGGCCACCTTCACGCCCGCCTCGTCCATGGTCTTCTCGGCCACGGCGATGGACAGCTTGCGCAGGTCGGCCAGCTCGCGCCGGGCGCCGGTCAGGGGGATCATGATCTCCGGCCGCACGTCCACGCCGTCCTGCTTCACGGCGCAGGCGGCGCCGATGATGGCCGCCACCTGCATCTCGCAGATCTCCGGGTAGGTCAGGCCCAGCCGGCAGCCGCGGTGGCCCAGCATGGGGTTCATCTCGTGGAGCGACTCGATCTTGCGCTCGAGCAGCTCCAGGTCCACGCCCATCTCCGTGGCTCAGGGCCTTGATGTCGTCGGGATCCGTGGGCAGGAACTCGTGCAGCGGCGGATCCAGCAGGCGGATGGTCACCGGCAGGCCGTCCATGGCGCGGAAGATGCCCGTCGAAGTCCTCCTGCTGCATGGGCAGGATCTTGGCCAGGGCCTTGCGGCGGGCCTCCTCGCTGTCGGCCAGGATCATCTCGCGCATCTTCATGATGCGGTCCTCGCCGAAGAACATGTGCTCGGTGCGGCACAGGCCGATGCCCTGGGCGCCGAACTCGCGGGCCTGCCGGGCGTCGTGGGGCGTGTCGGCGTTGGTGCGCACCTTCAGCCGCCGCGCGGCGTCGGCCCAGTCCATGACCGACCTTGAGGTTGGGATCGTCCAGGCTGGGCGGGATCAGGGCCGGCGCGCCGTCGATGACCGCGCCGGTGGTGCCGTTGATGGTGACCAGGTCGCCGGCCTTGAAGGTCTTGCCGCCGATGGTGGCGTAGCCCTTGGCGCTGTCCACGAACAGCTCGCCGCAGCCGGCCACGCAGGGCTTGCCCATGCCGCGGGCCACCACGGCCGCGTGGCTGGTCATGCCGCCGCGGCTGGTGAGGATGCCCTCGGCCACGTTCATGCCCGCGATGTCCTCGGGGCTGGTCTCGCGCCGCACCAGCAGCACCTGGCGGCCGGCGGCCGCCACGGCCACGGCGTCCTCGGCGCTGAAGGCCACCTCGCCCTGGGCCGCGCCCGGGGAGGCCGGCAGGCCGGTGCCCAGCACGTCGAGGTCCGCCTCGGGATCGATCTGGTCGTGCAGCAGCTGGTCCAGGTGCGCCGGGCTCCACCAGCAGCAGCGCCTCGTCCGCGGTCGACCAGGCCCTCGGCGTGCATCTCGGCGGCGACGCGGATGGCGGCCACGCCGGTGCGCTTGCCGTGGCGGGTCTGCAGCATCCAGAGGCGGCCCTCCTGGATGGTGAACTCGATGTCCTGCATGTTGCGGTAGTGGGCCTCCAGCCGCTCGCGGATGTCGCGCAGGGTGGCGTAGGCCTCGGGCATGGCTTCCTCGAGGGTGGGCAGGTCCTTGGCCTCGTTGCCCGCGGGCAGCTTGTCGCGGCCGGCCACGTTCAGCTGCTGCGGGGTGCGGGTGCCGGCCACCACGTCCTCGCCCTGGGCGTTGATCAGGAACTCGCCGTAGAAGTGCTTCTCGCCCGTGGAGGGATCGCGGGTGAAGGCCACGCCGGTGGCCGAGGTCTCGCCCAGGTTGCCGAAGACCATGGTCTGGACGTTGACCGCGGTGCCCCAGTCCGCGGGGATGCGCGTGGATGCGGCGGTACTCCTTGGCCCGGGCCGCGTTCCAGCTCTCGAAGACGGCGATGATGCCGCCCCACAGCTGCTCCCAGGGATCGGCTGGGGAAGGGCTTGCCGGCGGCGTCGGCGACGATGTCCTTGAAGGTGGCGATCAGTTCCTTCAGGTCGTCCACCGACAGCTCGGTGTCCAGCTTCACGCCCTGCTTCGCCTTCAGGGCGTCGATGGCGTGCTCGAACTTCTCGCCGTCCACGCCCATGACCACGTCGCCGTACATCTGCACCAGGCGCCGGTAGCTGTCGTAGGCGAAGCGCTCGTTGCCGCTCTTGGCGGCCAGACCCTGCACGGTGTCGTCGTTCAGCCCCAGGTTCAGCACCGTGTCCATCATGCCGGGCATGGAGACCCGCGCGCCCGAGCGCACGGAGAACAGCAGCGGGTCGGCGGCGTCGGCGAACTTCTTGTCCATGATCTTCTCGACCTTGGCCAGGGCCGCGCGCACGTCGTCCTGCAGCGCGGCGGAGAGTTCGTGGCTGTCCTGGTAGGCGATGCACTCGGCGGTGGTGACCGTGAAGCCCGGGGGCACCGGGATGCCGAGGCTGACCATCTCGGCCAGGTTCGCACCCTTGCCGCCGAGGAGTTCCTTCATGCCCGCATTGCCGTCGGCCTGGCCGTCGCCGAAGAAATAGACCCGCTTGCCGCTCATGGTCCCTCCCGGGGATGATTGAGGATGGGATGGCTGCGCACGCCGTCCGGGACCGCCCGGGGCGGGGTCGGCGCGCGTGTCTGCACGGTCCACAAGTTAACAATCCTACCGGTCGGGCGACAGGAAAAACCGCCGGAAAAGGCGACGGGAGCCGGTATTCCGGCTCCCGTCGGCATGCCGCGCGCTCCGCAGGCGAGGTCAGCGGATGATCACCAGGCGGCCCCAGTAGGGCTCACGGTCGGGCATCTCCACCTTGTAGAGGTAGACGCCCGGGGCCACCGGATCCTTGGCCCGGTTGCGGGTCAGCCAGCGGATCTGGCCCCCCACCTGGTTGTCCGGGCCCAGGTCCACCACGTCGTCGCCCGCCGTGGTGTAGACGCGGACCCGCGAACTGGGCGGCAGGTTGGTCCAGACCACCGTGGGGTCGTCTGCGTAGTCGAGGCCGCCCCCCAGGCGCAGCGGGTTGGGATAGACGTAGATCTCTTCGCCCTCGCTCGCCGGCGCCGCCGCCAGGTTCACCTGCACGTAGGTGCGGTTGCCGTCGCCGTGGAACGGGGACAGGGCGTCGTCCTGCCAGCGCGGCGAGAACACCATCGCCTTGTTGTTGTTCTCCGGCGTGGTCGCCGCCGTGTTGCCGTAGTCGAAGCTGGAGACGGCGTAGTAGTAGCCGAACCCGTTGTAGATCTCCTGAGTCGAAGAAGCGGAGGGTGTCCGGGTTCGAGAGATCGAAGCAGGCCGCCCGCTTGGCGTGGAAGCACGACGGGATCGGATCGAAGTTCACGTCGCCGCAGTACCCCTCGATGCAGTCTTCCGGGTTCACGCGGTCGTAGATGCCGATCATGGTCAGGTCGTTGCGGTCCGCGGCCGGGGCGCGCCACACGGCCCAGCCCTGGAAGGTCTGGCACACCAGTTCGAAGGCGTCGCCGTCGTCCACCACCCCGTCGTCGAAGCTGACCTCCAGGCCCAGGTCCAGGCCGCGCAGTGCGGCGCTGGTGCCGGAGGTGTAGGTCTCCGCCAGCCGCAGGGCGGTGCCCGGCTCGTAGATGCCGCCCGCCCAGGTGGTCAGGAGGAAGTCGCCCGTACCCGAGTCCGTCGGCAGGAGCCGCAGCACCGTGTCCAGCGCCGGCTGGTTCGCGAAGAGGTGCCAGGTCACGCCGCCGTCGGTGGACTCCAGCAGGTTCTCGCCCCGCCCCGCCGCGATATCGGCCGCGGACAGGGCGCCGCGCGCCAGGTCCTCCGCCACCAGGAACCGCCCCGGCTGGCCGGGCACCCCCATCACGTTCATGCGCCGCAGCAGACCCGGGTTGCCGGGCTGAAGCTCGTTGCCCACGAGATCCCAGGTCAGGCCCCCGTCTCCGGTGCGATAGAGCCCCTTCTGGCGGACCGCCATGACCAGGGTCTGGGCGTCGCCCGGGTCGACGGCCACGGAGATGGCGTCGTTGATCCACTCGCCGGCGACGGAGGTGTCGGCGTTGACGATGAGGTTGCCGTAGAGGCTGTCCCAGCTGGCCCCGCCGTCGTAGGACTCGAACACGCCGTGGTAGGAGAGCGAGGCCAGGATCCGGCTGCTGTTCGCCGGGTCCACGGTCGAGGTCGTTGACGATGGGCAGCTCGTACGCCGACGGCTGGTCGAGGGTCCTGCGCACCATCAGGGGCAGCCGCGACCAGGTCGCGCCGGCGTCGGTGGAGGCGAACAGGCCCAGGTTGCGGACGGCCGCCAGCAGGCGGCTGCCGTTCCAGCTCAGGGCGGTGACCTCGTAGCTGGTCTGGGACGCGTAGGCCGGGTCCAGGTTGTCGGTCCAGTTGGTGAAGGTCTGCCCGCCGTCGTTGCTGACGAAGAGGCCGGCAAGAGCCGTCCCCACGGCCACGTGGTCGCTGTTGGCGGGGTCGACCGCCACCTTGGTCACCCGCCGCGAGTTGTCGAAGACGTCCGCGCCCACCCGCGACCAGCCGGTGCCGCTGTAGCGGTACAGGCCCTTGGGCTCGGTCGTGGTGAGCTGGCCGCCGGTGAAGCCGCGCGTACATGATGCCGTCGCTGCCCTCGGCCAGGGCCACCACGTTGGTCTGGCGCCAGGACATGGGCAGGCCCGCGTTCAGCCTGGCTCCAGCTGCCCTGGCTGGCCGACCACTTCAGGACGCCACCGTTGTTGGCCAGGTTCATGATCCCCGGCCAGGCTGCCGTAGGTGGTCGCGCCCGATGGAGCGCCAGGCGATCTGCAGGCGGCTCGGTCTGGTAGCCGCCGACCCGTCCGGAGTCCGGCGCTGCTGAAGCCGCAGCACCCGGTCCACCCGGTCGCCGAAGCCGCCGGTCACCGTGGGCGTGAAGGCCAGGGTGTCGACCCCCGCCAGGCTGTAGCAGGTGGCCTGCTCCAGGTCCAGGTTGGGCCAGCTGACCACCATGCCCAGGCGCCCGGCCTCCTGCAGGTCCAGATTCACCAGATCCGGAGAGATCAGGTACAGGGAGTCCGCCGCGCAGGCGGCGTCCGGGGTCTGGGCCAGCGCGGGCGATGCCGCGAGGCCCAAGGCGAGGATCACGGTCAGGATCCTGGTCGATCGCATAGCGGATGCGCTCCCTGTGTCGTGGTCCGGCCGCCCGGCGGGCCGCCGATGAGGCCGCCGCCGCAGCGGCGGCCGGTCCGGCAGGCGGCGCGGCGCCCGGCCGGGCGCCGCGCCCACCGGCTATTCCGTCGAGCACGTTGAGGCTGAACATGTTCTTCAGCACCCAGCGGATGGCCTTCTTCGACTGCACGCTGTCGAAACGGTAGGGATCGAAGCCCCAGTACACGTCCGGCGCTCCGGACGGCTTGTCCCCGGTCATCTTGTAGGACAGGTAGCCGAAGACCTTGCCGTTGGTCCGCGCGCTGCCCCGCGGCAGGTCCCCGTGGTTCACGGGTCGCTGTACCGGGCCAAGGCCAGGCTCGCCGCAGGTGTCGTCCAGCGGTCGGTGGCGACGTAGTGCGGCCAGTCGGCGCTCGCCTTGCGCCCACTTCGTCTCCCGCAGCCAGTCGAAGCGGGCGATGCCCCGGAACATGGGCTCGACGCACATGCCGCCCGGGGCGTTGGGGTCGTCGCAGGCCTGCGGCTGCACGAACTGGGTCGAACGCGTCGTGCTGATGTTCGAGTTGACGAATTCGTCGTCCGGAACGGGAACTGTTGTGCGAGATGCCCAGCTTGCCGCTGCTGCTCGTACCACCGCGTCCTGCCAGTCGATCACCGGATCGGTGCCGATGGTGTCGGCGATGGCGCCCGGCCCCATGCTCCAGTTCTGGGCGAAGTCCGCGTCCAGGACCAGCGCCTTGATGCCGACGCAGTCGGTCTTCCGGTTCCTGTCCATGGTCCGCTTGGGCTTGGCGTAGATGTACTTGGTGCTGACCGACGTCCAGTCCAGGGCCGAGATGCCGGCCACGTCGAACGGGTACTGGAGCGGACCGCGCTGCACCTCCGTGCCGTCGGGCAGCTTCTGGGTGCCGAAGCCCACCATGAAGGTCTGCGTGCCGCGAGGGATAGATCTCCTCGCGGGTGTCGAAGATGATCGGCGTCATGTAGTTGCGGCTTCTGCTCCAGGAACGAATCCATGGAGCCGTCGCCCACCAGGAAGAAGTTGCCGCCCCGCTGCTGGTACGGCTTGAGCCACACGTACTTGTCGACGTTGTTCAGCGGACGGAACTTGTTCATCATGCCCACCTGGCCCTCGTTGACCTTGGCGTAGCAGAGCACCGCCTTGTAGGGCACCAGGTTGGCGTATTCCACGTTGAGGGTGTGGTCGATGCGGTCCAGGTTCCAGTCCAGCCCCGAGACGCCGCCGGGCTGGCTCTGCAGGAACGACCAGTACGCGTTGCGGTACTGCTCGGCGTTGCGCGCGATGCCCGACTGGTCCTGCCAGTTCTGCACGTTCTTGTCCACGACCTGGTCGATGACCAGCAGCTCGCTCTGCTGGTTGTAGTCCACGAAGGGCACCACGCTGAAGATACTGCTCGAAGATCTGTTCCTGATTCGAGTCGTCCCGCACCTTCAGCACGAAGGTGTGGACGCCCTCGTCGAAGGTCCGCTCCTGCGCCCGCAGATTCTGCTCGGTCAGGCCCGCGGGCACCGCCCAGCCCGGGTCGTTCTCGTCGTTGACGTCGATCAGGTCCCAGCCGTGACGGTACGACTTGATGATGCCGTTGTAGTCCTTCGGCCGTGGCGGTCCAGGAGTAGTTGATCGGCTGCCCGGCCGGCAGGGCGATCGGCAGGCCGGGACGGTCGGTGAACGTGCCCAGGTAGGGCTCGGTGACGGTGACCGAGGGCTTCCGGACATTGTGCAGCACCTGGAAATTGCCCACCTCGACGCCGTAGCGCCGGCCGACGCTCACCGCGCCGGCGGTGTCCTGGGTCTGCACCGCGAACAGCCAGAAGGTGTCGTCGGGCTGGTTCTTGAGGGAGACCAACCGCTTGGTGTCGTCCGGATTGTACCGGGCCCAGGTGCTCCAGTCGGGGCTGTCGAAGTCGATCAGCTCCTCGTAGTACTGGTTGTACTGGTAAGGCCCCGTGATCTCGGTGCCGTCGGCGGCGATGGCCCGCCGCCACAGGTAGCGCACCTTGGTGGGGATGCGCAGTTCGAAGTCGGGGTCCGTGCCTTCCCAGCCGACGTTCACCGTCTGCGGCACCACCTTCGACTGCCGCGTCGAGAGGCCGGGGAAGTCCGCCTTCGCCGTGGGCACGATGGTGGTCGAGGTGAACGAAATGTAGGCGGGCGACGCGTCCACCGCGCCCTTGTCGTCCACGGCGCGCACGAACAGGGAGTGCGTCCGGTAGCTGCGGGGCGACTCCCCGTCGCCGGGAAGTCGGGCCGGTCCGCCAGCACCACGAACGACGAGTCGGTCGCCGTCGTGAAGTGCCAGGGGTTCATCTCCGCTCCGGTCAGCGGGTCGTAGGTCAGGGTGTCCCGCGGGCTGATGCCGTCGGTGCCGTTGTCGCTGATCTTCCACTGGTAGCCCACGATCCGGCCGTCCGGATCGGCGCCCGTCCAGTTGAAGGTGACGACGAAGCTGGCCTCCAGCAGGGTCGGCGGCTGGCCGGTGACCCGGGTGTCGGGCCGGGCGTTGGGCACGGCCACGCCGCCCAGATTGGTGTCCGTGGAACAGCCCGCCAGGACCGTCAGCAGCCCGATCGCAATAAGGGCAAGGTTACGCCTGAACATGAATTTTTCTCCTGGTCCCACTGGTCAATCCTGGTCCGCCGTCTTGCCCAGCGAGGGAGGCTCGCTGTTGCAGTCGAAGAGTTGCCCATTCCACCGCGCCCGCAGCCGGAAGTGCTTGGTCACCGGTTGCGACTCCGCCGACAGGTCCTGCCGGCTCTCCATGGCCGACTGGTAGAGGTCGATGCCGTCCTTGATGCCCGGGATGGAGGTCGGGCTGGTGCCCCCCAGGTCGCAGTCGCGCCAGGTCTGCCCCGCGAACAGGTTCAGCACCGACGGCCGCACGCCCTTGAAATAGTTGTACAGGGTGGGCCGGCCGATGGGCTTGGCCGGGCCGCACTGGCTCTGGTCCAGGGCGATCACGCGGATCGTGCCCTCCCCCATCTGGCGCAGGCTGATCTTGTAGAGATCGCGGGCCACGTCCAGATCGCCGGCGATGTAGCTCAGGAGACGCCCAGTAGCCCTGGGGCCCGCGACGACAGCAGCGTCGTCGGCACGGCGACGTCGACGTGCATGCGCCAGACGCCGGTGTTCCGGTCCACCGTCAGGTGCTGCCCGTCGCTGGACTGCCCCAGGTCTGGCGGGTGATGTCGTCGTTGCCGCCGCCGTCCTTGATCTGGTTGAACGGATCGCACTCGTAGTCCACCTGGTAGCTCCAGGCCATGGACCGGAACAGGGGATCGGACCAGGCCTCCCGCGGGTCGTCCGCCGAGTGCAGGTACACCGTCAGGTTGTAGATGGACACGTCGATGATGTAGTTGTTGTTCTCCAGGCCGTCGGTGTTGTCCAGGATCTGGGTGTAGTACGTGCCCTTGTTGATGACCATCTTGGAGGTGCGGACGGGCTGCAGCTCGTCCGCCTGGCGACCCCTGGATCGAGACGAAGTAGGAGGCCGTGTCCTGGAAGCAGGGGCTGGCGGTCGGGTCGCCGTCCACGCAGTCCAGGGACGGCGGGTTGGACACGCTGGCCACCTTGGGCAGCACCTCGACGCACTGCACGCAGGGCGGGTAGCCCACGTCGAAGCTCGAGCTGCGCCGGCGAACCGTCGCGGCGCCCGTGCTCGTCCACGGCCTGCATGTTGAAGGTGAAGGTGCTGCGCGGCCCCGGCATGAAGCCCAGGGTGTCGGCGTACCAGCCCTCCAGGCCCGCGCCCCAGGTCGGGTCCGTGTCCAGCACGCTGGACCCCGTCGCGAAGCCGAAGGTCCCGCCCAGGAGCCGGTGGACGCTGCCCTCCACGTAGCCGGTCAGGCCGATGCCGTAGGTGGGATCGACCTGCGTGTCCTTCGGGTTGTCGCGCGCCAGGGCCTTGACCACCACGTAGGAGCGGTCGGGGATCCGGTCGCCCGAGTGGAACGGCACCTTGGCCTTGGTCGGATCGTTCAGCAGGAAGTAGTAGGGATAGACCTGCGGGTCCTCCGGGTGGGCCCAGTCCGTCTGCCCGTCCAGGATGAGGGTCTCGGGGTCGAAGTTCACCAGGAACGAGAACTCCCGCTGGTAGTCGGCGACCTCGACGCCCGCCACGTCGATGGAGTTCACCAGCAGGTTCACCGTCCCGCTGGGCAGCGCCTTCTTGAACGGGTTATCCGACGCATCGTCGTAGTTCTGGAACGTCAGGCTCGTCACCGGCCCGAAGTACGAGAAGCTGTCGCCCGTGGCCTCGTCGAACCGCCGGGGGTGCCAGCAGTCCGTCTCGTTCTCGTCGCAGGACCTCTGGTCGGGCAGCAGCGCGGCATTGAGGATCTGCCACTTGTAGCCGAACAGCCCGTCGTTGAAGGGGTAGACCGTGTCCACCCGCGCCAGCGCGTCCGGGCTGTAGCCGATGATGTTGGGCGTCTCGCCGGCCCAGGCCATGGTGTAGGGCTTCAGGAAGCCCACCGTGTCCGCCTTGCCCGGCACCAGCGCCACGGTGTCGGTCCCCTCGATCCGGAAGAAGCGGATCGTCGGGTTGCCCAGGGTGTTGCTGAAGAAGTGCAGCCGGGCCGGGGTCCGGTCGAAGGCCCCCATGTCGTCCTGCGCCACCAGGTGCAGCGTGAAGTCCGCCGAGGGGCGGGTGCCCTGGTCGATGCGGAAGTCGAAGACCGAGTCGGTCTTCGTCGTCCAGTGCCCGATGTCCAGGGTCGAGGCGTCGAGGGCCGGATTGAAGTTCTGGTCCTCCTCGTCGGTCGTGGTGTCGGGATCCTGCAGCGTCGTGTCCGTCAGGGCCCAGACGAAGCGCTCCACCTTCCCGTCCACGTCCGCGCCGTACCAGAAGACGTGGAAATGGTAGTAGCCGCCGGCGTTCTCCACGGGCGCACCGATGATGTACGTTTCCGGCGCCTTGTTCACGATCACCGCTTCGGGGACGAAGGCCCGGCAACCCGTCAGCACCAGCGCGATCAGAACCGCCGCGAGCAGCAGCCCCCACACGGTGTTTCGCCTGTTTCTCATAACTGGTACGCGCCCCCTCGGAAGCGATTGAAGCGACTTATGGTTTCGCACTCCGCCGCGTTGGTGGGACTGGCGGCGGCGGGCCGTGTGGGCCACCGTGCTCCGGCTAGCAGGGTTGGTCAGGTTTCGGCCCCTGAAATATAGGGATCCGGGATCGCCGGTGTCAACCAAAGGATCCCCGAAACCGCGGGATGGACGCCACTTCCGCCGCCCCCGCACCCCCCGGCGTCCCCAAAAGAAGGGAGCGGCCCCGAAGGGCCGCTCCCGGACGGTCAGGAGAAGCAGCGAGACTACTTCACCAGAGCCATCTTCTTGACCAGGGTGTCATGGCCCTGCACCGACTGCGCGAAGTACACGCCGGACGGGACCTTGGCACCGCTGTTGTTGCTGCCGTCCCAGTCGATGCTGCCGGCGCCAGCGGCAACCGGACCATCGATCAGGGTCTTCACGAGCTCGCCACGGACGTTGAACACCTTCAGCGTCATCTGGCCAGCCTTCGGAGCGTAGAAGCTCAGGGTCGTCTTCGGGTTGAACGGGTTCGGGAGCCGCGGTGAGCGAGGCAGCCATGCCCGGCACCACCGGAGTCACGTCACCCGGCACCTCGGACACGCCGAAGTACGCCAGAACGTCACGCAGAACGCGGACGCGGGCGGACAGGTTGGCGAGCGCCTTGGAGACCCTCGTTGGGATCCGTGTACACGAACATCAGGTCGTAGGGCATCGTGATGACGCGCGCACCCCAGGCCGGAGCGTTCAGCGTGGCCGCCGAGTAGGGGTACCCACCCGGAGCGCCCGAGGCGTCGGCGAACTGCGCAATGCGCGTAGCGCCGGTCAGGGGCACGACCGCGTCGAACGTGTTGATGGCCTGGCAGCCGCCGTAGGCGATCCAGCTGGACACCGTGGCGAACACGGGGTTGCTGGCCTCGGCCAGGACACGGGGGCTGGCCTGCGAAGTCGATCAGCGGACGGATATCGTCGCTGGCGACACTGATGCCCATCTGGTCAGCCAGGAAGGCGGACGTGATGGAGCCGGCCTGCGACATGTCGCTGGCCAGGTTGTCGCCGGTGGCGAAGAAGTCCTTGCCGCCGGAGCGGAGCCACAGATCCAGGACCTCGGCGTCGTTCGACGGATCGCTGTTGAAGTCACCGTTGGCGATGGTGTTCACACCCAGGTCGCCGGCGGTGTACAGGATGTCGTCGTAGCCCGAGATCAGGGAAGCGGTCGCGCGGCCGCCGAGGCCGTCGCCGACGCCGGAGCTGGGACCGTTGGTGTAGTACACGTCGAAGTCACGACCCGCCAGCAGACCCAGGTTGGCGAAGGCACCATGCCATTCGGCCTGGCCGCCGCGGTTCGCGAAGTCGTTCCAGAACAGCACGCCGGGCTGGCCGAGGCTGCCGTCGATGGTCGGCAGGGCCCGCACGGTGAAGCTGGAGTTGTAGTTCAGCGGGTTGTAGGGATCGATCACGCTGAAGCCGGTGGTGTCCTGCGGCAGCGTGGCCGTCTCGACGGCACCGCCCAGGTCATCGCTGGCCTCGAAGTAGTAGTGGATGATGTCACCGGGGTAGAAGAACCCGGTGTCGGGCAGGTCGGCGTACCAGCGGTCGGTCACGACCAGGCCCGCGGCGTTCTTCGCGCTGTCGCACAGGACGTAGCCCTGCGTTGGGCAGGCCGCTGGTGCGGTAGGCGTCGAACACCGGGTTGGCGAACAGCTTGTAGTACATGCGGGGGTTGCCGGTCAGGGCAGCACCCTGGCGGACCACCACGGCGTCGAACACGACCGAATCGCCCGGATCATTCAGCTCGTGGCTGATCTGGGAGATGTTGTTGGCCATGTCGAAGCGCACGCTGTTGGCGCCCAGGTTCCCGTAGTCGATCAGGCCGATCGCGGGGAAGTTGTCGTTGGCGATGTCGATCTCGCGCGTCGGCCATGCCCGGGCCGATGATCGGGTAGGTGATGAAACGCACGTTGTCGAAGTAGGGAGCGGGATAGCCGTCGCTGCCGTTCCAGCCCCAGACCCAACCCAGCTCGTACACGGCCATCTGCACCTGGACCTGGGTCCGGCCCGCAGCCAGCAGGTCGCCGACAGGAGGCGTCGCCGGAGCGGATGTAGGTGGGATCGCCGTAGTACACGAAGTTGCGGTCCTGCCAGCCCTGGATGCGTGATGTCATCGCCGGCGACGAGCCGAACGCACGCCCCAGGTGTAGAAGATGCCAGGCGCGTCGGCGCTCAGGTCCTCGTGACGATAGGCGTCGAAGAGGAAGCTGGCGCCGTTGTTGGCCTGATCACCCCAGGCGAGGACCGGGGACTCGACAGCGTCGTTGATGTGCGAGTCGGGACCGGCCAGACCACCGGAGGTGTTGACGATGAAGCCCGCGGGGCCGTAGCACCAGTTCACGCAGGGCGTGCCGCCGGTGCCGGGAACCACGACGCCGTCATCGATGAACGCGACCTGGGCCGTGTAGTCGGTGTTGCAGGGATCGACGTCCTCGAGGCCCGTCCAGATCTTGCGCGAAGTCGCCCACACCGATCGGGAAGCGGACGGTGAAGTCACCCAGGGTGCCGTCCTCGAAGTCGGTGGAGTAGCCCGTGCCGTTGGACAGGTGATGTTCACGTCGTCCAGCTGGCAGGCGCCGTGGGTCGGATACGAGCAGTCGCCGTCGGACCAGCCGCCGTCGGAGGTCACGCGGAACATGCACGACGACCTCGTCCGAGCCGGAGCCCATGTAGTCGCCGGGGGCGTAGCGAGAAGCTCTCGTTGACGGCCTCGACGCCGTTGCCGTCGTAGGAGACCGACATCGGTGATGCCGGCTGGTCGAACTTCTCGTAGCTCAGGTACGAGAAGTCATAGCCGGGCTCGGTGTCGTGCTGCAGGTTGGCCGTCACGGTCACGTTGCAGCTGAGGCTGTTGTTGGCAACAGCGCCGCGCCACTCGAGCAGCTCGTTGTAACCATTGACGTACCCGCCGACCGGGTCGCCGCCGCCGCAGGACGGAACGTTCTCACCGCACCAGGCGGAGTACACGCCGGTCACGGCGTAGTACGTGCTGGCGTGCCAGTTCGGAACCGTCTTCTGCGTGATGTCGTAGTGGCTCCAGCCGTTCCAGGCGGCGTTCCCACCGGCATCCTCGAAAGTGCCGATGACCGCGGCACCGCTGCCGTTCGGTCCGATCAGCACGACAGTGTCGCGCGAAGCCTTGGCGAAGGACTGGCCGCCACCGGTCAGAACCTCGTTGCCGTTGGCCTTGACGTAACGCGGCAGCTCGCCCGCGTAAGAGCTCAGGGCGAACACCAGCGCCAGCGCGAGACAAGCGAACATGGTGAATCTCTTCATGCTTTTCCCCCCATCGTTGACATGGTCAACACATGGTCAGGCGAACGATTTCTATGCCGTCGAGTGTGATTCAGGCACCCTTGGCACAGTTCCACATTGGGCGACAAAAGGTTCCCACGACTGTCAGCACAGGCAGGACCTGCGCCAGTGAGCGAGACCTCCTTCAAAGATGCAGACCCAAGGTGACGAGTGAACAAGGCGTCAAGTGAACGAACATGAATTGAGCGAAAGAAGAGACAGCGCACCTCAAGGGAAGGGAACTTTTGTCTTTGAGTCGCAAGATGACTGTACCGGAAGGCTTGTGGGCGCGTCAATAGTGTTTTGTAAAAAAAAGACGGAATGGGGCGGATTGCCTCCACCCCATTCCGCCGCTCCCTCGCGGCTACCGGCGGTCAGTCCTCGGCCGTGACGATGGCCCCAAAATCCGCGTAACTTGCGAAAATACCGTGGATTTCCCTCAAGAAGGCGTGCCGCCGGTCCCGCAGCACTTCGTCCTCGGTGTTGACCCGCACTTGGTCGAAGAACGCATCGATCGCCGGACCGAATGACGACAGAATGTCAAAAACGGTCGTGTATTCACGACGCTCGGCCGCCGCCGCCAGGTCCGCCGCCGCCGCCGCGACCCGGTCCCGCAGGGCTATTTCCGCCGCCTCGGGCAACGCCGCCAGGTCCTCGCCCGCCGGCCCCGCGGCCCCCGGCCAGCCAGCGGGCCCGGCAGGCGTCCAGGTCCCCCACCGGCAGCACGCTCGCCCTTGAGGATGTTGCGGCAGCGCTTGAAGCCGGTGGCCAGCTGCTGGAAGTCCTCCCGTTCGCGGTAGCCGTCCAGGGCCCGGATCCAGGCCAGGGCGTCCACCGGATCGCCCCAGCGCACCGGCAGCACCGCCCGCACCAGCTCGGGTTCGCAGCCCAGGTTCTCGGTGAACCAGCCCTCGAGCCGGGTGCGCACGAAGGCGGTGATCTCCTCCAGCGCCGCCGCCGGGTCCCGGTCCGGGGCGAACCCGGCCACCTGGTCCACGGCCGCCGCCAGCAGGTCCCGCAGGTCCACGCGGGCCTCCCGGTCCAGCAGGATGCGCAGCATCGCCAGGACGTGGCGCCGCAGGGCGTAGGGATCCTTGGCCCCGGTGGGGGCGAAGCCCGCCAGCCAGCAGCCGGCCACGTTGTCCAGCCGGTCCGCCACCGAGAGGACGGCGCTCACCGGGTCGGCCGGCAGGTCGCCGGAGGCCGAGCGGGGCTCGTAGTGGTGCTCGATGGCCCGGCAGACGGCGGGGTCCTCGCCGGCCCGTTCGGCGTAGCGGGCGCCGATGAAGCCCTCCAGTTTGGTGAACTCCTTGCCGTCCTTGATCATCTCGCTGACCAGGTCGCTCTTGCAGATCGCGGCGGCGCGGCGCCAGGGCCGCCGGCGCCGGCCCCCTCGCCCAGCCCGCCGGTCCAGAGCCGATCGGCCAGGACCGCCAGACGCCGGGTCTTGTCCAGCACCGAACCGAAGCCCTCCAGCCAGGTGACGCGGCTCCAGCATGGCCACCCGCTCGTCGGGGGTCTTCTTCTGGTCGAAGGTCCAGTAGAACAGGGCGTCGGCCAGCCGCGCCCGCAGCACCCGCTCGTTGCCCCGCACCACGTTCTCCAGGTGGTCGGTGCCCCCGTCGCGCACCGCCGCGAAGCGGGGGGCCAGACCTTCGCCGATCCCGCCAGCCCACCGAGAAGTAGCGCTGGTGGGCCTTCAGGGCCGTGGTGATCACCTGGGGCGGCAGCTCGGCGTATGCGTCGGCGTAGCTCGCCCAGGAACGGGCGTCGGGTGCTCGCAGAGGAAGACGACCTCCGTCCAGCAGCTCGTCGTCCTCCAGCAGGCGGGCCTCCGGATTCCAGGCGGCCACCAGGGCCGCGTGGCCGCTCGGCGATCAGCCGGCGGCGCTCGGCGTGGTCCACCACCACCCCGGCGGCACGCAGGGCCTCGACGTAGGCGCCGCGGCGCGGCGATCTCCACCGGCCGGTCGCCGGCCAGGGTGCGGTGGCCGCGCGAGGTGCGGCCGGCCGCCAGGTAGTCCACCTGCAGGGGCACGACCTCCCCGCCCAGCAGGGCCACGATCCACTGCAGCGGCCGGGGGTACTCGACGTCGTGGTCGCCCCAGCGCATCACCTTGCGGAACGGCACCCCCAGCACCGCCGCGGGCACGGCTTCGCGCCAGGATCTCCGCCGGCGGGCCGACCCGGCTCCGTGCGGCGGGCCACCAGGAATTCGCCCCGCTGGTCGGTGTCCCGGCCGCAGTCGGCCAGGTCGACGCCGGCCTTGCGGGCGAAGCCCTCGCCCCGCCGGCGTGGGCGCCCCGTCGGGCCCGAAGGCCACCGACACCGGCGGGCCCTTGATCACCAGCTCGCGGTCCGGCTGCTCCAGGGACAGGGCGTCGATCAGCAGCGCCATGCGCCGCGGCGTGGCCAGGGTGCGCACGCCCTCCGCCTGCAGATGGGCCTCGCGCAGGGCGCCCACCAGGCGGGCCTCCAGCTCGGCCATGGCGTCGGGGATGAAGCGGGCCGGGATCTCCTCGCTGCCGATCTCCAGCAGGAAGGGCGCGCGGCCGGGTTCGCGGGTGCCGGGGGTCATGCCGGTTCCTCCGTCTTGAGCAGCGGGTAGCCCAGGGCCTCGCGGCTGGCCACGTAGGCCCGGGCCGCCTGCCGGGCCAGGGCGCGCACGCGGGCGATGTAGCCGGTGCGCTCGGTCACCGAGATGGCGCCGCGGGCCTCCAGCAGGTTGAACAGGTGGCTGCACTTGATCACCGCGTCGTACCCCGGATAGACCAGGCCCGCCTCCAGGAGCCGGGCGGCCTCGGTCTCCTTCTCGTCGAAGTGCCGGCGGTACATGGCGACGTCGGCGTGCTCGAAGTTGAAGGCCGAGTACTCCCGCTCGAACTGGCCCATGACCTCGCCCCAGGTCAGGCCGCCGCCCCACACCAGGTCCTTCACGTGGTCGCAGCCCTGGATGAACATGCACAGCCGCAGCAGGCCGTAGGTCAGCTCGACGGCCACGGGCTTGCAGCGCACGCCGCCCACCTGCTGGAAGTAGGTGAACTGGGACACCTCCATGCCGTCGAGCCACACCTCCCAGCCCAGGCCGGCCGCGCCGAGGGTCGGCGACTCCCAGTCGTCCTCCACGAAGCGGATGTCGTGTTCCGCGGCCACGATGCCGATGGCCCGCAGGGATTCCAGGTAGATCTCCTGGCTGTTCGCCGGATTGGGCTTGAGGATGACCTGGTACTGGAGGAACTGGTGCACCCGGTTGGGATTCTCGAGGTAGCGCCCGTCCTTGGGGCGCTTGCTGGGCTCCACGTAGGCCACGCGCCAGGGCTCCGGGCCCAGGGCCCGCAGGAAGGTGTTGGGGTTGAAGGTCCCCGCCCCCACCTCGCTGTTGTAGGGCTGGACGATCACGCAGCCGTAGTCGCTCCAGAACTTCTGGAGGCTGGCGATCATCTCCTGGTAGGTCATCATCCCCTTCGGTCCTTTCCGGCCCGCAGCAGGTCCAGGGCCGCGGGCAGCCGGTAGCCCGGCAGGTGGTAGCCGAGGAAGCGGTGCAGCAGGACGCCCACCTCGCGCCGCACGGCCGGATCGACGTCGGTGTCGGCGAGCGGCGCCAAGTCCTCGTCCCGCAGCCGGCGCAGCAGGGCCAGGGCCGCCCGGTCCAGGGGCCGCGCCCCGGCCGCCGCGCCGCCGGCGGTGCAGCGGCCGCAGACCTGCCCGCCCTCGGCGGGCTGGAACCAGGCGCCCGGCCCGTCGGGCCCGTCGCCGTCGGCGCCGCAGCAGGAACAGGCGCCCAACTGGGGCGCCGTGCCGTGGCGCTCCAGCAACCGCCACTCGAAGGCGAAGAAGAGCACGGCGGGCTGGCGGCAGGTCGGGGACGATAACATCCCCACGAATTCCTCGCAAACCCCGAACAGGCGCTCCTCGCCGTCGTCTCCGGGCCCCGGCGCCGCCGGTCGGCAGCGGTCCACCAGTTCCAGGGCCCCCAGCAGGTAGGCGCTGCGCTCCAGGGTGGCCCCCGCGGCCAGGGGATCGAGCAGCACCCCGCCGCCGCGCAGGTACTGCAGTTCGCGGGCCGGATCCAGGCCGAACTCCACGTTCACCAGCCGCCCCGGCTCCACCAGCGCCCGCAGGCGCGAGCGCGGCCGCCGGGCCGCCTTGGCCAGCACCTTGACGAAGCCGTGGTCCCGGGTCAGCAGGGAGGCGATGGCGCTGGTCTCGCCGCAGGGCCAGGTCCGCAGCACCAGGGCGTCGGTCGCCGCCGACGGCCGGCTGAGCACGCCCACGGTCAGCCGCCGTGGCCCAGGCTGAGCATCAGCGAGGCCAGCCCCAGGTAGATGGCCAGTCCGAAGAGGTCGTTGCTGGTGGTGATGAACGGGCCGGTGGCCACCGCCGGGTCGATGCCCAGGCGGTTCAGCAGCAGGGGCACGCCCGTGCCCACCACCGAGGCCATCAGCACCACCATCATCATCGCCGTGCCCAGGACCAGCGACAGGTAGAGGTCCGAGTTCAGCAGGTAGGAGACCATCACCAGGGTGCCCGCCACGGTCAGGCCCACCACCAGGGAGGTGGCGACCTCCCGCAGCAGGTGGCGGCCGATGCGGTACAGGGCCACCTCGCCCGTCGCCAGGCCGCGCACCACCACCGACGAGGTCTGGATGCCCACGTTGCCGGCCAGGGCCGTGATCATCGGGATGTAGAAGGCCAGGGCCACCATGGTCTCCAGGCTCTTGCCGAAGTGGCGCAGCACCATCACCGCCCCCAGTTCGCCGACCAGGGCGCCGAAGAGCCAGGGCAGCCGCGAGCGGGCCACGCGCATGGCCGACTGCTCGCCGAACTCCGTCACGCTGACGCCGGCCAGGCGGGAGAAGTCCTCGGTGGCCTCCTCCTCCAGCACGTCCATGATGTCGTCGGCGGTGATCCGCCCCACCATGCGCAGCTGGTGGTCCACCACCGGCAGCGAGATCAGGTCGTGGGTCATGAAGTAGTTGGCCACGTCCTCCTGGTCCAGGTCCACCTCCACGTAGAGGGGGTCGGCCTCCATGACCTCGCGCACCGGCGCCGCGCGGTCGGCCAGCAGCAGGTGGATCAGGGGCAGGCGCCCCACCAGCCGGCCGCGGGCGTCCAGCACGAAGACGAAGTGGGTGGACTCCAGGTCGTCCTCGTCCCGGATGCGCAGGGCGGCGACCGCCTGGCCGCAGGTCTCGTCCTCGTGGCAGGAGACGAACTCCTTGTCCATGAGGCCGCCGGCGGACTCGGGCGGGTAGCGCAGCAGGTCGGCGACCTCGAAGCGCTCCTCCTCGTCCATGGCGGCGAGGATCTCCTGGGCCTTGGCCTGGTCCAGCTCGCCCAGAAGGTCGGCGCCCTCGTCCGACGGCATCTCCTCGATGATGTCGGCGATGGCGTCCACGTCCAGCAGGTCGAACAGGGCGCTCAGGCTGCGGTTGTCGATCTCGCCGAGCACGTCGGCCAGGGGGTCCGGCGGCAGGGTGCGCAGCACGGCGGCGGTGTCGTCGAAGTCCAGGGGGCGGAGCACCTCCGAGAGGTCGCCCGGCGAGAGGGCCAGGGCCAGGTCGCGCACGGCGTCGTGTTCGCCGGCCTCCAGCAGCGCCAGCAGGTGCCGCCGCACCTCGTGCCGCGCCGCATCCAGGTTCGCCGGATCGAGCACCCGGTCGTCGGTCCGCTCGTCGGGCGTTTCGCCGGGTGCGGCGGCCGCGGCTTCCTGCGGGCGCTCCGGCCGATCCGTCCCGTGGTCGTGCTCAGTCACGTCCACCCTCCTTCGGGTCTCCCGCCGGCAGGGCGCCCGTGGGCGCCGCCGCCAGGATCCCGGCGTCGGCGGCGATGCGCGCCGCCTGGCCCGCGGTCATCACCGAGCCGCCGGAGACGATGATCTTGATGGCCTCCTCCACCCCCACGGGCGCCTCGCGCAGGTCGCCCCGCGGCACGAGCAGCAGGAAGCCCGAGGTGGGGTTGGGCGTGGTGGGCAGGAACACGTTCACCAGCGGATCACCCGGATCGTCCCGGGTCACCAGGCCCATGGAGAAGATGCCCCGCCGGGGGTACTCGAACAGCACCACCCGCTGGAAGGCCGTGCGCCGGTCGCCCAGGAACACCGCGGCGATCTGCTTGGTCCCGGAGTACATGCTCTTGACCACGGGGATCCGCTCGACGACCCGCTCCACCAGCCGCAGCACCGCCACGCCCAGCAGGCTGCGGGTGAGCAGGCCGATGAACACGATCAGCAGGAAGAAGATGACGAAACCGGCGACGTTCAGGAAGAAGTCCGGATAGGCCTCGCTCAACGCCGGCAGCCGCTGCAGCCAGGGGCGCATGGTCGCCGACACGAACTCGTAGAACCGCCACAGGACCCAGGCCGTGAACGCCAGCGGCGAGACCGACAGCAGTCCGGTCAGGAAGTGCTTGCGCAGGAAGTCCAGCACCGTCCGCTCCCGGGCCCCGCGGGCCCCGTTCAGTCGTCGCGCCGCCGGGCGTGCCCCGGCAGCGGCGCGTCGCTCTCCAGCAGCACGCGCACCAGCCGCTGATCCTCCACCTTCTCCACCGTCACGTGGAACAAACCCACATCCACGCGGTCGCCCTGGTCGGGCACGTTGCCCGCGGCCTCGTAGATGAGTCCGCCCAGGGTCTCGCTGGTCTCGGCCCCCTCCACCTGGTCCAGGGGCACGCCGAGGATCTCCTCCAGGTCGTCCAGGTCGATCTTCGGGTCCAGCGCGCACCCGCCGGTCGTCCAGCCAGGCGACCAGCTCCTCCTCCTCGTCGAACTCGTCCTCGATCTCGCCGACGATCTCCTCGATCACGTCCTCCAGCGTCACCAGGCCGGCGGTGCCGCCGTACTCGTCGATCACCACCGCCATGTGGATGCGCTTGCTGCGGAACTCGTCCAGCACCTCGTCGATCTTCTTGCTCTCGGGCACGAAGTAGGCGGGGCGCACCAGCTCGGCCAGGGTGCGGCCGCCGCCGGTGAACCGCCCGTCCTCCACCAGCCGCAGCAGGTCCTTCGAGTAGAGGATGCCGATGATCCTGTCCACGCCGCCCCGGTACACGGGGATGCGCGAGTGCCCCTCCTCGATGACGGCCGGCAGCGAGGCCAGGGCGTCCGCGTCGCCGTCCAGGACGACCATGTCGATGCGCGGGATCATGATCTCCCGCACCGCCCGGTCGTGGAAGGCGAAGATGGATCTCGATCATCTCCCGCTCGTCCTCGTCCAGGGTGGCGTGGTCCCCCTCCTCGGCGATGAGCGAGCGGATCTCGCCGGCCGACAGGTGGGGCTGCGTTTCGGCGGCCCACAGGGTGTCGTCCAGGCGGTCCATCACCACCAGCATCAGCGCCGCCCAGGGCCGCAGCAGCCAGGCCACCGGGTAGACCAGGGCCCCCACGCCGCGGGCGTAGGCCCGCGCCGTGCTGGCGGCCAGGCGCTTGAAGGCCAGCCCGCCCAGGCTCCAGATCAGCAACGACGTCACGCCGTACACCGCGAAGAAGCGTGGCCCGAGGCCGCCGTCCCAGATGCCGGTCAGGAGCACGCCCCAGGCGAACGCGCCCAGCAGGGTCAGCAGCAGGTAGAGGGTGCCGGTGGTCACCTGGAAGCGGCGGGGGTGCTCGAGCATGTCCCGCAGCACCGGCCCCAGCTTGTCCTTGCTCCAGCAGCCCGTTGGCGTGCAGCCCGCTGATGCGGTAGTGGGCCGTCATCAGGCCCCCCATCAGCATGGCCCCCAGCCAGGCCCCCAGGGCCAGGGCCAGGGATCCCGCGGGCGCCGGTGAACGCGGACGCCGAGCCGTCCATCAGGGCATCAGCTCCTTTCCCGGAGCGGGTGAGGCAGTCCTCCCGACGCCAGCAGGCGCGCCTCGACCGCCTGCATGGCCTCGCGCTCGTCGGCGCTCTCGTGGACCCAGCCCAGGATGTGCAGGCAGCCGTGCACCACCAGCAGGGGCCATTCGTGATCCACGCTCCAGCCGCGTTCGCGGCAGCGGCCGTCCACGAAGGACGGCGCCAGCACGATCTCGCCCACGGTGGCCGCGTCCGCGTCCGCGGGCGACAGCGCCTCGACCCACAGGTCGGCCGCCGCCTCCTTTTCCCCCGCGCGCAGGTCCGGGTCGCCGGGCCCATCGCTCTCCAGATAGGAGAACGAGAGCACGTCGGTCACCCCGTCGCCGCCGCGGAAATCGCGGTTCAGTTCGGTCATGTCCCGGTCGTCCACCAGCACCACGTCCACGGTCCAGTCGGCGCCGCCCAGGTCCGCGGCCAGCGACGCGCAGGCCGGCCAGGCCCGGCGACCCGCCGCCCAGGGGTCGGGCTCGGGACGACGATTCCGGCGCCGGTCCACCAGGTTCAGCTTCATGGCGTGCGCGCCTTCCGTTCGCCGCGCCGCTCGGCGCTGCGCTCGGCCTCGCGCTCCTTCTGCCCCGGGTACTGGATGCGCGCGTGGTGGATGCCCACCAGCAGGGGCACGAAGGCTTCCCGGATGCGGGCGAGGTCGCTCAACGAGAGGCTCGACTCGTCCAGTTCCCCGCTGAGCATGCGCTTGTCGATGACCTGCTTGGTGATCTCACGGATGCGCCCCGGCGTCGGCTTGGCCAGCGAGCGCGTGGCCGCCTCGGTGGCGTCGGCCAGCATCAGGATCGCCGTCTCGCGCGAGCGCGGCTTCGGTCCCGGATAGCGGAAGTCGTCCACCTTGACCGTCTCGTTGCCGTCGGCCTCGAGCGCCTTGTGGTAGAAGAACTCCATGACCATGGTGCCGTGGTGTTCGGGGATGAAGTCGATCACCTGCTGGGGCAGCCGCCACTTGCGGGCCAGTTCGATGCCCTCCTTCACGTGGGCGGCGATCACCAGGGCGCTCATGCTCGGGGTCAGCTCGTCGTGCTTGTTGTAGTCGGCGCGCTGGTTCTCCACGTAGTACTCGGGCTTCTGCATCTTGCCGATGTCGTGGAAGAGGGCGCCGACCCGCACCAGCAGCGCGTTGGCGTCGACGGCCCGCGCCGCGTGCTCGGCCAGCTGCCCCACCACCTGGCTGTGGTGGTAGGTCCCCTGGGATTCCAGGGCCATCCGCTGCAGCAGCGGGTGGTTCAGGTCCGACAGCTCCAGCAGGGTCAGGTCCGAGCACACGCCCACCAGGGGCTCGACCACCGGCAACAGGAACAGGCCGAAGGCCACCGACAGCACCGGCACGAACAGCCCCACCAGGTAGGCGCCGCCCCGGGGTGCCAACCCGCCCGGCTCCACCAGCCCCTGCAGCAGGATCATCGCCAGGGACAGCCCCGTCAGCAGGACGATGGTCTGGTAGAACTGGCTGCGCTTCTGGATGCGCCGCACCGACACCACCGTGGCCATCCCCACCACGAACCACGCGAAGACCTCGATGGCCGCCACCCCCGGCAGCACCGCCAGCAGGGACACCGCCAGCAGCGTGGCCATGTAGCCGATGCGCCCCTTGAGCAGCACCGTCGACAGCAGCGACAGCAGCACGATGGGCACGGCCATGTGCCCCAGGGCCGGCCGGTCCAGGGCCAGGGACGAGCCGAACAGGAAGACGCCCAGGATCACGGTCTGGGCCACCAGCAGGCGCGGCCGCCGCTGTGCCGGCGGCACGTGGACCTTGCCCAGCCAGCCGAAGAGCCCCAGCACCAGCCCCACCAGCAGGGCCCGGCCCAGGCCGCGGGTCAGGCGCGCGCCGGCCTTCTCGCCGCCGCCGCGGGAGAGGATCAGCGACTGCAGCTGCTCCAGGAACAGGGCCTGCTGCTCGGTCACCCGCACGCCCTGGTCGATGATGCGCTCGCCGGCGATGAACTCGCGCCGCGTCGGCACCGTCTCCCGGGCCGCCGCCCGGCGCAGGTCGGTCTCCTCGGGATCGTAGACCAGATTGGGCGTGACGAAGTGCCGCATCACCGCCGCCGCCTCCACCGCCTCCACCGGCGGCAGGCCCGCGGCCCGCAGCTCGGCGGTCAGGCGTTCCTGCAGATCGGCCTGGGAGGTGATGCGCGCGAGGTCGCGCAGGGTCTCGGCCCGGTCGGTGGCCACCACCACCCGGTCGTAGCGGCCCGGCGGCAGGATGTCGGCCACGCCGCCGCGCAGCACCTCGCGCCAGGCCCGGCGCATGCGAGGCACCAGCGAGTCGGGCTCGTCGGTGCCCAGCAGCCGGCGCAGGTCGTCGGGATCGACGCCGGGGAACTGCAGGCTGAGGATGCCCACCCGACCGGCCAGGTCGGCGCTGGTGTCGGCCAGTTCGGCCCGCAGGGTCGAGAGCCACACCTCCATGCGCGCGCTGCCGTCCTGGCCGCCGCCGTCCTCCAGGACCCTCAGCACCGGGGGCTCCACCACCACACGCTCCAGGCGCCGCATCTGCACGTCCGAGTCCAGCAGGGGCGCGTCGAAGGAGAACGGCGCGCGGATCTCGTGCTCGGCGATCTCGCCCAGCTTGGGGAAGTCGGACACCAGCCGCGGCACCGGCGGGAAGAGGACCAGGTGCAGCACCAGCAGGAACAGGCCGGCGCCCAGGGCCCACCAGACGCCGGGATCCCGCCGGCCGGCCTCGACGGCCGCCGCCTTGGTCGCCGCCGCCGGGCGCGCCTCCCGCGCCCCGCCGTCCCTCGTCACCAGTTCGCGCAGCCGCATCCGCCACATGGCCATTCAACCGTCCTTGCCGGGACGCCCCGCGGGGCGCCCGCTATTTGCCGCCCCCGGGGGCGTCCGCCGCCTCGAAGGCGTCGATGATGCGTTTGACCAGCGGATGCCTCACCACGTCCGCGGTGCCCAGGTCCACGAAGACGATGCCCTCGGTGCCCTGCAGGATCCGGCGCACGTGCACCAGGCCCGAGACCTGCCGGTCGGGCAGGTCGATCTGGGTGACGTCGCCCGTGACCACCGCCTTGGACTGCCAGCCCAGGCGCGTCAGGAACATCTTCATCTGGCCCACGGTCGTGTTCTGGGCCTCGTCCAGGATCACGAAGGCGTTGTTCAGGGTCCGCCCGCGCATGTAGGCCAGGGGCGACGCCTCGATCACCCCGCTGGACATGAAGCGGGCGATCTTGGCCGCACCGGTGATGTCCGACAGCGCGTCGTACAGCGGCCGCAGGTACGGGTTGATCTTCTCCTGCAGGTCGCCCGGCAGGAAGCCCAGCTGCTCGCCGGCCTCCACCGCCGGCCGCACCAGCACGATGCGGTCCACCAGTTGCCGTTTCAGGTAGTCCATGGCCATGACCACGGCCAGGAACGTCTTGCCCGTGCCCGCGGGCCCCACGGCGAAGACCACGTCGTTGTCCCGCACCGCGTCCACGTACTCCTGCTGGCCGCGGCTCTTGACCCGCACCGCCAGGCGGCTGCCTCCCGAGTAGAGCAGGGGCGCGCCTTCGTCCTCCGGGGCGTCCCCGGCGGACCCGGCGGGCCCGGCGCCGAAGTGCCGGTCCCACAGGTACTCCAGGGTCACCGCGTCGATGTGCTGGCCTTGGCGCGCCCGCTCCACCAGGTCCGCCAGCAGCGCCCGCGCCGGGTCCAGCAGGTCCGGCGGACAGCGCAGGCTCAGCTGGTCGTGCCGCAGCGTGAGCTGGCCGCCCAGCCGCTCCTCCAGCCAGCGGCGGTTGGTGTCGCGCGCCCCCAGCAGGGCCAGGGTATCGACGCCCTCGACGTCGACGACGACGCGTCCCTGGTCGGTCCTGCCGCGGGCCGCGCTCAACCGTCCCCCTCGGGCAGGGGCACGATGGCCAGGTTCAGTTCCGCGCAGCTGGGCCGCGCTGATGGGGCCGGGGCTGCCGTCCAGGGGCGAGGCCGCCAGGGTCGTCTTGGGGAAGGCGATGACCTCGCGCAGGGACGGGCTGCCCGTCAGCAGCATCACCAGCCGGTCCAGGCCCAGGGCGATGCCGCCGTGGGGCGGCGCCCCGAAGCCCAGGGCGTCCAGGAAGAAGCCGAACTTCTGCAGCCAATCCTCCTCCCGCATGCCGACGATGCGGAACACCCGCTCCTGCAGTTCGCGCTGGTGGATCCGGATGCTGCCCGAGCCCAGCTCGACCCCGTTGCAGACCAGGTCGTACAGCTGCGCCCGCGCGCGCCCGGGATCCTCTTCCAGACCGTCCACGTCCTCGGGCCGCGGCCGGGTGAACATGTGGTGGCAGGCGACCCAGCCGCCCGTCGCCTCGTCCTGCTCGAACAGGGGGAAGTTGCGCACCCAGGCCATGGCCCAGGCGCCCTCGGGAATCCAGCCCGCCTGGGCCGCGATCTCCAGACGCACCGCGCCCAGGCTCTCCACCGCCTGGCGCCAGGGCGCCGCCACGAACAGCAGCAGGTCCCCGGGCTGGGCGCCGGTGCGCGCGATCACCGCCTGCTGGAACTCCGCCGACAGGAACTTGGCGATGCCCGTGTCCAGCCCGCCCGCGACGACCTTGGCCCGGGCCAGGCCCGCCGCGCCCCGCTTCTTCGCCAGCACCTCCAGCTCGTCCACCTGCTTGCGGCTCCACTCCGCCAGGTGCGGCGCGCAGAGGCAGCGCACCGTGGCCGCCGCCGGCCGCCGCCTGCTCGAACACGCCGAAGCCGCAGCCGGCCGCCAGGTCGTCCACGTCGTGCAGGGGCTGGCCGAAGCGCAGGTCCGGCTTGTCCGAGCCGTAGAGGTTCATGGCCTCGTCGTAGGTGATGCGCGGGAAAGGCGTGGGCAAGTTGAAGCCCGCCGCCTCGGCGAAGATGGTCGCCACCATCTCCTCCACCACCGCGAAGACCTCGTTCTCGGTGACGAAGCTCATCTCCAGGTCGATCTGGGTGTGCTCGGGCTGCCGGTCCTTGCGCAGGTCCTCGTCCCGCAGGCAGCGAGCCAGCTGGAAGTAGCGGTCCACGCCGCTGGCCATGAGGATCTGCTTGTAGAGCTGCGGCGACTGGGGCAGGGCGTAGAACTGTCCGTGGTGGATGCGGCTGGGCACCACGTAGTCACGGGCTCCCTCGGGGGTGGTACTTGATCAGCAGCGGCGTCTCCACCTCCAGGAAGTCGCGGCCCGAGAGGTAGCGTCGCGCGGCCTGGGCGGCGCGGTGGCGCACCTCCAGGTTGCGCAGCATGGTCGGGTGCCGCAGACTGCAGGTAGCGGTACTTCAGGCGCAGTTCCTCGCTGGCGTTCTCGGCCTGGTCCACCTGGAAGGGCAGGGGCCGGCAGCCGTTGAGGATCTCCAGCCGCGCGACCACCACCTCCACCGCGCCGGTGGCGCGCTCGGCGTTGACCATGTCGTCGGGACGCCGGCGCACGGTGCCGACCACGCCGATCACCGACTCCAGCTTGACGTCCTTGGCCAGCTCCAGCGGCTCGCCCTCCTCGCACACCACCTGCACGATGCCGTAGCGATCGCGCAGGTCGATGAAGGCCAGGCCGCCCATGTGGCGGATCTTGCCGGCCCAGCCGGCCAGCCGCACTTCCTGCCCCACGTCCTCGACGCCCAGGCGGCCGCAGCGGTGGGTCCGCAGCGTGTTGGGATCGCTCTGCGTGCTCAAGCTTCCAGTACCTCCCGCACGGCGGCCAGGAGCTGCGCCCGCGCCACCGTCTGCTGTTCTCCCGTGGTGAGGTTCTTCAGTTGCAGGGTCTCGGTCAGCCGCTCCTGTTCGCCCGCCACCAGCAGCACCGAGGCGCGCCGCAGGTTGGCCGACTTGAGCTGGGCCTTCAGCGCCCGGCCGCTGGTGTCCAGCTCCACGCGGCAGACGCCGCGCAGCCGATCCACCGCGCGCCAGGGCGTAGCGCTGGTCCTCGCCGTCCAGGGCCGCCACGTACACGTCCACCGGCGACTGCCGGCTGCGCTGGGGATCGACCGTCTCGTCCCCCAGGTGCAGCAGCGTGCGCTCGATGCCCACCGAGAAGCCGATGGCCGGCGTCGGCGGTCCGCCGCACTGCTCCACCAGGTAGTCGTAGCGGCCGCCGCCGGCGAGGCTGCTCTGCTTGCGCCCCGTCTCGGCGGTGAATTCGAACGTCGTGCGCCCGTAGTAGTCCAGGCCCGCGCACCAGGGTGGGGTCGTCCACGAAGGGCACCGCCAGGTCGGTCAGGGTGCCCCGCACCACCTCGTGATGGGCGCGGCAGGCAGGGCACAGGTCGTCGGTGATGGGCCGGAAGCCAGCCAGCAGCTCCTGCACGCCGTCGTCCTTGGCGTCGAACAGGCGCAGGGGATTGGTGTCGATCCGCTCCCGCATCGCCTCCGGGATCCGTTCCAGGTTCGCCTGGAGATAGGCGGCGAGGTCCGCCAGGTAGCCGGGCCGGCACTCGGGGCAGCCGATGCTGTTGAGCAAGCACGCTGATCCCGCGGGCATCCACCGCGTCGAACAGGGCCAGCGCGGTCTGGATCACCTCGGCGTCCAGCACCGGGCTGGCCGAGCCGATGGCCTCCACGCCCACCTGGTGGAACTGGCGGTAGCGCCCCGCCTGGGGCCGGTCGTGGCGGAACATGGGCCCCATGTACCAGAACTTCACCGTGCCCGGCTGGCGGGTCAGGCCGTTCTCCAGGTAGGCACGCACCACCGAGGCGGTCATCTCCGGCCGCAGGGTCAGGCTCTCGCCGCCCTTGGTCTCGAAGGTGTACATCTCCTTGTCGACGATGTCCGTGCCCTCGCCCACCGAGCGCAGGAACAGTTCCGTGGGCTCGATCACCGGCGTGCGGATCTCGCCGTAGCCGTAGCGGCCCAGCACGTCCGCCCAGCGCTCCTCGCACCAGGCCCAGCGCTCGGCCTCCTCCAGCATGAGGTCGCGGGTGCCCTTCAGGCGTCGGTACTTCAGGTTCATGCCTTGCCTTCCGTCGGATGCGCCCCGGCGGCCGCCGCCGGGAATCCGACAATATGCGTCATTCGGCGCCGCGGGGCCAACCGCCGTGCAGCTGGCCGCGCACCAGGTCCAGGTCGGCGTCCAGCAGGGGGTTGAACCCCGCCAGCTGCAGACGTTCCAGGCCGGCCGCCAGGCGGGCCGCCGCGCCGTCTTCGGCGTGGTCCCCCCGGCCGACCGCGAGCAGGGCCTCGCTCGCCGCCAGGCGCAGCCCGGCCGGCAGGGAACGGGACGCCATGACCACCACGTCCGGCACCGGCGGCGACACCTCGCGCACGGCCCAGGCGGCCGGGTCCAGCAGGCCGCAGCCGAGGAACCGGTCCGCGTCCCACTGGCGCACCAAGGCGTAGTCGAAGCCGCCCAGCCGGGCCGCGTGCAGCACCGGGGAGTGGTCGTAGGGATCGGGCCCGCAGGCCAGCCGGGGCACGCGTCTGACGCCGGCCTCGCCGAAGGCGAACACGCCGCCCGCGGCCAGGGACAGGGAGTCTCCCAGCACCGTGCGGCCGGGCCGCGTCCGCCACGGCGCGGGTTCGTCGCCGGCCGCCCGGCGCCACACCAGCACGCTGCGCGGCCGGAGATTGCGGGGCACCGGGCCCCGCCCGCAGGCCAGCGAAGCGAAGGCCGCGCGCCCCAGGGACAGAGCCAGGCCGTCGGGCGCCAGCACGAAGCAGGGTCCAGCCGCGGCGGCGGCCCGCAGGTCGCCCGCCCGGGTCAGCACCTGCAGGCTGACCGGGCGTCGGGCGGCATCCGCCAGCAGTTCGGCCAGCGGCTCGTAGACGGTGGCGACGCGGTCCTCGCGACAGGACGGGTCGCAGACCAGCAGGGGCAGTGCACCCGACGCCGCACGCCCCCGCGGCCAGACCAGTGCGCCGACCGCCAGGACCAGCACCGCCGCGGCGACCACGGCGGCCAGGCGGCGGCTGCCTCCCCCAGAGGGTTCAACCATCGGCACCCCCCGCCGCCGGGCGCCGCGAGGAGGAGTCCCGCCGGGTGGGCTGACCCACCGGCGGGTTGCCCACGATCACGTGGAAGTCGGACGGGGACAGCCCCAGCAAGGTCAGCCAGGGCGGGCAGTCCACCTGGCCGGGCAGCACGTACAGACCCTCGGGCCGATCGCCCACCGCCACCGTCACCGAAAGGCGGGCCTCGGTCAGGGCGCGCACCGAGTCGGCGACCCCGCGCACCATCACGTCGGCCACCGGCGGCGACACGCCCACGTCCGGCTGCCCCGCGTCCACCAGGGGGATGACCGGCACGTTGGCCAGGGTCCTCTCCTCCACTGTCGCCACGGCGCAGTGGATCTTCACCTGGCTCGGCGCCACCATCACGTAGTCGTGGGGCGCCCGCAGGCGCAGGGAGAGATTGTCGGTGCGTCCGGGCTGCAGGCGGTCCAGGGCCAGGGGTTCGGTGGCCACGGCGCCGGCATCGGGCACGAAGCGCGAGGGACCGTTGACCGTCGCCGAGTCGGGGTCGGCCCGGGGCTCGCTCAGGAAGGCGGTGCCCTTGGGCAGCTCGCCCCCCAGCATCACCGCCACCGGCAGCCGCCGCGACACCACCTCGTCGATCCGCAGCCGGATCCGCTCGTCCCGCTGGAAGCGCACCACCGCCAGTTCCGAGACCACGTCGTTGTCGGCCAACTGGTAGGAGAAGGCCGGCCCGGGACCCCGCTCGGCCAGGTTCAGCCGCACCTCGCCCACGTAGCGGGAGAAGAAGCGGTTGGTCAGCAGGCGCAGCTTGCTGCCCCGCAGCCGCACCGACACCGTCGAGGGCACGTCGCTGCCGGCGATGGTCAGCCCGTCGGCCAGCCCCACCACCCGCAGGGGCAGGCGCGCCGCCTGTTCCACGTCGGTCGTGGCCGCCACCTGCACCCAGATGAGGGTGGACGCCACCAGGCAGCTGATCTTCAGGCCCAGGCGGTTCATGGTTCCCGCCCCGTGGGCGGCAGCCGCAGCACCTGCCCGACCGCGAGGCCCGCACCCGCCAGTTCGTTGCGCCGGGCGATCTCGTCCACGGTGGTGCCGTGGCGCCGGGCCAGCGACCAGCAGGCTGTCCCCGCGCCGCACCCGGTACTGCCGCGACCAGCCGTCGCCGCCGGCCGCGGCCAGCTGGCGCAGGGCCTCGTGGTCGCGCCGCCACTGGACGATGCCCTCCACCAGTTCGGCCGCCAGGCGCCGCCGGTTGGCCGTGTCCTGCAGCAGGGCACGGTCGCCCGCGTTGGACAGGTAGCCCAGCTCCACCAGGGCGGCCGGCATGGCCAGCTGGCTCAGCACCACGAAGCGCGCCTGCTTGACCCGGCGCGGTTCCACCACGCCGCCCCGGTCGGCGGCCGCCAGCAGCTGGTCCGCCAGGCGCGACGACTGGTGCAGCACCCGGCTCATGCGCAGATCCAGGAGGATGCCCACCACGGCGTCGTCGTGGCCGTCCGCGCGGGTCCAGCCCCACCACCTGGCAGGCGTTCTCCGAGTCCGCCAGTTCCTGGGCCTCCCGGTCGGTGGCGCCCTGCAGCGAGAGGAAGTACACCTCCATGCCCGCCACCTGGCGGCGCCGGTGGGTGTTGCAGTGGACCGAGAGGAAGACGTCCCCGTCCGCCTCCCGGGCGATGGCCACCCGCCGATCCAGGCTGGGATAGCTGTCGTCCCGGCGGGTGAGCACGGCCCGGTAGCCCGGCAGGTCGTCGATCAGCCGCGCCGCCTCCAGGGCCACGTCCAGGACCACGTCCTTCTCCCGCAGCCCGTCGCGGCTGGCCCCGGGGTCGTCGCCGCCGTGACCGGGATCCAGGACGACGGTGAAGGGCTTGACCGCCGGCGCCGGCGCAACCGCGGCGACCGGTGCGGGCGTGGCGACCGGCGCCGCCGCGTCGACCGGCGCGGGCGTCGCCGCACCGGCATCCCGCAGCACGTCGATGACGATGCGATCGGGCCGCCCGTCGGAGGCAGGCAGGGAGAAGCTGTGGAAGTCGGCGGCGCCGTCCAGATCCAGCACCACCTGGGCGCGCCGGGTACCTGCGTTGCAGCGGATCCGCCGGACCAGCCCGTCGCCGATCCGCCGGGGTCCGGCCCCGCCGAAGGTCCCGTCCTGGATGTTCACCGCCAGGCGGTCCGGGTTGCCCACCCGGCGCACCTCGAACGACGCCCCCCGGTCCAGGTCCAGGACCACCCGCGTGCGTTCGGGCGTCGAGGAGTGGCGGATGCGCAGGATGACCGGCCCCGTCTCCGCCGCCGCCGGCGGCGCCGGCAACAGCAGGATCGCCAGGAGCCCGAGGGCCGGCAGGAGGCGGCACACCGCGGCTGCGGGCCGGCGGGGCGCCTGCGGTGCTCTGGCAGTCGCACGCATGGTGGATCGCTCCTTGGACGGGCGCAGGCGCGAGGACACACGCCGCCGGATCCGTCCGGTGGCCCGCACGCGCCGATTCGTTTCCGCAAGCTACCATACGCCCGCAGGGCGCGCCAACACTAGTTGGCCGCCCCGACGGTCGGCGCCGCGCTAGTCCCTGCTGGCGTAGGCGTCCAGGATGTAGGAGATGGGGTTCACCGGCCGGCCGGCCAGGCGGATCTCGTAGTGCAGGTGCGGCGCCGACGAGCGGCCCGTGTTGCCCGAATGGGCGATGATCTCGCCCCGCTTCACCTTCTGACCCTTCTTGACGTCGATGCGGTCCAGGTGGGCGTAGACGGTGGTGACCCCGTTGCCGTGGTCCACCTTGACCACCCGGCCGAAGCCGCGCTGGGTCTGGACCGCCGCCACGGTGCCGTCGCCGGTCACCCGTACGGGCGTGCCCACGGGCGTCGAGAAGTCCAGTCCCCGGTGGAACGTCTGCCGGCCCGTGAAGGGGTCGTTGCGGAAGCCGAAGCGCGAACTCAGCCAGCCCGTGTCCAGAGGGCGGATGGACGGGATGCGCTCCCGCACCACGGTGCGGGCCTCGAGGGTGTCCAGCATGGCCAGGTAGCCCTGCTTCTGGATGCGGGCCTGGCGCAGCAGGAGCGCCAGTTCCGCCTCCATGCCCGCCGGTCCCCCGGTCCCGGCCAGGGCCGCGCCGTCCCGGCCCCCCGGTACCTCCGTCAGGGAGGCCAGGGCGCCGGCCGGGTGCCCCCCGCGGCCGCCGATGCCCGCGGCGTAGGTCTCGTCGTCCACCAGCGGCAGATCCACCGCCGTGGCCACCTCCACCTGAACCGCCCGCACGCCAGCCATCTCGTCGCGCAAGCGGGCCACCCGCGACTCCAGGGCGGTCAGGGCGCCGCGCAGGGTCCGGTTCTCCCGCTGGAACCGCGAGCCACCCGGCAGCCAGCCGCTCCCGTGCTCCAGCCCCACGCCGTACAGCGCCGTGCCCAGGGCCAGGCAGAACACCACCCCCGCCGCCGTCAGGATCACCCAGCGGGGCAGGCGCAGCAGGCGGCTCTCCCCGTGGTCGTCGGGCATGTAGAGGAAGGTGTAGCTGCGCTTCAGCTTCATGGGCTCCGCCGCGTGGGCCTGCTGGTCGTGGTGCGGGAAACGGGGCCGTCGGCGCCGCGCCCCGGGGCGGCCCACGGGATGCGGTGGCGGCCGCCGGTCAGTCGTCTGCGTCGCGCAAAACATACCGGGCCCGCTCCGGTTGTCAACCCGGTTCCGCCGCGGCGGTCCGGGCCGCGACTCCATAGCAAATCACGGACCATCATGGGAAACGGGGTTCAACAATGCGCCGCGCCGGGCCCCCGGGGGCCCGGCGCGGACTTCACGCGGAACGTCAATAGTAATCGAGCAGGACGTTGCGATCCTTGGAGTTCCGAAGCTTGCCCAACGCCTTCTCCTTGATCTGGCGGATGCGCTCCCGGGTCAATCCCAGGCGTTCGCCGATCACTTGCAGGGTCTGGGCCTCTTCGTACCCGAGCCCGAAATACTGGATGACCACCTGGGCTTCCCGGTCACTGAGCGCCGCCAGGCAGCGCCGCACGTCCTCGCGCAGGCCGCGCTGCATGACCTCGTGGTCCGGCGCCTCGTGGTTGAGGTCTTCCAGCACCTCGGCCAGGGGCCGGTCGCTGTTCTCCTCGCCCGTGTCGTCCAGGGCCATCTCGGTGCGATCCGAACGCAGGGCGTGCAGCACGTCCCCCACGTCCAGGTCCAGCCGTTCGGCGATCTGGTCCGGCGACGGGTTGGGGTTCCCCTCGTTCTGCAGGATGGCCCGGGTGCGGGCGATCTTGATCAGGAGGGCCGTCTGGTTCTGGGGCAGCCGGATCGTGCGCGACTTGTCCAGCAGGGCCTGCATGATGGACTGGCGGATCCACCAGACCGCGTACGAGATGAAGCGGTAGCCCCGCTCCTCGTCGAAGCGGTGGGCCGCCTTCAGCAGGCCGATGTTGCCCTCGTTGATCAGGTCCGAGAGCATCAGGCCCTGGTTGATGTATCGTTTCGCCACCGAGACCACGAAACGCAGGTTGGCACGCACGAGAGCGGCCAGGGCCTCGTCGTCTCCCTGTCGGATCCGCCGGGCCAGGGCGACTTCCTCGTCCCTGTCCAGCAGATCGTAGCGGTTGATGTCACGAAAGTAGACCTCGAGGCCCTTCTCGTGCATCGCGGGCAGAATGCGCTTGCGTCCAGCCATCAGGGATCCTCCCTGCCAGCGTGGGGGGTCTCCCGGCGAACCGGGCCTCCTCGTCAGTTTTCGATGCCGGTCGGGCGCGGCAGAACCGAGACGTAGCGTTCGCTCGTTCCCGTCCGCACGAGCACGGTCAAGGACTCGCGGCGGTCCCCCAGCAGGCTCCTGGCCTGCTCCCAGGCCGCGGGATCCGTCAACTCGTGCTCCTCGATCGACACCAGGACATCGCCCGGCCGGATACCGGCATCCGCCGCAGGCGAGCCCTCCTTCACCGCGACGACCATCACACCGGACGTCGCGAGAATGCCTAAGGTTTTCTTTAAACGATCCACCCGGGGATCGGTTCCCGCCAATGAGGCCACCTCCAGCCCCAGCCAGCGCTCGGGGCCGACGTCCGCGGCCTGGGCGGTCTCATCGCTCCATTCCACCAGGGTGGCGTCGAGATCCAACCGGCGGCCGTCGCGCACCACACCCACCGCGACGGGGGTGCCCGGCGCCGTGTCCGCCACCAGGAACTGCAGGTCCCGCCGCGCCTCCACCGGCTTGCCGCCGAAGCTGACGATGATGTCGCCCTCCCGGACGCCGCCGGCCGCGGCCGGGCCCCCGGCCCGCACCGACAGCACCCGCGCGCCGCTGGGCGGTTCGCCGGCGACCTCCTCGCCCACCACCTGCACGACGTCCTCGGTGGACACGCCCAGGTAGCCGCGGATCACCCGGCCGTGGTCCCGCAGTTGGCCCCAGATGTTCCGCACCAGGTTGCTGGGCACGGCGAAGCCGATGCCCTGGCCCGCCTGGTTGATGGCCGTGTTCACGCCGATGACCCGGCCGTGCACGTCCACCAGGGGGCCCCCGCTGTTGCCGAAGTTGATGGCGGCGTCGGTCTGGATGAAGTCCTGGTAGCGGGGCGTGAGCCCGCCGATGATCAGGTCGCCCCGCCCCTTGGCGCTGACGACGCCCACGGTCAGGGTGCTCTCGAGGTTCCCGAAGGGGTTGCCCACGGCGATGGCCCAATCCCCCACCGGCACCGCGTCCGAGTCGGCGAAATGCAGCGTCGGCAGCTTCCGCCCGGCCGGGTCGATGCGCAGCAGCGCCAGGTCCGTGTTGGGATCGTCCGCCCACCAGGGTGGCGCGGTACTCGCGCTTCTCCCCGCTGAAGCGCACGAAGATGGCCTCGGCCCCGTCGATCACGTGGTGGTTGGTGAGGATCTCGCCCGTCCGGGTCCACCACGAAGCCCGAGCCCGTGGACGGCATCTCGTAGCGGCCGCCCTTGCCTTCCTCGTCGGGGAAGAACTGGCGGTACATCTCCTGCAGGGGACCGGTCCCGACCCCCTCGGCGTTCACCGAGCGCGTGCAGCGGATGTTGACGACGGCGGGACGGACGGCGCTGGCTGACGGCGACGAACGGCGACGCGGCCGGCTCCTCGCCCCGGGCCAGGGCGGCCATGAGCAGCACCAGCGCCAGCGACAAGAAAGGCGCACGCCGACTGGCCGTCCCAGCTTCGCGAAGCTGCGGCGACCAAGCGGCGACGCGCCTGGGCGTCGTACCGAACATGCTGTCCTGACCGATGCGGTCTCACGTTTTCACCGTCCTGCGGCGAGCTGGATCCGGTGAAGGGGTGAGCCGCTGCCTCGGCGCCCCTGGGGAGGGCCACCGGGCGTTACAGGGAACTGGAACGAGCCTATCCGAAATGAATCGCCCTGTCAACCACGGAATTCGGGATCGTGTTCGTCCGGTTCGGGACTCCGCGCTTCCTCCCCCGGCTCCACCAGGATGGCCGAGTCCCCTGTCCCCCGGTCCAGCGCCGGATCCCGCAGCACGTGCGGCACCTCGTCCCCGCCGTCGTCCCCGTCGCCGGCGCCCGCGCTGCTCCCGGCCGCCGCCGCCGCGGCCTTGGCCTGGTCCTTGCGCTCGGAGTGGTTCCGGCGGATGCGTTCGATCTCCTCGTCCTTGAGGCGCAGTTCCTTCTCCAGGCCGCGGATGCGCTCCACCAGGGTGTCCACGGCCGGATCGTCGAGGATGCCTTCCTTCTCTTCCTGGAGGCCATTGAAGACGAGGCTGCCCAGTTCGCTGAACTGGCGCTCGATGTCACGGCTGAGGCCGAACTTGTCGTAGCGCCGGGCCTGGATCTTGGCCAGCTCCGAGGTCTTGTCCGCCGCCACCGTGTACCACTCGCTCAGGTTCTGCTTGACGTCATCCCACAGCGACATCCCGCTCTCCTTCCGTCCCGGGCTTGCAATCCGGGGTTGCCGATCCGCCCCCGATCAGCCAACATGGGGCTCATGTCCGACTCCGGCAACCCCCAGGTCCTCTTCGTGGCCGACGCCCACTTCCATCTGCGGCCCGACCCCGCCGAACGGCAGAGGGTCGAGGCCTTTCTGGCGTTCCTGGCGATGGCCGCGCGGGCCGACCACCTGGTGCTGCTGGGGGACATCTTCGATTTCTGGTTCGACTATCCCCACTTCCGGCTCAAGGGCTACGAGGCCCTCCTGCAGGCCCTGGATCGGGTCCGCGACGCCGGCTGCCGCCTCCACTTCGTCGGGGGCAACCACGACATCTGGGCCGCGGGCTACCTCCACGAGCGCTACGGCACGTCGCCCGACGGGGAGTCCGCGCTCCTGGACCTGGGCGGCCGGCGCGTGCTGGCCAACCACGGCGACGGCCTGCTGGCCTACGACTGGGCGTACAACACCTTCCGCGCCCTGGTCCGCGCCCGGGCGGGTGTGTTCGTGGCCAAGTCCCTGCATCCCGAGCTGCTCTACGCCCTGAGCACCTGGCTGTCCGGCCGCAGCCGCAGCGCCACCCGCGACGAGGCCGACCGCATCGTGGCCAAGGCCCAGCACTGGCTCGATCGCCAGCGGGATCCCACCTGGGACCTGCTGGTCATGGGCCACGTCCACCACGCCTTCACCGTCACGTCCGGCGGCCGCAGCCTCTCGGCCCTGGCCGGCTGGTTCGATACCCTCGGCTACGGCGTGCTGCGCGACGGCGAGTTCCGGCTGGCGGACTTCCGCACGGAACCCCGCCCCCTGGACTGAGCTACCAGATCACCCGCAGGCTGAACTTGTGCCCGTCGGCGAAGTCGTTGGTCCAGTCGCTGTAGGCGTAGTCCACACCCAGGCGCCCCGCCCGGAAGCCGGCGCCGGCGGTCATGCCCTGGGACTCGTAGTTCACCCGGGTGCCCACCCGCAGGGCCAGCTCCGGGATCAGCCGGTACTCGGCGCCCACGTGGGCCTTCTCGTTGGTGTCGTTGGGCATCACCACGTCGCCGGCCAGGGTCAGCTTACCGTTCAGGCCGGCCCCCTGCGGGGTGTAGGCCGCGCCCACCCGGAAGGTCCTCGGCAGGTCGAAGGGCTGGTCGCGCAGATTCATCTGCCCGCCCAGGTTGGTCACCGTGGCGGCGAACATCAGGCCTTGGATCACCGCGCGATGGGTGATGCCCAGGTCCAGGGCCAGGCCCGTGTCCGAGTACATGTCGATGCGCTCGTACACCATCTTGACGGTGGCTCCCACGGCGAAGTCTTTGCCCAGGGGATGCGCGTAGGACACGCCGAAGGCCACGTCGTAGGGCTTGAAGGTCCCCTCGGGCACGCCCACCGGCTCGGTGCCGTAACGCTGGATCTCGTCCGAGTAGAACCCCGTGAACATGAACCCCAGCACGCCGCTCCCGGCCCGGTGGGCCACGGCGGCCGCGTGCTGGTCGAACAGGTCCACGTAGCGCTGGGTCTGCAGCACGAGCTCGGTGTCCAAGTCCGAGAAGACGTTGTTGGCCGGGTTCCACCAGACCGCGGCGGCGCCGGTGCTGGCGGCCACGCCCGCCTCGCCCATGCCCGCCTCCCGGGCGCCCAGGCCCAGGCGCAGGGACAGCAGGCCGGCGTCGCCGGGATTGCCCGCGTAGGCGACGGCGGTCGGGCCGGCACACAGCAGCACCGCGAGGCCGAGACCGAGGATCGGGTTGAGGCTCTTGCGCGTCATGGAGTTCCTTTCCTGCCGTCGGCCCGCCGTGGGCCGTCTCGATCCCCGCGGGGATCCTGCCCAATTCTAACCGCGGACGCGCTCCGCGTCCATCGGTGCCGCCATCGCCTCAGCGGATCACCGCGAAGGACACCACGCTCACGTCGCTGCTCCCGCGCTCGTCCTGCACCACCAGCCGGCACAGGTACATGCCGCTGGCCGCGCTGCCCAGGTCGATCACGAGGTCGAAGGGTTCCCGCGCCGGGATGTCCCGCCAATCCGACGCGACGACCAGTTCCCCTTCCAGGTCATAGACGAACGCGCGCGCGCGTCCGGCCGCCCGGGCGCTCGCGCGCACGTGCAGGGGCCCGGAGGTCAGGGGACTCGGGTAGCACAGGTGGCTGCCCACGACGATGCCCGAGCCCGGGGCCGCGAACGGCGGCGAGATCAGTTCCGCCGCCGCCCAGGTTCCGCCCCGCCAGGGCGAACCGCCGGCCATGGGCCAGACCGCGCCCGTGGCCACATCGGCGAAGACCACCACGGTGGACACCACGTCCTTCACCGGCTCGACACCCTCGGTGTCCATGCCCGTGATCCGGTCGAAGCTCCCCACGGTCACCAGGTCCAGGTCCTGGCCACCGGTCACCTGCCCCAGCGCCGGGGTGCCGGCCGCCGCGCCGGGGCCGGCCGCGGGCCAGTCCGGCACGAGCCCGCCGTCCGCATCGTAGGCGCACACACGCCCGTCGGCAGCGCTGAACAGGTACTCCTCGAAGGTGCCGGTCGCCCCGGCCAGGCGCGCCACCAGGGCACCGGGCGCCGTGGCCGGCGACGCCGGAGTCAGGTCGGGCAGGGGCCGCCGCGGCCATCCCGCCAGCCAGTGACCCGAGGCGGACAGGCGGCCGAACACGCCGCCGGCGGTCACCGCCCCCCCCGGCGCGCCCGGCGCGACCGTCGCCACGTCGTCCGGCCAGGACAGGACAGGCCCCACCGTCTCCAGCGCATCGTCCAGGTAGTACGTCCGGCCGCCCCCTCCGGCACCGCCCACGGCCACCCACGCCTTCGCCGCACCGTCCGGCTCCACGCCCCAGGTGACCGGGAACGGCCCCGGCGCCAAATCGAGGGGGTAGCTCAGGACCGGCGGGACCTCCGGCAGCAGCACCTCGGCCGGGCTGCAGGCCAGCAGGGCGTGGGTGCCCGCATTGGTGTCCGAGACCGCCAGCCACAGGCGCCCCAGGGCCAACACCGGCGGCGCCGCCGGCACCACGTCGCCCAGGTCGCGGTCGGCGGCCGGGTCGGCGTTGGGACCGGAGAAGAGGCGCAGATGGGTGCGGCCGCCCTCCCGCAGCAGCACGGCCGCCGAGACCGGCAGCTGGGGCAGCCCCACGCTGTCGGGGCCCACCGGCGTCGCCGGCACCAGGACCGGCGGCAGCAGGCAGGTGCCCAGCCCGCGGTAGAGACCGTTGGCGCCGGCCTCGGGAGCCGGATTCCGCACCGGTGTGCCGTCGCGGTGGAACGCGAACAGGCCGTCGGCGGTGGTCAGGACGATCTCGGGCCGGTTGTCCCGGTCCACGTCGCCCACCGCCGGCGGCAGCAGCCACTTCACCGGCTGACCGTAGCGCTGTCCCACGGCGAAGGGCTCCACCGTATCCGGATTTCCGTCGTGGTCCACGTACTCGCGCAGGTCGCCGTCCAGGACCCAGACGCCGCCGTCCCCGTCCGCCAGCACGATCTCCCGGCGGTCCGCCGGGCTGCCGGCCGCGTCCAGGTCGGCGACCAGGACGTGCGAGCCCCTCAGGTCCACGCCCGCGGGCAGGGTCCGTTCCGCCGCCCGCGCCGGGCCGTCCACCGCGACCCGCTCCAGGGTGAACCCCACGGTGTCGGCGTAGGACCGCGTCCAGATGGTGTCCCCGGTGTCCGGGTCCAGGAAGAGCGGCGTTACGAACGAGTCGAGCACCACCTTGCCGAAGTCGACGAAGCGCAGACCCGTGGCGGCCCCCGCCGCCGTGTCGGTGCGGGGATTGGTGGCGGGCCCGAACACGTCGGCGCCGCCGCCGCGGAAGGCATCGAAGTCGCCGCCGAGGTACCATATCGAGGGCGACGACGAGTCCAGATCCTGGATGCCGTCCGCCTCTTCCAGGTCGACGCTCTTGCGGGCGGGGTCCGCGTTGAAGCCGTTGTCCGCGGCCGCGAAGCTCTCGGCGATCGCGGCTTCGTTGATGTGCCAGACGTAGACGCCGCTCCCACCGCCGCCCAGTCCCGGAACCGCCGCTCCGTTCTCGGTCATGTAATGGTCCCATTCGGCACCAACCAGCCATTCGCGGGTGTCCGCGGCCGGGTCGAACTTGTCGCCGGCCTGCGGGATCCCGTCGGCGTGGCTGGCGTCCCAGAAGTCGCGGCGCCCGTCCCCGTTCAGGTCGTCGCCGAAGTTCCAGAAACGGCTCCCGTCCGGGTCCTGCAGGCGGTACTCCAGCAGCCAGTACTCCTGGGGGCCGATGTCCACCCGCGCCGCGGCCGCCGGGTCGCCCGTGCCCTCGGCGGGCCGCAGCACGAAGTGCTCGCCGGGGCGCACCACCGACGGCTGCTGCCAGCCCATCAGGGTCTTGTTGTAGGCGCAGGGGTGGGGCGGATTCCAGCCCGAGGCCACGAACAGGCCGTAGCCCATCAGGCCGGTGGTGCCGATGCCCTGGCTGTCCGGATGCCCCGCCGGCGTGAAGTCCACCAGGGGAATCATCCCCAGGCGCAGGCCCACTTCGTAGCAGTAGACGCCCAGGCTGCCGTACATGCCCCCGTCCTGGTACTCGCACTCCGGCAGCACCAGGACGCTCTCGATCCCGCCCGGCAGCCCGTCCGGCGGCAGGGTGGAGTCGGCCACGGCATCGGCCAGATCCTGCCGGCCGAGGTAGGTGCTGTAGATCTGCTCGGGGCTGTTGTTCAGGATGTCGGTCTCCTCCCCCGCGCCGGCGTGGACCAGGATCACCGTGTCGTAGGACGACAGGTCGATCTCCCCCGCCAGGCTGTCCAGCACGTCCGCGGCCAGACGCACCGGCTGGTCGCCGAACTGGGGATGGTCTCCGTACCAGGCCATGGGATGGGGCAGGTTCACCACCCGCGGGTGGATGGTCGCTTGCAGGGTGAAGGCGCCGCCGCTGACGGTGCGGAAGTACTCCGCCACGTCCCGCATCTGGTGAGCGAAGAAGACCGAGTCGTGGGCGGCGTAGAGGATCTCCTGCTGGCGGGGCGGCGGGAAGTCGCCGGGCACCCGGCCCCAGCGGCCGAGCATGAGGCTGTCGCTGAAGTCGCACATCACCAGCACGGCGTCCAGGGACGCCGGCGCCTTGCTCACCGAACAGGCGACGCCGTCCGTCCTCGGGCCGGTCGGCAAAGAGGGCGGCCGCCGACGCGGGCAGGCTCGACGGCAGCAGGGACCGGTCCACCGGGGCGGGACCGCCGGCCTTCGGCGCAGAGGCCGCCGCGGCCGGCAGGGGGATGGTCAGGAGCAAGGCGCTCACCAGGAGGATCGGGCGCATGGAGGTCAGGACCTTTCGTCGTCGCGCTGGAGCGGGATCGGCGGGCGGAGCCACCGGACGAGTGTCGCCGCGCGCATTATAGGGACCCCCCGGCGGGGGGTCAATCGCACGCGGCGTTGAAAAGCGGAGAGCCCGGACGCGGTACCTGTCACCCCTGATCGACATTCCCCCGCCGGGCTCTCCTGACATGTGCTGGTGTCCCCGTCCGTTCGGCCCGCTACCCTTCCCGCTTGGCTGCCAACCTCTTCGAGAATCCGGTCTCGCGCCGGCCGGCGGGTGATGGGGGGAAAAGCCACCAACACACACTCGTCATGTCTCCGGTCCCTACTTCCCGCGGGACCGGCCGCCGGAACTGCTGCCCCCGGACCGCCCGCTGCTGCCGCTGCTGGACGAGGAGCCGCTGCTGCTGCGGGCCGAGCCGCCACCGCTGCTGCGCGAACTGCCGCCGCTGCTGCGCACCGCGCTGCCGCTGCTGCCGCTGCTGCTGGGTGGAACCGCTGCGCACACTGCTGCTGCTCTTGCTGCTGCTGCGGGTGGAACCGCTGCGCACACTGCTGCTGCTCTTGCTGCTGCTGCGGGTGGAACCGCTGCGCACGCTGCTGCTCTTGCTGCTGCGACCGGAACTGCTGCGCCCGCGGGTCGCAGAACCACTGCCGCGGCTGCGGTCGCTGCCGGACCGGGTCCGGGTGTCGCCGCTCGAACGGTCGGTTTTGCCGCCGTCGCGGGTGCGGGTGTCGCTGCCGCTCGTCTCACCCCGGCTGCGGGTGTCGCCGCTGCGCGTGCGGGTGTCGCCGCTGCGCGTGCGGGTGTCGCCGCCGGAGCGGGCGCTGTCCCGGCTCGAGTCGCCGCCGCTGCTGCGGCCGCCGGGACGGACCTGCTCGGACCGGCGCGCGGCGTCGTCGCGGCTGCGGCCTGTGTTCCAGATGCGCGTGCCCTTCTGCCGGGGCTCCACCGGCCGGATGGTCCGGCCCTCCGCCTGGCCGCCCCGGGTGCGGGTACCCTTGTCTCTCGACGCCGGCGGCGGTGCCGCCGCGGACGGCGCGGGTCCCGCCGCCGGGCGTCCCGCCCGACGATGGGCACGAGCCCCGGCCGGTTGCGCGAATCGCCGGCAGTGTGGCGCATCCGGGGCGTCTCGGTGCCCCGGCCGTCCCGCAGGTTCAGGCCGTCGCGGATCCGCAGGCCGGCCATGTCACGTCCGCGCCGCGCGTCGCCGAAGTCCGGCCGGACCCGGCGCTCGGGCTTCTCGCCCCGCCAGACCAGGCGCTCGCCGCCGCGGCCTTCCTTGGTGAGGCGGCCCGCGGCCGTGCGGCCGGTCTTCGTGCGGTCGCCGTCCTTGACCAGGAGAGGGAGGGCCCGGTACTCGCGCACCTTGGTGCGGGTGCCTCGGGACCGCACGGGGCTGAGCGGCTGGTAGCGTCGGTGGCCGCCGAAGTCGGCGCGCCAGTCGCCGCGGTAGTAGCGGGCTGTCGTACCACGGCCGGCCAGTAGTTGTCCCAGTAGCAGACGCTGACGGTCGGGCAGTGCCACCACGGGTCGTACCAGAAGTTGACCCAGGGCCGCCAGGTCCAGGGATCGACGTAGACGTAGGTCGGGTAGCAGTAGACCGGATAGTAGCCGTAGCGGTCGACCACCAGCTGTTGCTCCAGCGGTAGTCCACGGTGATGTTCAGCTTGCAGGTGTCGTTGTACGGATCGTAGTTCGTGCCGTCGTCCAGGTGGCACTGGCTGCAGAGGTAGCGCGGGTGGTCCACCTCGCGATGCACGTAGTAGGCGGCGTAGTTGGTGACGACGTAGTCGTCGGCGTTCTCCAGGCCGGTGATGGCGTAGTTCACCTCGTTGATGGCCAGGAAGGGATCGCCGGTCACCCGGTAGTCGTAGCGGGTTCGCCGTGTCCTCCTGGTGGAAGTCCACCTCGAGGGCCCGCAGGTCGAAGGGGTAGCGCGAGACGATCGCCTCGACGAAGCCCTCGCCCTCGCGGTCGGACTACCCGCAGACTGCGGCCCGCCCTGCACGGGCAGGACGTAGTCGTGGCCGCCGAAGACGAAGCCGTCGTCCATGCGGGTACGCGGCCACAGCACCGTGACGCCACCCTCGGTGTCGATGCGGTAGACCACCGCGTAGGCGTCCTCGTTGACCTCGAAGCTGACGGTCTGCTGGTCGCCCTTGCGGTAGACCTCGTCGTCGGCCTTGTCGGTCCAGACGCCCACCCGCAGCTTCACCGCGGCATAGTCGAAGTTCGAATCGGAAGCGTCCTGCGTCGGCACCGCCGAGGTCCGGGCGGCCTGCCCCGCGTCCTGGGCGGGCGCCCGGCCGGCGCCGCCGAGGAGCATGACCGCCACCGCCGCCACCAACGGGCGGGTCCCGGTGTCCGGCCAACCAGTTGTTCCAGCTGTTGCGTTTCATGATCCTCCGCTCCTTTCCCCGTCCGCGCGCCTACAGGCGCAACGTGACGGGCTCAACGTCGACGGGCTTGCCGCCCTCGGGCTGCCGACAGTTCGGGCAGCCCCTCGATGGTCTGATAGGCCCACTGCGCCTGCACCGCGCCCGTGCCCACCACGGTGATGCCGAGCTTGGCGTAGTGGAGGGTGCCCGCCACCGGATCGTAGATCTCGATGACGTAGATGTGTCCGGCGACGATCTCCAGCACGCCGGTGTTCGACCAGCCGTCGGCCGGCGCCCACGACACACCTTCGAAGACCAGATTGCCGGCCCCGTCGGTGAAGACGCCGAAGTCCTGGATGCGCACGTCGCTGCTCGATGGCGTGCAGATAGGGCACGCCGCCCTGGTAGGCCACGAAGACGTCGGCGGTGGTCGCCGGGCACCGTGGGGTCGACCCGGCCGTTGTCCAGGCCGCTGAAGTCGAAGCCCGATTGGTTGGCGGAGGGCCCGTTGACGTCGAACAGATCCACCGGGGTGACGCTCATGGGCAAGGGCGCGTCGGTCACCAGTTCGAAGCTCAGGGCGCTCTCGCCCCCGGCCGCATTCACCGCCGTCACCGCGTACTCGTATTGTTCGCCGTTGACGGCGCCGTCGTCCACGAACCAGTGCAGTCCGGTCGCCGGGTCGAAGTTCTCGTCCCAGGCCACCTCGCCCAGGGGCGTGGGGTCGAACTCGCGTTTGGGGTCGTTCTGGTCGCCCTCGGTGAAGATAGCGCCAGTAGACGCTGTAACCCTCGACGTTGGGGCTGTAGCTGCCGTCGTACGGGGCATACGAGATGTCGTACCACTGGATGATGACCTCGTTGTCGCCGCTGATGCTGTGCACGCCGGTGGGAACCACCGGCAGGGGCAGGTCCACGCAGTTGACGCAGTCATCCTCGCCGCAGCCGCCGAGCAGGCCGCCCAGGCCCGCCAGCAGGACGAGGAGGAGCGGCAGCGACGCCAAGCGCCGCCGCCGCCGGGGTCCGAACGAGAGGTCCGTCCGTTCGTTCCGCTTCCTCCGGTCCACGATCCACCTCCAACCCGATTGGGGTCACGTTCGCCTTCCAGGGACTAGGCACCTATCGTGCCAATCCGGCACGGCGGGCCGGCCCCCGTCAGCCGACGGCGGCGATCCAGGCAAGATGCTGTCATATCGTTGTTTCACATTGTATGACGAGATCGGCGCCGCGAGCCGCCGCCACCGCGGCGCGCACGCGCCGTTGTCCTGTGCGCTTTCCGCGACGGGTTTCCCCAAAAGGGGACGCGGCGGCCGTCGGCGCCGCCGCGCCGGTGCCGGGCATGAAAAAGAGCCCCGCCTTGCGGCTGCCTGGGCTTGAGTCTCGCCTTCTCAAGACCAGTAGGGCTCTTTTCCGTCGGATCCGGTGATCAGATCCGCATTCTTCCGTGTTCCGGGAGCACGTGATCCTGGTTCTCTCTCGCCGACTGGGGCCGCTTGAAAAGACCCCACCTCTTGTCAACCGTCCCGTCGGCACTTCTTGTTGAGAACTCCTCTTGTGCCGGTAAGCCTCGAGGAACGAACCCCGATGCTCCCGAAAACACGAATGTCGATGTCTGCTGCTCGAAGAGGTTCCCTGTAACTCACCCCTTCGCCCCCATAACAGCACGATGGCGTACCAATTCGGGACGCTGTGAAGAGATTTTTAACCCATAGCAAACAATATAGCTTACGAAGCCCGTCGCGCCAACCGGGACAGCGCTGCTGGGCCCGGATATATAAACAAAATTTACAGGCGCGAGATGCCTTTTGCGCAATCCGACTGTCTTTAAGTGCATTTACGATGTCAAGATAGATTGATTGCCATCGGGCGGCTACGCGGCGGCTCTTGCCACCCCGGGTCAGGCCGTGCTCGATCCCGTAGTGCTTGATCTTCTTCAGCAGATTCGGGTAGGAAATGCGCAGCAGGCGGGCGGCCGCCGATTTGTTGCCGCTCGCAGGTCTGCATGGCCCGCGCGATCTCGCGGCATTCGACCGCAGCCAGGGTCTCCTTCAGGGGCGGCTGAGCGCCGGTCTCCCCGCCGGCAAGGGACCGGCCCACCACGGCGGCGGGCAGATGCTCGGGACGGAGCACGCCGTCGCCCTGGGCCAGGACGATGGCCCGCTTGAGGGCCTTCTCCAGTTCGCGGATGTTGCCCGGCCAAGCGTGATGGATCAGCAGATCCAGGAAGACCCGGTCCAGGGCCGGCGGCGTGGCCGCCCAGGTCGTGGCTGAAGCGGCTCGACGAAGTGGCGCGCCAGCAGCTCGATGTCGTCCGGACGCTCCCGCAGCGGCGGGATGGTCAGGGGGAAGTCCAGCAGGCGGTAGTAGAGGTCCTCCAGGAACAGGCCTTCCAGGGCCATGGCGTGCAGGTCGTTCTTGGAGGCGCAGACGATGCGGACGTCCACCTGGAACTCGGCGTTGGAGCCCACCGGCCGCACCACCTTGGTGTCCAGGAAGTGCAGCAGCTTGCCCTGCATGCCCAGGGGCATCTTGCCGATCTCGTCCAGGAAGACCGTCCCGCCCTCGGCCTCGGCCAGCAGCCCCCGCTTGTCGCTGTGGGCCCCGGTGAAGCTGCCCCGCTTGTGGCCGAACAGCTCGCTCTCCAGCAGGGATCTCGGGAATGGCGGCGCAGTTGATGGACAGGAAGCGCCGCTCCGAGCGCTGGCTCAAGGCGTGGATCGAATAGGCCAGCAGGCCCTTGCCGGTGCCGGTCTCGCCGTTGAGCAGCACCGTCAGGTCGCTGGGCGCCACCTTGCGGGCCAGGCCCAGCACGTCCAGCATGCGGCTGTTGCGGGTGATGATGTTCTCGAAGCTCTCCACCCGCTCGATGGGCGTGGCCTCGGCGGGCCGGTCGCCCCGCCCCTTCTCGTAGAGGAACAGGGCCAGGAAGCCCATGTAGGTGGCCAGGAAGTCCAGGCTGGCGCGGTCGAAGCCCGTGCCGCCGGCCGCATCGCCCCGCCCCAGGAAGAGCAGGCCGAAGCGCTGGTCGTGCAGGCTGATGGGCATGAAGACGCAGCTGCGCGCCGCCGTGGCCACGGCGGGCACCGCCTGCACCAGGTCGTCCCCGGCGTCGATACGGGAGAAGAAGGCCGTGCCCTGGCCGCCGCCCCTCGGCCATTTCGTGGTCGAACCAGCGGGTCAGCTGCTGGGCCAGGTTGTCGGTCAGACCGGCCCGGGCCACGATGCACAGGCCGGCTTCGCGACCGTCCGCCATGGCGATGAAGCCGGAGTCGGCCTGGACCTTGTCCATGCCCCCCGCCAGCACCGAGTCCAGGTTGCGCGGCACCGAGTCGTCGTGGCGGCTGAACAGGCCGGGCAGATCGCTGATGGTGTGCAGGTGGTTCTCGGCCGTCTGCACGCCCCCCAGCAGCCCGGCCTCGATGCGGTCGCGCAGGGCCACCACGTTGCGGGCCAGCACGTCGTCCTCCAGCCCGGCGGCGTGGCGCTCCAGTTCGAAAACCGTCAGCAGGGCGTCGTCGAACTGGGCCAGCCGGATCTGCACCCGGGCCAGACGGTCCAGGATGTCGCAGAGCATGCGGTCGCCCACCGTGGCCGCACCGTTCTCCTGGGCGTCCATCAGATAGCGCCGCAGGAGCAGCAGCTCGGCCTCGCCGGCTCCCTCGCGGCGCGCGTCGGCGAAGGCCAGGATGGTGCGGCACCAGTGATGGGTCAGCTGCTGCTGGGAGAAGGTGGCGATGGCCTCGCGGAAATGGTGGTCCGACAGGCGGGTGTCCCCCTGGTCGGCGTAGGCCCGCCCCAGGGTGGCGTGGCAGAAGCCCAGCTCGTAGGCCTCCCCGCACTCCTGGCAAATGGCGATGGCCGCCTGACTGACGGCAATGGCATCCTCGGTGCGGCCGGCTGCCAGATGGGCTTCGCCCATGCGCCGTTGCAGTTCGGCCTCCAGGTCGTTGCCGCTGGCGATGCGCCGCGACTTCTGCAGCCCCAGTTCGTAGTTGTAGCGGGCCTTCTCCACGTCGCCGCGGGCCAGCAGGATGTCGCCCAGGTACTCGTCGGCGATGGTGGCCTCGCGGAGGTACCGCCCCTCCTCGGCCAGGGCGCGGCCCTCGAGGATCAGTTCCTCGGCCCGGGCCAGCCGGCCCGAGAGGGTCTCCAGGCGTCCCATGGCCAGGTTCAGGCGCGTCTGGTGGACCCGATCGCCCAGGCTGGCGGCCAGGCGCAGCCCCTTGGCCAGCAGCGTGCGGGCCTCGCCCAGGCGGTCCACCTTCGCCAGCACGATGCCGCGGTTGAGGTAGAAGCCCGGCAGCAGGTGGCTGGCGCCGATGCGCTCGGCCAGGGCAACGGCCTTCTCCATCAGGCTGAGGGCCCGGTCCCAGCGGCACCCCATCTTGTGGAGCACGGCCAGGTTGTTCAGGAGGTTGGCCACACCCAGGTCGCTGTCGATGCGGCGGAAGGTGGCCAGGCCGTCATTGAAGAGTTCCTCGGCCTTCTCCAGGCGGCCCAGGCGCGCGTAGCAGATACCCATGCCGATCTGCAGACGCGCCACCTCGGTGTGGTGGTCGGTCAGGGCCAGGACGGCGAAGGCGCGCTTCGCCAACTGCAGGGCGTCCCGCAGGCGGCCACGTTCGCGCAGGATGGCCGACTGGCGGGTCTGGAAGACGGCGCGTTCGGTCACCACCAGGTCGGCGTCCCCACCGTCGGCGTGGCGGTCAAGCAGGGTGAAGGCGCGCTCCAGCAGCACCTCCGCCTGCTCGAAATATCCCAGGAGGAAGTTGGCGTCGACGGACTTGCGAAGCACACGCAGGGCCAACGGGAACGTCCATGCGGAGCAGGATCCCGTCGGCGTTGATCTGGTCGAAATAATCCAGCGCGGTGGAGTAAGCCGAGGCGTGGAAGTGCAGGTCCCCGACTTCCTCGAGGCGCACCCAATCGACCGTGCCGGACATGCGTCCGGGCGCCGGCTGGCCGGCGCTTGGATTGTGTTGACCTTCGTAATGCTCGTTCATCAACCGTATCCCTCGGCGAGTAAGTGGATCGGTTCCGCCTCAACTCCGTCCGTCGACCCCGCTCAGGTCCCCCGGACCCCCATCAGTGCAGGATCGTGAAATAGTCCATGAACTGCATCAGCAGTTCCACAAGCTGCGCCTCGTCCCCGAGCGGGTAGGATTCCGCGCAGGCGATGATCGGACTGTCACCGGTGAGTCCGTAGCCATCGCCATATGTGCCGGGATCACCCTTCTTGTTGGTGCCGTCGTCCGGGTCGCCGAGAAGGTCCAGGATCTGGTCGGAGTGATGCCGGTCTGCCGAAGGCACCAGCATCGCGCCGTCCTGGTTCACGGGATCGGCGACGGCCGCACTCGCGAGGAATCCGCACAGCAGGGTCAGGACCACAAGAAGAACGGGAATTGTCGTGCGTTTCATGTACTTCTCCTCACGGAAACACCCCGTCCGCAATCCCTGCGGGCCGGCCGCCCTCTCGATGCATGCCCCGGGTGGCCAGCAAGCAAAATCCAACTCAATAATTACAGAATCCGGGGGAAGCCGTCAACGTCCTGTGTCACTTTTCTTTCAGTCGACTTCCGGCTGGGTCCGCAGCCCGTACTTGGTGATCTTCTTGTAGAGGTTGCTCCGCTGCATGCCCAGGGACTCGGCCGTCTTGCTGACGTTGTACATGTTCTCCTTGAGCTTGTGCTGCAGGAACACGGTCTCGCTGCGGTCCTTGAAATCCTGGAAATCACTGCAGGACATCAAGTTGACATGATCCCCGGGCAGCGGCGCCCCCCCGGGCAGGACCGGCAGGTCCGCCGGGCGGATCACGTCGTCCGCCGCCAGGATCAGCAGGCGCTCGACCAGGTTGCGCAATTCGCGGACATTGCCCGGCCAGGTGTGTCCCCGCAGGATGGCCAGGGTCTCCGGGGCATAGCGCCGGGGCCGGGTCTTCAGGCGCCGGGAAAGGTCGGCCATGAACCACTCCAGCAGCAGTTCGATGTCCCGTTCCCGCTCGCGCAGCGGCGGCAGATGGATGGACAGCACGTTCAGGCGGAAGAAGAGGTCCTGGCGGAAGCCCGAATCCGGCGAGGAGAGATCACGGTTCGTGGCGGCGATGATGCGCACGTCCACGCTGCGGGTGCCCTGGCCTCCCACCCGCTGGAAGCGCCCCTCCTCCACGGCCTTGAGGACCTTGGCCTGGGCCTCTTCGTTCATGTCCCCGATCTCGTCCAGGAACAGGGTGCCGCCGTCGGCCTGCTCGAACTTGCCGATCCGCTGCTTCTCGGCCCCGGTGAAGCTGCCGCGCTCGTGGCCGAACAACTCGCTCTCCACCAGGTCCTTGGGGATGGCCGCGCAGTTGACCTCCACCAGGGGCCGGTCGCGGCGGGCGCCGGCCCGGTGCAGGGCGCCCACCACCAGGCCCTTGCCGGTGCCGTTCTCGCCGGTGATCAGGACCGTGGCCTCGGTGGGCCCCACCTTCTCGATGAAGGCCTTGACCTCGCGCATCCCCCGGCTGTCGCCCACCAGGGGCGAGTCGGGGCCCGCCTGCGCGGCCAGGAAGCGCCGGTCCTCCAGGACCTTGTGGTGCTCCAGGCAGTTCTCCAGGGTGACCAGCAGGCGCGAGCGTTCGAGGGGCTTCTCCAGGAAGTCGTAGGCGCCGGCCTTGACCGCCTCCACGGCGGTCTCGATGGTGCCGTGGCCCGAGACCACGATCACCGGCACCGTGTGACCGGCGGCCTTCAGGCGCTGCAGCACCTCGAAGCCGTCCATGCCCGGCATCTTGATGTCCAGCAGCATCACGTCGGGGGCGCGGCGTTCCAGTTCGGCCAGGCCCTCGGCGCCGGTGGCAGCCGTGCGCACGGCATAACCCTCGTAGCTCAGGATCTGCTCGAGGGTCTCGCGGATGGCGGCTTCGTCGTCGACGATCAGGACCGTCTTCACGGGCTTTTCCTTGCGTGGAGGTGGATTCCTAGGGACATTGTCGCGGCGCGTCCCGACTCGACCTTGGCCGCGCCGGCGCCGGGTGTCAAGACCGGACCGGCGGGCGGCCGCAGCCCTGCCGCGAGGAACCCACGTGAGTCCCCTCAAACCCCTGCTGCGATCCGTGGTTCCGACGGCCTTCGCCGACCTGGCGGCGGCCGCGGGCCAACCCCGCTACCGCGCGGACCAGCTGCGGGGCTGGGTGTACGAGAGGGGCGCCCTCGCCTGGGACCGCATGAGCAACCTGCCCCTGGCCTGGCGGGACGAGCTGGCCGCGGCGTGGGACCTGACGGCCCTCGAACCCGAGGAGCGGCAGCAGTCCGCCGACGGCACCCGCAAGTTCCTGTTCCGCCTGCGGGACGGCCACACGGTGGAGAGCGTCATCATTCCCATGGCGAACCACACCACGTTCTGCGTGTCGTCCCAGGTGGGCTGCGCCATGGCCTGCCGTTTCTGCGCCACCGCCCGGGGCGGCCTGGTGCGCAGCCTCGAGCCGGGCGAGATCGTCGAGCAGGTGCAGCGGCTGGCGGCGGAGTTGGACGCGCGCCCGGTGCCCGGGCACGGCGACCGGGCGTTCAACGTCGTCTTCATGGGCATGGGCGAACCGCTGGACGCCTGGGACGCGGTGGGCGCGGCCATCGACCTGCTCACCGCCCCGGCGGGCCTGGGCATGTCGCGGCGCCGCATCCAGGTCTCCACCAGCGGCCCCCGGGAGGGGCTGGAGCGCCTGATCGCCGCCGCCCCCGGGGTGGGCCTGACCCTCAGCCTGGGCGGCGTGGACGATGCGGCGCGGAAGCAACTGATGCCCGTGCCCGGACGAACGTCGGTGGCCGAGGCCCTGGACCTGGCCGAGCGGTACGCCCACGCCGTCGGCCGGCGGGTGACGGTGGCCTGGGTGCTGATCGCCGAGGCCACCGACACCCCGGAGCAGGCCCGCGCCCTGGCGCGCCTGCTGGCGGGCCGGCCCTTCAAGGTCAACCTCATCCCCATGAATCCCCTGCACGACGACAAGCTGGACCGGCCCGCGTCCGGGCGCACCCTGGCGTTCCAGCAGAGACTGACCGAAGCCGGCGTGGACGCCTTCATCCGCGAGAGCGGCGGCCGGGACATCGACGCCGCCTGCGGCCAGCTGCGCCGCCGGCGCGCCGGGGACCAGGCGCCCGCAGACAAACACGGACCCTCCGCGGAAGCGAAGGGCCCGTGACGTCGCGTTTGCGGTCGCGGTCGGTTTAGGCGATGTCGGCGAGGCTGGTGCGGTCCAGCGCCCCGGTCAGCGCGGTCTGGGCCTCGCGCCACACGTCGGCCACCTGGCAGGTCTCGGCGTCCTTGCAGCGGTCCACCTTGCGCAGGCAGTGATTCAGGACGATCCCGCCCTCGCACACCTCGACCACTTCGCGCAGGGCGATGTCGCCGGCGGGACGCGCCAGACTGAAGCCGCCCTTGACGCCGCGGTGGGACTTGACGATGCCGGCCTGCGCCAGCATCTGGAAGATCTTGGCCAGGAAGGCTTCGGAGACTTCGCATGACCCCGCGATCACCTTGAGCTGCACCGGGGATTCCTCGCTGCGGCGGGTGAGTTCCTGGAGTCCACGGATGGCGTATTCGGTCTGGCGGGTGATCTGCAGCATCTCGGTGACCTCGTCGCTGGATGAAGGCGGGGTTTCAGGATCTAGAAAGTAAATAGAGGTGAATCGGGACCTTTGTCAACCTGAACCATACGATTCTCTCGCAACGACTTTGCGAACCAGTTTCGAGACGGGTCGAGGGCCCGGAAACGGGCTCCAGACGGCACCCTCTCCCCCCAATTCCCCGGCGTCGGCGGCGGTGTCCACCGTGACCGCAACCACCGTCACCGCCAATCGATAACGCGTGATCGCGTGGCGCACCACGCCGGCGTCGCGAATCTCACCCCGCCGGTGCGGCCCGGCCCAGGCCGCCCACGCCGCCGTGGCCCGGCGGCGCCAGGCGGCCGCGTCGTCGGGCGCCGCGAACCAGGCCGTGGAAGGCAGGCTCCACAACCCCCGGTGCACCCCTCCCAGGTCGGCGCGCGCCGGTGTTCCCCAGGCAGCGTCGGCCACCGCGACCGGGCCGCGGTCCGGAGGCAGCAGCAGCACCTGGTCGCCGCACCGCACCACGGCGATGGACACGGCCACCGGCAACGCCGCCGTCCGCGCCGGCCGGGGCGGCACCCGGTCCGCCGCACCGGCCCGGCCGGCGGCGCACCACGCGGCCACCGGGCAGGCGCCGCAGATCGGATCGCGGGCCCGGCAGACGGTGGCCCCCAGTTCCATGAGGGCTTCGTTCCAGTCGCCGGGCCGGTCGGTGGGCACGAGGCCGGCAGCCAGGTCCCGCAGGCGCGCCGGCCCCCAGTCCGCGGCGGCCTCCGGGTCGGCGGCGACCCAGCGCAGGAGCACCCGGCGGGCGTTGGCGTCCACCGCCGGCACCGCCTGGCCGAGTCCCATGCTGGCGATGGCGCCGGCCGCGTAGTCCCCCACCCCGGGCAGTTCGCGCCAGCCGGCGTGGTCGGCGGGCAACCGTCCGTCCGCATCCTCGGTCACCCGCCGTGCGGCGGTGTGGAGCATCCGTGCGCGGCGGTAGTAGCCCAGGCCCGACCACAGGGACAGCACCTCGGCCTCGTCGGCGGCGGCCAGCGCGGTCACGTCGGGGAACCGCGCCAGGAAACGCTCCCAGTAGGGCACGACCGCCGCGACGGTGGTCTGCTGGAGCATCATCTCGGCGATCCAGGTACCGTAGAGGGTGCGGTGCCGGCGCCAAGGCAGGTCGCGCCGGCAGACGTCGAACCAGGTGAGCAGGGCGGGCACCAGGTCGTTGGCGGCAGGCAGGTTCGGTGCGGTGGTCACGGCTCCGTCCGGGGCTGTGCGGGAGGGCTCCCGCGTTGACAAAATGCGACCGTCCGGTCAGGATAGTGCGTCAAGCGTCTCGCCGCCGCAAGCAAGCGGGGACCGTCGCCCAGCCTGGAGGCTCCCATGCCCGTTCAGACCGTGCCGGAACTGTTCCTGACCGCCGTCCGCGACAAGCCGCGGGAGGACTGCTTCAGCTCCCGCGACAGCGAAGGCCGCTGGCAGTCCGTGTCCAGCGCCGAGGCCCTGCGCCGGGTCCGGGCCCTGCGCCACGGTTTGCGGTCCCTGGGCGTGAAGCCCGGCGACCGGGTGGCCCTGCTCTCGGAGAACCGGGTGGAATGGGCGCTGACGGACCTGGGCATCCAGTGCGCGGGCGCGATCACCGTGCCCGTGTACCCGACCCTGCTGCCGGAGGCGGTGGCGGGCATCCTGGCCGACTGCGCACCGGTGGCGGTGTTCGTTTCCACCGGCGACCAGGCCGCCAAGCTGCACCAGATCCGCGAGCACCTGCCCAGCGTGCGCGACGTGATCGCCTTCGACCGCACCGAGCTGCCCGACATCCTGGGCTTCGGGCGCCTGCTGGAGATCGGCCAGAACCTCGTGGACCAGGATCCGCCGGCGCCGCGGGACGACTGCGCGGCCGTGGACCCCGACGCGCCGTGCAGCCTCATCTACACCTCGGGCACCACCGGCAAACCCAAGGGCGTGGTGCTGACCCACCGCAACTTCGTCTCCAACGTGCTGGCCATCCAGGACTCGTTCCCCTTCGCGCGCATGAACCGCTGCCTTTCCTTCCTGCCCCTGAGCCACGTGCTGGAACGCATGGCCGGCTACTACACCATGATCTACGCGGGCGTGGGCATCGCCTACGCCGAACGCATGGACACGGTGCCCCGGGACATCCTCGAGGTGAAGCCGGAGATCCTCATCAGCGTGCCGCGCCTGTACGAGAAGATCTACGCGAAGGTGCTGGGCACGGCGGCGGCGGCGGGCTGGCCCAAGAAGGACATCTTCTTCTGGACGCGGCGCGTGGCCACCGACTGCGCACGGCGGCGGGCCGAGGGCCGGCCCCTGGGCACGCGGCTGGCGTTCAAGCGCGCCGTGGCCGACCGGCTCGTGTTCGGCAAGCTGCGGGCGCGGCTGGGCGGCAACATCGCCTGCATGATCTCCGGCGGCGCCCCCCTGTCGCCCAAGATCAACCTCTTCTTCAACGGCGCCGGCCTGGATATCTGCGAGGGCTACGGCCTGACCGAGACCTCGCCGGTGCTCACCTGCAACACGCCCGCCCACAAGCGCTACGGGAGCGTGGGCCTGGCCGTCGTGGACACGGAGCTGCGCATCGCGCCCGACGGCGAGATCCTCGCGCGGGGGCCGCAGGTGATGAAGGGCTACTGGAACCGGCCCGAGGCTACGGCCGAGGTGCTGGACCAGGACGGCTGGTTCGCCACCGGCGACATCGGCTACCTGGACGAGGACGGGTACCTGTTCATCACCGACCGCAAGAAGGACCTGATCGTCACGGCGGGCGGCAAGAACATCGCGCCGCAACCCATCGAGAACCGCTTCCAGACCAACAAGTACGTCAGCCAGATGGTGGTGATCGGCGACCGGCGCCAGTACCTCAGCGCCCTGGTGGTTCCCGACTTCGCCACCGTGGGCGATTACGCGGCCGCCCACGGCCTGGGCGCGGGCACGCCGGCTGAACTCGTGGCCGACCCGGCCGTGCAGCAGCTCTTCCAGGAGCAGCTGGAGCAGCTCAACGCCGAGCTGCCCGGCTTCAGCCAGATCAAGAAGGTTTCGCTGCTGGAGCAGGAGTTCAGCCAGGAGGCCGGCGAGCTGACGCCGACCATGAAGGTCAAGCGCTTCGCCGTCTCCCGCAAGTACCGCGACGTCATCGACGCCATGTACCCCGCGGAGCCGCCGGAAGACGAGGACTGAAGTGGCGGCAACCCGGGATAGCGGCGCGGACAGCGCCTGGCTGCGGCCCGTCTTCTGCACGGGCGTGGGCCTGGTGGGCAACGGCGTGCTCACCGCGGGCAAGATCGCCGTGGGCGTGGCGGCCGGGTCGGCCGCCCTGGTGGCCGACGGCTTCCACAGCCTGGCGGACGTGCTCAGCGACATCGGCATCCTCTTCGCCCTGAAGGCGGCCAGCCGGCCGCCGGACGCCAACCACCCCTACGGACACCACAGCTTCGAGACCCTGGGCGCCGTGATCGTGGCCGCGTTCATGCTGTTGACGGCGCTGCTGATCGGCGGCGACGCGGCGAGGAGCTGGCTGCAGGGGCGCCTGCGCCACCCCGAGCCCCTGGCCCTGGCCGCGGCCCTGGTCTCGGTGGGCGTCAAGGAGGTCATGGCCCGCTACACCATCGTCGTGGGGCGCCGCCACAACAGCCCGGCGCTGCTGGCCAACGGGGCCATGCACCGCTCGGACGCCATCAGTTCGGTGGCGGCGGCCCTGGGCATCGCCGGCGCCATGATCCGCTGGCCCGTGCTGGACAACGTCGCCGCCCTGGTGATCGCCGTCTTCATCGCGCGCATGGGCTGGCGCCTGCTCCGCGAGAACGTCATGGCCCTGATGGACACCATGCCGGACACCGCCCTGGTGGACGCCATCGGCGGCGAGGCGGCCGCGGTGCCCGGGGTGCAGGAAGTGCGAGACCTGCGGGTGCGGCAGCGGGGCTCGCGCTACCTGGCGGACCTGCGCCTGGCCGTGCACCCGGACCTTTCCCTGGGTGCGGCCCACGACATCGCCCACCAGGTGGAGGACCGGGTGTGCGCCAACGTGGCGAACGTGGCGCGGGTCTTCGTGCACGTGGAGCCGGGGCGGCGGGATGGCGAGGACCGGCCCGCCTGAGCCGGGATCAGCGGCGGTCGGCGCGGTCCCCCATCACGACCGTGAAGCGCAGCAGGCGACCGTCGCGCCGCACCTCCACTTCCACAGGATCGCCCGGATCCACCGAACGCAGGGCGCGGGTGAAGGTGGCCAGGTCGGTGACCTCGCGGCCGGCGAACCGCACCAGCACGTCCCCCTTCTGCAGGCCCGCGCGCTGGGCCGGGCTGCCGTCGAAGACGCCGGCCAGCTTGTAGCCCGCGACGCCCTCGCTGAAGTCCGGCAGCGTGCCCAACCAGGTGGCGCGGTTCTGGTGCTCGTCCGCCGGCGGCTCGTCGTCGCGCAGGGGGCCGTCGCCCACCATGGTCCAGGTGCAGCGGCCGGGAGCGGCCAGCAGGTGCGCGGCCAGCCGCGCGGCGTAGCCGGCCACCGCCGCCAGGCCGGCGGGCTCGAGGGTGTCGGCGGTGTCGCTGGGACGATTGTAGTCGGGGTAGGCGCCGCCGAAGAGGAAGATCACCGGCACCTCCCGGGTGTTGAAGATCATGTGGTCGCTGCCGGACCAGCCGCCGCGGGCGGTCCGGACCGCGAAGGCACCGGCGTCGGCCGCCGCCACGGCCGCCGGCAGGCAGGACCCCGTGCCCAGGCCGCTGACCAGCAAGGTGTGATCCTGCAGGCGGCCCACCGTGTCCAGATTGATCATGGCGTCGACGCTGTCCAACGGCACCGGCGAGGCGGCCACGAAGGCGGCCGAACCCTGCAGGCCCAGCTCCTCACCATCGAAGAGCACCACCAACAGGCCGCGGCGGTCGGCCGCCGGCGCGGCCGCCAGCAGGCGGGCCGCCGCCAGCACCGCCGCCACCCCGGAGGCGTTGTCGTCGGCGCCCGGGTAGTAGGCCCCCGGCGCCGGAGGAGGTGCGTCGTCAGGCGCCGGTTCCACCCGGCCCAGATGGTCGTGGTGGGCGCCCAGCACGATCCAGCGGCCGGCCAGGGCTCCGGCCCCCGGCAGGCAGCCGGCCACGTTGCGGCCCTCGCGGCCGGCCAGGTCCTGGCCGGCCCAGCCCTCGCCGTGCAGGGGGAAGTCCTGGAACCAGCCGGCGGCGAAGCCCGGCTCAAGCCCCGCCGCCGCGAGCCAGGCGGCCAGGGTGTCGGCCCGGGCCGTGGTGGTGGGCGCACCGGCGGGGCGGCCGGCGAAGGCCGGGGCGGTGAGGGTGCGGACGTGGGCCATCAGCGGACCCGGAGCGGGATCGGCCAGGTCGGCCGCGCCGGCGATGCCGGCCAGGAGGGTGAGCGCCCCCGCCGCGAGCAGGGCGCGCCGGATCACGACGACCCTCCCAGCACCGCGGCCAGGACGGGTCGGCCGCCGCAGTGGGCGGCAAAGAGGCCGCCGAACCCCGTCAGGTTGGCCGCCATGGACGCGGCGGGGTAGGCCCCCGTCGCCATGACCACCGCCAGCACCGTGCGGGTGCCCGGATCGGTGGCGGTGCGCGCCGAGTCGCTGGTGGGCGAACCGAAGGGGCCGGCGTCGTCGAACAGGCCCAGCCGGCCCTCCAGGTGCACCGGTCCCTTGCGGATGCCCGGGTACTCCTCCCCGGGCCCGCCGGTGCGCAGCACCACGTCGCCCCGCACCTTGTCCAGGTCGTACATGCCGATGGGCAGCAGGAAGGTGAGCGATGCCAGGTTGCAGGTGTCCACGAGGTTGCCCAGGCGGTAGAGCCCCTTGCCCTGGAGCAGCCGGCGCAGCAGGGCCTCGCTGCTGGGACGGTGGCGGGTGGGCTCCATGCCGAAGGACTTGTAGAGGTCACGCGCCTCGGCCAGGCCGGGGATGCGCCCCGGCGGCGTGCCGGCCCAATCCGCCGCGTAGCGCCGGCCCAGTTCCTCGGCGGCCAGGGCGGCGGAATCGTCCTCGCGGACCCGGCAGTCGGCGCTGACGATGACGCCGGCGCAGAGGCGGTCCGCCGCCTCGGCGGCCACCGACACCCGGCGGCCGTCGGGAAGCGCGACGGCGGCGCTCACGAAGCTTCCGGCCGGGCCGCGGCATCGCCCCGGTCACCGTACATGCGGTCGTAGTAGTCGCGGTACTCGCCGCTGCGGATCTTCTCCCACCAGGTCCGGTTGGCCAGGTACCAGTCCACGGTCCGGCCCAGCCCCTCGGCGAAGGTCACGGTGGGAGCCCAGCCCAGTTCGGCGGTGATGCGACCGGCGTCGATGGCGTAGCGCCGGTCGTGCCCCGGCCGGTCCGCCACGAAGGTGATCAGGTCCCGCGACTTGCCCAGGCGGTCCACCAGCAGGGTCACCAGGTCGAGGTTCGCCAGCTCGTTGCCGCCGCCCGACGTTGTAGACCCGGCCGGGCGCGCCCCGCCGCAGCACCGCGTCCACGGCCCGGCAATGGTCCCCGACCCAGAGCCAGTCGCGCACGTTGCGGCCGTCGCCGTAGACGGGGAGGGGCTTGTCCTCCAGGGCGTTGGCGATCATCAGGGGGATCAGCTTCTCGGGAAACTGGTAGGCGCCGTAGTTGTTGCTGCAGCGCGTGGTCATCACCGGGAAGTCCGTAGGTGCGGTGGAAGGCGCGGCAAAGCAGGTCGGCCGCGGCCTTGCTGGCCGCATAGGGCGAGTTGGGTGCCAGGGGCGTGTCCTCGGTGAAGCGGCCGGTCTCTCCCAGGGAGCCGTAGACCTCGTCTGTGGAGACCATCACGAACCGCGCCACGCCCGCGGCGCGCGCCTCCTCCAGCAGGATCTCGGTGCCCAGCACGTTGGTGGCGACGAAGACCTCGGGCCCCTCGACCGAGCGGTCCACGTGGCTTTCGGCGGCGAAGTGGACCACCGCGTCGATACCCTCCCCGGCCAGGAGCGACCGCACGAGATCCCGGTCGCGGACGTCGCCGCGGACGAAGCGGTAACGGGGATCGTTCTCGCAGCCGGCCAGGTTCTCCAGGTTGCCCGCGTAGGTGAGCAGGTCCAGGTTGACGACGCGCTCGTCGGCGTCGTCGGCCAGCAGCAGCCGCACGTAGTTGGAGCCGATGAAACCGGCGCCGCCGGTGACGAGGATGCGCATGGTCGGATCAGTCCTTTCGCCGGGCGGCCGCCACCGCGGCCAGGAATGCCCGGGCGCGCGCGGGATCGGCGGCGGGCCGTCCGCTGTCGGGTTCGGGGATCTGCAGGGACGAACCGACGATGCAGCCGTCGGCCGAGCGCAACAATCCGCCCACCGCGGCAGCGGTGGCGCCGCTGCCCACCAGCAGGGGACACTCGGGCAGGGCCTCGCGCACCGCGCGCAGTTCGGCCGGGGCCGCGGCGGCGCCGGTGGCGGGACCGGTGACGATGACGGCGTCGGCCAGCCCCCGCAGGCGCAGGTCGCCGGCCTCCTCGGCCAGGGGACGCTCCACCAGCGGCCGGGCGTGCTTGACCCGCAGGTCGGCCAGGATGGCCACGTCTTCCAGGCCCAGTTCCCGGCGCAGGCGCAGGGTGTGCCAAGCCCGCCCCGTCAGCGGCCCCTGGTCGGTGACCGCCGCCCCCACGTGCACGTTCACCCGCACGAAGCGGGCGCCCGTCGCCGCGGCCACACCCAGGGCGGCGGCCGCGTCGTTGCGCAGCACGTTCACGCCGACCGCCAACTGCGGGTGGCGCTGCCGCACGGCCCCCACCAGGGCGGTGAGCACCGCCACCGTGTGGGCCGGCACGGCGTCCGGGTGGAAGGGGACGTCGTGGTAATTCTCCACCATCACGGCGCCGAACCCGCCTTCGACCAGCGCGTCGGCGTCGCGCAGCGCTGCCGCGCGCACCGCTTCCAGGTCCCCGCCCCAGCGGGGACTGCCCGGCAGCGGCTGCAGATGGATCATGCCGACGGCGCCGTCGGGCATCGCGGCGAGCAGGTCGTCTCTGGTCCACATGGGGCGAAAGTATAGCCCTTGCCCCCGGCCGCGGCACGCGAAAACCCGCCACGCGACAATCCCACGTTGTGCCGCGGGGCCCGGTGTCCTATCCTGTTGGTCTTCCCCGGAACACCGACACCGAACGGAGCGGCATGCAGGTCGTGCACGGCAAGACAGGCTGGATCGAGGTCATCTGCGGACCCATGTTCAGCGGCAAGAGCGAGGAACTCATCAAGCGGATCCGCCGGGCGCAGATCGCCCGCCGGCGCGTGCAGATCTTCAAGCACGGCATCGACGCCCGCTACGACGCCACCAACATCGTCTCCCACAGCCAGCAGTCCCTGCCGGGGATGGCGGTGAACGACGTGGCCGACATCCTCGACCTGGTGGACGACCGCACCGAGCTGGTGGCCATCGACGAGGGCCAGTTCTTCGGTCCGGAGATCGTGGAAGTCACCAACAAGCTGGCCAACCAGGGCAAGCGGGTGATCGTCGCCGGCCTGGACCTGGACTACCGGGGCGAGCCCTTCGGCCCCATGCCCCAGCTGCTGTGCAGCGCCGAGTACGTCACCAAGCAGCTGGCCATCTGCATGGTCTGCGGCGATCCGGCCAACTTCACCCAGCGGCTGACCAAGGCCACCGCCCAGGTGGTGGTGGGCGCCCAGGAGACCTACGAGGCCCGCTGCCGCCGCCACTTCGAACCGCCGGCCGAGCAGCCCGCCCCCCGGCCCGCCGCCGGCGCCGACCAGGCCGGCGCCTGACCCCGGCTCCCCGCCGCACACGCGAAGGCCCGGCTGCCACGGCCGGGCCCTGCGCGTACACGACGCGTCGTCCCTACGAGAAGAAGTGGGGATCGATGTGCAGGTCGGCGGCGTGCTTGTGCAGGTCCGCCACCTGGGCGGGCGTCAGCCCCAGGAACTGCCGCGGCCATGCTGGGCGGCGGCGCCTCGCTCGCCCTCGGTCCGGCCCTCGGCGCCGCTGCAGGCGGCCACCTCCTCGCCCAGGGCGATCATGGCCGCCATGCGGGCGTTGTTGGCGTCCTCGTGGTCGAAGCGGTGGTGCCAGCGGACGGCCTCCTCCAGCTCCGCGCTCAGGTTCCACTCGCGAATCAGCAGGGCACCCAGCTCGCCGTGGTCGAAGCCCAGCAGGCGCCGCTCCACCTCGTGGTAGGGCTGCTGCTCGCGGGCCGAGTCGCTGAGGATCTCCTGGAACAGCTCCGGGTGGCTGCGGGCCAGCACCAGTTGGCCGATGTTCTGCATCAGGCCGCCGATGAACACGCTCTCGGGCTCGCGCCCCTGGGCGGTCTGGGCCACCAGCTGGGCGGCCATGGCCGAGAGCACCGACTGCTTCCAGATGCTCCGGTAGAGCATCCCCGCGCCGGGGGTCAGGAAGACGGAGCGGGCCGCCGTCACCAGGGTCCAGTTGCGGATGGCCACGAAGCCCAGCCGCACGATGGCCTCGCTGACGGTGCGGATCTCCCGCACGGCGCCGTAGAAGGGGCTGTTGGCGATGCGCAGGACCTTCGCCGTCAAGGCCTGGTCCATGGCCAGGGCCTTCTCCAGGCTGGTGGCGGTGGTCCGCGGATCCTCGATCACGGCCATGATGTGGGCCGCCGCCCGGGGCAGGGCCGGCAGTTCGCCGCTGTGCTCGAAGATCATTTCCGGGGTCAGGTCGCCGGTCTCGGCCAGCTCGGCCCAGGCCGGGGCGTCGGGCAGGGCGGCGGCAGTGGCCTCGTGGTTCCGGCGCTCGCGCCGGGACTGGGGCTTCGGTTCGGCTTCGGCCGCGGGGGTCGGGTCCGGGACACCGTCCGGGCTCGCGGCCGCGAACGGGTCGGCCTCGGGCACGTCCTTCAGGGCGAAGGGCGAACGGGGCGCCGCGTCATCCGGATCGGGCACCGCCGGCGCCGCGGGCTCCGGGTCCAGGGCGTGCTCCCGCTTGGCCTCGGCGGAGCGGCGGCGGGCCAGCTCCGAGCGCAGGATCTCGGCCGTGCGGCCCCGTACCGGCGGCACCCCCCGCTGCAGCAGGGTCATCCGGTCCAGGGCGTAGCGGGCCAGCACCTCGGCCACGGCCAGGGCCCGTCCGGAGGTCTCGCCCGCGTCCAGGTACAGGAACGTGTTCCAGTGGTTCTGGGACGGCAGGGGCAGCAGGATGATCTGCCGGTCGCGGCTGCCGCGCCCCAGCATCAGGGTCAGGTCCAGGGGGAAGTGCTTCACGGGCACCGGGCCGCAGTAGACAGTCGCTTCCTCGCCCACGGTCTGGAAGATGTCCCCGCTGACGCTGGGGATGGGCGCCCGCCCGTCGGTGCGTTTCTGTTTGGCTTCCTTGGGCATGCGGATGTTCGTCTCGAGGAAGACCTGAAGTCCGCTGGTCCAGCGCTTGAGCAGGAGCAGGCGCAGGCCTGTCTGCTCGGCGAAGCGGGAGAACCACAGGGGGAACTCCTTGAGCTGGGTCAGGGTGGCGAGTTCCTCGACTCCCCGGCGCACCAGCGGCATCACGTCGGGTCCGGCCGCGGTCTCGGTGCGGTCGGCCGCGGCGGCGCGCAGCGCCTCCTGGAGTTCATCGCGACCGGAGCAGCTCTGTTCCGGCGCTTCCGTGGTGTCGATGCTCAGCTTGGCCACGGCGATCCGATCCTCGTTGCGGGGCGAGACAGGCTCCCCGGCCCGGGGCGGCATTCCGCCCATCTCCGGTATTCTCTCCCCTGTTTTCGGCCACGCCGGGCGGGCATTGACCCTTTTTTGCCACAGCCGCGGACATTGCGCCGGGACGGGTCCGGAGGCTATCCTGGGCGGCGATGCCCGCGACGAACGCGGGCCGGAAGGAAGGACCATGCGCTGCCGCATCACCAAGAGCTTCACCTTCGACGCCGCCCACTGGCTGCCCCACGTGCCTCAGGAGCACAAGTGCCGGCGGCTGCACGGCCACACCTACACGGTGGTGCTGGGTCTGGAGGGCGAATTGGACCCGCGCCTGGGCTGGGTGCAGGACTACAACGAGGTGTCGGCGGCGTTCCGGCCCCTGCTGCGGGAAATGGATCACCGGTGCCTGAACGAATTGGAGGGCCTGGGGAACCCCACGGCCGAGGTCCTGGCCGCCTGGATCCACGCGCGCCTGGCGGCGGACCTGCCCCTGCTGACCGACGTCACGGTGCGGGAGACACCCACCAGCGAGGCGATCTACCGGCCCTGAGGCGCCGCCGCTGCGGGCGCAGCGGCCGCCGCGGGTGAAGGAACGGTCGCCGCCGCCGGTGCCGCGTCATGATCCCCACCCACCCGGACCAGATCCGTGCGGGGCAGCCAGCCGCGCCAGTCCCCCCCCAGGGAAACCCGCACCCAGCCGCCGCGGGCCTCTTCCAGCCGCACGGCCAGCCCGTCGTGGACCACGAACAGAGCCGGGAAAGTGTCGGCGGGGCCCGAGCGCACCGACGTCTCGCCGGCCACCACCACGGCCGTGTCCACCACCCGCTCCCCGTACCAGCGCCAGCCGGCGACGGCCCCGGAGACCAGGAGAAGGGCGGCCAGGGTCAGGCCGACCCGGCGCAGGTTCTCGCTGAACTCCTCCCGGTACCAGCCCCAGGCCACCAGGGCGGCCAGGGCCCAGACCAGGACCAGGACCGCCGCAGCCCACTCGTCCACGGTCAGGCGGCCCGCCAGGTCGGCGAACTCGCGGATGAACACGGGCGGCTGGTCGCCGACCAGGGCCAGGTCGCGGATCTGCCCCCTCACCCGCGCCAGATTGGCCCGGATATCCCCGTCCCGGGGATCCAGGCGCTGGGCCCGCAGGTAGCTGGCCACCGCCAGCCCCAGTTCGCCCCGCCTTGCATGGGTGTTGCCCAGGTTGTACTCCAGGATCGCGTCGTCCACCCCCTGCGCCCGGGCTTGCCGGTAGAGTTGCAGGGCCCCGCCCAGGTCCCCCTGGGTGTAGGCCTGGTTGCCCTCGGCCAACAGGCGCACCGGGTCCGCCGGGGCGGCGGCGGCCTGGGCCGGCCGCCCCGTGGACGCCAGGGCGCAACACAGGAGCAGCGCGGTCGCGGCCCCTTTGGCAGGGACCGGCCGGCCGCCGGCGGCGTCCAGGTCCTCCAGCAGGCGGCCGGCAGCGGCGGCCATGGTGCCCGGATCGGCCGCGGCGCCGCCGAAGCGGGCCGCGTCGCAGGTGGTCAGCAGGGCCAGCAGGGCTGCGCCGGTTTCCGGGCGGCCGCGGGCGGCACAGAAGACCGCCACCGCTCCGGCATCCACGGATGCGGCCGGCCTGTCGGTGCAGTCGGCCACGTAGCCCCGCGCGGCCCGGGCCACCAGGGCCGGGTCCTCACCGGCCGCGGCCAAGGCGGCGCGGGCTGTCTTCAGGGCCCGACGACGCCGACGGCCGGCGGGGTCCCGCCGTTCGGCGGCGAGCCGCGTCAGCACCGCGCGCCACAGGCCCAGCAGCGCCAGCGGCGCCGCGAGCAAGGCCCACCAGGTCGCCGAACCGGCGAACGGGTTCCCGGCCCGGGCCAGGGACCGCGGCGGGGCGTGGATGAAGGCCAGGTCCTCCCCCAGGCGCGCGATCTCGCTGCGCAGGAAACCCGAACCCGCCTCGTCGCCGAGAGCCTCGGCGCTGCCACTCACGGCCACCCGCCGCACGGGGGTCGAGGTGGTCACGTAGCGGCCCCGGTCCGCATCGAACCAGACGAGGTCCGTGGGCGGGATCTCCAGGGCGCCGCCGTGCTCCGGCACCAGCACCTTCTCCACGTTCAGGGTGCCGCGCAGGCGGTCGCCCCGCAGACCCGTATCGAAGGATTCGGCGGCATCGTGCATCCGCGTGTCCGTCGGCGCGGCGACGTCCAGTCCCTTGAAGCCCTTCAGGAAGCCGTCGGCGTTCAGCTGCAGCTTCAGATCGATGGGATCGCCCGCCGCCACACTGTCGGGCGAGACCCGCGCCGTCAACTGCAGGTCGTTGGCCACCAGCCCGGTGAATGCGGGCGGCGCCGGCTCGGGCAGCGGCCTGACATGGACCGTGACCTTGTCGGTGCGCAGGATCCGGGGCCCCTGGGACCGCCGCCGGGAGTTGAAGAAGCGGTCGAAGACATCCTCGGGGAAGGTCAGCTCGGCCGGGTCGATCACCAGGTCCCCGGCCCGGGTCGGGAACAGGGCGTAGCGGATCTCCGTCACCGAATAGACCCGGCCGTCCTTGACCTCGCGCAGGTTGCGCTCCGGCCCCAGGTCCTCGCGCCAGAAGCCCTCGGTGCGCGGCGGCTTGTAGTTGGGGTTGTTCCAGGGCTGCACCCGCCGCCAATAGCGGAAGGTGAGGATGATCTGTTCGCCCAGCCAGGCCTCCGGCTTGTCCACGGCCAGGGTGACGAAGATGTCGCCCGCGCCGGTGCCCGGCTCGGCGGGCAGGTCGACCTCGGGCGCCGTGCGGTTGCCCGTGTCGGCCGGCGGTGCTCCCCCGGACGAGGCGGCGATCACCGTCACCCGCAGCGGGTCCGTGCGGCAGACCTGGCCCTGCGCCGTCACGGTGACGGGGCCGATGTCCAGGGTACCGACGGTGTCGGTGCTCAGGTACCAGGTGCGGGACACCGAGGTCCGGGTCTGGCCATTGACCATGCTCATGCTCTGGTTGGTGCCGCCGTTGGAGACGCGCACCCCCGCCAGGTCCGGCAGCTTGAAGTCCACGGACCAGCCCACGTCACCTTCGGCCGTGGCCGTCAGCAGGAGTTCGCCCCCCGCCGGCACGGTCGTCCGGTTGACCGAGGCCGTGCAGACCATCGTCGCCGCCGCGGGCGCGGCTGCCAGTCCCACCAGCAGTGCCAGGCACGCCGCCGGGCCGCGGCCGAGTGTCCGCATCGTCACCATCGTTTGCCGCTCCGCGGTCGTCCGCCCTTGAGGCGCTTCTGCACCGACTTCTTCAACTCTTCCTCGTCCCGGTCGAGGGCCTTGAGGATCTGCATGGCCTGCTCGCGGGTCAGCTGCTCGGGCGGCGGCTGATCCGACGGCTGAGGCTCAGGCTGGGCCTGCTGCTGGTCCTGCTTCTGCTCGTCTTGCTTCTGCTCGTCCTGCTTCTGCTCGTCCTGCTTCTGCTGGTCCTGCTGTTGCTGGTCCTGCTGTTGCTGGTCCTGCTGTTGCTGGTCCTGCTGTTGCTGATTCTCCTGCTGCTGATTCTGCTGCTTGTCCTGATCCTGCTTGTCCTGATCCTTGTTGTCCTTGTTATCCTTGTTGTCCTTGTTGTCCTTGTCCTGATCCTGCTTGTCCTGGTCCTGTTGCTGCTGTTCCTGCCGCTGCCGCCGCAGAGCAGCTTCCAGGTTGAGCCTGGCGTCCTCGGGAGTCGGGTCCAGGCGCAGGGACTCGCGGAGCTGCTCCACCGCCTGGTCGGTCTTGCCCCCCGCCAGCAGGGTGGTGCCCGCATTGTAGTGGGCCTCCGCCTGCAGCTGCCGATTGTCGGTCAGGGTCAGGGTGCGCCCGAACTCCTGCGCCGCCTCGTCGTAGCGCTGCAACCGGAAGAGGGTCTCGCCCATGGCCAGGCTGATCACCGGGTCGTCGGGGGCCGCCACCAGGGCGGACTCCAGGTCGTGGAGGGCGCCCTCGTAGTCCCCCTGCAGGTACTTCTCCCGTCCCGTCTGCAGGTCCGCCGCCCCGGGCGGGCGCAGGGACGCCGCCGCCGGCGACGCCGACAGCACCACGAGCGCCAGCACCGCCAGGACGGCCGAACCCGCAGTATCCGGCCGGCGCGGCGCCAGCAGCAGACGCAGGGTGAAGCACAGGGCCGCCAGCAGCAGGGGCCAGATGTAGCGCTCCTGGTAGGCGGAGATGCGGCGCTCCTCCAGGTCCCGTTTGCCCAGACGCTCCAACTCCGCGAAGAGGCGGTCGCCCGCCAGTCCGTCGACGCCGATGCGGAATGGGCTACCGCCGCTGATGGCCGCCATGCGCCCCAGGGCTTCGGTGTCCAGACGCGACAGCACGACGTTCCCCTGGTCGTCCTTCATGAAGCCCGCGGGGCGGCCCTGGTTGTCCTTGACCGGGACCAGGCCGCCCTCCTCCTCGCCCACGCCCACGGGGATGAGCTTGATGCCGTCCTTTTGGCAGGCTTGGGCGGCTTCTTCCCAACTGCCCTCCAGGTCCTCGCCGTCGGTCACCAGCAGGATCGCCTGGAAGGTGCCGCCGGACTTGCCCTCGCGCCCCTTCAGCAGAAGCTTGCGCGATGTCTCCAGCGCCGCGCCCAGGGCGGTGCCCTGCTCCGACAGCATGTCGGGCTCGGCCATCTGCAGGAAGATGTCCGCGGTGCCGTAGTCCATGGTCAGGGGGCATTGGACGAAGGCCGCTGCCGGCGAAGAACACCAGGCCCACCCGGCTGTCCCGCAGGCGCTCCAGGAACGAGCCCAGCTCGGCCTTGGCCCGCTCGATGCGGTTGGGGGGCACGTCCTCGGCCAGCATCGAGTTGGAGATGTCCAGGGCCACGACGATGTCCGAACCCCGCTGGGTGACGGCCACCTCGCTGGCGCCCCACTGGGGCCGCGCCAGGGCCAGCATCAGCCAGAACAGCCCGCCACAGCAGCAGGAAGCGCCGCCAGGTGCGCAGGCGGGGATTGGCCGCCTCCACGTGGTCGCCGGCCCGCGCGCCCAGCAGCGCCCGCAGGCGGCCGGCAGCGCGGCGGTCGCCGGCGCGCAGCAGCAGCCACAGCACCGGCAGCGCCGGGATCACGTAGAGCCAGATGGCGAGCGGCGAAGCGCACGCGTTCCTCCGTCGCGGTCAGGGGATGCGCCGCAGCCAGGTGGCCGCCAGCAGCCCTTCGAGCACGAACAGCAGCAGGGCGCGGCGCCGCCGAACCAGCCGCCATCAGCTCCCGGTGCCAGGTGCTGACCCGCGTCTTGTAGCGGGCCGTCTCCAGCTGGTCGATGGTCGCGAAGATCTTCTGCAAGGCCTCCGGATCGGTGGCCCGGAACATGCTGCCGCCGGTGAGGTCGGCGATGCGCCGCAGCAGGTCCAGGTCCAGCTTGGTCTCCACCTGCCGGGTCCGCTGCCCGAAGATGGCGATCGTTCACCGGGATACGGCACCAGCGCCCTCGCGCCCGATGGCCACGGTGTACACCCGCACGTCCAGGGACTTGGCCAGCTCGGCGGCGGTCTCCGGCTCCAGGGTCGGCACGTTGTTCATCCCGTCGGTCAGCAGGATCACCGTCTTGCTCGGCGAGTCCGAGTGGCGCAGCCGCGCCACCGCCGTGGCCAGGCCCAGGCCGATGGCGGTGCCGTCGTCGATCAGCCCCACCTGGATCTCGTCCAGGAAGCCCGTTGAGCACCGGGTGGTCCAGGGTCAGCGGGCACTGGGTGAAGGCCTTGGCCGCGAACACCACCAGGCCGATGCGGTCGTGGGGACGCCCGTCGATGAAGTCGCGGATCACGTCCTTGGCCGACCCCAGGCGGTCCTTGGGCTGGAAGTCCAGGGAGCGCATGCTGCCGCTGATGTCCAGGGCCAGCACGATGTCGATGCCCTGGCCCTCGATCTCCTCGGTGCGGTGGGCGCTGCGCGGCCCCGCCGCGCCACGACCAGCAGGACCAGGGCCACACGCCGAGCCAGCGGCAACAGCCGCGCCAGGCGCACCCGCACGGCCCGCGGACAGCGGTCCGACAGCAGCTCCGATGCGCGGATGGCGCAGGGCCGCCGGGTCGGCCTCGCCGGCGCAGGCGCCACCACGCGCAGCAGCACCGGCAGCGGCAGCAGGAGCAGCAGCCAGGGGCGCGCCAGTTCATCATGCGCCGCACCTCCCCTCGCGGCCGCAGGTAGCGTCGCCCAGGCCGGCGCCAGGCCGCCTCGCCGGCCTGCAGTTCGGCCGCCGGCACCGGCGGTCCGGACCCGGCGCGATGCGCACGGCGGCCACGGCCGCCAGCAGGTCGGCTGCCCGCTCGCGGCACCAGCCGGCGGGCACGCCGGCCGGCGGCGTAGCGGCGCCGTCCAGGTCTCCAGCAGCCGCGCGAAGCGACCGGCCGCGCGTCGGGCCGTGGCCCAGGCGCCGGCAGGCGGCCACGATCTCGCGGCGCGGTCATCTCCCGGCCGGCGATGCCGAAGCGGCCGGCGCACGTAGCGCCGCGCGGTCGCCGCCGCCAGGCCGTCCAGGAACGCGCCGGTCGTCGCCCCGGGCGTCCAGCTCGTCCAGCAGGTCGCGCCAGCGCCGTCGCCGTGCGGAGCCAGGCCGGCGCCGGCACGGGCCGGTCGGCCGCCAGCGGCCGCGCGGCCCACGCCGGCGCCGCCAGAGCAGCCGCGCCAGCAGCAGCACCAGACCAGCAGGGCCGCCAGCGCCAGCGACCGCGAGCACGCACGCCAGCCTCGCAGCCTGCGGCGCGCGCACCGGCGCGGTCTGCGTGCCGTCGGTGCCGGCCGCTGCGCACCGTGACCACCCCCGAGACCGCGGCGTCCGCCTGCACGCGGAAGGGATCGACCCGATAGACGCGCACCGGCACCGCCAGGTCGTCCGGGCGCGGCGGCGGCGGCCTGCGGGCGGCGCTCCCGCATCGGTGCGCCGGCATCGAGCCAGTCGGGCAGGCCGAGGCTGTCCGCCGGCGCCGCCCCGTCGGCCTCGGCCACCAGCCAGGCCACGCCGCCGAAGGTGACCGAGTCCGGCACCACCGTCAGACGCCGCGCCGGCGCGCCGGAGCCGACAGGTCCACCGGCGCGGTGACCGTGTCCGGCGGCACGGGCGCGGGCTGCGCCGGGCGCGCGCCGGCGCCCGTCAGGCCCGGCAGCGGCGGCATCGTCACCGGCGGACCGCCGCGATCGTCCTGGGCCCGCAGGCCCGGCGCCGCCAGCAGCAGCGCCAACGCGGCGCCGAGGAGCGGCGGTCGCGGTCCCTCATCGCCGCCTCCCGCCGTCCGCGCCGGCCCTCGCGGGCCAGGAAGAACCGCCGCAGGGGCTCGACGTAGGGCTGCGGTCGCGTCCACGTCGACGAGGTCGACGCCGTGGGCGGCCAGGTCGCGTTCCAGCTGCTCGTCGTGCACGCCGCGCCCGGTCGCGCACCTGCCCGCGGGCCGCGGCCGACGAGGTGTCCACCAGCAGCTCGCGACCGCTCTCGGCATCCACCCAGCGCACCAGGCCCACCGCCGGCAGGTCGGTCTCGCGGGGATCGCGCACCCGCACCGCCACCACGTCGTGGCGCCGGCCCAGGGTGCGCCAGGCTGCGGGTGAAGTCGCCGGCCCAGAAGTCGCGAGACCAGGAAGACCGTGGCCTTGCGCTTGAGCACCGAGCCCAGCAGCCGCAGCGGCTCGTTCAGGTCGGTGCCGCGCCCCTCGGGCTCGAAGGTCAGCAGCTCGCGGATCAGCCGCAGCACGTGGCTCTTGCCCTTGGCCGGCGGGATGTACTTCTCGACCCGGTCGCTGAACAGCACCAGGCCCACCTTGTCCTTGTTGGCGATGGCGGCGAAGGCCAGCACGCCGCACAGCTCGGCGGCCACCTCCACCTTGTTGCGCCCGCCGGACCCGAACCAGCCGCTGCGGCTCATGTCCACGCCGAGCACCACCGTCAGCTCGCGCTCCTCCTCGAAGATGCTTGACGAAGGGGTCGCCGGTGCGCGCGGTCACGTTCCAGTCGATGGTGCGCACGTCGTCGCCGGGCACGTACTCGCGCACCTCGCGGAACTCCATGCCGCGTGCCCTTGAACACCGAGTGGTACTCGCCGCTGAAGACCTCGTCCACGAGCCGGCGCGTGCGGATCTCGATCCGCCGCACCGCGGCCAGGATCTCCGGCGGGATGGCGGTGCGCTGTCGCGTCGTGCCACGTCCATGCGCGGCCTACGGCACCTCGATGTTGTCGAGCAGCGTGGTGACGATGTCGTCGCTGGTCAGGTTCTCGGCCTCGGCCTCGTAGGTCACCAGGATGCGGTGGCGCAGGGCGTCGTGGCCCACGGCCTTGACGTCCTCGGGAATGACGAAGGCGCGCCCCCGCAGCAGGGCCCGGGCCCGGGCCAGCTGGGTCAGCGCCAGGGTGGCGCGCGGCGAGGCGCCGCAGGCGATGCAGCGGCGCCAGGTCCAGGCCCGCCGCCTGCGGGGTCGCGCGAGGCGAAGACGAGTCCAGGATGTAGGACTTGATCTTCTCGTCCACGAAGACGCGGCCCGACCGCCGCCGCGCACGTCGCGCGATGCAGCGGCGGGATCCAGCACCTTGGCCACCGCGCGGCACGTCGCGGCCGCGCCATGCGGTCGAGGATCAGCCGCTCCTCGTCCTGGTCCGGGATAGCCGACCCGCAGCTTCAGCAGGAAGCGGTCCACCTGCGCCTCGGGCAGCGGATAGGTGCCCTCCTGCTCGATGGGATTCTGGGTGGCCAGCACCAGGAAGGGGTCGGCCAGGGGGAAGGTCTCGTCGCCGATGGTGACCTGCCGCTCCTGCATGGCCTCCAGCAGCGCGCTCTGCACCTTGGCCGGCGCCCGGTTGATCTCGTCGGCCAGGATGATGTTGCTGAACACGGGCCCCTTCTTGACGGTGAAGTCGCCGGTCTCGCGGTTGTAGATGGTGGTGCCGATGATGTCGGCCGGCAGCAGGTCGGGCGTGAACTGGATGCGCCGGAACCCGGCGTCCACGGACCGGGCCAGGGTGCTGACGGCCAGGGTCTTGGCCAGGCCCGGCACGCCTTCCAGCAGCACGTGGCCGCCGGTCATCAGGCCCAGCAGCAGGCCCTCCATCATCTCCCGCTGGCCGACGATGACCTTGGCGGTCTCCGCCAGGACACCGGCCAGGCGGCCGGACCATTCCTCGGCCTGGATCTTGTCGAGCGTCTCGTGGTCGGACATGACTCCCCCTGGTTGCGGGCGGTTCGCGGCTCGGAAACGACCGGGTTCATACGCGACGGCGTCGCCGGGGGTTCCCGGCGGCCGCGCCCGAACATAGCGCGGGCGTTTTTTCTTGCCAACCCCCGGGAAAAGGATTTCGAATGTCCGCGCGGCGCGCCGCGGCGAAAATACGGCCGGGCAGCCCGCATCGACCCGGCCCGGAGGCAGGATTGTGCGGCTCAGCCGACGCAAGATCGAGCACCTCTCCGACCGGATCCTGAAGCTGATCCAGCAGGACCAGCGCATCCACATGAGCGGCAACGTCGACCTGGTGACCCGCGCCATCGACGACGCCATCTACGAGAACATGCAGACCGAGGACGAGATCGACGAAGAGGTCGAGGCCACGGTGCAGGAGCACCTGCCCGAGATCCGCGCCAAGAGATGGACGTGGGCGCCCTGCGCGCCAAGATCAAGCGCGAAATCGCCCGCAAGAAGGGTTTCGTCATCTGAGCCGGCGGGGCCCGCGCCCCGGAGGAAGACCGCCGTGAGACTGTCCGAGGAACGCATCGCCGTGCTGGCCCGCTCGATCTCCGACCGCCTGCTGGACGAGGAGCTGGTGGACCTGGAGATCGAGGAGCGGCGATTTCCGCTTCCTGATCGAGGGCCTGATCACGCACGACCTGAACATCGAGGACGAGATCGACGAGGAGGCCACCGCCTTCCTGCTGCGCACCAAGCCCCACCTGGAGGAAGGCTCGACCGAGTGGCAGGTTGAGCTGGAGCGCAAGAAGGAAGACCTGGCCAACTCCCGCGGCTACACCATGTTCTGATCCCGCCGGCGGCCCGTCCGCCTGGAGTGCTCCCCCATGAACGTCATGGTGCTGACCCCCTACCTGCCCCACGCCCGCGTGGGGCACGGCGGCGGCACCGCCGTGCGCGACCTGGTGCGCACCCTGGCCCGCCGCCACCGGGTGCTGGTGGTGGCCCTGGTGCGGCCGGGCGAGGCGGGCCTCGAGGCCGACGTGGCCGCCCTGGGCGCCGAGGTCGGTGGGCATCCCCTTCCTGGACGCGGGCGCCCGGGGCACCGGCGCGCCTGGCCCTGGCCGCCTCCGCGCGCCGCAGCCTGGCTGCGCGCCCGCCGCAGCGGCTATCCCCTCTACGTCGAGAAGTACCGCACCGGCGCCGTCGCCCGGCGCGTGATGGCGGCCGCCGCGGCCTTCGGCCCCGACGCCGTCCAGGTGGAGTACCTGCAGTCGGCGCTGCTGCTGCGGGACCTGCGCGCCTGGCGGGACGGCCGCGCGGCGAAGTCGGCGCCCCGGCTCGTCCTCAACAGTCACGAACTGGGCAGCCTGCCCCGGGAGCGCCGGGCCGCCGCCGCGGACGACGAAGCCGAGCGCCGCCGCGAACTGGCCGAGGCCGCCCGTCTGGCGCCGCCTGCAGGTGGACGCCACCGGCCTGGGCCGACACCACCCTCTGCGTCACCCCCCAGGACCACGAGCTCTACGCCGCCATGGGCGGCCGCAACCTGCGCACGGTGCCCCTGGGCATGGACACGGACCTGCTGGCGCCGGTCTGGGACGCCGGCCGCGGACGAACCGGAGACCCACCTCTTCGTCGCCAGCTATGCCCACCGCCCCAACCGGCTGGCGGCCGAACTGCTGGTGACGCGCGTCTGGCCCCGGGTGCGGGCGGCACGGCCGCAGGCGCGACCTGCTGCTGGCGGGGAGGGGCTCACGGGAGTTCCTGGCCGGCCTGCCGGCCGGGACGGTGGGGCCGGGGGTGACCGCCCTGGGCTTCGTGGACGACCTGGCCGACTTCTACCGCCGGGCCACCACGGTGGCCGCGCCCTTGACCGAGGGCGGCGGCATCAAGATCAAGATCCTCGAGGCCATGGCCCGCGGGGTGCCGGTGGTCACCACGGCGGTGGGCGCCGAGGGCATCGTCACCGCGGCCGACGGGGCGGCGGTGATCGCGCCGGCCGACGAGCGCTTCGCCGCGGTCCTGGCCGCCACGGCCGGCGACCCGGCCCGGCTGCGGGAGCTGTCGCGGCGGGGCCGCCGCCTGGTGGAGGAACGGTTCAGCTGGGCGTCGATCGCCGCCACGCTGGAAGGGATCTACGCGCCGGAAGCGTGACCGCCCCGCGCCAGCAGGGCGCGCAGGGCCCCCGGCTCCAGGTCGGAGCGGCCGGCCGCCACCTCCGCCAGCAGGGTCACCTGCGCCAGCCTTTCGACTGTCTCCAGCCGCGCGAAGGCCGTCTCCAGGTCCGGGCCCACGGCCACCACGCCGTGGCTGCCCAGCAGCACCGCGTCGTGGTCGCGGATCCACGGCACCACGGCCGCCGGCACCTCCTCGGTGCCCGGCTGCGCCCGCGCCGCCAGGGGCACCCGCGGCAGCATGGCCTCGGTCTCGGTCAGCAGGCTGCCGTCCAGGTCGCGGCCGGCCACGGAGAAGGCCGTGGCCCAGGGAGGATGGGCGTGGCAGACCGCCCCCGCGTCGGGGCGGGCGTCGTAGAGGGCGCGGTGCAGGGGCCACTCGCTGGTGGGACGACCGTGGGCACAACGCCCGGCGTGGTCCACCACCAGCAGGTCCTGGGGCCGCAGGGCCCCCTTGCCCACGCCCGCCGGGGTCACCAGAAACGCGTGGCCGCCGAGACGAACCGAGAGGTTCCCTTCGGCGGCCACGATCAGGCCTTTCTGTTCCAGGCGACGGCCGACCTCCACCATGCGGCGGCGCAGGACCGGTTCCGTCGGCGCCACCTCAGATCCCGCGGTACAGGTACAGGTGCGCCATCACGCCGGCGAAGTACTCCAGCTGCCGACGCTCGTCCGAGGCCTTGGTGCGCAGCTGGGTCTCGGTGAGCAGCGCCACGGTGGGATCATCCGCGTGCGCGGTCTCGTTCTCCGCCTTGATCCGCTGGTAGGCCTCCTCCTCCAGCCGGTCGAGCATGGCCGTGGGGAAGCCCACCATGGAGCTGAGCACCATGGTGCCGTCCGGCGCCACGGACGGATCCAGGTCGTCGTACCGGGAGAAGAAGAAGATCTCCGGATCCTGGCTGCCGTTGACGGGAATCCGCCACACGTTGCGGTCGTGGAGGGTGGTGGTCGGCGCGCGCCGGGTCGACACGAAGTAGATGCTGTTCCCGTCCGGCGAGAAGGCGGGCGACGAGTTCAGGACGCCCACCAGGGGGTCGCCTTCGGCGTACGAGGTGTAGGTGACCCGCTGCAGCCGGTTGTCCAGGGCCATGGTGCCCGCGGCCAGCCCCGTGGTGTCCAGCTCCATGGTGTACAGCTCGGTCCCCGAACCGTTGCCGCCGTCCACGTCCAGGCCGCCCGAGAAGCAGAGGGTATGGCTGTTGGGCGCGAACCGGGGCGTCTCGATGCGCGAGTACTCGTGGGTGATGGGGAAGGCCAGCGCGCCGTAGCCGTCGTCGGCGCCGGCGGTGCTCATGTCCAGGGCCCACAGGGAGGTGTTGGTGCACGTCTCCAGCGAATCCGCGATGGAGCAACCCGAGCGGATGAACACCAGCCAGCGGCCGTCGGGCGAGAGGGCCGGGCTCTGGTGGGTCCAGAACCTGGGCGCGATGTCCGCGTCCGAGGGCTCCAAGTAGAGCGGCGCGAAGGAAGCGTATCCCGCCGGCGCCCCCGGATCGTTCAGGTAGGCCCGGAAGATGCGGTAGCCGACGCGGTCGACCTTGAAGTAGAAGATGATGTGCTCGTCATCCTGCCAGATCGGGTCGCCCTGCTCGAACTTGTAGGGATCCTGGATATAGACCGACTCGCCGGCGATCTGCACGTAGGCGTTGGCCAGCTTGACCAGCTCGCCTCCCTCGTCCGCGAGGCTGTTGGTGGGCTCGACGCCCGCCGCCACCGGAATGGTGAGAATCTGGCGGAACTGCGTCCAGTAGTCGTCGGGCGTCGCCTTCGGATCCGCCGGGATGGCCCACCAGTCGGCCGAGAAGAGGATGCGCGATCCGTCGGGGCTGAGACTCGGATTCAGGTAGTGATAGCCGTCGCTGGCGGTGTCGGTGGTGACCATCACCAGGTCGCCGCAGGAGGCGTTGCCGCAGACGGTCAGGTGCTCGGCCGGTTCCTGCTTGCTGGTGCAGCCCACGATGACGAGTGCGGCCAGCACCACGACATAGGACACGGGGAGGAAGCGGTTGCGCGTCCACTTCATGTTCGGCGAAACCTCCAGCGCGGGGTACGGGGTCGGCGCCGGGCGCGGGCGGGTCCGCCCGGCCGGCTACCGTGACATGGAAAAATAAGGGTACGGCACGGTTTAAATCAACCCGTGGTTGTTCAGTCGTCCGCCAACCGGAAATTGGTGGCCACCCGGAGCCAGGACCACACGGGGTATTTCCCCACCCGTGCCGGGTCGAAACGCGACGCCCGGAAGGCCGCGGCCGCCGCCCCGGCCAGGTCGGGCGCCGGGGTGGAGACCGTCACCACCTGCCGCACCCGCCCGCAGGGTCCAGCAGCAGGTCGAGCACCACCTTGCCCGCGATGCCCTTTTCCAGGGAACCCCGGCGGGTACTCGGGCGGCGGCGTCTGCCGGCAGTTCCGCCGGGTACAGGTTCAGCTGCTGGTAGCGCCGCATGATCTCGAACCCCGCGCCACCGGTGCACTTGCCCGCAGCGCGGCGGACCAGGCTGTCGGCGGCGGCGAAGTCGCCGCCGGCCCGGGCCGCGTCCGCCAGCAGGTAGTCCACGGCCGCGTCGTCGGGGCGCACCCGCCCGACCTCATCCAGCAGGCGCCGGGCGCGCGCCAGCAGCCGCGTCCGGTTGCGATCCCAGTCGCCGGTGTCGGCGGCCGGTCCCTCGGTGGGTAGCAGCTCCGGAACGCCTTGCCCCGCCATCACGTACAGCTGTGCCAGCGTCAGCAGCACCAGGGGATGCCGGCGCGTCCGGCCCATGGTGGTTTCCAGCTCGACCATCCCGTCCGAGCCCGACCCCTCGTGGAACAGGTCCCAGGCCAGGTCCAACTCCTTGCGCACCGCCGCGGGCGGATCCGTTTCCTGAGGGCAGCGGGCCAGGCGGTGGCCCCGCCAGCCCTGGGCCGGCGGCGGCGTTTCGTGAAGGGTCGCCTCCGGCAGCGGCGCCGGCGCGGTGGGGGTCGAGGCGGGGCGGGGCGCCGGGGCGCAGCCGCTCCCGGCCAGCAGACCGAGAACGAGGCCGCCGGCAAGGACCGCCGCAAGGATGGAGGATCGGCTCATTGGTGGGCCTGCTCCTTCAGGCTGGGGTCGAGTTCCAGGACGCGTTCCCACTCCGCGGCCGCCTCGTCCCGGCGACCCAGTTTCAGGAGCAGCACCACGCGGTTGTTGCGATACACGGCGTTCTCCGGGGCCAGGGCCACCGCCCGGTCGGCGGCCGCCAGACCGTCGGCGTAATCGCCGCCCTTGAGCAGGTTCAGGGCGACCCGCCCCCAGAACAGGGGATCGTCGGCCACCGCCGCCGGCGGCCCGCGCCGTGACCAGAGCCGGGCGTAGGCCCGCGAGCGGGTCGGCGCCCCCCCACTCGGCCTTCGGCCTCCACCAGGGCCAGGTGGTCCCGGCGGTCCCACTGCGCGGCGGTCCTCGCCGTCCAGCAGGGCCAGCAGGGCGCTGTCGCGATGGGCGGCGTGGAGCGCCGCCACCAGCAGGCGCCGCCCGGCCGAGTCGGGAGCCGCGGCCTGGGCCCGGGTCAGGGGCGCCACGGCGGCCTCGGCCCGATCCTGCTTCAGCAGGGCCAGCACCCAGCCCCCGTTCCGCGTCGGGGCAACCCCCGCACAGGCGCGCCGCCGCCTGGAACTCGCCGGCGGCCGCCGCCCACTGCCCGAATTCGGCCAGGTACTGGGCGTGCTCCAGGCGGTGCACCCGATCGTCGGGCTCCAGCTCCACCGCCTGGGCGTACTCGGCCAGGGCGCGTCCCCGCCGGCCCAACTCGGCCAGGGCCAGCGCCAGGTTGCGGTGAGCCCCGGCGACGTAGGGTCGACGGGCCACCGTCGCCTCCAGCCAGGGCAGCGCGTCGGCCGGGCGATCCAGATTCAGCAGGGCGACGCCGCGGCGGTCGGCGATCTGGTCCCCGTACAGGGGATCGTCGCCGAAGTCGGCCGCCAGTTTCTCGACGGCCGCCAGGGCGATGGCCGCCCGACCGGCCGCCAGCAGGCTGTCGGCTGCGGCCAGCCGCGCGGGGACCTGCCGGAGGTCCCGGCGCGGCTGCCCGGCGAGCACCGGCCCGGCCGCCAGGCCCGTCAGCAGCGCCGCGGCGACGGCCGCCACGAGCCAGCCCTTGCGACGGCGCATCGTCACCCCTTTCCCGGTCGGAATATAGGGCGCGGGCCGCTTTGACGAAACACGACGATTCGTGTTATCATGACACCTCAAAAGCGATTCACCTCGATCGGAGCGACACCGTTGACCCCCGAACGGCTGAAAATGCCCCGTTGTTCCGGCGCCCCGGGCCTGTGGCTCGCCATCGGCCTGGCCCTGCTCGCCGCGGGGCTGGCGCCGGCCCCGGCCGCCGCCCTCGTGCACTTCGACTTCGACCAGGCCTTCTACGCCCATCCGGGGCGGCAGGTCTGGGACTTCTCGGTGACCCGCGTCGATTCGGTCTACCACATCTTCTACCATTCCATTCCCGAAGCCAAGCCGGGAGCGGCCAACGCCGACACCATCTGGACCGCCGCGAGCCCGGACCTGAAGCACTGGTCGGCGCCCGTGCCCATCCTGTTCAGCGGCACCGGCGTCTGGGACACCAACGCCGTCTGGGCACCGGACATCTTCCGCGACGAACCCAACGACCGCTGGGGCCTGGCCTACACGGGCGCCGACACCAGCATGAACCAGCGCATGGGGCTGGCCTTCTCCCCCGATCTGGTGACCTGGACACCCGGGGTCAACCCGGCGCTGGCGCCGGACCCTAGCATCTACAACTGGAAGCCCGACGGCTCCTGGTCCGACTTCCGCGACCCCTTCGTCTGGCAGCAGGACGGATCGTGGCACGTGCTGCTGACGGCCAAGCAGTTGAACACCGGGCGTCCTCTACCACGCCACCAGCCCGGACCTGCTGCAGTGGACCGACGTCGGTCCGCTGTTCCGCAACGACGGCGCGATCGCCGAACAAGGTACTGGAAAGCAGCCAGTACCACGTCATCGACGGCTGGCACCACCTGCTCTTCGGCGAGTTCGACACGGTGGGCATCAGCCACGTCAGCGCCCAGGACCCGGCCGACCTGACCATGGCCGACCGCACCTACATCGACAACGGCTACGCGCCCGAACTGGACGAGTTCGACCCGGGCGTCCGCATCTTCTCGCGCATCACTCCCTTCCTGGACGTGGACCCGTCCCAGCTCGCCTACGTCGTCCGCTTCGACACCATGCTCGTGACCGCGAACGGCCGTGACCTTGAGGTCTACAAGCCCCATCCCCTGGATGTCGCCTGGGCCAGCCGGACCGGCACCTCCTGCCTGGGCAACCCCACCTTCGGCGACAATCCCCGGTGGCGCGGCGAACCCTCGGTGGGCCTGGTGGGCAACGGATTCTTCGGCAGCAAGGAGTACTACCAGGGCCCCCTCTCGGGCAAGGGCGTGCCCGGCTCGACCCTGGGCCCGAGTCGCGACCGGCGAGCTGGTCAGCCGGCCCTTCACGGTCACCGGCGACCGCATGACGCTGCTGGTGGGCGGCGGCAACGATCCCCAGAACCTCTATGTCGCCCTGGTGGACGCTGCCACCGACACGATCCTGCGCGGTCCACCGGGGACGACGACCCGCACCTGGACCGGGCGTCCTGGGACCTGCGGCCCTTCGCCGGCCGCCTCTGCCGGCTGCGCATCGTGGACGCCTCCACCGCCGACCCCTGGGGCTTCATCAACGTCGACGAGATCCGCGAGGTGCGGGACAACCCCTTGACCGCCACGCCGCCGGCGGTCCCGGCGCTGCGGCCGCGGGCCGTGCCCAACCCCTTCAATCCCCGCACCGAGATCCGCTTCACCCTGCGCCGCGCCGGCACGGGCCGAAGTGCGCATCCACGACCTGCGGGGCCGGCTGATCTGGAGCGACGGCGGCAGCGACCGCCCCGCCGGCCCGGCGGCAAGCGTCTGGGACGGCCGCGACCGGAACGGGCGTGCCGCGGCGGCGGGCTCGTACGTCTTCCGGATCCTGGTGGACGGACGCCCGGCGGGCACGGGCAAGCTGAGCCTGGTCCGCTGACATAAGGGATCCTTCAGCCCCGGCCGCCGGCGCCGATACCCGGTCCATGGACTCCACGTGCAGACCCTTCGTGACCGACCTCGTCGAGGAAGTGGGCAGCCTGCCGTCGGCGGCGGCGGCCATCGTCGCGCTGACGGTGGACCCGGCCTGCGACCTGGATGACCTGGCCCGGGCCATCAAGTCCGACGCCGCCATGGCCCTGCGCTTCCTGGCCCTGGCCAACAGCGCCGCCCTCTCCCGCGGCCAGGAGATCCGCGATCTCAAGGCCGCCCTGGTCCGCCTGGGCATCCGCCGGGTGCGCAACGTGGCCCTGCTCATGGGCACCCACGACATGATGCCCGCCGACACGTCGGCGGTCGGCTTGGATGCCGCCGCCTTCTGGCGGCACTGCCTGGCCACGGCCAGTTGCGCCCAGGGCATCGCCTGGCAGCGCGGCCGGCCGGCCCTGGAAGACGCCTGGCTGGTGGGCCTGCTCCACGGCATCGGGGTGGCGGCCCTGGCCCGCCGCGCCGCCGACGGGCTCGCGCAGTCGTTGGACCTGGCCCGCCGCGAGGGCCTGGGCCTGTGCGCGGCCGAGCGCCGGGTCCTGGATTTCGACCACGGCGAGCTGGGCGCCCGCATCCTCGAGTCCTGGAAACTGCCGGCGACCTTCGCCACGGCCGTCGCCCACCAGGCACGGTCCTTCAGCGCCGCCACCGTGGGCGAGGAGGCCGCCGAACTGATCGAGGTCCTGCGCTCCGCGTCCGCGGTGGTCCGGGCCGTCGGCTACGGCGACAGCGGCGACGGGGATCCCCAGCCGCCGCTGTCCGAGGTGGCCGCCGCCGCCGGCCTGGACGACTCCGCCTTGGACGCCCTGGCGGGCAAGGTCGAGGCCGAGCTCCAGGAGATGGCCAAGTTCCTCGAGATCGACCTGGGCGGCGAACGGTTCCAGTTGGCCCTGGCCTCGGCCCGGGACGAGTTGGCGCGGCTGGGCCTCGAAGGCATCGACCAGGCCATGGCCCGGGAGGGCCTCGAGGAGCAGCTCTCGGTGGCCCGCTCCATCCAGCGCCGGCTGCTGCCCACCTCCATGCCGCACCTGCCCGACTGGGAGGTGGCCGCGGTGAACGAGGCCTCCAACCACGTCAGCGGCGACATCTTCGACGTGGTCGCCCTGCCGGGGGACCGCATCGGCCTGCTGATCGCCGACGTCAGCGGCAAGGGGTTGCCGGCGGCGCTGCTGGCCACCAGCCTGCAGGCCACCATCCGCGCCCTGGCCACGGTCTACGCCGACCCCGGCCGCCTCATGGGTGCGATGAACGAGGCCCTCTTCGCCCACACCGACGACGAGCACTTCGCCACGGTCTTCCTGGCGGTGCTGCACCCGGATGCCAGCGGATTCCGCTACGCCAGCGCCGGCCACGTGCCGCCGCTGCTGCTGCGCAAGGACGGCCGGGCCGAGTGGCTGCGCCCCGCCGGCACGCCCGTGGGCATGATGCCCGGCGCCGTCTACCCGGTGCAGGAGGTGGCGCTGGCGCCCGGCGACACGGTGCTGGCCGTCACCGACGGCGTGACCGAGGCCCCGGACGGCGAGGCCCGCGAGTTCGGCCGCCCCGGCCTGGAACAGGCGGCGCGCCTCTGCCTCGGCGCCCCGGTGGACGCGGTGGCCACGGCGGTGACGGCCGCGGTCCTGGACCACCTGGGCGCGGGCCGCCGCACCCGCCGGCCCGCCGAGCCGTTCGACGACCTGACCATGGTGGTGTTCCGCCGTCACCGCTGATTGCCCCGGCGGCCTCCGGCGCTTATCCTGGCGGGGAACCCGAACCCCAGACCCCGAGGTTTCCCGTGCCGATCCGCCCTTCCGCCTATTCCCTGGGCGAGGAGATCGCCAACGCCGTCACCCACGGCATCGGCGCCCTGCTCGCCGTCGTCGGCCTCGTGTTGGTGGTCCTGCGCGCGATGCACCACGGCGACGCCTGGAGCCTGGTGGCCGGAGCCGTGTACGGCACGACCCTGATCCTGCTCTACACCGCCTCGACCCTCTACCACGCCCTGCCCCGCCCCCGGGCCAAGGGCGTGCTGCGGATCATCGACCACACGGCCATCTACCTGCTGATCGCCGGCACCTACACCCCCTTCACCCTGGTCACGCTGCGGGGCCCCTGGGGCTGGTCGGTCCTGGGCACCGTCTGGGGACTGGCGGCGGCCGGCATCGTCTTCGAGATCCTCCTGCGGGGACGCCGCTGGCGGAAGCTGTCCCTGGTGTTCTACGTCGGCCTGGGCTGGATCGCCGTGGTGGCGGCGCGTCCCCTGGTGCGGACCCTGCCCCCCGGCGGCCTGGGCCTGCTCCTGCTGGGCGGGCTGTTCTACACGGGCGGCGCCGTGTTCTACGCCTGGAGGCGGCTCCCGTGGAACCATGCCATCTGGCATGTCTTCGTGTTGGGCGGCAGCCTGGCCCATTTCCTCTGCGTCTACCGCTACGTCGTGGCCTGAACGGACTTGGGCCCGATTTTTCCATCCTCCCGGTGGGCAGCCCGGCGGCCCTGTGCTATGATACCGGACGTGTCGCGGCCGGCCCCGGTCCGGCGGGTGATCCATCGCGCCCGGCGGCGGGCGGCTCCAGCCCCAGCCCACGAAGAACAGGACCAGACATGACCAGCGAGATGAACGAGAACGGCAACGTCAACCCGACCCCCGCCGACCCCAACCCCGACCGCCAAGTGAACGAACCGGAGAAGGAACCGGAGCAGGTCCAGGAGCCGATCCAGGAGCCGGTCCCGGAGCCGACGCCCGAGCCCGTCGCCGAGGAAGCCGTGGCGACCTCCGCCGCGGACCCGGACGAGGATGAGGGCAGCGAGGAATTCGCCGCCCTGCTCGCGGCCCAGGAGGAGAAACCCGCCGAGCCGAAGCACGGCCAGCCCGCCAGCGGCACCATCGTCCAGATCGGCGACCAGGACGCCTTCGTCGACTGCGGTTTCCGCACCGAGTTGCCCTTGGCGCTGTCGGAGCTGCAGGACGCCGAGGGCAAGCTGACCCACCAGGTGGGCGACACCATCGAGGCCCACGTGCAGAAGGTCGGCGACGGTTTCAAGCTGACCACCGCCATCAATGTGCGCGAGGCCGGGCGCAAGGCCCTGGCCGATGCCTACGCCAACGGCACGCCGGTGCGCGGCAAGGTGGGCGACACCAACAAGGGCGGGTTCTCCGTCGACCTGGGCGGGGTGCGCGCGTTCTGCCCGTTCAGCCAGATCGACATCCGCCGCGCCGACGACCCTGCGATCTTCGTGGGCAAGGAGTACGACTTCCGCATCCTCGAGCTCTCCGAGGACGGCCGCAACATCGTGGTCTCCCGCCGGGCGCTGCTGCAGGCGCGTCGCGAGTCCGCCGCCGGCGAGACCCGGGCGACCCTCAAGCTGGGTGACGTGTTCGAGGGCACCGTCACGCGCCTGGTGCCCTTCGGCGCCTTCGTGGATATCGGCGGGGTCGAGGGCCTCGTGCACATCTCGCAGGTCTCCCACCAGCGCATCAGCCACCCCTCGGACGTGCTGAAGGAGGGGCAGCCCGTGAAGGTCAAGGTGCTGGAGATCCAGAACCTGGGCCAGGGCCGGTCCGAGCGCATCAGCCTGTCCATGAAGGCCCTGGCCAGCGATCCCTGGCCGGAAACGGCCTCCTCCCTGGTGCCGGGCACCGACGTGCCGGGCAAGGTCACCCGCCTGGTGGACTTCGGCGTGTTCGTGGAACTGCAGCCGGGGGTCGAGGGCCTGATCCACATCTCGGAGCTGGCCAACCGCCGGATCATCCACCCGCGCGAAGTGCTGAACGAGGACGAGGAGATCTCGGTGCGCATCCTGGACGTGGACCTGGACCGCCGGCGCATCTCCCTGTCGCGGCGCCAGGCCATCGACTACGACGGCGACTGAGCCGCCGCCGCGGCCGCCGACACGGACAAGGGCCGTCTTCCCCCCGGGAAAGACGGCCCTTCGTTCTCCGCGGTCCGGTTCAGCGGGCGCGCAGGCGGGTGACGGCCTCGACGATGCGGTCGGCGGCGAACGCCACCTCCTCGGCGGTGGTGAATCGCCCCAGCCCCAGCCGGAGGCTGGCGCCGGCCAGGTCCTCGGGCACGCCGATGGCGGCCAGGATGCGCGACGGCCGGCTGTCGGCACTGGAGCAGGCCGAGCCCGAGGAGACCGCCAGCACCGTCAAGGCCCCGGTCAGGGCGCCGGCGGGTACCCCGGCGAAGCTGACGTTGAGGTTGCCCGGCAGGCGCGGTGCGGCAGCACCGTTGAGGCGCACGCCGTCCAGCCCATCCTGCAGCCGCCGCCACAGGTCGTCGCGCAGGGCGCCGACCCGCGCCGCCTCCTCTTCCCGCTCCCGTGCGGCGATGGCGCAGGCCTCGCCGAAGGCGGCGATCAGGGGCACCGGCAGGGTGCCCGGCCGCAAACCCCGCTCCTGCCCGCCGCCGAAGGTCAGCGGCGCCACCGTCGCCCGCGGATCGCGCCGGCGCAGCCAGAGGGCTCCCACGCCCTTGGGGCCGTGGAGCTTGTGGGCCGAGAAGGAGAGCAGATCCACGGGCAGGGTGGTCACGTCCAGGGCGATGCGGCCGGCCGCCTGGGCCGCGTCCGCGTGCAGCAGCACGCCGCGCTCGCGGCAGGCCGCGCCGATCTCCGCCAGGGGCTGGACGGTGCCGATCTCGTTCTGGGCGGCGATCACCGACACCAGCACCGTGTCGTCGCGCAGGGCCGCCGGCCACCGCGTCCGCGGATCGACCAGGCCGTCGGGCCCGGCTTCGACCACCGTGGCCTCCCAGCCACGCCGCGCCAGGGCCTGGCACCGGCCCGGACACCGCGTCGTGCTCGAGGTTGGTGGTCACCAGGTGGCGCCCTCCGCTCGCCGAGGGCCGCGGCCACCCCCAGCACGGCCAGGTTGTCGGCCTCGGTGGCGCCGGAGGTGAAGACGATCTCCCGGGCGTCCCGCCCACCAGGGCGGCCACCTGCTCCCGGGCCTCGCTCGACCAGGCGGGCCGCCGCCCAGCCGAAGGCGTGCCCCGCGCTGGCGGCGTTGCCCCAGTGATCCCGCTGGACCGCTCGCAGCACCGCCAGGACCCGGGGATCCGGCGGCGTGGTGGCGTGGTGATCCAGGTAGACCGGGGTGCGTACGGTCATGGCGGCTCCCGGCCGCCGCCGGCCCGGCGGCCGGGTCAGCGGCTCAGCTCCAGCATGCGCTGGATGGGCGCGCAGCGCCCGCGCGGCCACGTGCGGGTCGACGGTGATCTCCGGCGTGCGGTCGCGCATGCAGAGGTAGAGCTTCTCCAGGGTGTTCTTCTTCATGTAGGGGCACTCGTTGCAGCTGCAGCTCTCGTCCGCTCCCGGCACGGGGATCAGTTCCTTGCCCGGGTTCTCCTTCTGCATCTGGTGCAGGATGCCCGGCTCGGTGACCACGATGACCGCCGGCGCGTCGGTCGTCGCGGGCGAAGTCCAGGATGCCGCGTGGTGCTGCCCACGTAGTCGGCGTGCTGGAGCACCGCTTCGGGGCACTCGGGGTGGGCGGCCACCTTCGCCTCGGGGTGGGAGATCTTCAGCTCCACCAGCTTCTTCTCGCTGAAGACCTCGTGGACCTCGCACGACCCCGGCCACAGCACCAGGTCCCGGCCCAGCTGCCGCGACGACCCACGCGCCCAGGAACCGGTCCGGCGCGAAGACCATCGGCTGGTCCGCCGGGAAGGAGCCGACGATCTTCACGGCGTTGCTGCTGGTGCAGATGACGTCGCTCTGGGCCTTGGTGGCCGCCGAGCAGTTGATGTAGGAGACCACCTTGTGGCCCGGATAGCGCGCCAGGAAGGCCGCGAACTCGTCGGCCGGGCAGCCGTCGGCCAAGCTGCAGCCGGCCGCCAGGTCCGGCAGCAGCACCTGCTTGTCCGGGTTGAGGATCTTGGCGGTCTCGGCCATGAAGTGAACGCCGGCGAAGACGATGACCTCGGCGTCGGTGGCCGCCGCCTGCTGGCTGAGGGCCAGGCTGTCGCCGATGAAGTCCGCCACGTCCTGGATGTCCGGTTCCTGGTAGTAGTGGGCCAGGACGACGGCGTTCATCTCCCGCCGCAGCCGGTCGATCGCGGCGAACAGGTCAAGGCCGGGTTCCACCGGCGCGGCAGTCGCGGGCTGGATCATGCGGGTTCCTCCTGCGGGGCGGGGCCCGCGGCGGCGACCAGGTGCGGCCGACGCGGCCGTCCTGCGCCCAATGTTGTCCCAATACGGCATTTCGTGCAAGGCCTGGACCGTTCCCCGGGACCGCCGAATTCCGAAGGGGTATGGACTTTCAGGGGGCGACAACATAATATTCATGGGTTGGCACAGCGGCCCTGCCTCCAGGCGGGCATGGCTTTCGGACGGAGGAACGCCCACGGGTGGACCTGCGCTCCGGATCCCGGTGGCCGGCCGTGACGGTTTTCCCCACACGCTGAACGCGAGGATATTGCCGCAATGAAAAGACTTGCGTCCATGATGGCCGGTCGCCGCGGCCGACGCCGGACTCCGCGCCTCCGCCCCGCTCCTGCTCGTGGCCCTGCTGCTGGTCACCGGCCGCCGGGACCGGCTGCAACGAGAACTCGAGCAGCGTCGACCTTCCCGGTCGAGCCCCCGCCGCCCACCATGCCCTGGTTCTTCGACGTCGGCGGGACTCCGCGAGCGATGTCTACGTGGGCGGCAACCTCGGCGCCATGTACCACTGGGACGGCAGCAGCTGGAACCGCGTCGACCTGGGCACCCAGCAGGCCGTGACCACCATCTGGAGCCCGAACGACGGGACCCTGTACCTGTGCGGTGCCGGCGGCCTGATCATGCGCAACACCGGCGGCGGCTGGGCGCGCATGGAGAGCGGGACCGACCAGGACCTCTACGACGTGGGCAACTTCCAGGGCGACATCTACGCCGTGGGCAACCACGGCGCCCTGCGCAAGCTCGTCGGCAGTAGCTGGGAGGGTGTGGCCACCGCCGCGGTGATCCGCAACGCCCAGGCCGGTTTCGCCCCCAGCGACACCCTGGACCTGCGCACGGACATCGCCTCGCTGCTGACGGTCAACTACTACGGCATCGGCGGCGCCTACCGTCTGAAGGACTGGAAGGAAACCGACCTGGGCCGCAAGAACACCGACGGCATGTTCCTGGCCAAGGACGCGCCGCCGACGGGGCTGCCCGCGTTCGCGTGGGAGCTGCGGCCGCGACGCGGCGACCAGCTGGCCGAGTCCGAGTGGGTGTACTGCACCACCTCCGACGACGCCAACCTGGCCAACAATTTCATGGGCACCTCCGAAGGCTGGCTCTTCCAGCTGGTGGAGGACGTGAACAATCCGGGCCGCCTGATCTGGAGCCAGTTCTCCACCAAGATCACCCTGGACCGCAACACGGGCATCCGCGACATGTGGCTGGCCGCCAACGGCGACCTCTACATGGTCACCGACCTGGGCCGCATCGTCGTACCGTTCGGCCCCCGGCGAGCTGCGGACCCTGTACGACCAGCTGGACACCCTGGTCGAGCATCTGGGGCGTCTCGCCGTCCGAGTTCTACGTCACCGGCTACATGGACGACATGATCCTGCGCTGCAGCTACGATCCGGACACGGACACCTTCACGTCCGTGCCCATCGTCCTGGCTTTCCCGTAGCGGGCCGCTCCGCTGCGGTTTCTCGGCCGAGGGCCGCGCCCGGCGCGGCCCCGGCCTTCCCCCCGACCGGCCCGGTTCCCCGGCGAACCGGGCTGACGTGCGTCCCCGCCATCATCAGGAGGTCTCGACTTGAGATACCAGGGTCTTCGCCAGTGGCTGCTCGCAGGCGCCGTCGCGTCGTCGCCGCTCGCCGCGACCGCGGCGGCAGCCAACGCCGCCGACGCCTACGTCCCCGATCCCAGCGCCCCGCGCGCCGACGTGCCCCAGGACTACCGCTGGCACTCGACGGACATCTTCCCGGACAAGGCGGCCTGGGAGACCGAGCTGGCCGCCGTCTCCGCCGACATCCCCAAGCTGAACGAGTTCAAGGGCCACCTGGGCGAGTCCGCCGCCACCCTGCTGGACGCGAGGACGCGGCCAACGCCACCCTGCACCGGCTGTACAAGGTCTACATGTACGCCCAGACCCTGTACGACGTGGACCAGGGCAACAACGAGGCCCGCACCATGCAGGGCCGCGTCCAGGCCATGTTCCCCGCCTTCGGCGAGGCCACCAGCTGGATCGAGCCCGAGCTGCTGGAGATCGATCCCGCAGGTCATCAAGAACTTCATGAGCGAGGAGCCCGAGCTGGCGAAGTACAACTACTACTTCAGCGAGCTGTGGCGGCAGCAGGCCCACACCCTGTCCAGCCCCGAGGAGCGCCTGATGGCCCTGACGGGCAACATGCGCTCCACCGCCGGCGACGCCCACGAGGCGCTGCTGGGCGTGGACATCGAGTTCCCGACCATCATCGGCCCCAAGGGCGAGCCGGTGCCGGTGACCCTCAGCGGTTTCTCCGCCCTGCGCTCCAACGACAACTACCTGGTGCGCAAGCAGGCCGCCGACGCCTTCTTCGGCACCCTGCGCAAGTACGAGAACACCTTCGCCGTGCTGCTGGACGGCGTGGTCAAGAACCACATCATGACCCGCGACGCCCGCGGCTACGACTCCTGCCTGGAGGCCGCCCTCTCGCCCGACAACATCAGCCCCGACGCCTACCGGATGCTGATCGACACCGTGCGCGCCAACCTGCCCAGGACCATGCACAAGTACGTGGAGCTGCGGCGCAAGGTCATGGGCGTCGACGGCCCGCTGACCTTCCCCAACCTCTACAATCGCCATGATCGAGGGCGTGGAGCCCGAGTACACCTACGACGCAGGGCCGCAGGCCATGATCGCCGACGGCCCTCGCAGCCCCTGGGCAAGGAGTACGTCGTCCATCCTCGAAGCAGGGCATGGATCCCGGCCAACGGCTGGATCGACGTCTACCCCAACGAGGACAAGCGCAGCGGCGCCTACAGCAACGGCGTCGCTGGCCCGCGACATCCATCCGTACGTGCTGCAGAACTTCGACAACAGCCTGGACGCCGTCTCGACCACCGGCCCACGAGATGGGCCACGCCATGCACTCGGTGTTACTCCAGCCGCAACCAGCCGCCCGTCTACGCCAGCTACACCACGTTCCTGGCGGAGATCGCGTCGACCTGCAACGAGGCGCTGCTGACCAACTACCTGCTGGACAAGTACAAGAACGACGTGGACATGAAGCTGCATGCTGCTGAACCAGCGGCTGGAGAGCATCCGCCTGACCATCTTCCGGCAGACGCTGTTCGCCGACTTCGAGCTGCGCTTCCACGAGCACGCCGAGCAGGGCAACCCCCTGACCGCCGAGTACCTGAACGGCCTGTACGCCGACATGATCAAGGAGTACTACGGACCGGACTTCGCGCTCGGCAAGGACGACGCCTGCGAGTGGATGTTCATCCCCCACTTCTACTACAACTTCTACGTGTTCACCTACGCCACCGGCCTGACCAGCGGCCTGGCCATCGCCGACGAGATCGAGCACCAGGGCCCCAAGGCGGCCCAGCGCTACATCGACAACATGCTGAAGGCCGGCAGCTCGGCGCCCCCGCTGGACATCCTGCGCAACGCCGGCGTCGATCTGGAGACGCCCGCGCCCATCCAGGCGGCCATGGACCTGTTCGCCAAGACCGTGGACGAGTTCGACAAGCTCTGGACCCAGAAGTACGGCGAGCAGAGCTAGGCCGCGACGGCCGCCGCGGCGGCGCAGGCGAGGAGCGCCGGGCCCCTTGGGGCCCGGCGCTCCGTTTTGTCCTCCGCCGTCGCGGCTTGCCGCCGGCGCACGACGAATCTATGCTGTGTTCCGTGATGCCCCACCCCGCTTGGCGAAATCCCGCAACGACCAGGCTCGGACCCGACCCGAATGGATGCGACCGGCCCCAGCCGTCTGGTGCTCCGTCGCCGGAGGTCATGCTTGAAAGCATCCGAACTGATCCGCGACCTGGAGCGATCCCTGGCCCTGCACGGCGACCTGGTGGTCCGGGTGGCCGTCGAGGGGCTGGAGGCGCCGGTGGAGGCCATCGACTACGCCCGGGTGCGGGCGGACGACGGCGGACCGTGGCGGTTCATCCTGGTCTGCCCGCCGCCCCGGGCGGCCGAGGGGCACGGCGCCGAGCCGTAGCGGCGGTGGCGGAGGGCGCCACGGGGGATGTCGGTGGTAGGCCGCGCTGGACTCGAACCAGCCACCCTCTCCTTAAAAGGGAGATGCTCTACCTGATGAGCTAGCGGCCCACCCCGATGCGTGCGGAAGCGTCGTGCGGACCCGCAATATGGGCCCCGACGCGCGCGGGGTGTCAAGACACGGTCCGGCCATCCGGTCAGGTGGTCACGCCGGTGTCGGTCCAGATCATCTGCTCGCGATCGCGTGCCCACGCTCACGCCGACGATCAGCGTCCCCAGCTCGCTCCTCCAGGAACTCCAGGTACTTGCGCGCGGCGGCCGGCAGGTCGGTCAGGCGGCGGCACTCGCCGGTGGGCTTTTCCCAGCCGGGGAAGTCCCGGTAGACGGGCCGGCAGCGGGCCAGCACCTCGCCGAAGGTGGGATAGCGTCTCCAGCCGGCCGTCGTCGGTCTCGTAGGCCGTGGCCACGCGGATCGTCGGCTGCCGGTCCAGCACGTCCAGCTTGGTGATGATCACGCCGGTCATGCCGTTGATGTCGGCGGCGTAGCGGCCGGCCACCAGGTCGAACCAGCCGCAGCGGCGGGCGCGGCCGGTGGTGGCCCCGTACTCGCCGCCGGCCTCGCGCAGGGCGTCGCCCAGCTCGCCCAGCAGCTCGGTGGGGAAGGGCCCGTTGCCCACCCGCGTGCAGTAGGCCTTGAAGATGCCGTTGATCTCGCCCAGCGACCGCGGCGGCAGGCCGGTGCCGGTCAGGGCGCCGCCGATGGTGCTGTTGCTGCTGGTCACGTAGGGGAAGGTGCCGTGGTCGATGTCCAGCATCGTGCCCTGGGCCCCCTCGAACAGGGCCGACTCGGTGCCCGCGCGCACGCCGCGCCAGCGCCGCGTAGGGGTTGACCACCAGGGGCGCCAGGAAGCGGGCCAGCACCACCAGCTCCTCGGCGATGATCCGCGCGGGCAGGGGCTCGGCCTGGTAGAAGTCGCTCAGCAGCTCGTTGGCCGAGAGGATCTTCTCGATGGCCTTGCGCTCCAGGTTGTCCGCCGGCAGCTTCAGGTCGCCCATGCGCAGGCCCGTGCGCTGGATCTTGTCCAGGTAGGCCGGGCCGATGCCGCGGCCGGTGGTGCCGATGCTCTTGCGCTTGAGGCGGATCTCGCTCAGCTCGTCCATGCGCCGGTGGTAGGGCATCACCAGGTGGGCGGTGGCGGCCACGAACAGGCGGTCGCGGACCGACAGCCCCTCCTCCTCCAGGGCCATGATCTCGTCGCGCAGGGCCCAGGGGTCGATGACCATGCCGCCGCCCAGCAGGCAGCGCACGCCCTCGTGCAGGGCGCCCGAGGGGACCAGGTGCAGCACGTGCTTCTTGCCGCCGGCGTGGATGGTGTGGCCGGCGTTGGCCCCGCCCTGGTAGCGCAGCACCCAGTCCACGCCCTCGCTCAGGGCGTCGACGATCTTGCCCTTGCCCTCGTCGCCCCACTGGCCGCCGATGATCACGCGATTGTCCACGATGGTCTCCCCGTCGCCGGACGGCCCTGGTCGCCGTCCCGCGAAAAACGAAAAAGCGCCCCGGGGACTCCGGGGTGCTTCCGTCAAGGATGGCCCCCGGATCAGCGCCCGTCAAACATCGCCTTGAGGGCGCCCCAGGTCTGCTCGTCCACGAGGTGTCCCGAGCCGCAGTCGTCCGCCACGCCGGGGTTGCCCGCCTGTTCGGTGACGTTGCCGTCGGCCTGCCCGTTGCCGTCCACGTCGCCGATCTCCGCGCCGTTCTGGCAGCCGTCCCCGTCCGAGTCCAGCTGCGCCAGGTCCGAGTCCCAGCGGCGGCCGTTGTCCAGGTAGTCGTCCCCGAAGGGGTTCAGGGGCGCATTGCCGCTGGGCGCGTTGTCCGTGTGGCAGGCCAGGCACAGGAACGGCGAGGTCACCGGCAGCCGGTTCATGTCCGTCTCGGTGGCGCGCACGCCCGCGGCCCACAACAGCACGCCGACGACCGTCGCGAGGACGACCGTCACGCCACGCCGCTGCAGGCTCGCACGAAGCATGCGTTCCACCCTGGGCGGTCCTCCACGGATCGCCGTGTTGACAAGATCCTGCCGGCCAGACACTTGCTCCGGGCCGGCATCCCATTATACCTCCGCCCGCCGGGCCGGGGTCAATTCCGCCGCCCGGCGGCGTCCAGCAGGGCCTCGACCCAGGCCGTGCATCTGCCGTCGGCGCCCCGTCCCAGGCGCGCCGACGTGGGAAAGAAGGGCGTGTCCGGCCCGGAGCCGCCAGCGCGGCGATGATCTCCCGGTAGCGGGCGGGGCGCGCGTTGGTGCCCACCTTGTCGATCTTGGTCACCGCCAGGGCCCAGGGGTGCCCCGATTCCCGGATCCAGCCGGCACACCTCGCGGTCGTCGGCCGTGGGTCGGATGCGGGCGTCCAGCAGGTGGAAGACCGCCAGCGGCCGGTCCTGGGCCCCCAGGTAGGCCTGGAACAGCCCCCGCCAGGCCGCGCGCTGGGTCTTGGCCACCTTGGCGTAGCCGTAGCCCGGCAGGTCCACCACGTAGTAGCGCCCGTCCACCGCGTAGTAGTTCAGCAGCCGCGTCTTGCCCGGGGTGCCGCTGGTGCGGGCCAGGTCCTGGCGGCCCAGGAAGTGATTGATCAGGGACGACTTGCCGCAGTTGCTGCGCCCGATGAAGGCGAACTCCGGCAGCACCGTCTCGGGTCGTCCCTGCCAGGTTCGGCGCGCCGGTGACGTAGTGGACGTCCACGGTCAGGCCTGCCGGCGCCGGGCGCCGCGGCCGCGCCGCGGACCCGGCTGCCGCCGCGCCGCGCCGGGCGGCCCGGCACCGTCGCACAGGGCCAGGGCCAGCACCTCGTCCATGGTGTCCACCAGGTGCACCGTCAGCTGGCGGCGGATCACCGGGGACAGCTCCCGGAAGTCCTTCTCGTTGTCCCGGGGAATGATCAGGTGCTTCGAGCCCGCGCGCACCGCCGCGACCGCCTTCTCGGGCAGCCCGCCGATGGGCAGCACCTTGCCCCGCAGGGTCACCTCGCCGGTCATGGCCACGTCCTTGCGCACCGGGCACGCCCCGCAGCAGCGAGACGATGGCCGTGGCCATGGCGGTGCCCGCGCTGGGGCCGTCCTTGGGGATGCCGCCCTCGGGCACGTGGATGTGGATCTGGTTGTCCTTGAACCATTTGCCCGACGTCTCGCGGCAGCAGCCCGCGGGCGTAGCTGAGGGCCGTCTCCGCCGACTCCTTCATCACGTCCTTGAGGTTGCCCGTGATGGTGATCTTGCCCTGCCCGGGCACCGAGGCCACCTCGATCTCCAGGATCTCGCCGCCGGCCATGGTCCAGGCCAGGCCGATGACCACGCCGATCTCCGGCTCGCGGTCCACCTGCTGGCGGCGGAACTTGGGGATGCCCAGGTAGCGGGCCACCGCCTTGGCGGTCACCGGGCCGGGGAACTTGCCGCTCTCGGCCTTGATCTTGGCCACCTTGCGGCAGATGCCGGCGATCTCCCGCTCCAGGCCGCGCACCCCCGCCTCGCGGGTGTAGCCGTCGATGATGGCCTGGAAGGCCGCGCGGCGGAAGCCGCCCTTCCAGCCGGCCACGCCGTTGCGCTTCATCTGGCGCGGCGCCAGGAAGCGCTCGGCGATGGTCAGCTTCTCGTGCTCCAGGTAGCCCGGCAGCCGGATGATCTCCATGCGGTCCTCCAGGGCCGCCGGGATGGTGTGCAGGCTGTTGGCCGTGGTGATGAACATCACGTGGGAGAGGTCGAACTCCACCTCCAGGTAGTGGTCGCTGAAGGTCGAGTTCTGCTCCGGGTCCAGCACCTCCAGCAGGGCGCTGGCCGGGTCGCCCCGGAAGTCCGCGCCCATCTTGTCGATCTCGTCCAGCAGGAACACCGGGTTGCGGGTGCCCGCCTTGCGCAGGGACTCGATGATGCGCCCGGGCTTCGACCCGATGTAGGTGCGCCGGTGGCCGCGGATCTCCGCCTCGTCCCGCACGCCGCCCAGGCTGATGCGCACGAACTTGCGGTTCATGGCCTCGGCGATGCTGCGGCCCAGGCTGGTCTTGCCGACGCCGGGCGGGCCCACCAGGCAGAGGATGGTGCCCTGCATGGTGTGGGTCAGCTTGTAGACCGCCAGGAACTCGACGATGCGTTCCTTGACCTTCTCCAGGCCGAAGTGGTCGGCGTCGAGCTGGGCCTTGACCTTGGCGGTGTCGATGCGGTCGCGGGACTTCTTCTTCCAGGGCAGGGCCAGCAGGGTGTCCAGGTAGTTGCGGACCACCGTGGCCTCGGGGCTCATGGGCGACATGCGGTCCAGCCGCGCCACCTCGCGGCGGGCCACCTCCAGGGCCTCGGCGCTCAGGTCGCTGTCCTCCACCCGCTGGGCGTACTCCTCGATCTCCGAGTCCTCGTCGGCGGTGTAGCCCAGCTCCTTGCGGATGGCCCGCAGCTGCTCGTTGAGGTAGAACTCGCGCTGGTTGCGCTGGACCTGGCTCTGCACCTCGGAGTCGATGCGCGCCTCGACCTCCAGGATGTCCAGCTCGTTGGCCAGGATCTGGTTGATGCGCGCCAGCCGGTTGGCGCAGGCTGGGTTCCTCCAGCAGCTCCTGCTTCAGGGGCACCTTGCCCAGGATGTAGGCGCTGATGGAGTCGGTCATGCGCCCGATGTCGTCCAGGTTCAGGACCGACAGCAGCACCTCGTCCGGCAGCCGCTTGTTGAGGCGCACGTACTCCTTGAAGCGCTCCTTGATGGAACGGCTCACGGCTTCGGCCTCGTTGCCCTCGGCCCCCTCCTCGGCCATGGGGTGCTGGTCCACCTCCAGGAACGGCCCGCCCTCGGCCGACTTCGTCCACGTGGACCCGGGCCACGCCCTCCACCAGGATCTTCAGGGTCTCGTCGGGGGTGCGGATGATCTGCAGCACGCGGATCACGGTGCCCACGTCGAACAGGTCGTCGGGCCCGGGCTCTTCGGTCTCGGGCGAGCGCTGGGCGATGACGCACAGCAGCTTGTCCCGGTCCATGGCCGCCTCGACGGCCGCGACCGACGCCGGCCGCCCCACCAGCAGGGGGGTGACCATGGACGGGAACACGACCACGTCGCGCAGGGGCAGCAGGGGCAGGCGGCGCGCCAGTGCCACGGGGGCGCCGTCGGGGGCGGTGACGGTGTAGGATGATTTCATGTCGCTCCTCGGTCCGGCGCCGCCGCGGCGGCGCGACAAACGCGGGCCGACGGACCGCCGCCGCGGGGCGGTTCGCCGGCCGGCGCACGTCGCGTTCCGCGGTCCGGGTGTCCGGGGGTCAGGCTTCCTTGATGTCGATCGGCGGGTCACCCATCACGATGTCGGGGTCGGCATGCTTGTCCACCGCGTCCCTGGTGATGATAACCTGCCGGACGTCCTCCTGGGAAGGAATCTCGAACATGGTGTCGCGCATGATGTTCTCGAGGATGGAACGCAGACCCGCGGGCACCGGTCTTGCGCTTGATCGCCAGGTCGGCGATCGCCTCGATGGCGTCCGGTTCGAAGACCAGCTCCACGTCCTCCATGTCCAGCAGCTTCTGGTACTGCTTGGTCAGGGCGTTGCGGGGCTCGGTCAGGATGCGAACCATGGCGTCCTTGTCCAGCTCGTGCATCCAGGTGACCACCGGCAGGCGGCCGATCAGTTCGGGGATCAGGCCGAACTGCATGAGGTCCTGCGGCTCGACCAGGGAGAGGAATTCCTCGCGCTCGACGCGGGCCGAGGTGAACTCGTCCTCGCGGGCGAAACCGAGCATGTTCTTGCCCACGCGCCGCTCGACGATCTTTTCCAGCCCCTGGAAGGCACCGCCGCAGATGAACAGGATGTTGCGGGTGTTGACCTCGAGGTACTTCTGCTGCGGATGCTTGCGCCCCCCCTGGGGCGGCACGTTGGCCACGGTGCCTTCGAGGATCTTCAGCAGCGCCTGCTGCACGCCCTTCGCCCGACACGTCGCGGGTGATGGAGGGGTTGCCGCTCTTGCGCCCGATCTTGTCGATCTCGTCCACGTAGACGATGCCCTGCTCCGCCGCCGGGATGTTGTAGTCCGCGGCCTGCAGCAGGCGCACCAGGATGTTCTCCACGTCCTCGCCCACGTAGCCGGCCTCGGTCAGGGCGGTGGCGTCGGCGATGGCGAAGGGCACGTTCAGGTAGCGGGCCAGGGTCTGGGCCAGCAGCGTCTTGCCGGTGCCGGTGTTGCCCAGCAGCAGGATGTTGCTCTTGTCGATCTCGACGCCGTCGCTGGTCTTCTTCTGGTGGATCCGCTTGTAGTGGTTGTACACCGCCACGGCCAGGCTGATCTTGGCCTCCTCCTGGCCGATGACGTACTCGTTCAGGTAGTCGCGGATCTCCTGCGGCTTGGGGAACCGCGGCGGGGCCAGGGCGGTCTCGTCCAGCAGCTCGCCCTCGAGGATGTCGTTGCAGAGCTTGATGCACTCGCTGCAGATGTAGACGCTGGACGGCCCGGCGACGAGCTTCGCCACCTCGTCCTGCCCGCGGGCGCAGAACGAGCACTTGATCATCTGCGGGCTGCCGTTCTGGCGGCGCTTCATGGCTCCTCCGCGTGCGGGGGGCGGCCCCCCGCGGCGCTACTTCTGCTTGGGCTCCGGCTCCAGCTCGGTCCGGCTCTCGATCACCTTGTCCACCAGGCCGTAGGCCTTGGCCTCGTCCGCCGACATGAAGAAGTCGCGGTCGCTGTCCTTGGCGATCTTCTCCACCGGCTGCCCGGTGTGGCGGGCCAGGATCTCGTACAGGCGGTCGCGGATGCCGAGGATCTCCTTGGTGTAGATCTCGATCATCGCCGCCTGGCCCTGGCTGCCGCCCAGGGGCTGGTGGATCATGACCCGCGAGTTCTTCAGGGCCGAGCGCTTGCCGTCGGCCCCGGCCGCCAGCAGGACCGCGCCCATGCTGGCCGCCTGGCCCATGCAGATCGTAACCACATCATTGGTAATGTACTGCATGGTGTCGTAGATGGCCAGACCGGCGGTCACGCTGCCGCCCGGGCTGTTGACGTACAGGTAGATGTCCCGTTCCGGGTCCTCCGCCTGCAGGAACAGCAGCTGGGCGATGACCAGGTTGGCGACGTTGTCGTCCACCGGCCAGCCCAGGAACACGATGCGGTCCTTGAGCAGCCGCGAGTAGATGTCGTAGGCGCGTTCGCCGTGGCTCGTCTGGTCGACGACGACCGGTACCAGCATGGGTCACTCCTTATCCGGCTTCGAGGACTTCCGTGTCCGCGGGCACGTCGGTGATCGGCCGGCCCGCGAGAGCAGGAAATCGTAGGTCCGACGCTCCAGCAGATCGTAGGCGATCTGCTCCTTCTCGGTCCCGTCGCCACTCTCGACGAACTTCCGGTAGTCGTCAACGGGGAAACCGTTCTCCCGGGCGATGGTCTCGATCCTTTCATCGACCTCGGCCGGTTCCACCTTGATCTCCTCCTGGCGGCGGATCGCCTCCAGGATGAGCATGCCCTGCAGGGCCTTCTCGGCGTGGGACCGGCCGGCCTCCCGGTACCGGGCGTCCTCCTCGGCGGTGGACTGGTGGCCGTAACGGGCGTTGCGCCGGTGCATCTCCTCCACGCCCGAGTCCAGGTACCGCTCCACCATCGAGGGCGGCAGGGGAACGTCGTGGCGGGCCACGAGTTCCCGCAGCAGTTGCTCGTCCAGCTCGGCCGCGACCCGGCGCTCGGCCTCCTTCTCCAGGTCGGCGCGGATGGCCGCCCGCAGTTCCAGCAGGGTCTTGCCCTCGTCCAGGGCCGCGGCGAAGGCGTCGTCGGCCTCGGGCAGGACCCGCGTCTCCACCGCCTTGACCTTGCAGCCGAAGGTGATGGTGCGGCCCCGCAGCTTCTCGTTGGGGTGGTCCTCCGGGTAGACGACGGGCACGTCGCGCTCGTCGTCGGGCTGGACGCCGGCCAGCGTCTCGTTGAAGGCGGGCATGTTGCTCTCCTCGCCCAGGACGAACTGCTGGTCGGCGATGACCCGGCCGGCATCGGCCTCGTCCGCCCCCGCGCCCGGCACCAGGTCCAGGGTCAGCCGGTCGCCGTCGGCGGCGGGGCGGCCGGCGGCCTCCCAGGCCGCCCGCTGCTCCCGCAGGCGCTCCACCACCGCGTCCACCTCGCTGTCGGGGACCACGACGGCCCGGCGCTTGACCGGGAGCCCCTCGTAGTCGCGGGCCTCCACCTCCGGCCGCACCTCCACCGCCAGGTCGATCTTCAGGGGCCCGGCGTCGCCGTGGCCCAGGTTCTCGCCGCCCCGGGGCTCCGGGTCGGTCAGCGGGTGCAGCTTGTGCTCGATCAGGGCCGTGATCCAGGCCTTCTGGATCAGGGCGTCGACCACCTCGTAGTGGAGGGCGCCGCCCAGCTCCTTCTCCACCACCGCCCGGGGCGTCTTGCCCTTGCGGAAGCCGGGCTTGACGTGATTGCGTGCGGCCTTCTTCAGGCGGGCGGCGTACTCGCCGTCGTAGACCTCGCGGTCGATCTCCGCCTTGACGACCCGCTGGCAGGCCTCGGGGGACTCGACGACGGTCCGGATCGGCTTCGGGGTCTCGGGAGTCTGCTGGGACTCGGGAGTCTGCTGGTTCTCGGCCATGGCTTCGCTTCCTCGCTGGGCATGCGGCCGGGCGCCTCGCCGGCCGCGGAACAGGGGTGGTGGTGCGAGAGGGGGGACTCGAACCCCCACGCCCGAAGGCACTGGAACCTAAATCCAGCGCGTCTGCCAGTTCCGCCACTCTCGCGTCCGCCACGCGTGCGGCCGCCGGCGGGTCCGCCCCGCCGGGCATGACAAGGCGAGCAGGCGCACGGGCCTGCTCGGGCGTCCGGCCCCCGGGGGCCGGCGCCCCGCAATATAGCCCCCTGCCCACGGCGGGGCAAGGAACGCCGGTGCCGCCCCTACTGGAGCTTGCGGTAGATGGTCCGCGCCGCGATCCCCAGGATGTTGGCGGCCGTCTCCTTGTCGCCCCCGCTGCTCTCGAGGGTGGCCTCGATCAGCGCATCTCCGCGTCCCGCAGGGTGGTGCCCACGGGGATGGTCACCGCATCGGTGCGCGGCCGGCCCGCCACCACCGACTGGGGCAGGGCGGACACGCCACCAGGCGGTCCTTGCTCAGGACCACGGCGCGCTCCAGGGCGTTCTCCAGCTCGCGCACGTTGCCGGGCCAGGAGTAGCGCAGGAGCACCTCCAGGGCCTCGGGCGTGAACCCTTCCAGGTTCTTGTTGTTCTTGAGGTTGTACTTCTGCAGGAAGTAGTCCGCCAGCAGGATCACGTCCTCGCCGCGGTGGCGCAGGGCCGGCAGCTCCAGGTTGATCACGTTCAGGCGGTAGAACAGGTCCTCCCGGAAGCGTCCCTCGGCGACCATGGCTCCCAGGTCGGCGTTGGTGGCGGCGATGATGCGCGCGTCCACGGGGATGGGCTCGTTGCCCCCCAGCCGCTCGATGACGTTCTCCTGCAGCACCCGCAGCAGCTTGACCTGGGTGGTCTGGGACATCTCCCCCACCTCGTCCAGGAAGAGCGTGCCCCGGTGGGCCGCCTCGAAGCGCCCCTTGCGCCGCGCCACCGCCCCGGTGAAGGCGCCCTTCTCGTAGCCGAAGAGCTCGGCCTCCAGGAGGGTCTCCGGCAGGGCGGCGCAGCTGAGCCGCACCATGGCCCGGTCGGCCCGGTCGCTCCAGGCGTGGATGGCGCTGGCGAAGACCTCCTTGCCGGTGCCGCTCTCGCCGGTCAGCAGCACCGTGGCCGAGCTGTCGGCCACCTGGCGCGCCGTCTCCACCGTCTGCCGCATGACGTTGCTGTTGCCGATGATGTCGCTGCTGCCCTGGATCTCCCGCAGGCGGCGGCGGAGCTGACGGTTCTCCGCCCGGAGGGCCTGCTTCTCCAGGGCCTTGCGCACCACCTTCAGGGTGGTGGCGGTGGAGAAGGGCTTCTCCACGAAGTCGTAGGCCCCGCGCTTCATGGCGTCCACGGCCACCTCGATGGTGCCGTGGCCGGTGATGATGACGAACTCGGTGTCCGGCGAGATGACCCGCCCCGCCTTCAGCAGTTCGACGCCCCCCATGCGGGGCATCTGCAGGTCGGACAGGACGAGGTCCACCTCGTGGCGCCGCAGGAGCTCGAGCGCCTCCTCGCCGTTGCCGGCCGTCAGGACCTCGAACCCGTTGCGGCCCAGCAGCTTGCTCAGGGCCCGGCACAGTTCGGGCTCGTCGTCCACCACCAGGACGGTCGCGCCGGCCTCGGGCGGGGAGGCGGCGGCTTCGGGGTGGGTCTCGGGCATGGGCGGCGCTCCTGGTTCGAGGGGGTGGGCTGGCGCCCGACAAAATGTCAACGAATTGACGAAGTGTCAACCGCCGGTGGCGCCCCCGGAGTCCCCGCGCCCCGTTCCGGCGTCAGTCCGGCAGACCGCCCGGAAAGAGCCGGCCGTACAGTCCCCGCTCCCGGGCGGCCGCCAGCAGCGACTCCCGGTGGTCGGGGTGGGCGATGGCGATCAGGGCCTCGGCCCGCTGACGCACGTTGCGGCCCAGCATCCAGGCGGCGCCGTACTCGGTCACCACCACGTGCACGTCGGCGCGGGTCAGCACCACGCCGGCGCCGTAGTCCAGCAGGGGTACGATGCGGCTGATGCGCCCGTCGTCGGTGGTCGAGGGCAGGGCGATGACCGGCAGTCCGCCCTTGCTGAGGGCGGCGCCCCGGATGAAGTCGGCCTGGCCGCCGAAGCCGCTGTGGATGCGCTGGCCGATGGAGTCGGAGCACACCTGCCCGGTGAGATCCACCTGGATGGCCGAGTTGACCGCCACCATGTTGTCGTTGCGGGCGATGTTCACCGGGTGGTTCACGTAGTCGGTGGGGTGGAACTCGATCAGGGCGTTGTCGTGGGCGAAGTCGTAGGTCTCGCGCGTGCCCATGACGAACCCGGCCACCACCTTGCCCGGGTGGAAGGTCTTGCGCTCGCCGTTGACCACGCCCCGGGAGACCAGGCCCGGCAGGGCCTCGGTGAACATCTCCGTGTGCACGCCCAGATCGCGGCGATCGCCCAGGAAGCCCAGCACCGTGTTGGAGATGGCCCCCAGGCCCAGCTGCAGGCAGGCCCCGTCCTCGATCAGCCCGGCCACGTTGCGGCCGATGGCCTCCACCACCGGCGTCGGCGGCGGCGGCATGAACTCGTCCAGATCCCTGTCCGTCTCCACGAAGGCGTCGATCTTCGCGACGTGGATGAAGCTGTCGCCCAGGGTGCGGGGCATGCGGCGGTTGACCTCGGCGACGATGCGTTGCGCCGACAGGGCCGCCGGCTTGGTCACCCCCACCTCGATGCCGAAGCTGCAGAACCCGTGCTCGTCCGGGGGGCTGACCACCACCAGGGCGCAGTCCAGGGGGATGACCCCGCGCCGGAAGAGGCGCGGCATCTCGTGCAGGTGCACCGGCACGTAGTCGGCCCGACCTTCGTTGACGGCCTCGCGCGTGTTGGGCGCCACGAAGCAGTCGTTGCAGCGGAAGTGGCCGGCCATGTCCGGCGCCAGGTAAGGCACGTCGCCGAAGGTGATGTGGTGGATCAGCTCCACGTCCGTCAGCTCGGGCGCCCGGTCCACCAGGGCCTGGACCAGCCCGTGGGGCGTGGCGCAGCCGCTGCCCAGGTACACCTTGTGGCCGACTGTCCACCAGCCGCACCGCCTCGTCGGCCGTGCGCAGCCGCTCGCGGTAGGTCTGCATCCAGCTCACTCGAATTCCCCCTCGCTGTCCGACTCGCGCACCGCCGTCAGGCCCGCCTGGACCAGCCGTCCATTGCGCAGGTTCACGCCCCGCGCCAGGGCCCGGTCCGCCTCCAGGGCGCCGGCGACCCCGCGGGTGGCCAGGGCCGACACGTGGGGCAGCAGCGCGTTGGCCAGGGCGTAGGTGGCCGACCGCGCCACGAGGCTGGGCAGGTTGGGCACGCAGTAGTGGGTGATGCCGTCCACCACGTAGGTGGGGTCCGAGAGTCGGGTGGGGCGGCTGGTCTCGAAGCATCCCCCCTGGTCGACGGAGATGTCGATGACCAGGCTGCGCCGGCGCAGCAGGCCGATCATCTCCTTGGTCACCAGGTGCGGCGTGCGCAGGCCCGGCACCTGCACCGCGCCCACCACCACGTCGGCGTAGGCCAGGGCCTTGCGCAGGGTGGCTTCGGTGGCCACGAAGGTGGTGACCTGCCCGGGGAAGGTCCAGTCGATCTCCGAGATGCGGTCGAAGTCCGCGTCCAGCAGGGTCACCCGCGCCCCGGCGCCCACGCAGGCGCGGACGGCGTTGCGGCCCACGGTGCCGGCGCCGATGACGACCACCTCGGCCGGCGCCACGCCGGGCACGCCTCCCAGCAGGATGCCCAGGCCGCCGTGGTCGGTCTGCAGGTACCGGGCGGCGATCTGCGGCACCATGCGCCCGGCGATCTGGGACAGGGGCCGCAGCACCGGCAGGTTGCCGTTGTCGTCCTGGATCATGGCGAAGTCGACGGCGGTGCAGTGGCGCTCCTGCAGCACGCGGACCAGCTCCGGGTCCGCCACCGCCAGGTGCAGGCTGGCCATGATCACCTGCTCCTCGCCCACCAGCTCGTATTCCTCGGGGGCGATCGGGCCCACGTGGACCACCAGGCCGGCGCGGCCCCACAGCTCGTCGGCGCCGTGGACGATGCGCGCCCCGGCGCCCTCGTACTGGTCGTCGGCGAAGCCGGCGCCCGAGGCCCGCCCCCCGCTCCACCAGGATGTCCAGCCCGCGCTCGGTCAGGCTGCGCACACCCCGCGGCGGCAGGGCGACCCGCCGCTCGTCCTGGGCCCTGGCCCTGGGGATCCCGATGATCATCCCGCACCCTCCTGCGGTTCGAGAAAACGGCCGGCCCCCGCGCCGCGAGCGCCGGGGCCGGCCCTGGTCTCCGGTCCGGACGGTTCCGGATGGTCCGGATGGTTCCGGATCGTCGGCGGCCGCGGTCAGCCCCCGTTCTTGACGAAGTCGTAGCCCTTGCGGAACGCCTCCATGTTCATGTCCACCAGGCTCTGCTTCTTGATGACCGCGCGCAGCGTGGACTCGCAGAACTCGGGCGGGAACGCGTCGGTGGCCGCCACCAGGGCGCCCAGCACCACCACGTTGGCCACCTTGGGGGTGCCCACGGCGTCGGCCATGGCGCTGGCCGGGATCAGGATGGCGTTCAGCCGCTCCGTGTCCGGCCGGCCCTCGACGATGGTGGTGTCGACGATGATGGTGCCGCCGTCGGGCACCGAGGCCTCGAAGGCGTCCAGCGACGGCTGGTTCATCACCACCAGCACGTTGGGATGGTCCACCAGCGGCGAGCCGATGCGCTCGCTCGAGATGTTCACGGAGCAGTTGGCCGTGCCGCCGCGCATCTCCGGGCCGTAGGCGGGGAACCAGCTGACCTGGTGGCCCGCCCGCATGCCGATCTGCGAGAGGAACAGGCCCAGGGTCAGGATGCCCTGGCCGCCGAAGCCCGCGAACTTGCAGTGCAGATCCCGCGGCAGGGCCATGGGCTCGGTGTCGCCCACGGCGCTCTTGAGACGGTCCAGGTAGGCGTTGACCTTGGCGGGCTCGAAGGCGTCGAAGCGCCGGTCCCAGTCGCCCTCGTCGCGGTTGCCGCTCTCGTCCCGGAACACGCCCAGGGGGAAGACCTTGGTCATGTCCTCCATCAACCAGTCGCGGGCCGTCACCGGGTCCATCTTCCAGCCGGTGGGGCAGGCGCTGAGGATCTCCACGAAGCTGTAGCCCTTGCCCTCCTTCTGGATCTCCAGGGCCTTGCGGATGGCCTTGCGCGCCTTCATGACCTGCTTGCTGTCGCCCATGGCCACGCGCTCGATGTAGGTGGGCGCCGGCAGCGTGGCCAGCATCTCGGCCACGCGGATGGGATTGCCGTGCTGCAGCTCGTTGCGCCCCAGGGGCGTGGTGGTCGAGCGCTGCCCGATCATGGTGGTCGGCGCCATCTGGCCGCCGGTCATGCCGTAGATGGCGTTGTTGACGAAGAACACGCAGATGTTCTCGCCGCGGTTGGCCGCGTGGATGGTCTCGGCCGTGCCGATGGCCGCCAGGTCGCCGTCGCCCTGGTAGGAGATGACGATGCTGTCGGGGTTGGCCCGCTTGACGCCCGGTGGCCACGGCCGGGGCGCGCCCGTGGGCGGCCTGCGTGTTGCCGCAGTCGAAGTAGTAGTAGCCGAACACCGAGCAGCCCACCGGCGAGACGAACACCGTGCGCTCGGTCAGTTCCAGGTCGTCCAGGGCCTCGGCGATCATCTTGTGGATGTTGCCGTGGCCGCAGCCGGGGCAGTAGTGGGTGGCCTCCTTGGCCGGCCCGCTCTTGCGCTCGAAGACCTGGTAGAACGAGGGAGACTTCTCGAAGACCTTCACGACTGCTCACCTCCGGCCAGGATCTTCTCGTATTCGGCGACCAGCTCGCCGCCGCCCGGCACCATGCCGCCGCAGCGCCCGTAGAAGTGGACCGGGGCCCGGCCCTCCACCGCCAGCCGCACGTCCTCGACCATCTGGCCGGTGGACAGCTCCACCGCCAGGAAGGCGCTCGGCCCGCGCGGCCAGGTCGCGCAGGGGCGCCGTGGGGAACGGCCACAGGGTGATGGGCCGCAGCAGCCCCACCTTCAGGCCCTTGGCCCGCGCCTGGTCCACGGTCGAGTAGACGATGCGGCTGACCACGCCGTAGGCCACGACCACCAGCTCCGCGTCCTCGGTCCGGTACTCCTCGTACAGGACCTCGGCGGCCTCGATCCGCTTGTACTTGGCGTCCAGCTTCAGGTTGTGGCGCTCCAGCTCGTCGGGCTCCAGCACGATCGAGCTGATCAGGTTCTTGCGCGTCTCGGGCGTGCCGGCCACGGCCCAGTCCGTGTGGTCGAAGGGCACCGGCTGGCCTCGGGGATCTCCACCACCTCCATCATCTGGCCCGGTGATGCCGTCGGCCAGGATGCAGGCGGGGTTGCGGTACTTGTCGGCCAGGTCGAAGGCCTTCATGGTCAGGTCGCACATCTCCTGGGCGCCGTTGGGCGCCAGGGTGATCAGCCGGTAGTTGCCGTGGCCGCCGCCCTTGGTGACCTGGAAGTAGTCGGCCTGCTCGGGGGCGATGTTGCCCAGGCCCGGGGCCGCCGCGGTCGACGTTGACCACGACGCAGGGCAGCTCGGCGCCCGCGCAGTAGGAGAGGCCCTCCTGCTTGAGGCTGAAGCCGGGGCTGGACGAGGCCGTCATGGTGCGGATGCCCATGCCCGCGGTGCCGTAGACCATGTTGATGGCCGAGACCTCGCTCTCGGCCTGGATGAAGACGCCGCCCAGGGCCGGGAAGTGCAGCGCGGCGGCGTGGGCGATCTCGCTCGCGGGCGTGATGGGGTAGCCGTAGTAGGCCCGGCAGCCCGCCGCGAGGGCGCCGACGATGATGGCATCGTTCCCCTTCATGAATTGTCTGGCCATGGACCTTCTCCCGTCGGCTGGTTCCTAGGGCTTGACGACCCGGATGGCGCCGGGCTCGGGGCACGCGTAGAAGCAGAGTCCGCAGCCGGTGCAGTCGGCCCCCGTGTAGTAGGCCGGGTGGTAACTGGAGGCGTTGAGCTTGTCGCTGATGGCGATCACGTGCTTGGGGCACACGCCGATGCACAGCTGGCACCCCTTGCAGAGCTCCCCGTTGACCTCCAGGAAGGGCACTTCGGTCGCGGTGTTCTCGGTCATGGAAATATCCCCTCGTGCAGAAAGGACAGGGCGGTTGGCTTACGGTGCAAAGATAGTCAGCGACGGCGCCGATCCCAAGAACTGGTTCCGGCGCCGCGGCGGGCATTGCAGGATGATGATGATCTTTGTTTTCAGCGGGTTCGCGTCATTCCCCGTGGAACGTCGGCTTGCGCTTTTCCAGGAACGCGGCACAGCCCTCGCGGGCGTCGGCCGAGGCACCGCACACGCCGAAGAGGGCGGCCTCCAGGCGGCAGCCGCCGTCCTGGTCGATGGCCAGCCCGCCGTTCACCGCCTGCAGGGCCGCGCGCAGGGCCAGGGGTGAACGGGCCGCCATCTTCGCGGCGGTCGAGCGGGCCGCCTCCAGCAGCTCGGCCGCCGGCACCACCCGGTTGACCAGGCCCAGGGCCAGGGCGGTCGGCGCGTCGACCATGTCGCCGGTGAGGATCATTTCCAGGGCGCGGCCCCGGCCCACCAGGCGCGGCAGGCGCTGGGTGCCGCCGTAGCCGGGGATCAGGCCCAGCCCGGTCTCCGGCAGCCCCAGGCGGGCCGTGTCGGCGGCGTAGCGGAACGTGCAGGCCATGGCCAGTTCCAGGCCGCCGCCCAGGGCGAAGCCGTTGACCGCGGCGATCACCGGCTTGCCCAGGCCCTCGATCCGGTCCATGAGGGCCTGCCCCCGGGCGGCCAGGCGCTGGCCCTGGGCCGCGGTCAGGCCGGCCAGTTCGCCGATGTCCGCCCCGGCGACGAAGGCCTTCGGCCCGGCGCCGGTCAGGACCACCGCCCGCACCGCGGATCGGCCGCCAGCTCCGCCATGCAGGCATCCAGTTCGCCGATGAGCTGCGCGTTCAGGGCGTTGAGCTTGTCCGGCCGGTTGACCGTCACCTCGGCCGTCCCGTCCCGGGTTTCGCAAACGACGTATTCGTAACCCATATCCGATCCTTTCGGCTGCGCGGTCCGTGGCGACGCGTGGCACCGGGGCAGGATACCAGCAGGCGCCGGGTCGGACCAGCCCAAACGCCCCGGGTGTGCAGCAGACTCCAAAAAATGCCGGAACGGCGCCAAAAAGACCTTCATCGGGCATTTTTTCGCTGGACGCATGCGCCAGGCGATGATACGGTCGCCGGGGAATGAATATCGTGCGGATATTTCGAGATCTGACCGCGTCTGGTTCTCGCCCGGGAGACTTTCCGCTCCTGCGGAGGCGGGACGGGTACCCGATCATCAGCGGAGGGAAACACATGAAAACCGTTGTGATTGCGATTCTGCTGCTCATCGCCGCCACCGGGGCCCTCGCCCAGGGCACCTCCATCTATGACATCCAGACCGGCGCCGTCGCCGAAGGCACCCTGGTCACCCCGCGCGGCGTGGTCACGGGCGTTACCGCCAACGGGTTCTTCGTCGCCGAGGCCCCCTACGACGCCTGGCGCGGCATCTGGGTCTACGCCCCGGGCCACACCCATGGTGGCGGGCGACGACGTGCAGCTCTGCGGCGTCTACGCCGAGTACTACGGCCTGTCGGAGGTCGACATCGTGGCCGCCGGGCTCTACGGCTCGGTCCTGAAGATGGGCACCCTGCCCGTGCCGGCCCCCAACGTGGTCAACGCCGCGGACATCTGGAGCGCGGCCACCGACGCCGAGGCCTGGGAAAGCTGCATGATCACCGTGCAGGACGGCATGGAGGTCACCGTGGCCCCCAGCGCCTACGGCGAGTGGTACGCCGACGCCCTGGACGGCACCGAGGTCATGTTCGACGACTTCTGGTACGACACCGCCCTGGTGGCCCTGGATGCAGTGCTACAACAACGCCACGGGCATCCTGAACTACACGTTCAGCGACTTCAAGCTGGAGGCCTTCGCCGACGGCATCCCCATCGTGAACTGCACGGTCCCGACCGATCGGGTGAGCCTTGGCGGCCTGAAGGCGCTGTATCGCTAGTCAGCCGACGCGATTCCGACCGGACGGCCCGCCCAGCGGCGGGCCGTTCCGCGTTCCGGCGGCCCTCCCGGCCCGCGGTTGGGCTGGCGCCGGCCGCACCATTGCGTCATAATGAGGGGTATGGCGCCTAGCGGGGATCCGGACGGGTGCGCAACCGGGGGATGGGAGAACATGCAGGCTCTGGTGCTGACCGTCATCGTGGTCGTCCTTGCCGGGCCGCCGCCCTGGCGCCGCCGCCTGGTGGCGGCTGCGTGCGGGCGCCCGGAGCGCCGCCGAGGAGACGGACCGCCTGCGCCGCGAGAACCTGCGTCTCGAACACCATCTGACCCAGGCCCGGCGCATGGAAGCCGTCGGCATCCTGGCCGGCAGCATCGTCCACAACCTGAACAACATGCTGGCGGTGATCCTGGGCCACACCCGCATGGCCGCCCACAGCCTGCCGGCCGGCGCCGAGGCCCAGGAGGAGCTGGCCAAGGTCATCAAGGCCGGCACCATGGCCAGCGAACTGGTGACCGAGATCAGCGATTTCTTCCGCCAGGCCGACCGCGCCCGCAAACCCACCGACCTGGGCCCCCTGGTCGGCGATACCCTCAAGCTGCTGCGGGACATCCTGCCCGGCGACGGTGGAGATCCGCGAGGACCTGCACCCGTGCGGTCCGGTGCTGGCCTCGCCGGCCGGGGTCCAGCAGGTGCTGATGAACCTGTGCAGCAACTCGGTGCAGGCCATGATGGCCGAGAAGGGCGTCATCGAGGTCTCCCTGGGCGAGGAGAAGGTCAGCGGCTGGCACCGGGCCGTGCCGGCGGACCTCGGCCCCGGCAGCTACGTGAAGCTGACCATGCGCGACAACGGCCGGGGCATGGACAGCCGAGACCCTCGACCGGATCTTCGAGTCCTACTTCAGCGTCGCGGCGGGCGGTTCGAAGCTGGGCATCGGCCTGAGCACCGTGTGCCGCATCCTCAAGGAGCACGACGGGACGACCATCCCCCACAGCCGCGCCGGCGGCGGCACCACCTTCGACATCTACTTCCCCCTGATCGCCTGGCCCGCCGACCAGGAGCCCCGGGCGGCCAACCTGGAGATCGTCTCCGCGCCGGTGCTGTCGCTGGCGACCGACGCGGCGGTCGACGAACCGCTCGCGGTGCCCGCCGGCGCCGCGGCGCGGGGCAACGTGCTGCTGGTGGACGACGAGATGATGGTGGCCCAGGTCATGACCCGCGGCCTGCAGCGCCAGGGCTTCTCGGTGGTCATGCACACCGACGCCCGGGACGCCCTGGCCGACTTCGCCCGCACGCCGGATACCTTCGACGCCGTGGTCACCGACCAGATCATGCCCCACATGTCGGGCGTGCGCCTGACCCGGCGCCTGCACGATATCCGGACCGACGTCCCGGTGATCCTGTTCACCGGCTTCCGCGACAGCTTCAACGAGCGCCAGGCCCGCGAGGCCGGCGTGATGGAGTTCATGCTCAAGCCGGGCAGCCATCGCGACCTGGCCCAACTCTCGAACGCGTGATGGCCCGGCGCCGCGCGGGCGAGGCCTGATTCCCGACCTTTTCGCCGCCGCCCGCCCCTGCGCTCCCGTCCGACGCCGCCCCGCCATTAACGGCTTTGGCTGTCGTTTCTTTTCTGCTAAACTGCGCTTCGCCTTGTGTCCGAACGCAGCCTGGAACCAACGCCCCGAGGGGATCGACATGGCCCACGCCTTCGATGACAAGCTTGCCCGCCTGAATGCCTTGCGTCAGCAGGCGCTGGAAGGCGGCGGCCCCGAGAAGATCGCCAAGGTCCATGCCAAGGGTCGCCTGACCGCCCGCGAGCGGATCAACCTGCTGCTGGACGAGGGCAGCTTCCAGGAGACCGGCGTCTTCGTGCGCCACCGCAGCCACGAGATGGGCATGGACAAGAGTCGTCCCGTGGGCGACGGCATGGTCACCGGCATGGGCCGCATCGACGGCCGCCAGGTCACGTCTTCGCCCAGGACTTCACGGTCTTCGGCGGGTCGATGAGCGAGGCCAACGCCCTGAAGATCTGCCGGCTGATGGACCTGGCCCTGGAGAACGGCTGCCCGGTGATCGGCCTGAACGACTCGGGCGGCGCGCGCATCCAGGAGGGCGTGCGCTCCCTGGCCGGCTACGCGGAGATCTTCTGGCGCAACACCATGGCCTCGGGGGTCGTCCCCCAGATCTCGGCCATCCTGGGTCCCTGCGCCGGCGGCGCGGTCTACTCGCCGGCCATCACCGACTTCACCCTGATGGTGGACCAGACCAGCTACATGTTCGTCACCGGCCCGAACGTCATCAAGATGGTCACCAACGAGGACGTGACCTTCGAGGAGCTGGGCGGCGCCGACACCCACTCCACGCGCAGCGGCGTGTCCCACTTCATGGCCGCCAGCGACCCGGACTGCCTGCTGATGGTGCGGCGCCTGCTGAGCTTCCTGCCCCAGAACAACCTGGAAGAGCCGCCGCGCACCGTGCCCGACCGACCGCCCGGACCGCCGCGAGGAGAAGCTCAACACCATCGTGCCCGACGACAGCCGCAAGCCCTACGACATGCTCGACGTGATCCGCCTGGTGGTGGACGAGGGCGACTTCATGGAGGTCCAGCCGCGCCACGCCCAGAACATCATCTGCGGCTTCGCGCGGCTGGACGGGCAGCCCGTGGGCATCGTGGCCAACCAGCCCAAGTTCCAGGCCGGCGTGCTGGACATCGCCTCGAGCCAGAAGGCCGCGCGCTTCGTGCGCACCTGCGACTGCTTCAACGTGCCGCTGGTGGTCTTCGAGGACGTGCCCGGCTTCCTGCCCGGCACCGACCAGGAATTCGGCGGCATCATCAAGCACGGCGCCAAGCTGCTCTACGCCTTCTGCGAGGCCACGGTGCCCAAGCTGACGGTGGTCACCCGCAAGGCCTACGGCGGCGCCTACGACGTGATGAACAGCAAGCACATCCGCGCCGACTGGAACGTGGCCTGGCCCGGCGCCGAGCTGGCCGTGATGGGCCCCGAGGGCGCGGTGAACATCCTCTACCGCCAGCAGCTGGCCGCGGCCGACGACCCCGACGCCGAACGCCGACGCCTCGTGGACCGAGTACAACGAGACCTACGCCAACCCGTTCATCGCCGCGGGCCTGGGCTACCTGGACGACGTGATCGACCCGGCGGACACCCGGCGCGAGCTGATCCGCGCCCTGAACAACCTGCGCAACAAGAAGCAGACCCTGCCGCCCAAGAAGCACGGCAACATCCCCCTGTAGGGAGAGCGAGACGTGGCAGCGCAAGAGGTTCAAGAAGGTCCTGGTGGCCAACCGCGGCGAGATCGCCGTGCGCGATCATCCAGGGACTGCGGGAGATGGGCATCGCGACGGTCGCCGTGCTACTCGGACGTCGACCGCGCCGCCCTGCACGTGCTGATGGCCGACGAGGCCGTGGCCATCGGCCCCGCCCCGGCGAGCGAGAGCTACCTCGTGGGCGAACGCATCATCGCCGCGGCCCTGGACAGCCGGCGCCGACGCCATCCACCCCGGCTACGGCTTCCTCTCGGAGAACGCCCCCTTCAGCCGCGCCGGTCGAGGAGGCGGGCCTGGTCTTCATCGGGCCCACGGCCGAGACCATGCGAGCTGATGGGCGACAAGCTCTCTCCCGCCGGCGCATGATGCGCCGCGGGCGTGCCCGTGGTGCCGGGCACCGAGGAGGCCGTCACCGATCCCGCAGCGAGGCCGTCGCCGTGGCCGAGCGCATCGGCTACCCGGTGCTGCTGAAGGCCTCGGCCGGCGGCGGCGGCAAGGGCATGCGGGTGGTGCGTCGGCGCGACGAGATGGCCGCGGCCCTGCGCCAGACCACGGGCGAGGCCGGCGCCAGCTTCGGCAACGACGCGGTCTTCGTGGAGAAGTACATCGAGGACCCCAAGCACATCGAGGTGCAGGTGCTGGGCGACGGCACGGGCAACGCCATCCACGTCTTCGAGCGCGAGTGCTCGGTGCAGCGCCGCCACCAGAAGGTGATCGAGGAGAGCCCGTCGCCCTCGCTGACGCCCGAGCTGCGGGCCAGCATCTGCGAGGCGGCCGTCGCAGACCGCCCGCGCCGTGGACTACCGGGGCGCCGGCACCGTCGAGTTCATCCTCGCCCCCGACGGCGACGTTCTACTTCCTGGAGATGAACACGCGCCTGCAGGTGGAGCACCCGGTCACCGAGATGGTCACCGGCACCGACCTGGTGCGGGCCATGGTGCTGATCGCCCAGGGCGACGGCCTGCTGCTGGCGGCAGGACGAGATCCGCCAGCGGGGCTGGGCCATGGAGTTCCGGCTCTACGCCGAGGACCCGGGCCGCGGCTTCGCCCCCAGCATCGGCCGCATCGCGGCGCTGACCGTGCCCCTGGGCCCGGGCGTGCGCCTGGACACGGGCGTCTACGAGGGCTTCGACGTGCCCATCCACTACGACCCCATGCTGGCCAAGCTGATCGTCTGGGCCGAGGACCGCGCCCCGGTGCATCGCCCGCGCCCGGCGCGCCCTCGGCGAGTTCGTCCTGCATGGGCCGGTGCACAACCTGCCGTTCCACCTCTGGGCCCTGGATCAGCCGGCCTTCATCGACGGCTCCTACACCACCCACTTCGTGGCCGACGAATTCGACGCGGAGAACTGGCTGCCCGCGCTGGATGACGACGACCGCACCGCCCTGATCGCGGCGGCGGCCCTGTTCGAGGCCCGGCGGCGCGCCGGCCAGGAGATCTCCCCGCCGGAGGCCCGGGGCTGCGCCGCCTCCAACTGGCGCCTCAACGCCCTGCGCCGCATGACCGGCAACCGCTGAAAGGACACGCCGCCGTGTGGATGAACAAGCGCTACGTGCTGGAGTTCGACGGCCAGCAGCACCGGGCCGAGGTGGGGCGCGAGGGCGACCGGACCCGGGTCCAGGTGACCGACGGCGGCGAGCCGGTGCCCGTGGACTACGAGTTCGTGCTGGGCGGCCGGGCCGTCTCGGTGCGGATCGGCGGCCGCCAGCGCCTGGTGCACCTGGCCCCCGTCGGCGAACGGCACCGCCGTGGCCGCGACCCTCGAAGGGCGGCCGGTGCGCCTGACGGTGATGGACGAGCTCCGGGCCCAGGCCCTGGAGAGCATGGGCGTCGCCGCGGGCAGCGGCACCATCGCCGCCGACATCCCGGGCCTGGTGCTCGAGGTCAAGGTGAGCGAGGGGCAGAAGGTCCACCAGGGCGAGCCGGTGATCGTGGTCGAGGCCATGAAGATGCAGAACGAGCTGTGCGCCGGGGTCACGGGCACGGTCACGGCGGTGCCGGTGGCCCCGGGCCAGACGGTCAACCCCGGCGACGTGCTGGTGGTGATCGAGCCGGAGCCCGGCGGCTAGGCCCCCCGCGCCCGGCGCACGGTCACCGTTTCGCCCCCGATGCCCCAGTTGTCCGTCTCCACCTCGTCGATCACCACCACCGTGGTGGCCGGATTCCTGCCCAGCACGTCCCGCAGCAGCTCGGTGACCCCGGCGATCAGCCGGGCCTTCTGGGCCGCGGTGGCCCCCTCGCGGGTGATCCTGATGTTGACATAGGGCATGGCGCCACCTCCGGCCTGCGGGTTCGCGTGTAACCCTAGCGCCCGGCCTGCGTCCTTGTCCATGCCATGGATGCAGGAACCTACACCCAGCTCCTCGACGAGCACCGCGACCGCGTCTTCTCCCGCGCCCTCTACGTCCTGCGGGACCGGGAGGACGCCGAGGACGTGGTCCAGGAGGCCTTCCTGCGCCTGTGGCGCCAGGGGGACGAGGTGGACCCCGACCGGGTGGCCGGCTGGCTGGCCCGGGTGATCCACAACCTCTGCATCGACCAGACCCGGCGGCGCAAGGTGGTGCGCACCCACTTCGGTCGGCCCGACCCGGACGCGGCGGCCGAACTGCACGTCGAAGGCCCCCTGGGCGATCCCGAGTGGGCGCTGCGCCTGGACCAGCGCCAGCAGCTGATCCTCGACGCCATGGCCACGCTGTCGGCCGAGACCCGCAGCGTGATGATGATGCACTATTTCCAGGGCATGAAGCTGCAGGAGATCGCCGAGGCCCTGGGCAAGACCGTCTCGGCCCTCAAGGTCCAGGTCCACCGGGCGCGACGCAGCCTGCGCGCGGTCCTGGAGGCCGACGCTGCCCTGGACCCCGCCGCGCGGAGGCAAACAGGATGAACACGCCCTGCCCCGACATCCAACTGGAGCTGACCGGCTTCGCCGCCGGCGACCTGGACCCGGACGCGGCCGACCGGGTGGCCCGCCACGTCGCCGGCTGCGCCGACTGCCGCGCCGAACTGGCCCGGGAGCTGCGCCTGCGCGAGGCCCTGGCCGGCCTGCCGCGTGCTGGCGGCCCCGCCGCCGCCTGGGCGGCCGGCCCCGCCGCGCCCCGCCGCCGCGCGCGCGCCGCCGGCCGCGCCTGCCCGTGGCCGCCGGCCCGGGCTGGCGGCCGCCGCGCTCCTGGTGGCGCTGCTGGCGGGCCTGCCCGACCGGCCGCCCGTCCGCCCCGGCGGCGCCGCCACCGCGACCTCGTCTTCACGGCCGACCAGGTGGCCACCGCGCGGCGCGACGCCGCGTGGACCCTGGTCCTGGCCGCCCGCATCCTCGAACGCAGCGAGAAGAGCGCCGTGTCCGACGTGTTCGGACAGCGGCTCCCGCGGGCCGTGGCGGAATCCCTCCGCGACGACCCGTCCACCCCTGAAGGAGGACAAGGATGAAGACCCACGCGCGTGCTCGTGGCCGCCGCCCTGGGCCTGCTGCTGCTGGCGGCCGGCGCCGCCCTGGCCGCCGACGTCGTCCGAGGAACCGGGCTACTTCGACCTGGAGTGGATCCGGATCCCCGACGACGCCGAGGAGATCCAGGACATCGACCTGAGCCCCATGCTGCTGACGCTTCGCCAAGGACGCCAGGGACAACGGCGACGACGCCCTGGTGCAGGCCCTGGCCATGGTCCGCTCCCTGCGGGTCAAGGCGTTCTCCGTCACGCCGGAGATGGACGCCGAGATGGCCAAGACCGTGACCAAGGTCACCGACCGCATGAAGAAGGACAAGTGGAAGCGGCTGATCTACGTCAAGGACAAGGACGAGACCATCTCCATCAACACCCGCTACGCGGACGGCAAGCTGGTGGGCCTGATGCTCGTGGCCTACGAGCCCGGCGACTCGGCGGCCTTCGTCAACGTGGTCGGCGACCTGGACCTGGGCACGCTGCTGCGCCTGGCCGGCGACATCGACAGCGACAATCTCGAGGGCATGCTCGACGAGCTGGACGACATCGACGGCATCGAGGTGCACCGCGACCGGGACACGCGACGACGGCTGACGCCGCCGCGACCGCCCCGCAGGAACACGGCCCCGGCGCGCCTGGCGCCGGGGCCGTTCGTCACCCGCCGGAATCCCGATCAGAAGACGAAGCGCGAGAGGAACACGCCGGCGGCCACCGCCGAGCCGATCACCCCGGCCACGTTGGGCGCCATGGCGTGCATGATCAGGAAGTTCTGCGGGTCCTCCTTGCGCCCCCACCATCTGGCAGACGCGCGCCGAGTCGGGCACCGCCGACACGCCGGCCGCGCCGATGATGGGGTTGATCTTGTCGCGCGCGAACAGGTTCATGAGCTTGGCGAAGAGCACGCCGGCGGCCGTGGCCACGCAGAAGCTCAGCGCGCCCAGCACGGCGATCTTCACCGAGTCCGGGGTCAGGAAGCGGCTGGCGTCGGTCGAGGCGCCCACGCACAGGCCCAGCAGGATGGTCACGATGTCGATCAGCGCGTTGCGCGCGGTCTTGGCCAGGCGCTCGGTGACCCCGCTCTCCTTCAGCAGGTTGCCGAAGAACAGGAAGCCGAGCAGGCTGATGGCGCCCGGCGCGATGGAGGCGCAGACGCAGGAAGGCCGACCACCGGGAACATGATGCGCACGCGCTTGCTGACCGGGCGCGACGGCTTCATGCGGATCAGCCGCTCCTTGCGCGTGGTCAGCAGCTTGATGATCGGCGGCTGGATCACCGGCACCAGGGCCATGTAGCTGTAGGCCGCCACGGCGATCGCCCCCAGCAGGTGGGGCGCCAGCTGGCCGGACAGGAAGATGGCCGTCGGGCCGTCGGCGCCGCCGATGATGCCGATGGACGCGGCCTCCTTGCTCGCTGAAGCCCAGCAGCAGCGACCCGGCGAAGGTCAGGAAGATGCCGGCCTGGGCGGCGGCGCCCAGCAGGATCAGGCGCGGGTTCGAGAGCATGGCCGAGAAGTCGGTCATGGCGCCGATGCCCAGGAAGATCAGCGACGGGTACCAGCCCTGGGTCACCCCCTGGTAGAGGACGTTCAGCACGCTGCCCTGCTCGTAGATGCCGATGTTCATGCCGCTGGTCAGAGGGATGTTGCCCACCAGCATGCCGAAGCCGATGGGCACCAGCAGCAGCGGCTCGTAGTCCTTGGCGATGCCCAGCTAGATGAACACGCAGCCGATGCCGAGCATCGCCATGTTGCCCCAGGAGAAGTTGCCGACGATGCCGACCTGCAGGAAATCCCAGAAGACGTCCATGAGTACCGCTTCCGCTCAGGCGAATTCGACCAGGATCTGGTTCTCGCGGACGCTGTCGCCGGCGGCCACCAGCACGGCCTTGACGGTGCCCGCGCCGGGGGCGGCGATCGACCGTCTCCATCTTCATGGCCTCGATCACCACGAGGTCCTGCCCGGCGGCGACGCTGTCGCCGGCCTTGCAGCGCACCTCCAGCACGGTGCCGGCGATGGGGCAGGCCACGCCGCCGGTGCCGTCGCCGGCGCGGAGCGGCCGGCGCCGGGCCGACCGGGGCCGCCGGCGCCGGGCCCGGGTGCGGCGACCGCCGGCGCGCCGGCCGCCGGCGGCAGCGGCGAGGCCCCCGCGGTGTCCATCTCGTCCTTGGCGTCCAGGACCTCCACGTCCACCTCGTAGGCGACGCCGTGGACGGTGATCTTCAGCTTCATGCCGTTGCTCCTGTCGGGGTCCGGCCCGCGCCGGACGCCCGGGTTCAGCGCAGGTCCCGCTTGCGTTCGACCACGTGGGATCCCTGCAGGATGAGCCGGCCCTGGGCCGACCAGGGCGTGCGGTGGGTGCGCGGCGAGAGCAGCCGCCGGATGCGGCGCACCCGGAAGCGGCCGCCGATCGCCGTCGCGCAGGCGGCGGCGATGAGCACCAGGGTCGTGTCGTCGATGGTCGGGTCGCGCTCGCCGGCGGCGACCAGGGCGCCGGGCCTCGGCGGCCTGCCAGCGGTCGTCCAGGCGCTTGAACAGGGCGACCACCCCGGCGATCAGCGCCAGCACCGCCGAACACGATGATGATGCCGGCCCAGGCCAGGGCGGCCATCTCGTTGCTGATCGAGCCGTGCACGGCGCCTCCTACAGCGGGATCAGCCCGTGCTTCTTGGCCGGGCGGATCTCGCGCTTGGAACGCAGCACCTCGAGCGAGAGGGCGATGTAGGCCCGCGTGTCCGCCGGCTCGATCACGTCGTCGACCATGCCGCGCGCGGCGGCCTCGTACGGGTTGGAGAAGTTGTCGGTGTACTCGTCGATCTTCTCCCGGCGGGTCGCCGCGGGGTCCGCCGACTCGGCGATCTCCTTGCGGTACAGCACGTTGACGGCGCCCTCGGCACCCATCACGGCGATCTCGGCCGAGGGCCAGGCGGCCACCCGGTCGGCGCCCATGCTGCGGCCGCACATGGCCAGGTAGGCACCGCCGTAGGCCTTGCGCACGACGATGGTGATCTTGGGCACGGTGGCCGCGCCGTAGGCGAAGAGCATCTTGGCGCCGTGGCGGATGATGCCGCCGTACTCCTGCTGCACGCCCGGCATGAAGCCCGGCACGTCCACGAAGGTCACCAGCGGGATGTTGAAGGCGTTGCAGAAGCGGACGAAGCGCGCGCCCTTGTACGAGGAGTCGATGTCCAGCACGCCCGCCTTGTGGGCCGGGTTGTTGGCCACGACGCCGATCGTGTGGCCCTCCAGCCGCCCGAAGGCGCAGATCAGGTTGGGCGCGAAGTGCTCCTGGACCTCCAGCAAGTCGCCGCGGTCGACCACGCGCGTGAGCACGTCGTGCATGTCGTAGGGCGCGCGCGGATTCTCCGGCACCACGTCGTTGAGGGCCTCGTCGGCACCCACGGCGTCGTCGTGCTGGGTCTCGACGAAGGGCGGGTCGTCGGTGTTGTTGCTGGGCAGGAACGAGAGCAGGCGCTGGGCGATGGCGATGCCCTGGCCCCCGCTCTCGGCCACGAAGTGCACGACGCCCGAGTAGTGGCTGTGGCTCTCGACGCCGCCGAGCTCCTCGGCGGTGACGTCCTCGCCGGTGACCTGCTTGATGACGCTGGGGCCGGTGATGTACATCTGCCCCTCGTGGCGCACCTGGATGATGAAGTCGGTCAGCGCCGGCGAGTAGGCGGCGCCGCCGGCGCAGGGCCCGCTGATGATGGAGATCTGGGGCACCACGCCCGAGGCCTTGATGTTGCGGTAGAAGATGTCCCCGTAGCCGGCCAGGGAGTCGACGCCCTCCTGGATGCGCGCGCCGCCGGAGTCGTTGATGAAGACGATGGGGTCGCCGGTCTTCATGGCGTCGTCCTGCAGCTCGGCGATCTTGCGGGCCGTGGCCTCGCCGACCGCGCCGCCGGCGACGGTGAAGTCCTGGCTGGCCGCGTACACCGGCCGCCCGTCCACCAGGCCGTAGCCCGTGACCACGCCCTCGCCCGGCAGCTCCTTGCCCTGCATGCCGAAGTCCGTGCAGCGGTGGCGCATGAAGGGGTGGGTCTCCTGGAAGGTGTCCGGATCGTAGAGCTGGGCCAGGCGCTCGCGGGCGGTGCGCTTGCCCGCGGCGTGCTGCTTGGCGATGCGCTCCTCGCCGCCCCCCAGGTAGAGCCTGCGCTTGCGCTCGCGCAGATCGTCGATCTTCGACTTGGCCATGGCGGTGCTCCTTCGCAGGGCGGAGCGCGGTTCTCGTGCCGCGCCCCGGATGGTCCGTTCGCCTGCCGCCAAGATCGCACGCTCCGGTCATTTGTCAAATTTTTGACAGGTTATTCGACAAGAGGCGCCATGACACCTTGCGGCTGAAAACCTGTTGTCGGAAAGCGCGTTGGACGGATGGTGGTCTCAGAACCAGACGAAGAATTCCAGGCTGCTCGTGCCGTAGTTGCCGAAGTCCTCGAACCGGATGTCGCGCCCCGGCCGCGAGGTCCGGGTCACGTCCAGCGTGCCGGAATCGAAATCGGTGGTGGTGTAGGTGGACGTCTCGGAGCGGATCCGCAGCCCCAGCCTGGTCTGGATGCCGAGGAAGGGTACCGGGCGCCAGGCGAACCGCAGACCGAGGGCAAGCGACCACTCCCGGCGGTCGTTGTCGGTGACGCGGCGGTCGTAGTCCCCGTTCACCTGGCGAAAGTCCTCGTACTTGTCCTGGGCATTGGACCAGTCGTACATGCCGTCGAGGGTCCCGTGCAGGGAGAACTCGTGCCAGCCGGCCAGCTCCCGGGCCGCGCCGATCCGGACGAACCCGGATTCCGTGCGATGGTTGTCGGTGCCGCGGCGGAAGCCCTGGAGCGAGTCCGGCAGGTCCGTGTTCCAGTCGTAGGTGTCCTCGTCCGACAGCCAGTCGGCCGGACCCGCGGACACGCTGAAGTCCCAGGCGCCGACGGCCCGCCGCAGGGTGATGCCGTTCTCCCAGCCCACCGACCAGCGCCGCACCCGCCCCGCGTCGTCCCCGTCCCGCTGCGAGCGCGGGCGCCGCCAGCAGCAGCAGCGCGCACGCGGCCGTCATCCAGCGTCTTCGTCATGGTCGCGATCTCCCGCGCTATTTGAGGTTCTCCGGGTTGAGCCCCTGCAGTTCCGGGAGCACGAACAGGCCGTCCTTGCGGATCAGCACGTCGTCGAACCAGATCTCGCCGCCGCCCCACTCGGGAGTCTGGATCATCACGATGTCCCAGTGCTGGGCCGACTTGTTGCCGTTGTCGGCCGCGGCGTAGGCGTTGCCCGGCGTCAGGTGGAAGCTGCCGGCGATCTTCTCGTCGAACAGGGTGTCCAGCATGGGCCGGGTGATCCACGGGTTCACGCCCAGGGCGAACTCGCCGAAGTAGCGCGCGCCCTCGTCGATGTCCAGGGCCGCCTGCAGCTTGTCGTCGGGGCCGTCGCAGGTGGCCTCGACGATCTTCCCGTCCTTGCAGACGAAGCGCACGTTGTCCAGCACGGCTCCGCCCTGGCGCGTCTTCGTGTTGTAGCGGATCACGCCGTTGACGCTGTCGCGCACCGGCGCGGTGTAGACCTCGCCGTCGGGGATGTTGCGGTGGCCGTCGCACTTGACCGGCGGCAGGCCCTTGATGGAGAAGGTCAGGTCGGTGCCGGGGCCCTTCAGGTGCACGCGGTCGGTGCGCTCGATCAGCTCGGCCAGGGGATCCATGGCCTTGCTCATCTTCGCGTAGTCGAGGGTGCAGACGTCGAAGTAGAACTGGGCGAACTCCTCGGTGGCGCGCTCGGCGGCCTGGGCCATGGCCGGGTTCGGGTAGCGCAGGACGCACCACTTCTTGTTCAGGCGCACCGGGATGTGGACCTGGCCCCAGTAGGCCTGGTCGTGCCACTTCATGCGGTCGGCGTCCACGTCCGCCAGGTCGAAGGGGTTGGTGCTGCCGCGCACGCCGATGTAGGCGTCGACGGCCTCCATGATCGGCCGGTGGAAGGCGCCCCAGGCCGCGAACTGCTCCTGCTTGGCGTGCTTGACGAAGCCGCGGCTGAGGGTCTCGTCGTTGTAGTACCAGAAGGGCACGCCGCCGGCCTCGGTGGCCGCGCGGACCAGCTCGCGGCCCAGGTCCATGGCCTCGAGGCCCTTGATCTCGATGTAGACCTTCTCGCCCGGCTGCAGGCGGACGCTGTAGTGGACGAGCTGCTCGGCCAGCTTGGTGACGCGGGGATCCATGGGTCTCTCCTTCGCGGGGTGGTCGGGGGTCGGGGCCGAGTCTAGCCCATCGGCCGGCGGCGGCCCACCCCGATTTTGTGCCGGGGCCGACTTCGGCGCTATCATTGCGGCAACCCCGGCGAGAACTCCGCCGCCGCGTGCGGGGAAAGGACCGCCATGGACAGCCCGCTGGACCGCGCCGCCGACCTGCTGCCCGCCGGCACCGCCGGCTTCGTCGACCACATCGGCATCGCCGTGCGCGACCTGGACGAGGGGATCGCCCTGTTCGGCGACCTGCTGGGCCTGGAGCTGGAGCGGGTCGAGGAGGTGCCCCAGGAGCACGTGCAGCGTGGCCTTCCTGAAGCTGGACCGCGCCGGCGCGCTGGGCCACGTGGAGCTGCTGGCCCCCCTGGGCGAGGAGGGCGCCATCGCCGGCTTCATCGCCAAGAAGGGGCCGGGGCTGCACCACGTCGCCCTGGCCGCCCGCGACATCGAGCGCGGTGCTCGAGCGCTGCCGCGCCGCGGGCCTGGTGCCCCTGGACGAGACGCCGCGCGCCGGGGCCGGCGGCAAGCGCATCGCCTTCCTGCACCCCAAGTCCACCGGCGGCGTGCTGATCGAGGTCTGCGCCGACCCCGACCACGGCTAGGCCGGACGCTCAGCGCGCCGGGCGCGGCTGGAACCGCCCCACGTCCTGCCAGGCGCTGGTGCCCCGCTCGGGGTCTGGTCCGGGCGTCGCTCGTCGGGTTGAGCCAGGCGGGCACGCAACCGGCGCCGAAGACCTCCGACAGCATCTTCGCGTCGCGGGGACCGATCCACAGGGCGCGGGTGCCGCTGCCCGGGCAGCCCTCGATGGTGGGGCAGGAGACGATGCCCTCGGGCCGGATGGCGAAGCGCACGTTCTCGGGCTTGCTCCTGGAAGAGCAGGTGGTAGGTGCCCAGCAGCGCCGCGCCGTCCTCCAGGCTTCTGGTCCGGGTTCAGGCCGATGATGGCAGCCCAGGTTCTCCCGCGCGACGTTCATGCCCCGCCCGGGGAACTCCTTGCCCGAGACGAAGGGCTCGGCCCCCGTCGATCTGCACTTCCAGTTCGAAGCCGCCGACCGCCATCACGGCCTCGCCGTCCCGGGCCATGGGCTCCGACGTCCGTCAGCCAGACGTAGAGGTCGACGGCGGTCAGGCCGTTGCTGTCGGGCTCGGCGTGGCCGATCGACTGCAGGTCGGGGCCGGGCACGAAGGAGAAACGGATCAGGCCGTTCTCCCCGCACCAGTGGCTGGCGAACGCCGGCGCGGCGAAGGCCAGCAGCAGCAGGGCGGCGGCGGCGCGAGCGATGAGCTGTCCTGTTCACTGGCGGTCTCCCTTCCGGAACGATCCGGATCTCAGCTCCCGGTGCTGGTGTAGTTGCGCACGCCGCGGCGCCAGATCAGCACCGCGCCGGCGAAGACGGCGAGCCCCACCAGGGGCGTCAGGGCGGCGACCAGCTTCAGGTCGGACCCGCCCACGAACCAGGTGGCAGGATAGTACGCCACCCAGGCGAAGGGCAGCACGAAAGTCAGCAGGATCCGCACCGGCAGGCTGTAGATGGTCAGCGGGTACCGGCTGAAGCGGATCACGTTGTACACCGGCGGCGCGATGCCCATGCGGTCCTCGAACGAAGAACGACACCGAGGTGATGGCCAGGAACACCCCCAGGTAGACCAGCGCCGCCGTGGGCGCCAGCAACAGCAGGGCAACCACGTCCAGCGGCGCCGAGTTCCAGGTGCAGGCGCACCCCCGCCCAGACCGCCACCGCCAGGCCCAGCAGGATCTCGTTCAGGCCCGACACGTTGAACGACTCGCACAGCACCTGGGCCAGGGCGTTGACCGGCCGCAGCAGCACCCGGTCGAACTTGCCCTCGATGATGTAGGCCTCGCTGAAGCCGTAGAGGTTGACGCTCACCAGGTTGAACAGGCCCAGGGGCACCAGGCTGAAGCCGTAGATGAACAGCACCTGCTCGAAGCTCCAGCCCTTCAGGGCGTGGACCTTGGCGAACAGGGCGGTCAGCACCGCCAGCTGGATGGCGATGCTGGCCAGCACCCCCAGGGTGTCGACGAGGAAGTCCATGCGGTAGACCAGCCGCGTCTTGACGAACTGGCCGAAGTAGGCGCCGAAGATGCCCGCCTGCCAGCGCGCGCGCCGCCAGAATCCGCGCCGGGGCGCGCCCTCGTCCAGCCGGATGCCGCGCCTTCGTCCACCGCTCATCCTCCCTGCACCACGACCTGCCGCAGCGACCGCCGGAAGGCGATGCGGCCGGCCAGCCACAGGGCACCGCCCAGCCCGCCTGCAGCAGCAGCGCGTGCCAGAGCTGGGCGCCGGGGCGCTTGCCCAGGTAGATCATCACCGGCACGTAGCCGATGGCCTGGAAGGGCAGCCAGGCCACCGCGTGCTGGAACCACTCGGGGAAGAACGAGAAGGGCACGATCACCCCGGCCAGGAAGTCGCCGCTGACCATCTTGGCCCGCAGCACGCCCTGGATGTTCTTCATGTGGAAGGCCAGGCAGCCCACCAGGAAGTTGAGCTGGCTGTAGACCACCAGCGACGAGCGCGAAGCTGAGGGCCGTCCAGCCCAGCAGCGCCGGCTGTTCGCGGCAGCCGGATCGCCGAACAGGGGCACGACGACCACCGATGATGGGCAGGGTGAACATCAGCAGGCGGAAGCCGGCCTCGCCCACCGCCTCGAACATCATCACCGACTGCAGGTCGTAGGGCTTGATCAGCTGCATGGCGATCTGCCCCTCGCGCACCTGGTACATGAGGTCGCGGCCGATGTTGTTGAAGTAGAAGCTGCGCCCGATCCAGCCCACGGCCACGTAGGTGATCATCTGCTCGACGGTCAGGCCGCCCATGGTGGCCGCGCCGCCCGGGCGCCAGCGCCTGGCTGGCGAAGAGGGCCTGGTACAGGTAGTAGTAGCCGGCCACGAAGATGGTGTAGCTGACCACGCCCGTGTAGTAGCGCAGGCGGTAGGCCAGGAACTTGAGGAAGGCCAGGCGGATGAAGTACGACGTACAGGCCCGCGGTGGCCGCGGTCGAGCGGCGCCAGGGCGTCAGGCGGGCGGCGGTCCGCGTCCGTTCACGCGGCGCCTCCCCGGGCCGAGGCGCGGTAGATGTCGCGCACGATCTCCTCGATGTCCGGCTCGGCCAGCTGCAGGTCGTTGACGGGGCAGTCGTTGACCAGGCGGCGGATGACCTCGGCGCCGGCCACGTCCTGGCGGCGGAACTCGGCCACGTGGCGCGCGCCGTCGCCCTCGTGCCAGGTGACCGGCAGGCCGTCGGTGGCCTGGGCCAGGCGGTCGCTGGTGGCGGGCTCGCGCAGGTCCACGGTCATGCGCACCCGGTGGCCGGTGCGGCGGCGCAGTTCGTCCAGCTCGCCGTCGAAGTGGACCCGCCCCTTGTCGATGATCATCACCCGGCGGCAGAGCTGCTCGATGTCCCCCAGGTCGTGGGTGGTCAGGATCACCGTCACGCCCTGCAGCTCGCGGATCTCCCGCAGGAAGCGCCGCACGTTCTCCTTGGCCACCACGTCCAGGCCGATGGTGGGCTCGTCCAGGAAGAGGATGCGCGGGCGGTGCAGCAGGGCCGCGGCCAGGTCGCAGCGCATGCGCTGGCCCAGGGACAGCTTGCGCACCGGCTGGTGCAGGTAGTCGTCGATCTCCAGCAGCTCGGCGAAGACGGCCATCTGCTCGGCGTAGACGTCGTCGGGCACCTCGTAGATCTTCTTGAGCAGGCGGAAGGACTCGACCACCGCCAGGTCCCACCAGAGCTGGGTGCGCTGGCCGAACACGGCGCCGATGTGGCGGGTGTACTGGCGGCGCTGGCGCCAGGGCACGAGGCCGCCCACGGTGACCTCGCCGCCGGTGGGGGTCAGGATGCCCGTCAGCATCTTGATGGTGGTGGACTTGCCGGCGCCGTTGGCGCCGATGTAGCCCACCATCTCGCCGGGCTGCGATGTCGAAGCTGACGTCGGACACGGCGCGCAGGGTGGACCAGCGCGGGCGCACCAGGTCCACCAGGCCGCCGACGACGCCCTCGCGGCGCTGGATGGTGCGGTAGTCGCGGTCAGAGGTCGCGGACGCGGATCAGGGGTTCGCTCAAAAGGGGACGTCCTTCGCGTCGTCGGGGGCGGCGCCGGCGTCGTCGGCCTGCAGGCCGGCCACCAGTTCGCGCACCTCGCGGTCGGTCTTCTCCAGCTTGCGGCGGCAGACCTGGATCAGCTCGACGGCCCGCTTGACCTCGTCGCCCAGGCGGTCGATGTCCACGTCGTCGGCCTCCAGGCCGGCGAGGATCTCCTCCACCTCGGCGACGGCCTCGCCGAAGGTCATCTTCTCGGGGGCCGGCAGCTTCTTCGCGTCTCTCGGCATCGTGTCTCCGCTCCGTGCAAGGGGTTGGGCGGGGCGCAGGGCATCCCCAATTCTAATCGGTTTGGCCGGGAAGCGCAGGGGGTTCTTCTGCACGCCGGGCCGACTGCCGCCGCTTCAGGGTCACGCCCACCAGGAACAGCCCCAGGGCCGTCGCCATGATCCCGATGGACCGGCCCTCGCGGCCCTGCCTGGCCTTCCGTTCCCGGTAGGTCAGGACCGTGTCGCCGTTGACCACGATCCCCCACATGTCCCCGTTGGGCCGGCCCAGGAGGTCGCGGCCGACCCGGGCGGCGATGCGGTCGCCGTCGAGGATCGCCGCGGACCGCAACTCGGTCTCGCCGCCCCAGGCGTTCCGGCCCACGTGGACGCGCTCGTCCCCGTGGTCGGTGGCCAGCACCCACCCCTTCTGCCGCCAGCTCTTCCAGGTGCCGACGACTTGGCCGGACACGGGCGTCAGCTCGTCGGAGGTGGTCGCCGGGGCGAGCAGGATGGCCGCGCCCAGGACCAGGAAGCCCACGCCGGCCCAGAAGTCCCGATCCCGGAAGTGCCGTCGGGTCATGGTCGCCTCCACTGCCGCACCGTCAGAACAGGGACGGCTCGCCGGGATCGGCGGCCGGTTTGCGGCCGCCGCGCTTCTTCGGCGACCGCCGGGCGCCCCCGCCGCCCCGTCCGGTTGCACCACGCTGGCCACCTCCCCGTCCGCCAGCCGCGTGGTCAGGCGGTCGCCCGGCGCCAGCGTCGGCCGCCCGCTTGAGCACCTTGCCGTCCGCCCCCAGGGTCAGGGAGTATCCCCGCTCCAGCAGGCGCTTCGGGGATCCAGCAGGCGCAGGCGCACGTCCTGGTGCTGCAGCCGGTCGGCCACTGCGGCCAGGGGCCGCACCGCCTCCCGGACCAGGCGCTCCCGCTGGCGGGCCAGCACGCGCCCGGATTGTTCCAGCCTGCGCCGCGACGCGGGCCGCCAGCACCAGGGCCAGGCGCCCCGTGCGCTGCCGGCCCCCGCCAATGCCCCGGGCCGCGGCCGTGCCCAGCCGCGCGCCCTGCCCCGCCAGCCGGTGGCGGGCGGCCGCCAGGCTGCGGCCCACGGTCTGCTGCAGCCGGCCGCCGTGGCGCTGCACCCGCACCCGGGCCGTCAGCACCCGGCGCTCGGCGGCGGCCTTCAGGCGCGCCCGCAGGTCCAGGCGCCGGGCGGCGTCCTCCAGCCGTTCGGCGACCACCCCCCGCAGGCGCACGTCGCCTCGTCCACCCGGGCGGCCTGGGCGTCCACCCGGTCCACCAGGAACTCCGCGGCGGCGGTGGGGGTCTTGCAGGCGTGGTGGGCCACCTCGTCGGCGATGCTGCGGTCGATCTCGTGGCCGATGGCGGTGATGACCGGCACCGGACAGCGGGCGATGGTCACCGCCAGGTCCCGCTGGTCGAACCAGGAGAGGTCGGCCCGCGAGCCGCCGCCCCGCGTGATGACGATGACGTCCACGCCGGCCGCCAGCAGGCGGCCGATGGCGGCGATCACCTCGGCCTGCACGCGCTCGCCCTGCATCTTCGCGCCCTCGGCCGTCACCCGGAAGTCCCAGCGGGAGTGCTCCAGGCCGGTCAGGAAGTCGCGCTCGGCGGCGCTGCCCGGGGACGTGACCAGGCCCACGCGCAGCGGCAGGTCGGGCAGCGGCACCGCCTTGTTGGCCTCCAGCAGGCCCTCCTTCTGCAGGAAGGCCAGCGTCTCGCGGCGCCGGGCCTCCAGCTTGCCCAGGCTGAAGGTCTTGTCCACGCCCACGATCTTCAGGCTCAGCTTGCCGAACTTGGCGTAGTAGTCGACCCGGACCTCGAAGCACGCCTCCAGCTTGTCGGCGAGCTGGAGGTCCGGGTCGGTGCCGTCCAGGTAGCGGCCCAGGCCGAAGCGGTCCCGGTCCCAGCCCATGAGCGAGACGGGGATCTGGTACTCGGCGGCGCCGCTGGCTGCCGGTCTCGTGCAGTTCGAAGTAGACGTGCTGCCGCCGCGCCGCGTCCCGGGGCAGCCGCTGGATCTCGCCCCGCACCCACAGGGTGCGCGGGAAGGCGGCGGCCACGGCGTCGCTGACGGCCTCGTTCACCTGACGGACGGACAGCACCTGTCGGTCTTCATAGACTCATCAAATCACAGCCTTTTGCCAGTCGCCCTTAAGAAACAGCACGATCATGCCCACCGCGTACAGGGTGAACCAGGTGAGCAAGGCCCACCACGCCCCCAGCAGCCCGCCGCCCAGGTGGACGCCGAAGAGCCAGGCCAGGATCGGCAGCAGGCCGAAGCCGGTGCACCAGGTCCACCAGCATCACCTTGCGCGTCTCGCCGGCGCCGCGCAGGGCCCCGGCCAGGGTCAGCCCCACCGCGTCGATGACCTGCACCAGGCCCATGACCCGCAGGATGGGCCGGCCGGCGGCGATCAGTTCGGGGCTGTCGGTGAAGGCCCGCATCAGCAGGCCCGGCACCAGCAGGAAGACCAGGCCGAAGGCGCCCATGAACAGCATCGCCACGGCCACGCCGCCCAGTGCGGCGCGCCTGGCGCCCCGCAGGTCGCCGCGGCCCAGGCTCTAGCCCCACCAGGGTCTGCACCGCCGCCCCCACCCCGAAGCCGGGCATGAAGCTGAGCGCCGCGATGCGCATGACCACGTTGCCCGCGGCCACGGCCACCACCGAGATGCGCCCCAGGATCCAGTAGAAGATCAGCATGGCCACGACGATGCCCAGGGTCTGCACCGCCGGCGGCCAGCCGATGGTCAGGAACGGCCGCACCAGATCCGGCCGGAGCGCGCTCTTCCGCAGCAGCCGGAAGCGACTGGCGCACCGTGCGGGCGCAGGGCCAGCGCCAGGATGGCCAGGGCCGCCAGCAGCGAGCTCAGGGAGCTGGCCAGGGCCGCCCCCTTCACCCCCATGGCCGGCGCGCCCAGCTTGCCGAAGATCAGCACCCAGTTCAGCAAGGCGTTCAGCAGGTTCATGCCGATGCCCGTCTGCATGCCGATGCGGGTCCAGCCCATGCCGTCGAACATGGCCTTGAACTGGAAGTAGACCAGCAGCGGCAGCATGCCGGCGTAGCGCCAGCGCACGTACTGCCTCGCCCAGCCGCTGCATCTCGGGGTCGGCGGCCACCAGGCGCATCAGCAGGTCGGGCCGCAGCAGGCCCAGCACCATGAACACGGTGCCGACCGCGCCCACCAGGGCCAGGGCGGTGGCCAGCACCGCGCCCACCTCGCCGTCGCGCCCCTCGCCCACCCGGCGGGCGGTGTAGGTCTGCACCGCCACGTCCACGGCCTTGATGCTCATGGCCACGGCCGAGAACAGCAGGGTGGCCACGCCCACGGCGGCCAGGGCGCCCGCGCCCAGGCGCCCCACCATCAGCGTGTCCACCAGGCCCATCAGGGTCTGGGAGAGGTTGGCCAGGACCACCGGCAGGGCCATGCCCGTGATGACCCGCAGCAGGCGGCGGCGCGCCCAGCGTCGCCCAGCAGGTGGCGGCGCCGGCGCCTTCAGCCGACAAGGATCTCCACCGCGCGGGCGATCAGCCGGGCGCCGAAGCCCGTGGCCCCCTTCGGACAGGTGGGGGTGGCGCTGTCGGTCCAGGCGGTGCCGGCGATGTCCAGGTGGGCCCAGGCCGTGGCGTCGTCCACGAAGTGGGACAGGAAGCCGGCGGCCACCAGGGCGCCGCCCTCGCGGCCCTTGCCCATGTTCTTGAGGTCGGACCAGGTGCCCTCCATCTCCTCCTTGTGCTCGTCCACCAGGGGCAGGGGCCACACGCGCTCGAAGGTCTCGCCGCCCGCCTGGCGCAGGGCGTCGATCACCTCGCCGCTGTTGCCCATCAGCCCGGCGAAGTGGCTGCCCAGGGCCACCACGCAGGCGCCGGTCAGGGTGGCCGCGTCGATGATCACGGACGGCTTGCGGCGGCCGGCGTACCACAGGGCGTCGGCCAGGATCAGGCGGCCCTCGGCGTCGGTGTTGAGGATCTCGACGGTCTTGCCGTTGGCCATGGTCACCACGTCCGAGGGGCGGACGGCCTTGCCGTCGGGCATGTTCTCGGCCGTCGGCACCACCACCGTCAGGTTCACGTCCAGCTTGCGGCGGGCGGCGATCAGCGCGGCGCCCAGCACGGCCGCGGCCCCGCCCATGTCCGTCTTCATCAGCTCCATGCCCGCGCTGGGCTTGAGGCTGATGCCGCCGGTGTCGAAGGTGACGCCCTTGCCCACCAGCGCCACCGTCGGCGCCTTGGCCCCCGAGGGCGCCTTGTGCTCCAGCACGATCAGCCGCGGCGGGTTGGCCGAGCCCTGGCCCACCCCCAGCAGGCCGCCCATGTTCAGCTTGGCCAGCTGGGACGGGCCCAGCACCGTGCACTGCAGGCCCTCGTGGCGGGCCATGGCCCGGGCCCGTCGGGCCAGGTCGGCGGGGGTCAGGTGGTTGGGGGGCAGGTTCACCAGGCCGCGGGCGAAGAGGCAGCCGGCCAGGTTGGCGTCGGCCTCGGCCACGCCCGCCCGCAATTCCCGGGCACGGGCGCCGTCGGCCAGCAGGGTCACCGCCGGCGGGCTCGCGGTCGTGCCGGGGCCCGGTCTTCAGTTCGCCCACCGGCGACAGGGCCATGCCCGTGCCTTCGACCCAGCAGCGGCCGACGGCCCGGTCGTCGAAGCCCATCGCCCCGGCCGCGGGCAGGACCACGGCGACCCGCGCGGCCTTCATGCGCCGGGCCTCGCGGCCGGCGGCGCCCGCCGCGCGGCGCACCGTTTCCAGGTCCAGGTCCTGGCGCGGGCCCAGGCCCACCAGCAGGATCCACGGCGCCTTGGCCGCCCGCGCTCGGCAGGGCCAGCAGCGACGATGCCTTGGCCGTGAAGTCCGCCCCGCGGACGGCCGCGGCCGCGGCACGGCGCGCATCGGCGCCCAGGGCGGCGGCCAGGGGCGCCAGGTCGGCGGCCTCCTTGACCTGCAGGACGGGGAAGACGACGAGGTCGGCGACGGCGCGCGCGGCGCCCGTGTTGGAGACGCGGAAGCGCATGGCGGGAATCCTCCGGTGGCGGACAGGAAAACGGCCCGAGCGGACGGGTCGCGGCTGGTTGCGTATCTCCGGGCCATGTTAGCACCGGCGGCGGGGAATGCCAGCGCCGCGTTGCGCCGGTCCCGCCCCCGGCGGGACGGGACCGGCGCGGCGGGAGCGATTCCCGGGACTACTTCTCCAGGGCCTCGTGGACGCGCCCGACCATCTCCGGGCCGGGGCGCAGGGTGGCGTCGCCCTCGTCCTGCCACTTGGACGGGCAGCCCTCGTCGGCCTTCTTCTTCAGGTAGAGGTTCGCCTTGAACTTGCGCATGAGCTCGTCGATGTTGCGGCCCATGTTGTAGAAGTTCACCTCGCTGTTGAAGACCGTGCCCTCGGGATCGATGATGAACGTCCCGCGCAGGGCCAGGCCCGACGACGGATCCCAGACCCCGAACAGCCGCGAGAGGCGGCCGGTGGGGTCGGCGCCCATGAGGAACTTGACGTTGGCCAGCTCCTTCTCGTCGCGCTTCCAGGCCAGGTGGACGAACTCGGTGTCGGTGGAGACGGTGATCAGGGTCGCCCCCATCTTCGCGAAACGGTCCTGCTGCTCTGCCAGAGCAGCGAATTCGGTCGCTCAGACGAAGGTGAAGTCGGCGGGGTAGAAGAACAGGATGGTCCACTTCCCCTGCTTCTTCTGCTCGGCGAGGGTGGTCTTGGTGAAGTCGTGCTTCACCGGGTCGTAGCAGTTGAATTCGAAGTCGGGCACGGTCATGCCCACCGAGACGGCGATGTCGGTGACGGGTTCGCTCATGTCCTACCTCCGGTTCGCGGTCGATTGCCGGCGGCCCCGCGGGCCGCATCCACGTGCCCCACAAGCTAGGATCGTTGGCCGCCGACGGCATCCCGGGCGCCTTTCCCTTGAGCCCGGCCCGGACGCCCGCTAGACTGCCCCGACGGCATCGCCACCCGACCACGAGGACCCCATGACCCACAACCGCCACCTCCACTGGCAGATCCTGGCCGCCCTGGCCCTGGGCATCGGCGCCGGCCTGCTCTGGGGCGAGCACGCCGCCCTGGGTCCGGTGCGCCCCTACGCCGTGTACGACTTCCTGGGCACCACCTTCCTGCGGGCCCTGAAGATGGTGATCGTGCCCCTGATCACCGGCTCCATCATCAGCGGCGTGGCCGGCGTGGGGCTGGGTCGGGGCCTGGGGCGCCTCTTCGGCAAGACCTTCGCCTGGTACGTGACCACCAGCCTGCTGGCCATCCTCACGGGTCTGCTGCTGGTGAACCTGCTGCAGCCGGGGTTGTCGGGCGGGCAGCCGGTGGGCCGGGCGCTGGGCCTGGATGAGGCCCGCCCCCAGGTGCAGGCCGAGCTGGAGCACAAGGGCGCCGGCGACCTGGTGGGCATCCTCCAGCGCATGATCCCCGAGAACCCGGTGGCCGCCGCGGCCGAGGGCCAGATGCTGCCCCTGATCTTCTTCTGCGTGCTGCTGGGGGTGGCCATCGCCGGGCTGCCGGCGGCCCAGCGGGACCTGCTGACGGGCTTCTTCGAGGCGCTCTTCGCCGCCATGATGCGGGTGACCGGCTGGGTGATCGCCGCCGCGCCGCTGGGCATCTTCGGGCTCATGGCCAAGGTGACCGCGACGGCCGGGTTCGGCGCCCTGCCGCCCCTGCTGCGCTACGGCGGCACGGTGCTGGCGGCCCTGGTGATCCACGCGGCGGTGACCCTGCCCCTGCTGGTGCGCGTGGTGGGGCGGCTGCCGGCCCATCGCCACATCCGGGTGATGGCGCCGGCCCTCTTGACGGCCTTCTCCACCCGCAGCAGCAGCGCCACCCTGCCCCTGACCATGGATCGCATCGAGAACGGAGCCGGGGTCAGCAACCGGGTCAGCAGCTTCGTGCTGCCCCTGGGCGCCACCATCAACATGGACGGCACCGCCCTGTACGAGTGCGTGGCCGCCATGTTCATCGCCCAGGCCTACGGCATCCACCTGGGCTTCGCCTCCCAGTTCGTGGTGGTGCTGACGGCCCTGCTGGCCAGCATCGGCGCGGCCGGCATCCCCGCCGCCGGGCTGGTGATGATGTCCATCATCCTGGACGCGGTGGGGCTGCCCCTGGAGGGCATCGCCCTGATCCTGGCCATCGATCCCCTGCTGGACATGTGCCGCACGGCGGTCAACGTGTTCAGCGACAGCTGCGGCGCGGTGGTGGTGGCCCACAGCGAGGGCGAGGACGTGCTGAAGGACGGCTGATCGGGGCTTGTCAGCGCCCGCGGCCTGTGGCAACGTGGCCCCGGCGACGATGCAACGCGCTGCGCGCCGGTGCGTAGTAAGGGGAACGCCGCGACCGCCACGCGCCACCATCACCGGGGAGACGGTCCTTGCAGAGCGACGACGGATACCGGGACGATTTCGGCCCCGCGGAGGCCCCCGAAGGCCTGGCCCTGCCCCCCTGGGAGCAGCGCGAGACCTACGGGTTCCTCAACGGGCTGTACCTGACCATCAAGGGCGTGCTGCTGTCCCCGGGCCGCTTCTTCCACCGCATGCCCACCCGCCTGGGCCTGGCCCAGCCCCTGCTCTTCGCCGTGGTCCTGGGGGTGGTGGCCGCCTTCATCACCTGGATGTGGACCCTGGCCGGCAGCTCGCTGCAGGCGCTCTTGCGGGACAACGTCTCCGAGGCCGTGCGCGCACCCTTCGTCAGCTTCGGCCTGTTCCTGCTCAGCCCGGTGATCGTGGCCATGGGCGTGTTCATCAAGGCCGGCCTGTTCCACCTGCTGCTGATGCTGACGGGCGGCAACCGGCTGGGCTTCGAGGCCACCTTCCGCGTCTCCGCCTACAGCCAGGCCGGGGCCATCCTGGCATTGGTCCCCTTCTGCGGCAGCGCCGTGGGCGTCCTGTGGATCCTGGTGGTCAGCGTCATCGGCCTGTACAGCATCCACGAGACCGAGCCGTGGAAGGCCGTGGTCGCCGTGCTCGCCCCCATGGTGCTGTGCCTGGCCGCCACCGGCAGCGCCCTCTCGTTGCTGCTGGTGGGCATGCGCTGAGTCCGCGGCCGTGCGGCTGGTCCCCGAGTCCTCGAGCTTGGCCCGCTGGCTGGTGCTGCCCTTCCTGCTGATGGCCGTCGCCGGCCTGGCGGCGGTCCGCCGCTTCCCCGACCTGGCCTTGGCCGCCGCCCATTGCCCCCTGCGCGACCTGACCGGACTGCCCTGCCCCACCTGCGGCGGCACCCACGCGGCGGTGGCCCTGGCCGCCGGCCGCCTGGGCGACGCCTTCGCCGCCAATCCCCTGGTGCCGCTGGGCGCCGCGCTCGTCGCCCTGTGGGCCGCCTGGGCCCTTTTGGCGGCCGTGGCGCCCACCCTGCGGGTGCGGCTGCGCCTGGGCCCCCGCGAGACGAGGGCCGCCAGGGTGCTGGCGGCCCTCCTGATCGTCCTGCTGTGGGCGCGGCAGATCGTGGTGCTGCGCTGACCCGCCGCCTAGTACTCCTCGAGGATCTTGCGGGCGATGACCAGGCGCTGGATCTCGCTGGTGCCCTCGTAGATGCGGGTCACGCGCACGTCCCGGTAGTAGCGCTCCACGTCGTACTCCTTGCAGTAGCCGTAGCCGCCGTGGATCTGCACCGCGTGGTCGGCGGCGCGCCAGGCCGCCTCGGTGGCCAGCACCTTGGCCATGGCCGCCTCCTTGGTGTGGGGCCGCCCCTGGTCCTTGAGCCAGGCCGCCTTGTAGCCCAGGGTGCGGGCCGCCTCCAGCTCGGCGCCCATGTCGGCGATCATGCCCTGGATGACCGACAGGCTGGCGATGGGCTTGCCGAATTGCTCGCGCGTCTTGGCGTAGCGGACCGCGTCCTCCAGGCAGGCGCGGCCGATGCCCAGGGCCTGGAAGGCGATGCCGATGCGGCCGCCGTCCAGGGCCGACATGGCCACGCGGAAGCCGTCGCCCTCCTTGCCCAGCAGGTTCTCCGCCGGCACCCGCACGTCCTCGAGGCTGATGGCGGCCGTGTCGCTGGCGCGCAGCCCCATCTTGTCCTCCTTCTTGGCGACGGTCAGGCCCGGGGTGCCCTTCTCCACCAGGAAGGCGTGGATGTCCCGGTGCCCGGTGGTGCCGGGGGTGCGGGCCAGCACCACGTAGAAGGCGGCGCGCTCGCCGTTGGTCACGAAGATCTTCTCGCCGTTCAGGACATAGCCTTCGTCGGTGTGGCGGGCGGTGGTGACCAGGGCGGCGGCGTCGCTGCCGGCGCCCGGTTCGGTGATGCAGAAGGCGGCGATCTCGCCGGCGGCCATGCGGGGCAGGTAGGTCCGCCGGGCGGCCTCGCTGCCGTACATGGCCACGGGGTACGAGCCCACGCTGTTGTGCACCGTCAGCATCACGCTCAGGCCGGCGCTGGCCCGGGACAGCTCCTCGATCACCACGGCGTAGGTGATGGTGTCCACCCCCAGCCCGCCGTACTCCTGGGGGAAGGCCAGGCCGAAGAAGCCGTTGTCCCGCAGCTTGGCGATGAGTTCGTCGGGGATCATGCTCTCCTGGTCCATGGCGTGGGCGATGGGCATGATCTCCTTGCGGGCGAAGTCGCGCACCATGTCGCGGAACATGGTCTGGTTCTCGTCGAGGTCGAAGTGCATCGATGTCTCCGGGTTGGGTCCTGGGGGCGAGGCCGGCGGCCGGCGCGGGGCCGTCGGCCATTCTACGACAAATGGGGCGGCGACCCAAGCTTGGCAAGGACGAAAAGCGGCCCCGCCCGGAGGGGCGGGGCCGCGGGGAAGGCAGGACCGTACCGTTTACCGGAACAGGGCCTTCAGCTCACCCCAGGAGGCCGCCTCGTTGGCCACGGCGCCGTCGATCATGTGAATGGTCGCGCCGTCGGGGGCGGTCACGCTCAGGTTGTCCGCCCAGCAGTAGGTGGTCTCGGTGGCGCTGGTGGACTCGTAGGGCCGGATCTCGATCACCAGGGCGGTCTGGCCGGCCGCGATGGTCCAGGTCCAGCTGAGGGTCTCCCAGCCGACATCCGGGCCCACGCCGGAGTAGTCGCCGCTGCCGCTGGCCGAGCCGTTGTAGGCGGTGATGTCGGTGTCCGAGGCGTAGTGGCCCCAGATGCGCAGCGACGGGTTGCCGCCGATCGTGGTGTCGTAGGCGTCGAACGAACCGGTCACGACGTCACCCTCGTTCAGGCCGGTGATCCAGGCCACGTAGGCCTGCGGCGTGCCGATGTTTCCAGGCACCTCGGTGATGGCCAGGCTGTGGGTCCCCATCTCGGCGAAGCTGGCGTCGTTGTAGTACGCCATGCCCTCGCAGGCATAGCAGCCGAGCATCTCGCCGCCGTCTTCCCAGCCGTAGGTCACCGTCTGCTGAGCGTACGCGGCACCGGCGACGGCCAGCACCAGCAGGCACGTGAACAAGGTCTTCATGGGCATGCTCCCTTGATGAATGATAGGTACTTTTCTCCCGGACTCGGTCCGGCCTCCCGATCCGCTCCATGGTTGCGGACCGTTCCCTTGGAGCATAACCGATCAAAATGGCGAATCCAATCCCCAATTTTGCGACTCATGAGCCCACTGGCCGGTCGATCCGCACCTGACCCCCGACAACTCGTTGCCGGGTCTGATTTTAACGATCATGGGACAGCCGCCGCCCGGAACGCCAATTGACAAACTTCTTACACATCAATTGATCATAAAAACCCGTCCGGGCAGAAAGCAAGACGGCCCGGAACGCCGCAGCGTCCCGGGCCGCATCCGGACGGGCCGGCGGCCGGCCCTACTTCTTCAACTCCATCCCCGCGATGACCATGCGCTGCGCCTCGCTGGTGCCCTCGTAGATCTCGGTGATCTTGGCGTCGCGGAAGTGGCGCTCCACCGGGTACTCCTTGGAGTAGCCGTTGCCCCCGAAGATCTGCACGGCCTCGTTGGTGATGAAGTGGCTGGCCTCGCTGGCGAAGAGCTTGGCCATGGCCGACTCCTCGCTGTAGCGGCCGCCCTGGTCCTTGGCGCAGGCCGCCCGGTAGGTCAGCAGCCGCGCCGCGTCCAGGCGCGTGGCCATGTCGGCGATCTTCCACTGGATCGCCTGGAATGCGCTGATGGGCCGGCCGAACTGCTCGCGCTGCTTGCTGTAGGCCAGGGCCGCCTCGTAGGCCGCCGCGGCGATGCCCAGGGCCTGGCTGGCGATGCCGATGCGCCCGCCGTCCAGGGTGCTCATGGCCACCTTGAAGCCCTGCCCCACCTCGCCCAGGAGCTGGTCGCCGGGCACCTTCACGTTGTCGAAGGCCAGCTGGGCGGTGTCGCTGGCGCGGATGCCCATCTTCTCCTCCTTGCGGATCACGGAGAAGCCCTCGCTCCTGGTCTCGACGATGAAGGCGGCGATGCCCTTGTGCTTGAGCGCCGGGTCGGTCTGGGCGAAGACGATCAGCACGTCGGCGTTGGCGCCGTTGGTGATGAAGTTCTTCATCCCGTTGAGGACCCAGCCGTCGCCGTCGCGCCTGGCGGTGGTGGCCTGGTTGGCGGCGTCGGTGCCGGCGCCCGGCTCGCTCAGGCAGTAGGCGCCCAGCAGCTCGCCCTTGGCCAGCGGGGTCAGGAAGCGCTGCTTCTGCTCCTCGTTGCCGTAGGTCTCCAGGGGCCAGCACACCAGGGAGTTGTTCACCGACATGATCACGCCGCAGGAGGCGCAGGCCTTGCTGATCTCCTCCATGGCCAGCACGTAGCACGGGGTGTCCAGGCCGGCGCCGCCGTACTTCTCTTCCACGTTCATGCCCAGGAAGCCCAGTTCGGCCATCTGCTGGACGATCTCGGCCGGGAAGCGCTCCTGGCGGTCCAGTTCGGCCGCCACCGGCACGATGGTCTTCTGGGCGAAGTCCCGGGCCATGTCGCGGATCATGCGCTGCTGTTCGCTGAGTTCGAAATTCACGTCGCTGCCCCCGTCCCTACTGGTCGTAGTCGTAGAAGCCCTTGCCGCTCTTGCGGCCCAGGAAGCCCGCGTCCACCATGCGCCGCAGCAGCGGGCAGGGACGGTACTTGCTGTCGCCGAAGCCTTCGTAGAGCACGTTCATGATGTCCAGGCACACGTCCAGGCCGATGAAGTCGGCCAGGGTCAGCGGCCCCATGGGGTGCGCCATGCCCAGCTTCATCACCGTGTCGATGGCCTCGCGGTCGGCCACGCCCTCCATCAGGCAGTAGACCGCCTCGTTGATCATGGGCATCAGCACGCGGTTGCTGATGAAGCCCGGGTAGTCCTGCACCGTGACCGGCACCTTGCCCAGGTCCTTGGCCACCTGCGTGGTGAAGGCCAGGGTCTTCTCGCTGGTGGCCTGGCCGCAGATGATCTCCACCAGCTTCATCACCGGCACCGGGTTCATGAAGTGCATGCCGATGACCCGATCGGCGCGCTTCGTGGTGCCGGCGATCTTGGTCAGGCTGATGCTGCTGGTGTTGCTGGCCAGGATGGTCTCGGGGCCGCACACCTCGTCCAGCTTCGTGAAGATGTCCTTCTTCACCGCGAAGTTCTCGAACACGGCCTCCACCACCAGGGCGCAGCCCGCGGCCGCCTTCAGGTCGGTGGCCGGGGTCAGCCGGCCCAGGGTGGCCTGGGCGTCGGCCTCGCTGATGGCCTCCTTCTTCACCTGCCGGGCCAGGTTCTTGCCGATGGTGGCCAGGGCCCGGTCCAGGTAGTCCTGCTTGACGTCGATGAGGGTGACGTCGCTGCCCTGCTGGGCGAAGACGTGGGCGATGCCGTTGCCCATGGTCCCGCCGCCGATCACTGCGACCTTCATGTCCGTTTCCTTTCCGTGGCGGGCCCGCGGCCCGGCTCCAGGTCTAGGCCGGCAGGCTGATGGCCATGCTCACCGAGTCGCCGCCGCCCAGGCACAGGCTGGCGATGCCGCGCTCCACCTTGCGGTCCTCCATCAGGTGCAGCAGGGTCACCAGGATGCGGGCGCCCGAGCAGCCGATGGGATGGCCCAGGGACACGCCGCCCCCGCGCACGTTGACCTTCTCGTCGTCCAGTTCGAGGGTGCGGACCACGCCCAGGCTCTGGGCCGCGAAGGCCTCGTTCAGCTCGTAGAGGCCGTAGTCGGCGGCGGTGGTGCCCAGCTTGTTCCAGAGGTTCCGGATGCCGGTCACCGGCGCCATCATGACCTCGTGGGGCTCCACCGCGCCGGTGGTGGCGCCGTCGATGCAGGCGCGGATGCGCAGGCCGTGGGTCTTGGCGAACTCCTCGCTGCACACCAGCACCGCGGCGGCGCCGTCGTTGATGCTCGAGGCGTTGCCGGCGGTCACGGTGCCGCCGTCGCGCTTGAAGGCCGGACGCAGCTTGGCCATGGCCTCGAGGCTGGCGTCGGCGCGCGGGCCCTCGTCGCGGGTCATCATCAGCGGCTCGCCCTTGCGCTGGGGCACGGGCACCGGCACCACCTCGCGGTCGAACTCGCCGTTCTCCCAGGCGGCGGCCGCCCGGTGGTGGCTGCGCACGGCGTAGGCGTCCTGGTCCTCGCGGGAGACCTTGTAGGTGTCCACCACCCACTCGGCGGTCATGCCCATGTGGTAGTTGTTGTAGATGTCCCACAGGCCGTCGTGGATCAGCAGGTCGGTGACCTTGCCGTCCCCCAGGCGCAGGCCGTCGCGGGCGCCGAACAGGGCGTAGGGGATCTGGCTCATGTTCTCCATGCCGCCGGCGATGACGCACTCCTTGTCGCCGGCGCGGATGGCCTGGTCGGCCAGGGCCACCGCCTTCAGGCCCGAGCCGCAGACCTTGTTGACGGTCATGGCGCTGACGGTGGCGGGCACGCCGCCGAAGATGGCCGCCTGGCGGGCCGGGTTCTGCTGCAGGCCGGCCTGGCAGACGTTGCCCATGATCGACCTCGCCCACCTGGGCGGGGTCGAAGTCCGAGCGGTCGAGGATGGCCTTGACGCAGGTGGCCCCCAGCTGGGGCGCCCGCACCGAGGCCAGGCCCCCCTGGAAGCGGCCGATGGGCGTGCGCACGGCCTCGCAGATGACGGATCGCTTGCTCATGTCGGCTTCCTTTCCTGCCGCCGCTGCGGCGTGGTTCATTCGCTCAGTTCCTGGCGGCCGATCACGATGCGCTGGATCTCGCTGGTGCCTTCGCCGATGGTGCACAGCTTGGCGTCGCGGTAGAAGCGCTCGACCGGGTATTCGCGGGTGTAGCCGTACCCCCCCAGGATCTGGATGGCCTTGTCGGTGACGAACATGGCCGTCTCGCTGGCGTGCAGCTTGGCCATGGCGGCCATCTGGCCGAAGGACTGGCCCGCGTCCTTGAGGCGGCAGGCCTCGTAGGTGAGCAGGCGGGCCGCCTGGATCTGGGTGGCCATGTCCGCCAGCATGAACTCCACCGCCTGGAAGCTGGCGATGGGCCTGCCGAACTGGTGGCGCTCCTTGGCGTAGGCGCGGGCGGTGTGGTAGGCGCCCACGGCCAGGCCCAGGGCCACCGCGGCGATGGAGATGCGGCCGCCGTCCAGGGTCATCATGAAGTACTTGAAGCCCTCGCCCTCCTCGCCCAGCAGGTACTTGGCCGGCACGCGCACGTCTTCCAGGGTCAGCGGCGCCGTGTCGGAGGCGCGCATGCCCAGCTTGTCTTCCTTCTTCTCGACCGTGAACCCGGGCGTGTCGGTGGGCACGATGAAGGCGCTGATGCCGCGGCTGCCCTCGGCCTCCGGGTCGGTCTTGGCGGTGATGATCAGGGCGCCCGCGTAGTGGCTGTTGGTGATCCACATCTTGGAGCCGTTCAGGACCCAGTCGTCGCCGTCCTTCACCGCGCTGGTGCGGGTGCCGCCGGCGTCGCTGCCGGCCTCCGCCTCGGTCAGGCCGAAGCTGAGCAGCGACTTGCCCGCCGCCGCCGGGGGCAGGAACGTCTGCTTCTGCTCCTCGGTGCCCAGGGCCGCGATGGGCCAGCAGCCCAGGCTGTTGTGGGCCGCGACCGTCAGGCCGTGGCTGCCGCAGACGCGGCTGACCTCCTCCACCACCAGGGCGTAGCTGGTGGTGTCGGCGCCCACGCCCCCGTAGGCCTCGGGCACGGTCAGGCCCAGGAAGCCCAGGTCTCCCATCTCCCGGACCGTGGCCTCGGGGAACTCGGCGGTGCGGTCGATCTGGGCGGCGATGGGCGCGATCTTGGTGCGGGCGAAGTCGCGGGCCATCTGCCGGATCATCGTCTGGTTCTCGTTCAGTTGCATGGCGTCTCCGGGAAGGGCTGAAGGCGCAGGCGGCGCGGCCTGGCGCGCCGACGGTCGGGGCGCGAAGGTCCGGCTCCGGACTGTAGCATGTCTTCGCATCCATTTACAGGAAAACTGGTGTAAATCGCAAGGGGAAAGGCAGATAGAGGATAGGATCGGTCGCGCGGCGGGGCGGGCCGGGACTCCGTTCCCGGCCCGCCCGCCCGGCCGCCGACCGCAGGGAACCGGCGGTCCGGACTAGCGATACGCCGCCTTCACGCCGCCGAAGCTGCTGTCCTGGACGTCCACGCTGGAGGCGCACACGTTGGCCGCTCCCGGCGTGGGCGCACACCCGCTCCCGGAGGGCTCGAGGGAGCCCCCGTAGGGCAGCAGGGCGTCGAAGAGCAGCCACTGGTCCCGGGCCTCGCTCCAGCCGCAGGAGCGGTCGTCCTCGGCCTGGTGGTCGGTGTAGTCCATCGCATCCACGTCCTCGGTCACCAGCGGGTCGCTGCCGGGCACCGTGCGCAGCAGGACCACCCGGTCGCCGCCGTTGTTCAGGGAGAGGCCCGCCGTGGTCGCGCCCGTCTCCTGCTGCCAGGCCACGGCCTGGCTCCCGTAGAAGACCGCCGCCTGGCCCGGCGGCAGCACGCCGAAGAGGTTCAGCCGCGGCCCGTCGGCGGCGTCGTCCCGCAGCCAGAACGCGGTCAGGTCCTCGGCGTCCGGGCCCGTGTTGAGCACCTCGACCCACTCGTCGCCCCGGGCGTCGACCACGCCGTCACCGTCCCAGTCGCTGGCCGGGTCGGCCAGGATCTCGTTGATGATCACCGCGCCGTCGGCGCCCGGGATCCAGGCGCCGAGGTTCCCCAGCACGGCGAGGGTGTACGCCACCGCCCAGGGCAGCCATTTCAATCCGGTCATGATGGGATTATCCTAGTCTGGGAGGACGGACTGCGGACGACCGGTACGGCGTCCGACCGGTCGGGCGCCATGCCAGAACCGGGCCCCGCCGCAGCCGCCGATCGCCGCCGTCGCCGGCACCCGCGCCGGCGCCCGCCGACAACCGGGAAGGACGACGACGCCGTGATCCGCACCACGGGTTTGACACTGTTGCTGGCGGTCTGCCTGGCCACCGCAGCGGCCCCCGCCGCCCCCGCGACCGGCACGCTGATCCCCTTCCGCCTGAAGGACCAGCACGACCGGCTGCTGACCGACGCCCGTTTCGGCCACGCGGCCCTGCTGGTGCTGTGGGGTGACCGCAAGGGCAGCGAAGCCATGGACGCCTGGGCGCCCCTGCTGGCCGACTCCCTGGCCGCGCCGGTGGACGCCTACCGGCTGCGCCTGCTGCAGGTGGCCCACGGCCAGGGCGCGCCCTTCTTCGTCAAGGGGAAGATCAAGAGGAAGTTCGCCGCGCCGGGCCGCGGCCCCGTGCTCATGGACTGGGACGGGATCTTCGCCCGGGCCTACGGCTGCGCGCCGGATTCCTGCACGGTGCTGCTGTTCGGCGCCGACGGCCGGCTGCGCGCCCGCTGGACCGAAGCCGCTCCCGACAGCGCGGCGGTCGCCCGGGTGCTGGCCGCCGCCCGGTCCGCCGCCGCAGACGACGGCGCCGCGACCGATCCGGCCGCGGCGCCCTCTCCCGTCCGTTGAACCCGGCTCAGCTGGCCAGGATCCGTTCCAGGCCCCCGCGGGCGATGGGGTGGTACCCCGCCGCGTTGGCCTTGAACGTGTCCGCCGCCAGCTTCCGCGTGGCCTTGTTGCCGTGCAGGGCCGTGTACAGGGGCTTGAGGTACTTCATGCGCCCCACCTTGCCCACGAACTCGGCGGCCCGGGCGTAGGCGGGCTCGTGGCCGTTGCCCACGGCCAGCGCCAGCCAGGTGCAGAGGATCTCGCTGTTGCCCGCCGCCGTCAGATCGAACCGCTCGTCCAGCCAGGCGCACCCCTCGGGGCCGATGTCCCGGGGCAGGGCCTGCAGGTAGATCTGCCAGTCGTCGGCGCTCCATTCCTTGGCCGCTTCGGACGACGGCCGCCGCCCTTCGGGCCAGCCCCGGGCCAGGCCCTGCAGGCGGTCCAGGCGATCGGAGGTGAAGGCCGGCGCGTTGGCGGGCAGACCCTCGCCGCGGATCCACTGCTCGGCCCCCACCTTGGCGGCCAGGCCCGGCAGTTCGGCCTCGAGGAACTCCTCGAACTGGGCGGTGGTGATGGACGTGAAGCTGAAGTGCCCGATGTACTTCTTGAGGAAGACGTCGAAGGCCTCGCGGCCCGCGGCCTCCTCCAGCAGGGAGACGAACAGGAAGCCCTTCTCGTAGGGCACCAGCGAATAGAACTCGTCGGGATCCGCGCCCCAGCTCTCGGTCTGCAGGCGGGTGAAGGGCGAGTCGGCGCCGAATTGTTCGATGGCGTCGTCCAGGCCCCGGCGCCCGATGGCCGCGGCCAGGGACTTGGCCTCGACCCCCTCCAGGCGCTCGAGGATGCGCCGCTCCGCCCACACGGTGAAGCCCTCGTTGAGCCAGAAGTCGTCGATGGTGGCGTTGGTCACCAGGTTGCCGGTCCAGCTGTGGGCCAGCTCGTGGGCCAGCACGTTGACCAGGGAGCGGTCCCCCGCCAGCAGCGTGGGCGTCAGGAAGGTCAGGCGCGGGTTCTCCATGCCGCCGTAGGGAAAGCTGGGCGGCATCACCAGGAAGTCGAAGCGGTCCCAGAGGTAGGGGCCGAACAGGTCCTCGGCCGCCAGCAGCATCTTGTCCACCTCGGCGAACTCCCAGGCCGAGGCCTCCAGCATCTCCGGCTCGGTGTAGACCCGCGAGCGCGGGCCCAGGTCCTTGGCCGTGAGGTTCCCCGCCGCCAGGGCGAACAGGTAGCTGGGGATGGCCTGGGGCATGGCGAAGGTGAAGGTGCGGGTGCCCGGCCGCGGCCCCGCGGCGGCCTCGCCCGGCGCCGCGCCCATGACCACGGTCAGGGCCTCGGGCACCGTCACCCGGGCGTCGAAGGTGAAGCGGGCCAGGGGCGAATCCTGGCAGGGGATGATGCTGCGGGCGTGGATGGCCTGGCACTGGCTGAACAGGTAGGGATGCTTGCCCCCGGCGGTCATGGCCGGCTCCAGCCACTGCAGCGCCGAGGCCTCCGGGCTGGTGGCGAAGTCGATGGTCAGGGACTCGGCGCCCTTGGGCAGCTCCACCCGCAGCTTCGCGCCCAGGATGGAGTCGCGCGCGTCCAGCTTGAAGGGCAGGTCGGCGCCATCGGCCCCGCGCACCGCCGAGATCTCCAGGTCGCGGGTGTCCAGGTCCAGGGGTCCGCCCGCCGGTGCGGCCAGGTCCAGGCGAGCCCGGCCTGCGATGCGGCTGGTGGTGAAATCGAGGTCGAGATCCAGGTCGAGGTGGGCAACCCGGCCCTGGTCCAGGTCCAGGTACGAATGGGGATCGCGTCGGCTCAACGGGCAACCTCCGGCTGGAGCGGGTCCGGCCCGGGGCCGGACGGTGACGTCACAACCGTCCCATGGTCGCGCCGATGGGCCGCCGGCGCAAGGGTTCGCCGGCCGCGGCCGGGTCAGGCGCCCACCTGCTCCCGGCGGCGCGGCGCCTGCCGGCGGTCGGGATGGGCCGCCTGCACCGCCGAGAACTCCCCGGCCCGGGCCAGGAAGATGTCCGTCAGCTCGGGGTCGAACTGGCGGCCCCGTCCGGCCCGGATCACCTCCAGCACCTGGTCCGCGGGCACCGCGTCCCGGTAGACCCGGCGGCTGCTGAGGGCGTCGAAGACGTCCACGATGGCGGTGATGCGCCCCTCCAGGGAGATGGCCTCGCCGGACAGCCCGCGGGGATAGCCCTGGCCGTCCCAGCGCTCGTGGTGGTGCAGGGCGATGCGGGACGCCATGCGCATCATGCGCTGCTCGCTCTTGCAGAGGATGGCGTGGCCCAGCACCGCGTGGGTCTTCATCACCGCCATCTCCGCCGGGGTCAGGCGGCCCGGCTTGTTGAGCACGCGGTCGGGGATGCCCACCTTGCCCACGTCGTGCATGGGCGCGGCCAGGCGCAGGCATCGGCGGCGGTCTCGTCGTCCAGGCCCGCGCAGCCGGGCCAGCAGCGCTGCGCCATCTCGCCCACGCGCAGCACGTGGTTGGCCGTCTCCAGGCTGCGGGTCTCCACCAGCTCGCTGAGGGTCTGGATCATCTCCTTCTGGCTCTCGATGATCTCCCGGGAGAGGTTGGCGTTGGCGTAGGCCAGGGCCGCGCTGGCGAAGTAGACCTGCAGCAGGTCGCGGTCGTGCGCCGGGGCAGGCCGGCGACGCCGCAGACCACGAACAGCAGGTCGTCCGCCGCCGCCGCTCGCGGTACCGCAGCGGCCGCAGCAGGCGTCGCCGCTCCAGACCATGCCGTCCTCCGTGGCCGACCGCGCGAGCAGCTCGCGCAGACCGGCGTCGAGCAGCGTCGTCGACGACGGTGCCCGCGCGGTCGGCCCAGGGCCCCGTGCCGTCAGATCAGCACGTGGCCCCGCTGCCGCCTCCGTGCGGCGAAGCCGTCGGGACGCGGCCCAGGCCCCGCTCCGTCGATCTCCAGCATCCGGTCCAGCACGTGGGCCGCGAACTCGCCCCGCGCCCCGCCGTGCAGCAGGTCGCCGCTGGCGTCGAGCACCTGCTGCAGGCTGCGCCGGCTGTGCTCCAGGGCGCAGATGTCCCGCCAGGCGCGCAGGGCGCTGGTGACCGAGGTGCAGAGCTTGTCGGCGGTCAGCTCCACCTTGGCCTTGTAGTCGTTGATGTCGTAGCGGGCGACCACCTCCTGCTCCGGGGCCTGGCCCGGCTGGCCCGTGCGCAGGATGATGCGCACGCCGCGGTTGCCCAGGTCGTCGCGGATGTGCCGCACCAGGCGCAGGCCCGCGTCGTCCCGTTCCATCACCACGTCCAGCAGGATCACCGCCGTGTCCGGATGCTCGGCCAGCACCCGGCGCGCCTCGGCCGCGCGAGTAGGCGCTCAGCAGCTCCAGCGCGCCGGTCGGCGAAGGTGAACCGGCCCAGCACCAGGCGCGTGACGTGGTGCACGTCCTCCTCGTCGTCGACGATCAGGAGCTTCCACGGCCACCGGTCGTCCGGGGCAGACGTCGCCGCGCCGCCTCGGCGGCGAAGCGCAGTGTGTCGCCGTCGTCCCTCTCAGCTGCCCGGATGCCTGAGCATGGAATGCCTCCGCGTGCTGGGGAAAGGCGAGGGTGAAGCGGGTCCCCCGGCCCGGACCGCTTGCGCAGGTGATGGTGCCGCCGAGAATCCTGGGTGACGTTGGTCCAGACGATGTGCATGCCGAGGCCGGTGCCGCCGCGGCCCGCGCCTGGTGGTGTAGAAGGGTTCGTAGATGCGCTGGCGCTGCTCGACGGTCATGCCGTTGCCGTCGTCCCGGTACTCGATCACGACGCGCCCTCGCTGCGGCGCGCCGCGGATGGTCATGGTGCCCGTGAGCAGGCCCTCGAAGCCGTGCTCCAGGGAGTTCATCACCAGGTTGACGACCACCCGGTACAGGGCCCCGGGGTCGCCGTGCAGGACGATGCCCGGCGGGCAATCCACGGCCAGGCGGAAGCCCGTATCCTTGAGGCGGGGGCGCAGGCTCAGTTCGATCTCGTCCAGGTAGCCGGCCAGGTCGAAGTCGCGCTCGTGGACACTGGACTGGTCCACCGCCACCTGCTTGAAGTTCTGGATGAGGTCGGCCGCCCGCAGCAGGTTGGCCTGCACCGCATCGGCGGCCTGCCGGGTGGACTCCAGCAGCATCTCCAGGCCGCTGCGCGTGAGGCTGCCCTCCGCCAGGGACTGCAGACCGTCGCCGCAGAGGGCCGCCAGGTGGCTGGCCGCGGTCACGCCGATGCCCACCGGCGTCGCCATTTCATGGGAGACGCCGGCCACCATGGCGCCCAGGGCGGCCATCTTCTCCGCCTCCAGCAGGCGTTCGCGGGCCTCGGCCACCAGCCGGGCGTTGTCCCGGTCCTCGGTCACGTCCCGGGCCACGCCCTCGATGGAGCAGACCCGGCCCTCCTCATCCACCACCGGCACCGAGTGGACCTCCAGGACCCGCTCCTCGCCCTCGCGGACGGTGAGGTGCAGGTCGAAGGGCGGGCGCCGTTCCCCGGCCAGGGTGCGGGCCACGCTCTCGGCCGCCAGCGGGTTGCGCGCGTCGCTGAACCAGGTCCGGGCGCGCTCGTCCAGGGCCTCGACGCTGTCCACCCCCATCAGGCGCCGGAACGACGAGCTGACGAAGGTGAACCGCAGGTCCGGGTCGTGGGCGTAGAAGATGTGGCGGTCGCCCAGGTTCTCGATGATGCGGCGATACCGCTCCTCGCTCTCGCCCAGGGCCGCGTTGGCCGCACGCAACTCGGCGGTGGCCCCGTCCACGCGCCGCTCCAGGTCCTCGTTCAGCAGCCGCACCCGCTCCTCGCTGCGGCGCAGGGCCTGCTCGGCCAGCTTGCGGTCGGTGATGTCCTTGACCGACTCGACGGCGCCGGTCAGGCGGCCCTCCCCGTCGCGCAGCGGCGTGGCGGTCAGCCAGACGTGGGCGCCGCGCCCGTCCTTGAGTTCGGGCAGGAAACGCTCGGCGCAGAGGGTCTCGCCGCGGATCTCCACGAAGTCGTAGCCGGCGCTGCCGCCGGCCGGGGCGGCCTCGATGATGAGGTCGACCAGGTCGGACACCGCCGCCCCGTGCAGCACCCGCGCGTGGGCCCGGTCGCCGCGGCCGAGCATCCGGTCCTTGGCCACGCCGGTCAGCTCCTCCAGGGCGCGATTCCAGGCCAGGATGCGTCCGGCCGCGTCCACCACGAAGGTGGCGTCGGGCAGGAACTCCACCGTGTCGGCCAGGCGGCGCTGGGCGGCGGCGCGTTCACGATCGGCGCGGCGGCGTTGCCAGGCGCCGGCCAGGATCTGGCCCACGGTCTCCAGCAGGCACACATCCTCGTCGCGCCACTGGCCCACGCTGCGCACCGACTGGAAGGCCAGCAGACCGGCCACGCGCCCGCCCTCGAAGACCGGGATGAACAGGGCCGAGCGGACCTCCTGCCGCAGCAGGCACTCCTTCGCCAGCTGGGCGTCCACGGGCATGGCGGCCACGTCCTCCAGGTGGACGACCTGCCCGGCCGCCAGGTGCTCGCTGACCCACGGCATCGTCGACAGGGCGCGGCGGCAGCTGATCCACGGGCACCGCCTCGATGCCCTCGCCGGCCCAGCAGAAATCCCAGCGCAGGGTGTCGCCGTCGTCCAGCAGGCGGCCCAGGAAGCAGCGGTCGACGGTGGTCAGGCCGCCCACCGAGATCAGGGCCCGGGTCAGGGCCTCGTCCATCTCGCCCTCGGCGGCGGTGGAGATGGTGCGCAGGATGTCCGTCACGACGGCTGCGGCGCTGCGCTCGTGGTCGAGCTGGGCCCGGGACCGCAATTCGCCGCTGATGTCGGTGAAGACACAGCGCATCCCCGCGACATCGCCCGAGTCGTCGGCGAGGATGGGCGCGGCCACCACCCGCACCGGCACCGCATTCCGGCCGCCGGCGTTGAGCCGGCAGGTACCCGCACAGGGCGCCAGGGCGGCGGCGGCTTCGGCCAGCATGGCCACGAAGCCCTCCCGATCGGCAGGGTCCACCAGGTCCGTGACGGCCCGCCCCTCGGGCTCACCGTCGCCGGCCTGCTCCAGCCAGCGTCGGGCGCTCTCGTTGACCAGGACCACGCGGCCCCGGGGATCGGTTTCGAGGATGAGTTCGGGAAGCAGGCGGCTCAGGTCACGGATCCAGCGACGGTGGGCGACCTGGTCCCGGGCCGCGGCGTCCGCCCACCGAGGCGAGGCGGGGTGGCCCCGGTCGAGGCGGGGCGCCGCCAGGGCCAGCAGGGCCCCGGAGACCGACGCGACCACCTTGCTGAAGAGGCCGACACCACTGTCCATCATGGCGGCACATCCCCCGTGCCACCTCCGTGTGCATTCCGGCGCGGCATCCTGCCGGCACCGTACGAATATGTCTGGGGTGGGAACCTATCGCGGTTCCGGAACGCGGTTCAAGGAGCAATTTATATTATCTTTATTATTAGCTAAAGGGTTCTTTACTTCCAGACAGTTAAGGAAACAATCGGAATGAACAATCCCCGGCCGGGGACCGACCCCAGCCTTGCGGGAGAGGGCGAACCTGTCGTAGGCTCGGCACCGGACCTCGCTCCGGCGCAGAAAGGACGACGCCATGTGGGACGGAATGGTGGAAGCGGCGGTGTACACGTCGGAACTGGACGGTCGCATGGCCTGCGAACGCCTGCAGGAGGCGGGCATCGGGGCGCAACTGACCACCGACAACTGCGGCGGCATGCGGCCCCACCTGGACCTGGATCGGGGCGTGCAGGTGCTGGTGGCCGAAGCCGACCTGGAGGCCGCCCGCGCCTTGTTGAAACCGGCCGCCGCCGACTTCTCCCCCTGGACCTGCGGCGCCTGCGGCACTCCCGGCGAGCCCGGCTTCGACTCCTGCTGGCAGTGCGGGGAGCCCCGTGGCTAGGTCCGCCGCTTCCGTCCTGCTGACGGCCTTCCTCCTGGGCGCGGCCCCCGCCGGGGCGGTCCCGGCCTTCCGGCCCGCGCCGGTCCATCCGCTGCCGGCCCAGCTCCTGCATTTGGCCGCCAAGGCCGACAACCCGCCGCCCCCCGACGACGACCGGGGCTGCGACATCCTCTCCTACGACCTCGATCTCCGGCTGATGCCCGGCACCCGGACCATGACCGGCCGCGCGGCCATCGGCTTCACCCCCCTGGCGGCGGGGCTGGACACCCTGCGCCTGGATTTCGTGACGGCCCTGACGGTGGACCAGGTGACCCGGGCCGGTGCACCCGTCCCCTGGCTCCACGGGGACGAGAGCCTGCGCATCGTGCTGGATCCGCCCCCGGCGGCCGGGCTGCCCGACACGGTCGTCGTCACCTGGCACGGCACCCCTCCGGCCCACGGCCCCTTCAACGCCGGCCTCATGTTCCGCACCCACGACAACGGCACGCGCCTGGACCGCAGCGACGACGTGCCGGTGATCGCCAACGTCAGCGAACCCTGGTCGGCCCACGCCTGGTGGCCCTGCAAGGATCTGCCCGCCGACAAGGCCCAGGTCTCCCTGACCGCCGTCCTGCCCGACACCCTGGCCATGATGGGCAACGGCACCCTGCTGGCGGTGACCGACGCCGAACCCGGCTGGCGCCGCTGGGCCTGGCGCGAGGCCTGGCCCATCGCCCCCTACCTGGTGTCGGTGGCCGCGTCCCGTTACACGGGCTGGGACGAGCCCTGCGCACCCGCGGTGGGCGGGCCGGTGCCCCTGGAGTTCCGGGTCTTCCCCCTGGACAGCCTCAAGGCGGCCCACGACTTCGCGCCCACCTGCGCCATGATGGACCTGATGACCCGCGTGGCCGGCCCCTGGCCCTTCCCCGACGAGAAGTACGCCCAGGCGGAGATCGTCTGGATCGGCGCCATGGAGCACCAGACCGCCACCAGCTTCGCCCAGTTCCTGCTGACGGGCGACGGCCGGTTCCAGACCTTCGTGATCCATGAGATGGCCCACCAGTGGTTCGGCGACAGCCTGACCCCGGCCGCCTGGCGCGACATCTGGCTGAACGAGGGCTTCGCCCGCTACTGCGAGGCCCTGTGGGTGGAGCAGGAAGGCGGCCCCGGCGCCTACCGGGACTTCATGCTGCAGCTCGGTGCCCGCAGACACGAAGACCTGTTCACGGAGCAGGGTCTGCTGGGGGATCCCGACCCCGTCCTGCCCAACCTGCTGGTCTACGACAAGGGGGCCTGGCTGCTGCATTCCCTGCGGCAGCTGATCGGGGACGAGGCCTTCTTCGCCTGCCTCGCCGACTACGCCGGGGACCCCGCGCTGGTGCACGGCAACGTGACCAGCGCCGACTTCCGGGCCGCGGCCGAGCGCGCGGCCGGCCGGGATCTGGGCGCCTTCTTCGCCGGTTGGCTCGCGTCCCCGGCGGTGGTCGACCTGGCGGCCGACTGGACCGTGGCGCCGGGCTCGGGCGGCTCGTCGCGGCTGGCGCTGACCCTGCAGCAGCGGCAGGACCCGGTCATCCCGGTGGCGGTCCCCGTGGCCATCGCCACCGACCTGGGCGAACTGCGGCGCACCGCCGTGCTGGACTCCCGCCAGGCCACCTTCAACTGGACGCTGCCCGCCCCGGTGACCCGGGTGACCATCGACCCGGACAGCACGGTCCTGATGACCCGCGCCGGCCCGGTGGTGCCGCCCCTGGCGGTGACCGGCCCGGTGCCCAACCCCGTGCTGGCCGCCGCCGGCGCCGACTTCACCGTCACCCCCCGGACCGGCGGCCCCGTCACCGTGCGTGTCTTCGACGCCCGCGGCCGCCTCCTGGACCGCCGCGACCTGGGGACGCTGCCGGCCGGCGAGGACTTTCCCTGGACCTGGACACCGGATCCCGCCGGCGGCGGCCACCTGGCCAGCGGCGTGGTCTGGCTCGAGTTCCGGGGGGGCGGGGGGCGCGCGGTGCGCCGGGCGGTGCTCCTGCGGTAGCTTGCTGTTTGCCATCCGCCTGGATGGAGGACGGGAGGGGGCGGTCCGGGCCGGCAACGTCCTCGGCCCCTGCGGGGCCTGCGGAATGTCGCCGGCCCGGACCGCCCCCTCCCGTCCTGCACCCGGGCGGAGGAAGCGCTTGGCTTGCGGTGGTGCTCCGGTCACGCGGGGATAGCGCGCCACTCGGAGCCCGCTTCGGGCGGAGAAGAGGTCCGCAAAAATGCGGCGCCCCTAGTCGCTGCGGCGGGTTTCCGGCGTTCCGTCGCTTGAGGCACCCACCCTCCACGGCGCCATCCGATTCCTCGCGCACACCACCCAAAAAATACTCCGTCCCGGGTCCCCGTCCGCACCGCTCACACCGGTGCAGGGACGTCGGTGAGGGCCGCGTCCGGAAACATTCCGCAGGCCCCGCAGGGGCCGAGGACGTTTCCGGACGCGGCCCTCACCGACGTCCCCTACTCCACCGGAGTGAGCGAAGCAAACCGAGGGTTGATGTGCTTCCGCCCCGCCTCGTTGAAGTCGACCGTGACCAGCATGTCGCCCCCGGTCCCTTCGACCCGGACCACGCGGCCGGCGCCGAAGATGCCGTGGCTGACCAGCTGGCCCTCGTAGTAGGGGGTCTCCTGGGACACGTCGTGGTCCCAGGACACGCCGCCGGCGGGGGTGGGCGGCTGCTTGCGGTTGGAGGAGCCCCACTGGTCGGGCCGGACCGCGGGTTTGTCGGAACGACGGGCCCCGCCGGCCGCGGGCACGGCCCAGCCGCCGGTGCGACGCGCGCCCGCCGAGCGGCCGCCGAAGAGGGACTGCGACACGGGTGCCTCCCAGGCCCGGTCCAGGCGGCGCCGCTCGATGCGCTCGTCCGGCACCTCGACCAGGAAGCGCGAGGGCAGGCTGTCCTGCCAGGTGCCGAAGCGCCGGCGGCGGGCGGCGTGCAGCAGGTAGACCCGGCGCCGCGCCCGGGTCAGGGCCACGTAGAAGAGGCGGCGCTCCTCCTCCAGTCCGGCCTCGTCGTCGCGGCTGTTGATGTGCGGGATGATGTCGTCCTCGCAGCCGGCGAAGATCACCACGGGGAATTCCAGGCCCTTGGCCGTGTGCACGGTCATCAGGCGCACGGTGCCCTCGCCGTCCTCGATGGTGTCGGGGTCGGCCACCAGGGCCACCTGCTCCAGGAACTGGTCGAGGGTGCCGCCGCCCGACTGCTCGTGGAAGGCGCCGGCGGCGTTCACCAGCTCGGCCACGTTCTCGCTGCGGCCCTCGGCCGATCTCCGGGTCGTCGTTCTCCAGGTGCCCCAGGTAGCCGGTGTCCTTGACGATGGCCTGCAGCAGCTCGTGGACCGGCAGGCCCTCGGCGGCGCGGGCGCGCCAGCGGGCGGCCATGCCGAAGAACTCGCGCAGGCGCTTGCAGGCCGCCGGCGCGATCTGCTGCTCCAGCAGGCCGGGCTCGGCCGCGGCCTCGCCGGGGGTCAGCTCGCGGGCGGCGGCCAGGTCCATCAGCCGGCCCACGGTGGTGTCACCCAGCTTCCGCTTCGGGCACGTTGATGACCCGCTGCACGGCGATCAGGTCGGCCGGGTTGGCCACCAGCTTCAGGTAGCCCAGCAGGTCGCGCACCTCCTTGCGCTCGTAGAACTGGAGGCTGCCCACCACCTGGTAGGGGACGTGGGCGCGGCGCAGCGCGTCCTCCAGGGTGCGGCTCTGGGCGTTGGTGCGGTAGAGCACGGTGACGTCGCCCCGGTCGCGGCCCGCCTCCATCTCGGCGCGCACGATGGCCACCACGCGGGCGGCCTCGTCCTCGTCGTCGACGAACTCCTCCTCCACCAGCAGGTCGCCGTCGCCGTCGGCGGTCCACAGGTTCTTGCCCTTGCGCCGCTTGTTGTGGGCGATGACGCCGTTGGCCGCGGCCAGGATGTGGCCGGTGGAGCGGTAGTTCTGCTCCAGCCGGAAGGTGACCGCGCCGGGGAAGTACTCGTCGAAGTTCAGCATGTTCTCCACCCGCGCGCCCCGCCACGAGTAGATGGACTGGTCGTCGTCGCCCACGGCGAACACGTTGCCGTGGCCGCTGGAGAGCAGCTTCACCAGGATCAGCTGCAGGGGATTGGTGTCCTGGAACTCGTCCACCAGCACGTGGCGGAAGCGCGACGGCGTACTTCTTGCGCGTCGCGCTCGTGCTGCTCCAGCAGGTGCACCGTGCGCAGGATCAGGTCGTCGAAGTCCAGGGCGTTGCAGCGGCGCAGGGCGGCCTCGTAGTGCTCGAACAGGTCGGCGTACTTCTCCTCCACGAAGGAGCGGGCCTGCTTGGCCGCCTGGCCGGGGCGTGGTGTCGTCGTTCTTCCAGCGGCTGATCACCGCGCGCGTGGCGTTGGGCGTGAACTGCTTGGGATCGATGTTGCGGTCGCCCATCACCTGCTTCAGCAGGCGCACGCTGTCGTCGGTGTCGAAGATGGAGAAGCCGCGCTCGACGCCCACGTGCTGCGCCGTCGCTCCGCAGGATCTTCAGGCCCGTGGCGTGGAAGGTGCCGATCCAGAAGGGCGCCCGGTCCTCGCCCACGTCGCGGCCCACGCGCTCGCGCATCTCGCGGGCGGCGCGGTTGGTGAAGGTGTAGGCGAGGATCTCGCCCGGGCGCACGCCCTGCTCGTGCAGGAGCCAGGCGATGCGGGTGGTCAGCACGCGGGTCTTGCCGCTGCCGGCGCCCGCCACCACCAGGACCGGTCCGTCGGGGGCGGTGACCGCGCGCAGCTGGGCGTCGTTGAGGTTGGCGAGGATGTCGGTCACGGTCGCTCCGTCCAGGGTCGATTCGGGGGCGGGTCGGCAGGGTGAGCGTCGAGTGTCCGCAAGATGGTATCGTCGTCAGCCAGTCGCAACCCGCAATCGTCCACGGCGACGCCAGGGTTCCCGCTCGCCTCCGGGCGTGCTACAATCCCTACAATACATGATCTACTCTCGAAGGAATGCATAATGAACAGGATCTTCTTCCCGGCATTGATCTTCGTCGCCTTCATCGCCTCCCCCGGCAGTGCCCGCGCCGCCGATTACAGCCAGTACGATCGTGTCACCGCCGTGATCAACTTCGATGCGGGCTACATCCTACCGGTTCGCGATCGGCTGTATGCTCTCGATTCGAACGGAGTCGCGGTCTTTGACGTTTCGGATCCGGGCGGACCGCGCCTGGTTGGAACAGGTCCGATGGAGCCCGGTCTTCCGGAGTCGCTCGCCCTGCACGACAGCCTCCTGATCGCCCAGAATTCGGGAGGGACGTACCTGTTCCAGGTCGGTGACGACCTGCAGATCCAGACATTGTCGCACGTTCCCGAGACCGGACCCGTGACGATCAGTGATGGCAACCTCCTCGTCGGCGTCGGCCCGGTCGTGGCCGTGTACGACTTGGCCGACCCGACAGCGCCCCGATCCAAACCGGCAATCGATATCGGGGGGCGGTTCCTGGGCGGGTTGCAGGACGATGTCTTGACCCGCCGCGAAGAATACGGCATCGGGTATGTCGATCTATACCTGGAACGCCGCACGGTCACGGACGGCGAGATCGTGAGTGAACCCGTCGTTGTCGCTTCATATTTATACCGGGATTACGGTACCGATTGGTCTTGCCTCGGCTACGAGAAGACCGCTGACCGGACACGCCTTGAAATGCGGGAGACCGCGCCCGACTATTGGGGGCCGTACCCCGTGACGCGCGTCGTGGCCTTCCGCCTCCTGGAGTTCCCTCCCGACGGGCCGCAACGCCGAACGGCTGCCAGCGCACTCACACAGGGCTCGGACGAGTGGTTCCGGACCACGAATGACGTTTTCGACTACCGCACCTTCGTGGTCGACGGCTGTGACGGCCGATGCCTCGAGGCGATCGGACGGGAAGGCACCGCCGCGGCAGGCGAGTCGTTCCTGGTTCCGGCCTGCAGCAATGGATCGGCCGTCGGGGCCGGCGACCGCCTCTACGTCTCCACCGGCCATTCGATCCAGGTTCGCACGTTCTCGGCGCGAGGCGTGCTGGACACCACGCGGATCATCGACGGCAACGCGACCCACGACGTCCGTTCCGGCCAGCCAGGCAGAGGGGGTTTCGCATGGATCACGACCACCATGCTGTGTACCGGGTTCGGCGGCACGCACGGCGATGAGTTCCCGATATGGGACGAGGATCGGTTCACTCAGGTCATTCCTCCGCCACCGACTCACCCGCATGCGGTCGAGATCCGGACGCCCTACGAGCCGACGGCGGCCCTGGCGTACTCGTCGGATCTCATTGTGTACGGGCTCCGATCCGTGTATTTCCCACCCAGCGCCCTCCTTTCCTTCCAACATCCCGGAGACACCGAGCCGTATCTGACGATCGCCGAAGTCCCGGTCGACGCATTGGTCGAGCGGAACGGCAAGGTCGTCCTGGCGTCGGGCACCCGCCTGCGCGAGATCGACCTGGGCGATCCGGCGCTCCCGCAACTGAGCGCCGGTACGACCTTGCCCGCAGCCTTCGTCAGGTTGGCCGCCTGGAGCGGCGGGGTCGTCGGAGCGAGGGCGGACGGTTCGGTCGATATCGTCGTCGACGACGGCGATGGAACCTGGCGGCTGGCGACGACGCTCCCCGCCGCCGACGGCGTCTCGGCGCTCCACGTCGAGGGCATGACGCTGGGGGTCGCCACCGGGAACCGCATCACCTTCTACGATCTGAGCAACCCGGACCAACCCCAACCTGCCGGAGCGGTCGAATTCATGGCACCCGTCCGGGGTTTCGTGTGCAGCGGTTCGATCGTCTACGCAGCCTGCGGGGACGTCGGCATGCTGGTCTACCGGCGGACCGCTCCCGACGCGTCGGAATACCTCGGCGGGTATCAGCTCGACGACTGCCGCGACGTCGCCCTGCGTGGCGACCAATTGCTGGTCGCGGCGGCCCACGGGACGTTTCTGCTGCCCCTGCAGGACGGAGACCCCCTGCCGGCCTACGACCCCCAGCTGAGCGCATCCATGAGCAAGGACGGAAAAGCGATCATCAAATGGCGCCCCCACGCGGACAATACCGCCGAACGCCTGGAGAAGCGATGCGGCGGGTCACGCACGATCCTGCCCCACACGACCGGTCCCGGCGGCTTCAGGGAGGCGTCGGATCCCTCGCCTTCCGGCTCGTGTCCGTCGGTGACCTACGTCCTGTACAGTACCGGGGATGAAGGCGCCTGGTACGAAGCCGCCCGCGCGACACTCGCTCTGCCGGCGGCGCGAATATTGCTCGAAACCGCGGAACCGAACCCGTTCAATCCCTGCACGACGCTCCGCTACCGTGTCCCGACAGCGACCCATGTTCACCTAGCAATCTATGACGTCCGCGGGCGTCGGGTCCGCGACCTGGTGGACGCCCGGGTGACGGCGGGCAGCCGGACCGAGGAGTGGAACGGACGTGACGACGGCGGGCGCCTGGTCGCGGCCGGCACCTACGTCGCTCGGCTCGACACCGAGACGGCGACCCGGACGACCAAGCTCACGCTGCTCAAGTGATATCGATTCCCGAATCTCAGTACTCGAAACGGTACTTGAGGTCCAGGTTGTAGGTGGGCTGCCCCTGGTTCTCGTCGATCCGCCGCCGGACCTCCGACTGCAGGAGCATGTGCTGGTTGATCTGGTACTCCACCACGACGTCGCGGTCGTCCTGGCGGATGCCCTGGGCATACTTCAGGTACAGGTCCGACCCGATGTACTTGCCCACGCCGATCAGGGGGTCGATGCCCGTGTTGCCGGTGTCGCGCTGGCGCTGGATCTGGTCGATCTCGAAGGTGTCGAAAAGGGCCAGCTCGCGGGCGATCTCGCGCTCGAGCACGTTGAAGCCCGCGGTGATGCCCGTGTTCTTCAGCCGCCCCGAGTCGCCCTCGGGCGTGGCGTAGGGCTCGAGCCCCAGGAGCATCCGCTGGATGGCCTCGCGGCTGTAGCCGCGTTCGCTGGTGAAGGTGATCACCGGCTCGCTCAGGGTCCCGGCCACGTGCACGCCGATGTGTTCGACCACGCTGTTGCTGGAGTACTGGCTGCGCAGACGATAACGGGTCTCGGCGTCCACGTCCACCCGCGGGTCGAAGCCCAGGCCGCGGCTGAAGTCCAGGCGACCGCGCAGCACCTTGAAGGTGTTGGCGAAGACGATGAGCTGGCCGGCGTTCACGTCCAGGGTGCCGCGCAGGTACAGGCCGCTCTCGTCGCGCACCAGGTCCATGTCGCCGCCCAGGTCCAGGTCCATCTCCCGGTTGAAGATGCGTCCGGAGCGGGGCTCGCCCGACAGGTGGAGGTCGGCCAGCCAGTCCGGGGCCACCGTGGCCTGCAGGGGATCGGGACCCGAGGAGGCCTCGGAGAAGTTGCCCGTGTAGCGGGCCTTGAGCACCTTCAGGTCGCCGGTGAACTTGGGCACCAGCAGGCTGTCCGGCCCCACCTTGACGCCGATCAGCCGCGCACCCTGCCCCTGCACCAGCGCCCGCAGGTCCGGCAGCGACGCCACCAGGAAGCGGTCCACGTCCAGGCGGATGTTGAAGGTGCGGAGCTCCAGCCCGTCGAAGACCACCCGGCCGTCGCCCTCGGAAGGTGCCCTTCAGGCCCTCGCGCCCCCGGATGTCGTGCACGACCAGCTCGTCGCCGCGGAACTCGCCCTCGCAGGAGGCGTCGTAGTAGATCTCCTCCAGGTTGCGGATGACGAAGCCCGCGTCGCGGACGCTGAGGCTTGCCCTGGTAGAGGGGATGGTCCAGGGGCCCGCTGACCACCACCGAAGCCTGGCCCTTGCCGCTGGCCTGGACGAAGGCGTTGGTGGCGGCGGCCAGGGGCGCCAGGTCGCTGTCCGGCGGGATCTCCAGCTGCATGTAGAAGGATCCGTCCAGGGGCGTGGTCGGCGCGCTGAGCAGGTCCAGGTGCATGGGCACCTCGATGCGCCCGCTCAGGTTCAGGCCGTACTTGTTGCCCTTCAGCCCGCCCAGCACCAGCGCGTCGCGGTCCGCCCAGATCTGGCCGGTCAGCTTGTCCAGGTGCAGCCAGTGGATGTGGAACGGCGCGCTGACCAGCTCGCCCCGGACCAGGGGGTCGTCGGTGGAGCCGCCCAGGGTCACGTCGCCGTCGAAGGTGCCCGCCAGCCGGTCCAGGGCCGGGATGCTGGAACTGCTCGAGGAAGGCCCAGTCGCACTGGCGGAATCGCAGCTGCAGGTCCAGGTCCGCCCCCGGCCAGAAATCCCGGGGCCCGGCGCCCGCGTGGGCCACCGTGCCCTCGGCCAGGACCCGGCCGTAGGACCGTGTGCAGATCCAGGGTGTCGATGGTGAAGGCGCCCTGGTTGAAGCCCGCCTCCAGGTGCAGCGAATCGACCCGGGCCAGGTCGAAGGGGGCGTCGCGCAGGTCCAGCGCCAGGCTCACCTGGGGATCGTCGGCGGCACCGGCCACCGCCACGTCGGCACTCAGGCGCCCGGCCAGGGGCTGCGCGGTGTGCACGAAGGGATCCAGCAGGCCCAGGTCGAAGCCCTGCAGGGCCAGGTTGCCCCGCACCCGTCCCCCGCGGCGGTAGGCGCCGCCGGCGTCGAGGGAGCCCTGGTCCGAGGCGATCTCCAGGTCGCTGCACTCCAGCAGGCCGTCGCCCGCGCGGATGGTCGCCGGCTGCTGCAGCTCCCAGTCGGTGCCCTCCAGCCCCACGTGGAACCTGGAGACGGCGAAGGTCTGCACCGTGTCGGAGAACGTGGCGCCGAAACGCAGGTCCACGGTGGTGTCCCCCAGCTGGGTGCGGAAGGTGTCGATGCGCGCGTCGCGCGGGGAGGCGGCGCCCCACAGGTCGAAGCGGCCCAGGGGTACGTCGCCCACCCGGAACCCGTCACCCTCGATCCCGGCGCTGAAGCTCTGGTCCCCCAGGGCGTCGTCCACCACCAGGGCCGCCTCGGCGCGGTCGACGCCCACCTCGGCCACCGTGAAGTCGTGCAGGTCCACCCAGCCCGCGAACTGCAGGTGGTCCACCGGGCCGGTCACCGTGCCCAGGCCGGTCAGGCGGCCGCCCAGGGCCGGCCAATGCCAGGCGGGCGGCAGGGTGGCCAGGTCCTCGCTGGTGGCGCTGACGTCGCCCGCGAACCGCTTGTCCGCGTCCGTGGCCCCGGTCAGCAGGCCGTGCAGGTCCCGGTACCAGACCTCGACCCGGTCGAAGAAGACGCTGTCCGGCGTGGCGGTCACGTCCACCAGGCAGCGGTCGAAGGGCAGGATGTCGATGCGGCCGTCCTGCAGCTCGCCGCTGACCCGGGTCCACTGGGGGTGGTCGGTGTGCTCGATGCGCAGATGCCCGCGCCCGTCGGTGGGCGGCAGGTCGTCCTCGCCCGGCACCAGGCCCTTGGCCAGGTCCACGTCCGCCACGTCGCCCTCCAGGACGAACGTCACGTGGCCCGGGTCGCGGACGTCCACGCGGCCGCCGCCGCTGAACGTGGCCCCGTTGACCCGGCCGCGCATGCCGCGCAGCAGCACCGCCTTGTCCGCCACCGTGGCGCGGCCGCGGATGTCCTCCATGCGGAAGCCCTCCAGCTCGCCGCTGAACACGCCCGCGTAGACCAGGGAGTCCGCGTCGGCCCGGATGGTGCCGTCCACGTCACCGGTCGCCTTGAAGCCGATGGTCTGGTCCAGCAGCGCCTCCACCTCGCCCACGGAGATGCCCTTCCCCGTGAAGGCGAGGTCCAGGCTCTTGTCCCAGAGCCGGTTGCCGTCCACCGTCACGTGATGACCGTTGAGGGAGCCCGACAGGCCCGAGGCGGTGACGCCGTTGCCGTCGATGTCCACCGCGCCGCGCAGGCCGGCCAGCCGCGAGTCGTGGCTCTCCCAGTCGGCGCTGCAGCCCCGCAGCAGCAGGTGCACGTTGCCGTCGGAACGCACGGCACCCCGGAAGTCCAGGTTGCCGAGGCGCTCGACCAGGCGCCCGTCGGCGTCGGAGAACTCGAGGAAGGCGTCGTCCACCACCAGCTGGTCGATGGTCAGCCGCGGCAGCCGCGGCGGCCCCGGCGCCGGCGGCGGACGGTCGGGATCGGGCTCGCCGGCCCGCGCGTAGACCTCGGGCCGGGTCACCTCGATGCGGCGCACCCGCGGCGGCGAACCCAGCACCTCGCCCAGGGCGAAGTCCACCACCACCGTGTCGGCCGACACCAGGGTCACGCCGCCCGTCCGCGAGGGCAGGGTGACCGTGACCCCGTACAGGTCCATCCCCTCGAAGGGGCGGACCCGGAAGTCGCGCACCTGGACGCCGCCCTGCTCGATGCGCAGCAGGTGGCGGCTGACCAGCCGCGACGCGTACGGCGCCACCACCCGCGGGTGGGTGCCCAGCCACACCAGCACGCCCACGATCACCAGCCAGGCGACCAGGACGGGAATCTGGGATGGGCGCAGCAGCCGCATCAGAACGGGTACCCCAGGCTGAAGTGCCAGACGGCCGACGGATCGACGATGTCCGTCTGCGAGTTCTTGTAGCGCGCGCGCTTCAGGGGGAAGCCCACGTCCACGCGCACCGGGCCGAAGGGCGTGTCCAGGCGCACGCCCGTCCCCCAGCTCCAGCGGTAGTCCCACACCTTGGTGGATTCGGGATCGGTCGGGTCGCCCGGCGCCGACCAGATGCGGAAGGCGCGCATGCTGACGTCGCCCAGCCGCGACCAGACGTTGCCGCCGTCGACGAAGAGCACCGAACCGAAGCCCCAGCGCCGCAGCAGCGGCAGGGGGAAACGCCACTCGACGTTGCTCAGCAGCAGGTAGTTGCCGCCGCGGGCCGGGTTGTTGGGCAGCAGCACGTCCGAGGTGTAGTTCAGGTAGTCCAGCTCGTCCGGATCGTTGACCTGGGGCCCCAGGCTGTTGTGCCGGTAGCCGCGCACCGTGGAGGCCCCGCCCGCGAAGAACCGGTCGTCGTAGGGCACGCCCTCCGGCCCCTTGTCCAGCGAGCCGCCGTAGGGCCGCGCGCCGCCCGCCATCACCCGCATGGCCAGCACCCCGCCCAGGGGCGTGGGGTTGTAGTGCTGCCACGACGCCGACCACTTGACGAAGCTGTAGTCGCCGCCCACGGGCCCGCCGGCCACCTTCATCGTGCCGATCACGTAGCTGCCCCGCGAAGGACGGAACACGTCGTCGCGATGGTCGATGTAGACGGCGTCGTTCAGGGACCGCACCTGGGACAGCTCCGCCCCCAGGTCCGCGAACCGCCGTCTTGAGGCTGTCGGGCGCCACCGGGTGGATGCTGGGGCTGGTGATCTTCAGGCCGGCGAACACGTTGTTGGTGACGCGGCGGGCGATGCGCCAGGTGGTGCCCACGTCCAGACCGTGGCTGGTCATGTTCAGCCCCGACTCGCCGCGGGTCTCGCGCTGCACGTAGAGGTTCACGTCGAAGCTGTAGCGGCTGTCGCGCACCCGCGGGTTCACGTAGGTGACGTCGCCGCGGTAGTTGATCTGCCCCTGGTCGAAGGAGATGGGGTTGCCGACCACATCCTCCACGTTCCACGACCCGCGCGCCCGCACCTGGAAGCGCCGGCCGGTGCCCCACAGGTTGTGGTGGCCCCACGCCGCCAGCACGCGGATGCGCTCGAGGCTGCCCACGCCCACGCCCAGCTCGTAGTAGGCGGGCTTGCGCTCGATGACGTGGACCACCAGGTCGGTCTCCCCGGTGGTGGTGTCCACGTCCGCCGGCACGATGGTCACGTCGCGGAACAGGGACGTGGCCAGCAGCTGCCGGCGCGAGTCCTCCACCTTGCCGCCAGCGCAGGGGATCGCCCGGGTGGATCAGCAGCTCGCGGGTCAGCAGCCGGTCGCGGGTCTGGCGGTTGCCCGACCAGGCGGATGGACCCGCACGCGGTAGGGATTCCCCGGGTGGATGGTGTAGGTGACGTCCGCCAGGTAGCCGCCGTCGACGGTGTCCGGCTCCACGGTCATGGCCGGCACCACCGAGGCCCGCAGGTAGGTGGCGTCGCGGTAGAGGTCGCGGATGGCGTAGATGTCCGCGCCGAAGGCGTTCAGGTCCGCCGGCGCCGGCGTACCCTCCAGCAGGGACATGCGCTCGCGCAGGTGCTCGGACGGACAGGGGTGCCGTTGCCCACGAAGTCCACCCGGCCGATCAGGGTGCGGGGGCCCTCGTCCACCGAGATGTGGATCACGTCGCCCCGGCCCGGGCACCGTGACGATGCTGTCCAGCTCGCACGGCGACCTGGTGGAAGCCCCGGTTGCGGTAGAACGCCGCGCAGGATCCGCAGCTGGGTGTCCACCAGGTGCGGCTTGTAGGTGGGAACGTTCAGGGGCCGCGTCCAGTTGGGCTCCTGCAGGCGCAGCAGCCGCTTGAGCTGGCTCTCGCTTGAAGGTCACGTTGCCGCGGATGCACCACCTGGGCCAGGCGGTGCTCCTCGAGGCCGTAGTCCAGTTCCTCGTCGGCCCGGACGACCGGCGCCAGCGCGGCGGCCAGCAGCAGCCAGCAGGCAGACGGCGAGCAGGCACCGCGCGGACGCGGGTCCGCGGCGCCGCACCGCCGGATTTGGCTGGCCACCTCTGTTCCCGTGACTCCCCGCGGACCGAGCGGCCGTGCGTCCGCGAAAAAAACCGTTGGCTTCCCGCCCCCGGCGGTGTTATCCCCGACGGGCCGCCGCCCCGCGGCGGCGGCCCGTCGATCCCGCAGTCCGGAGGACCCGATGCACCCGCGCCCCCGTCTTCTCGTCGCCGCCGTCCTGGCCCCGCCGGCCTCGCCGCCGGGGGCGGCTGCCGGGAACGGAGAGCCGTCCCCTTCGCCTGGAGGACCTGACGCCCGGCGAGGCCCGCTACGTCCGGCGCATGGTCGTGCTCGAGCGGGCCAAGGCCGTGGCCCTGGTGGACCGCCCCCGCGGCGACGCCCTGCTGGACTCCCTGGCCGCCGCCTGGGGCGACAGTTCCCTCGAGCGCACCCTGGCCGGCCTGCCCCGCGATCCCGACCGCGCGCCGTCGCCGTGGGCACGCTCCTGGCCGGCGTCCTGCGAGGCCGAGCAGGACTCCCTGGTGCCTGGCCCCGCGCCCGACCGCCTGGCACGCCCCCCTGCCCGAGCCGGTGCCGCCTGCCGCAGGACACCAATCCCGAGAACCGCAGCTGACCGCGCCTAGTGCCCGGTCACCTTCCAGACGTCCAGCACCAGCACGAAGGTCATGAACAGCAGCAGGATGATCAGCCCCATCTGGGTGGCGATCGCCTGCAGCCGCTCGGGCACCGGCCGTGCCGCCGCGCACCACCTCCAGCAGCAGGAACAGCACGTGCCCGCCGTCCAGCACCGGCATCGGCATCAGGTTCAGCAGGAACAGGTTCACGCTGAAGAAGGCGATGAAGTACATCAGGTAGCGACACGCCCCAGCGCAGCATCTCGCCCGGCCGCCTGGCCGATGCGCAGCGGGCCGCCCACCGCGTCCAGCCCCTGGTGTCCCGACGACCAGCTGCGCCAGCACCCCGACCATGCCCTTGATCGTCGCCGATGGTCTGGCGCCAGCCCAGCACCACCGCCTCGGCCCACGCCCGGCCTCTGGTAGCGGTACCAGGGCTCGATGAAGATGCGGCCCACCGACTCGCCCGGGGCGATCTCCTTCAGCTCCGGCGTCACCGAGCCCAGCATCACCCGTGCCGTCGCGCCGCCAGCGCATCTCCACCGGCTCGTCCGGCCTTGCCGTTGATGATGTCCGCCACGCCGCCGAAGGAGGTGACCGGCTCGCCGTCCACGCTCAGGATCACGTCGCCCGTCGCGCAGGCCGGCGCGCTCGGCCGGGCTGCCCTTCTGCACCCGGCCGACGGTGGTGTTCCACGAATCCATGCCGATGGACCAGGCCGCCCAGGGCCGCGTCGAAGCGCGGCGCGAGCTCCAGGTCCAGCCGCCGGCCGTCCCGGTCGACGGTCACCGTGGCCGCCGGCGCGCTGCGGCCGTCCCGGTCGGCCTCGGGCACCAGGCCCTGCAGGACCTGGTCGCCAGTCGCGGACCGGCTGGCCGCCGACGGCGACGATGCTGTCGCCCACGGCGATGCCCGCCGCGGCCGCCGGCGTGTCCGGCGCGCACCGCGCCCACCCTGGTGTGCGGATCGACGGGCAGGCCCTGCACGCCAACACGCTCGGTGTAGATGACGAAGGCCAGCACCAGGTTGAACAGGGGCCCGGCCACGAAGACCGCCAGCCGCTGCCAGGCCGGCCGCTGCTGAAGAGGCGGTCGCGGGGGATGTCCTCGTCCAGGGAGGCCGCCTCGGCGTTGCCCTCGAGGGTGCCCAGGGGATACTTGCGCTCCTCCCAGGTGCCCGTGTCCTGGATCTCCTCCATCATGCCCTCGCCGGCCATCTTCACGTAGCCGCCGAAGGGCACGGCCGAGAGCACGTACTCGGTCTCGCCCAGCCGCCAGCGCAGGATCTTGGGTCCCATGCCGATGGAGAACGTCTTGACGTAGATGCCGAACATCTTGCAGAACAGGAAATGTCCCGAGTTCGTGGACGATGACCACCAGGCCGAGGGTCACGACCGAGGCCAGGAGGATCGTGGGCAGTTGACTCGTCACCGGTTCTCCTCTTTGCCGACGATGCCGGCGGGGTGGACGGCGGTCCCGCCGGGAAGCCGGCTGCGCGCGCGGGTGCGGGCGTCGGCGTCCACGGCCAGGGCCGTCTCCAGGTCCGCGACCGGCACGGTCGCGGCAGCCGCCAGGGTGGCGGCGATGATGCGCGGAATGTCCGCGTAGCGGATGACCCCGTCCAGCAGGGCCTGCACGGCCACCTCGTTGGCCGCGTTCAGCACGATGGGCGCCGACCCGCCCGCCTCGCCCGCCTCGCGCGCCAGGCGCAGGCAGGGGAAGCGCTCCAGGTCCGGGGCCTCGAACCGCAGGGTGCCCACCGCCAGCAGGTCCAGCCGGTCGGTGGCCAGGGGCCAGTGGCGCTCCCCGGCCAGGGCGTACTGCAGCGGCACGCGCATGTCCGGCGTGCCCAGCTGGGCCAGCACCGCGCCGTCCACGAACTCCACCAGCGAATGCACGATGGAACCCGGGTGCACCACCACGGCGATCCGGTCGTAGGGCAGGCCGAACAGGTGGTGCGCCTCGATGACCTCGAGCCCCTTGTTCATCAGCGTGGCCGAGTCAACAGTGATCTTGGGTCCCATGTTCCAGGTGGGATGGTCCAGGACCCGGTCCAGGCCCACCGCGGCCAGTTCGGCGGCGGGCGTGGTGCGGAACGGTCCGCCCGAGGCGGTCAGGACCAGGCGCTCGATCTCGTCCTCGCGCCGGCCGGACAGGCACTGGGCGATGGCCGCGTGCTCCGAGTCCACCGGCAGCACCTCGGCGCCGCCGGCGCGGACGGCCCGGGCCACCAGTTCGCCCCCCACCACCAGCGATTCCTTGTTGGCCAGGGCGATGCGCATGCCCCGGCCGCGCCGCCGCCAGGGTGGGCTCCAGACCCACCGCCCCCACCAGCCCGTTGACCAGGCAGCGGGCGTCCGCCGGCGCGGTGACCGCCTCCAGCAGGCCCGGCGCCCCGGCGGCCAGCAGCCGGTCGCCCAGGCCCAGCTCGCGGGCCGCGATCTCGCGGGCGGCCGGGTCGGTGACCGCCACCAGGGGCGCCGGATGGTCCGGGCAGGCGGCCGCCAGGCCGGCCAGTTCCTCCCGCAGCACGTCCACGCGGCCCCGGCAGGCCAGCGACGCCACCCGCAGCCGGTCCGGGTGCCGGCGCACCAGGTCCAGGGTCTGCCGCCCGATGCTGCCGGTGGCCCCCAGCACCACCAGCGACAGGGGTCGCGGCAGATCCAGCAGCGGCCGCCCGCACGGGTACAGGCAGCGGTGCGGGTCCGGGGCTGGCGGCGGCGGTCATGGGCACCTCCCTGCGCCACGATCAGACGACGAAGAGACGGAACCAGTAGTAGAGCACCGGCACCGTGAACAGCAGCGAGTCGAAGCGGTCCAGCACGCCGCCGTGGCCCGGGGATGAGCTCGGCGGTGTCCTTGGTGCCGGCGTCCCGCTTGATCAGCGACTCCACCAGGTCCCCCAGCTGGCCCACCACGCCGGCGGACAGCCCCAGCAGGGCCCCGGCCAGGGGCGTGACGAAGGTGGCGAAGCCCCGGGCGCAGAGCCAGCCCACCAGCGCCGCGGCGACCAGGCCGCCCAGCGCCCCCTCCCGGGTCTTCTTGGGGCTGATGCGCGGGGCCAGGGGCCGGCGCCCCACGGCCACGCCCGCCAGGTAGGCCCCCGTGTCGGTGGCCCAGGTCACCAGGGCCGCGAAGAACACCATGTCCGCCCCCACGGCATCCGGGCGCGCCCTGCTGCGCCGGCAGCTCCCGCAGCATCACCAGGTGGCTGCCCAGCCAGCCCACGTACATGATCCCGAACACCGTGACCGCCATGTGGGTCAGGGAGTGGGCCGGGTCGCCGCGGAAGACCTCGCGCACCATGATCGCCAGCAGGCTGGCGGTCAGGATCAGCGGCACCGCCACCCCCTGCCGCCAGGCGTAGGCGCTGATGGCCAGGGCGCAGAAGTAGCCCAGGGCCTCGAAGGGCCGGTAGCCCTTGGCCCGCATCAGCACGTAGAACTCGCGCAGGCCCAGCAGGATGACCAGGTCCACCAGGCCCAGGAAGAACACGCCCCCGCGCCGGGTGATCAGGTAGAGGCAGGGCACGCCCAGCACGATGACCGCCAGGCGGGGCAGGATGCCGGCGGCGAGGAAGCGGCCCACGGCCGAGGGACGCGTCGGGCCCGTCCGGGCCGGCGCTGGTCACGGCCGCACCTTCAGCAGTCGCTTCCAGCGGGCGGCGTCCAGCAGGCCGCGCGCCGTCCGGCCGGCGGTGCCGGCCGCTCGTCGTCGGGCAGGGCGCCGAAGCGGCGCTCGCGGTTCTGGTAGTCGGCCACCGCCAGGGCCAGGTCGCGGGCGCCGAAGTCCGGCCACAGGACCGGGGTGATCAGCAGTTCGGAGTAGGCCGCCTGCCAGAGCAGGAAGTTGCTCAGGCGCGATCTCGCCGCTGGTGCGGATCACCAGGTCGGGGTCGGGCAGGCCGGCGGTCCACAGGCCGGCCGCGAAGGTCGTCCTCGTCCACGTGCGTCGGGGGCCAGCTCGCCGGCGGCCACGCGCCGGGCCAGCGGCCCGGGCCGCGGCCAGGATCTCCTGGCGGCCGCCGTAGGCCAGGGCCAGGTTCAGCACCAGCCCCGTGTTGCCGCGCCAGGGCGGCGACGGCCTGCTGCCAGCGGCCTCGCGGGCCGCGCTCCGGCAGCTGCGTCCAGGTCGCCGGTGGCCACCAGGCGCACGCCCTGGCGGTCCAGTTCGTCGCGCTCGGCGGCCAGGGTCTCCTGCAGGAAATGCCAGAGGGCCCTGACCTCGGTCGCGGGCCGGTTGAAGTTCTCCTGGCTGAAGGTGTAGAGGGTCAGCACCTCGACGCCCAGGCGGCCGCAGGCCTCGACGGTGCGGCGCACGGCGTGGCGGCCGGCGCGGTGCCCGGCGACCCGGGGCAGGCGCCGCTTGCGGGCCCAGCGGCCGTTGCCGTCCATGATGATGGCCACGTGCCGGGGCAGGCCGCCGCGGTCCGGCGACCGCCGCGAAGAGCTCGTCGTCGGGCAGCGCCGCCAGGGCCTGCGAGATCGTCGCGCCTTCGGCCATCGCCATCCGGACCTCCTACAGCTCCATGATCTCGGCGGTCTTGGCCGTGATGATCTCGTCCACCTTCTCGCAGTAGGTGTCGGTCAGCTTCTGGACCGTCGTCGCGGTCCTTGTGGTGCTCGTCCTCGGTGATGTCGCCGTCCTTCAGCTCGTTCTTCAGGACGTCGTTGGCCTCCTGGCGGACCTTGCGCACGGCGATCTTGCCCTCCTCGCCCAGCTCGCGGGCCTGCTTGCCCAGCTCCTTGCGGCGGTCCTCGGTCAGCTCGGGGATCTGGATGCGGATCATCATGCCGTCGCTCGAGGGGTTCAGCCCCAGGTTGCTGGCCTGGATGGCCTTCTCGATGGCGCCGATGGCCGAGCGGTCGAAGGGCTTGACCGTCAGCAGGCGCGGCTCGGGCACCGCGACGGCCGCCAGCTGCTTCAGCGGCGTGGCCGCCCCGTAGTAGTCCACCTTCACGCCGTCCAGGATGGCGGGCGTCGCCTTGCCGGTGCGGATGCGGCGTCAGCCGGGCCTTGACCGTCTCGAGGGCCTCCTCCATCGCCAGTTCGGCTTGTTCCTTGGCGTCGGCGCTCATGACTCGGGCTCCTTCGTGATCCAGGTTCCCGGCTGCTCGCCCCGCGACCGCCCTGCACCAGGCTCTCGGGGTCGGTGATGTCGAAGACGAACATGGGCAGGCCGTGCTCGGCGCAGAGGGTGACGGCCGTCAGGTCCATCACCCGCAGGCGCTCGTCGATGACCCGGTCGTAGGACAGGGCCTCGTAGCGCTTCGCGTCCGGGTGCGGCGTGGGGATCCTTGTCGTACACGCCGTCCACCTGGGTGCCCTTCAGCAGCACGTCGGCGCTGATCTCCAGGGCGCGCAGGGCGGCCGCGCTGTCGGTGGTGAAGTAGGGGTTGCCGGTGCCGCCGGCGAAGATCAGCACCGTGCCGCGCCTGCAGCAGGTCCAGCGCCGTGTCGCGGGCGAAGGCCCCGGTCAGGGGCCGCTGCTCGCGCGGGCTGAGGATGCTGGCCTTCAGGCCCTCGGCCCGCAGGTAGTCCCGCAGGATGGCCGCGTTCATGATGGTGGCCAGCATGCCCACGTTGTCGGCGGTCACCCGGTCGACGATCTGCAGGTTGGCCGAGCGGGCGCGGAAGATGTTGCCCGCGCCGACGACCACGCCCACCTGCACGCCCAGCTCGGTGGTCTGGTGCGACGGCCTGGGCCAGGCCGGCCAGCTTGCGGTGGCTGTACTGCTCGCCGCCCTCCATGAGGGCTTCGCCGCTGAGCTTCAGGAGGATCCGGGTGAATTTCAACGGGATTCGCCTTCCGTTGCGGTCCCGCCGGCGGCCGGCGGACGCCGACGCCGGCGGCTCCGTCGCCGGGTGTGAAAAAAAAGCCCGGGCCGCCTGGACCCGGGCTCGAAACGGCAGGAGGCTAGGCGCCGATCTGGTAGCGCGCGAAGCGCTTGATCTGCATGTTCTCGCCCAGCTTGCCGATGACGGACTTCACGTAGTCCTCGACCGTCATGTCCGGGTCCTTCACGTACTTCTGCTCGAGCAGGACGACCTCAGAATAGTATTTGTCCACCTTGCCTTCAACAATCTTGTCGATGATGTTGTCCGGCTTGCCCTGCTCGCGCATCTGGGCCCTGTAGATCTCCCGCTCCTTCTCCACCACCGCGCCGTCCAGCTCGTCGCGGGTGACGGCCAGCGGGTTGGCTGCGGCGATGTGCATGGCCACGTTGCGCACCATCTCCTGGAAATCGTCGGTGCGGGCCACGAAGTCCGTCTCGCAGGCGATCTCCACCAGGACGCCCACCTTGCCGCCCATGTGGATGTAACTGGCGACCAGGCCCTGGCTGGTGGTCCGGCCTTCCTTCTTGGCGGCCGAGGCGATGCCCTTCTTGCGCAGGTACTCCACGGCCTTGTCCATGTCGCCGTCGCACTCGGTGAGGGCCTTCTTGCAGTCCATCATGCCGGCGTTGGTGGCTTCGCGGAGCTCCTTGACCATCTTCGCGCTGATATCCATGTCTCCTCCGGCTCCCGGCTCGCGGCGGGAGGTTCTGGGGACCCGTGCGGGACCCCGCGTGTCGGCCGGGCTGCGGGCGCCGCGGGGCGCCGACGCGCAGCGGTGCTGTGCGGAACTACTCGGCGGCCTTCGTCCTGGTCCGCCGCGCGGAGTCTCGACCACGCTCTCCTCGCCCTCGAGGCTGGCGCTCGCGGCGGCCTTGGCCGGCTTGCTCCTCGGCCACGGCCACGTCGCCGCCCTCGCGCTGGGCCCTGCGGCCGTCCTGGATCGCGTCGGCGACCACGCGCGTGAACAGGGTGATGGCGCGGATCGCGTCGTCGTTGCCCGGGATCGGGAAGCGGATCAGCTCGGGATCGCTGTTGGTGTCCACGATGCCGATGACGGGGATGCCCAGCTTGTTGGCCTCGCGGACCGCCGTCTCCTCCTCGCAGGTGTCGACGACGAACAGCGCGTCGGGCACGCCCTTCATCTTGCGGATGCCGCCCAGGTTGGTGTTGAGCTTCTCGAACTTGCGGCTGAACTCCAGCTGCTCCTTCTTCGAGAAGTTCTCCATGCGGCCGTCGCTCATCATGGCCTCGATCTCGTCGAGCTTCTGCACGCTCTTGTAGATCGTCTGGTGGTTGGTCAGCATGCCGCCCAGCCAGCGCTCGGTGACGTAGGGCATGTTCACCCGCTCCGCGTACTCGCGGATGGCCACCTTGGCCTGCTTCTTGGTGCCCACGAAGAGCACGGTGCCGCCCTTCTTCCCGACCTCGTTGAGGAAGTCGATGGCCCGGTTCAGGGCGCGCAGGGTCCGCTGCAGGTCGATGATGTAGATGCCGCCCCGGGCGATGAAGATGTAGGGCTTCATCTTGGGGTTCCACTTGCGGGTCTGGTGGCCGAAGTGGACACCCGCCTCGAGCAGGTCCTTCAGTCCGATGTTCGCCATGCCGGTCTTCCCTTCAAGGTTGAGCCTCCCCGACCATCACCGGAGCGGGACAAACACCAGGAGATGCGACGGGTGCCACCTCATCCCCTCCTCCGGTCGGGTGCGTATTGTGGCCGGACCACCGCGGTGCCGGCCCTGGTCTCCCCAGCGTCTAGCGCTTGGAGAACTGGAACCGCTTCCGCGCGCCCGGCTGACCGTACTTCTTGCGCTCCACCATGCGGGAGTCGCGGGTCAGGAAGCCGTTCTTGCGCAGCGGCTTGCGATAATCCTCGTTGGCGACGACCAGGGCGCGGGCCAGCCCGTGGCGCAGGGCGCCCGCCTGGCCGGTGATGCCGCCGCCCTTGACCGTGGCCCAGATGTCGAACTCGCCCTCGAGCCCGAGGGTGCGCAGGGGCATCAGCGCCTGCTCGCGCACCGCTTCGCCGAAGTACTCGTCGACGGCGCGGTCGTTGACCTTGACCAGGCCGCTGCCCTGGGTGATCCAGACCCGGGCGACGGCGGTCTTGCGGCGTCCCGTGGCGTAATACCGCTCTTCCAAAGTCCTCTACCTCCGAATGGCCCCGCGGGGCATTGGTCCTGCCGGCCGGGGCCGGCCTTCAGCTCAGAGCTCGATCGTCTTGGGCTGCTGCGCCGCGTGCGGATGCTCCGCCCCGGCGTAGACCCGCAGGTTGGTCAGCTGCTTGCGGCCCAGCCGCGTCTTCGGCAGCATGCCCTTGACCGCGCGCATGATGACGTCCTCCGGGTGGGTGGCCATCAGCTTGCGCAGCGGGGTGACCTTCTGGCCGCCCATGTACCCGGTGTGGTGCAGGTAGACCTTGGTGTCGAGCTTGTTGCCCGTGAGCTTCACCTTGGCGGCGTTGACCACGATCACGTTGTCACCCATGTCCAGGTGCGCCGTGAAGGTGGGCTTGTGCTTGCCGCGCAGGAAGGTGGCCACCCGGGTCGCCAGGCGGCCCAGGGGCACTTCGGCGGCATCGACCACCAGCCAGTCCTTGGCGAGCTCGGCCTGCTTCATCGAATAGGTCTTCACGAGGTTCACTCCTGACCGGGCCGGACGTCACGCCCGGCTCCCCTGCCTTTGCCTCCGCCGCGGCGACACTGGGCGCCGGCGGGCTCGAAATTCTCTGTTTTCCACAAGCCAAAACACCGCCATGTCCTTCCGGACTCGCGGCGCCAGCCGTCCGTGGGCGGGGCCCCGGGCGGATACGGCGAGGAATTTAGCATCCGGGCGGGCCGCTGTCAAGGCGCGCCGGGACGGGCCTCAGCCCAGGCGCAGGGCCCCCGCCGCCAGGCAGCCCCAACCCACCAGGAGGGCCAGCCCGCCCACCGGTGTCACCGCCCCCAGGGCGCGCACCCCCGACAGGGTCATGGCGTAGAGGCTGCCGCTGAACAGGACGATGCCCGCCTGGAAGGCCCAACCGGCGGTGCGGGGCAGCCCGCCGCCCAGCCGCGCGGCGAGGAACGCGACCAGGCCCAGGGCCAGGGCGTGGGCCAGATGGTACTGGGCGGCGGTGTGCCACCACTCCAGGCGCTGGGCGCCGTCGGGCAGTTCGGCCAGCCGGTTCTTCAGGCCGTGGGCGCCGAACGCCCCCAGGGCCACGGCCAGGAACCCGTTCAGCCCGGCCAGGAACAGGAAGATGCGCATGACGGCTCCCGGGGCTAGCCCCGCGCCAGCACGGGCGCGAGGCTGGTGGCGAACGGCGGCCGCAGCACGCCGTGCTCGGTGATGAAGGCGGTGATCAGCTCGGCCGGCGTCACGTCGAACGCCGGGTTCCAGGCCGCCACGCCCACGGGGGTGAAGCGGACCCCGCCGTGGCCGTGGACCTCGCCCGCGATCCCGCTCCTCGATCTCGATGGCCTCGCCGCGGCGGTGTCCGGGTCGAAGGTGGACGCGGGCGCCGCCACGTAGAAGGGCACCTCGTGCCGGTCGGCCAGCACCGCCAGGGGATAGGTGCCGATCTTGTTGGCCGTGTCGCCGTTGGCGGCGATGCGGTCGGCGCCGGTGATCACCGCGTCGATGCGGCCCTGGCGCAGCAGGGTGGCGGCCGCGCCCTCGCAGATCACCGTGACCTCGATGCCCTGGCTGGCCAGCTCCCAGGCGGTCAGGCGGGAGCCCTGCAGCAGGGGGCGGGTCTCGTCGGCGTACACCCGCACGCCGCGCCCGGCGGCGTGGGCGGCATAGACCACGCCCAGGGCCGTGCCGTAGCCGCCGGTGGCCAGGCCCCCGGCGTTGCAGTGGGTCAGCACGGTGGCGCATTCGGGCAGCAGGGCGGCGCCGGCCTCCCCCAGGGCCCGGCACATGGCCACGTCCTCGTCCCGCACCGCCGGCGCTTCGGCCACCAGGGCGGCGTCGACGGCCGCGGCGGACTCGCCCGCGGCCACCAGGCGGCGGGCCAGGCCGCGCCACCCGGTCCAGGGCCCAGAACAGGTTCACGGCCGTGGGGCGGGTGGCGGCCAGGGCGAGGCGGTCGGCCTCCAGCCGTGCCAGCATGGCGGCGGTGTCGCCGCCCCCGGCCAGGGCCAGGCGCCAGGACAGGGCCAGCCCCCAGGCCGCGGCCACCCCGATGGCCGGCGCGCCGCGCACGGCCAGTTCGCGGATGGAGCGGCAGAGGCAGGGCACGTCGGCGCAGCGGCGCCACACCAGTTCGGCGGGCAGGCGCGTCTGGTCGATGAGCACGACCTCGCCGTCCTCCCAACCCACCACCGGGAACGGGAAGGGCAGTCGGTTCATGCGCGCTCCTCCTTCGGCAGCACGGTGCGCAGCAGCGCGCCGAGGCGGGCCAGGGGCAGGCCCATCACGTTGAAGTAGCAGCCCCGCACGCCGGACGACCATCAGGGCGCCGTAGCCCTGGATGCCGTAGGCGCCGGCCTTGTCCATGGGCTCGCCGGTGGCCACGTAGGCCTCGATCCAGGCGCGCTCCAGGGGCAGGAAGTCCACCTCGGTGCACTCGTGCACGGCCAGGCCGTGCGCCACCGGGCCGCCCTGCAGGGCCACGGCCGAGATCACCGTGTGGGTGCGGCCCGAGAGACGCGACAACAGGCGCACGGCGTCGGCCTCGTCCACGCGGCTTCTCCAGCACGTCGCCGTCCAGGATGACCACCGTGTCGGCGCCCAGCACCAGTTCGCCGGGACAGCGGGCGGCCACGTCCGCGGCCTTGGCCGCGGCCAGCAGCTCGGCGTAGCGGGCCGGGTGCACGCGCTCGGCCTGCAGGCGCGCCGCCAGCACCTCCTCCACCTCGCCCGCGGGCTGCGCGCGGAAGGGGATGCCGGCGATCGCCAGGAGCTGCGCCCGCCGCGGCGAACGGGAGGCCAGCACCAGCTCGCGGCCGGCGGGCCAGGGCACGAAGGGGCTCAGGACGGGGCCGGCCGACGTCACGCGGTCGCCTCCCGGTCGAGGATCAGGGTCACCGGGCCGTCGTTGACCAGCTCCACCTGCATCATGGCGCCGAAGCGGCCCTCGGCCACCTCGGGCCACTCCCGGCGCAGCAGCTCGCCGAACCGCACGTACAGCCGCGCGGCCTGTTCCGGCGGGGCCGACCCCACGAAGCTGGGCCGCTGCCCCTTGCGGCAGTCGCCGTAGAGGGTGAACTGGCTGACCAGCAGGATGCCGCCGCCCGTGTCCTCGAGGCTGCGGTTCATGCGGTCTTCGTCGTCGCGGAAGATGCGCAGGCGGGGCAGCTTGCGGGCCATCCAGGCCAGCTCGGCCTCGGTGTCGCCGGGGGCGAAGCCCGCCAGCACCACCAGCCCGCGCGCGATGGCGCCGGTGACCTCGCCGTCGACGGTGACCCGCGCCGGGCCGCTCCTCTGCACCACGCAGCGCATGACGCGATTCCCTTCGCTCTAGTGGGGCGACCGGCCCAGCTGGTAGCGCTCGATCTTCTGCACGCCGCGCACCTTGCCCAGGGCCTTGATGATCTTCTCGAGGTTGTTCAGGTTGCGCACCTCCACCACCAGGGTGACCCGGGCCAGATCGTTCTCGGCGTCGAAGTCGCCGCTGGCGATGTTGGTGTTGGTCACGCTCAGCACGTTGCTCAGGTCCATGAGCAGGTTCTTCCGGTCGCTGGCGTGGATGATGAGCTTGACGGTGAACGTCTGGTCGGGCGCCGTGTCCCAGGTGACCTCGATCAGGCGCTCGGGCCCCAGGTTGGGGTCGTTGAGGTTGGTGCAGCCGGCGCGGTGGATGGACACGCCGCGGCCCCGCGTGATGACGCCCACGATGCCGTCGCCCGGGATGGGCTGGCAGCAGCGGGCGAAGCTGACCATGAGGTTGTCCACGCCCGCCACCCGCACGCCGCTGGTGCTGCGGCGCAGCAGCGAGTCGTACAGCTCCCGGCCCCGGGCGATGACCCGCTCGGCCGCCGACTCGGTGGGCGGCGTGACCCGCGCCACCACCTTCTGCCAGGTGATCTCGCCGCGGCCGACGGCCGCCAGCATCTTGTCCGGTTCGGTGAAGCCCAGCTCCTGGGCCACGTCCACCAGGTCGTCCACCCGCACCCGCACGTGGGCCCGGGCCAGCTCGCGCTCGAGGATGTCGCGGCCCAGCTTGACGCTCTCCTCGTGCTGGGTGGCCTTCAGCCAGCGGCGCAGGTGGTGCTTGGCCCGGCTGGTCTTGACGATCTCCAGCCAGTGGGCGCTGGGGCTGGGGGTCTTGCTGGTGAGGATCTCCACCGTGTCGCCGTTGTGCAGCTCGCTGCGCAGGGTGACGATGCGCCCGTTGACCTTGGCGCCGATGCAGCGGAAGCCCACCTCGCTGTGGATGCGGAAGGCGAAGTCCAGGGGCGTGGCGCCGCGCGGCAGCTGGAAGACGTCGCCGTCGGGGCTGAAGACGAAGACCTCGTCGCTGAAGAAGTCGAACCTCAGCGAGTCCATGAACTGGCGGGCGTCGTCGACGTCCTCCTCCCACTCCATGATCTGGCGCAGCCACTTGACCATGTCCGCCAGGTCCGCCTGCCCCGCGCCGCCGCCGGCCTTGTAGCGCCAGTGGGCGGCGATGCCCAGCTCGGCCCGTTCGTGCATCTCCTCGGTGCGGATCTGCACCTCGATGAACTTGCCGCCGGGCACGCGCACCGTCGAGTGGATGGACTGGTACCCGTTCGGCTTCGGGGTGGCGATGTAGTCCTTGATGCGGTCCGCGAGGGGCGGGAACAGGGAGTGCAGGATGCCCAGGGCGTGGTAGCAGTCGGCCTTGGTCTCGACGATGACGCGCAGGGCCAGCAGGTCGTAGATGCGGTCCAGGCCGATCTCCTGCGCCTGCATCTTGCGGTAGATGGAGTAGAAGTGCTTGGGTCGCCCCGAGACGCCGCACTTGATGCCCGCCTCGGCGAAGGCCGTCTTCAGCGGCACCGCCAGCTTGTCGATCAGCCGCTCCCGCTCGGCCCGCGACTGCTTGATGCCCGCCTCCACCTCGAAGTAGCGCTCGGGCTGCAGCACCTTGAAGGCCAGGTCCTCCAGCTCCCACTTGATGCGCGCGATGCCGAAGCGGTGGGCCAGCGGCGCGTAGACGTCCATCGTCTCCTGGGCGATGTCCTGCTGGCGCTCCGGCGGCAGGTAGGCCAGGGTGCGCATGTTGTGCAGGCGGTCGGCCAGCTTGATCAGCACCGTGCGCGGATCCTGGGCGATGGCCAGCACCAGCTTGCGGTAGGTCTCGGCCTTGCGGGCCTCGCGGCTGGGGGCGCGGATGCCGCTGATCTTGGTCACGCCGTCCACCATGTGGGCGACGTCGCGGCCGAAGCGCTCGCGGACCTCCGCCAGGGTATGCTCCGTGTCCTCCACCACGTCGTGCACCATGGCGGCGATCAGGGTGTCGATGTCCAGCCGCAGGTCGCAGAGGATGCGCGCCACCGTCAGGGCGTGGGCGAAGAAGGGCTCGCCGCTGCGGCGCTTCTGGCCCTGGTGGGCGTCCAGGGCGAATTCGTAGCCCGCCCACAGCTTTTCCAGGTCGGCCTGGGGATTGTAGAGGGTCACCCGCCCGACGATCTCCTCCATCATGGAGCGGAGGTCCACCTCGCCCGCGGCCGACCCGGTGCTCATCGCGGCTCCCCCGGCCGGATGTCCACCAGCAGCTGCTGCACCGGGTCGTAGTTCCCGTTGCGCGGCCGGTAGGTGCTGCGCCCCACCTGGAAGAGGATGTCCCAGTCCCGGTCCAGCAGGTCGCGGGGGCCCAGGCCATCCCGGTCCAGCATGCGCCGCCAGGCGTCGCCGCAGCCGAAGGAGACGAACTCCCGGGACAGGGCGGGCGGCTGCTCGCCGCCGGTCCGCGACGGCCCCCGGAACGCGAAGCGCAGGTGGGCGCCGCCGCTGAGGTACGTGGGCGGCCGCTGCAGGCGCAGGCCGCGGCAGCGGAACACGGGCTTGCGGTTGCCCGAGCCGAAGGGCTCCATGTGCTCCAGCTCCCGCACCAGCCGGGCCACGTCGCGGGCGCCCAGGTCGTGGAGGCACAGGTCCAGGTCGTAGCCCTCGGGCACCGGGCCGCTCTGGGGCTGACGGCGCAGGGTCGCCAGGAAGGTCTCGCGGAAGGCGTCGATGTCCCGCGAGCGCAGGGTCATGCCGGCGGCCTGGGCGTGGCCGCCGTGCCGCAGCAGGTGTCCGCCGCACGCGTCGAGGATGGACTTCACGTCCACGTTCGGCACGCTCCGCGCCGAACCGCGGGCCTCGTCCCCCTCCACGGCGATGAGGATCACCGGCAGCTGGTACTGCTCCACCAGCCGCGCCGCGCCGATGCCGATGATGCCCTTGTGCCAGGCGCTGGAGGCCAGCACCAGCCCCGGGTCCCCGCGCTGGACGTAGGGAAGGGCCATGTCGATGGCCTCCTCCTTCAGCAGCAGGTCCTGCTCCTTGCGGCGGGAGTTGGTGCGGTCGGCCTCCTCGGCCAGGCGGCGGGCGGTGTCCGGGTCGCGCGTCAGCAGCAGTTCCAGCGCCGTCATCACGCGGCCGATGCGCCCGCAGGCGTTCAGCCGCGGGGCCAGCTGGTAGGCGAAGTCGCCGGTGGTCACGGGGAAGCCCCGGTCCAGGCCGCTGATGGCCAGCAGCGCCGCCAGGCCCGGGCGGATGCTTCTGGCGGTCGTTGAAGCGCTCCAGCCCCTTCTTGACCAGGATGCGGTTCTCTCCCACCAGGGCCATCTGGTCCGCCACCAGGCCCAGGGCCACCAGGTCCAGCACCGAGGCCAGGAAGTCGTCGGGCAGGCTGCCGGGCTCGGCCAGCTTCAGGGCCTGGGCGAACTTGAAGGCCACCGCCACCCCGCACAGCTCGCCGTTGGGGTAGGTGGCGTCGTCGCGCCGGGGATTGACCAGGGCCGTGGCCGCCGGGCGCCCCTCGAAGATGTGGTGATCCAGGACGATGACGTCCATGCCCGTGGCGCGGGCCAGGTCGATCTCCGCCACGGCGGCGGCGCCCGTGTCCACGGTGATCAGCAGGGTCACGCCCTTGGCCGCCCACTCGCGGATCATGCGGCTGGCCACGCCGTAGCCGTCGACGGCGCGGTCGGGGATGAAGGCCGGTTCCGCCTGCACCTTGCGGCCGTCCAGTTCGAGGGCGCGCCAGGGTCTCGGCCAGCAGGGCGCTGCCGGTGATGCCGTCCACGTCGAAGTCGCCGTGCACGGCCACGTGCTCGCCCCGGCGCACGGCCTCGAACGTGCGGGCCACCGCCAGGTCCATCTCCTGCAGTTCGAAGGGGTCGTGGAGGTGGTCCAGGGACGGGTAGAAGAAGTGCTCCAGGTCGCCGTCCAGGATGACGCCGCGGCCGGCGAGCACCGCCAGCAGGGTGTCCGAGACCTGGAAGTCCAGGGGGATCCGCCGGCGCATGGCACCGACGACGTCGCCGTCCACGTCGTAGCGGGACCGCCAGGGCCGGCCGCTGAAGATGCCGGCGCGGCCCCCGGGCTTCGAATCCCAATGCGTACTGCACCACGTCTCCCGGGCTGGTCGCCGGCGCGGGGCCGGAACGACAGAGTCGCGGCCCCCAATGGGGCGCCGCGCCCCGAACGGCTGCGAAAGAACGTGAGAAGCCGGTCGTAAGCCGAGTTCTGTTACCGCGAATGCGGCGACAGTCATGTATCTGGGACCGCCGTTGCCGACGGCCTCGAGCGACCTACCCGGGAGTGCGAGCGAGGCGGGCCACCTCATCCTCCCCTATTTGGTCTTGCTCCGGGTGGGGTTTGCCCTGCCACCTCCGTCACCGGAGGCGCGGTGAGCTCTTACCTCGCCGTTTCACCCTTACCGACGTCCGACGAGACGCCAGGCGGTATGTTTTCTGTGGCACTTTCCGTGGGATCGCTCCCCCTGGTCGTTAACCAGCACCCTGCCCTGTGGAGCTCGGACTTTCCTCGAACCTCCCAACCGGAGGTTGGGAGACCCGCGACTGTCTCCCCGACTTCTCACAGATTCATGATAAGCGGATTGCCGCACGGTGTCACAGCAAAAACGGGGACTTGGCCACCGCCGGAAGCGCGCGTGGCGGTCGGCGGCTCAGGCGTCCAGGGCCTGGTTGGCCAGGGCGTCGGCGTGGGCGTTCTGCTCGCGGCTGATGTGGCTGCACCCGGAACTCCTCCAGGCCCCGCTCCAGGAACACGACCTGCTGGTAGAGGGGACGCAGGTCCGGGCTCTTGACCCGGTAGGCGCCGTGGAGTTGGCGGACGATCAGTTCGCTGTCCATGTCAGAGTGCACCCGCTGACACCCCAGCGGCGGCAATGCTCCAGGGCGGCGACCACGGCGCGGTACTCGGCCACGTTGTTGGTGGCCCGGCCGATGGCCTCGCTGTGTACGCACAGTTCCGGGCCGTCCTTCTGGCCGAAGACCACGCCCATGGCCGCCGGTCCGGGGTTGCCGCGGCTGGCGCCGTCGGTGTGGACTCACCATGACCTGCACGCCGTCGGCGGGCAGGGGATTGTCGGCCAGGCCGGCCGCGGCCGGCAGTTCGGGCCAGTCGGGCAGCGCCGCCGGGGCGGGCGCCGCGGCGGGCCCGGCGCCTGCCGCGACCTCGGCGTCCTCGCTGCAGTTCCCGGCGCCAGATGGCCAGGCGCCGGCGCAGTTCGCGCACCGGAGAGGCCGCATTCGCGGGCCAGGGAGCGCAGGTCGCCGCTGCGCTCGAGGGTGCGCAGCAGATCGGCCAGGGTCTCGGGCTGGGTGCTGTCATTCACGTCGGGATACCTCTCGGATCGGGCTAATGCCACGGCTTGTGCACCACGTAGCGGGCGCAGGAAGCACACTTCACCAGGCGCCGCCCCTGGTCGGCCGCGATGGCGTCCTGGGGCGGCAGGGCTGGCGAAGCAGCCGGTGCAGGTCCCCTGCTCGACCCAGGCCACGGCGTGGCCGTCGCGCCGCTGCAGGCGCGCCACCCGGCGCGCCACGTCCGGCGGCAGCATGCCCACCAGCCGCTCGATCTCGCCCCGGATCTCCGCTCCCGCCCGCTCGGCCCGCGCCACGCCCTCGGCCAGGTCGGCGTGGGCCGCCAGGTCGCGGCGGGCCAGGTCGTCCTGGTCGCGGTGGGCGCCCGCGGCCGCGTGCGCGGCGCGCGTCGGCCTCGTCCAGCTGGGCGATGGCCTCGTTCTCCAGCTGGTCGATGCGCTGCTCCAGGGCGGCGATCTCCTCGCTGACGGCCCGGTGCTGGCGCCGGTCGCTGATGCCCACCAGGCGGCCGCGCCGCTCGGCCAGGCGGGCCTCCAGGTCGCGCAGCTCCCGGTCGCGCCGGCGGCAGGCCGTCTCGGCGTCGTCCAGGTCGCGCGTCGGCCAGGCGGGCGTCGTCGGCCAGCTCGACCAGCAGTTCCTGCCGGTCGCGGGCCTCCTTGCGCGCCCGGTCGGCGGCGGCGTTCGACCTCGGTCAGCTCCTGCTCGCGCCTGCCCAGTTCCACCAGGATGTCGATGACGATGCTCGGTTCCACGGTCGCCTGACCCTCCGGGGCCGGTACGGAAAAAGGGTGCGCGGTGGCACCCTTGATCCTGCTCACTCGTCGATGAGCTCGCGGAGCGGTCGGGCCTTGAGGACCCCGACCCGCCTCGCTCGGCCCGGCGAGCCGGACCGGTCACGGCAGGGATGGTGGGCGATACTGGACTCGAACCAGTGACCTCTCGCGTGTGAGGCGAGCGCTCTAGCCAGCTGAGCTAATCGCCCATCCTGAACGTGGCCGGTGCACGGCCCTCGGAGCCTGTGGTGGGCCCACCAGGACTTGAACCTGGGACCGACCGGTTATGAGCCGGCTGCTCTAACCGACTGAGCTATAGGCCCACGAACCGGGAGCGGGCAAGATAATCCTGCCCCGGACGCGGGTCAACCCCAATCGGGGTCGAGCCGCCCGCTCTCCCTACACCATGTCGCCGTAGCCCTTGAGCTTCCGGCTGCGGCTGGGATGCCGCAGCTTGCGCAGGGCCTTGGCCTCGATCTGACGCACGCGTTCGCGCGTCACCTTGAAGATGGTCCCGACCTCCTCCAGGGTGCGGGGGGTGCCGTCCCCCAGCCCGAAGCGCAGCCGGATGACCTTCTCCTCGCGGCGGGTCAGGGTGCTCAGCACCCGCTGCATCTGGTCCTTGAGCATGGAGTGCGCCGCCAGCTTGCGACGGCGACGGCGCGTTCTCGTCCTCGATGAAGTCGCTGAGGTTGCTGTCCTCGTCCTCGCCGATGGGACGGTCCAGGCTGACCGGCTCCATGCTGGCCTGCAGCACGCCCTGCACCTTCTCCACGGGCATCTCCAGGAAGGTGGCCACCTCCTCGGGCTTGGGGTCGCGCCCCAGCTCCTGCAGCAGCTGCCGGTGGGCCCGGTTCACCTTGTTGATGGCCTCGATCATGTGCACCGGCACGCGGATGGTGCGCGCCTGGTCGGCGATGGCCCGGGTGATGGCCTGGCGGATCCACCAGGTGGCGTAGGTGGAGAACTTGTAGCCCTTGCGGTAGTCGAACTTCTCGACCGCGCGCATCAGGCCGCTGTTGCCCTCCTGGATCAGGTCCAGGAATTCCAGGCCGCGGTTGGTGTAGCGCTTGGCGATGCTGATGACCAGCCGCACGTTGGCCTCGATCATCTCCCGCTGCGCCGTGTCCACCTGCTGCTTGCCCAGGGCGATCTCGTTGCCGATGGCGTGCAGCTGCTCGCCCGTCAGGCCGATCTCCCGCTCGATGTCCTGGATCCGCTTGCGCAGGCTCTTGATGGCCTTGTGGGCCTCGCCGATGGTCTCGACCTGGGACGGGCTGCACCCCTTGCCCTTGAGGGCGCCGGCCATCTCGCCGAAGGGCAGGCCCACCTCCTCCTCGGCCTTGGCGATGCGCGCGTGCAGGTCCTCCACCTTGCCGTGGACCAGCATCAGCTTGTTGGCCAGCTGCTCCACCTGGGACGGGGCCAGGTGCAGGTCCAGGAACTCCTCCAGGATCTTCTCCTCGCGGGTCTGGAGCATGCGCGTGACCGTGGCGACGCGCTGGGCGTTGCCGCACGAGTCCAGCTCCTTGCGGTAGCCCGCGATCTCCTTGCGCCATTTCTCGATGCGGTCCAGGGAGCGCAGGATGCGCTTGCCCTCCTTGGCCGCCGACAGGTGCACGTTCCAGGTGGAGGTGTCGTGCTGGATGACCTCGTCCACGTGGATGGACTCGGCCAGGAGCTGGTTGGCGGTCTGGCGCAGCTCCTTCAGGGCGTGGTTGCAGCGCAGGGTGGCCTGGATGATGGCCAGGCGGCCGTCCTCCATGCGTCGCGCCAGGTTCACCTCGCCCTGCCGCGTCAGCAGGGGCACCCGCCCCATCTCCCGCAGGTACATGCGCACCGGATCGTCGTAGCTGACGTTGGTGCGCTGGATCTTGCGGGCGGCGGCGGCCTTCTTCTTCTCCTTGCGTTTGCGGCGCGAGATCTTCTCGACCGCCTCGTCCTCGGAGTCGTAGAAGTCGATCTGGAGTTCGCCCAGCTTGTCGTAGATGCGCTCGATGAGCTCGTAGTCGGTGTCGTCACCGAGCATCTCGTTGATCTGGTCGTGGAGGATGTAGCCGCCCTTGTCCGTGGCCCGCTTGCGGATACCCTCGATGATGGCTTCGAACTTCTGCTTGTCCATGCGGTCCTGGCCCCCGTCGTCGGTGGTCCCTGCCGGCCGGAAAGCGCCCCGGAACGGGGGCGGAGGTTCCGCGCCGTTCAGCCCTGGCGGGATCGCAGATCCCGGCGGAGCCGTTCGAGACAGTCCTTGATGACCCTGTCGATGTCCGTTTCGGTCGGTCGTTCCTCCCTGGCGAGCAGGCGGCTGACGTACCCTCGGTAGCCGCCGTCGCCCGTGGTGTTCCACCGTTCCAGGACGAACTCCCGCGGGGTGATCCGGGAACCGTCCTCGTGTCGTGCCGCCCAGGCCTCCAGCTCTTCAGCCAGCAGCCGGGCCTCCGTCTGCCGCAGGGGCAGGTCGTCCCTCGCGGCCAGGAAGACGCGGGCGCCCTCGCCCGTGTCGTCTCCCAGGATCGTCTCCATCAGCTGGGTCTCCACCGCCCCCACCTGCACCGTGGCCAGGGAGCGGCGGACCCGCGTGCTGCGGCGCCGGGCCGCAGCGGCCGCCGGAGCCTCGGCTCCGGCCGTGTCCTCGTCGGCATCGGGCCCGCCGCCCGGCGCTGCCTCCGGCGCTGCTGCGCGCCGGGCCGCGGCCGGCCTGGCCGCGTCCATACCCGCCAGGGTGGCCTCCAGCACGGCCCGGCCCAGGCCGAAGACCTCGGCCGTCTCCTGCAGCACGTATTCGCGCCGCAGAGGGTCGGTGATGCCCGCCGCCGTGCCCAGGGCCTGGCGCACGGCGCGCTCCGCCAGCTCGCGGTCGCCGCCGCGCTCGTCCGCCAGCGACTTCAACAGGGGAATATAACCCTCGCTGGCCGCCAGCGCCTGCGCCATGGCCTTTTCCCCCTGGCCGATCACCAGGGAGGCGGGATCCTCCCCCGACGGCATGCGCACGATCCGGGGCTCGAGCCCGGCCTTCAGCGCCACGTCCGCCGAGCGCACCGCCGCCTTCAGGCCGGCCTTGTCCCCATCGAACACCAGCAGCACCTTGGGCGCCCCCCGCCGGATCAGGCGCGCCTGGTCCGGGGTGAACGCGGTGCCGCAGGTGGCCACGACGTTGGTGATCCCCACCTGCACCAGGGCCAACAGGTCCAGATACCCCTCGACCAGGATGGCCGCCTTCTCCCGCGCGATCGCCATGCGCGACGCATCGAAGCCGTAGAGCAGCTTCCCTTTCGAGAAGTAGGAACTGTCGGAGGAATTCAGGTACTTGGGTTCGCCGTCGTCGATGACCCGGCCACCGAAGCCGGCCACCTGACGGGAAATGCTCCTGACGGGAAAGATAATGCGGCTGCGAAAATAGGCAAACGAGCCGTGGTCGCCCTGCCGCACCAGGCCGCTGCCCAGGGCCAGGTCGCGGTCCACGCCCGCCTTGGCCAGGCGCGGCTCCAGCCAGTCGCCGGCGCCCGGCGCCCAGCCCACGGTGAAGTCCCGCAGCACCTTGTCGGCGAAGCCGCGGCGGTGCAGGTACTCGAGGGCCGCCTTGCCCGTGCGCCCGTCGAAGAGGGTCTCGTGCCAGAGGGTGGCCGCCGCCTCGTTGGCCCGGTGGAAGGCGCGGCGCTCCCCTTCGCCCTCCTCCTCGCGCAGCCAGGCCGAGAGGTCGATGTCCAGGGGCCGGGCCAGGATCTCCACGGCCTCGGGGAAGCTGACGCCCTCGGTCTCCATGACGAAGGAGATGACGTCGCCGCCGGCGCCGCAGCCGAAGCAGTGGTAGCGCGCGCGGGACGGCGTGACGATGAACGACGGGGTCTTCTCGCGGTGGAACGGGCACAGCCCCTTGAACACCGACCCGGCCTGCTTGAGGTCGACCTCGCGCTTGACGATCTCGACGATGTCGGTCTCGTCCTTGACGCGCGCGATGATGTCGGGCGAGAAGACGGGTGCCATGGTGCGCGGCCGGGCCTTCCGTTGGCTTCCCTGGGGCGGCGGCAGGGGAATGGGTTAAAATATCATATATATGCTGGGATTAGCAAGGTGGGTGGCGAAAAGCGGCAGGGGGACCGGCGCCCGGCGGCGCCCCGCAGGGGCACCGCCGGGCCGGCCGCTTCGACAGGATCAGCGGTCGCGGTACAGGGCCTTGACCCCGCCCCAGGTGCTGTCCTGCACCGGTACCGGCGACACGGCCTGGATCTCCACCACGAGATCCTGGAAGTCGTTGTCGGTGCCGTTCCAGTCGTAGCTCGGGGTGATGGGGCCGCCGGAGTCCAGATCCTCCCAGGCCAGGACGAAGGTGGGAATGCCACCTTTGAGCGCCGTGATGTTGTAGATCAGGCACTGGGGATCGCCGTCCAGCGGGGCGTGGGCCGCGCCGCCGCCGGTCGCGCCCAGGTCGTTGTAGAAGCGGTTGGTGAAGAACAGCTCGGGCTGCGGGGCGTTGGCGCCGCCGTCGTCCGAGCCGTTGGGATCGAGATAGAAGCCGAACTGGGTGACGCCGGCGGGGAAGCTGATGGATGCCGTCGAGCCGGCGCCCATGGGCCCGTCGAAGACCACGCCGTCGTCCACGCCGTCGATGACCGGGGCGCCGCCCAGGGTCTCGGCGTACCAGCCCATGGTGTTGCGGTTGCTGAAGCCCGCGATCTCGCGGACGATCAGGCCGTGGAGGCCCATATCCACCCAGTACGCCGGGTCCGCGTCCCCGGCGTTGTGCCCCTCGTAGTCGTTCGCCGCGTCGATCGCCCCCGGACCGTATTCCTGGTCCAGGACCGTCTGCAGCGGAACATTGTCCCAGGACGAACCCCAGGTGACGTCGAATGCGCCGGCGGCAGCCGGCAGCAGGGCTATCGCCCCCAGAATAACAACCCCCGTAAGCATGCGCATATGGTCCCTCCAGCGTTGGATCGTTGCGGCCGCCGTTCACCATCCGGGCCATGCGCGGGGCGGCCGCGCCACGTCCCCCCGGTCCGGATGTAAGAGGAATAGCATAGTCGCCTTTCCAATTTGATGCCGGTGCCGGTGATTTCATGTTTTGTAACATATGCCACCATAACGACTTGTCGAGGGTCAAGACGCAAGGCGGGCCCGCCGGGGCGGTTTCATCCCGCCCCCTGCCGCAGGTGCGGGCCGCGGTGGCCGGGGCGGCCACGGTCAGGTCGCCGCGCGCGGATTTCCGGCCGCTTGCCCCGCGGTCGGCCGCCGGCTATATTCGCGTGCCGCCTGGCGGGCGTTCCAGGCGACGGGCACGGGCCCGGAATCAACGCGGCGCCCCGATTCCCCCCACAAATACTGGATGCGCATGCGCGGAGTGCTGGTCTTCGCCCCCGGGGCGGACCCCACCTATGTGCCCCTGGGCCTGGCCACCCTGTCGGCCCACGTCCGGGCCGAGGCCCCGGACTGCACCCTGGTGCCGGTGGACCTGAACCTGGCCTGGTGGGAGCACCTGGCCGATGGCGATCCGGCCGTCGCCGCCCTGCGCCTGGCCATGCGCAGCCCCGACGAGGCGTTCTTCGACCCCGAAGTCTACGGCCCCCACCGCAAGGTGTGGTCCCGCGCGGCGGCCGGCGTGCAGGGCCTGGCGACGGCGGCCAAGGCGTACCTGGAGCAGGACGTGCTGGCCCCCGACCTGCGGGCCATGCTGCAGTGGGGCGCCGAAGCGATCCTGCGCCACGATCCCCGGTGGATCGGCTTCTCGGTGCTGTATCCCGGCCAGTTGCTGACGACCCTGGCCCTGGCCCGGTTCCTGGCCGAGGAGGTCTACGGCACGGCGGCCCCCGGCGCGCGGCCGGCCCTGGTCCTGGGCGGCGCCTCGGCCTCGGCCCTGCATCCGCAGGAGATCCTGGTCGCCTGCCCGTTTTTGGACGGGGTGTTCGGCGGCGAGGGCGAGCAGGGCCTGGTGCAGCTCCTGCGCGGCGAGCCGGCCGCAGCCATCGCCGGGCTGGCCTGGCGGGACGGTGACACCGTCCGCCTGAACCGCAAGCCGGACACCCTGAAGGCCGCCTGCCTGCCGCTGCCCGACTTCGCGGACCTGGACCCGCGCGCCTACTGGAACCCGACGCCGGTGCTGCCGGTGGTGTTCTCCCGGGGCTGCCAGTGGCGCCGCTGCCGCTTCTGCGCCCACAACCTGTCCTACAGCGGCTACCGCCGCCACGGGGCGGGTCGCTTCGCCGCCTACCTGGGCGCGCTGCAGGCGCGCTGGGGCGCCGACCACTTCTACTTCGCCGACCAGTACGTGGGCGCCGAGGACCTCGAGGAGCTGTCCCTGGCCATCCTGGAACAGGGCCTGTCGCTGACCTACCACGTGATGGGCCGGCCGACGGCCGCCTACAGCCGCCGGCGCCTGCAGACCATGGCCCGCGCCGGCTGCCGCTGGATCAGCTGGGGCGTCGAGACGGGCTCGGCCCGGCTGCTGGAAACGTGCGGCAAGGGCACCACGCCCGCCGGCATCGCCCGGGTCATGCACGACGCCCACGCCGCGGGCATCGTCAACCTCATGATGATGATCTTCGGGTTGCCCGGCAGCACGGACGCGGACCTGCAGGCCACCCTCGACCTGGTGGCGGACCTGGGCCCGGCCGCGGCCTCGGTCACCAGCAGCCGCTTCCAGCTGTTCGACCGCACGCCCTTCGGCGTGGCGCCCGACCGTTACGGGCTGCAGGTCACCGGCCGCGAGGTGCTGCTGGCGCGCGGCGGCCACGCGGTGCACTCGCTGCGCCTGTTCTTCCGGGAGCGGGCCGACGACGGCGCCTGGCGCCCGCCCCGGGGCGGGCTGGAGGTCGATCGCTGGGACGCGTTCCGCCGCTGGACCCGGCCGGATTCGGAGCTGGACGGGCTGGGCTGCGAGCACCTGCTGCTCTACGCGGCGCGGCGGTTCGCGGCGCCGGGGCGGCTGCCGGGGGTGGCGTAGGTGCGGAACGAAGCAGGGGACCCACTCGGATCCCCTGCTTCACCTTGCCGTCCGGTCGCGGCCGCGCGTCGGGCGGATCCTCAGCGATACAGCGCCTTGACCGTCCCCCAGGACCCATCCTCGATGGGCTTGGCCGGAGCCGTGCCGGTCCCGTCCACCTGGCCCACCATCCTGTACTCCGTCGTGCCGCCGACAGCGAAGGCCCTCACGTAGAAGTCGATCCGCCCCTGGATGCGCAGGTCGTGCGAGCCCTGGTGGACGACGATGTCCACCCGGTAGGGCGCCCACAAGGCGTCGGGGATCTTGTCGTCGGGCCCGGATTCGGACCAGTCGTCCTCCGCCTGGAAGTACGCGAAGTCGATTCCCACGATCCCCGGCACCAAGTCGCCGCTGGGCCGCGTGATGGCGTCGCCCGAAAACATGTTCCTGGTGATCCGGGCGTCCTCGTCGTAGTTGAAGTAGTCGTGGAACAGCGTAAAGTTGTCGATCGTCTGCTGATTCAGGTAGATCTTGAAGCTCGGGTCGATGACGGCCAGGTAGCCGTCGTAATCCATGTTCCTGTAGGCCGACCGGAACCGGTCCATCAGCGTCGGCGGATCCGGGATCAGCAGGACCGGATCGATCGGATCGACGGGATCGTCTTTCCCGCAGCCGGCCACCGCCAGGAGCGCACACGCACCCAGCGCCAGGATCCAGGGATGCATCTTGGGCATGATTCGACTCTCTCGATGGAGACACCAGGGGTCGTTGGGCTCATCGTGGCAGCATCGGCGGGAACGAGGCCGGCCGGTTGATTCTAGCAACTCGAAAGGGCGGAATCAACTGCGACGGGAGTGGAACTAACTCGCCAGCGTCACCGTGGTCGCCCCGCCCCCGCCTTCGCTCGGCGGCGCCTCGCGGAACGAGGCCACGCGCGCGTCGCGCTTGAGCATGGCCCACAGGTGGTCGCGCAGGCGGCCGGTGCCGAACCCGTGGATCACGCGGATGGACTTCAGCCCGGCGGGAATGGCCCGGTCGATGAGCCTGTCCAGGCGTTCCCAGCCCTCCTCGGCGCGCTCGCCCCGCAGGTCGATCTCCGGCGAGACCTCGGGCGCCTCGCCGTGCCAGGACCAGGAACCGCCGTCGGTCGGCGGGCGCGTCGGCCGCGCCGGGCCTCCGGCCGCCGGCGCGGCGGCGACCGCCACCGCGTCGTCCAGCCCGCCGCACCGCCTCGAAGCCCAGGGTCAGGCGCAGCCCGTCGGCGTCGGCCACCACCTTCTGCCCGCGCACCTCCAGCACGCGGCCCGTCAGGTTCAGGTGGGGGATGCGCACCTTCTCGCCCACGGCCGGGGTCCAGCCCTCGGCTCGCGCGCTGCTCCTCCTCGACACGCACCCGCTCCTCCAGCGCGGCCAGGCGCTCGCGGGCGGTCACCACGCTGGGCTGGTCGGCGCCGCGGCTGCGGATCTCGCGGATGGCCGCCTCCAGCTCGCGGCGCCCCTCCTTCAGGGCGCGCTCGCCCTCCTTGCGCAGCGTCGCAAGGGTCTCCTTGCGCTCCTTGTCGATGCCCTTCAGACGCTCGCCCAGCTGCCGGTTCAGCAGCTCCTGCTCGTTGGCCGCCACGCGGGTGCGCAGCTCGGCGTCGGCCAGCTCCCGGGCCCGCCTGTCCAGGTCCGACAGCAGCTTCTCCACCTGGACGCGCTCCTCGCCGGCCATGGTGCGGGCGCGGGCCAGCAGCTCGACCGGCAGGCCCATGCGCGCGGCGATGTCGAAGGCGTGGCTGGTGCCCGGGTCGCCCACCCGGAAGGTGAACATGGGCTTCAGGTCGCGGTCGTCGTAGTCCATGGCCGCGTTGACCATCAGGGGATGATCGTGGACCGCGGCCTTCAGCAGCCCGAAGTGGGTGGACGCCAGCACCAGGGCGCCCCGGGCCGCCAGGTCCTCCAGCACCGAGAAGGCCAGCGCGGTGCCCTCGTGGGGATCGGTGCCGCTGCCGATCTCGTCGCACAGCACCAGGGTGTCGGGCCCCGCCTCGTCCAGGAACTGGGCCAGGTGCCGCAGGTGCGCCGAGAAGCTGCGAGAGCGATTCGGCGATGGACTGGTCGTCGCCCAGGTCGGCCAGCACCCGCCCCACCAGCGGCAGGCGCGTGTCCTCGCGGGCGGGCACGTCCCAGCCGCACTGGGCCAGCAGCACCAGCACGCCCACGGTCTTCAGGGCCACGGACTTGCCGCCGGCGTTGGGGCCGCTCACCACCAGGGCGCGGGCCTCCGCCGGCATCTCCAGGTCCAGGGGCACCACCGCCGCGCGGCCGGCGGCCAGGTCGCCGCCGCCCAGCACCTCCAGCAAGAGCGGATGCCGGCCGCCGCACACCCGCAGGCCGGCGCCGGCCGTCACGCCCGGCCGCTGCCCGCCCACGGCCCTGCTCCACAGCAGGTGGGCCCGGGCCTCGTCCACCGCCAGCATGAGGGCCGCGGCCTCGGCCAGGGCGTCCCGGGCCTGCTCCACGGCGCGGTTCAGTTCGAAGAGGATGCGCGCCTCCTCGGCCGCCACCTCCAGGCGCGTCTCGGTCAGGTCGTTGGCCAGCGAGCACCACGCCCGCCGGTTCCACGAACAGGGTGGCGCCGGTCTGGGAGCGGTCGTGGACGATGCCCGGCACCTTGCGGCTGTCGCCCGACCGCAGGGGCAGGCAGAAGCGGTCGCCGCGCAGGGTCACCTCACCGGCGGTGGTCCAGCCCTGGCGCTTGGCGTCGGTCATGGCGCTGTTCACCGCATCGCGCACCGCCCGCTCCTGACCCGCCAGGCTGCGGCGCAGCCGCGCCAGCAGGGGGCTGGCCCCGTCGACGATGCGCCCGTCCGGGTCCAGGCAGCGGCGCATGGCCCCGCTCAGCCCGCCGAAGGTGGGCGCCTGGGCCGCGGCCTCGCCCCACACGGGGCAGCGCTCGCGCAGCTCCAGCAGCTCGCCGCGCAGCAGGTCCAGGTTCTCGGCCGCCGCGGCCACGCCCACCAGGTCGGCGCCCGTCCAGGCGCAGGGGCGCCGGGCGGTCCAGCAGGTCCAGCACGCCCGAGACGTCGGCCAGCGCCGGCCAGCGGTTGCGCGTCGCCCAGGGGGCGCAGCTCGTCGGCCAGGGCGCGGTGCAGGGCGATGGCCGCGAGGTCGGCGAAGGGCCGCCGGCGGCGCACGGCGGCGGCGGCCCGGGCGTTGAGGCAGCGGCGGGCCACCTGGTCCACGACGCGGTCCCACTCCAGCAGGCGCGCGGCGCGGTCCCCCAGGACGCGCCGGCTGGCGGCGAAGGTGCGGTCGAGGCGTTGGAGGAGTTCGATCATGGTGTGGCTTCCGGCCTAGCGGTTCCCGGCCTTCTGCACCGCGTCGTCCACCTCGTGCTGCGCTTCCTTCTTGGCGTCGTCCAGCTTCTCCTGGGCCTTGTCCTTGGCGGCGTCGCGCCTGCTCGTCGGCGGTGCGCACCACCTTGTCCCAGAGACGTTCGAAGCGGTCGCCGGCCACCAGGCGGGCCTGGCCGGCCAGGTTGGGCGCCGTGTCGATGATGAACGCGCCCACCGGATCGTCGCGGTAGGCCGCCTGGAGCTCGGGGCCGCCCGGCAGCACGCCGATCACGATCAGGATCACGCTGCAGACGATGGTGCCCAGGGCCGCGCCGCACACGGCGCCGCCGGTGCGGTCCACCCAGCCCAGCACCGTCAGGCTGCACGGCCTTGCTGATGACGCGGGCCAGCAGGCGGCTGGCCACCAGGCCCACGAAGATCAGCAACACCCAGGAGACCAGCAGCGACGCCTCCTGGCTCCAGCCGGTCTTGTCGGCGATGGTCGGCGTGACCGCCGCGGCGAACCGCGCGGTCAGCATCACCGTCAGGATGGCGCCGGCCACCTCGATCAGGCGCTTGACCACCCCGTCCTTGAAGCCCCAGAGGGCGAAGAAGGCGATCACCGCGACGGCGATCCAGCACCGCAGGTTCCATGTCAGCCCGCCAGCAGTTTCTTGACCATGGCGCTGACCCGGCCGCCGTCGGCGCGGCCCGCGGTCTTGGGCATGACGGCCTTCATGACCTTGCCCATGTCCTTCGGGCCCTGCGGCGCCGCTCTCGGCGATGGCCTCGCGGACGGCCGCCTCCAGGGCCGCGTCGTCCATCTCCGCCGGCAGGAACTCCTGCACCACCTCCAGCTCGGCCTGGGCCTGGGCCACCAGCTCGGCCCGGCCGCTGCTCTCGGCGCCGGCCAGCTGGTCCTTCACCTTGCGCGCGTAGGAGGTGAGGATCTTCAGGACGTCGGCGTCGTTCAGGTCGCGCCGCTCGTCCACCTCCACCTGCTTGACCGCCGCCTGCAGCATGCGCAGCACGCCCAGGCGCTCCTTGTCCTTGGCCTTCATGGCCGCGATGACCTCGGCCTTGAGCCGGGCCCCCAGCGTGTTCTCGGGCATGGCCGTCACCTTTCGGCAAAGAGATGCGAGGGCCCCCGGGGGCCTTGGCCGCGATGTTTCCCGAGGATCAAATACCGCCGGGGGCGGCGCTGTCAAGGATCGCGCGGCCGCGGGCCGCCTGCAGCAGGGTCAGCGCGGCGGCCGCGGCGGTCTCGGTGCGCAGGACGTGGGGCCCCAGGTCCACGGGCAGGGCGCCGGCCGCGGCCAGGGCGGCCCGCTCGTCGGCCGACCAGCCGCCCTCCGGACCGATGGCCACCGTCAGCCAGGCCGTCCCGGAATCGGCCGCCGGCGCGGCCGCCGGCACCGCCGCCAGGGCCTCGCGCTCGGCGGGCACCGCCCCGTACCACAACGGGCCGCCCTCGCGGCCCCGCAGCCACTCGGTCAACCCCTGGGGCTCGTCCAGCTCGGGCAGCCAGCAGCGGCCCGACTGCTTCAGGGCCGCGCGCAGCACCAGCAGCCAGCGCTCGCGCCGGCCCTCCCGCGGCTCGACCACCCCGTGCTCGGTCAGCAGCGGGGTGATGCGGTGCACGCCCAGCTCGACCGCCTTCTCCAGCACCCACTCCCAGCGGCGGCCCTTGACCACGCCGCAGGCCAGGGCCAGGCGCGGCGCGGCCTGCTCGTCGTCGTCGCGGCTGACGGCCAGGATCTCCAGCTTGGCCAGCTTGCCGTCCTTGCCCGCCAGGCGGGCGGTCAGGCGCCAGCCGCGGCCGTCGACCAGCTCGACCGGGTCGCGGTCGCCCTTGCGCAGGACGGTCAGGGCGTGGTGGCTCTCGTCCCGGTCCAGCAGCACGTGCTGGCCGGGCGCGGGCGGGGCGGCACCGTCGGCGGCGAGGAAGAACTGGCGCACGGGGGCCTCCCTCCCGGCGGGCCGGGGCGTCAGTGCTGGTCAGGTGGCGTCCCGGCGGCGGCACCTTGCCGGCCAGGTCCTCGCGGACCGTCTTCCAGGCGCGCCTTCAGGTCCTTGTCCAGGCTTTCGGGCGTCCAGGCCAGCACGCGCACCAGCTGGTCGCCGGTGCCGGGGTGGTTGACGTGGGGCACGCCCTTGCCGCGCATGCGGAAGATCTTGTGGCTCTGGGTGCCGGCGGGCACCTTCAGGGCCACCTTGCCGTCCAGGGTGGGCACCTCCACCTTGGTCCCCAGCATCAGGTCCACCGGCGACAGGGGCACGTCGATGAGCAGGTCGTCGCCGTGGCGATCGAACAGCTCGTGCTCCTGGACCTCGAACACCACCCGCAGGTTGCCGGCGGACGCGCCCATGGGCCCGGCGTCGCCCTTGCCCTCCAGCTCCATGTAGTTGCCGGATGAGACGCCGGCGGGGATCTTGATCTCCAGCTTCTCCTCGCCGCGCACGGTGCCGGTGCCGCTGCAGGAGAGGCACGGGTCCTCCACGAGGGAGCCCTTGCCCTGGCAGCGGGGGCAGACGGCCTCGGTGACCATCTGGCCCAGCAGGGACTGGCGCACCTGGCGCACCCGGCCCGCGCCCCGGCACTGGGGGCAGGTGACGGGATGGCTGCCCTTCTTGGCGCCGCTGCCGTGGCAGTCCGCGCAGGGCACCTGCTTGTTCACCTTCACGGTGCGGGTGCCGCCCTTCGGCCGCCTCCTCCAGGGTCACCACCAGGCGCAGCTGCAGGTTGCGGCCCCGCTGCGCGGGCGCCGCCCGCCGCCGCCGAACATGTCGCCGAAGCCGCCCATGCCGAAGTTGCGCAGGAACGACTCGAGGGCGTCGTTCAGGTCGACGTTGAAGCCGCCGCCGCCGCCGCCGAAGCCGCCGCCGCCGAAGGCCGCCTCGGGCCCGGCGTGGCCGAACTGGTCGTACTGGGCCCGCTTCTGGGAGTCCTTGAGCACCTCGTAGGCCTCGGTGGCCTCGCGGAACTTCTCGGCGGCCGAGGGGTCGTCGGGGTTCTTGTCGGGATGGTGCTGGATGGCCAGCTTGCGGTAGGCCCGCTTGATCGCGCCCTCGTCGGCGTCCTTCCCGACGCCCAGCACCTCGTAGTAGTCCCTCTTGGCGGCCATGTGCTCTCCCTAGCTGGCGATGACGACGCGTGCCGGGCGCAGCACCAGGTCGCCGAAGCGGTACCCCTGCTGGACGACGTCGATGACGATGCCCGCGGCATGGTCCGCGCTGGGCACCTGGGCGACGGCCTCGTGCAGGGCCGGATCGAACTCGGTGCCGGCGGCCTCGATGGGCTCGACGCCCCGGTCGCGCAGCACGGTCCGGAAGTTCTGGTGGATCAGCTCCACGCCCTGGCGCACGCCGGCGGCGGTCACCTCCTCGGACCCGTCCATGGCCTGCAGGGCGCGCTCGAAGTTGTCGGCGATGTCCAGAAGCGGGCGCAGCAGGTCCGCCTGGGCGAAGCGCCGGGCGTCGTCCACCTCGCGCCGCGAACGCTTGCGCTGGTTGTCCAGGTCGGCCAGGGCCCGCAGCCACTTGTCCTTGAACTCGTCCCGTTCGGCGGTCAGCCGTTCCTCCGCGGTCGGCTCGGTCACCGGCTCGGCCACCGGCTCGGTCCCCGGGGTCGCGGCCTCGTCCAGGGGCTCGGGGTCGAACGTCTCCGGCCCGACGCCCTCCGCGGCGTCCTCGCCGGCGGCGGCCGCCTCGGCCTCGCGGACGTTGTCCCGGTCGTCCTGGGAATGCTTGCGCTGGTCGTTCATCGTCGTTCGGCCTCTCCGCTGGTTGTCGTCGGATCGTGATCGTTCATGCGGCCGGCTCAGCTGGCCACGCGGCCGGGGTCCGCCTCGATGGCGCTGCCCAGCAGGTCCATGCCGTGGAAGGCGCGCTGGTAGCCCATGCGCCGCGGGCCCAGCACGGCCAGCACGCCGCGGCGGCCGTCGACGGCGAAGCGGCGGGTGAGCACGGCGAAGCGCTGCAGGCCGCCCACGGGATTCTCGCTGCCGATCCACACGCCGAAGCCGTCGCCCGCCTGGCTGTCCAGGTGGTCCACCGCCTCGCGGATCACCGTCGGCGACTCCAGGAAGCGCAGCAGCTCGCGCAGAGGTGCCGGTTCCTGGAATTCGGGTTCCTCCAGCACGTTGGCCACGCCCTCCAGCTCCACCTCGCCCGCCGCCAGGTCCGCCAGCAGCCGCCGGGCCTCCCCGGCCAGGTGGGTGGCGCAGCGCGACGCAGGCGAGCCCAGCAGGTCCGGCGGCTCCAGGGCCCCGGCGCGGATCTCGGCCACGGTGCGGCCGGCGGCGCGGCGGGTCAACAGGGCCGCGGCGTCGGCCAGCACGCCGGCTGCCCGGTCCCGCTCGAACCCCACCAGCCCCGTGCGCACCTGGGCGTTGTCCAGCACCACCGCCAGCAGCGCCCGCCGCGCGGTCCGCGGGTACACCTCCACCCGCACCACGCGCACCGTCTCCCAGGTGGGCCCCACGATGATGCCCAGGGCGTCGGTCAGCCGGCTCAGCAGGCCCGCCAGGCTCTTGATGCGCGTGCCGGCCGCGTCGTCGGACAGGCCCCGTTCGGCGAGGGCCGCCATCATGCCGGCGGCACCTCCAGGCGGCGCAGGCCCCAGCCGGCGGTCAGGGCATCCACGTAGATCCGGTAGCCCCGGTCCGTGGGCACGCGCCCCGCCGAGGTGTGGGGCTGCACCAGGAGGCCCGCGTCCTCCAGCTGCTTCATCACCGCGCGGATGGTGGCCGAGGACACGCGCCGGCGCACCGACCGCTCCACCAGCCCGGAGCTGACGGCGCGTCCCGTCTCGATGTTCAGCTGCACGACCGCCTCCAGGATCTCCCGGGCGCGGTCGTCCAGCGGCAGGTGCTGCACAGGCGTCATCATGTTCGCCACGCGTGGTTCGGGGCCGTCCGGTGGTCCGGGCCGCTTTGGCGCCCCAAGGTAAACACCGTGATTTCCGGGTGTCAACCGCCCGGGACGCCCGGTGTCAGGCCAGGACGCGGGCCAGCCGCTCCTCGATGGTGTCGATGCGCAGGAATCCCCGCGGCGTCAGGCGCAGCCGCCCGTCGGCCACGGCCCACAGGCCCTCGCGGCGGCCCGGCCGCCAGATCCAGGGCCCCGGTCCGGCAGCCAGCCCAGGGGCACGCCCTGCGGCCGTGCGCAGGGCCAGCACCACCCGCTCCAGACGCCGGGCGGCCGTGTCCAGGGGATCGACCGAGGCCTCGGGCAGCCGGCCCTCGTCCAGGCGGCGCAGCCAGGCGGCCAGGGTGCCGCCGTTGGCGTAGCGGCGGCGGCCCCAGGCCCCGTGGGCGGCCGGCCCCAGGGCCAGCCAGGGGCGGCGGCGCCAGTAGTTGCCGTTGTGGCGGGACTCGGCGCCGGGCCGGGCGAAGTTGGAGACCTCGTACTGGAGCAGGCCCAGGCGCTCCAGTTCCTCGACGCAGGACAGATACAGGGATTCGGTGCGGGCGTCCGGCAGCAGGGCCACCTCGCCCGCGGCTGCACCCGGGCCTCCAGGGCGGTGCCCGGGTGCAGCTCCAGGATGTAGAGGGAGACGTGCTCGACGCCCCGGTCCACGGCCTCGGCCAGCTCGGCCAGCAGCCGCGGCCGCTTCAGGCCCGGGCCCAGGATCCAGTCGGCCGACACCCGCGCGAAGTGGCGCGCGGCCCGGTCCAGGCCGGCGCGGGCCGTCGCCGGATCGCAGGAGCGGCCCAGCAGCTTCAGCACCTCCGGGTCCAGGCTCTGCACCCCCAGGCTGATGCGGTTGACGCCCAGCCCACGCCAGGTGCGGGCCAGCTCGTCGGTCAGGGATTCGGGGTTGGCCTCGGCGGTGAATTCGAAGTCCTCGGCCACCGGCAGCGTGCCCACGGTGCCGGCGATCAGCACCTCGGCCAGGTCGGGCTCCAGCTGCGAGGGCGTGCCGCCCGCCCAGGTAGGCGGTCTCCAGGCGCCGCCGGCCCTGCCCGCAGGGTGGGGCAGGCGGCGCGGCGCAGCTCCAGCTCGCGCACCACGCCGTGCGGCGAAACGCTCCCGGTCGGCGCGCCCGTGCTCGGCCGTGCGCGCGAAATGGCAGTACGAGCAGATGGACGCGCAGAAGGGGACGTGGATGTAGAGTCCGGCCACGCGTACCCCCTCCCGACGCGTCGCCGCGCCTCAGCGGATGATGTCGCCGATCCGGTTCAGCCGCGGCAGGTGCTTCTCCCCGTCCCAGGACCAGTAGATGAACATGGCCTTGCCCTTGATCAGGTCCACGTCCAGCGGGCCCCAGTACGCGGCTGTCCTGCTGTTGTAGCGGTTGTCGCCCATCATGAAGATGTGTCCCGCCGGCACCACGTAGGGGCACTTGGCCGTCCGGGCCGCCGCGACGATGGCCTGGGCGTGCTGGTCGAAATCCATGCGCACGCGGCCGCCCATGCCCTCCAGCGCCGTCACGTGGGGCCGCAACGCCTCGGCGTCCAGGCCCACGTCCGCCGCCAGCGCGGCCTCGGTCATCATCAGGAACCCGGGCAGGTCGCGCCTGCCCTCCCGCCGGTTCAGCTCGTTCCAGAGGTTGAACTCCCGGGTGAACTGGCCCCGCTGGTAGGCGGCGTCGTCCCTCTTGGCCCGCGGCGGCGGACAGTTGTCGGGGTCGGTCCAGTCGGGCACGCAGCTGTGGTCGCCGTCGCGGTCGCCGAAGTTGGACTCGTAGATCTCGCCGTTGACGTAGACGCACGCCCTCCTTCACCTGCGACCTTGTCGCCGGCCACCGCCACGCAGCGCTTGATGTAGTCCAGGTTGCGGTCGCGCGGGTACTCGAAGACGATGATGTCGCCCTGCTCCGGGCTGGCGCATCGCCGGCAGCTTCAGCACGGGCAGGTCGTCGATCGAGCGTGGTCCTTGCCGATGCGGATGCGGTCGGGGGTCTTGGCTCCGTAGAGGAACTTGTTCACGAACAGGAAGTCGCCGATCTGCAGGGTTTCCAGCATGCGATGCCGGTGGGGATGCGGAAGGCCTGGAACACGAACTGGCGCAGCAGCAGGGCGATCACCAGGGCCGTACCGATGGCCTTGGCGTACTCGACGATGACCTCCTTGCGGGGTCCGCGGCTTCGGCTTGACCTTGGGCTGGGCCTGGTCCCGGTGCAGGAGGCGGTCCAGGATCCGGCGCGTGCCTGGCGCGGTCTCGGCTGTCGTTCATCGCTGTCTCCTCGGACGCCTCGCGGCGCCGGTTCAACGTTCCACCTTCAGCACGGCCAGGAAGGCGTCCTGGGGGATCTCCACCGCGCCCACCTGCTTCATGCGCTTCTTGCCTTCCTTCTGCTTCTCCAGCAGCTTGCGCTTGCGCGAGATGTCGCCGCCGTAGCACTTGGCCGTCACGTTCTTGCGGAAGGGCTTGACGGTGGTGCGCGCCAGCACCCGGCGTGCCGACGGCGGCCTGGATGGCCACGGCGAACATCTGCCGCGGGATCAGCTCCTTCAGCTTCTGGCACAGCTTCAGGCCCCAGCTGTAGGCGTTGTCCCGGTGGACGATGCAGGTCAGGGCGTCGACCAGGTCGCCGTTGATCAGCACGTCCAGCCGCACCAGGTCGTCCCTGCGGTGGCAGCGGTACTCGTAGTCCAGCGAGGCGTAGCCCTTGGTCACCGACTTCAGCTTGTCGTAGTAGTCCACCACCAGCTCGTTCAGCGGGAGGTCGAACTCGATGTTCACCCGCTCGGTGTCCAGGTACTCCATCTTGCGTCTGGATGCCGCGCCGTTCCAGCGAGATCTGGATCACCGGCCCCACGTATTCCTTGGGGGTGATCACCGAGGCGCGCACGATGGGCTCGCGGATCTCCGGTGATCTCGCGCACGTCCGGCAGCAGGGCCGGGTTCTCGCAGAGCATGCACCTCGCCGTCCTTGAGCACCACCTCGTACTCCACGTTGGGCAGGGTGGCGATCAGGCTCAGGTCGTACTCGCGCTCCAGCCGCTCCTGCACGATCTCCATGTGCAGCAGCCCCAGGAAGCCGCAGCGGAAGCCGAAGCCCAGGCGCCGCCGACGTCTCCTTCTCCCAGGTCAGCGACGCGTCGTTCATCTGCAGCTTCTGCAGGGCGTCCAGCAGGTCGTCGTACTGGTCGTTGTCGGTGGGGTACATGCCCGAGAAGACCATGGGCTTGGCCAGGGCGTAGCCGGGCAGGGGCGTCGGGCAGGGGCGTTCGCCGCTGGTGACGGTGTCGCCCACGCGCACGTAGCGCACGTCCTTGGCGCCGGTGGCGATGTAGCCCACCTCGCCGGCGGTCAGCTGCTTCTGGGCCACCCGGGTCATGCGGAACCAGCCCAGCTCGTCGGCCGAGTAGTGGCGGTCGTTGCCGAACAGCTTGATGGGCTCGCCCTTCTTCAGGGTGCCGTCGAACAGGCGCACGTAGGCCACCGCGCCCACGTAGGCGTCGAAGACCGAGTCGAAGATCAGCGCCTTGACCGGCGCGTCGGGGTCGCCCGTGGGGTGCGGCACCCGCGCGACGATGGCCGCCAGCAGCTCGTCCATGCCCTCGCCGGTCTTGGCGCTGACCTTGACGATCTCCTCGGGGTCGCAGCCGATCAGGTCGATGAACTGCTCGGCCACGTAGTCGGACCGCGCCGCCGGCAGGTCGATCTTGTTGATGACCGGGATGATGGTCAGGTCGTGCTCGATGGCCAGGTACAGGTTGTTGATGGTCTGGGCCTGCACCCCCTGCACCGCGTCGACCACCAGCAGCGCGCCCTCGCAGGCGGCCAGGCTGCGGCTGACCTCGTAGTGGAAGTCCACGTGCCCCGGCGTGTCGATGAGGTTGAGCACGTAGGAGCGCGCCGTCGGGCGCCTTGTGCTCCATGCGGATGGGGTGGCTCTTGATGGTGATGCCGCGCTCGCGCTCCAGATCCATGGAGTCGAGCACCTGCTCCTGCATGGCCTTGCCGGTCAGCGTGCCGGTGTGCTCGAGCAGCCGGTCGGCCAGGGTGCTCTTCCCGTGGTCGATGTGCGCGATGATGCAGAAATTGCGCGTCCTGTCCTGCGAGGCGGCCATCGTGCTCCCGATTGTCGGAGTCGGTTCGGATCGGCGGAGGCCGCGGGCGCCCCCGGGGGGAATTCCGCGACGTGCGGAATCAGCGCTCAAAGTTAGCGATCAAAAGGTCATTCGCCACCGGAAAACCGTGTAGGTGGGCGCCAGGGCCACCCCGGGCAGGTCGCCCGGGCCGCCGCCGAACTGCTGCTGCCACTGGTTGGGCACCGGCACCGGATCCTCGCCGAAGTCGAAGAGGTGGGCCCCCACGTAGGCGTCCAGGGCGATGATCAGCAGCGTCCCCCCGCTCCACCAGGCGAAGTCGCGCATCTGCGCCCACAGCTCCTCGGAGTTGGCGTTGTAGAAGGCGCGGTTGGGGTCGTCCGCGGCGAAGGTCGTGGCGAAGTCGCGGGAACGCCGGGCCCGCCGGTCGCGGGCGATCATGTTGGTCCAGAAGTACATCTGGACCCCGTAGGCCAGGCCGGCCCGCCAGCCGTTCTCCGCGTAGAGCTGGCCCCAGCCCGGGAACAGGGGCGTCGCCAGCACCGCGCCGGTGGGGCTGACGCCGGTCTTCCAGAAATCGGGCTGGGCCGAGTCGAAGCCGATGAGGTCCGGGTTGATGCGTTGCACCGTGGCCGAGTCGACCTCGGCCGGCGCCGGTGCCGGCTGGTCCGGCGCCGGGGCGGCGGCCGTGTCGGCCGCGGGCCGCCTCCTGGGCCCGGACCGCCGGCGCGGCCGCGCCCAGCAGCACGCCGACGACCGCCAGGGCGGTCGTCACGGCCAGCAGGGGATGTGCGCTGCTGCGGATCAAGCCGAAAACCCGTTCGTCGGAGCCGGCCGTCGAAACGCCGCGCGGCGCCGGGGGTTCCCCCGCGGGCGGTCGGGACGGGCGGCCGACGGGAAAGAAGATGGCGGGAATGTGTGGGAATCGAACCCACCTCGGACGGTAAACGCGCCCGACAGAAGGATTTGAAGTCCCCGGGGCCCACCAGGACCCATTCATTCCCGCCTGGTGCGAAGGGGCCGTGGCTGCCCACGGCTCGTCAGCCAGAATACGCGATCATCTCCACTTCCACCAGCACATCCTTGGGCAGGCGCGACACTTCCACCACGCTGCGGGCGGGCGGATTCTCGCCGAAGAACGTCTGGTAGACCTCGTTGATCGCCGTGAACTGGTCCATGTCCCGGATGAAGACGGTGACCTTGACCACGTCGGCCAGGGTCATCCCGCCGGCCTCGGACCACCGCCTGGGCGTTGGTCAGGGCCTGGCGCGCCTGCTCGGGCGCGCTCTTGCCGACGATGGTCATGGTCGCCGGGTCCAGCGGGATCTGCCCCGCCGTGAACAGCCAGCCCCCCGCCTTGACGCCCTGGTTGTAGGGGCCGATGGCGCCGGGCGCCTGGTCCGTGGCGATGATCGTGCGCTTCATGGGTCGCCTCCTCGTCGCAAGGCCTTGTCGATGCGTTCGGTACGATGGTAGGGCCCGGACGGGCGGCGGGCAAGGCGCGTGTCTTCGGCATACCGGGCAACTGGAAGACCGGGCGCAGCGAGCGGTGCCGGGAATTACCGGAAGAGAGACTTCAGACCGCCCCAGGAGGAAGATCCGGTCGGGACCGGCGTCGCCAGATACGGCACGAAGTCGACGAGTGCCCAGTGGTCTGCGTTGTTCGTGAAATCTCCGGCATCGACGATCCACGCGGCGATCTGCTGCGGGTCGTCGGTTCCCCAGTAGTTCCCCGTGAGATCGAAATGCTCCTTCGCCCCGAAGAACACCTCGTTATAGTCGATCGCATCGACGCTGGTCGAGTCGGCCCTGTAGATGTCGTTTCCGTGGAAATCCACGAGCGGATTGTGCTCGCCGTAGATTCCCGCGAGATAGAGCGTATTGGCCCCTCCGCCCCGGAACACGTTGCCGGATCCAGAGATTGTGCTGCGGTTAGTGACGGATACCGCATCGTGAGTCTCGGTAAGGGAATAGTCGACCGTGGACGCAAGGAGCGTGAGCGCGCTATAGTACGTGACCACAAGCCCAGCCCCCGTATTCACGCCGGCCCGCCCGACGATGTCCACGCGTTCGGCCACGCCGATGCACCCCCAGTCCAGCTGGAGGCCAATCTGCACGTCGCGCATCGCGACGTCCCGGATCGACAAGTCCGTGGTCTGCTGCAAGGCGATACCAAATTGACAACCGGAGATGGTCAGGCTGTCGAATGTCGCGCCTACCGTACCTTGGAAAGTCCCGATACCGGCCTCCTCGGCTTGGATAACACTGTCTGACACGATGAGACCATGCGAACCGAATATAGCCATCCCGTAATCTGATGAGCGCAGATCGCAGCGTGCGACTCGCAGATGGTCGCCCTCGTAATGGATTCCGTTGTAACCGCCGGCAATCGTCAGATCGCTGAGGGACAGGGAGTCGACGTTGATGGACCCGACTCTCGCGACCAGGAGCACGCGATAGTACCAGTCAACGATTCCGGTACCGATGATCGTCTGATCGGGGCCGGATCCGATCAGGACCAACCCGTTCTTCGTCACGTCGATCGTCGCCTGGTACCCGTCCCAGTAGGGTATCGGATGGACGTCGTCGAACGTGCCGGCCCCGATCCGAATCGTGTCACCGGGTGCGGCCGCATCGACGGCGTCCTGGATGACCGCATAGTCGCCCGTACCGTCCTTCGCCACCGACCAGACCGCACTTTCCGCCGGTACCCCGGAAACCGCGGCGCAGAGGAGGCCTCCGACGCAAACGACGAATCGTAAATTCATGAATATCGATCCCCATGGAAATTACGGATGTGCACAGCACTGTCGGACCAGCCGTTGGGGCTGACGATGCGACGCATTTGCCACGAGTATAGCATGGATCCCCACGAGGGGACGTACCGGCAAAGCGGTGGGCCGCCCGTGCGTCCCCGGTCCGGATCCTGGAGGCGAGGGGATGTCCAAGCGGCTCACGGCGGTGCAGGGCGCGCCGACAGGCACCGTCCCGGGGGCGTGGGGAGGCCCCTGGAGCCATGGAGGGCGGAAGGGGCCGGAACGCGAGCGAGGCCGCGACACGATGTCGCGGCCCCGCGGCCCCCGGACGGTGCCTGCCGGCGCGCCCCTACTCCACCGTGACCGCCTTGGCCAGATTGCGAGGCTGGTCCACGTCCTCACCCGCGCAGCACGGCGATGTGGTAGGCCAGCAGCTGCAGCGGGATCACCGACAGCAGCGGCATCCAGAAGTTCATGGTGTCGGGGATGGTGATGACGTGGTCGCTGAGCTTGGCGATCTCCTCGTCCCCCTCGGTGACGATGGAGATGATCTTGCCCGAGCGCGCCCGCACCTCCTGCACGTTGCCGACGATCTTGTCGTAGCTGCCGTCCTTGGTGGCGATGACCACCACCGGCATCTCCGGATCGATCAGCGCGATGGGCCCGTGCTTCATCTCGGCCGCGGGGTAGCCCTCGGCGTGGATGTAGCTGATCTCCTTCAGCTTCAGCGCGCCCTCCAGGGCGATGGGGAAGTTCACGCCGCGCCCCAGGTACAGGCAGTTGCTGTGGTCGCGCGTAGACCTCGGCGATCTGCTTGATCGCGTCGGACTGGTCCAGCACCTGCTGCACCAGGTCGGGGATCTTCTCCAGCTCCTGCAGCATGGTGCGTGCCGCGGTCGGCGTTGATGTGGCCGCGCCGGCCGAGCAGGATGGTCATCAGGCCCAGGATGGTCACCTGGCTGGTGAAGGCCTTGGTCGAGGCGACGCCGATCTCCGGCCCGGCGTGGATGTAGACGCCGCACTCGGTCTCGCGGGCGATGGTCGAGCCCACCACGTTGGTGATGCCCAGCACCTTGGCGCCGCTTGCGCTTGGCCTCGCGCATGGCCTCCAGGGTGTCGATGGTCTCGCCGCTCTGGCTGATCGACCAGGCACAGGGTGCCCGGGTCGATGATGGGGATGCGGTAGCGGAACTCCGAGGCGTACTCCACCTCGACCGGGATGTGGGCGTACTCCTCGAGCAGGTACTCGCCCACCAGGCCCGGCGTGGAACGAGGTGCCGCAGGCCAGGATGATGATGCGCCGGATGTTGCGCAGCTCCCAGTCCGTCAGCTGGATCCCGCCCAGCTTGACGTCGCCGGTCTCGGGCAGGATGCGGCCGCGGAACGAGTCGCGGATGGTCTCGCGGCTGCTCGAAGATCTCCTTGAGCATGAAGTGGTGGAAGCCGCCCTTCTGGATCTGGCTCAGGTCCCAGGTGATCTCCTGGATCTCCTTGGTGATCTCCTCGTTGTCGATGTTCATGGTCACGATGCCCTCGGGGCGCAGCGTGACCATCTCGCCGTCGTCGAGGTAGATGACCTGGCGGGTGTGCTCCGATGATGGCCGCGACGTCGCTGGCCAGGAAGTTCACGCCGTCGCCCACGCCCACGACCAGGGGGCTGCCCTTGCGGGCGCCGACGATCAGGTCGGGCTCGTCGGCGTGGATCACCGCGATGCCGTAGGCGCCCTCGACCACGCCCAGGGCGCGCTGCACCGCCGTCCACCAGGTCGCCCGTCGTAGAAGTCGTCGATCAGGTGGGCCAGCACCTCGGTGTCGGTCTCCGAGCGGAACGTGTGGCCCTTCTTGCCCAGCTGCACCTTCAGGGCGGTGTGGTTCTCGATGATGCCGTTGTGGACCAGCGGCCACCTTGCCGGCCTGGTGGGGGTGGGCGTTGATCTGGTTGGGGGCGCCGTGGGTGGCCCAGCGGGTGTGGGCGATGCCGCAGGTGCCGGACAGGTCCTGGCCGTCGAGGCGGGCCTCCAGGTTCTTGATCTTGCCCTCCTCCTTGTATGACGATGCATGCCGCCGGCGCGGGCGATGGCCGATGCCGGCGCTGTCGTAGCCCCGGTACTCCAGCCGCTTCAGCCCCTCCAGCAGGATCGGCGCGGCCTGGTTCGAGCCGGTGACCCCGACGATTCCGCACATGGGCGGTCCTCCTCGATCGCCGCGGCCGTCCCCCGACAGCCTGGCGGGAAATGCGTGCATCGGGCCGCGGACCGGCCCGTCCCGGGTCAGGCCAGCACGGCCCGCACCTTCCGTATCAGTTCGTCGGCGGCGGCCTCGTCTTGAGCCTCGGCGATGATCCGCACCACCGGCTCGGTGTTGGAGGCCCGCACGTGGACCCAGCCGTCGGTCGTCCAGCCACTTGACGCCGTCGCGATCGTCGATCTCGCCCGGCCCCAGGGCGGCCGTCAGTTCGGCGGGGCTGGGCAGCGTCTCCGCGTCCACCTTGGTCTTGACCATGGCCACCGGCGGCAGGGTCGCCGACCATCGCCGCCAGGGTCGCCGCCGTGCTCGGCCAGCGCCTGCAGGATCATGGCGATGCCCACCAGGGCGTCGCGGCCGGCGTGGACGGCGGGATAGATGACCCCGCCGTTGCCCTCGCCGCCCAGGACGCAGCCCTCGGCCAGCAGGGTCTCCACCACGTTGGCCTCGCCCACCGGGGTGCGGAAGACCTTGCCGCCGTGGCGCGCGGCCACCTTCTCGATCAGCCCGGTGGTGGACAGGTTCACCGCCATGCTGCCCGGGCGTGCGGGCCAGCAGGAAGTCGGCGGCCAGGGCCAGGGTCAGCTCCTCGCTCAGGGCGCGTGCCCGTGCCGTCCACCAGGGCCAGCCGGTCCACGTCCGGATCCACGGCCAGGCCCAGGTCCGCCCCGCTGCCGCTTGACCTCGGCGCAGAGGTCGGCCAGGTGGGCGGGCGTCGGCTCGGGATCGTGGGGGAAGTTGCCGGTCAGGCCGCAGTTCAGGGGTGTGCAGCGCACCCCCAGCGCCTCCAGCAGCGCGCGGCACGATGGCGCCGCCGGCCCCCTCCACCGCGTCCACCACCACGTGCAGGCCGCGCGCGCCGATCCGCGCCGTATCCAGCCAGGGCATGGCTTCAGCAGGGCGGCGAGGTGCCGCTCGTCGGCGCCGGTCTCGCCCCGCACCCGCCCCAGGCGGTCCCAGGCCACGTGGCCGCTCTGGTCCTCGTAGCGCTGCCGCACCTCGCGGTTCTGGGCCGCGGTCAGGAACAGGCCGTCGGTCTGCAGGAACTTCAGGGCGTTCCACTGCTGGGGATTGTGGCTGGCGGTGATGATCACGCCGCCGACGGCGTCGCTCTCCTGCACGGCCATCTCGGTCGTGGGCGTCGTGGCGATGCCGATGTCCACCACGTCGTGGCCCGTGGAGGCCAGCGCCGCCGCCACCGCGTCGAAGACCATGGGGCCGCTGGGCCGCGTGTCCCGGCCGACCACCACCGGACCCGGCGGGCAGCCAGGCGCCGAACGCCGCCGCCCAGCGGGCCACCGACCACGGCGTCCAGGCCGTCGCCGACCACGCCGCGGATGCCCGATACACTGACTCGCAAGGGCAAGTCGTTGTCCTCTCGCTGGGTGGATGGGTCTCGGGGACCGGAACGCCGTTCCGGGCTCTCTCCGGCGACACACGATACCACCAAACCCGCCGGTGCGAAACCACGGCACAAGAAAATGGGTTGTGCCTCATAGATTGTGTCCGGCCCGGTCCCTGCGACCGGGCCGGGTATGTTCACCCCCAAGCAGCACCATCCGGCCTGGCGCCCACCCTTCTGCCCCAACCCCAACTGCCCATACCACAGGCAGTTGACCGCCGGCTGGCGCTACAAGAAGACCGGATTCTTCCGGCGACAGGCCCGCCCCCACCGTATCCAGCGGTTCACATGCCTCCACTGCCGGAAGCTCGTTCAGCTCCCAGACCTTCTCCACCACCTACTGGCAGCGCAAGCCCCGAGCTCGACGCCCTGATCATCACCAAGACCGTCGGCTGCATGGCCAACCGCCAGCTCGCCCGGGACCTGGGCGTCGCCCCGGCGACCATCGACCGGCGACTGGCACGGCTCGGCCGTCACTGCATGCACTTGCACGCCTTGCAGATGCAGTCGGCGCCGCCGGCGTCCCAGATCGTGATCGACGGCTTCGTCACCTTTGAGCGCTCCCAGTACCAGCCGTTCCACCACCACGTAGCCGTCGAGAAAGACACGGACTTCTTCCTCTACTTCACCGACAGCGAGGTGCGGCGCAGCGGCACGATGACCCCCGCGCAGAAGAAGCGTCGGGCCGAACTGGAGCGATTGTATGGCCGGCCCGATCCGCAGGCGGTGCGCAAGGACGTGCGCGAATTGCTGCAGGTCGTGATCGGCGGCCAGCCGGAAGTGACGATCTACAGCGACGACCACAAGGCCTACCCGCGGGCGATGCGTGGTCTGGCGCCGCGGATGCGGCATCGGGTGACGTCGAGCAAGGAGCGGCGGGACAACCGCAACCCGTTGTGGGAGGTCAACCTGCTGGATCTGCTGATCCGGCACTGCAGCGCGAACCACAAGCGGGAGACGATCGCCTGGTCGAAGCGGCGGCAGTGCAGCGCCGAGCGGCTGGCGATCTTCCTGGTGTGGCGGAACTACATGAAGGGTCGGCGGGAGAAGCAGCGAGGGAGCCCGACGCCGGCGATGGCGCGGGGGATGACCCACCGGCACTGGTCGGTCGAGGACGTGCTCGCGCGAGAGGATCTTCTCCGACCACGTCCCGCTGCCGCCGCGGTGGGACAATTACCGGCAACGTGCAGTCCGGACTCGTGCCGACCTACAGGCCAGGGGCTAGGTCCCGAAACTCCGGGGCGGTATGCCAAGGCCCGCGGCGAGTCATCGCGGGCCAGGCACAATCTTCGCGGCACAACCCACGACCTTACGACCGGGAAGCCCGGTGCAACATGTAGCCGCGCAGCGCCGCGACCGTGATCGGCACCGCGCCCAGCAGCAGGAACACCGCGTCGCCAACCAGGCGAATCCACTCCAGCGTGTGGAAGAGGCCCCCCATCAACCAGGTCAGACGCCGGGCGTGCCAGTAGCCGTTGTTCAGGACATCCCACAGCTGCAGCAGACCGCCGGGGAACAGGTCCAGCACGACCATCAGGGCCAGCCCGATGTTCAGCCCCCAGAACCCGACCCGGATCCAGGGCAACACGCGTTGCCACGGCTCGTCCGCGAGGGCCGACCGCAGGCAGAACACCAGCACCCCCAGCCCCAGCAGGCCGAAGACGCCGAACATGGCGGCGTGGCCGTGGTTGGCCGTCAGGGTGGTGCCGACCTCGAAGTACGACACGATGGGCGTGTTGATCAGGAAGCCGAAGACGCCGGCTCCCACGAAGTTCCAGACGCCCACGGCCACCAGGAAGTGGATCGTCCAGCGGTGCCGCGCCGCCAGGTCGACGCCTCCGGCCTCGACGTTCCTGCGGCTCAGGTGGAGGAATCCCGCGGCGTCGAGGGTCAGCAGGGTCAGCGGCACGACCTCCAGGGCCGAGAAGCACGCGGCCAGCCCCATGTTCAGGGTGCCCTGTCCCGTGAAGTACCAGTGGTGCCCGGTCCCGACGATGCCCCCGACCAGGAACAGGATCGCGTCGAGGTAGACCAGGCGCGTGGCCGTCTTGGTGGTCACCAGGCCGAGGCGGCGGAACATGATGGCCACCAGGACGGTGGCGAAGAGCTCGAAGAACCCTTCCACCCAGAGGTGGATGATCCAGAACCGCCAGTTGTCGATCACGGCGAAGTTGGTCCGCGGACCGTAGAAGAGGGCGGGCAGGTAGAAGAGCGGGATCGCCACGGCAGCATAGAGGAAAAGGGCGGACAGCGCCGAACGGCCTTCCCGGGCGATCGCCGGGCGCAGCGCCCGGAACATGAGGAAGAGCCACAGCACCAGGCCCGCCGCCAGCAGCAGCTGCCACAGGCGCCCCAGGTCGAGGTACTCCGAGCCCTGGTGTCCCAGCCAGAACCACAGCGTCCCCAGCCGGTCGTTGATGCCGAGCGCCTCGCCGCCCAGGCTGCCGAGCACGACCACCAGCAGCGCCCCGAACAGCAGGTTCACGCCTCCGCGCTGGCCGCGCGGTTCGCCGCCGCCGACCCAGGGAGCCAGGAAGAGGCCCCCGGCGACCCAGGCCGTCGCGATCCAGAACACCGCCAGCTGCAGGTGCCAGGTCCGCACCAGGTTGTAGGGGAAGATGTCGACGATCCGGTCGAGCCCGTAGAACGAGTTGGGCTCGACCCGGTAGTGCGCCAGGGCGCCGCCGGCCAGGGCCTGCAGCAGGAACAGGCCGGCGACGACGACGAAATACTTGAGGGTCGCCGCCTGGCTCGGCAGCAGACCTCCCGGCTCCTCCGCGGCGTGCAGGACCCGGAACTCGTCGGCCGTGCCCTCCCAGCCCAGGAAGTGGAAACGGCCGAAGAAGAGCAGCGCCAGGCCCAGGCCGCCGAGCAGGGACACGAGGCTCAGTGCGCTCCAGACGTAGGTCTCGGTCGACGGGGTGTTGCCTGCCAAGGGGTCGTAGGGCCAATTGTTCGTGTAGGTGTAGTCCTTGCCCGGTCGGTTGGTCACCGTGGCCCAGGTCGCCCAGGCGAAATAGGAGTTCAAAGCCGCCAGGTCCCCGGCATCCCGGATGTATTGCGCAGGCAGGCCCGGAGCCTCGTCGCCGCTCTGGAAATACCGTGCCCACACGTCTGCCAGCTGGGCGTGGGCCGCGGCCTCGCCGGCGCTGAAGGTCAGGTCCCCGGAGGCCGGGATCGTAGCGGTTGCGCTTGAGTTCGCGGACCACCTCGTCGGCGATCCGGTCCTGCTGCCCGGCGTCGGCCTGGTCGTAAGGCACGGAGAATTTCGTGCGGGACAACACGTCGCGGGCGATCGCGACCTCGCGGTGCAGGTATTCCGCCGTGTAGTCGGGGCCGAGGTAGGCGCCGTGCCCCCAGAGCGAACCGTGCTCCATCAGCCCGTACTTGAGGAAGACCTCCTGGCCCCGCTCGATGTCCTGACCGGTGAACAGGACGCCGCCGTCGGGATCGAGCACCCGCACCGGGATCGGCGGCGCGTGCCGGTAGGTCAGGGCGGTGACGATGCCCAGGATGCTGAAGCCCACGATCATCACGAGGATGGTGGCGTGGCGCCACCAAGGCGAAAGGGCGGGCTTGGCGTCGGCGGGGTTCACCATGCGGATGGTCCTTTCGTCAGAGCGGACTTCGGCATTGGGCGTCGGGCGGGTTGCGGGGCGGAGGGGAAGATCTGCCGCACGCGCGCCGGCGGATAGTACGCCTCCGGGTCGGCGACTGGCAAGCGAGAGACGGCGGGCTCCCGCCCACCGGAGGCTGCGTCGACCAGCGTCATGATTCCGGCACCAAAACAGCACAGGCCCCCTTGCGGGGGCCCGTCGGAAATCTCGTAAGTCCTTGGGGTTTCTGGAGCTGGTGCGCGGACTCGAACCGCAGACCTGCTCATTACGAGTGAGCTGCTCTACCAGCTGAGCTACACCAGCTCCTAGGAATCCGAGGTGGTGCCTGGGGGCGGAGTCGAACCACCGACACCATGATTTTCAGTCATGTGCTCTACCAACTGAGCTACCCAGGCACCGGAAACCGGTCCCGGCGCGAACCGGGAACGGGAATAAAACACTGCGACGATTCGATTGTCAAGCGCCCCGGGGCGATTCCCCGGGGCCGGGCGGAGCCTAGACCGAGGCCCCCGCGGCCAGGCGGCTGATGGTCGCCACCACCTCGTCCATCTCGAACGGCTTGTAGATGCAGGCGTCGGCCCGGGACCAGGTGGCCACGAACTTCTCGCGCTCGCGGGTGTCCACCTTGCGGGCCGTCAAGAGCAGGATGGGGAAGATCGCGGCCTGGGGGTCGTTCTCCATCCACTCCTTGAGCATGCGGCTGACCTCGTAGCCGTTGCAGCCGGGCAGCATCACGTCCAGGATCATCACGTCGGGCGGGAAGCGCTTGGCCTTGTCCAGACCCTCGAGCCCGTCGACGGCCGTGGCCACGGTGAACCCGCGGCGCGACAGGCTGAACTCCATCGTCTCGAGGATGTCCGGCTCGTCGTCGACGACCAGGACCCGCAGACTGCGTTCCATGCTTCCCATCCTCCTGGCTGGCGGGCGGCGCAGCGGCGCGCCGGCCCCGGCAGGATCATCGGCCCGGGACGGCCCCGGGTTGAGCGCGGGGTCGGCCCCGCGGACCGGGCGGCGCCCCCGCCGGCGGCAGGATTTGCCCGCGGCGGCGTTCGCGACCCGGCGACGAAATGAACATCACGTTGTCGCGCAACACGTTGCCGTGACGGTCGGATGTCCTTGGGGAGGAATTTGCAATCGGTATGCCAGGGAAGGGGCGCGCCGCTCAGGTCTTCAGGCGCCGGGCCAGGTGCCGCCCGGTGAGGGAGGCGTCCATCTTGGCCACCTGCGCGGGGGTGCCCTCGGCCACCACCCGGCCGCCGTGGCGGCCGCCGCCGGGCCCCAGATCGACGATCCAGTCGGCCTGGGCGATCAGGTCCAGGTTGTGCTCGATCACCACCACCGAGTGCTTCCGCTCCACCAGCTCGTGCAGCACCTTCACCAGGGCGCGGACGTCCTCGGCGTGCAGGCCCGTGGTGGGCTCGTCCAGCAGGTAGAGGTTGTTCTTGCCGCTGGGCGACGCCAGCTCGCGGGCCACCTTCAGGCGCTGGCTCTCGCCGCCCGAGAGGGTGGGCGCCGGCTGGCCCAGCGTCAGGTAGCCCAGGCCCACCTTCTTGAGGAACCACAGGCGCTCCCCCACCGCGTGCACGTCGCCGAAGAAACCCAGGGCGTCGTCCACGGTCAGGTCCAGCACCTGGGCGATGCTCAGGCCCTTGTAGCGGATCTCCAGGGTCGAGGCGTTGAAGCGGCTGCCGCGGCAGTCCTCGCACGGCACCTCGATGTCGGCCATGAACTGCATCTCCACCCGATGGTAGCCCATGCCCTGGCAGGTGGAGCAGCGGCCGCCCGCGGTGTTGAAGCTGAAGCGCCCCGGCGCGTAGCCCCGGGCCAGGGCCTCCTTGGTGTTGGCGAAGAGGTCGCGGATGGGCGCCAGCACCTGCAGGTACGTGGCCGGGTTGGAGCGGCTGGTCTTGCCGATGGGGGTCTGGTCCACCCGCACCACGCGGCTGACCCCGTGCTCGCCCTGGATGGCCGTGAAGGGGAAGGCCCGGCCCACGCCGCCCACCGCCTTGGCGGTCAGGCCGTCGTGGATGCAGCCGTTCAGCAGGCTGCTCTTGCCCGATCCCGACACCCCCGTCAGCGCCACGAAGCGCCGCAGGGGCACGCGCACGTCCACCTCGCGCAGGTTGTTCAGGCGGGCGCCCTTGACCGTGAGCCAGCGGTCCGGCGCCTCGCGATGGCGGGCCAGGTCGCCGGCGGGCACGTCGCCCCGCAGGTGGCGGGCGGTGACGGTGTCGCCGTCCTTCATGAGCGCGTCCAGGGGGCCCTGGTACACCAGGTGGCCGCCGCGGCTGCCGGCGCCGGGCCCCAGCTCGATGAAGTGCTCGGCCGCCCGCAGCACCGCCAGGTCGTGCTCCACCACCACCACCGTGTTGCCGCCGGCCACCAGGTCGTGCAGGGTGTCGATCAGCCGGTCCACGTCGTCGGCGTGCAGGCCGCAGGTGGGCTCGTCCAGCACGTACAGGGTGTCCACCAGCCGCGAGCCCATGGCGTTGGCCAGGTGGATGCGCTGGGCCTCGCCGCCCGACAGGGTGCGCGTCAGCCGGTCCAGGGTCAGGTAGGACAGGCCCACCCGCTCCAGGAACTCCAGCCGGTGCAGCACCTCGTCCCGCACCTCGCCCGCCACGGCGGTGGCCGCCTTGGTCAGGCGCAGGCCGCGCGTCTTGACCAGGGCCTCCTCCACCGACAGCCGGCCGATCTGCCCGATGTCCAGGTTCTGCACCCGGACGGCCAGGGCCTCGCTGCGCAGACGGCTGCCCCCGCAGGCGCGGCAGGCGGTGTCCCCCATGTAGCGCCGGGTGAAGAAGCGGTGGTGCCCCTTCTTCATCTCCTTGCGCATGGTCTCCAGGTAGGGGATGACGCCGGTGTAGCTCTTGTCGCGGCCTTCGAGCACCAGCCGCTGGCTGGCGGCGCGACAGCTTGGCGAAGGGCACGTCCGTGGGAATCTTCTGGCGGGCGCAGAACTTCAGCAGCGCCGTGAACTGGCGGCCGAAGCTCTCGGTGCTCCAGGGCTTGATCGCGCCTTCCTTGAGGCTCAGCCCCGGGTCGGGGATGATCTTGTCCTCGTCGAACTCCAGGCGGTTGCCGAAGCCCTTGCAGGCGGGGCAGGCGCCCTCGGGGGAGTTGAAGGAGAACAGGCGCGGCGTGGGCTCGGGGAAGACGCGGCCGCAGCCGTTGCAGCGCAGGTCGGCGGCGTACGCCTCGCGCCAGGTCAGCTCGCGGTCGCGCAGCACCGCCTGGCCGCCCGACTGGTGGAAGCACAGCTCGACGGCCTCGCCAGCCGCGAGCGCACCCGCGGACCCATCTTCAGCCGGTCCACCACCACGTCCACCACGGCGCCCGGCCCCGGCAGCGGCAGCTCGGCCACCGTCGGATCGTCCAGGCGCACCATGGCCTCGCCCACCACGGCCCGCTGGTAGCCCTGGGCCAGCAGGGGTTCCCACCAGCCGGGCAGGGCGCCCTCCTCGGGCATCTCCTGGGGATAGCAGACCAGCACCGCCTGGCCGTCGTGCTCCTTGCGCACCGCCTTCCAGACCGAGTCGGGGGTGTCGCGGGTCACCGGCAGCTCGCAGTCCGGGCAGACCACCTTGCCGACCCGGGCCCACAGCACGCGCAGGTAGTCGTTGATCTCGGTGACGGTGCCCACGGTGGAGCGGCCGCTGGTCACGGCGTTGCGCTGCTCGATGGCGATGGCGGGGCTGATGCCGTCGATCCAGTCCACGTCGGGCTTGGGCAGGCGGTCCAGGAACTGGCGGGCGTAGGTGGACAGCGACTCCACGTAGCAGCGCTGGCCCTCGGCGTAGAGGGTGTCGAAGACCAGGGACGACTTGCCCGACCCCGACAGGCCGGACACCGCCGTCAGCACCCCCCGGGGGAAATCCACGTCGATGTTCTTGCAGGTTGTGCTGGCGGGCGCCCTTGACGCGGATGCTGTCGTTCACGGTCTCCTGCCTCGGGTGTGCGTTCGGCGGCAGTCCACCATGATAACGCGGGGTTTCCGGGCGGGCCAATCCGAATTACCTTGGACCGGTCTTCGCCCCGCCCCGAACCAGCGAAAGGACGACCATGGCCGGCCCCTTCGAAGACCTCCTGGCCACCATCCACACCCTGCGCTCCCCGGGCGGCTGCCCCTGGGACCGCAAGCAGACCCTGGTCGACGCCGCCCGCTACCTCATGGACGAGGCCGGCGAACTGGTGGAGTCCGCCCTGGCAGGCCGACCCGCACGGCGTCCGCGAGGAGCTGGCCGACCTGCTGTTCATGACCTCGTTCTGCTGCGAGATCCTGAACGAGACCCACCCCACCTCCATGCACGACGTGGCCCGCGACGGCAACGCCAAGCTCATCCGCCGCCACCCCCACGTGTTCGGCGAAGCCTCGGCCCGCGACATGGGCGAGAGCCAGCAGCGCTGGAACGAGATCAAGGCCCAGGAGAAGCGGGCCAAGGGGATCGACCCGGACGCCGAGTCCGCGCTGAAGGCCATGCCCGCCTCCACCGCGCCCCTGCACGTGGCCTACCGGCTGCAGAAGGACGCCGCGGACCAGGGCTTCGACTGGCCGGCCGTCGACGGCGTGTGGGCCAAGCTGCACGAGGAGATGGACGAGGTGCGCGAGGCCGCCGCCGCCGGCGACGCCGACGCGGTGGAGCACGAGATCGGCGACCTGCTGTTCTCGGTGGTCAACCTGGCCCGCTGGCTGAAGGTGCAGCCCGACATGGCGCTGCGCCGGGCCAACAACCGCTTCCGCGACCGCTTCCACCTGGTGGAGGCCGAGTTCCGCGACGCCGGCGCGCCCATGAAGGAGGCGTCGATCGACGACCTCGAGGCGGCCTGGCAGCGGGCGAAGCGGCAGCTGGAGGGGTAGGGTCGGTCCCCCGGAACTTCCGCCGGGGGGTGATTCTTCTGTAACAACATTTATTACAACAAGTTACAATTGCTGCATGTTTCCGCAACCGCTCCGACCCGCTTCCGGCCGAGGCGTTGCCGCGTCCGCGAAGCGTGACGCCTGTCGGCTCGGGGCGTCGAGAGGACCGCGGAGCCAGGATGGCGGAGCGGCCCGAACGCCGAGCACCCCGCCGCCACGGAGGGCGGCGGGGCGCGGCCCCGAGCCGCAGGCGTCACGCTTCGCGGACGCCGGAACCCCTAGTCCGGACACCCGTCGTCATCGTCGACCCCGTTGTACGTCTCCGGCTCGTCCGGGACACTTGTCCCGCACGTCCGGGATCCCGTCCAGGTCGTTGTCCAGGTCCGGGCAGCCGTCGTCGTCCTCGAAGCCGTCGATGTCCTCGGGCACGTTCGGGCACTGGTCGACCTTGTCCTCCACGCCGTCGCCGTCGGTGTCGATGACGTCGTCGGGGCAGCCGTCGTCGTCGTGGACCCCGTCGAAGTCCTCGGGCTCGTCGGGGCAGAGGTCCTGCACGTCCAGGATGCCGTCGCCGTCGTTGTCCGGGTCGGGGCAGCCGTCGTCGTCCTGGAAGCCGTCGATGTCCTCGGGCTCGTCGGGACACTGGTCGAGCACGTCGGGGACGCCGTCGCGGTCGTTGTCGTAGTCGGGGCAGCCGTCCGCGTCCTGGTAGCCGTCGCTGTCCTCGGGCGTGTCGGGGCAGCGGTCGTGGCGATCCTTCACGCCGTCGTGGTCCCGGTCGCGGCCGCCGAAGGGGAACTGGCGCGTCACGGCCACGCTCATGGCCCAGTCGGGGAAGCCCGGCCACCAGGGGGTGCCCTCGTCGTCGTTGGCCAGGGAGACCAGGTAGCGGCCCTCCACGGCCCAGCCCTCCTGCAGGCCCCAGCGCAGGCCGGCGCCGAAGGTGCGGTACTGCTCGGCGGGCGCCACCGTGTCGTTGTCGATGAACCGGTCCCAGGCGTACTCGGCCCACAGGCTGGTGGAGCCGGCCCGGAACTCCAGGGCGGCGCCGTAGGTCATGGCGTCGTTGCGATTGTTGCCGCCGGCCGCCGCCGCCGACTGGTACTGGGGCGGCCCCGGCTGGAACAGCCCCGGGGTGGCGCCGAAGCCGTCGGCCTCGTTGCGGTTCCAGGTGCGCGCTGCGTTCAGGTGCAGACGCATCTCGGGCACCTGGTTGGCGGTCCAGAAGCGGAAGGTGAGCGCCGCGCCCAGCCGGGGCGAGAGGACACCCTGCCCCAGGCCGTCCGCGGTGCTGCCCACGGGCAGGTTGCCGCCGCCGAAGACCGCCGCGTGCACCCGGTCGCGCCAGCAGGGCGCGGCCCGCGGTCACCTGCCAGGTGCCGTCGCCCAGGCCGCTGCCCGTGGCGGGGATGTGGCCGCGGCCGCCGCTCCAGGTGCGGTAGGGCAGCTCCGCGGTCACGAACAGCCAGGGCCGCAGGCCCGGCCTCCGCCAGCAGGAACAGGTCCTTGCGCCCGACGGGATAGAGGAACGTCCGGTCGCTCTCCTGCACCGGGTAGACGGTGGTCAGGGTGCGCCCGCCCACGCCCAGGGTCAGCAGGCCGTCGGGCGGCATCACCGCCGAGGTCAGGCGGTCCAGGCGCACCGAGTCCTGGTGCTCGGGCGGCGTGCGTGCCCACGGGATCGGCGGGCGGCGCGGGCCGGTCCGCCTCGGGCACGGCCGCGGGCACGGCCGCGGCCGGCCGCAGGCACAGCCGCGGACGCCGGCGCGGCGCCGAGCACCAGCCCGAGCAGGCCGGCGGCGACCAGATGCTTCAAGCGTCCGCCCCGTCCTGCCGTTCGGCGTTCGGGGTCCTCGTCCGCGTCGTCGCCGGACGCTTCGGCCGCGTCGGCCGGCGCGGCCGGCTCGGCCTCGTCGGCGGCCGCCCGCGCGTGGGCGTCCTTCTTCCGCTCGTCCAGGTAGTTGAGCTGCAGGTCCATGACCGCGCCGTCGATCATCCGCAGCAGGTCCGGCGGCGTGTCGGTGCGGCACTTGGCCTTCAGCATCTCCAGGATGTCGATGGTGCCGCGGGCCTGGTCCAGGTCCCGGTGCAGCTCGCCCGAGTGGGGATCCTGCAGCTTGCCCAGCTGCTGCATGGCCATGGCCTGCAGGCTGAACACCAGGCCGGCCAGGACGTGGTCGTGCTTGCTCATGCCGTTGTCGCTCATGCTTCTCCTCCGTCGGCGGCGCCCGCGGGCGCGGACGCCAGGTCGAATTCGTCGTCGATGGAACCGATGACCGTCTCGATCAGGTCTTCCAAGGTCACCAGGCCTTCCGGGTTCCCGTCCGCGTCGGCCACCACCGCCAGCTGGCGGCCCTGGCCGCGCATCTCCTCGAAAAGTTCGTACGCATCCATCCGTCCGTCCACCAGCAGGATCGAGCGCCACAGGTGGGTCGGCACCGGCTGGTCGTGTTCCTCGCGGGGCAGGAACAGCAGGTCGCGCACCAGCACGTAGCCCTGCAGGCGCCGGCCGTCCTCGCTGGTCACGGGCAGGCGGCTGAATCCGGAGCGGGCCGCCGTGGCCAGGCAGTCGCCCACGGTGGCGTCCGGGCCCACCGTCTCCAGCAACGACACGGGCCGGACGATGCGCGCCAGGGGCGTCATGGCCAGGTGCAGGTAGCGCTCCAGGGTCTCGGCGAAGCGCCGGTCGTCGGCCGCGGGCAGGCTGTTGGTCATGAGCAGGGCCGCCAGGCTGCGGCGGTCCAGGGTCTCGACGGCCGTCGCCGGCAGCATCCGCCGCCACAGGGCCGAGTAGCCCCGCAGCACCCAGCGCAGGGGCGCCGCCAGCACCATGGCCACGCGGATGGCCGGGGTCGAGGCCAGGGTCAGCCGCTCGGGGAACTCCCGGTACAGCACCTTGGGCACGATCTCCGCGAAGAGGATGGTCAGCACCGAGACCACCAGCACCGCCAGCAGCTCGCCCCGGTGCACCCAGCGGGCGGTGAACGCCGCCGTCACCACGGCGCTGCCCAGCACGTTGGCCACGTTGGTGCCGATCAGGCAGGTGAGGATGGGATCCTCGATGCGGCCCAGCAGGGTCTCCAGCTGCCGGCCGCGCCGGTCGCGCGCGCCCCAGCCGCCGCCGCAGGCGGGCCCGGTTGACGCTCATCAGGCCGGTCTCGCTGCCGGAGAAGAAGGCCGACATCAGGATCGCGCCCAGGAACACCAGGCCGGTGACGGTCCAGTCGGGCACGCCGCTCACGACCCCTCCTCCCGCTCGCCGTCGCGCCGCCGGTCCGCCAGCAGCGTGACCTGGATGCGGTCCACCCGGTGCTCGGTCATCTCCAGCACCGACAGGCGCGCCTGGGGCAGGGTGACCCGGTCGCCGGGCGTGAGCACCCGACCCAGCTGGGCCATCAGGAACCCGCCCACCGAGACGTAATCGTGGCTGCGGGGCAGGTGCAGGCCGGTGGCCTCCTCCAATTCGCGCAGGCTGGTGCGGCCGCTGATCACCCAGCGCCCGTCCCCCAGGGGGATGAGCTCGGCGTCCCACTTGGCCGAGTCCGCCACCGCGCCCAGCAGGGCCTGCAGGCAGTCGGCCATGGTCACGATGCCCGCGAAGTCCCCGTGCTCGTCCACCACGGCGGCCAGGTGGGCGCCGCCGCTGCGCATCTCCGTCAGCAGCGCCGCCACGTCCTTGCTCTCGGGCACGAACAGCAGCGGCCGCAGGCTGCCGTCCAGCGGCTGTTCCACGCCCTGGCCCAGGCTCAGCAGGTCCTTCAGGTGGAACAGCCCCTCCGGGCGCTCCCCCTCGGCCGGCAGCACCGGGTAGCGGTTGTAGCCCGCCCGCCGCGCCGTGGCCAGCACGTGGCGCAGGGACATGCCCCGGCGCAGGGCCACCACCGCGGTGCGCGGGGTCATCACCGCGCGCACCTCGATGTCGTGCAGCCGCAGCAGCCTGGCCAGGGAGCGGCCCTCGGTCTCGGTCAGGGTGCCTTCCTCCACCGCCAGGTCGCAGGCCTGCTGCAGTTCCTCGGTGGTCATGGGCCGCGAGCCCGAGGCCTCGAAGGGCAGCCGCCGCACCAGCGCGCCCACCGCCCCGCCGATCAGCCGCACCACCGGCCACACCAGCAGCAGCCAGCCCGTCAGCGGCGCCTGCATCACCCGCACCACGGCCACGCGGAAGCGCAAAGCCAGCATCTTGGGGGTGATCTCGCCCATCAGCAGCAGCACGATGGTGGCCGCCGGCACCGCCACGGCGATCCCCCGCGTCCCGAACCACTGCAGACAGAGGCTGGTGGTGACCACGCTGGCCGCGGTGTTCACCAGCAGGTTGCCGATGAGCAGGGCCGACAGCAGGTCGTTGGAGCGCCGCAGCAGGGTGGCCACCCGCCGGCCGGCGCGGCTCTGCTCCGCCTCCAGACGCGCCAGTTCGGCGGCGCCCAGGGAGAAGAAGGCCGTCTCCGAGCCGGAGAAGGTGGCCGAGACGCCCAGCAGGGCCAGCAGCAGCAGCAGATCCAAGCGGTTCGTTCCTTCGCGGAGCCGGCGGCCGGGCCCATCCCCGCCGCCGCCGCGGATGGTAGCGCGGGGCGCCCGGGCACACAAGGCGGCACCGGGCTTGCGGCGGCCGCTCCGGAAAATCATTTTCGTGCGATCCCCTTTGGGGGATGATCGGGACCGTCGTCCCCGACCCGGAAGGACCCATGCGCCAGATCCTCGTCATCCGCTTCGGAGCCCTGGGCGACCTGTGCCTGCTGGCCGGCGCCCTGGCCCGGGCCGCCCGCGCCCCGGGGGCCGCCGAACGCCGGGTCACCCTGGTGACCAAGGCCGCGTTCGCGCCCCTGCTGGCCGAGGCCGCCGGCGTGGACCGGGTCGTGCCCCTGGCGGGGGGCGGCCTCGGCGACGTGGTGCGCCTGGCCGGCCGCCTGCGGGCCGAGCGCTGGGACACGGTGGTCGACGCCCACCACATCCTGCGGGGCCACCTGCTGCTGGCCCTGCTGGGCCGGCGGGCCGACGCCCGCCTGGCCAAGGACACGGTGGCCCGGCTGGCCCTGCTGCGGACGGGCCAGGCCGATCCGCGGCTGGCCCGCACCATGCGCGACCGCTTCGCCGCGCTGCTGCCGGCGCTGACCGGCGGCGCGCCGGCGCCCGCCGACGTCCCGCCCGCCCTGGCCGCCCTGGCGGGGCCGCGGCCGGAGGGCCCGCCCATCCTGGGCCTGGCCCCCGGCGCCCGCTGGGACACCAAACGCTGGCCCCAGGAGCACTTCGCCTCGCTGCTGGCGGCCCACCGCGCGGCCGGCGGCGGCCCGGTCCGCCTTTTTCTCGGTCCCCAGGAGGACGCCTGGTTCGCCGGCGGCCCCCTGGCGGCCGCGGCCGCCGACGCCGGCGCCGAGGTGCTGCGGGGGCTCTCCCTGACGGAGGTGGCCGCCCGCCTGGCCGGGTGCGCCGTCCTGGTCACCAACGACAGCGGCCTGCTGCACCTGGCCGAGGCGGTGGGCACCCCGGTGGTGGCCCTGTTCGGCCCCACGGTGCGGGCCTTCGGCTACGCCCCCCATCTGCCCTCGAGCCGCCTGCTGGAGACCGACCTCGATTGCCGCCCCTGCTCCCGCAACGGCAAGCGCCCCTGCCACCGGGGCGACCTGGCCTGCCTGGTGCGCCTCACGCCCGACCGGGTGTTGGCGGCGGCGGCGCCGCTGCTGCAACGACCTTCAGGAGATGTCCGCACGTGAACCGTCGTGACCTGCATCCGGCCGCCGATCTCGGCGCCGCCCTGCGCCTGTACCGCAACGTCAGCCCGGTCCTGGCCGGCCTGCCGCCCCTGCTGGCCCCCTTCTTTCCCAAGCTGGCCGAGGGCGTGGCCGGGCGCCGCGGCCTGCTGCGGCGGCTGCTCAACGCCACCGCCACCGTGCGGGGCGGCGTGTGGTTCCACGTCACGTCGGTCGGCGAGTACGAGCAGGCGCGCCCCCTGATCGCCGCCCTGCAGGAGGAGGATCCGCAGCGCCCGGTGATGGTCACCCACTTCTCGCCGTCGGGCTGGGAGTACGCCCACCGCCGCCCCTGCGCCGACCTCCACGACTACCTGCCCTTCGACGACCCCGGCGCCATGCGCCGCCTGGTGACCGCCTGGCGGCCCCGTGCCCTGGTCATCATCAAGTTCGACCTGTGGCCCAACCAGGTGCTGGCGGCCCACCGCCAGGGGGTGCCGGTGGTGCTGCTGGCCGGCTCGCTGCAGCCGGAGAGCGCCCGCCTCAAGCCCCTGGCCCGGGGCCTGTACCGGGACCTCTTCGACCGCTTCGCCCATCTCGGGGTCTGCACCGAGGACGACGCCCGCCGCTTCACCGACGACCTGGGCGTCACCGCCCCCGTCTCGGTGACCGGCGACACGCGGGTCGAGCAGGTGATCCTGCGCTGGGAGGAGGCCAAGGAGGGGCGCACCGCCGCCCGCCTGAAGGCCCTGGGCGGCCGCCTCCTGGTGCTGGGCAGCACCTGGCCCCCGGACGAGGCCCTCTGGCTGCCGGTGCTGCCCCGCCTGCTGGAGCAGTTCCCCGACCTGACGGTGGTGCTGACGCCCCACGAGCCCGAGGCCCGCCGCCTGGCCGGTCTGGAACGCGCCCTGGACGCCGCCGGCATCGCGCCACCTGCGCCTGAGCCGCCTGAACGCCGGCGAGCCGGCCGCCGGGGCCCGCGTGATCCTGGTGGATTCCATCGGCGTGCTGGCGGAAATCTACCGGGCGGGCCATCTTGCCTACGTCGGCGGCAGCTTCACCACGGGCGTGCACAACACCATGGAGCCGGCCGTCTGCGGCATGCCGGTGCTGTTCGGGCCCCGCATCCGCAACGCCGAGGAGGCGGGCCTGCTGGTGCGCCGCGGAGCGGGCTTCGTCCTGCACCGGCCCGACGAGGCCCTGGACGACCGCCGGTCGCCTGCTGGCCGACGACGACCAACGCATCCGCCTGGGGGCCGAGGCCCGCCGGGTGGTCATGGAACAGCGCGGGGCCACCGCGCGCAGCCTCGAGGTCCTGCGGCCGCTGCTGGCCCGGCCCCGCGGCTGAGGAAACCACCGGGAGAGACCATGCGACCCCAACAGGCCGACCGCCTGCTCGACACCGACCGCCGCCCCGGCGACCGCGGCGCCCGCTGGCGCATGCCCTACGCGGCGCGCCCCCGCTACATCCAGCTGGAGACGGTCACCAAGTGCAACGCCGAGTGCCCGTTCTGCCCCCAGCACGAGATCCGGCGCGACCCGGCCCGCATGCCCGAGGCCACCTGGAAGAAGATCGTCGACGACACCCGCGGCTGGGGCATCACCTACCGGCCGTTCCTGACCAACGAACCCTTCGTGGACAAGCGCCAGGCCGAGATCACCCGCTACATCAAGGAGAACGATCCCACGGCGCGGGTGGAGTACAACACCAACGGCGAACTGATGACCGAGGACCTGGGCCGCGCCCTGCTGGAGGCGGGCGTGGACATCCTCCGCTTCTCCATCGACGGCTTCAGCCCCGAGACCTACGAGCCGTCGCGCGTGGGCATCCCCTACGCCAAGGTGCTGGAGCGCACCACGCGTTTCCTGGAGATCTGGGACGCCGAGGGCTGGCGCGACAAGGTCTTCACCGAGTTGCGCATGATCGAGGTGCCGGAGAACCGCCACGAGATCGACGCCTACCGCGCCTACTGGGCACCGAAGTGCACCGAGGTGCTGGTCACGCAGCTCTACCAGTGGCCGTGGACGGGCCAGAAGCGCGAGGACGTGGTGCTGAAGCCCTGCCTGAAGATCCTGGACGAGATGTTCTTCTACAGCGACGGCGACGCCACCGTCTGCTGCTGGGACGTGCACGGGCGCGCGATCATCGGCAACGTGAACGAGCAGTCGGTCGGGGACATCTGGGAGGGCCACGCCGCCGCCTGCGTCCGCGAGGTGCTGGACGACGGCCGCCGCGACCTGCTGACCCTCTGCAGCCGGTGCAACGCGTACCAGGATTACGATTTCGCGAAGTTCGCGCGCTGACGCCGGGTCAGCGCCGCGCGTAGGGGATGGGGTCCTCGACGCCCGCCGCCGCGAAGCCCCGCAGGCGCAGGCGGCAGCTCTCGCACACGCCGCAGGCCTCCTCCGAACCGGTGTAGCAGGACCAGGTCAGGCCCAGGGGCGCGCCCAGTTCCAGGCCGCGCTCGACGATGGCCGCCTTGTCCAGGTGGATCAACGGCGTCGCGATGCGGATGCGCGTCTCCGGCTTCGTGCCCGCGTCGGCCGCCGCGGCGAACGCCCGGTAGAACTCCTCGCGGCAGTCGGGATAGCCGCTCGAGTCCTCCTCCACCGCCCCGATCCACAGGGAACCGGCACCGAGCACCTCGGCCCACGACACGCCGATGGCCAGGATGTGCGCGTTGCGGAAGGGCACGTAGGTGGACGGCACGCCCGCGTCCGCGGCGGGCAGCCCCGTCTCCACCGCGCGCGAGGCGTCCACCAGGGACGAGCCGCCGATGGCCTTCAGGTAGCCGATGTCCGCCACCAGCCGCCGTGCCGCCCCGTAGTGGTCGGCCAGGGCGGTGAAGGCCGCCAGCTCGCGGGCCTCGGTGCGCTGCCCGTAGTTCACGTGGAGCAGGGCCACCTCGTGCTCCCGGGCCGCCTCGGCCAGGCACACGCACGAGTCCAGCCCGCCGCTCACCAGCACGATGGCCAGGTCCTTCGCCATGGTCACACCCCCCGCGTCGCCTCGGGCCACACGGCCCGATGGAGCTGGATCTGGAAACGCACGTCCAGGCCGTCGGCCAGGATCCACTCGGCCAGGTCCCGCGCCGGCAGGCTGTCCTGCACCGGCGACAGGGTCACCGGTACCCCCGCCGGCAGGCGTCCCGGTTCCCGCACCAGGTCCCGGGCCCAGGTGTAGTCGGCGCGGTCGGCGCAGACGATCTTCAGCTCGTCCCCCGCGTCCAGGCCGGCGATGCCCTCCCAGTCGATGACCGCCGGGTCGATGCCGCTGCCCGGCGCCTTGACGTCCACGATGCGGTGCACGCCGGCGGGAACTCCGGACAGGGGCACGGCGTTCGCAGGACCGCGGGTGCCACTGGTTTCCAGGAGCACCGTCCGCCCGTCGTCCAGCAGCGCGGTCAGCAGTCCCGTGACGCCGGCCTGCAGCAGCGGTTCACCACCGGTGACCAGGACCGTGCGGAACCCGTGGCCCCGCACCACCGCCACGATCGCCGCCGCGTCCCGCCGCTCGCCCCCCTGGAAGGAGTGCTCCGAGTCGCACCAGACGCAGCGCAGGTGGCAGCCCGTCAGGCGCACCAGGGTGCACGGCCGGCCGCTGAAGCGTGACTCGCCGCAGATGGCGGGATATATTTCGTTCACCAGCAGCATGATCGCCTTCGTTCGGGAGGCGTCGACCACGCGGCCGCGGCCGCGGGCCCCGATCCGGGAGTGTCCGAATTGCGTAAGATAAGCTGTCTGTCCGGTCCCCACAATGCGGCGCCGCGCCTGGGCGCGGCCTGCCGGGCTGTTCCTCGTGCTGTCGCCTGGCCGGCTGTCGAGGGCGACCGGACCGCCCCACGGCCGAAGCGGCGGCGGACGCCGCGGCCGCCGACGCCTGCCCGGTCCAGGTCGACCTCTCCGGCTGGGAGGCGTTCCGCGACCTGGCGACCCGGATCACCTCCGGCCAACCGGTGGCCGAGGCCGACCTGGACAGCCTGGCCGAGCAGCCCGCCTTCCAGGTGTGGCGGGAGAGCCTGGCCCCCAACGAGCCCGGCCCGGTGCGCCTGCGCAACTGGCTGGAAGCCACCTTCTGGAACGAGCTGGGCCTGACCGGCGACCGCAAGGCCAACGGCGACCGCCGGGCCATCGCCGGTTCCTGGCGCTGGTCCTGGGACCACCGGGCCCGCATCGACTCCCTCGCCGCCGGCTTCGCCGCCGACGGCGTCCCCTGCGGCATCCTGACCGCCGCGGCCGGCTTCGTGGACCGGGACCGGATCCCGACGCCCCTGCCGGTGTACGTGCTGCCCACCAAACCCGAGCTGCGCTGGACCGACGGCCGCGTGGTGGTGGACACGGGGGTGCTGGCCGCGGGCGACCCGGCCCAGCTCGACCGGCAGATCGCCGGCCTCCTCTACCGCAACCTGCAGGCCGAGGACGGCCCCAGCCCCGTGGGCGAGGAAGGCGAAGCCGCCGTCTACGGCACCTTCCGCATCATCCGCAACGAGGGCGTGGCCGCCTGGATCGAGGATCTGCCCCACACCGTGTTCTCGACGGACCATCCGCGCCTGCGCCGGGTGAAGCCCGTCCCCGAGAACTTCTACCAGACCACCGTCCGCACCCTGGCCGTGACCGGCGACCGCCTGCCCGGGCTGCTGGCCGATCCCGCGGAGATGAAGCTCCGCGGCGAGGACTTCGCCCGGACGGTGGCCGCCGGCGGGGGCCTGACCCAGGCCGGCTACGGCATGGCCGCGCTGATCGCCGCGCGCCTGGGCGATGAGCGGCTGCAGACGGTCTCGCGCTCGGTGCCCGACTTCTACGCCGCCTACCAGGAGGCCGCCCTGCGCAACGGCGACGACCGCCCGCGCCATCGGCGCCCTGGGCCACCAGCCCTGGGAGGCCCTGGGGCCGTTCCCGCCGGAAGTCTTCGACAATCTGATGGCCCTGCTGCGGCGCCACGCCGCGGCCTCCTGACGGCCGCGGCCCGGCCGCCGACGCACCGAGGGCGGGCCCGCCGGGCCCGCCCTCGTCGTCGGCTTGACGCCCGCGGGGCCGCCCTACTGCTCCCAGCGGGTGAACACCGGCTGGATGTCCACCGGGATGCCGTCCAGCTTGCGCAGCGCCGTCTCCAGCTCCGGCGGCATGCCGCCGTACTGGCTTGATGAAGAGCGCCGTGCCGTCGTAGTCCCCCAGCGCCTGCAGCACGCAGATGTCGTGGACCAGGTCCCGGATCGCCGGCACGAACACGGCCGGTGTCCACCGAGAAGCGCTGCAGGTCCGGGTGCCAGGCGATGGCGCCCTTCTCCATCAGGTAGTTGAACTGGATGGCGTTGGCCTGGCCGTGGGCCTCGCCGATGCCGAAGCGCACCGAGCGGAACAGCCCCGCCAGGTAGGTGGCCGACTGCTGGGCGACGATGGTCTCGGGGAAGTAGTCCGCGGCCGGCCGCGTCCAGCTCGAAGATGGTCCACTCGCCCATGGCGTCGGCCTTGGCCTCCTCGATGGTCGAGTAGAGGTCCTTCAGTTCCAGCCGCACCTCGGTCTCCCGGCCGTCCTTGACGATCTTGCCCGGCCCCAGGCCGTGGCTCATCTCGTGCCACAGGGTGTGCAGGAAGAAGCTCTCGGCCGAGCAGGTCGCCTGATCTGCGTCCTCCACCAGCAGCTGGTCGGCGATGGGCACCAGGATCCGGTCGAACTTGGCGTTCATGACGTTGCGCAGCAGCACCTTCTTGCTGCCCTTGGCCTCGCGCACGCGCTCGTCGTTGGGCAGGTTGAAGGCGATGGTCTGGATGCCCGCGCGCGTGTCGCCGCCGGAGTAGACCTCGTCCACCACGCGGATGGGCGAGTCGGTGCCGCGGTTCGGGTTCTTGTCCTCGTCGGGGATGGGCAGCCGGCTCTCCAGCCAGGGCAGCTCGTGCTTGAAGCGGTCCAGGCGCGCGCTCTCCTCGGGATCGGTCACCGTCACGAAGGCCTCGAAGGACGCCTTGTAGCCGAAGAGCCCGTCCTCGTAGGTCTCGTAGGGCCCGATGGTGATCTCGACCTCGCTGTCCAGGTCCATCCACAGCATGTCCGAGGCGTAGTAGTCGTCGCTGAGGAAGGCGTCGGCGCGGGCGTCCAGGAAGCGCCTTGAGGCTGGCGTTGTCCGTCAGGGCCGCCGCCTCGCGCAGCAGGCCGGCGGCCTTCTCCAGGCCCGGCTTGAAGAACGTCGCGTACGGGATGGCCTCCAGGCTGCCGCCGGACGCCCGGCGCACCATGGTGAACAGGCCGTCCAGCCCGTGCGCCGGATCGCCGATGGTGTCCTTCTCCTGCGCCGGTCAGGTCCAGCGGATAGAAGTTGGCTCCCGGCGGATGGGGCCAGGTGCCGTAGAAGGGCTCGAAGTCGAAGCGCCGATCCCAGGGCCCCATGTTGATGGCGAAGTAGCGCCGCGCCTGCGGCCTGCAGGGCCGCCGGCAGCTCGTCGATGCGCGCGGCCAGCTCGGTACGGCAGGGCGTGGCCTGCTCGGCGAACAGGTCGTCCATCACCTCGGCCGCCTCCACCAGCTTGGCCAGCACCGCCTGCTGGGTGGCGTCCAGCTGGCTGATGTCGGGATCGATGTCGGTCTTCACGTAGGCGGCCAGGCGATTGTCCAGGTCCGGGACCACCGGCAGGTCACCGCCGGTCCAGGCGCAGTCTTCGGCTTCGTTCCGGCTCACGTCGTCGGCTCCCTTCGGGCCGCAGCCGGCCAACAGCGCCGCTGCCAACAGCAGGGCCAGGGCCAGGCGGCCGCCAAGGCGGATATCCGGGGTCATGGTGAGGCTCCTCGTGCTCTGGGCGGGAAGATACGGATGTCAGGGCAGCGGACATTGTGACGCCGAAGCGGCGCGGCGTCAACCCGGGTCCGGGGCAAAAAAAAACGCGGCCGGGCCGCGAGGGGGGAAGCAGCGTGGCGGGAGCGACGAGACTCGAACTCGCGACCTCCGGCTTGACAGGCCGGCGTTCTAACCAACTGAACTACGCCCCCGCCAGGGTGCGATGCAGGAGGCGCAATATAGCGGCGCCCCCCCGTGGTGTCAAATTTTTTGCAGCGGCTCCGCGGCCGGCCATTCGGGCAGCCAGGAGACGCCCCAGGCCGCCGGCAGGAGGGCTGCAAGGTCGGCAGCCAGGGCCGGGTGGCCCACCCCGAGGGCGGCGCCCACCGGGGCCGTCAGGGCCGCCCAGGCGGCCTCCCGTTGCCGATCCAGCGGACGATGGGCACAGGCCACGACGCGGGTGACGCCGCCGGCGTCCCGTTCCCCGACCACCGCGGTGCCCACGGCGGCCGTCCAGGGCCCCGGGCCGGTCCCGCCGCCGCCGATCGGTCCCCAGCGGTCCTCGCCCGTCCGGTCGATCACCAGCAGCGGGCCCTCGCCCGCCGGCAGACCGCCGCCCACGGCTGCCAGGCGTCGCGCGGCCTCCTCCCACGACGGTGCGGCGGGGGGCTCGAAGCCGGGCACCGCGACCGCTTCCAGGGCCGGCCCCGGCTCCAGGTCCGGAAACGCCCCCCAGGGGATGCCCCGCACCAGCAGCCGGTCGCAGCCCCCGGCCAGGACCGCCCGGCACCAGGCTGCCGACAGGTCGGCCGGGTCGATCAGGCCGTCCCCCGGCACCGGCGGCACGCCCGCCGCGGCCAGGGGTGCGCGCAGGGCGCCCATGGTGATGTCGTCGGCGTAGAGCAGCGGCTCCCGCACCACGTCCAGGTCCCGCGCGGCCGCCGCCTGGGCCGGGTCCAGGCTGGCCGGCAGCCCGGCGCCCCCCGGCGCCAGCACGTGGGCCACCATCACCGCGTCCGCCCCCGCCTCCAGGCCGGCGCGGAACGGGGCGTCGGGCTGGGGCCCGGTCAGGATCGCGGCGCCCAGGTGGCTGTCGGTGCCGGTCCCCCCGTGCCCCGGCCAGTGCTTGAGGCAGACGTCCACGCCGCCCTGCCGCAGGCCCGCCACCGCCGCGGCCACGTGCCGGGCCACGGCTTCGGGATCGCAGCCGAAGGACCGCACCCCGATCACCGGGTTGCGGGGCTCGGTGAGCACGTCGGCCACCGGGGCCAGGACCCGGTCGAGGCCGCAGGCGGCCAGACGCCGCGCCGTGTCCCGGTGCACCCGCCAGGTCAGTTCGGGGTCGTCCAGCAGTCCCAGGGTGGCGGCGGCCGGCGGCCGGCCCACCGCCGCGGCCAGCACCGACACCGGCCCGCCCTCGTGATCGGCGACGATCTCCAGTCCCGGCACCACCCGGTGCAGGCCGGCGCACAGCACAGTCAACTGCTTGGTGTCGATCACGTTGCGGGCGAAGAGGATGACGCCCGCCGGCCGGTGGCGCGCCAGCCACTCCCGCTCCCTGGGGTCCAGGCGCGGCCCGGCCAGGCCCACCACCAGGCGGGAGGTCCAGGCGGCCCCGCCGGTCATCGCCGCACCTCGTCCAGGTCCACCAGCACCGCGCCGGGGTAGTAGTGCGCGAGGATCCACGTCACCGAGCGGCCGGCCCGGGCCATGGCCAGGGCCCCCGTCTGGCAGAGGCCGATGCCGTGGCCGTAGCCGCGACCGCGCACGGCGACCGTGCGGATCTCGTCGCCCACCCGCTCCAGTTCCAGGTCGAAGAGGTCGCTGCGCAGGATGGCCGGGTTGCCCGAGGCGGGGGACAGCACCCAGCGGACCCGGTCGCCCCGCACGTGGTAGGTGCCGGCGTCGGTGACCACCGCCAGTTCGGCCACGCGGCCGCTGGTGGTGCGGCCCAGGATCTCCAGGCCCCGCAGGCCGCCGGGCCGGCCCGGGTCGCTGCCGCCGCCGCGGGGCGTGAAGGGGATGCCGGCCCAGGGGGCGCGGCCGTTGGTGGTGGCGTACTGCAGGTACTCGGGCAGGGTGCGGGCCAGGATCGCCTCCAGCTCGGGGCGGCTCCAGGTCTCGCGCCAGTTGTAGTAGCGGGAGCCGGCGCACCAGGGATCGCCGTCGGGCGGACCGTCCTTGTGGCTGACCAGGTAGGGCTGCGCGGCCTTGGGCCACACCTCCTCCACCTGGCTGGTGACGCCGCCGCAGCAGGCGCTGTAGTAGGCCTCGATCTCGTCGCCGCCCGAGCGCAGCACCTGGCCGGCGGTGGCCTCGATGGCCTCGTTGCAGAGGGGATCCTCGTCCCGCGCGCCGCGGTAGACCTGGTCCATGACGTCGGCGAACAGGTCGAAACCGCGGTCGCTGCGCGCGCCCAGGTGGCTGACGGTGTAGGTGCGGGCGGCGACGGCCTGGGCCTCCAGCGCGGCCAGGGCGTCTCGGTCGTGGCGGCCGATCTCCCAGGGCACCACGCCCCGCAGGTAGGCCTCCAGTTCGACGTTGTTGACCAGGGTCAGCCCGGTGCTGCGGGCGGGCGCGGGAATCACCAGGAACTCCCCGCGGAAGTGGTCGTCGCCCCAGACCACGCGGCGCTCCGGATCGGCGGGCACCAGTCGCACCGACGGCGCAGCGCCCTGCTCGCCCGCGACGAACCAGACCACGCCGGCGCCCCGCCGGCGGCAGGTGAGGGTGGCCCCGGACCCGGCCAGGCGGGCGAGGGTGCGCCCGCTGGCGCCGTCGATCACCGTGGCCGGCCCCGTGGCCGCCACCACGATCTCGTCGCGATCCTCGGCCAGCCCCACCCCCAGCAGGCGCGGCACGGCCAGCGTGCCCGGACCGGGCCGCGGGAGGGGTTCGGTGTTGACCGGCGGCAGGCGCTTGGGCCCGCCGCAGCCGGCCACGAGTCCGGACAGGGCCAGGGCCGCGGCCACGCGCGAGATCCTTCTCATCACGTCTCCTCGGGCATCAGGTCGTTCCGTGGGCCCGGCGGCGCGCGGTCAGCGCATCACCACCAGGCGCTGCACCGGGCTGTCGACGCGCCCGCCCGGCGCGTTCATCTCCACCCGGTAGAGATAGGTGCCGTTGGCCAGGCGATCGCCCTCGTCGTCGCGGCCGTCCCACTCCACCACGCCGGCGCCGTCGCCCGCGAAGTCGAAGGGGATGCGGGCCACCACCCGCCCGTTGGTGGCGAACACCCGGATCACGCCCCGGCCCGACGTCGCCCCGCTCGTGAACAGGAAGCGGGTCCGGTCGGTCATCGGGTTGGGGAAGCTGTAGACCTGGGCGATGCCCTCGTCGGTGCCGTGGGGCTCGGCCGCCTGCAGCACCCAGGTGGACGGGTGGCCGTCGATGGTCAGCACCACGCTGCGCTCGCCGGCCGCGTCGCCCACGGCCGTGGCCGTGAAGGAGAGCTGCGCCGTGTTGTCCTTGCCCGAGGGCAGCACGACGTTGCTCAGTTCCAGGTTCGGACTGGACAGCGCCCAGGTGGTGCCCGCGTCCAGCCACGCGGCGCTGGTGACCACCGCCTGGAAGTCCACCGGCACGTCCGCCTTGAAGGTGAAGGTGTTGGGATCCACCGGCTGGCCGAAGGACGTGAAGGCCACCTCCTGGCCCACGTCCAGGCTCAGGGTGTAGTGGCGATCCGTGGGCAGGGGGCCGCCCGTGTCCCACACGTTGACGTCGATGCTGTGGGGGAACGGCCGCACCGGCACCGCCAGGCGGTAGTGCACCTCCTGCTGGTCGATCTGCCCCGGCGGCAGCGAATCGGCCATGACCACCACCTGGTCGGTGAGGTCCACGCCGTCGGAGTCGATCACCTGCAGCCGCTCGATGCCCGCCTCGTCCCGGGCCGCGATGCGCAGCGTGCGCAGGTTCGACGGCCCGTCGCTGGTCAGGTCGAAGCTGCCGCTGATCTCCTGGTCCGGGCTGCCCTCGAGCACCGCCGTCACCTGGGGCGGTCCCGCGTCCAGGTTCATGAGGGGATCGCCCAGCAGCACGTACTGGGCCACCATGTCCCGGTCCAGGGTGCTGTAGGGCTGGGCCGCCAGGTGGTCGGCCTCGGCCTGCCACAGCAGCTCGCCGATGAGCCAGCGGCTGCGGGTGGCGCCGCCGTGCTCGGGCACCAGCGGCGGGCGCTTGGTCCAGACGTGGAAGATGCGCTCGCCGAACACGCGGTTCTGGAAGATGTACTCGAACCCGGAACTGCCGTAGGTCGCCGACGCGCCCGCGGCCGTCCACACCAGCAGCTTCTCCCCGAGGGAAGGCTCGTGGGGCACTCCGGAGAAATAGGTGGGCGACTGGGCCCAGTCCGACACGTGGCAGCCCATGCCGAAGAACACCCAGGGCTTCCCGTTGTTGGTCAGCAGGGGCACGTCCCTGCGGTCGTCGGTGGCCCGCCCGTCCTGGAACCAGTATTCCGACGCCAGCACCGAGGCGTTGGCGTGACCCTGGAAGTGGGCCACCAGCCCGCCCGAGGACAGGGCCGCCCGCAGGGGCGGCGTCGCCACGCTCTCGGTGACGGCTCGCAGTTCCGGCAGGTTCCGGTCGCCTGTCCCCGGATAGAGAGGGCTCAGCCAACTGTCCAGGAGCAGCAGGTCCGGCTGCAGCGTCACGGGCGTGCCGCCCTGCCACCAGGCCGCCAGGGAGTCCCGTTCGCTCCAGGCGAACTGCTCCTCGCCCGAGTTGTAGACCAGGTCGCCGCTGGCCACCGCGCCCAGCCCGTTGCTGAAGGCGTCGTCGGCGAAGAAGATGCCCCGCCGGCGCCAGTCCTGCCCGTCGGCCAGGGTCTCCACCGCCACGATCTTGTCGATCATCCGGTCCAGCTCCGCCGCCGAGTTGCAGGGCAGGCGCCCGGTCAGCATGTCCCAGGGCGAACGGATGCCGTCGGGGAAGTCGTCTGTGGCGTCGGTGCTGCCGGTCTCCTCGGTCACGTACCACTTGTCCGTGGCCATGAACTCGTAGACGCCGTACTCGGCGTTCTGCACGTGGTAGTGGGTGGGCACGAAGTCCTCGGACCAGCCCAGGGCCGCCGGCGGCACCTTGAGCTGCCGCTGGTTCTCGTTGGCGTCGCCGACGATCACCAGGGCCCAGGTGCCCCACTGGGACAGGGCGTGGTTCACGAAGCGCTTGACCGCCCACTTGCTCTTCAGGCCGCCGCCGTACCAGTCGTAGAGGTCGGCCACGTCCACGGCCAGGACCTCCAGGTTGCCGCCGGCGCGGGCCTTGCGGTGGTCGATCCAGCGCTGGATCCCCGCCCGGAAGTCGCCGTGGGTCACCACCACCAGGTCCGGCGCCTCGCCCGTCAGCTCCACCGGGTTGACCGGGTCGGCCACCACCTTCGAGTCGAAGTAGGACGGCTCGGCGATGCCGATGCCGCCGGCGTCGCCGGCGGACCAGAATTCGAGCGGCTGGGCCGCCGCCACCTGGTAGGGCAGGATCGACAGGGTCCTGGTGCCGTCGCCCGCGTCGACGATGTTCTCGGCATCCAGGGCCACCCAGACCGGCTGCCGCGCGTTGCTGATGTCCACCACGGCGATGTCGGCGTCCTTGAAGCCCGTCACCTCGATGGGGCGCGCCCCGGTGCCGTTGCCCGTGTTGAATCGCTGCTCGTTGCCCACGGCCTTGTAGAGGGCGTCGTAGGTGATCTCGACCCAGTTCAGATAGGAGAACAGCTGCCCGAGACCCGCCGATGTGCTGATCATGGAGAACTTGGCGCCGCTGCCGGCGAGCGCCGATGCCGCCACGTCCCAACCGAAGACGCGGTCGGTGGAGTAGACGAGCCCCACCGCACCCAGGACGGTCGTCACCGGGGCGCCGGAGGTGCCCGTGGCCAGCTCGAAGCGGACCGGACGGGTGACTCCCGACACGTAGCTGTAGGTGGCCGCCGCGGCATCGATGTGCGCCGGGCTGCCGGCCGGGTCGGGCGCCCACTGGTCCGAGATGCCGATGTCGGCCGAGGTGTCCTGGAACAGGTTCAGGTACGTGCGGTCGAACTGGTTGTCCAGGGTGTTCTGCCGCATGGCCAGCTGGTCCTCGTAGTGGTCCTTGCGCCGATAGTTGGGCAGGGGCGTGCCCGCCGAGGGCGCCATGGTGGTGGTGCCCATGCGCGCCCACGACCCGCCGGCGTCCGGCTGGGCCGCGGCCAGCCAGTAGTAGTTGTACTGGTTGGCCCACTCCCCCTCGATCGCCGCAGCCAGGCAGGCTCACCGGGCCGGCGCCCAGGTCGGCGGTGAAGGCGGTGTCGTCCCGCGGGCGCAGGCCGTAGAACACGAAGTAGTCGTCCCCCGCGAAGAGGCCGCCGTCGCCCACCATGTGGATGGGCACCTCCACCGCGGCGTAGGGTGGGTTGGTGCTGCCGTCGTCCAGCTCCGGCAGGTAGCGGCGCTGGTAGAGGCGGATCTCGCTCTCCTGGATGGGCGTGTCCGGCAGCAGGCCCTGCGCGCGCAGGCGGGCCGCCGAGACCCTGTACAGCCGGGTGGCGCGCACCGCCAGCTTGACCTCCGGCGCCACCAGGGTGGCCCGCTTGTCGCCGCCGACCTTGGCGGCGTCGCGCATCGGGCGAATGCCCGCGCCAGGCCGCCTCGGTGGGCAGGGCACGCAGCTGCTCCCCGTTGAGGAAGCCGGCGCCGAACATCTCGTCGTTGGTGGTGGTCCGGCGCTGCCGGGCGGCCTCGGGCAGGACGGGCGCCGCCTTCTCGGGGACGAAGCGCACCTCCCAGGTCCCTTCGGTCAGCACCGAGACCGCGTTGCCGCCGGCGTCCCACCGCACGGGCACCACCCGCAGGGACACGACCCGGCGGCCGCGCCACCAGCCCGGCTCGCCCAGCTCGGCCGCGGCGCCGCCGCGGGGCCGGGACGCCCGGTCCATGGCCGCGCGCATGGCGTCGGTCACCTGCAGGCCCTCGGGCAGGACAGCCCCCGGCGGCAGGGTCACGTCCACGAGGCTGCCGCCGTCCGGGCCCGGACGGGTGGCCGTCACCGGCACCAGCGCCAGGGGCCGGCCGCCGGCATCCTGCCAGGATTCGTTCACCACCGTCAGCACCGGGCGGGTGCCCGGGGGCACCAGGATCCAGCCGGCGGCCACCGGGGCGCTCACGCCCCCGGGCTCGCCGGCGGTCTCGAAGCCCTCCAGCTTCAGGTCGTAGCGCGCGGCGTCCGACCCGGGGACGGGCTGCCAGGCCGGGCTCAGCCCCGTCACCGCGACGCGCACGGCCGCAGGGTTGCTGGCCACGGTCTGCAGCGGACCGACGGCGGCGGCCTGCACGGCGGCCGCCCCCAGGACCAGGAACAGGATCGCAAGGAAGGCGGCGGTCGGCGCGACGGCGCCGCGCCCCGAGGCGTGGAAAGGCACAAGACGGCCCATGCTGGTCTCCCGGCTGGCGTTCATGCTGGTGCGATCAGGGGCAGGCTCCGCAACGGAGGGTCTCCGGTCAGTATAGACCGGCTGCCCGCCGCGGTCAACGGGCAGCGCCTCCCACCGGGCAAAAAGGAGCGGAGGGCGGCAAGCCGCCCTCCGCATCGCGCAAACCCGCAGGTTAGCGGTACAGGCTGTGCACCGCACCCCAGCTGGCGTCGTCGGTCGGCACCGGCCCGACCTCTTCAAAGAGCCCGAACACCGGCAGCGACGCGTCGCCCGACGCGGGGAAGGCCGCGATCAGGCGGAAGGCGTCGTTGTAGTCGGTGATGGCCAGGTGGTCGGCCACCGACTGCGGCGCATCCTGCACCGGGGTGATGTAGATGTAGCCCGGGGTGCCGCTGAAGGCGCCCAGGCTCAGGGTCAAGCAGGTGGCCGCGTGGTTGACCACGGCGATGTTCGACCCGGCCAGGAACTCGGGCGGGGTGGCGAAGTTCGTGGAAAGCGGCGGCAGGGTCGCGCCCAGCAGGAACGTGCCGTCGGGGATGACGAGCTTGAACTCGAACCCGCCGATGACGGCGACATCGCTCTCCACGCCGCTGCCCGGGTTGCCGTAGTTGTAGTTGCGGGGGTTGGTGATCACCACGTAGGCCGTGAACGTGCCGGGAGCACCCGTGTAGTTGGTCGATCGCGGTGAAGGGATCCTGGGTCAGATAGACGCCGATGTGATTGTACCAGCCGTTGGGGCCTTCGGCCGTCTGGGCGGCGCCCGTGCTGGGCACCAGCAGCGACAGCGCAGCCAGCGCGGACATGGCGAGGAGCAACTTCTTCATTTTCGGTTTCCCCTTTCTCGGAACATCCGTTTCTCGGCTTCGGGGTCCTGAACGCGTCCTTGGATGCCCGGATCCTTCGGAATCCCTTCGAGACCCGGCGATCCGTCCCCGGCGTGGGCGAACGGAAGCAAACCTCGACCGTCCGGGGCAAAGATACCGGGTCCGCCTACCGCGGGACAAGCATTGCTTGCCCGCCGCAGGCAGAATTTTTCGAAGGCGCACCTTCCGGAGCCGCCCGCCGCTACTTCGTTCTAACTTCCGTGAATATCCCTGCAATCGGTGGGCCTGTCAAGACGGGGAACGGGGCGGCACAAAAAACGGGACCCGGGCCGCAGGGGCCCGGGTCCCTCCCGTCCGGCGGTTGCCGGATGGCTTGAGACTACCGGTAGAGGCTCTTGACGTCGCCCCAGGCGGCGTCATCGGTGGGGACCACGGAGGTCCAGAGGCCGAACACGGGCAGCGCGTAGTCGCCCGAGATCGGGTAGGCGGCGTTCAGCCGGAAGGCGTCGTTGTAGTCGGTGATGGCCATCTCGCCGGGCACCGACTGGGGGGCATCCTGCACGGGCGTCAGGAAGATCGAGCCGGGCGCGCCGGTGAAGGCGCCGAGGTTCAGGGTCAGCAGGGTGCAGTTGCCACCCACGACGGGGGCATTGCTGCCGGCCAGCCACTCGGGCGGGGTGGCGAAGTTGGTGGACTGGGGCGGCATGGTGGCGGACAGGAGGTACACGCTGGCGGGCACGACGACGCGGAACTCGAAGCCGCCGACCACGCTGATCGGCGTGACGACGTCGCTGGTGGGCGAGCCGAAGTGGAAGTTGGTCGGGTCCGAGCACACCACGTAGCAGGTGAACGTCCCGGGGGTGCCGTTGTAGCTGGTGTTGTCCGGGTTGGCGTCCTCGGTCATGTAGATGCCGATCTCGTTGGCGGCGAGCGCCGAGCCGGCGATCAGGGACAAGGCGGCGAGAATCAGGAGCAGTTTCTTCATGTCGGATGTCTCCTCGTCTGACGAGTCGTTGAGGGAGAATGGGGTCACCGCTCCGGGCGAGAATCGTGGCATTCGGACCGGCGACCTCCGGGACCACCATGAGATCTTACCAGATCGAATTGCCCGACCGACAAGCATTTGTTGCGGTCATGATTGTTATTTTTACAACCAGAGGGGCGGCTGGTGAGGAATCAGCCACTGGGCGGGACAGGTGCCCCAACAACGCGGGACCCGGGCCGAAGCCCGGGTCCCGCGGCAGCCGCCGGAGCGGCTTGATCGTATCGGTGGACTACCGGTACAGCGACTTCACTTCGCCCCAGGCGGCGTCGGCGGTCGGGACGACACCGGCCCACAGGCCGAACACGGGGTTCGCGTAGTCACCCGAGACCGGGAAGGCCGGGTTCAGACGGAAGGCGTCGTTGTAGTCGGTGATGGCCATCGAACCGGGGATCGACTGGGGAGCTTCCTGCACCGGGGACAGATAGATGAAATCCGTCGCGCCGGTGAAGGCGCCCAGGTTCAGGGTCAGCAGGGTCGAGTGGTCGTCGATGACCGGAGCATTCGAACCCGCCAGGTAGTCCGGCGGAGTCGCGAAGTTGGTGGACTGGCGGAGGCAGAATGGCACCGAGCAGATACACGGACGCCGGCATGACGAGCCGGAACTCGAAGCCGCCGACGGCCGAGATCGGGCTGCGCACCGTGCTGGTGGGCGAGCCGTAGTGCATGTTGATCGGGTGCGTGCAGCACCACATAGGCCGTGAACGTGCCGGGGTGCCACTGTACTGGGCCATGTCCTGGGCGTTGTCAGCCGTGGGGTCCTGCACCGTGTAGATGCCGATCTCGTTGTCGTTCTCATAGATGTACTGGGCGTGGGCGACGCCGACGCACAGGGCCATGAGGGCGGTCAGGACGAGGAACCTCTTCATTGTTGTCTCTCCTTTTGGGTCGCAGGAGCAGTTCAGGACGTTCTCCGCTGTTCCACCTGCAGAATCCGGACGAGCCGGAAACCTTGGGATGTGTGGTCCCGCCGCCTGCACCGGCGGGACCACGCTGGATCTGATCACCGGGGGAAACCGAAGCTTCCCTCCGCCGCCTCGGCGGGGCACGCTGTCATCCAGTCAGCGTCGAACGTATGTGGCGATCAACTGCCCCCGGCCAGGCCGGGGTTCGACATCCGCAGATCGACTACGGGCAAGTGCCGCCCAGACCGCTGGCCATGTAGCCGGCGTCCGAGACATTCACCACGGCGTCGTAGTTGAAGTCCGCACTGTAGCTGTAGGCACCGAAAGGGTCTGGGTGAAGAAGCCACCGTCAGACAGGTTCACGATACCGTCGGCGTTGATGTCGGAGCTGTTGAAGCTCAGCTGCAGCCCGGCGTTGCTCGTCAGAGCGTCACCGTTGACCATGACCAGGCACAGGGCCTGGCTCTGGCCGCCCGCGAACAGCGGGTTGCCCCAGAAGGTCTGGCCATTCACGTCGGTGTTGGCGTCAGCCGTGGCGTTGCCGCCGCAGGACACCATGCCGCCGTCAGCCGATTCCAGCCACATGTCCTGGAACGGGAAGTTCTGGATGGCGACACCCAGACCGTCCAGCAGGGTCAGCGTGACCGTCGCGTCCTGATAGGTACCGCCGGGCAGGAAGGCCTCCATGAACGGAGAGCCGCTGCCGTTAGGCACGTTGTACAGCGACAGGGTCTCGACACCCTGGTAGGCGAGCGTGGCCTGGGAAAGCTGCAGATCAGGGACACCGGCCACGGCAACCGCGGCCGAACCGATGATCATGGCACAGACCGCGAGACCCATGATTTTCCTAAGAAGCATTAGGACACCTCCAAAAAAGGCACGATCTAGCGAGGGTGGCTAACCCAAGCGAGCATTTTGACGACTGCGTTGGGCCCTCCTTCCACTCACATGTCCATCACTTGACCAATGAAGGTTACCATAGCGCGCCTGCAGCTGCAAGCCATAATTTTGGAAGAAAAGCCGAAATTGTGTAAAAAACAGGCCCCCCGCAGGTTCCCCGCGGCGGGCCAAAATACCTTGTCCTAGATCAAGTTAACCCCATACAGGGCAAAATTGGTGGGCGAAGCAGGACTCGAACCTGCGACCTCCTGCTTGTAAGGCAGGCGCTCTAACCAACTGAACTATTCGCCCACCCGTCGCCGGAAACTGCGCCAAAGGAACAGGGGCAGCAGGATACAGTAGCCCCCCACCAGCAGGAGGGGGCCGATGGACAGCCGCTGGGCAGCCAGGGCGACGTAGCCGATCACGATGGCCGCCACCGCGGCCGCCAACAGCCAGGTCTTGCGCAGGATCGCCATGTCGAGTGCTGCTCCGTTCCGGCGGCCGGGCCCCGGGGCCCGGTCCGCGCTGGGTTCGTGGCTCTAGAGTAGGCCCCCGGCCCCGCCCCGTCAATCGCCGCGATGCCGGGCCTCGGCGCGCAGTTGGCGGAAACGCCGCACGGCCGCCTCGTGTTCCCGGGCGGTGCGGGAGAACACGTGTCCGTCGGCCCCGTCCGAGACGAAATAGAGGGCGTCGCAGGCCGGATCGGGACGGGCCGCCGCCTGCAGGGAGGCCTCCCCCGGGCTGTCGATGGGGCCCGGCGGCAGGCCCCGGTGGCGGTAGGTGTTCCAGGGGGAGTCCACCTCCAGGTCCCGGAAGAACAGGCGTTTCCCCTTCTTGTCCAGGACGAAGGCCACCGTGGGGTCCGCCTCCAGCCGGCGGCCCAGCGCCAGGCGGTTGGCATAGACCGCGGCGATGCGGCCGCGCTCGTCGTCGCGCCGGGCCTCGGCCTCGACGATGGAGGCCAGGGTCAGGAGCTGGTGGGGCGTCAGGCTGGTGTCCCGGGCGACGGCCGCCGCGGCGTCCAGCCGCTGACGCTGGGTGTCGACCAGGTGGGCGGCCACCTGGATCGCCCCGCTGCCGGCGGAGAAGAGATAGGTGTCCGGGGCCAGATAGCCCTCGCAGGCGTGGAAGGTGCGGCCGCGCCGGGCGCTCTCGTCGGCCAGCAGCTTCCGGTAGCCCGCCGGCAGGCCCCCCGCGACGGTCACCGAGTCGGCGGCCGCCAGAAAAGCCTCGGCCGGGAAGGGGAAGACGGCCGCCACCGCCGCCGCTGTCCCGGCGGCATCCAGCCCCTCGGGCAGGGTGACCCGCACCTGCACCGTGCGGCCGCTGGTCAGGTCGTCCAGCAGCTGCCGGGGCGACCGGCCCGGGGCCAGGGCGTAGAGACCGGCCTTCAGCCCCCGGTCGCGCCCGCCCAGGCGCGCGCCCAGCACGAACAGCCGCGGGTGGGCCAGCAGTCCCCGGGCGGCCAGGGTGTCGGCGGCCGCCCGCATCGTCATGCCCGGCGGGATCGTCACGAGCTGGTCTTCCGCGCCGGGCCGCCCGGCGCCGGCGGTCCAGGAGTGCCAGGTCCAGCCGGCCAGGGCCAGCACCAGGACCCCGGCCACCGCCGCCGCAGCCAGCAGGCGCCTCACGTCCGGGGCTCCCCGTCGTCGGCCGCCGGTCCGGCGCCGTCCCGCCCCGCGGCCAGGCTGTCCAGGTACGACTGCAGGATGATCTCGGCGGCCAGGGCGTCCCGCTCCTCCTTGGCCGTGCGCCGCCCGGCGGGCAGCCAGCGGTCGGCCTCGGCGCTGCTGAAGCGCTCGTCCCAGAGCACCACCGCCAGGCCCAGCTCCCGCTCCAGCACCCCCGCGAAGCGCCGGGCGCGGACGGCCATGTCGGTCTCGCGGCCGTCGGCGGTCAGGGGCAGGCCCACCACGATGCGCTCGGTCCCGCGTTCGGCGGCCAGGCGGCGCAGCAGGTCCAGCACCGGACCGTCGCGCCCCTCCACGTGGGTGGTGACGGCGAAGGCGATCCGCCGCTCGGTGTCGCCGGCGGCGATGCCGATGCGGCGCAGGCCGTAGTCCAGTCCGAGGCAGACAGGCATGATCTCAGGAGTCGTCGTCGTCCCCGGCGGGCGCCAGGGTCTTGACGAGGCGGACGAAGAAGCGGCCGTCCGGTTGGCGGCCGAACTGCAGGTCGTCGGTGAACTCGCGCATGATCAGGATGCCGCGGCCGCGCTGGCGCATCAGTTCCTCCGACGGCTGCCAGCCGACGAAGTCGAAACCGGGGCCGTGGTCCATCACCGTGACCGTGATGCTCGGCTCGGAGACCTCCAGCACCACCTCGATCTCGGTGTGGTCGTTCAGGTGGTTGCCGTGCTCCATGGCGTTGGTGCAGGCCTCGATGACCGCGGTGCCCAGCTCCTCCAGGCTGCGGCGGGCGCAGTCCAACTCGCCGCCGATCTCCATCAGCACCACGTCGGGTACCCCGAGGTACTCCATCCGGCTCGGGAGCTTGATGGTCAGCCTGGATGTCAATGGGACCTGCCCGGCCGGAGGTTCACGAGAAACTCCGGACCGCTTCGTCCTCGTCCTGGAAGGACTCGAACACGGTGTAGAGCTTCGACACGATGAAGATGTTCTCGATACGGTCCGAGACCTTGAGCAGTTTCAGCTCACCGCCGCTTTTCTTGAGGGTGGTGTAGCCGGAGATGAGGATGCCCAGGCCCGTGCTGTTGACCCAGCGCACCTTCTCCATGTTGACGATGACGTTCCGGCAACCCTCGTGGATGAGGGTCTTGAGCACCTCGTCGAAGGCTTCCGCGTCGGGGCCGCCCATCAACTGGCCGCTCATTTCCAGGATGGCGACGCCATCGCGCTTGCGTTCCTTGATCTTCACCGGGTCCTCCAGCTTGCGGGCTCGGCGGGTCGGTCCGGGGCGCCGGCCGCCGCGGCCGCGCGGCGTCCCAGCCGTCCCGAGGCCAACACGATAGGCCAGAGGCGGCCCCCTGTCCAGCGCCTCCTCGCGGCGCCGGACCGGCCTAGGTCCGGCCGCGCAGCAGCGCCAGGATCGCCGCCAGGTCCGGCGGCAGGGGCGACGTGAACTCCAGGGGCTCGTCCGTGACCGGATGGACCAGGCGCAGGCGGCACGCGTGCAGCACCTGGCGGCGGGCCAGCCGGACCACCCGGTCGGCCAGGGACCGGTCCAGGTTGTGGACCCCCTTGGCCCGGCGGTCGTCCCCGTAGACCGGGTCGCCCACCACCGGGTGCCCCCGGTGGGCGAAGTGCACCCGGATCTGGTGGGTGCGGCCGGTCTCCAGCTCCACCTCGCACCACTGGCAGAAGTCGAAGGTCTCCAGCACCCGATAGTGGGTCACCGCCGGACGGCCGCCCCGCTCCACCACCGCCATCAGCTGGCGGCGGCGCGGGTGCCGGCCGATGTCCCCCTCCACGGTGCCCGCGTCCTCGACCCAGCGCCCCCAGCTCAGCGCGTTGTAGATGCGGCCCATGCGCCGGTCCCGCAGCTGCTCCTGGAGCCGGCGGTGGGCCCGCTCGTTCAGGGCCACCACCAGCAGCCCGCTGGTCTCCCGGTCCAGGCGGTGGACGATGCCCGGCCGCAGGGGATCGCTTCCGGCCTCCACGCGGCCGAACCGGTGCAGCAGGGCGTTGACCAGGGTGCCGTCGGCGTGGCCGGCGCTGGGGTGCACCACCAGGCCGGCGGGCTTGTCGATCACCGCCAGGTGCTCGTCCTCCCAGACCACTCTCAGGGGGATGTCCTGGGGCTCCGCGGTCAGGGCCACGGGCGGCGAGGGCCGGTAGACCACCTCGCTGTCGGCCTTGACCCGGAAGTTCTTGGGACGGAGGCGGCCGTCGACGGTGACCAGGCCCGCCTCGCAGTCGGCCTGGATGCGGCTGCGGGAGTGCTCGGGACAACGGGCGGCCAGGAACGCATCCAGGCGCGCACCCGCCTCGTCGGCGGCGACGGTCAGGGTGACCGTCCCCTCACTCATCGCCGCGCCGCCCGTCCAGCAGCAGGCAGAGGAAGAGCACGGCGCCCCCCAGGCTGACGGCGATGTCGGCCACGTTGAAGGTGTAGAAGCGGTGGGTGCCGACGCCCAGGTCGATGAAGTCCACCACCAGGCCGCCGTAGAAGATGCGGTCGACCAGATTGCCCAGGGCGCCGCCGAGGATGGCCGCCATGGCGGCGCGGCGCACCTTCAGGTGCGGCGGCGTGGTGCGGTAGAGCCAGACGATGAACACGGTGGCGGCCAGGCTGACCCCCACCAGCGCCCAGCGCCCCACCGGGAACAGGCCCATGGCCGACCCGGGGTTGCGCACGTAGACGAAGCGCGCCAGGTCCCCGATGACGCGGACCTTGGCGCGCAGGGCGTCCAGGTTGGCCAGGACGAGCCTCTTGGTCACGAAGTCGACGACGAGGACGAACGGAGCCCAGAGCCAGGGCTGCCTCAGGTAGGACGGCATCAGGTTCCCTGCGCCTCCTCCTTCTCCTTGCACTCGATGCACAGGCGCGTGTAGGGCAGGCGCTTCAGCCGCGGCAGGGCGATGGCCTGGCCGCAGTCCTGGCACTTGCCGTAGGACCCGTCCTCGATGCGGCCCAGGGCCTCCTCGATGTTGTAGAGGTAGCGGCCCTCGGTGTTGGCGAACTTGATGGTGGTCTCGTACTGGTACTCGTCCGAGCCCTGGTCCGCCATGTGGTTGGAGTGGGCCTTGCCCATCTCCACGCCCGACTGGTCGTCCGTATGCTTGATGATCTTCTCGTGCTGGGCGAGGGACCGCATCACGCGGTCCTTCTCATCCTGGAGCATCTTCCGGAATCTCTGCAGTTCGGTCTTGCGCATGGGTTCCTCCCGGCAGCCGCAATCAGGCCTTGCCCAGGGCGATGCCGATCTCGTGGCCGTCGATTTTGAATGCCTCTTTATAAGGCAAATCCCCCCCGGCGGCAACGCCCGTGGCGAGGGTTTCGCCCGCGATCCTCTCGGCGTGGGCCCGCACCGCCTCCAGCACCGGTCGCGGAGCCGCTGACGGCCAGGTCGATCCGGTCGGAGACCTCCAGGCCGCTCTTCTTGCGCAGGTTCTGCACCTTGTTGATGATCTCCCGCGCCAGGCCCTCGGCCCGCAGCGCGTCGGTCAGGGTGGTGTCCAGGGCCACGGTCAGCCCCTGGGCCCCGCCGGCCACCCAGGGCGCGATGCCCTCCTCGTGGACCTGGATCTCCTCGAAGCCGAACTCCTCCGGCTTGCCCTCCAGGTCCAGGGTCGACCCGGCCGTCCGCGCGCAGGGCCATGATCTCGGCCGGCGTCATGGCCGAGATGCGCGGCCGCCGCCTTGGGCGCGCCCTTGCCGAAGCGCGGCCCCAGGGCCCGGAAGTTGGGCTTGGCGCCGAGGACGGCCACCTCGCGGGGATCCTCCAGCGCGCCCACCTGCTTGACGTTCAGCTCGCCGGCCACGTAGCCGGTCAGGCGCGGGTCCGCCAGCAGCAGGCCGGCCCGGTCGTCGTCCGCGTGCACCACCAGCCGGCCCAGGGGCTGGCGCGTCTTCAGGCTCGAGTCCTGGCGCAGGCTGCGGCCCAGCCCCACCACGGCCTGGGCCACGGCCATGGCCCGCTCCAGGTCCGCGTCCACCAGGGCCGCGTCGGCCGCGGGGTAGTCCTGCAGGTGGACCGAGGCGTCGGGATCGTCGGCCGCGGTCAGGGCGCGGTAGATCTCCTCGGTGGTGAAGGGGATCAGGGGCGCCAGCAGGCGCAGGGTCGTCTCCAGCACCGTGTGCAGGGTGGTGAAGGCGGCGTGCTTGTCGGGGGTGGCCTCGCCCTTCCAGAACCGGCGGCGGCAGAGGCGCACGTACCAGTTGGAAACGTCGTCCTGGACGAAGGCATCGAGCGTCTTGGCGGCCCGGGTCAGGTTCAGCGCCTCCAGGTCCGCGGCGACCGCCGCGGTCACGCTCTGCAGGCGGCTGAGGATCCAGCGGTCCAGCAGGTCGGGCGCACCGGCCGCGCCGGGGTCCGGCCGCCAGCCGTCCAGGTTCGCGTACAGGGCGAAGAAGGCGTAGGTGTTCTCCAGGGTGGAGATGAGCTTGCGCTGGGCCTCCTTGACGCCGTCGCGGTCGAAGCGCGTGGGCGTCCACACCGGGCTGCAGGTGACCATGTACCAGCGCAGGGGGTCGGCCCCTTCGTTGCGCATGATGTCCATGGGGTCGACGGTGTTGCCCACGCTCTTGGACATCTTCTTGCCGTGCTTGTCCAGGATCAGCTCGTTCACCAGGCAGCTCTTGTAGCTGCTGCGACCGGTGAGGAAGGTGCTGATCACCAGCATGGTGTAGAACCAGCCGCGGGTCTGGTCGATGCCCTCGCTGATGAAGTCGGCCGGGTACTGGCTCTCGAACAGCTCCTTGTTCTCGAACGGATAGTGGTACTGGGCGAAGGGCATGCTGCCCGAGTCGAACCAGCAGTCGATGACCTCGGGCGTGCGGTGCATGGTGCCGGCGCAGCCCGCGTGGACGCAGCCGAAGGTGACCTGGTCCACGTGGGGCCGGTGCAGGTCCAGCTCCGCCAGGTCCCGCCCGGTCAGCTCGCTGAGGTCGGCCCGGCTGGCGGGCAGGTGCAGGCCGCCGCACGCGTCGCAGCGCCACACGTTCAGGGGCGTGCCCCAGAACCGGTTGCGGCTCAGGGACCAGTCGATGTTCCCGGCCAGCCAGTTGCCGAAGCGGCCGCTGCCCACCTCCGGCGGCGCCCAGGTGACGGCGCGGTTGGCCTCCACCAGCTGGTCGCGCATCTCGCTGGTGCGGATGAACCAGCTGGGCGTGGCGAAGTAGATGAGCGCGTTGTCGCAGCGGTCGTGGAACGGGTAGTCGTGGCGGTACTGCTGCGCCTTGTAGAGGCTGCCCTGCTCGTCCAGGAACCTGATGATCTTCGGGTCGGCCTTCTTCACGTGCAGGCCGTGCCAGGGCGTGATCTCGGCGGTGAACTGGCCGTTCTGGTCCACGGGCCGGAAGAAGGCCAGCTGCTCGCCGCCGGCCCACCTGGTAGTCGTCCTCGCCGAAGGCCGGCGCCATGTGCACGATGCCCGTGCCCGAGTCCAGGGTCACGAAGTCCGCGGCGCACGACCTTGAAGGCCTCCTCGCCCGCGGCGGGAGAGACGAAGGGCAGCAGCTGCCGGTAGCGGCGTCCCAGCAGGTCGCGCCCCTTCATGCGGTCGAGGATCTCGTAGCCGATCTCCTCGTCCAGCACCGACAGCCGGGCCTCGGCCAGGATCAGCACCTCGTCCGCCATGGCGGACGCGCACGTAGTCGAAGTCCTCGCCCACGGCCAGCGCGACGTTCGACGGGCAGGGTCCACGGCGTGGTGGTCCAGGTCAGGAAGCTCTCGTCGCGCGTCGGCGGCCTGCAGGCGCACGAAGATGCTGGGGTCGTCCACCGGCCGGTAGCTGTTGGCCATCTCGTGGCTGGAGATGGGCGTGGCGCACACCGGGCAGTAGGGCACCACCTTGTGGCCCTCGTAGAGCAGGCCCTTGGCGTGGAACTGCGTCAGGATCCACCACACCGACTCGATGTAGCTTGTCGTCGTAGGTGATGTAGGGGTCGTCCAGGTCCACCCAGTAGCCCACCCGCTCGGTGAACTCGTCCCAGTCGGACTTGCAGGCCCACACGCTCTCCCGGCAGCGGGCGTTGAACTCCTCCAGGCCGAACTCCCGGATGGCCTCGGCGCCCTGGATGCCCAGGGTCTTCTCGACGCTGCGCTCGACCGGCAGCCCGTGGGTGTCCCAGCCGGCCTTGCGCAGCACCCGGTGGCCGGTCATGGTCTTGAACCGGCACATGACGTCCTTGCACAGGCGCGCCATGACGTGGTGCACGCCCGGCATGCCGTTGGCCGTGGGCGGCCCCTCGTAGAAGACCCAGTCGGGCGCGCCGTCGCGCTGCGCGATGCTGCGGCGGAAGGTGTCGTGCTCCTGCCAGAACGCCGCGATCAGCTCCTCGCTGCGCGCGTCGTGGAAGGGCCGGGCCAGGGCGCCGTAGCGGTCGGCGCCGTCGTTGCTGGTGTGCGCGCTCATGCTGCCGTCAGTCCTCCTGTGGCCGCCGGCCGGGTCGCGGGGCGCCGTCCCGCGTCGATCAGAGCTGCACCCGCGCCAGGAAGCCGGTGACCAGGGCCTCGAGCCGGGGCTGGGCCGCGTTGGCCACGCGGATGATCTCGCTCGACGTCGGCCGGCTTCAGGGCGTCGGGGAAGCAGGCGTCCGTGACCACGGACATGCCCAGCACGCGCAGGCCCCCGTGGACCGCCACCAGGCACTCGGGCACGCTGGACATGCCCACGGTGTCGGCGCCGAGGGCCCGCAGGAAGCGGTACTCGGCGGCCGTCTCCAGGTTGGGGCCGGCCACCGCCACGTAGACGGCCCGCTTGACCGGCGTCTTCAGCTCCACGGCGGCCTCGCTCCAGGGTGGCGATGAAGGCGCGGTCGTAGGGCTCGGCTCATGTCGGGAAAGCGCGGCCCCAGCCGGTCGTCGTTGGGCCCGATCAGCGGGTTGTCGCCCATCAGGTTGATGTGGTCGGTCATGACCGTGATGTCGCCCGGCTGCAGGTGGGGGTTCATGCCGCCCACCGCGTTGCTCATGACCAGGGCGGAGCAGCCGAGGGCCTTCATCACCCGCACCGGCAGGGTGATCTCCTGCATGGTGTAGCCCTCGTAGAAGTGGACCCGGCCCTGCATGGCCATGACCCGGCGGCCGCCCAGGGTGCCCAGCACCAGGTTGCCGTCGTGGCTGGTGGCGGTGGACTCGACGAAGTGGGGCACGGCGCCGAAGGGGATGCTGCAGGCGGCGTCGATGCGGTGGCCCAGTTCGCCCAGGCCGGTGCCCAGGATGAGCCCGATCTCGGGCTGGAAGTCGGTCTTGCCGCGGATGAAGGCGGCGGCCTCCTCGATCCTGTCCCAGAGCTGCTTCACGGTGTTCCTCCGGTCCCGGGGTCCTCTTCGGGACGGGACAAGGTAACATGGCCCCCGGAGGCCACCAAGGAAAAAGCGGGAATCGGCTGATTCCCGCCTTTTCCTGCCATTTGCGGCCGCGAAACGGATCAGCGGCGGCCTGCGGTCCGGACCCCGGCTACCAGACCGCCGAGGCCGGTTCGGCCTTCTTCTCGTCCTCGTGGAGGGCGGCCACGGCCTGGTCCGCCTCGTCGCCCGTGTCGGCCGGGGCGAAGGGATCGGCCTCGGTCACGCCGTGGGCCTCGGCCGGCGTCGTGCCCCAGCCGGAGGTGTTGGACCAGGGGCTGGCCGACGGCGTGGACGCGGGCTTGGGCTCGGGCTTGGGCTCGGGCTTGGGCTCGGGCTTGGCCTCGCTCTTGGGCTCGGGCTGCGGCGCGTGCTCGTAGCGGTGCTCGGCGGCCGGAGCGACGGGCCCGGCCGGCGCCGCAGGCTGGGCCTGGGGCTGGGGCGCGGGCTGCGGCTCGGCCGGGGTCCGGGCCGCGGCCGGGGTCTCGGCCTGAATCTCGGCGGCAGGCGCCGGGGCGGCCGCGGCCTTCTCCTCCTTGGCCGTCAGGGGCTGGTAGTCCCGCCACATGTCGTGCTCGTCCTTGGCCGGCGCAGGCGCCGGGGCGGTCGCCGCGGGAGCCTCCTCGGCCTCGTCGATCTCGGGCAGCGGGTTGGTCCACACGGGGACGGCCCTGGCCGCGTGCCGCGGGGCGGCCTGGGGCTGGTCGACGGCCCGGGCCGAGCGGCCGGCCGAGGTGTCCACGCCCTCGATGACCGCGTCCACCATGGCGATCAGCCGCTTGTCCAGGTCCTGGAAGTCGTTGCGGTGGGTCTCGATGAAGTTGATCTGGGCCTCGGCCAGGGACTTGAAGCGGGCCAGGTAGGTCTCCTTCTCCTTGCGGAGGTTGACCAGCTCGCGACGCAGCTCCTCGGTGCGCACCCGGCACTCCTCCAGGACCTGGCGGGCCTTCAGGTGGGCGTCGCGGACGATGAGCTCGCCCTCCTTGCCGGCGCTCTCGCGGGTGTCCTGCATCAGGCGCTCGGCGGTCATGAGGGTGTCGCGCAGGGTGCGCTCCATGGTCTTGTATTCGCCGATCTTGTCTTCCTGCTCCATGATGCGCTCGCGCAGCTGCTTGTTGTCCACGAGCACGGTCTCGTACTCGTCGGCCAGGGTGGTCAGGAACGCGCGAACCTCGTCGCAGTCGTACCCGCGCACGGCCTTGCGGAACTCCTGCTTGCGGGCGTCCAGGGGGGTGATCCTCATGGTCTGGTCCTCCGGTCCGATGAAGCCGCCGCCGGCTCCGGTCTGGGCGATTCCCGGCCGGGACCGCCCGCTTTCCGGGCACCACGGCCCGGGAATGGGCTCGGTGATCCGTTTCAGCGGAGAAACCATCAAGAGGCGTGCCAGGGGATCAGGCGCCCCAGCCCAGGACCAGGCGCATCAACAGGCGCAGGATCAGGAAGACGGCGATGGGGGAGAAATCGAAGCCCCCGAAGTTCAGCAGGGGCCGCAGGGGCGCCAGCACCGGCTCGGTGATGCGGATCACCATGCGCATCAGTTCGTTGCGGGGCATGGGGTTGACCCAGCTCAGGACCACGCGGGCCAGGATCAGCCAGGTGTAGACGTTCAGGATGGCCAGCAGCAGCTTCTGGATGTCCATGGCGCCCACCTCCAGGGGCCGTCGGTCAGGTGCGCGGGCCCGAAGATGGCCGTGCCGATGCGGACCAGGGTGGAGCCCTCGGCCACCGCCGCCTCGAAATCGTCGCTCATGCCCATGCTCAGTTCGGGCAGGGGCAGGCCGGTCGCCGGCGCGCGCCCGCTCGGCCAGGCCGCCGCAGGCGGGCGAAGGCGGCCCGCAGTTCGGCCTCGGGGGCGCCCCAGCGGGCCATGCCCATCAGGCCCTCCAGTTCGCAGGCCCGGCAGGCCCGCCGCGGCCTCGGCGGCGGCCACGGCCCCGTCCGGCGGCCAGGCCCTGCTTCTGGTCCTCGCCGGAGATGTTGACCTCCAGCAGGATCGCCTGCACCACGCCCGCCTCCTGCGGCCAGGCGGGACAGCCGCTCGGCCAGCTTGACCGAGTCCACCCCGTGCAGCAGGGTGAAGGCCCCGACCGCCCGGGCCGCCTTGTTGGACTGGAGGTGGCCGATGAAGTGCCAGCGCACGGCCGCCGGGTCGAGGCCGCGCGGCCCGAGTCGCGCCGCCAGGCCGTCCTGCCGGGCCAAGGCGTCCTGGATGCGGTTCTCCCCCAGGTCCCGCTGGCCGGCCGCCAGGCGGCGGCCACCAGGTCCAGGTCGATGCGCTTGGACACGGCCACCAGGCGCACGGCGTCGGCGGCGCGCCCGGCCGCGGCGGCAGGCGGCGGCCAGGCGGTCGCGCACGGCGGCGAGGTTGGCGCTGACAGGGGCGGTGTCCACAGGAGCCTCCCGGTGCGGGTCCGGGTCCCATGATGGGCGAAAGGAGGCCGCGGGGCAAGGCCCCGCGGCCTCCGGGTCGCGGCGGGAGCGGGCGGCGGGCCTAGCGCCAGCGCAGCAGCAGGGTCGGTCGGGTCCAGCTCCATGTGGACGTGGGCCGCCGTCTCGTTCTGGTGCTCCTTGGTGATCCTCACCTTGATGTGGTCGCTCTCGGGACAGAGGTGGACGATCACGTCCAGGTCGCCGTCGAAGCGGGCCACCTCGGTGGGCACGCCGCGGCCGTCCAGCTCCTGGCCCTCGCGGTGGAGGTTGGCGCTGGTCCAGATCTCCGCCTGCCAGCCGGCGGCCAGCTTGCGGATGCCCTCGATCTCCCAGGCCTCGGTCTTCTCGAAGCGCGGGCGTGCCGTCCATGATCACCATGTCGGGCGAGAAGCCGGTGGTGTCCTTGAGGAAGGCCACCGACTGCTCCAGCTTCTCCAGGGAGAAGAAGTCGCGGTTGTAGCAGAGGATGTGGCGGCCGCGCTCCATCAGCAGCTGGCGCTGGGGCACCTCGTTCATGCCCAGCTCGTCGGCCATGGCGTGGAAGATCTGCTCGAAGAAGGCGGTGACGTGCTCCACCGATTCCTTCGTCGAGATGTACAGGACCTTCCGCTCCCGCAGCAGGGCGTCGATGGCCAGGCCGATCAGGAAACCGGTCTTGCCCACCCCGTTGCGCGCCAGCACCACCCCGATGTTGCCCGCACCCAGGCCGCCGCCGATGGCGCGGTCGAAGATGCGGACGGGACTGCGCTCGATCAGGCTCTTCTCAGGCATCGTCTTCCTCACTCGCTGGCTGGGTCCGCCCAGGGACCGGTTCAGGGTCGAAGCGGGCCTAGCGGCCCTCGGCCCGCTTCTCCTGGTACGTCTTGACGAGATCGGCGGCGACCTCGGCGGGGGCCGGCGCGTAGCGGGCGAACTCCATCGTGAACTCCGCCTTGCCGGCCGTGGCCGAGCGCAGGACCGAAGCATAACCGAACATCTCGGCCAGGGGAACGTTGGCGTCGATGCGGACGAAGCCCTCGTCCTCGGTGGTGCCGACGATGACGCCGCGGCGCTGCATCAGGGTCTTGATGATGTCGCCCTGGTGCTCGCCGGGCCCCTCGACGCTGACCAGCATCAGCGGCTCGAGGGCCACCGGCTTGCCCTGGTTGTAGAACTCGCGCACCGCCATGCGGCAGGCGGTGTGGAAGGCCATGTCCGACGAGTCCACCGCGTGGGCGGCGCCGTCGATCAGGGTCACCTTCAGGCCCTGCACCGGCGCGCCGATGTACTGGCCCTCGGCCACCGACGAGGCGAAGCCCTTCTCGCAGGCGCCGATGTACTCGGTGGGGATGCTGCCGCCGACGACCTTGTTCTCGAAGTGGAACTCGCCGTCGTCCGCCGGGCTCCAGCTTGCCCTCGATCTTGGCGTACTGGCCCGAGCCGCCGGTCTGCTTCTTGTGCGACGTACTCGAACTCCACCGGGCGCGGTGATGGTCTCGCGGTACTTGACCTGCGGCGCGCCCGGTGGTGACCACCGCGCCGTACTCGCGCTTGATGCGCTCGATGTAGACCTCGAGGTGCAGCTCGCCCATGCCGCTGATGATGGTGTCGCTGGTCTCGGATCCACGTGGGCGCGGAAGGTCGGGTCCTCGCGGGTGAAGCGGTGCAGGGCCTTGGCCATCTTGGCCGAGGCCTTGGCGTCCTCGGGGTAGACCGCCAGGCTGACCACCGGCTCGGGCACGTGCATGCTGGAGAGGCTGATGCGCTCGCCGCCGGTGAAGGTGTCGCCGCTGGCGCAGTCGACGCCGAACAGGGCGATGATGTCGCCGGCGTGGGCGCGACTCGATCTCCTCCATCTGGTCGGCGTGCATGCGGCCGATGCGGCCGATCTTGACCTTCTTGCCCGTGCGGCTGTTGTAGAGGTCCTCGCCCTTGCGCACCCAGCCCTGGTAGATGCGCACGTAGGTCAGCTGGCCGTAGGGGCCCTCCTCCAGCTTGAAGGCGTTGGCCACCAGGTGGTCGTCCGAGCTGTTGGAGAGGATGAACTCCTTCTCCTCGCCGCCGCTTGCAGCACCTCGAGGGCCGTGTTCTGCACGTCCGTGGGCGAAGGCAGGTAGCGGGTCACCGCGTCCAGCAGCAGCTGCACGCCCTTGTTCTTGTAGGCGCTGCCCATGAACACGGGGGTCAGCTCGTTGGCCAGGACGCCCTGGCGCACCGCGTCGTGGATCATCTCCTCGGTGACGGCCTCCTCGAGGATGGCCTCCATCAGCTCGTCGCTGAACATGCTGACCGCGTCGAGCATGGCCTCGCGCCGGGCCTCGGCCTCCACCTGCAGGTGGCCGGGAATCTCGCCCATGACGATCTTCTCGCCGCTCTCGCCCTCGAAGTAGATGGCCTTCATGGTGATCAGGTCCACCACGCCCTCGAGCTTGTCCTCGAGGCCGATGGGGATCTGCATCATCACGGCGTTGTGCTTGAGCTTGTCGCGCAGCTGCTCGGTGACCCGGACGGGATTGGCGCCCGAGCGGTCGCACTTGTTGACGAAGGCGATGCGGGGCACGTTGTAGCGCTTCATCTGCCGGTCCACGGTGATGGACTGGCTCTGCACGCCGGCCACCGAGCACAGCACCAGGATGGCGCCGTCGAGCACCTTCAGGGCCCGCTCCACCTCGATGGTGAAGTCCACGTGGCCCGGGGTGTCGATGATGTTGACGTGGTGGTCCTTCCACATGGTGAAGGTCGCGGCGCTCTGGATGGTGATCCCGCGCTCGCGCTCCAGCTCCATGGAGTCCATGGTGGCGCCCACGCCGTCCTTGCCGCGCACCTCGTGGATGGCGCGGATGCGGCCGGTGTAGAAGAGGATCCGCTCGGTCAGGGTGGTCTTGCCCGAATCGATGTGGGCACTGATCCCGATGTTCCTGATCCGGCTCAGGTCTACGCTCATTGCCTCGTTCCCTCGTCAGGGCGGTGGTGACCGCCCGCTTTCAAATCAGGTGTCCGGCCTACAAAAAGACACGTCCGCGCGGCCCGGGGTGCGGCTCCGACAGACGTGGCGAGGCGGCAAGATAGGCAAAGGCGGGCCGGAACGCAAATTCCAACCTGCCGTGTCGCATTTGATTCTCGTCGGGGCTTCCGGCGGCGGTCGGACTCCCCGGCGGGCCCCGCCGCCACCCCGCCGGCCCAGGCCGGCGCCCGTCGGTCGGGCGCGGGCGCCCCCTACCCCCCACCCTTCTTCTTCAGCCGGTCCAGCAGCGACTTGCCCACGTCCTCCAGCGTCTTGGGCTTGGTGGAGTCGGCGGCGGCCGTGGTCGAATCGGCGGCCGCCTTCAGCAGGTCCTGCAGGGCGCTGCTCGCCTCCTTCAACGCCTTCTGCTTGAGCTGGTCCTTCTCGCGGGACAGGCGGGCCTCGGCGCGGGCGGCCGCCGCCTTGGCCAGCTTGTCCGTGTCCAGGCGCACATCCGGGTCGGACGCGGTGCCCGAAACGTTGACGGGCAGCTCGACGGCGGTGCCCTCGGCGTCCAGCAGCAGATCGGCCAGCTGGGCCGGCAGCTGGCGGCGCAGGCCGCGGGCGTACTCGGGCGGCAGGGTCAGGTCCAGGTGGGCCGAGAGCCGGCCCGCCAGGTCCTGCCAGCCCGACCCGCGCAGGGTCACCGGCCCGGCCTTCAGCTGCAGCTTGTTGATCTCCAGCCGGCCCTTGCTGATGCTGAACGGCTGCAGGAGATCGGCGAAGGAGAGGGTCTTCAACTGGGGCGCGTCCAGCAGGCTGACCAGGCGGTTCTGCAGGGGCAGGCCCGTCAGTTGGGCATCCTGCACCGCCACGTCGCCCTTGGCGGCCAGGGTGGCCAGGTCCAGGCCCAGGGTGTCGTTGAGGTCGCCCGCCAGGGAGGCCGTCAGGTCCACCACGCCCGACAGGGCCGAGGCCAGCCGGGTGAAGCGGCCGGCCGTCGTCGTCTCGGCGAAGAACTGCTTGGCCTGGGCGCCCTTGACCGCCAGCTGCAGGTCCAGGCGTGCCGGCCTGCGGATCGGACAGGTCGATGGTGCCGCTGAGATCGGCCTCGCCCCCGTAGGCCCGGGCCGCGGCCGACGCGATGGTGATGCGGCCCCGGTCCGCCCTGGCGGTGCCGGCCACGCTGGTCAGGTGCGTGCCCTTGAGCACGAGGGTGTCGATGCGGGCGTCGGCGGTGCCGGCCACCTTGGTCAGGTACTCGAGGGCGGCCGGCGGGGGCGGCGCGGCGGCGGCGCCCGCCGGCGCGGCGGATGCCGACGCCTTCGCCGACGCCGACTTGGCCGCCTGGCCCGCGGCCATGATCTGGTCCACGTCCAGCCGCCGGCTGGCCACCTTCAGGTCGACCGTCGCCACGTCCGGCGCGCCCGGCAGGGGCTGCGGCGCCAACGCCAGGGGATCCTTCACGGTGCCGCTGATCCGGTAGTCGGAACGCCCCTGGTTCAGGGACAGCTCATCCAGCTTCAGGGTGCGGCCGTCGATGCTGCCGCGGGCATTCAGGTCCGTCACCGGCAGGTTCAGGGCCGGGCCGGAGATGGCCACGCCCTTGGCACCCAGCGGCCCCACCAGGCGCAGGGAGGCCGGATCGGCGGCGCGGCCGGTGGCCGTGACCTGGGCCGTGGCCCGGCCCGTCACCTTCGGCGCGTCGGGCTGCGGCGGCTGCAGGGCCAGGACCTCGGCCAGGTCCACGTCCGCGTCCACGGCCACGGTGTAGGCGGGATCGGTCAGGGGATCGTCGATGCGGCCGTGCAGGGCCAGGTGGCTGCGGTCGGTGCGCGCGGCCACGTTCTCCAGGTCGACCCGACCCGGGCGGGCCGAGATCACCAGGGTGATGTCGTGCAGGGGAGCCTTCAGCCGCGGCGAGCTGACCGAACCGTCGGTCAGGGAGAAGTGCACGTTCCAGCCCAGGGAGTCGGGGCCGGCCAGCACGGGCCCGGCCAGGGAGGCCTGCAGCGCGGCCGTGCCCGCGGACTGCACGTCCGCCAGGTCGGGCACCAGGTTCGACGGCAGGTAGCCCTGCAGGGTGGCCAGCTGCGCCGGACCGCCGGACAGGTCCAGTTCGGCCACGGGGCGGGCGCCGCCCAGGCCGGAGACCTCGCCGGTGATCGCCACCGGCAACGCGCCCAGGGCCAGGTCCGAAGTGATCACCTTCAGGCGGTGGGCCGCCGCCTCCCAGCGCAGGTCCTTTTTCCAGGTGACGGGCAGGCCCTCGCCCAGGGTGCCGCCGGGCAGGTGCAGGCGCAGGGTGTCCACGCGGGTGGTGCCCACCACGACCACGTCCCCATCGGGGGTGGCCAGCAGGGAGAGGTCTTCGGACAGGCCGCCCAGGTCCAACACCGGCGTGCTGTCGGGGCGGACCACCCGCAGGCTGCCGTCCGTGATGACGAAATGCTCGATGCGGAGGGTCACCGGCGTCCGGGCGGGGGCCGGAGCGGCCGCCGGGGTGGCGGCGCCGGCCGCCGGCACGGCGGCGGTCGCGGGCGCGGTCCCGGCCAGCTGCACCCGCACGCGGGGTTGCCGCAGCTCGGCCTGGTCGATCTCCACCTCGCGGCGCAGCAGGGGCAGCCAGCGCAGGCGCAGGCGCACGGCCGCGGCCTCGGCCGACGCGCCCTCGGGCCCGGGGGCCACGGTCAGGTCGCGCAGCTCGATCCAGGGCCGCGGCAGGATGCCGCCCTTGGCCTCCCCCACGGTGACGGGACGGCCCAGGGCGTCGGTCAGGCGCGCGGCCACCAGGTCGCGCACCGCCCCGGCGGGCACCAGATACTGCGCCGCCACGACCAACGCCACGATCACCGCCGCCGGCACCCCCAGGCGCAGCCAGCGTCGGCGCACGCGGTTCGCCGGCCGGTCCTCGGTCTCGTTCCCCGCGGTCGCCTTGTTCCGCTCGTCAGCCACGGCCTCCTGCCTCTCCGCGGGGCGTGCCCGCCCCGACCGGGGACACACTACAGCAAGCGGGCCCGGCCCACCACGGCCGGGTCACTCGCCCATGGCCTCCACCACGCCGACGGTGGTCAGGTTGACCACCTCCTCCACCGAGGCGCCGTACTGCACCAGGTGCACCGGCAGGCGCGTGCCCATGAGCAGGGGGCCCACCGAGACGGCCCCCACCATGTTGTGCAGGGCCTGCATGGTCAGGGCGCCCGCCTGCAGATCCGGGAAGACCAGCACGTTGGCGTCGTCGGTGAGTTCGGCGAAGGGGAACAGCTCCTCCCGCAGGGCCCGGTCGCGGGCGGCGGCCAGCTGCATGTCCCCGTCCAGCTCCAGGTCCGGCGCCCGCTCCTTGGCCAGCGCCACGGCGCGGCGCACCTTGCGGGCGGCCTCGTGGTCGTTGGCTGCCGAAGTTGGAGAACGAGAGCATGGCCACCCGCGGCTCCAGGCCCAGGGCGCGGCCGGTGGTCGCCGCCAGCAGGGCGGTCTCGGCCAGGTGCTCGGCGGTGGGCTCCACGTTCACGGCGCAGTCGGCCAGCAGCACCGCCTCCTTCTGCATCAGCACCAGGTGATGGCTGGAGACCCGGCTGATGCCCGGCGCCGGGCCGATCACCTCGAGGATGATCTGCAGGGTCTCGGTGAAGTGGGTCGACGCGCCGGCGATCATGAGGTCGGCGTGGCCCATGTGCACCATCATGGCGCCGAACCGGTCGGCCACGCGCAGGCGTTCGCGGGCGGCGGCGCGGATCACCCCCTGGCGCCGGCGCAGGCGGTAGTGCTCCTCGGCGTAGGCCTCGAAGCGGGGATCGCGCACCGGGTCGACGATCTCGGCGCCCGCCAGGTCGCGGCCCAGGGCGTCGATGCGCCGGTGGATCTCCTTGACCGGCCCCAGCAGGATGGGGCGCGCGATGCCCTCGTCCAGCAGGATGCCGCAGGCGCGCAGGATGGTCTCGCTGGTGCCCTCGGTGAAGACCACCCGCGGGCAGGAGCGGCGGGCGCGCATGGTCAGCTCGCGCATCTTCTCGCGGCCGGTGCCCAGCCGCACCGACAGGCGCCCCTCGTATTCGGCGGGCTCCACCGGCTGGGCGGCCAGGCCCTCGGCCACCGCCTGGGCGGCCACCGCCGCCGACTCGCGCACGAAGATGCGGGGTCGATGGGCTTGGGCAGCAGGTACTCGGGGCCGAAGACCAGCCGGCCGCCGCCGTAGGCCAGCTCCACCTCCTCGGGCACCTCCTCGCGGGCCAGGTCGGCCAGGGCGCGGGCCGCCGCCAGCATCATGCCCTCGCTGATGCTCACCGACTGCACGTCCAGGGCGCCGCGGAAGATGTAGGGGAAGCTGAGCACGTCCAGCACCGCGTTGGGATCGGGGCCCAGGCCCGTGGCCACGATCACGTCCTGGCGGGCGGCGCGGGCGTCCTCGTAGCGGATCTCCGGCTCGGGGGTGGCCAGGGCGAAGACCACCGGGAAGCGGTTCATGGCGCGGATCATCTCCATGGTGAAGACGCCGCCGGCCGAGGCGCCGATCAGCACGTCGGCGCCCGGCCACGCCCTCGGCCAGGGTGCGCAGCTTCGACTTCACGGCGAACTCGCGCTGGTGCGGGTGCAGGGCCTTCAGCGCCCGGGTGCACCAGGCCGTCGACGTTGTACATCAGCAGCTGCTCCGGCCCCACGCCCAGCGCGGCGCAGCAGCCGCGCGCAGCCCAGGCCCACGGTGCCCGCGCCGCAGATGACCACCCGCACGTCCTCGATCCGCTTGTCGACCAGCTCCAGCGCGTTGATCAGCGCGGCCGCGGCCACCACCGCGGTGCTGTAGAGGTTCTCGTGGTAGACGGGGATCTCCAGGACCTCGCGCAGGCGGTCGTAGAGCTCCAGCCCCCGCGGCGCGGCGATGTCCTTGAGGTTGATGCCGCCGAAGGTGGGCTCCAGCAGGCGCATGGCCTCCACGAAGCCGTCGGGGTCGCCGCTGCTGCAGTTCCAGGTCGAACACGTCGATGTCCGCCAGCCGCTTGTAGACGATGGCGATGCCCTCCTGCATGGGCTTGGCCGCGTAGGGCCCCACGTCGCCCAGACCGGGCACCGCCGAGCCGTCGGTGACCACGCCCACCAGGTTGCCCCGCGACGTGTAGCGGAAGACGGCGCTGCGGTCGCGGGCGATCTCCTCCGCGGGGAAGGTGGCGCCCGGCAGGTAGGCCAGACGCAGGTCGCGCGGCGTGAGGCAGGGCTTGGTGGCGGTGACGCCGATCTTCCCCGGCCGGTCGCCGGCGTGGTACTGGAGGGAGTCCTGCTTGCGGATCACGGTTTCGCTCCCGGTCGGGGTCGGCGGCCGGCCTTGCGCGGCGCGGCCAGGGGGTGACGGGCGAGGCTCTCCTCGTACTCGCCCAGGAAGGTGCCGATGGGCCGGGCCTGCAGCAGCCACAGGCGCTGGTCCTCCACGGCGAACTCCAGGTCGAGGGGATAGCCGTAGGCCCGTTCCAGGTCCAGGCAGGCCCGCACGAGCTCGCACAGCTCCACGTATTCGAGGGCCGGACGCAGGCGCTGGTGGTAGAGGGTCTCCACCAGGCGGGTGCCGGTGCCGCGGCGCTCGTCGCGCACCACCTGGACGGGCTTCTCGGCGGTCAGGTAGGTGAAGCGCAGCGCGTCGTCCCGGTCGGCGCCGTCCTTGAGCACGGTGACCAGGTCGGCCGCCGCCACCCCCGAGACCACGCCCTCGCCCAGGCCCAGTCCCGCGTTGACCACCAGCTCGCCCAGGTCGCCCCGGGCCACGTTCACCGTCTGCACCACGCCCGAGACGCGGGCGTCGGCCATGCGCTGGACGACGAGCCCGCCGCAGGGCCAGGCGGGCGCCGTGGGGTCGGCGGCGCGGCTGTGCAGGGCCTGCTCGCTCCACAGGCCGGCCCAGGTCAGGCGCAGGTGGTCCAGCAGGGCGCCCTCGCCCCGGACGTTGAGGTAGGTCTCGAACTCGCCGGCGCGCATGGCGGCCTCGGTGTCCTCGTCGCACGAGGATGAGCGGATGGCCACGCGGGCCGGCCCGCCGTCGGCAGCGGCCAGGTCGCGGTAGGCGCGGGCCACGGCGGCGATCAGCGGTTCCGGCAGGGGCGTGCCCTCCCAGAGGGCGCGGACGTGGGCGGCGCGGTGGCGGGTGTCGACACCCGGCTCCTCCAGCGCGCGGACGATGGCCTGCCCCAGGGTGCCTTCCTCGGCCGGCTGGTCCAGCATCAGGGTCAGCGCCCGGTCGGTGACCACGAACCACGGCGGGCAGAGGGCGGCGCCGGCCAGCCGGGTCATCTCGCCCAGGTTGGCCGCCTTCCAGCCCACCAGCGGCTGCAGGGCGAAGCCGCAGACGTCGGCCGGCAGCACCAGGGAACGGCGACGGCGACGCAGGGCGGCCCGGTCGGCGGCGGCGAGCTGTTCGCCCACCGGGGCCAGGACCGCGGCGTCGCGGCCCAGGGCGCGGCCGCAGCGCTCCAGATGGCGCAGCAGGTGGCGGGCCCGGGCCGGCGGCGGCTGGACGGCGGCCAGGCGGCGCAAGGTGCGGCCGCCCTCGCGCCACAGGTGCTGCAGGCGCCGGCGCACCAGGTCGTCCAGGTCGTCGGGCGGCTCCCGGCGCGGCGCGGCCAGGCCGCAGGAGGCCAGCAGTTCCGCGCAGGCCGCGTGCAGATTGTGGGCCCGGCGGGCGCGCAGGCGCAGCCCCAGGACCTCGGCCAGGAGGCGCGCCCGGGGGATGCCCGCACGGGCGGCGGCCGCGGCGGCGGCGGCGCGCCCGGCCAGGCGATCGGCCAGGTCGGCCAGGCGGTCGCCGGCCGCCGCCGCCACCCGGTCGTTGGCCAGCAGCCGGGCCAGCAGGTCGCGGCGTTCGGTCCCGGCCAGGGCCGCCAGCGGCGCACCGGCGACGATCTCCTCCACGGCGAAGCCCGCCAGGGCCAGGTCGTCCAGCCGGTCGAGGATCTTCTGCACCTGGTGGCGGGCCCGCAGGTGCAGGGCCCGGGCGGCGATCACCTCGGGGTCGCGGCGCGCCGCCGCCGCCTGGGCCGCCGCCTCGCCCAGCTGGCGCAGCCCTTCGTGCAGGCCCAGCACGTCCCGGTCCTGGCCCAGGACGCGCACGACGCCCTCGTCCGCGTCCAGGACCACCAGGTCGCCCTCGCGCAGCTCGTCGTGGCGGCGCGCCACCGCCTCGCGGATGCGCACGGGAAAGCCGGCCACGGCGCGCGCCGTCTCCCGGTGCACGGTGGTGGTGAAGTGGAGCACGGGACGGCGGCCGGGCGCCTCGTCCCAGCGGGCGTCCACCAGCAGGGCGGGCTTGCCGAACTGGATGGCCAACAGCGCCGCATGGCTGAGCACGGCGCCCCCGGTGGAGACCACGCCGGCGCAGCGGTGCAGGAAGGGGTTGTCGGTGGGTCGCAGCTCGCGGGCCACCAGCACCGCGCCGGTCACGTCCTCGGCGCGGCGGCCGGACGTGCCGAACAGGGCGCGGCCCACGGCGCGGCCGGGCGCCGCCTTCTGGCCGCACAGCACCTTGTCCAGGTCGGCGGGCCGCCAGGCGCGCTCGCCCCGGTCCGACGCCGCCAGGGCGCGCAGTTCGGCCAGGGCGGACGCGGCCTCACCCGCGGCGGGCCGCCCGGCTCCCGCCACATAGTTCGCCCCCCGCAGCAGGGCCCACAGGCCGGCCGCGTCCAGGGCAGGCTCGTCGTGCCACGCGCCGCCGGGGCGCCGGCGGCGCCGCGCCAGGCCACCGGCGGCGGCCAGGCCCAGGCGCACCAGTCCGTGCTCGTCCCGCAGGGCGTAGACCGTCACCTGTCCCCCGCGCACGGGCAACTCGGCCCGCTCGCAGTGCAGGGCGCCCACGCCGCCGCCGGGGACGAAATCCACGAAGCGCTCCAACTCGGCGACGGGGCGGGCCAGGGCCACCGCGGCGGCGGCCGCGGCGCCGCCGGCGGCCAGCAGTTCGGCGAAGCGCTCGGCCTCGTGGATCGGCTGCACCTCGTCCGCGTCGGCAGCCCGGTCGCCCCGATCCGCCGCCGCCGCGGCCAGGGGCGCCAACCAGTCGCACTCCAGGACCAGAAGCCCGGGCCCCGCCTCGTCGGGCGGGACCGGGGCGGGCGGTTCCAGGCCCCGGCGGCGGAACCCGTCGGCCAGTGCCGGCAGCAGGCCCGGCGGCACGGCCCCCGTGAAACGGTCCGTGTAGGGTGCCGCCCCGTTCCAGCGCCGTTCCACGGGGCCGGTGGGCCCCGGCTCGACGGCGCGCAGGACGCCGCGCCGGTCGCCGGTCAGGAGGTCCCGCTCGGGCAGCGTCCCCGAGTCGCGGAAGCGCCAGGACCAGGCCTCGCCCAGCAGGCGCTTGCCCTCGTCGGTCAGGTTCAGCGAGCCGATGAGCCAGTCCAGCTCCATCAGCCACGGGGCCAGGCGGAACAGGGCCGCCGCCTTGGCGTCCAGGTCGCCCAGGTCGGGGCAGCGCTCCTTGTCGTAGCGGACGTGCAGGCGCACGCCGTCCAGGCCCACGTCGAAGTCCAGGTCACGGAAGAAGCGACGGATGGCGTCCAGCTGCGGGTTGGGGTGCACGTCCAGCTCGTACCCGCTGATCCCGTAGTACTCCAGGTCGATCATGCCGCCGCGGCGGGGCGGCGAGAAGTCGATGCGCAGGAAGACCGGGTGGTTGCGGAAGAAGACGTAGTACTGCACCTCGTTGCCGAAGAGGAAGACGTTCACGTCCGGGAACGCGGTGCGGCCCGCCAGCAGCGCCCGCCCCCAGCCCTCGACCACCAGGCGCACCGGGTGGGGCACGCCGTCCCGTTCGCCGAGTTCGGCGGCGGATTCGAACTCGGCGTAGCGGATGGTGGGCGCGCGGTGCAGGCGGCCGCGGCCGTCCACCATGACCAGGTCGATGGTGCGGTTGGGGGCCTGGGCCGTGTCCACCAGGGCGAAGCCCAGCTTCAGCCCCTTCTGGTGCAGGTAGCGCTTCAGGCCGTGGACCGTGCGCACGCCGCCGATGTTGGGGGGATCCTCGAACATCTGCACCAGGCGGGTCGGTTCCGCCGGCAGGGGCCGGTCGTCCTGCCAGCCGGCCGCGGCGGCCAGGATCCGCTCCTTCAGGCCCGACCAGACCTCCGGCAACACGGCACACTCGTCGCTGGCACCGGCGAACAGGGCCACGTAGTCGGCCACCACCCGGTCCATGGCGGCCAGGATGCGCCGCGCCTTCGCGGGCACCAGGGGCGCCACGTCCAGGATCTCGGCCAGCAGTTCGGCGTGGGTGTTGTTCAGGCGGCGGAAACGGTCCACCGGGTCGCGGGCTGCGGCGCGGGTGCGGGCCGGCGCCGCGGCCGCACCCCGGGCCACCGCCAGCAGGCGGGCCGGGCCCGGCACCACGCCGCCGGCCTGCGCCAGCAATTCGGCCTGGTCCGCGGGCAGATGGGCCGGCGGCAGGCCGGGCACGGTGACCTCCACCCGGTGGCGCACCTCCAGGCCGCGGTTGACGCGTTCCCAGCCCAGCTCGGCCACCAGCTGGCGGACCAGGGGCGCGCCCCAGCGGGACTCGGCGGCCTGCAGCGACGGCACCACCGCCGGGTCCAGGCAACCGCCGCCGACCAGGGCCAGCAGGTCGGCGCAGCCGGCGCGGGTGTACTGCAGGTAGGGCGCCAGGACGGCGTGGCCCGCCGCGCCCAGGCAGGCGCGGGCAAGGGGGGCGGACGCGGGCTCGCCGGCCAGGTCCAGCAGCCGCGCCGCCAACGTGCGCAGCCGGGGATCGCGGTCGTCCAGGAAGATGCCCTCGAGCCCCGCGCGGCCGCCGTCCCCGTCCGCCAGCAGGCGGGCGGCGGCGGCCAGGACGGGATCGTCCGCGGGATCGTTCCCGGCGACGGCATCGGGATCGGCGGCCCCCAGCCGGTCGGCCACCGCCTGCAGCAGACGGCGGTCCAGGGGCAGGCGACCGGCGGCCACGGCGTCGACCACCCGGTCCAGGCAGGCGGCGGCCAGGTCGTCGTCCTCGGCCGCCAGCAGGGGCGCGATCAGGTTCCAGGGATGATCCAGGGCGGGCAGACGGGCAAACAGGAGATCGAGCACGGGGGCGGCGGCCGTGGCGTCGGCCGCGGCCGCGGCCCGGGCCAGGCGGCGCAGGGCGGTCAGCCCGGCCCGATCGGTCGTCGGGCCCAGGAGCGCGTCCAGCTGGGCACAATCCGCCGCGACCTGCTCCGTGTCCGCCCGGATCAGGCCCAGTTCCTCGGCGATGGCCGCGACGAGCCCGACCCGCCGCCGGGTGGTCGACTCCACACCCAACTCCGCTGCTCCCAGCCACCTCCCCGGTGCCTTGCAGCCGGTTCGAATATAGCACGAATCCCCGCGTTGCCACGGGGATTCGTGCGGGGCGACGGCAACGCCGACGGTCAGATGGCCCCGTGCTTGCGGCCCACCACCGCGAAGGCCTCCAGGCAACGGTCCACGTGGGCGTCGGTGTGGGCGGCCGAGGCCTGCAGGCGGATGCGCGCCTGGCCCCGGGGCACCACCGGGAAGCTGAAGCCGATGCAGTAGATGCCCTGGGCCAGCAGGTCCTTCGACATGTTCTGGGCGAGGATGGCGTCCTCGTCGTGGCGGCGAGGCAATTCATC
>CAWGRT010000018.1:0-83943 GCA_963825035.1 Candidatus Krumholzibacteriia bacterium | reverse complement strand
CACCCTGGAGGCGGGGCAGAACGGCACCATCGGCGGCGTCGACGCCAAGTTCCTGACGGGCGACTTCAGCGGCGCCATGGCGTCGGCGTCGCGCCTGGGCGAGGTGCGCATCCACTCCGACGGCAACAACTGCGACTTCCCGGTGATCTGGCCCGTCCGACGGCGCCCACGAGTGCGCGGGCTGGACCTTCACCGTCACCGAGCTGCAGACCGATTTCAAGGTGGGCGCGCCGTCCTCCGCCGAGGGCCGCTGCGCAACCCCATGATCCGGCTCGCCATCGTCTCCCCCGACGGGAAGCACCGGCGAGCGGATCCTCTTCGCCCACCATCCCGACTTCAGCATGTCGGACACAGCGGGGGCGAGGAGGACTTCGCCGACCTGGACCTCATCTACCAGGTCAGCAGCGGGATCGAGTTCGCCCCGGCGGCGGCACCGGCGTGCGCGCGCGGGCGTCCTTCGATCTCGAGACGATGGACATGACGACCCAGGACGAGGCGGAGATCCCGGCCGGGCACCGTGTTCGATCTGCAGCCCTCGGTCCTGTACCGCAACGAGCGTCGAGAACTTCGCGTTCGTGCCGGTCGAAGTGTGGCATTCGGTGGTCTCGGCTCCCGCCCTGAGCGACGACACCAACGCCCCCGCGGCGGCACGCCTGGTCATCCGGGACGGCCAGGGCAACGAGGCCAGCGCCGTGTGCGTGAAGCACGACCGCAACGCCGAGCCGGTCACGCTGGACGGCCAGCGGATCCGCCTGCAGTTCGGCCCCGTGCGCATCCCGCTGCCCTACAGCCTGCACCTGGACGACTTCGTCCTGCAGACCTATCCGGGCAGCGACAACCCCGCGACGTACGAGAGCTACGTGACGCTCGACGACCCGGGGCTGGGCATCGAGGGCAGGAAGGTGCACATCTACATGAACCACCCGCTGACCCACCGCGGAAGCAAGCACTTCCAGTCGTCCTACGATCCGGACCGCAAGGGCACCGTGCTGTCGGTGAACCACGATCCGGGCAAGTGGCCGACCTACTTCGGATACATGCTGATCTCCGTCGGCTTCATCCTGATCCTGGCCAAGGATCTGCTGTGGCCGAAGCGCAAGCGCAGCGCGGCCGAGGCGGACGAGGCCTCCCGGATGACCGTCGTCCTGGCCCTGGCGGCGGCTCCTGGCCCTGGCCTGGACCGGCGGCGCCGTGGCCCAGACCGGCGAGCGACGCCCACGCGCCGACGACGGCCACGTCCACGCGGCCGACCACCGGGCTCGTGACCCTGTCCGACCCGGCCCGCGAGGCGGCCAGCCGCCTGATCATCCAGGACTTCCGCGGCCGCATGAAGCCCCTGGACACCCTGGCCCGCGAGATGGTCATGAAGATCTCCAAGAGCAACCGGCAGGGCCACCACAACCCGGTGGACCAGTACCTGAGCTGGTCGCTGAACCCGTCCTTCTGGTGGGACAAGCCGCTGATCGCGGTGCGCTTCCCGGGCCTGAAGGACCTGCTGGGCGTGCCGACCAGTCGGTCACCCACGTCTCCCTGGCCAGCCTGGTGGACGAGAGCGGCCACTACGAGCTGTCCGAGGCCGTGGACGACGCCCACCGCACGCCGGACCGCGAGCGCACCAAGCTGCAGCGCAAGCTCATCAGCTTCGACGAGCGCGCCAACCTGCTGAACCACACCTTCCGCGGCGCGTCCCTGCGCATGTACCCGATCCCGGGCGACGCCGAACCACACCTGGCAGGACATCGAGACGGTGCTCCCCAAGCTGAACGCCGACCAGGCCCAGCGCTACCAGAAGGCCTACGACGACCTGGCCCAGGGCATCCGCTCCGGCAGCAACCAGCTGATCATGACGGGCATCAACGAGACCGACGCGGTGCAGCACTAGTTCGGCGCCAAGGTCATCCCCTCGAAGGCGCGCATGGACTCGGAGCTGCTGCTACAACCGCGGCCACCTCTTCTAGTGGGCGATGGTGCCGTTCCTGGGCGCCTTCGGCATCCTGATGACCGTGTACGTCTGGAACCTGTTCCGCAACAGGGGCGCGCGCCTCAGCTTCCGCAACCCGTTCTACACCATCGGCGTGGGGCTGTACGCCCTCGCCATTCTGATGCAGGTCTACCGCCTACATCCTGCGCTGGATCGCCTCGGGGCGCATCCCCATCTCCAACGGCCACGAGTCGCTGCTGTTCATCAGCATCGCCGTGGCCCTGGCGGGCCTGATCTTCGAGCTGGTCTTCCGCATGGGCGTGCCCGCGGGCCTGGGCGGCCTGCTGACGGTGGTGATCCTGGGCGTGTCGATGCTGTCGACCTTCGACCCGGCCATCGGCCCCCTGGTGCCGGTGCTGGTCAGCTACTGGCTGAACATCCACGTGACCATCATCACCTCCAGCTACGGGTTCCTGGGGCTGTCGGCGCTGATCGGGGCGCTTGATCCTGATCCTGTACATGCTCAAGGCGCCGGGCCGCGACAACGTCAAGGACGCCATCCGCACCCTGGACAACATCAACTACCACGTGATGGTCACCGGCCTGGGCCTGCTGTCGGTGGGCACCCTGCTGGGCGGCGTCTGGGCCAACGAGTCCTGGGGCCGCTACTGGGGCTGGGACGCCAAGGAGACCTGGTCGCTGGTCACCATCCTGGTCTACGCGGTGGTGCTGCATTTCCGCTTCATCCCGAAGATGAAGTCGGCCTGGCTGTCGGCCGCCCTGGCGACGGCCGCCATCGGCTCGGTCGTGATGACCTACTTCGGCGTGAACTACTTCCTGGTGGGGCTGCACAGCTACGCGCAGGGCGACGCCGCCAAGGTGCCGTCGTGGGTCTACATCTTCGCGCTCGGCGTGCTGGCGCTGATCGCCGCCAGCGGACTGGTCAGCAGCAGCAAGCGCTGGGAAAAGACGACGTCCTAGCAACGGGTTGAGCGCTCATGGACGAAGGCCCCGCCGGCACGCCGGCGGGGCCTTCGCGCGTCCGGCGGGGGTCGCGCCGCGTTGCGCCGCGCCGACGCATCCCCTCCCCGGCGATTGACACGGTTGCGAGTTCCCTTAACTTGTGCGCCGATCACCCCGGGGGAGAGACTTCAAAATGAAAGGCGGCTGGCCATGAGACGCTCATGGTTGCGCTGTTCGTCTCTGCTCCGTCGGATCCTGCTCGGTTTCCCAGCCCGCTTCCGCCAAGGACATCGCCATCGGCTTCACGGCGTCGCAGACGGGTCGCCTGAACGCGGACTCGGTTCCCCAGCTCCACGGCTTCGAGCTCTGGCGCGACCAGGTGAATGCCGCGGGCGGCATCAAGGTCGGCAACAGAAGTACACGGTGAAATTCGTCACCTACGACGACCAGTCCATCTCCAACCGTGTGCAGGAGCTCTACGCCAAGCTCGTCACCTCGGACAAGCCGACTTCCTGTTCAGCCCCTACTCCTCCGGGCTGACCGCCACGGCGGCGATCATCTCCGAGCAGTACGGCAAGATCATGATCACCACCGGTGCGGCCGAGGGAAAGACCTACACCCTGGGCAACCAGTACCTCTTCCAGATGTACACGCCGGCGGACCACTACCTGGCCAGCGCGCTCGACGCCGCCAAGTCCAAGGATCCGCAGCGCCAAGGTCGCGCTGATCTACTCCAACGACGGCTTCTCCCAGGCGGCCGCCAAGGGCGCCAAGGCCCACGCGGCAGAAGATCGGCCTGCCGGTCGTCATCGACGAGTCCTACGACCCGGCCACCGCCGACTTCAGCCCGATCCTCAACAAGGTCGTGTCCTCGGGCGCGACGGTCGCTGATCGGCGGCGGGCACTTCGCCGACGGCAGCACCCTGGCGCGCCAGCTGCGCCGAGCAGAAGATGAACATGAAGATGATCTGCCTGCTGGTGGCGCCGGACGCCCCGAAGTTCGCCGACCTGGGCGACGCGGCCCTCGGCGTGTCGGTGCCGTCCCAGTGGGAGCCCCAGGCGGCCTTCACGCCCGACTTCGGGCCCACGCCGGCCGAGTTCACCGCCGACGTACCAGGCGCGCTTCGGCGAGCTGCCCGGGCTACCACGCCGCCGGCGGTTACGCCGCCGGCCTGGTCCTGCAGCACGCCATCGAGCAGGCCGGGCAGCCTGGACACCGACAAGGTGGCCGCGGTGCTCAACGGCGATGGACGCGACCATCTTCTACGGCCACCTGAAGTTCGCGCCGGAGACCGGCCCAGCACGGGCTGCAGACCGGACACGACATGGTGCTGGCCCAGTGGCAGAAGGACGCCCAGGGCAAGCTCGACAAGCAGGTGGTCTGGCCGAAGGCGGCCAGTCACCGCGCCCCTGATGTTCCCCATCAGCGCTAGAGGGGCGGCCATGGGCATCCTCGTGTCGATCATCAACGGCCTCCTGCTCGGGGCCGTCTACGGCGTGGCGGCCATCGGCCTGACCCTGATCTTCGGCGTCATGAAGGTCATCAACCTGGCCCACGGCGCCATGATCGCGCTGGGCATGTTCGCCGTGTACTTGCTGTCTCCAGAGCTCGGCCTGCAACCGTACCTGGCGGTGCCCGTGGCGGGCGGTCTCGGTTTCCTGCTGGGGGTCGGGGTCTTCTGGGTGGCGGTGCGCCGGGTCATCGGCCGCGCCGAGCTCATGAGCCTGCTGGCGACCTTCGCCGTCAGCATGGTCGTGGTGGGCCTGGGCACGGCCGCTCTGGAGCACGAGCCCCTACAACGTCCAGGTGCACCTGCCCGGCGTCCGGCTCGGCGGGTACACCATCCCCGGCAACCACATCCTCGCCGCGGTGATCGCCTTGGTCATCGCGGCGGTCCTCTACTTCTTCATGAGCTTCACCCGCCCGGGCAAGGCCATCCGCGCCGTGGCCAGCAACCGCGAGGCGGCCGAGCTCATGGGCATCCCCTCGGTGCGGACCCTGGCCAACGCCTTCGGCATCGGCATCGCCGTCGCGGCCATGCGGCCGGGGGCCTGATCGCCACCCTCTTCCCCTTCACCATCCTCTCGGGCGGCGGCTACGAGCTGAAGAGCTTCGTGGTCACCGTGCTCGGCGGCCTGGGCAACCCGGCCGGCGCGCTGCTGGGCGGACTGCTGCTCGGCTGCATCGAGGGGGCGGTCAGCCCGTTCGTGCCCGTGAGCTGGACGCCGGTCATCGAGTTCAGCCTGTTCGTCCTGATCCTCGTGGCGTTCCCGGCGGGACTGCTACGGCCGCGCGGAGGGGCGGACTGATGGTGAGACGGCCGTTCTTCTGGATCGTCCTGGCGACGGGGGCGGCCTTCGCGGTCGCCCCCGCCGTCGGCGGCATCGGCGCCGCGCGAGAGCCTGTTCCTGGCCGCCGTCTACATGATCCTGACCCTGAACCTGAACCTGATGACCGGCTACACCGGCTACGTGAACTTCGGCAGCATCATCTTCTTCGGGCTGGGGGGGACCATCGGCCTCTACGCCATCAGCGTGCTGGGCTGGCCCCTGGGCCCGGCCATGGCCGCGGCCGCGGCGGTGGTCGGGCGCGCTCACCCTGCTGGCGGGCCGGGGCATCCTGCGGCTGCGCGGGGCCTACTTCGCCCTGGCCACCATCGGCGTGGTGGAGGCCACCAAGGCGTTCACCGCCAACTTCGGGCCCTTCGGCGGCTCGACGGGCATGTACCTGCCCTTCACCGCCTACAAGGCGCTGGGCGGTCCGGGCACGGCCCTGTGGGTGGTCTACTTCGCTGATGATCGGGCTGCTGCTGGCGTCGATGCTGGGCTCGTACGCGGTCAAGCGGTCGCGCTTCGGGCTGGGCCTGTTCGCCATCCGGGAGGACGAGGACGCGGCCATGGCCCTGGGCGTGGATGCGCCGCGCTACAAGGCGGCGGTCTACGCCCTGTCGTCGGTGGTGCCGGCCCTGGCCGGGCGTGCTCTACTTCTACAAGAACGGCGTGGTCCAGCCGGACCAGGCCTTCGACCTGACCCTGTCCATCGAGGCCATCGTCATGATGATGCTGGGGGGCCAGGGCACGGTCGCCGGCGCCGCGGTGGGCGGCTTCGCCTACGAGCAGTTCCGCGGCTACCTGGTGACCTCGCCCACCTTCAGCAGCTTCCACCTGATCATCGCCGGCGCGTTGCTGCTGGTCATCGTGCTGTTCGCGCCGCGCGGGCTGGTGGGTTGGCTCCATGACCGCTGGCCGTGGCTGCGGAGGGTGCTGGAATGACGGCGTTGCTGGAAGTCCGGGGCCTGGGCAAGCACTTCGGCGGCGTGCACGCCGTCAACGACGTGTCCCTGGACCTGGCCGAGGGCGAGATCCTGGGCCTGATCGGGCCCAACGGGGCGGGCAAGACCACCCTGTTCAACCTGATCAGCGGCGCCATCCCTCCCGACGAGGGGACGGTGACGCTGATGGGCGAGGACGTCACCGGGCAGCCGCCCTACCGCATCGTGGGCAAGGGCCTGGCCCGCACCCACCAGATCGTGCGGCCCCTGGCGGAGATGTCGGTGCTGGACAACGTGGTGGTCGGCGCCTGCTTCGGGGCCGAGAAGCTCGGCTTTGACCGACGCGCACCACCGCGCCATGGAGGTGCTCAAGTCCGTGGGCCTGGAGGACCGCTCCCTGGTGCTGGCCAAGCAACCTGACCATCGGCGGCAAGAAGCGCCTGGAGGTGGCCCGCGCCCTGGCGGGCCGGCCGCGCCTGCTGCTGCTGGACGAGGTGCTGGCGGGGCTGAACCCCACCGAGGTGTCCGGCATGATCGAGGTGATCCGGAGCATCCGCGACGAGTGGGGCCTGGGCATCCTCATGATCGAGCACCTGATGCAGGCCATCATGAACCTGTCCGACCGGGTGGTGGTCCTCAGCTTCGGCGAAGTGCTGGCCCAGGGCCTGCCCGGGGCCGTGGCCAAGGACCCCCGCGTGATCGAGGCGTACCTGGGCGACCCCGACCTGGCCCGGAAACTGATGGAGAACTCGTGAGCGACGTATTGCTTTCGGTGCAGCACCTGGTCGCCGGCTACGGCGAGGTGCAGGTGCTGTGGGGCGTGGACCTGGAGGTGGCCGAGGGCAGCCTGACCACCGTGGTGGGCGCCAACGGCGCCGGCAAGTCCACCACCCTGCGCGCGGTGGCCGGCACCCTGCGGCCCCACGCCGGCCAGGTGATCTTCGACGGCGAGAACGTGACCCGCCTGCCCGCCCACGGCAAGGCCGAGCGGGGCCTGGTGCTGGTGCCCGAGGGCCGCCAGCTCTTCGCCGACATGACCGTGGCCGAGAACCTGGAGATGGGCGCCTACTCGCGCCGCGCCGCGCGGAACAAGGCCCGCAACCTGGAGCAGGTCTTCACCTACTTCCCCCGCGTCAAGGAGCGCCTGCGCCAGAAGGCGGGCACCCTGTCGGGCGGCGAGCAGCAGATGCTGGCCCTGGCCCGCGGCCTGATGGCCGACCCCAAGGTGCTGATGATCGACGAGATGTCCCTGGGGCTGGCGCCGGTGCTGGCCCAGCAGCTCTTCCGGGTGCTGAAACAGCTGCGGAGCGACGGCCTGACGGTGCTGCTGGTGGAGCAGAACGTCCACCTGGCCCTGGCCCTGGCCGACCACGCCTACGTCATGGCGGAGGGTCGGGTGCGCATGCAGGGGCCGGCCCAGGAGGTGGCGGGCAGCGACGAGGTGCGGCGCAGCTACCTGGGTCTCTGAGGGATCAGCGCGCCACCAGCACCGGGATGTCCACCTTGTGCCGCAGGGGATCGACCGTCTGGCCGAAGAGCAGGTCGCCCAGCAGGCGGTGGCCGTGGGAGCCCATCACCAGCATGTCCAGGCCCTGCCGCGTGGCGAACGCCGCCAGCTCGCGAACCGGATCCCCGTGCAGCAGCTCGATCTCCACCGCCACGCCCAGGGCGCGGATCTCCTCGGCGATGTCCATGAGGTACTGCTCGTCGTCGCGGGTGTGCGCGTCGTACACGTTCTCGGTGTAGACCTGGGCCGGCACCGAGTCCACCACGTGGATCAGGGTCAGCAGCGCCTTCTCCGCCTGGGCCACGGTCAACGCCTGGCTCACCACCACCGCGTCGCCGTCGTCGCGGCCCAGGGCCACGCCGATGTTCCTGGCGGGCCGGCTGGCGATGCGTTCGACGATGCCCGCGGCGCTGGTGCGGTCGCGCACCTCCTCCCAGATCCGGCCCGGGCGCAGCAGGGGGTGCAGCACGATGTAGACCAGGAACAGGGCGAGCGCCGCCGCTCCCGCCACCGCCAGGGCCACCAGGGGTGCCGGCGCGCCGTCGGTGGCCCAGGAGCCGATCTCGTTCCAGACCAGCTTGCCGTTCAGGCCGACGATGAGCGCCGCGGTCAGCCAGGCCAGCCCGCGGACGACGGCGCCGCTGGCGAAGGTTCCCATCTTGGTGCGGTCGCTGGTGAAGTGGACCAGGGGCACGATGGCGAACGGGAGCTGCAGGCTGAGGATCACCTGGCTGAGGATCAGCAGGCTGTAGGTGCCGCGGTCGCCCGAGATGGAGATGACGATGACGGCCGGCACCAGCGCCAGCGAGCGCGTCACCAGCCGGCGCAGCCAGGGCCGCAGCCGCAGGCGGACGAAGCCCTCCATCACCACCTGGCCGGCCAGGGTGCCGGTCAGGGTGGAGCTCTGCCCCGCGGCCAGCAGGGCGATGCCGAAGGCCGTGGGCGCCACGCGCGAGCCCACGAGCTGGTCCAGCATGTGGTGGGCCTGCTGGATCTCCGTCACGACGATGCCCTCGCGGAAGAACACCGCCGCCGCCAGCACCAGGATGGCCGCGTTGACGAAGAAGGCCAGGTTCAGGGCCACCACCGAGTCGATGAAGTTGTAGCGGCAGGCGGTCGCCTTGGCGTCGACCGAGTGGGAGACCTGCCTGGTCTGCACCAGGGCCGAGTGCAGGTACAGGTTGTGGGGCATGACGGTGGCCCCGATGATGCCCAGCGCCACGTAGAGGGCGCCGGCCGGCAGCTCGGGGATCAGGCCGCCCGCCGCGGCGCCCCAGTCGGGCTTCGCCAAAAACAGGTTCACCACGAACCCCATGGCGATGATGCTGATCAGCCCCAGGATGAAGGCCTCCATCTTGCGGATGCCCAGGCGCTGGATGGCCAGGAGCAGGAAGGTGTCGAACAACGTCACCAGCGCGCCCCACAGCAGCGGCATGCCGAACAGCAGGTTCAGGCCCAGGATGGTGCCCAGCACCTCGGCCAGGTCGCAGGCGGCGATGGCGATCTCGCACAGGATCCACAGGGCGAAGTTGGCGGGCCGCGAGTACTCGGCGCGGCAGGCCTGGGCCAGGTCCTTGCCGGTGACGATGCCCAGGCGCGCGGCCAGGGTCTGCAGCAGCACCGCCATCAGGTTGGACATGAGGATGACCCAGATCAGGGCGTAGCCGAACCGCGAGCCGCCCTCCAGGTCGGTGGCCCAGTTGCCGGGATCCATGTAGCCCACGCTGACCAGGTAGGCGGGCCCGGCGAACGCGAAGATGCGCCGCCAGATGCCGGGATGGCGGGTGGAGACGCTGGCGTGGACGTCCTCGAGGGACTTGTCGTGGGGCGCGGTGGTGTCCATGGGGGTGGAGGGTAGGCGCGGCGGGGGGCGCGGTCAAGGGCGGCGGCGGGCCGCCCCCGACCGGCTCCCGGGCTCAGGGGCAGGGCTCGGCCGTGTAGGTGGTGGTGTCCGGGCCCCGCCGGCAGCGCTGGGCCGTGCGGGCCTCGACCACCGTCCAGCCTTCGCCGGCGGCCAGCAGGTCGATCCGCGTCCAGTCGCCGCCGATGGAGTCGTCGGCGAACCCGTCCCGGACGACGGTGACCCGCACCTTCTCGCAGCCCTCGACCGGCGGCGTCTTGTCCACCAGCAGGCAGGTGGTGTCGCAGGTCAGGCCGTGCCGCTCGCGCAGGAAGGTGAGGGCCGTCTCCACGGGGTTCCTGGCCCAGGGCTCGTCCTCGGAGAGGGCGATGGCGGCGCGGGCGTTGAACTCGTCGGCCGGGATCTCCCGGGAGGAGACCACGTTCGGTGCGCAGAGGTCGGCGGCGGCGGGCACGGCGGCGACCGCCGGCGCGGCCGGGACCGCCAGGGCGGCCGCCAGGAAGGCCACGGCGAGCATCCTCATGATCATCCTCCGGGTTCGGGCCGGCTACTTGGCCAGGGTGATCTTCCCGGCCCGCCGGGCGCCGTCGGCGCTCAGCATCACGAAGTAGACGCCGGCGCCGGCGCTGCGGCCCCGGTCGTCCCGGCCCGACCATACGGCCTCGTGCCAGCCCGCGTCCAGGGGTCCGTCCACCAGGGTGCGCACGAGGCGGCCGCCCAGGTCGTACACCCGCAGGCTGGCCCGGCCGGGCGCGGCCAGGGCGAAGCGCAGGGTGGTGCGCGGGTTGAAGGGATTGGGCGCCGCCGGCAGCAGCCGCGGCCCGTCCGCCGCCACCGTGGGCACGTCGCCCGCGTCGGCCAGCCCGGCCTCCAACTCGCTCACGAACCAGGCCTTGTTCTCGGGGGTGATGGCGATGTGCTCCTGGTTCGCGGTCGGCCAGTGCACGGCGTCGAAGGGCGTGTGGGCCAGGAGGTCGGCATCGCCGGCGACGTCGTAGAAGGGCCCCGCGCCCGCGATGGCCAGCGAGCTGACCGTGGGGATGAAGCAGTGGCTGTCGTGCAGGGCGACGATGTCGCCGTAGGGCACGGCGGTGGTGTCCATCTGGGCCATGGAGGCGCGCGAGCCCCCCGGCGCCCCGTCCCAGGCCAGGGTGCCGCCCACGGCGATGGTCTGGTAGGTGTCGGGCAGGGGCCAGATCTCGTTGATGCCGCCGTAGAATACGGTCTGGGCCGCGCCGCCGTCGGGCACCGCCCAGACGTTGCCGTCGATGTCCACCAGGAAGCTGCGGTAGGTGTAGTCGATGAGCTGGGCGCCGGGCCCGAAGCCCTGGGTCTGGCCCGTGCCGCTGCCGTTGGCCACGGCCACCTTGCGGGGCCCGGTGGGCCAGTCGCCGACCGCGGCCAGGTCGGCCAGGAAGGCGGCGCGCAGGGGGTCGGGCGCGGCCGTGCTGCCGCTGGTGGCCGCGTGGTGGTACAGCAGCATCTGCCGCGCGGCCGGGGTATCCAGGCGGGATAGCAGGTAAGCGGCGTCGGTGGACTGGCCGGCGAAGAACTGCAGCCAGTGCTGCAGCCCCAGGGGGATGTTCGCGCCGCCGTGGGGCGCGTCGAAGCTGATCCAGGTGCGCACACGCGGATCGATGCCCTCGTTCTCCATCCAGGCCAGCGCGTAGCGCGACACCAGGCCGCCCATGCTGGCGCCCACCAGGCCGACGGTGGCGCCCGGCGGCAGGCCGCGCATCGATCTGCGTCCAGCAGCTCGGTCAGCACGAAGGCGTTGCGCTGGATGGGCTCGGTGGCCTCGGTGAAGTCCAGCACCACGGCGTCGAAGCCGTCGGCGCGCAGGTCCTCCAGCAGGTTCTCCCGGTTGAGCAGCTCGTACAGCACGGGCCAGTCCATGCTGTTGTCGAGGTCGAAGCCCTCGACCACCACCACCGGGTTGGTGATGGCGGCGTGGCCCGGCGCCCGCAGCACGTAGGCCTGGCCCGAGGCGACGGCGCCGTCGTAGGCCACCGACGCGGTGATGTGCCAGGGTGTCGTCGGGGGCGGGGGTGGCCAGGGCGACGACGTCGAACTGGGCGCGCGCGGTGAGGGTGCGGCCGTCGGCGCAGGGTGGCGGTCAGGGTCAGGGTCTTGGGGCCGGTGGCGGCGTAGGCGGCCGGCGAGCGGGCGGCCGGGCTGCAGCGGACGCGGGCCGCCGCCGTCGCCGGGATCGAGGGTCATGCGCGTGATGGCCGCGGCGTCGTGGGTGAAGACGCGCGCCGGGTCCAGGACGAAGGCCGGTGGCCGCGCCGTCGTACAGCTTGTCGCGCAGGGCGCCCAGGGCCAGGACCTCGGCGGGCCGGGGGTTGCCGGCCGCGTCCAGGCGGTCGTAGCGGGCGTGGATCAGGCCCAGCGGGACGTCGGCGCGGGGGACGGCGGCCAGGGCGGCTGTTCTGCACCTGCCGCGGCGAGGGCCAGCCCAGGGCCTTGTCGGCGGAGCGCTGCAGCTCGAACAGGGTCTGGCGCCAGCGGCCGGCCGTGGCGGCGGGCGCGGTCGGGCTGCCGTCCAGGGCGTCCAGGTGCGCCATGGGCAGCACCCGGTCGGTGAGGATGCCGTGGGGGACGGTGGCCGGAAGCTGGGACGGCACGGCGAGAGCGAGGGCCGGCAGGATCATCACGGCGAGCACGAACAGGACGCGGCGGACGGACATGGAGGCACCTCGCACGCTGGGGCGGTTTCTGGAGTTGACGAGTCCACTATAGCGCGATTGTGGGCGGGTGCGGGGATAAATCCGGGGCGCGCATCCACGCCATCGTCAACAATGATCCCATCCGCACGTGGTCGAGCCCAATGCAGAAGACCTCCCTGGGCGGCACCATCCCTCAAGTGCGCCGGCCGCCGTTGCCCCCTCACCGCTCCAGGTCCCGCGCCAGCTCCCCGAAATCGATTGCCGACACCGAGTCGTAGCTGCGCCGTCGCACCAGGCCCGAGCCGCCCACGGTGACCGCCAGCGGGAAGTGCTCGATGCCGAAGTCACTGCGGAAGACCTGCAGGGTGTCGCTGTAGATGGGGATGGTCACGTGGTGCTCGTCCGCGTAGTCGGCGATCATCGCGCGGGGGTAGTAGCACACGCCCCAGACCTGGCCGGGCTGGATGTCGCCGTGGTCGAGGGCGGTCTGCCAGCGTTGCACCACGGCGGTGCAAGGGGAGCACTCCAGGTCGATGAACAGCACCACGCCGCCCTGTTGGCCCAGCAGGTCGCGCGTTTGGACCGCGTGGCCGGATGCGTCGGCCAGGGCGACGTCGGGGAACGGCTCGGCGAAGGGCAGCTTGGGCAGGGCCAGCTCCGGGGGCAGGGCTTCGGCCGCCGGGGTCGAGGTCTTGTCGCGCAACTTGGTTCCCACCAACACGCCGCCGACGCCCACCGCGAAGACGAGCACCAGCCACCCCACCGATCGCAGGATCTTCACACCGCACCTCCCGGACGTTTCCTGCCGGCGAAGGCGTCCCGGGCCCTACGGCCGCGGGACGCCCTCCAGTCAACCTGCTGTCGCGGTGGGACCGCTCAGCAGTCGGCGATCTGGGGACAGCTGATGGGCGCGTTCTTCACGGACTTGCAGACGATGCCGTACGAGGTGACGCAGCACTTGATGGCGATGCCGTTGCAGCCGCAGGTGTAGTAGCAGTTGGAAATGCCGGCCGCGTTGGCCTGCGGAGCGTCGTAGCCCACCGAGAGACCGATCGCGAATACCAGAACCAGGGCGAGAAGAGGTAGGAACTTGCGCATGGTCGACCTCCATCTGGAAAAAGGACAAACCGACTCCGGCATCCTAGCCGAGCGCCCAATCGGCCGTCAAGAGGACTCCGACATCTCCGCCGCCACCCGCTGCAGCACCGCCCAGGCCTCCTCGCACGTGCCGCCGCTCGGTCCTGGTCTGCCCGATCGCCAGCCGCAGCGTGGTCATCCCGTCCAGCTTGGTCAGGGTGATGTAGATGGTGCCCTCGGCGTTGATCCGGTCCAGCAGCTCCTTGTTCAGGCGGTTGCAGGTCTCCAGGTCCGCGCCGGCGGGGGCCCGGCGGAAGCAGACCGTGTTCAGGGGCGTCGGCGCCGTGCGCTCCCAGCCGTCGGCGGCATCGATCCACCCGGCGAACTCCTTGGCCAGCGCGATGTGCGCCGCCACCATCTCCCGCAGGCGGCGCGCGCCGAAGCTGCGCAGCACGAACCACAGCTTCAGCGCCCGGAACCGGCGGCCCAGCGGCACGCCCCAGTCGCGGAAGTTGTGCACGACCGCGTCCTGGTTGGTCTTCAGGTACTCGGGGTCGATGGCCAGGGTGCGCTGCAGCTGCACCGGATCCTTCACGTACCACGCCGAGCAGTCGAAGTTGGTGAACATCCACTTGTGGGGGTTGAAGACCAGCGAGTCGGCGTGCCCGATGCCGGCGAAGATCCAGCGCATCTGAGGCAGGATGGCCGCCGTGCCCGCCAGCGCCGCGTCCACGTGCAGCCAGAGGCCGTGGGCGTCGGCGATGGGGCCGATCTGTTCGAGGGGATCGACGGCCGTGGTTCCGGTGGTGCCCACCGTCGCCACCACGCAGCACGGTTCCAGGCCGGCGTCCTTGTCGGCCTCGATGCGGCGCTCCAGGTCCTCGGGATCCATCCGCCGCTCGCCATCGACATCCACCAGCACCACGTTGGCGTCGCCGAAGCCGGCCACGCGCGCGCCCTTGATGACCGAGCTGTGGGCGTCGCACGAGGTGTAGATGCGCAGGCGGTCGGCGCCGGCAAAACCCTCGTCGTTGATCAGGTAGCCGGTCTTGCGCTCGCGGGCGCAGATCAGGGCGGTCAGGGTGGCGGTGGACGCCGAGTCCTGGATGCAGCCGTGGAAGCCCGCGGGCAGGCCCACCAACTCGGCCAGCCACCGCATCACGACCTGTTCGAGTTCCGTGGCCGCGGGGCTGGTCTGCCACAGCATGGCGTTGACGCCCAGACCGGCCGACAGCAGCTCGCCCAGGATGGACGGGTAGCTGTTGTTGGCCGGGAAGTAGGCGAAGAACCGCGGGTGGTTCCAGTGGGTCACGCCGGGCAGGATGTCGCGGCGGAAGTCGGCCAGGATGGCGGCCATGCCCTCGCCCTCCTCGGGGGCGGAGCGGGGCAGCGTCGCGGCGATCTCGCCCGGCCGGCTGCGGGACATCACCGGCAGCTCCTCGTTGGTCTCCAGGTAGTCGGCGATCCAGTCGATCAGGTCGTGGCCGTGCTGGCGGAACTGGGCGGCGTCCATGGGTCCTCCGGGGTTGGGGTCGACGGGGGCCCATGATACACGAATCCGGACCGCGCGGCGCGGCCCGGATTGGTGCGTTGTCGCGCTGTCAGCTGCCGACGCTCACCCGCGGCTTCGGCGTCTGGCTGGGGTCGTTCAGCAGGAAGATGTTGCCCTTGGGTGCGGCCGGCGCCGGCTCGTCCTCGGCGGCGGCCGCGGGCTCCTCGGCGGCCTCGGCCTCTGCCTCCGCTGCGGGCGCGGGGGCGGGCTCCGCCACGGGCTCCGCCGCCGCCTCGGCCACGGGATCCTCGGCGGCCAACTCGGCCTCGATCTCCGCGTCCAGGGCGGCGGCCGCTGCGGCCTCCGGGTCGGGCTCGGGCTCGGCCGGGGCCTCGGCACCATCGGCGGCCGACGCCACCGAAGCCTCGAAGGTGCCGGCCGGTGTCGTTGTCGGGGCGCCGGGCTCGGGAATGTTCAGATCGACCGGCGCCCGGGACTCCCCATCGGGCACCTTGGGCCGGTTCAGCATGAAGACGCTGGTGCGGGCCGCCGCGGGCGCGGGCTCCGCCTCCGCGGCCGGCAGCTCGGCCGGCGGCGGCGCGATCGGCCGGGTGATCGTCCAGGGAGAACGTCACCGCGGGCTTGGTGTACGCGGGCATCTCGTCCGAGGGCGGCTCGGCGGGCAGGGGCGTGGGTTCGGCCACCGGCGCGGGCTCCAGGGCGGCCGCGGGGGCGGCTGCGTCCTCGATGGCGGCGGCGGTCCTTCGGCGACCTCGGCCGGGGTCGGCTCGGGGGCCTCGTCGGCCTCGTCGACGATCGGCGGAAGACGGCCGGGGCCGGAGCGGGCGCCGGTTCGGCGGTGGCCACGGATTCGATGGCGCGCCGGCCCGGCCGCCGGCTCCAGCACGCGGGTGCGCGGCCGCGGCGGTCCCACCACGGCGCTGGCCGGCGGATCGAGCACCACCTGGCCCAGGTTCTGGCTCACCTTGTGGATGGCGCTGACGTGGCTTGAGGATCTGCGCCACCGCCTCCTCGTACTCGCGCGTGCGCGAGAGCATCTGGGAGATGGTGTGCTCGATCTCGGCGGTGGCGTGAGAGGTCTGGGAGGCCAGGTCTTGACCTGGCCGGAGACGGCGTCGGTGAACGCGGCGCCGGTGCGGCCGGTCTGCTCGGCCTCCTGGTCGATGGCCGCGGCGGTGTGGCGGCTCTTCTGGGCCAGCTGGTTGACCCGGGACACCACGCCGGCCATCTCGCGGACGCTCTCGGCCAGCTCGGCGGCCACCTGGGCGGTGAAGCCGGCGGCGTTGTTGGCGCCGCGCACCAGGCGGTAGCCCTCGGCGGTGTCGTCGCCCAGGTCGTTCAGGCGGTAGAGCATGCCCTGCAGGGCCACGCCCACCGAATCGATGGCCGTGCGCATCTTCTCGGTGCTGGTGGCCACGGTGCTCATGTCCACGGTCAGCTGGTCCACGGCGGCCGAGACGTCCTCGAAGTCCACGGGGGACTTGTAGGGCAGGGGCGGCAGCTCGGACCGCGGGGCGGGCGCGGGCTGGGCGGCGGACCGGCGGGCGCTGTAGCGGGAGACGGCGCCGGCGGGGGCCAGGCCGTGGTCGGCGGCCGCGTCGTCGTCCTGCGCTGCCGGGCGTGCGGCGCGGCGGCGCAGGGCCACCGCTCCGGCCAGGGCCAGCAGGCAGGCGCCCGCCAGCAGGCGCGCCACCATGGCGGCGCGGTCGGGACCGGCGGTGCGGCCGTCGCAGGCGGCCGCGGCGGCGGCCAGGTTGGCGGTCAGCTCGGGCGTGCTCTCCCGCAGTTCCTTGAGGGCCCGCTGCCCGGCGGCGCTGAAGACGGAGTAGTCGCCGCCGGCCAGGTCGGCCAGGGGCATGCCCACCTGCAGCCACAGGGCCGAGGCGGCGGACAGGGCGCGGCGGCCGTCCTTGTTCTGGACGGCGTGGAGGTGGACGGTGCGGCCGTCCCCGCCCACGGCGCCGCCGCCGTGGACCAGGGCGTTCAGGGTGCGGTCGAAGGCGACCACGGTGCGCCCCAGGGCGCCGCGGGCGGCGTTGACGGCCTGGAAGTCCTCGGCGGCCACCAGTTCGTCGAGCTGGCGATTCATGTCCGCCACCAGCTCCTGCTGGTGCACGGTCACGGCCACGGCGCCGGCGTCGCCGGCCTCCGGGCTCCAGGTGACGCCCACGGCGACCAGCGCGGCCACGGTCAGGACCGTCAGCACGCCGGTGGTCGGGGTCAGCAACTGCCGCGTGGACATGCACTTCCTCCAGTAGAAACCACGATGCGGTGCTGGTCCCCGGACAGCCGGAGCCGAGGGGGTCCGGGGCACTCTGTTCCGTTATCGGAAGGGATCGGCAGCGGTTTACCCTTATCCGCGCAGGAATCCGGTGCGTCGACGGCGTTCGGGGGCTATCTTCGTCCGGTTGCCCTGTCCCCGAGACCCCTGCTGGGAGCGTGATGTGATGCTGATCCTGCGCCGGGCCGCTCTGGCCGCCCTCCTGCCCCTCCTCGTCGCCCTGGTCGGCTGTTCCGGCTCGCAGCCGGCCGCCCGGACGGAGGCCGCCGCGCCGCCGCCGCCGGCCCAGGCTCCGGCCAAGATCGCCGTCAAGTCCCTGGACGACCTGCCGGTGCACACCTATCCCCTGGAGGGCTCGGTGAGCGCCATGTTCGCCGACCCGGCGGCCATGCAGAAGCTGGAGCAGGCCTACAAGGCCGACCTGGAGAGCGACCTGGCCACCTACGACATCACCGACGAGGCCACCCTGCAGGGCAAGTACGGCGCCCTGGCCCTGTGCGACCTGCTGGAGGGCCGGGACCAGGAGGCGCTGGCCTGGTTCGACAAGGTGCGCGACCTGGAGGACAAGGACGCGGCCCGCCAGATGAACGCCCTGATCAGCCGGGCGCTGTTCGCCGCCAAGGCACAGGTGGGCGCGGGCGCGGACCAGGCCGACCCTGGAAGCGGCCTTCGAGCAGGAGCTGACCGCCCGCGTGGCCGCCCTGGACTGGAACGTGGTGCAGGACGCCGTCAAGGGCGCCAAGGGCCGCGCCGAGTTCCTGTCCGCCAACCTGATCACCGGCATGATCGACTCGCGGCTGGCCCCGGCGGCCGACGCCATGGGCGCGCTCTACAGCGACCTGGCCGGCCAGCTCCTGGGCATGCGCTACGCCATCGACACGGTGCTGCCGCTGAATCCCGTCGTGGCCCGGGTCTACGGCGAGGCCATCGAGCGGAACAAGTCGCGAGAAGCAGGACATCTGGACGGCGCGGGACGTGACCCTGGACGCGGACGCCGGCTACCGGCCCGTGGTCATCGGCATCTGGGACTCGGGGGTCGATCCGGCCGTGTTCGGCGCGCGGATGTGGACCAACGCCGGCGAGAAGGCCGACGGCGCCGACGACGACGGCAACGGCTTCGTCGACGACGTCCACGGCATCGCCTTCGACCTGGACGGCCGGCCCAACACCAGCATGCTGCACCCCCTGGGCGACCAGGAGGGCAAGCTGGACCAGGTGTACGGCTCCATGCAGGGGTTCGTGGACCTGAGCAGCGCCATCGACAGCGACGCGGCGGCCAACGTGCGCAAGCAGCTCTCCACCATGGAGCCGGCGCAGGTGGGCGACTTCATGACGTCCCTCAGCTTCGGCGGGCTGTACATGCACGGCACCCACGTGTCGGGCATCGCGGTCCGGGGCAACCCCTTCGCCCGCATCCTGGGCGCGCGCATCGAGTTCGACTACCACTCCACGCCCCAGGCCATGACCCTGGAGACGGCCAAGCGCATGGCCGACGGCTACGTGCGCACGGCGAAGTACTTCCGCGACGCCGGCGTGCGCTGCGTCAACATGAGCTGGGGCTGGACCTTCAAGGAGATCGAGGGCGGGCTGGAGGCCAACGGCGTGGGGGCGAACGCGGACGAGCGGGCCGCCCTGGCCAAGCAGATGGTCACGATCCTGGGCGACGGCCTGAAGCAGGCCATGACCGACTCGCCTGGCATCCTCTTCGTCACCGCCGCCGGCAACGACGACAACGACGTGGAGTTCGACGTGGTCATCCCCAGCAGCTTCGACCTGCCCAACCTGATGGTCATCGGCGCGGTGGACCAGGCGGGCGACCCCACCGGGTTCACCAGCGGCGGCCGGCTGGTGAAGATCTACGCCAACGGCTTCCAGGTGGAGAGCACCGTGCCCGGCGGCGGCACCATGAAGATGTCGGGCACCAGCATGGCCTCGCCCAACGTGCTGAACCTGGCGGCCAAGCTGTTCACCATCGATCCGTCCCTGACGGCGGTGCAGGTGCGGGCCCTGATCGAGAAGGGCGCGACGCCCAATCCGGAGCATCCGGAGATCAAGCTGATCGATCCGAAGGCGTCGGTGGGGCTGCTGGAGGGGTAGCCCGTCCCACGCACTCGTCCCGACGACGGACCGGCCGCTCCGGCGGCCGGTCCGTGTGTGTCGGAGGATGTCGCCCTGGTGCTCGCAAAAATCCCAGCGGCGGTTTGCGCCGATGTCAGCTAACATGACCTTTCAGTCATGTTGGGGAACCGTGATCGATGAGCAGGCCGTCGTTGCCGGGGGGCAGCGGCGAACCGGAACCCGCCGGATCGGAATCGAAACTCCATGACCGTTTGATCCAGCGGGTTGATCCGGCGGGTATATCCAGCTAAAAAAATCTTGTTTATAATGTCGTATTTGTCCTCAAATATGATGTATAATTATCCCGTCGGCGATTGGGGGATACCGGATGGGGACCGCCGACGAAGCCGAGCCGAGGTGACGGGGGGAGGGAACCCGGAGCCGAAGGCCGCAGGCAGCGGGAACGGGGATCCGGCCCGATCCCGCCACGATGGTGCCACGGAGGCGAATATCTTGGGTTTGACACCGATCTGTCGGGGCGGGACCGCGGCGAAGCGGCTCGTGCCCGGGTTCCTGCTCGTATTGTTGTTGCTGGGGATGCCCCTGACGGCCTTCGGCGAGACGGCGCCGCCGCCTGACGCCGCCGCCCTGGCCATCCTGTGCGATACCCAGACGTCGACGATCGACTTCACCGCCGGCGCCCTGGCCAACACCATGGTCAGCGAACAGGACAACACGGCGACGGGGGGACAGGTGCGCCTGCTGTCGCCCCTGAACGACGTCTTCGGCGACCCGGTCCTCGGCCCCGGCTGGCAGATCACCGAGCCGACCGGCGGCTACACGCCCGTGATCACCGACGGCATCCTGGACGTGCAGGAACGCGACGACACCAATTACCAGACCTCGGCCATCGAATCGGGCCAGACCTTCAGCGGCAACGTGGTTCTCGAGATGCGGGCGGCCATCTACGCCGGCAGCCAGTTCGTGAACATCGGCTTCACGTCCAGTACGGCCACGGCGGGCCAGTGGGCCTACTTCAGCACGCGCGGCACCGGCAACGGCATCTTTCCCGTGATCTACACCAGCGTGCGCGACTCGTCCATGTCCATGGTGAACGTGCCGACCAACGTGTCCCTGGGTGAGATGCACGACTTCCGCATCGTGTGGTCGGGCAGCACCCTCGAGTTCTGGGTCGACGGCCAACTGGTGGACACCCGCACGGGCGTCAACCTGACCCTGCCCCAGCGCGCGTCCATGTACAAGTCCCTCGATTCGGCCTCGCCCCTGCCCGTCGACTGGGTCCGCGTCACACCCTACAGCGGCCCCGCCGGCAGTTTCGAATCGTCGATCCTGGATGCCGGCGCCGCCGGCGTCGACTGGACGCAGCTGACCTGGACGGGGGACGTGCCCGCGGGCACGACCGTCGCCTTCGAGACCCGCAGCGGCGAGTCGGCGGCCGTCGACACCACCTGGTCGGACTGGGCGGGGCTCAGCGGGTCCGCCGTCGTCAGTCCCGCCGGGCGCTACCTGCAGTACCGCGCGAACCTGACCAGCAGCGATCCGGTGACCAGCCCGGTGCTCGACGACGTCACCGTCTGCTACACGATGACCGACGTCACGCCGCCCCAGGTGGCGGCCGTGTCGCCGCCGGACGGCAGCACGGGCATCGTGGTCGGCACCGCGGTGACCGCCACCTTCGACGAAGCCGTCGACCCGGCCACCCTGGACGCCGGCGGCTTCACCCTGGAGGTGCAGGGAGGCTCGCCGGTCCCGGCCACCGTGACCTACGATTCCACCAGCTTCACGGCGACCCTGGCCCCGTCGGCCCCCCTCGATTTCGCCACCGTCTACCTGGCGCGCCTGGCCGCCACCGTCGCCGACCCCGACGGCAACGCCCTCGGCGCCGAAGCGACCTGGACCTTCACCACCATGCCCCAGGACGTGGAGCCGCCGACGGTCGTCGCGACCGACCCGGCCGACGGCGCCGAGGACGTCCTGGCCACGCGGCCGCTGACGGCGACCTTCAGCGAGGCCATGGATCCGGCGACCCTGACGGGCGCGAGCTTCACCCTGACCCCGCAGGGCGGCGGCTCCCCCGTGGCGGCATCGGTCACCTACGACGCCGGCCAGTTCGCGGCGACCCTCGAACCGGACGCCGAACTCGCCTACGCCACCGTCTACGAGGCGAGGCTCACCACCGCCGTCACCGATCTGGCGGGCAATCCCCTGGCCCAGGACCAGGTGTGGACGTTCACCACCCGGCTGGTCGAGCCCATCTGCGCGATCGCCACGTCCACCGCCGACTTCGCCGCCGGCACGCAGTCCGGCACCATGGTGAGCGAGGTGAACAACGGCGCCGCGGCGGGACAGGTGCGCCTGCAGGCCCCCATGAGCGACAACTTCACCGACCCCACCCTGGGTCCGATCTGGAACGTGATCCAGCCGGCGGGCTACACCCCGGTGATCACCGACGGGGTCCTCGACGTGCAGCAGCGGATCGATTCCACCGGGCTGATCTCCTCCCTGGAAACGGCCCAGACCTGGGGCCCCGGCGTCGTGCTCGAAGCCCGGGCCAAGTTCTACGTCGGCAGCAAGTTCGTCGACGTCGGCCTCTGCTCCGGCACCCAGTTCAACAGCCAGTACGCCTGGTTCAGCACCGCCGGGACCGGCGACCAGGTCGGCCAGGAGCGGATCACCGCGCGCCTGCGCCAGTACGACCACACCACGGTGGCGATCGACACCGGCGCGAGCTACGGCGAGTGGCACATCTTCAAGATCGTCTGGCTCTACGGCCGGGCCGACTTCTACGTGGACGGCGTGCTGGTGGCCTCCCACAACGACATCCTGATGACCGCGCCCCTGCACGCGGCGTTCTTCAAGTCCAACGACTCGGACTCGCCCTTCGAGATCGACTGGATCCGGGTGACTCCCTACACGGCGTCGCCGGGCACCTACGAGTCGCCGGTGGTGGACTCGGGGACCCCGGGCAACCCCTGGGCGGCCCTGCACTGGCTAGGCGCCACGCCGGCGGGCACCTCCATCGATTTCGCGACCCGCACGGGCGAGAGCGCGACGCCGGACGGCAGCTGGTCCGCCTGGAGCGCCCCCCACAAGACCGCCGTGACCAGCCCGCCCGGACGCTACGGCCAGTACCGGGCGGTCCTGGCCACGGACGACCTGCACAACAGCCCGGTCATCGACGAGGTCGAATTCTGCTACGACGCGCCGACGGACTCGACACCGCCCTCGGTGGTGGCGACCGCGCCGGCCGACGGCGCGGCGGGCGTGCCGGTCGCCACGGCGGTGACGGCGACGTTCAACAAGGCCGTCGACGGGGCGACCCTGACCGCCGCGAGCTTCACCCTGACGCCGGACGGCGGGTCGCCGGTGCCGGCGACGGTGAGCTACGACCCGGTGGGCTTCATGGCGACCCTGGCGCCCGACAGCCTGCTGACCTGGGATACCCTCTACCACGCGGAACTGGCCGTGACGGTCGCCGACACCGTGGGCAACCCGCTGCCGGCGGCCTTCGCCTGGAGCTTCACCACCGCCGCGGTGCCGGACACCGTGCGGCCGACGGTGCTGGCGACCGCGCCGACCGACAGCGCGACGGGCGTTCCTGCCGACAGCCTGGTGACGGCGCTCTTCAGCGAGCCCCTGGATCCGGCCACCGTCGACGCGGCGACGTTCACGCTGGTCCGCGACGGCGGGATCCCGGTGCCGGCCACCGTCAGCCTGGACACCAGCGGGACGCTGGCCACCCTGCAGCCGGACACCTTGCTGGCCTACGAGACCCACTTCACCGCCCACCTGGCGACGGCGATCACCGACACCACCGGCAATGGCCTGGGCGCCGAATACGTCTGGACCTTCACCACGGGCGCCGCGCCGCCGGATACCGTCGGGCCGGCCGTGCTGGCCACCTACCCCGTCGGCGGCGCCGTGGGCGTTCCTGCGGACACGCTGGTGACCGTCACCTTCGACGAGCCCCTGGATCCGGCGACCCTGACCGCCGCCAGCTTCACGCTGACCCCCGAGGGCGGCGCGGCGCTGCCGGCCACCGTGGCCTACGAGGCGGCGGGCAACCTGGCGACCCTGACGCCGGACACCCTGCTGGCCGCGGCGACCCTCTACACGGCCCGCCTGACCGTGGCGATCACCGACACCCTGGGCAACCCCCTGGCGGCGGCATACGCCTGGAGCTTCACCTCGGCCGCGCCGCCGGACACGACGGCGCCCACCGTGCAGACGACGGATCCGCTCGCGGACGCGGTGGGTATCCCGGTGGGGACGGCGGTCTCGGCCGTCTTCGCTGAGGCCCTGGATCCGGCCAGCCTGACCACGGCCTCCTTCACGCTGACGCCCGACGGCGGCGCGCCCGTGGCCGCGGCCGTCGGCTACGCTCCGGGCTCGTTCACCGCGACCTTGACCCCGGCGGCGCCCCTGGCCAATTCCACCCTCTACGAGGCGCGGCTGACCACGGCGGTCAGCGACAGCGCGGGCAATCCCCTGGCGGCGGACTATGCCTGGTCCTTCACGACCGAGTCCGCCGACCTGACGCCTCCCCTCGTCACGGCGACCGACCCGCTCGCGGGGGCGGTGGAGGTCGACGTGGACGCGCCGGTGCGGGCCACGTTCAGCGAGAGCATCGATCCGGCCACGCTGACGACGTTCAGCTTCACGCTGCAGCCCCAGGGCGGCGCGGCCGTGCCGGCCGCGGTCAGCTGGGACGAGGTGACGCTCACCGCCACCCTGGTCCCCGCGGCACCGCTCGATTACGCCGTCACCTACGAGGCGCGCCTGACGACGGCCATCACCGACGCGGCGGGCAACCCGCTGGCCGGCGACGAGGTCTGGACCTTCACGACCCGCCTGGTCGCGCCCCTGTGCGCCGTCACCACGTCGATCGCCGACTTCACGGCCGGCCAGATGGGCGGCGTCATGCTCAGCGAGCGCGATCACGTCCCCGCCGACGGGCAGATCCGGCTGCAGGCCGCCCGGAGCGACCTGTTCCTGGTCCCGACCCTCGACCCCATGTGGCGGATCACCCGGCCCACCAACGGCCTCACACCGACGATCACCGACGGCATCATGGACGGCCAGATCACCGACGGCGTGACCTTCTACGAGACCGCCGTGGACATCGACACCACCTTCGTCCCCGGCGTGGCGGTGGAGACGCGGGCGATGATCCAGCCGGGCAGCATGTTCACCAGCATCGGCCTGGTCTCCGACTCCAAACTGCTGAATCAGTGGGCGTATTTCAGCACGCGGGGCACCGGCGACGATCCGGTGCCGGTCATCTTCACCAGCGTGCGCGGCGCCGACAACGTCATCGTCAACGTGCCCACGACGGTCACCCTGAACGAATTCCACGATTTCCGCGTGGTGTGGCTGGGATCGACCCTGGAGTTCTACGTGGACGGGGCGCTGGTCGACACGCGGACCGGGGTCAACATCTCGCTGCCCCAGCGCTTCGGCTTCTACAAGTCGGGCGGGTCGGACTCGTCCCTGCTGATCGACTGGGTGCGGATCACGCCCTACACCTCGACCGCGGGCACCTTCGAGTCCGCCGTGCAGGACGCCGGCGCCGCCGGCTCGCCCTGGACCCAGCTGACCTGGCAGGGCACGGCGCCCGCCGGGACGGACGTGAGCTACGAGACCCGCACCGGCGAGAACCCCGTCCCGGACGGCGGTTGGTCCGCCTGGTCCCCGGTGACCGCCGGCACGGTGGCCAGCCCGCCCGGGCGCTACGCCCAGTTCCGCGCGGCCCTGGCCACGGGCGACCCCCTGGCCAGCCCGGTGATCGATTCCGTGAAGCTGTGCTACGAGGCCACGGGCCCGGACACGACGGCCCCGCAGGTGGTGGCCACGGTGCCGGCGGCCGACAGCACGGGTGTGGCGGTCGACCAGATCGTGACGGCGATGTTCAGCGAACCGCTGGATCCGGCAACGGTGACCGCGGCCAGCTTCACGCTGGTGCCGGACGGTGGTTCCGCGGTGCTCGCGACGGTGAGCTACGACACGACGTCGTTCATCGCGACGTTGGCGCCGGATTCGCTGCTCAGCTACGGCACGCTCTACACCGCGACGCTGACCACGGCGGTCACGGACACGTCCGGAAATGCGCTGGCGGCGGATTACACCTGGAATTTCACCACAGCGGCCGCGCCGGACACGACGGCTCCGACGGTGGTGGCCACGGTGCCCGCGGCCGATTCGACCGGCGTGGCGATCGACCAGCCGGTGACCGCGACGTTCGACGAGCCGCTGGACCCGGCGACGGTGACTGCGGCCAGCTTCACGCTGGTGCCTGACGGCGGATCGGCCGTGCCGGCGACGGTGGCGCGCGATTCGGTGGGCACGACCGCGGTCCTGACCCCGGACGCACCCCTGGCCTACGCGACCCTGTACACCGCGACGTTGACCACGGCCATCACCGACGCGGCAGGCGTGGCACTGGCCGCCGAGTACGTCTGGAACTTCACCACCACGGCGGCCCCGGACACGACGGCCCCGCAGGTGGTGGCCACGGTGCCGGCGGCGGACTCGACGGGCGTGGCGATCGACCAGGTCGTGACCGCGACGTTCGAGCGAGCCGCTGGACCCGGCGACGGTGACCGCGGCCAGCTTCACGCTGGTGCCTGACGGCGGCACGGCCGTGGCGGCGACGGTGGCGCGCGATTCGGTGGGCACGACAGTGGTCCTGACCCCGGACGCACCCCTGGCCTACGCGACCCTGTACACCGCGACGTTGACCACGGCCATCACCGACACGGCAGGCGTGGCGCTGGCCGCGGAGTACGCCTGGAGCTTCACGACGGCGGCGGCCCCGGACACGACGGCCCCGCAGGTGGTGGCCACGGTGCCGGCGGCTGATAGCACCGGCGTGGCGATCGACCAGTCGTGACCGCGACGTTCAGACGAGCCGCTGGACCCGGCGACGGTGACCGCGGCCAGCTTCACGCTGGTGCCTGACGGCGGCACGGCCGTGGCGGCGACGGTGGCGCGCGATTCGGTGGGCACGACAGTGGTCCTGACCCCGGACGCACCCCTGGCCTACGCGACCCTGTACACGGCGACGTTGACCACGGCCATCACCGACACGGCAGGCGTGGCGCTGGCCGCCGAGTACGTCTGGAACTTCACCACCACGGCGGCCCCGGACACGACGGCCCCGCAGGTGGTGGCCACGGTGCCGGCGGCTGATAGCACCGGCGTGGCGATCGACCAGCCGGTGACCGCGACGTTCGACGAGCCGCTGGACCCGGCGACGGTGACCGCGGCCAGCTTCACGCTGGTGCCTGACGGCGGCACGGCCGTGGCGGCGACGGTGGCGCGCGATTCGGTGGGCACGACAGTGGTCCTGACCCCGGACGCACCCCTGGCCTACGCGACCCTGTACACGGCGACGTTGACCACGGCCATCACCGACACGGCAGGCGTGGCGCTGGCCGCGGAGTACGCCTGGAGCTTCACGACGGCGGCGGCCCCGGACACGACACGGCCTGCGGTCGTGCTCGCGCTGCCGTCCACGGGCACGGTGAACGTGCCCGTCGACACCGTGGTGGTGGCGGTCTTCAGCGAGCCCATCGACCGGGCGACCTTGACCACCGCGACGTTCACCCTGGTGCCCGAGGGCGGATCGCCCGTGCCGGCGACGGTGAGCTACGACTCGACGACGTTCACCGCGACCCTGGTGCCGGACGCGCTCCTCGCCTTCAGCACACTTTACACCGCGACGCTGACGACGGCCGTCACGGACACTTCCGGCCTGGCGATGCTCGCGGACCACGTCTGGACCTTCACCACCGCCCACGGCCTGTCCGGCGTCGGCGACGGCGACGTGCCGACAGTGACGGCGCTGCAGTCGGTCTACCCCAATCCGTTCAACCCGCGCACGACGGTGGCCTTCGCCCTGGCGCAGGCGGGGCCGGTGAGGCTGAGGATCTATTCGGTGGACGGGCGGCTGGTGCGCACCCTCCTCGCGGAGACGATGTCCGTCGGCCACCACACGGTGGTCTGGAACGGCGTCGATGACGCGGGACGGCCGGTCTCCACGGGCATCTATCTCCTGAGGATGGAGACGCCGGAGATGGGGCAGAGTCGCAAGATCATGCTGATGAAGTAGGATCGAGGCCGCGGGCGGCGGCGATGACGACGTCCCGGCCGCGGCGTCCGCACCCTGCGCGTCGCACTGTCCGCCGGCGCCGCGCGAACGCGTTCCGCGCGGTCACTCCAGGTGCAGGACGATCGCCTCGATGGTCACCGGTTCGGCGGCCGTCACGTCCAGCCAGGTCTTCCCGTCGTCCTGGGTGACGATGCGGGCGTGGGCGGCCGGCGACGCCGGCACGAGGGTGACGTCCCCGATCCGCGACGCGGCCGTCCCCAGCAGCAGGCTCGCCGGGGTCGCGGCGTCGACCGTGATGCCCAGCTTCCCGTCCGCATCCAGCCGCGCCACCGTCTTCGGGTTGCTGTTGCAGAAGTAGGCCGGCACGAGGATGCGCGATCCGCCCTGGCGCCAGCCGACCCGCTCGCTGGTCTCGCGCAGCCACACGTAGCAGGTGAACGGATCGGGCCCGTCCACGCGGAGGGGCACCGACTTGTAGTCGCGCAGGAAGCGCGGATCGCCCAGCAGCTCATCGTCGTAGCGGCCGCCCAGCTGGCGCCCGGCCCCGGGTCCCGGCGGCCCGACGATCAGGATGTCCGGCTCGCGGTCCAGGACGTACGCGGCGTCGCCCAGCTCGTGGCCCAGCGGGCCGCGGCCGAAGTCGGCCGGCCGCGCGTGGGCGATGTGCCGGTCGCACAGGCCGAGGATGTCGAGGCTGCGGAAGCCCGAGAAGTAGGGCAGGCAGCCGGCCGCGCTCACCGCCATCAGCGGGTCGCGCGCGCCGAAGGCCGTGCGCAGGGTCAGCGCCGTCTCCTTCCCCCACCAGACAAAGCGGTTGTCGTCGGCCTTGCGGTACTCCGGATCGCGCCACTGGCCGACGCCGAACGCCACGGCCACGGCCGTCGCCAGGAGCGCGGCCGTCCCGCGCCGGCGGGGCAGCGCCTCCAGGCCGAGCCCCACGCCCCAGGCCAGGGTCACCGCCACGGGCACCAGGTGCCGGTAGGCCGGGAAGACGTCGCCGCCGATCGCGGTCAGGTAGACCAGCCACACCACCGTCGTCAGCGCGATCGGCCACACCCGCGGCCGCAGGTCCGCCCGCCGCGCGGCCAGGACCAGGCCCGCGACGCCGGCCGCGACCAGCGGCCAGAGGTCGCCCAGGCCCTGCCCCACGTAGGCCGCCCCGGCGGCGAACCGCCCCCAGGTGAAGCCCAGCTTGGCGTACGCGGTGTTGGGCAGCCAGTCGTGGTAGTAGGCGAGGCGGAAGACGGTCTGGGCGGCCAGCAGCGCCACGGCGGGCGCCAGCAGCCGGGCCACGGCGGCCAGGGCCGCGCGGCGCGACCGACCGGCGAAGTAGCGCGCCGCGCCCGCACCTGCGGCGACGGCCGCCGCCAGGACGATCCCGTCGGGGCGGGCCAGCACCAGAAGCCCCAGGGGCACGCTGCCGGCGCCGACGCGCCCGCCCGCGGTTCCCGGCGCCGCCGCCAGCCCCCAGGCCAGCAGCGCCGCCACCAATGGTGCTTCCAGGCCCCCGATGCTCCACACCGCGACCGGCCCGGCCAGGACGAAGAACAGCGCCGCCGGGGCCCACGCGGCCAGGCGTTGCCGGTGCGGCCAGATCAGCGCCGCGGCGGCGGCCGTCGAGGCGAGCACGCCGACGGCGCGCAGGCCGGCGATCAGGTGGGCGCCCAGCAGGCCGGGCACCGCCGCCGCCAGGACCCACAGCAGGTTGCTGTAGCCCTCGACCCGCTCGCCGGCGGTCCAGGTCAGGCCGTGGCCGGCCAGCAGGCGCGCGGTGTAGCGCAGGGAGATCAGCGCGTCGTCGGCGAGGAACGGCAGGTGGTGCCGCGCGTGCACCGTCAGCAGCGCGGCGGCTGCCAGGCAGGCGGCGCCGGCCGGCAGGGCGGTGCGGCGGGTTGGCCCTTGCATCGTCATCGGCAACAATCACCAGGAAACGGGATGGGACCGGGCGTCCGTCCTGCCCGGCGCCGAGCAGCCGCCGGGCCGAAGCCGCGCCGGTCCGGCTCCGTCGCGACGAGGCGAGTATAGGCGGCGGCGGCGCGCGCGTCGACGGGTTCCGGCCACGCGGGATCGGCCTTCCGGCACGGTGCGTGACCGCGGATTTTGGTTATCATTAAACGGATCAATATTATCCGCTATCAGGACCACGCGCACCGGCGCCTACCTCGCCGAACGGAGCCGTTCATGGACGATGACCGTACCCTGCCCCCGGACCCCGACCAGGAACCGACCATGTCGATGGGACCAGCGGGAGGGTCGCCCGCGTCCGACGAGGACGTCGGCACCGTCATCGGTCCCTACCGCCTGGTGCGTCGCCTCGGCCAGGGCGGCATGGGCGAGGTGTTCGAGGCGGAACAGACCGAACCCATCCGCCGGCGCGTCGCCCTGAAGGTCATCAAGCAGGGCATGGACACGCGCACGGTGATCGCGCGCTTCGACGCCGAGCGCCAGGCCCTGGCCCTGATGGACCACCCCTGCATCGCCAAGGTCTACGACGCGGGCGCCACGGCGCGCGGCCGGCCGCTATCTTCGTCATGGAGTACGTCGACGGCGAGCCCATCACCGAGTACTGCAACCGGCACCGGCTGGGGACGGCGGCCCGGCTGGAGCTCTTCGTGAGGGTCTGCGAGGGCGTGCAGCACGCCCACCAGAAGGCGATCATCCACCGCGACCTGAAGCCGGGCAACATCCTGGTCACCGAGGTGGACGGGAAGCCGGTGCCCAAGATCATCGACTTCGGCCTGGCCAAGGCCACGACCCAGCGGCTGACCGAGATGACGATGTTCACCGAGATGGGCCAGATGCTGGGCACGCCCGAGTACATGAGCCCGGAGCAGGCCGCCTTCACCGAGGACGACATCGACACGCGCACCGACATCTACGCCCTGGGCGTGGTCCTGTACGTGATGCTGGCCGGGGCGCTGCCCTTCGAGTCGAAGGAGCTGCGCCAGGCGGGCTACGAGGCCATCTGCCGCATCATCCGCGAGCAGGACCCGCCGCGGCCCAGCACGCGCTTCAGCGGTCTCGGCGACCGGGCGACCACCGTGGCCCAGGCCCGCGGCACGGCGCCCCGGCGTCTGCAGGGTGAGCTGCAGGGCGACCTGGACTGGATCACCATGAAGGCGCTGGAGAAGGAGCGCGCGCGCCGCTACGAGACCGCCAACGCCTTCGCCATGGACGTGCGCCGCTTCCTGAACCACGAGCCGGTCCTGGCCAGCCCGCCGAGCGCCGGCTACCGCCTGGGCAAGCTGGTGCGGCGCAACCGCGGCGCCTTCGCCGCGCTGGGGGTCATCGCCGGCGTGCTGGTGGCGGCCACCGTGATCAGCTCGGTGATGTACGTGCGCGCGGAGCAGGCCTCGGTGGTCGCCCGACGCGAGGCCACGCGCTCCGGCCAGGTGTCGCGCTTCCTGGGCGACATGCTCGGCGGCGTGGGGCCCCAGGTGGCCAAGGGGCGCGACACGACGATGCTGCGGGCCATCCTCGACGAGACCGCCGCGCGCCTGGGCAAGGAACTGGCCGACCAGCCGGACGTCGAGGCGACCCTGCGCCTCCAGCTGGGCGACACCTACCGCCAGCTCGGCGAGTACGATGCGGCGCAGCAGCAGATCGACCGCGCGGCCGAATTGCAGGCCGCCAACGCCCTGGATTCCCCCGCGCCGTACCTGATCGAGCAGTATGCCGGCAGTCTGGCCTGGGACCGGGAAGACCTCCGGGCGGCCCAGGATCACCTCCAGCGCGCCTGCGACCTGCTGGCCGCCTCGGACCGGCCCGATTCCCTGCAGCTGGCGGAATTCACCGTCAGCCTGGCCAACGTGATGGCCGAGCAGAACGACTACGCCGTGGCCGACTCGCTGCTGCACCGCTCCCTGGCCATCTACCGGGCCCAGCCGGGGGAATCCGACGGCCTGGCGGTCAACCTCAACAGCCTGGGCAACATGGCACGGTACCTGGGTGATCCGGCGGCCGCGGAGGCCGACTACCGCGAGGCGTTGGCCATCCACCGGCGCGTCTGGGGTGACGACCACCCCTTCGTCGCCACGGACATGCACAACCTGGGCAAGCTGCTCGACGCGCTGGGGCGTCCCCAGGAGGGCGAAGACCTGATGCGCCAGGCCCTGGCCATGCAGCAGCGGATCTACGGCGGACCCCACCCGCAGATCGCCCAGACGCTGATGTCCCTGTCGGAAATCGTGCTGGGCGGCAACAGGTACGCGGAGGCCGATTCCCTGGCCCAGGCCGCCTACGACATGACGGTCTCCTTCTTCGGCGAGACCAGCGCGGCGGCGGTGCGCTGCCAGGTGACCCTGGCCGACGTGCTGGAACGGAGCGGCTCGCCCGAGGAGGCCGAGGCCATCCTCACCAAGGCCGTGGCCATCTGCCGGCGACCCGAGTGCGAGGTGCCGTCGCTGCTGCCGGACACCCTCTACCGCCTCGGTTCGGCCCAGCTCGCGCAGGGGCGGGCGCGGGACGCGCTCGTGCCCTTCGCCGAAGCGCTGAAGCTGTCGACGTCCATCTCCGGCGCCGATCATCCCAACACGCTGCTGATCCGCAACGACTACGCCCGCGCCCTTGCCCAGCTGGGCGAGGACGAGGCCGCGGTCCAGCAGCTGCGCGCGGTCCTGGCCTCCCGCGAACGGGTCATCGGCGAGCACCATCCCCAGACGGCGATCACCCGCCTGGACCTGGGCCGCGGCCTGTGGAGCCTGGGCAAGTTGGAGGAAGCCGAACACCAGCTCCGCCTCAGCCGCGATGACTTCGCCGCGGCCATGGGTGAGAACCACCGCGGGCGCTGGAACATCACCAACAACCTGGCCGGGGTGCTCCGCGACCTCGGCCGCTGCGACGAGGCCGAGAGCGAGCTCGTGCCCGCCGAGGCCTATTGGCGCAGCCAGGGCCCGACCGCCGACAAGTTCGTGCGCCTGACGCAGGTGCGGTTGGCGACGGTCTGGCTGCGGGCCGGCCGCACGGCCGACGCCGAGCGGGAGTTCGCCGCGGCCCTGACCGACTCGACGGGGCCCGTCGATCCGTGGCTCCGCGGCATGGCGTACGCGGATCGGGGCAACGCGGAGCTCGCCATGGATCGGCCGGCGGCGGCCGAGCGGAGCCTGCGCGAGGCTTTCCGGGCGCTGGAGGCCGCCCAGGGCGTCGAAGGCACGGACACCCAGAAGGTGATTCGGCATCTGGTCAAGGTCTGCGACCTGCTCGGGCGCAAGGCCGACGCGGCGGCCTGGCGGGCGAAACTGCGGTAGGAAACGGCGCCGGCCGCGGTCCGGGCTCCTAGGCCAGGTTCAGACGCGCCCTGATCTCCTGCTGCACCTGCGCGATGTCCCGGCCGCCGTCCACGTCCAGGACCAGTTCCTTGCGCGCGAAGATGTCCAGCACGGGCCGGGTCTTGGCGTGGAAGTCGGCGAGGCGGGCGCGCACCGCCTCCTCGTTGTCGTCGGCGCGGGCGACCAGGCGGCCGCCGCACACGTCGCAGGTGTCGTCCCGGGCGGGGCGGTGGTAGATCAGGTTGTAGTCCAGGCCGCAGCCCTCGCACAGGCGGCGGGACAGGACGCGCTTCATCACCGTCGCGTCGGGCAGTTCGATGTTGATCACCGCGTCGATGTCGTAGTTCTCCAGGAAGAAGTCCGCCTGCCGGGGATTGCGCGGGAAGCCGTCCAGGATGAAGCCGTAGTTCCAGTCGTGCTCGGCCAGGCGCTTCTCCACGATGTCGGCCACGATCTCGTCCGCGACCAGCTCGCCCCGCGAGACGATCCGCTTGATGCGCGCGCCCAGCTTGGTGTGGTGCTGCACGTTCCAGCGGAAGATGTCGCCGACCGAGATGTGCACCAGGTCGTAGTCCTCGGCCAGCAGCTTGGCCTGCGTGCCCTTGCCGCAGCCCTGGATGCCCATGATGACGTACTTGCGCATGGTTCGTCCCCGGGGTCGGAGTGTCGGGTGGAAGGGGTCGGCCGTTCGTCGCCGCCAGTATCGGGTTTCGACCGCCGTCGCGCCAAGTTGAATCACGGTTCGCGGTTGGGCGGGGTCGGGCCGCCGGTCCCCCCGGCGGGTCCCCGGCAGGCCCGAGGATTCCGGATGACAACCGGCGTTCCCGTGATCATATTGCTGCCCGGAATCGCCGTTTGCGCAGGCGGAAACCCGTTCCCCGCCCCCGCGGCAGCGGCCATCGACCCGCAAGGACGTGAACCATGGGACGTGCCTTCGAATACCGCCGCGCCGCCAAGGAAAGGCGCTGGGACAAGATGTCCAAGCTGTTCCCCCGCCTGGCCAAGGCCATCACCGTGGCGGCCAAGCAGGGCGGCCAGGATCCCGAGCTGAACGCGCCGTTGCGCGCCGCGATCCAGAACGCCAAGGCCCAGAACATGCCCAAGGACAACATCGAGGCGGCGATCAGGCGGGCCGCCGGCAAGGACGCCGCCGACATCACCGAGATCGACTACGAGGGCAAGGGGCCGCACGGCGTGCTGATCCTGGTCGAGTGCGCCACCGACAACACGCAGCGCACCGTCGCCAACGTCCGCAGCTACTTCAACAAGGTCGGCGGCCAGCTGCTGCCCAGCGGCTCGCTGGAGTTCATGTTCGACCGCAAGTCGGTTTTCGAGTTCGCCCGGCCCGCGGACGTGGCGCTGGACGAGCTGGAGCTCTCGCTGATCGACGCCGGGCTGCAGGAACTGGTGGAGAACGAGGGCACGGTCTACGTCTACGGCGCCTTCACCGATTTCGGCAGCCTCGCCCACGCCCTCGACGAACTGGGCATCGCGGTCGCCAAGTCCAGCCTGCAGCGCATCGCCTTGAACCCCCAGGAGTTCGGCGAGGCCGAGCTGGCGGACATCGAGAAGCTGCTCGACCGCATCGAGGACGACGAGGACGTCCAGGCGGTGTACACCAACATCGCCTGAGGCCGCGGGCGGAACGGTCCCGGCCGGCCGCGCCGATCGACCAGGCCGGCTCCGGCGGCTACCGCGCCGTCCGCCGCGCCCTCTCCACCGGTCCGGCCAGCCGGGCGATCACCTCTTCGGTCGTCCCGGTGCCGTCGATGTGGACCACCGTGTCGTGGGCCTCGTAGTACCGCACCACCGGCAGGCACTTCTCCTCGTGCTCTTCCAGGCGCTTGACGATGGTGGCGGTCTCCAGGTCGTAGTTCATGCGGCGGTCGGTCTTGCCCCGGGCGTCGAGGCGCTTGATGAGATCCAGTATCGGCACGTCGATGTTGGCGATGAACGACACGGAGGAGCCCATCTTGCGCAGCAGCCCGTCGAGGATGTACGCCTGGACGATGGTGCGGGGGAAGCCCTTGAAGACGTAGCCGTGGGTCCCGGGGTGCTCGCGGATGTGGCGCTCGATGAGCTGGATCACGATCTCGTCCGGCACCAGGCCGCCCCGGTCGAAGATCGGCTGCACCAGCTTCCCGATCTCGGTCTTCTCCCGGATCTCCGCGCGGATCAGCTCGCGCGTGGAGATGTAGAGCAGCTTGTACTTCTCGGCGAGATAGCGGGCCTGGGTGCCGCAGCCGGCGCCGGGGTAGCCCAGCAGCACCAGGTTGAACAGGACCTTGCGCAGCTCGACGTCGATGGCGTCCTCCAGCTGCTTGTTGATCGACGCGATGTCGCCCACACCCCGGATGGGTACGTGGATCCCCTTCTCCCGGTAGAATTCGGCCACGGGCGAGGTCTTCTCCTCGTACTCGCGCAGGCGGTTCTTGATCACGTCCTCCGTATCGTCGGCGCGGCCCGAGGTCTTGGCCCGCTCCAGCAGGCGCTTGGTGGCCTCCTCGTGGGGGACTTCCAGGCTCAACAGGCAGGTCAGCGAGGTGTGCATCTTCAGCAGCAGCCCCTCGAGGATGTAGGCCTGCACCAGCGTCCGGGGGAATCCGTCGAAAAGGAAGCCGTTGGCGTCGGGGTTGCTGGAGACGACCTTCGCGATGATCTGGACGATCACCTCGTCCGGCACCAGCTCGCCGGCCTCGATGAGGGCCTTGGCCCGCATGCCCAGATCGCTGCCTTCGGCGATCTCGTTGCGCAGGATGTCGCCGGTGGCGATGTACACCAGGTTGTGCTTCTGCATCAGGAGCCTGGACTGGGTCCCCTTGCCGGCGCCGGGCATTCCGAACAGGGCAATATTGAGCATCGTCCGACCTCACGGGCTGCGGGTGAGGTTGCAAAAGTATCCTATCGGCGGGGCTCGGGCCACGAGAAATGGTGAGGGTTCCGGCCCGGATTCCTCGTCCCGCACCCCGCCGGCCCGCCCGGACCCTACGGCGACGCGGTCTCCAGCAGCGCCCGCGCCCGTGCCAGCGCCGCGTCGATGTCGCCGGTGACGTTCGCGGGCCCGACGAGGTCCAGCACGCCGGCCTTGGTCAGGGTGGCCAGCGGCCCCGGCTGCACCCCCGACAGCACCAGGTGCGTGCCCGATTTCGCCGAGCGGATGCACACGTCCTCCAGGGCGTGCAGCGCCGTGGCGTCGATGGCCGGCACGTGGCGCAGGCGCAGGATCAGCACCTTCGGCGCGCGCTCGATGCGGTTGATGGCGGTCTTGAACTTGTCGGCCGCCCCGAAGAAGAACGGCCCGTAGACCTCGAACACCGCCACCCCGTCGGGCACCTCCCGCAGCACCAGGGCGCCGGGGTCGGTGGTTTCGTCCTCCTCGCGCAGCGAGGGCACGTAGCCGATCTGGGTGACGTCGCTCATGCGCTTCATGAACAGCAGCGCGCTCAGCACCACGCCCACCTGGATGGCGATGGTCAGGTCCACCAGCACCGTCAGCAGGAACGCGTTGACCATCACCAGGACGTCGCTCTTGGGGCTCTTCAGCAGCTTCAGGAAGTAGCGCCACTCGCTCATGTTGCCGGCCACCACCAGCAGGATGCCCGCCAGCGCCGCCATGGGAATGAGGGTGGCCCAGCGCCCGAACACCAGCATGATCAGCAGCAGGGTCGCGGCGTGGACGATGCCCGCGACGGGCGTGCGCCCCCCGTTGCCGATGTTGGTGGCCGTGCGCGCGATGGCCCCGGTCGCGGGAATGCCCCCGAACAGGGGCGAGGCGATGTTGGCGACGCCCTGGGCCACGATCTCCATGTCCGAGCGGTGGCGCCGCCCGGTCATGCCGTCGGCCACCACCGCCGACAGCAGCGACTCGATCCCCGCCAGCAGCGCGATGGCCAACGCCGGCGAGAAGAGCTGGCTCACCATGCCCCAGGACAGGTCCGGCAGCCGCGGCATGGGCAGCGACGACGGCACCGACCCGAACCGCGAACCGATGGTCTCGACCGGCAGCCCGAACAGGTGCACCGCGGCCGTGGTCAGCACGATGGCGATGAGCGAGCCCGGCACCCGCCGCGTGACCCGCGGCCAGCCCCACACCAGCAGCGTCGTGCCCAGCCCCAGCCCCAGGGCCCACGGATTCCAGGTGGGCAGCGCCGCGGCGTAGGCCGCGAGCTTGGGCAGGAACGGCCCCGGCACCCCGTCCATGCGCAGCCCCAGCAGATCGCGCATCTGGGTCACGGCGATGATCAGGGCGATGCCCCCGGTGAACCCCACCGTCAGCGGATACGGGATGAAGCGGATGACGCCGCCCAGCCGCGCCAGGCCCATGACCACCAGCAGGGCGCCGGCCATCAGCGTGGCCGTCTGCAGCCCCGCGTACCCGTGCTTGTGGACGATCTCCGCCACCAGCACCACGAACGCCCCGGTGGGCCCGCCGATCTGCACCCGGCTGCCGCCCAGGGCCGAGATGACGAACCCGGCCACCACGGCGGTGACCAGGCCCTGCTCGGGTCCCACCCCCGAAGCGACGGCGAAGGCGATGGCCAGGGGCAGGGCCACCACGCCCACGATGACGCCCGCGGTCAGGTCCTGGAAGAAGAGCGCGCGGGTGTACCCCTCGCGCAGGACGGTCACCAGCTTCGGTTCCAGCTTGGAGGCGGACGTGGCGGGGCCTTCTTTCCGCGGGGGCGCCGCGAACGGGACCACGGCACCAGGGCGCGCGGGACGCGCGTTCGGGGGCCGTGCGGCCAAGAAGATAGCCGAGGCCCCGACGGGGGCAAGGAGAATCCGCGGTCAGCGGGGGGCTCGGTACAGTCCCCGCAGGTCGCCCCAGCCGGCTGGCGCCGTCGGCACGGCCGCCTCGGTCCAGGCCTCGGCCATCACGGTGCCGTCGGTGCCGGCCCAGACCGCCAGCGCGGCGCCGTCCGGACCCAGGATCGCCGCGCCGGGCTCGTCGGCCACGACGGGCGTCGCGTTCAGCACCCGGGGCGGCGCCGCCTGGTCGCCGCCGGCGTTGAAGACGGCACCCCACAGGTCGCCCGCCACCGACGCCCCGTCCGGCGGCCACAGCACCAGGGCCGCGCCGTCGGGCGCGCAGGCCACCGCGGCGCGCCCGCAGGCGCTGCCGCCCACCGGCAGGCGGGCGTCGGTGCCGATCGCCGTGCCGTCGGGGTCCAGCCGCCGCAACGTCATGTGCAGCTTGCCCGCCGTGGATCCCCAGGCCAGCGCCGTGCGGCCGGCGGTGTCGCGGGCCACGGCGGGGAACGAGGCGTCGGCCGCCTCCACGCGGGCCGGGGCCAGGCTGGTGCCGTCGGGGGCGAAGCGGCGCAGGCGAATGTCGGCGCCCGCGGGGCTGTAGCCTCCCCAGGCGACCACGAAGCCGCCGTCGGGTCCCACGGCCACCCGGGGGTGGATGTTGAAGACGCCGGCGTCGTCGCTCACCCCGAACACGGGGGAGGCGGGGCTGCCCGCGGCGTCCAGCAGGCGGCCCACCACGCTCTCGCGCCCCGGATCGAGGGACTCGAGGCGGGCCCACACCACCACCCAGCCGCCGTCGGGGCGGGCGGCCAGGTCCAGGTCGCTGGCGGTGGTGGCGTCGGTTCCCTGGGGCCGCAGCAGGCCCGCCGCGAAGCCGCCGTCCGGGTCCAGCAACTGCAGGGCCAGGGCGGCGGGGCCGCCGGCCTCTTCCAGCCAGGCCACGGCTGTGCGGCCGTCGGGCTGCACCGCCACCGCCGGCCGCGAGGCGTCGCCGGCCGCGTTGCCGTCCACGGCCGAGGCCGCGGCGCCCGGCGCGCCGGTGGCGCCCAGCAGGCGCCGGTACACGCGCACCCGTCCGTCCGTCCCGGCGCCGGTGTACACCACGACGGCGCCGCCGTCGGCCAACCGGGCCGCGTCGGGAGCGGTCGCCGGCGTCTGCTCCGGCGCGCTGACCGGTACGGGCGCGGCGGCCGCATTGCCGGCCAGCAGGACGAGCACGGAAACGGTGACACGCAGGACGATCACGACAGCCGGTTCCCCGGTCAGCGGGTGGTCAGGAGGCGGACCACCACGGCCAAGAGCATCAGGGCGAAGATCCTGCGGAACAGGGTAGGATCCGTCCGCCGGTTCAGCCACCCGCCCAGCTGGGCGCCGGGCACCGCCCCCACCACCAGCAGGCCCGACAGGTGCAGCGCCACGTAGCCGTGGAAGCCGGGCCCCAGGGCGGTCGGGGGCGTGCCCGTGGCGTAACCGAGGGCGGCCGCCAGGGCGCTGGTCACCACCACCGCCGACGAGGTCCCCGCCAGCCAGCCCCCCGGCACCCGCAGCAGCAGGGCCAGGGCCGGCACCAGCACGAAGCCCCCGGCCAGGCCGCTCAGCCCCGCGGCCGTGCCCACCGCCGCCCCCACCAGCAGGCCCTGCCACCAGACGAAGCGCCGCGGGGCCGCCCGGGGGCGCTCCTGCTCGAAGAGCATGCGCAGGGCCGCCAGCCCCAGCACCGTGGCCAGGCTCAGCTGCAGGGTCGATCCGGGCAGGGTGGCCGCCAGCTCGGCGCCGCTCCAGCCGCCCAGCACGCAGCCGGGCACCAGCAGGGGCACCAGCCGCCACAGCACCCGCTTCTGCCGGGCGTGGCGCACCGTGGACGAGGTCACGCTCAGCACCGCCGCCGCCAGGGACGTGCCCATGGCCGCCTGCACCAGGCCGTCGGCGGGCAGGCCCCAGCGCCGGAACACCTCCAGCAGCACCGGCACCATGACGATGCCGCCGCCGATCCCCGCGTAGCCGGCGATCACCCCGGCCACCAGGCCCAGAGCCAGGAACAGGACCACGAGCGGCGTCGTCAGCACCATCACGCCGCCTCCCGGCGGGTGCCCACCCGGTGGGCCAGCACCGCCGCGCCGACGATCATCGCGCCGCCGACCAGGCTCAGCAGCGTCGGGCCGCTCGCCGAAGACCGCGAACCCCACCACCAGGGCGAAGAGCACGTGCAGGTAGGTGAACACCGACACCCGGCTGACGCGGGCGTGGTGGTAGGCGAAGGTCAGCCCGTACTGCCCGCCCGGCCGCGAACACGCCCGTGCCCGCCAGGGCCCACCACTGGCCCGGCGAGGGGTGCGGGCCAGGCCAGCGGCCACGAACGGCAGGGTGGCCACCGTCGAGACCAGGCTGAAGTATGAAGATGATGCAGGTTGGGCTCGGCCCGGCCCTTCAGGGAGCGCAGGATGGTGTAGGCCGCCCCGGCGAACAGCCCCGAGGCCAGCCCCGCCAGCGCCGGCCCCGGCGAGTAGGCGAAGGTCGGCTTGATGACCAGCAGCGGCCCCGACGAAGGCCAGCACCAGCGCCGGCACCATGCCCCGCAGCAGGCGCTCCCGCAGCAGCAGCACCGCCAGCAGGGTGGCGAAGAAGGGCGAGGTCTTGTTCAGCAGCGACGCATCGGCCAGGTTCAGGCTGCCCAGGGCGACGAAGTAGAAGTAGACGCCGCCCAGGCCGCACAGGGCCCGGCCCAGCAGCCGCCGCCAGTGGGGGTTGGGCGCGAAGGGATTGCTGCCGGGTCCGCGACCGCCACGGCCGCGGTGATGGCCAGGGTCACCAGGTTGCGGAAGAACACCTTCACCGCCACCGGCAGGTCGCCCGCGAACTTCACCGACGCCCCCATCAGGGCGAAGCACAGGCCCGACAGCACCATCCAGGCCAGGGCGCGGGGGAGGTCGTCGCCGGTGGCGGCGTGCGCAGGCGGGGCCAAGGTGTTTCCTTTTCGCAGGAGGACGATCTAAGCTCACCGGGCGGTGCCGAAGATAGGCCCGCCGCCGTCACCGTAAAGGACCGAGCCCATGGACCGGCGTCCGCCGCCCCGTCTTCCGCCTGGACGATCCCGCCGCCCGCGACGCGGTGCTGGCGGTGTGCCGCCTGGTGCGCGACGCCGGCGGCCGCGCCTGGCTGGTGGGCGGCGGCGTGCGCGACGCGGCCCTGGGCCTGCCGGTGCGCGACGCCGACCTGGAGGTGTTCGGCCTGGCGCCCGACCGGCTGCAGGCGGTGGTGGGCGGGGCCTTCGACCTGGAGCTGGTGGGGCGCGCCTTCGGCATCCTCAAGCTGAAGGGCCTGCCCGTGGACGTGGGGCTGCCCCGGCGCGAGACCAAGACCGGCGCGGGCCACCGGGGCTTCGCCGTGACGCCGAGCCGGACCTGGACCTGCCCACGGCGGCCGCCCGCCGCGACTTCACCGTCAACGCCGTCTACCTGGATCCGCTGACGGGCGAGGTGGCCGACCCCCACGGCGGCCTGGAGGACCTGGAGCGCCGCCTGCTGCGCCACACCTCGGCCGCCTTCGCCGAGGACCCGCTGCGGGTGCTGCGGGGCATGCAGATGGTGGCCCGCTTCCGGCTGGACCCGGTGCCGGCGACCGTGGCCGAGCCTGCCGCGCCATGACCATGGAGGGCCTGCCGCCCGAGCGCCTGTTCGAGGAGTGGCGCAAGCTGCTGCTGCGCGGCGTCGAGCCCGGCCGCGGCCTGCGCTTCCTGGAAGCACACCCGCTGGCTGCGCTTCTTCCCCGAACTGGACGCCCTGCGCGGCGTGCCCCAGGACCCGCGGCACCATCCCGAGGGCGACGCCTGGGTCCACACCGGCCACTGCCTGGACGCCTTCGCCGACGAGCGTCTGGACGATCCCTGGGAGGACCTGGTGGTGGGCCTGGCCGTGCTGTGCCACGACCTGGGCAAGAGCCGAGCGCACCACCGTCGAGCCCGACGGCCGCGTCCGCAGCCTCGGCCACGAGCAGCGCAGCGTCGTCCTGGCCCGCCGCTTCCTGGGGCGGCTCACCGACCAGCACCGCCTGGTCGACCAGGTGCTGCCCCTGGTGGCGGAGCACGGCCATCCCGCTGCAGCTCTGCGACGCCCGGGCGTCGGACGCGGCGGTGCGCCGCCTGGCGGTGCGGGTGGGCGCGCATCGACCGGCTGGTCCGGGTGGCGCGGGCCGACAGCTTCGGCCGGCCGCCCCTGCCGCGCGAGTTCCCCGCCGGCGACTGGCTGCTGGAGCGGGCCGAGGTCCTGGGCGTGCGCACCGTGGAGCCGGCGCCGCTGGTGCAGGGCCGCCACCTGGTCGGCCTGGGTGCCGAACCGGGCCCGGCCTTCGGGCCGGTGCTCGACGCCTGCTACGAGGCGCAGCTGGCCGGCGACATCGCCAGCGAGGAGGAGGGTCTGGCGTTGGCCCGCCGGTTGTTGGGGGAGGGCGCGGACTGATCGCCGCGGGTCCACCTGCGGCGGAATCTGCGCCCGGCCAGATGCCGGGTCACCCGATCGCGTCCCGTTCCACGTGCCAGTGCCACAATTCCGGGTACTGCTTCTGTGCTTCGGCCTGGTCGCTGGCCACCAGCGCGTCGGCCGCGCTGTCGAACAGCAGCTGCTGCGGCGACTTCACCGGATGCGACTCGCCCAGGACCGTCGACGTGCGGATGGCCACGTTCGGCGCCGCCGGGATGGCCTGCCGCGGTTCGGCGAGGTTCAGGACCCCGGCCAGGCTGGTGAGCGTCGTCTGCTGGCGCCTCGCCACCACGGGCGAATAGGCCTCATCCGGCGTGAAGAGCTCGGCCAGGAAGCGCAGCACCGACGTGTGGTCCAGCGGTTCGTGGTGCACGGTCCGCGACGCCACGAGGGGCGAGACCACCATCGCCGGCACCCGCGGCCCGGTCGAGGTGAACTTCGGATAATCGGCGGCCGGCCTCGGGTCATACTCGATGGCCAGCGGCGGCACGTGGTCGAAGAAGCCGCCGTGCTCGTCGTAGTACACGACCATGACGGTGCGCCGGAACCGGTCCGGGTTCGCCGTGAGCGCCCTGTAGATCAGGCGCAGGAAGTGCTCGCCCGGCCCCACCGGCAGGGGTGCGTGGTTGTCGTTGGGCTGGTCGGTGCCCAGGTGCGGCGCGTCGCCGTACGAGGGCTCGACCACGATCACCTGTGGGAAGTCGTCGTCCGGCTCGTTCAAAACGTCGGCCGCCAGGTGCTCGAAGCTCTTGAAGTTCGGCCCCAGGATGCGCCCGAATTCTCCCAGCAGCGCGAAGAACGAGAGCCCGTCGTGGTAGACCCGCCAGCGCAGGTGGTGACGGTCGAGCCAGTCCAGCAGCGTCTCTCCCCGCGGGGGAAGGAGCTGGCCGGTGTGGTCGACCCGCGCCTCGCCGGTCCAGGCCATCAAGCGGTTGGGCAAGGTGCTCGTGGGCAGCGGGGCGAACCAGTGGTCGCAGACCGCGAAGTTCGTCGCCAGGAAGTTCGAGATGGGGACGTCGGCCGGAGGCAGGAAGCCCATGGGTTCGGGATTCCGGGTCCAGTTGACCGTCGTGTAGTTGTAGTACTCCTTGACGAAGCCGTCCATCCGGTGCCGGCCGGCCACCGCCGACCAGGCCAGTTGCCGTTCCACCTGCTCCCGCTCGTGGGGCAGGTCGCTGGGCAGCATCCCGTCGCGCATCTCGAACGGGTAATACGGCTGCGTCGCGTAGAGATTCTCGTACTCCGCCCGTTCCAGCGGCGCGCGCAGGCCGTCAACCTGCCGGCCGACATCGAATTGGCGGTAGCTGAGGTGGCCGAGCAGGTGGTCGAAGGACCGGTTCTCCATCATCACCAGGACGACCGTGTCCACCAGGCCGCGCACCTGATCGAGCGAGAGTGGGGGCATGATTCCTCCTACCGGCTGCACGCCAGCGCGACGTGGAGCCTGAGCCGGTCCGCCGGCGCATGGGCCGGGTCGCCCATGATCTCGCCGGGCAGCAGCCCGGCCGCCAGTTCCCAGGCGCCGCTCATGGTGAGACCGGCCAGGACGTCGGAGGCCTCCGCGGGTGCCAGCACCACCTCGCGGCCGCCGTGGTGCACGGTCACCGCCCGGTCCGAGCCGTTGGTCACGGTCGCGATGCGCAGGCCGTCGTCCCAGTCGGCGGGTGGGACGACGTCCGTCGCGACGATTCCGCCGTCCGGTCCCGGTTCGGTGGCGATCACCACCTGGACCACCGGCGGCGTCGCGTAGACCACGACCTCCTGATTCGCCCGAGCCGACTTGCCGCCGCGGGCGACGCGGAGCGTGAACACCGTGCTCGTCGTCGGCGCGAACGTGCGGGAGCCCTCCGGAGAGACGGGCCCGGTGCCGGGCAGCGGGGGGTCCGCCGAGAGCACCGGCTCACCCACGACCGACCAGGTCAGAGTCGTCACCTGGTCCCGGCAGAGGCGCTGCGGCGCCGCTTCGAAGCGGGTGATCTTCGGATGGGCGCACGCCGACAGGGTCAGGGCCAGGATCAGCAGCGATGCTCGGGCTGGGAATCGCAGGTACCGACGCGGCATGGGCCACCTCCTGTTGGGATCCACCCTACGTCGCTTCGTGGCCGCTGGCAATCGGCAATTGGGATACATACAGTCCCCAATCCGTCCGCCGTCACACCGGCTCCGCCCGGGTTGTCCGAGCGCCGAGGGACCACCCGGCTATCATGTCAAATTAGCTGAAAACAAAGGGTTGACCGATTTTGAACAAGCGTGTCTACCATGGGGTATGTCGGTCGTTGCGAGTCCCTCGGCAGGTCCCGCCCTTCGTCCTGGGTGACCCCGCGCGCGGATGCGGCGGCCGGCGGGACCGATGAATAAACCGGGGTCAGGCCGGGGATTGGGCCGGAACCGACCCCGACAGGAGGCGACCATGGACCAGCGGCAGATCGATCAGGCGGAGTGGGCGAACCCCATCAACTGGGCCGGCCCCAAGTGGTTGGGCATCTACTCCAGCAAGCGGGACTCGCGGACGTGGGTGCCCAAGCAGCATCCCCAGCTGGGGTGGACGGTCAACACGGCGAAGACGGCCGGCGTGCTGTGGCTGGCGGGCATCCTGGTGGGCATCCCGCTGCTGATCATCGTCCTGGAGTTGCTGGGACGCCATTCCGGCTGACGCAGGGTCGCCCCAACGCGGGGCGTGGGCGCCGAATCCCGCCGACGGTGGCGTTTGCGCGTCGGGCCGGAAAATTCCGCATTGGTCAGGTGGAAAGCCGATCCCCGTCGTCAGACCGGACGCCGGCCTGCGGCCACGTCTTCATCGCCAAGGAGCGGAACGACCATGAAACACCCGACCACCATCGTCCTGGCCCTGGGCCTCGCCCTGACCCTGGCCGCCTGCAGCAAGGACAATCCCACGTCCCCGCAGCCCGGGGACACGAACGTGCTGGCCGGCCCCGGTACCGGCGGCACGGCGACCGTCGTCGCCATCGCCGGTTACAATTCGGGGGGCACGGTCGACGCCGACATTCCGTACTACACGACCCTGGCCACGGACTGCTCCGCGAGCTGGACCGCCCAGGGCACCCTGTGCAACGTCGACAGCACCGCCGACGACCGGGATCTGAGCGTCAAGGAGAACTCCGCGAGCGGCGCCACCTGGGACAACTCCGGCTCCAACGACGGGGCGACGGGCGTGCTGGTCATCGACGCGGGCACCGGCATCGACTTCAGCGAGGCGCGGATCTTCCAGATGTTCAGCGACGGCAAGACCACCCAGGTGCAGCTGGCCGTCCACCCGGCCATGGGCGACACGCCGCCCGACTGGCAGGACCCGGGCTGGACCGTCGTCACCGGCGGCTTCGCGTCCGTCGGCGCGGGCTCCACCACGGACGACGGCACGAGCGTGGGCGGTCCGACGGTCCTGGCCGTCGGCTGGCACCATACGCGCTACCTGCGGGTCCAGGCCCGCAACGACGGCTCCCTGGGCAGCGGGAGCTACATCGAATTGCGTTCGCTCAAGCTGTACTGACCGCCGGTCTCCCGGGCGGGGTCACGGTCCGGCCGTGCCGGCGCAGACCGGGGGATAGATTTCCAGGCGATCGCGGCTGTAGACGCAGATCACCGACCCGGCGGCGACCACGCCGAAGACCGTTTCGTCCACGGGGATGGTCGTCACCGCAAGGGGTGCGCTGGGGGTCGCCATGTCCAGCACCTGCAGGCCCTAGCCGTTGGCGTCCACCGTGTAGACGAGGTTGCCGGCCACGGCCAGCCCGTTGGTGGACAGTCCGGCGTTGCGGTAGGTGGACAGGGTCCCGACCACCTGCGGCGCCGAACGGTCCGCGATGTCGACGATCGACAAGCCGCTCTGGTGGTTGGCGACGATGGCCACCCCGTAGGCGGAACTCGGCGTTGCCAGCGTGCTCACCGGGCTCGGGGGGACCGGTCGTGTCGTCATCGCTGCAGGCGGCGAACAGGCAGAGCACCGCCAAGAGCGGGAGCCGGGATCGCCAGATCGTCGGGGTCGGGATCATCACGTGTCCTCCAGGTTCGGGCCACGGGCGCCGGGCCGCCTGCGGCGCCGTGGCCGAGATGGAATTCCGGCATATGGTCTGGGAATAACACCGGACATCCCGCCCCCTGCGAGTGGGGCGTTCCGCGCAGGGGATTCACCTGGGTGCCTGCAGTTTAGGGGATTTGAACGACGGAGGTCAATATTGGTGCTTGCGCTCGGACCCGCGCCCGCGGCCGGACGTGGGCAGGCGATCATGGCGATTCGGCCGTGCCACGATATATTAGCAAACCGATAGGCGATATCCGCGAGTTCCGGCGCTTCCCGCCGATGCCGCGCGGCGACGACGACCCTCGTGCCGAGTCCCAACCGCGACCCTCGCTCCACCGTCCGTGCTCCCCGGGAGACCGCAGTGCAATCCATCAAGAGCCGACTCTCGCAGATTCCGGACGGCAGCGCCGCCTTGTTCTTCATCCAGGTCTTCGCCACCCTCGGCTTCGCGGTGCTGTATTCGACGCTCGTGCTCTACTCGACGCGGCACCTGCACTTCACCGCCCGGGACGCGGCCGCCATCATGGGCGTGTTCGGCGCCTTCAACTACGGCCTGCACCTGTTCGGCGGCTACCTGGGCGGCCGGTTCCTCAGCAACCGGAACCTGTTCGTCGGCGGCATGGTGCTGCAGGTGCTCGGCTGCGCCCTGATCGCCCTGGGCACCGCGGCCATGATGTACTGGGGGCTGGCGTTCTTCCTGACCGGCAGCGGCCTGAACGTCACCTGCATCAACATGATGCTGACGCAGCGCTTCAAGCCCGAGGACGAGCGGCGGGAGAGCGCATTCCTCTGGAACTACGCCGGCATGAACATCGGCTTCTTCATCGGCTTCGCCGTGGCCGGCCACTACCAGCAGACCGAGAGCTACGCGCACCTGTTCTACTTCGCCACCATCGGCAACTTCCTGGCCATCGTGGTGGCGCTCCTGAACTGGAAGTCGGTCGCGGACCTGGACACGCCGCTGCTGACGGCCACCCGGACCCAGTTCCGGCGGCGGACGCTGGGCGGCCTGGCCATCCTCGTCGGCGTGCCGCCGGTGGTCTGGATCCTGCTGCAGCATACCTCCCTGACGGCGGCCATCATGAAGCTGGTGAGCGTGGGGGTGGCCCTGACCCTGGTCTACCTGACGGTGACCCACCGCGACCGGCGCGAGCGCAACAACATGTGGGCGTACCTCATCCTCTCGCTGGGGTCGCTGGTGTTCTGGTCCCTGTACCAGATGGCGCCCAACGGCCTGCAGCTCTTCGCCGTGAACAACGTGCGTCTGCACGCCCTGGGGCACGACATCGCGCCCCAGTGGGTGCAGAACATCAACACGGTGGTGATCGTGGTGGGCGGGCCCATCCTGGCCGCGCTGTTCTCGCGGCTGCGGGGGCGCGGCTGGCGGATCGACATCCCCCAGCAGTTCACCGCGTCGCTGCTGCTGATGGGGCTCGGGTTCCTGGCGCTGCCGGTGGGGATCCACCACGCGGACGCGGTCGGGCCGGTCGCCGTTCTTCTGGCTGTTCCTCAGCTACGTGCTGCAGTCCGTCGGCGAACTGCTGATCTCGCCCATCGGCTACGCCATGATCGGCAAGCTGGCGCCCACCAAGTACCAGGGGATCATGATGGGGAGCTGGATGCTGGTGACCGGCCTGGCCTCCATCTTCGCCGGCGACTTCTCCGGCATGGTGCCCGAGCCCACCGGGACGACGGCCGTGGCGACCAACGCCCAGTACGCGTCCCTGTTCGCCAAGCTGGGCTGGGGGAGCATCGTGGCCGGCCTGGTGCTGCTCGTGTTGATCCCGCTGCTGCGGCGCCTGATCGGGGGCGCGGGCGGCGACGGTCCGGCGCCGGCGGGGGTGCCGGACGAGAGCCCGGCCACGTAGCGGTCGCCGGAAGCCGGCTAGATCATCTCGACCAGGAAGACGGCGTTGCGTCCGTCCGGCTGCAGGTGGCTGAGGAAGTGGGCGACGCCGTTGCGCCAGCGCCGGGTGTGGCGGTCGACGGCCTGGCTCTCGCCCCAGCGGGCGTCGCAGGCCGCGACGAAGCGGTCCACGAACTCGGGCGCGGCATAGCGCCCCTCGATCACCCGCACCTCCACGCTCAGCAGGCGACCCTCCCGCACCACCAGGTTGACCGCCGTCCGCCACTGGCGGTCGCGGTTGATGTAGCCGTCGATGCAGGGATAGATGCGGACGTCGCCGTCGAAGAGGGCGACGGTGCAGTCGCGGGCCTCCAGCCGGTCGACGGCCAGGCCCAGGCGGTCCGCCAGCCGCCCCCGCAGGGAGCCCGGGCGCAGGCCCGCCGCGGCGCACGCCTCGGGGGGCAGGGCGTCGCCCAGGGCCAAGGGGGTGTCGTTGACCAGGATCCTCATGGTAGCTTCGGCTCCCGCGGCCCGGTACCTAGGCCAGGACCGCCGCGGCCTGATCGGCCAGGGAGAATAATTGTTCCGCGATCTGGTTCGCCGCCGCGGTGCGGCGCCGTCCCTGGATGTCGGCATAGATGCGTTCCACATGAGCGATGAGCGCACCCGCGTCCCACCCCGCCGCCACCGCCGCGTACCAGTAGCGGGCGCACAGGGCTTCCAGCCGCAGCACATCCCGGACCAGCGGCCGGTTGGGGCACGAGGAAAGCAGGTGTGCGGCAAAGGCGCCGGGCAGGGCGGCCGCCGCCGCGGCGGACCGGGGGCCGTCCGCGCTCGCCGTCATCTTCGCCCTCTGCAACAGGTTCTGCAGCTCCATGACCCGGCCGCCCGACGGATCCGGAGACTGTTCCAGGGCCAGGGGCGCCAGCCGCGCCAGGATGGCCGCCAGGTTGCGGAACTCGTCCGCTTCCAGGGGCGGCACCAGGAAGCCGCGGCCCATGGTGCTGACCAGGAAGCCGGTGGCCTCCAGGCCCAGCATCGCCTCCCGCAGGGGCGTGCGGCTGATGCCCAGTTCGCCCGACAGCTTGATCTCGTTGAGGCTGCTGCCGGCCGGCAGACGCCCGTCCACGATGCGGTCGCGGATCTCGCGTTGCACCTGCTCCCGCAACGGTTTGCGTTCGAACATGGACAAGGGTGCCTCACACGGGGGCCGAAGACGGCCGGCCTCCCCCGAGGACCGGCATCACGCTGTCAATATGCGACTTCCGCCGCGGGACCGCCACCCGTCCGCGGATTCAGACCACCACGACCGAATTCTCGGCGTCCGCGAAACCGCTGGGCGCGTACTTGTCCGCGTCCCGGTCGTTCTCCCAGATCCGGCCGTCGATGAGGAAGCGGTAGCCGTACTCGCGCCCCGGCTCCAGGTCGACGGTGGCCTTGTACTCGCCGTTCTTCAGGCGGGTCATGGGGGTGGCTTCGGGATCCCAGTCGTTGAAGTCGCCCACGAGGGTGACTCGGGCGGCTGCCTCGGCGGCCTCGGGCGGCAGCCGGAACGTGACCTTGCTGATGCCGCGGGTCTTCACATAGCGTTTCTGGAGGCTCATGGTTCCCTCCTCTTGCCTCACGTTGCTTGTCGTTCCCTGTATTCGTTCCCCAGGATAGGCCGGAACGGTCCGTCCGCAACTCGCTGAACGGATATTCGCATTCGGGGTCCGTCCCCTGCAAGTCTTCATACAGGATCCCGGAACGAGAACGGATGAGGAACGACAGGGATCACGACGCACAAGGGCAGCAGAAAACTGCAACGCGCCACGGGAATTTTGCACGGAGAGGCAGAGCCATGAGTGAGATTCGCGAGCTCCTGAACATCGGCGGCGGGCACTTCGTCAGCCGAATGGACGTCAGCCCGGGCGTGCGGGCCGCCTGGCGCCTGCTCTTCGAAGGTGACATCGACGAAGCCGAGAAGCGCTTCCGCAAGCTGGTGGCCGAGAACGGCAAGGACGCCGAGGCCCTGGCCGGCCTGGCCATCTGCGTGGCCGAACTGGGCGGCCGCTTCGTCACCGCCGAGAAGTTGGCCCAGATGGCCGTGCGCATCGCCAAGCGGGGTCCGGCAGGGTACCTGGCCCTGGGTTTCATCCACATGCGGGCGTCGCGCCTGGAAGAGGGCTACGGCTTCCTCATGAAGGCGCAGAACCTGGCGCCCGAGGATCCGCGCCTGAAGGCCGGCCTGGTCTGGTACCAGCAGGAGCGTCCGCCGGTGATCATCGACCTGGCCAAGGAGCATCCCATCAACCGGGCCCTGGGTTCGGCGCGGGATTTCCTGGACTCGCCGGCCCGCCGGGCGGCCGCCGCGGTCATCCTGGGTGTCGGGATCTCCCTGACCCGCGCCCTGATCGCCTGATCGACGCCGGCGCCGTCCCTACGCCTCCTCGGGGGCGGCGCCGGAATCCCGGAGGCGGGGCCGCAGTCGTCCGGCGGCCCGCGCCTCCACCTTCTTGCGCTGCGGCGCCTCCAGCCACGCCTTCAGCCGTTCGCTCACCGGCAGCACCACCAGGGCCGGCTCCCAGGCCAGGGTCGCCCCCGTCGCCTCGTCCTCCAGGCGGCCGCCATGCACGGCGGCTGCGGCCTCGTCCAGGGGCAGGTGCCCCACGGCGCGGCTGATGGCCAGGTAGCGCCCCTCGCGCTCGGGATCGGCGAAGCACCCGGCCGGATGGGACATGCGCGCCAGGTGGTAGTGGCTGGGGGTGAAGGCGACGCCGTCCAGGTCCAGCCGCTCGCAGACCACGATCAGCACCGCGGCCACGTCCCGCAGCAGGCCCATGCCCGGGTGCTGCTGTCCCGGCAGCAGGGGGCGGGTCATCTCGTAGCGGCCGCCCGCGTCCTGGATCAGCAGCCACTCCACCAGCAGCACCGTCTGCCCCGGCAGCACCGCCCGGTCGATGCGCAGGCGCAGCTCGAACAGCACCGTCCGCTCGCCGTCGTCCTGCTCGACGATGCGCAGCAGGTGCCCCAGGGGGTCGCTCAGGTCCAGGTCCAGGCGCAGGTCGCGGTAGCCGCGGGACCGCAGCCGGTCCATCAGGCCGGACTCCTCGAGGGCCAGCTCGATGCCGTGGCGGCTGTAGCGGCCCAGGAAGCGGGACTCGCGCCCGGCCAGGGTGCCGGCCACATCGTCCGGGGTCAGTCCCCAGTCGTCCGGGGATTCGGCCGGGCGGCGCCGTTTCCCGCCCCGCCCGGGCTCCTTCATGAACCGGCCCAGCTTGCGGTAGAAGTGGATGGGCAGCTCGAACTCCACCGGGATCGCCAGCGCGCTGCGGCCGGTGATCAGCCACGAGCACAGGGCCGCCCCGTGACGCCAGGCCCGCGGGCCGTAGCCCCCGGCCAGCAGCACCACCACCGGGCAGCCGCATTCCTCGCGCAGCAGGCCCAGCACGAAGCGGTCCCGGGCCAGCAGGCCGCCCAGGGTCACCCGCCAGTCGCCCAGGCGGTCGTCCAGCGCCGGGTCGGCCCCGGCCAGGTAGAACACCAGCGCGGGTTCCACCGCGGCCACCACCGGCGGCAGATGGGTGTGGATCGCCGCCAGGTAGGTCTCGTCGTCGACGCCGCTGCCCAGGGCGACGCTGGTGGAGGCCACGGCCTTGGTGTCGCCCAGGTCCCGGTTGTGGATGGAGAAGGTGTGCACCGTGGGGTCGTCCGCGAAGATGGCGCGCGTGCCGTCGCCGTCGTGCAGGTCCAGGTCCACCACCAGGATCGGTTCGGCGTAGCCGCGCCGCCGCAGCGAGGCGATGGCCACCGCCACGTCGTTGAAGGCGCAGAAGCCGCTGCCCCGGTCCCGGTAGGCGTGGTGGAAGCCGCCGCCCAGGTTCACCGCCGTGCAGCCGGTCAAGCGCGCGTGGCCCATGGCCCGCAGGGTGCCGCCGCACATGAGGCGCTGCACCGCCAGGAAGCGGTCCTGGGCGTCGCCGTCCACCGCCGTGCCCAGGATGGAGGTCACCGCCCCGGGATCGGCCAGGGCGTGCAGGTAGGCGGGATCGTGCACCAGGGCCAGGCGCTTGAGCGACACCGGCCGCGGCCGCCGCAGCATGCCGCGGCGCAGCAGCCGCTGCTTCTGCAGGTAGGAGACGATGCGCGCGGGCCGCTCCGGATCGTAGGGCCCGACGGGCACCGACGCCCGGTAGTCGTCGTGGATGACGAAGCGGGGGCCGGGACGCTCGAGCCGGGCGTTGAACCAGGTGCGCAGGCGGTGCCACATGAAACGGACGTTGCGCCACGGCGAGGCGGGGGTCAAGGGGATCCGCGGCGGATCGCGGCGAGGTATCCGCCGGTCGGACCGCCCCGTCGCACCGCCGCCGGCCGCTCCGTCCGCGGGTGCGCCGGTCACCTCGCTTGCGAACGTACCGTCGATCCACCGGGCAGCAGGACGATGTCGGTCCCGGCCCGCTCACCGATGGCCGTGCGGACCGCATCCTGGATCCACCACACGGCCACGGCGACGAGGCGGCTTTCCCCGCGCCAGCCGCTGCGCCGCACGGCCATGATCAAGCCCACGGTGCCCGCGGCGATCAGATCCAGGTCGTCGAGGCCGCGGTTGCGGTATCTCCGCACGAACCGGACAACGAAACGCAGATTGGCGGCGACCAGGGAGTCGAGCGCTTCCCTGTCCCCGTCGCGCAACCGCCGCGCCAGCGCGGACTCCTCGGTCTTCGTCAGCGGCCGTTGCCGGGCGACGTAACCGAGGTAGCCGCGCAGGCCGGGATCTACCGCCGAATCCGCCCGCTGTCGGGTCCCGCTCACGGGCGCACTCCGCGGCGCGAGCCCGCGTACAGGACCGCGATGCCGCCGAGCACCACCACCACGCCGGCGATGGCCGGAATCGTGACATTGTGGTGCTCCGAGGCGGCGATTTCCATCGAGCCCATCTGCACGACGGTCCGGTTGTGGTTGTAGCCGAAGCCGCCGTAGATCAGCGCCAACACGCCGAGGGCCACGAGCACCAGGCCAAGGGTCTTCATATCGGTCTTCCTCTTCGGTTCATGGATTCTTCACAGGACCCTGCGGCCCTGGATCACGCGCAACAGCACGGCGATCACCGCCAGCACGATCAGCACGTGGATGAACCCGTGCAGGGTGACGGACGTGAGCATGCCAAGCAGCCACAGCACGCAGAACACGACAGCGATGGTCCAGAGCATGACGATCCTCCTACGTTATGCGGTCGCCGCCGGCCGGGGACCGTTTCCCCGCCTGCGCGCCAACCGTCCCGGGGCGGCGTTCCGCCCCGTTTGCCTCCCGGGGCCGCCTAGGGCACCGGCATCGGCCGGGCGAAGGCGGCCGTGAGTTCCTGCCAGGCCGCCTCGAATTCGGCCGCCGGCGGATTCGGGTTCAGGGCGTCTCCGGTCTTGAGGGCGTCCAGCTTGACGCGTGCCGTGACCAGCAGGACCCTCAGTTCGTCCACGTGGACGACGGCCGCGAACCGGGCTTCGCGGTCGGGGAGCTGGAGCCGGGCCGCCCGTTCGGCGATCTCCGTGTCCCAGAGCACGAGTTGGGCTTCGGTCTTGCGCATTGTTGCCTCATCCATGTTCGCCGCTCTCCCCGAACCGTTCTCGAGACGCAGGCATGGTTTGCCAGAGCTGTGCCCGTTGATATGTGGCTTTATTTCAATGTCTTGTGGAGGAAATTGGTCCAGGTGCGCCCTATCAAAACGAAAGGTCATAGATCATTTTGACGGAGGCCTCAGGGGATCTGCCAACCGATGGAGATCGCTTCGTGGCCGTCGCTGAACCCGTGGGCCAGGTCGAGCCGGAATCGGCCTTCCAGGCCCAGGCAGCGGATCCGCAGGCCCGTGCCCCCGTCCACCTGCCACGGGACCCGACCGGGCCGGCCGGTGTCCCACGCCTTGGCCGCATCGACGAACACGGCCCAGCCCAGCTGCAGCAGCCCCCACTGCCGTCGCGCGATCTCCGTCTCCAGGGACCCATGGGCCAGCCTGCGGCCGAAGACCAGGCCGCGGATGACGCCGCCGTCGAGCAGGGGATGAGCCCGCAGGAGCGGGCCCCGGGCGTACCCGGTGCCTGCCCCCGACCACAGGGCGAGGGGCGCGTCCGCGGTCGCGCCGGAAAGACCGACGCAGCCCAGCCAGGGGGTGCCTGCCGCCGGACCGCCGGAGCGCCAGGTCACGGTGGCATCGGCGGTGGAGAAGGGGGCACGGGCGCCGAGGCTCACCCAGTGGGACGCGGCCACGGTCACCGCCAAGCGGTCGGCGGCCCAGCGCGTCCGGACCTCACCGGCCAGGGCCAGGTGGTCGCCCCGGTCGGCCCACCGGTCCAGCGCCGCGCCGGCCTCGAGCCGCAGGTCGGGCCCGAACCAGTCCGCGAACGAGAGCGCGGTGCGGCGGCGTTCCTCCCGGCTCAGTTCCCCGACCGCGGCCGCGCCCCCGGGCGCCCGGGCGGCGTAGGTCTGGCGTTCCCAGAAGCCGTCCACCCGCCAGAGACCGGGGCGGCCGCCGGCCGCCGGCACCGCCAGCGCCAACGCGACCCGCGGGCGATTCGGCCACCACCGCCAGGCGGCGCTCCACAATTCCCCGTTGCCGGTGGGGCTGGCCACGTCGACCGCGACCTCCCGCCCGACCAGGGCCCTGGCGCCCGCCCTGGCAATGTCCCACGGGCCCGTCCCCATCAGGGGACGCTCCAGCACGGTCACCTCCACCTGGGCGATGCCGCCCGGCAGGGGCCTGAGTTCCAGGCGGAAGCCCGCCACGGCCGGCACCTCGGCCAGGCGGCGACGGGCCCGGCGGAAGCCTCCGGAGGTCACCAGACGGCCGGGAGGCAGATCCAGCTGCCGGGCGACGACCGCGTAGCGGACGTGGACGAGGCCGTCGATACGGGCCAGGTCGGCTTGCGGTTCGGACAGGTGATTCCAGGCGTCCAGCGCCCCGGTCACATCCCCGGCCAGGAACAGGCTTCCGGCCAGCAATCGCCGGGCGTGGGTGTCGCCGGGGTCCAGGTCCAGGGCCCGTCGCGACAGTCGGCTCGCACCGGCCCAGTCGCCGGCGCGGAACCTCAGTCCCGCGCGTTCCCGCAGGGGGACCGCGGAGGCCGGGCACAGGGACCCGGCGGCCAGGAATTCGCGCTCGGCCCCATCGGTGTCACCCGCGGCGGCCAGGCGGATGCCCCGTTCGACCAGCGTGTCGCAGGAGGCGGGGGCGGCGGGCGGTCCCGGGGCCGTCGGTCCGGGAGCTTCCGCGTCGGTCCGGCCGGTCGCCGGCGGCGGCAGGACCAGCAGGGCCCAGGAGCCGGCGTCGGCCCAGGCGGTCAGGAACTCCGCGGCGGGCAGGGCCCGGAACGGTCCCACGTTCGGGTCATGGACGAGCACCCACCCGTTGGCCCAGGCCACCACCACCACGTAGTGGAAGGCGTCGCGGCCGACCCGCAGCAGGACGATGACGGGGCGATCCCGGGCCAGTTCGTCCCGGACGCCGGTCGGTGTGCCCGGCAGGGCGAGGGCCACCCAGCCGCGCGCCGTGACGGCGTCGGCGAGGGTCCCGGTGCGGATGCCGCGCTGGTCCGGCTCCACCAGCGCGGCGAAGTCCTCGGCCAGGACCCCACGCTCCCCCCAATAGCGCAGGACCATCGCCAGGGCCGCGCCCCCGCACAACGCGCCGCTCTGGGGCACGTAGGGCACGTCCAGCAGCCGCACCTTGTTCTGGACGGCGGAGCCGGGCGGGGGTGCTCCGGCAACCGCACTGGCGGCCAGGACCAGGGCGAGCAGCACCGCCCGGGTCCCGACCGCGAACGCTCGACCGGCCATCAGCCGGACTCAGTTCAGCAGCAGGATGAGGATCAGCAGGATGATGATGATGCCGGTGGTCGTGATGACGACCCGGCCTTCCCCACCCACGACGCCGCCGGCGTTGACCGTCCTGGCCTGGGCGGCCAGCATCTCCAGCGACGGGCCCGCAAGGACCGCGGCGGCGGCGCTGGCCCGCTCGAGGTCCAGACCGGCCGCTCCGGCCACCTGGCGGACATCCGCGCGCTGCAGCATCGCCTGGATCGCCTGGCGGTCGGCGTCGGCCCGGTCGCGCTGACCGTCGATCGCGGACTGGATGTCCTGGTTGCTGACCACGGACTGCTGCGGGACGGCCGTCGGTTCGGCCCCATTGGCGGTGGCGACGACCAGGAAGAAGACCGCGATGATGGCGGCCACGGTGAACACCGTGATGGCCATCCTTCGGTACTCGTCGGCGAATCGATTGTGGTGTTTCATGGCGCGCTCCTCTGCGGGGAGGGGGCCTGAGGACCGGCCTGGCGTCGTACCAGGCATGCCTCCGACTCCACTGGATGGATCAAAGGAGGCTCACGCAATCGATGTGCCCCGCGAAGCGGCGTCCGAATCCGGGTTTGGGGCCTGTCGGCGCGGTGTGGCCCGCTCCCGCCATGATCGTATTGAACGCGTGCCCATCATAATGACGCAGCCGCGTCCCACGGCCCCGGCGGTCCGGTAGCCGCCGATGCCTCCCACCAGAATGGTGCGGGGGCGATCATTCCGATTGGCCGGCCCGGGCCTGCCGTCGGGTAAGTCGTTGATGTTGTTGAAAACCGCCGCCGTCCCGGCGGGCACGCTCGTTGCAATTCCGGGTCGTCGACCGCGGAAGCGAACGCAGGGGAATTCTCTCCCGCCGGGGGTCTGGGACACCGTCGCAATCAGCGCGACTCCCGCCCCCGCCGCTGTCCCCGCACGGGAGGTAAGATTATGTTCCCGAAAGCCCTCGCTACCCGTCTGACCGCCGCGGCGTTGTGCGTGGCGGCGGGCATCGCGGTGCCTCCGCAGGGCCGCGCCCAGACCCCGCCCGCCGGCGCCTTCGCGCCGTATCTGGCGGACGCCGCCATCGACTCCGTGCTCGTCGTCGTGGCCCTGCGCCGGCCCGCAGCCATCGAATACGATCTCGAAACGGCGAAGGCGAAGCGCGCCGCAGCCGAGCTGCGCCAGTCGACGGCCGGGGTCTACCAGTCCCGGGCGGACACGAAGATCAAGATCAAGGACACCGAGATCGATGCCCTCAAGGCCCGGATCGACCAGGCCAAGTCCGAGCGCAACGAGCCGCGCAAACGGCAGCTCGAGGCCCAGCGCGACTTCGCCGAGGCCGAAAAGAAGCTCCTGGAGCGGCGGGAACAGCTGCGCCGGCAGGAAATCGACTACGCCGAGGCCGAGGTCGAATTCCACGAGGCCCAGATGAAGGCCTACTCGTCCGAGCTCGACCTGGCGCACCTGCGCACGCGCCGGACGGATGTTGTCGGCGCCGTCCCGACGCCGGAAGGGCTGGAAGCGGCGTGGAAGTTCGCCCAGCAGGTCCGCGACCTCGAGGGCGAGACCCTCGACGCCATGGGCAAGGCCGCGAAGAAGCAGAAGAAGCTCGCGGAGCAGGCCATCGACATCAACAAGGCCCGCACGAAGGTCTGGGAGTCGCAACAGGACCTGATCGACCAGACGAGCGCGACGAACTAGGTCCGGCGGCGCTCCCGCGGTCTCCGGTCGCCGGCGGTGACCTCGTCAGTCCTCCGCCGCATCCTCGCCCTGCTGGCCGGCGGCTGCGGCCTTGGCGATGCCGTAGCTCTTGAGCTTGCGGTAGAGGGTGGCCGAGCCGATGCCCAGCTCCCGGGCGGTGCGCGCCTGGTTGCCGTCGTTGAGGTGGAGCACGGCCAGGATGTAGTCCCTCTCGATCTCCCCGAGCTCCCGCACCGGGCCGCTCAGCGAGGGCAGCGGGACCGCCCGCCGCACGTCCTCCGGCAGCTCGTCGACTTCCACGAGGCTGGCGTTGCCGACCGCCACGGCCCTCTCCATGGCGTTCTCGAGTTCCCGCACGTTGCCCGGCCAGTCGTAGCGCAGGAGCTGGTCCGCGGCCCGCGGCGACAGCCCGGTCACCGCACGCGAGACAGACTGCGCCGCCCTGGTCAGCAGGATGCGCGCCAGGGGCAGGACGTCCTCCCGCCGGTTCCGCAGGGGAGGGACGTGCAGCTGCACCACGTTGAGCCGGTAGAACAGGTCCATGCGGAACCGGCCCTCTTCGATCTCCGTGCCGAGTTCGCGGTTCGTGGCGGCGATCACCCGCACGTTCACGGGCCGGCTCGTGTTCTCGCCCACGCGGCGGATCTCGTGCTCCTGCAGGACCCGCAACAGCTTGACCTGCATGCCGGTCGAAACGTCGCCGATCTCGTCGAGGAACAGGACCCCGCCGTTGGCCGCCTCGAACAGGCCGATCCGGTGCTGGGTCGCGCCGGAGAACGCACCGCGGGCGTGGCCGAAGAGTTCGCTCTCGAGCAGGGTCTCGGTGATGGCCCCGCAGTTGACGGCGATGAACGGCCCCGCGGCACGGGCGGACTCGTCGTGGATCAGGTGGGCGATGAGCTCCTTGCCCGCACCGCTCTCGCCGGTGATCAGGACCGTGAAGTCCACCTTCGCGATCCGCCGGGCGAGATCGACGACCTTGCGCATGTCGGCGCTGCGGGTGATGATCCCGTAGTCGTTGTCGAGCGAGGGGTCCACGCGCGCCATGGCCTGTTTCTTGATGGCGAGCTTCTGCTCGGCCGTCTTCAATTCCTCGGTGATCCGGTGGAGCGAAGGTTCGAGCCAGTCCCTGAGGTTCTCGACGTGGAAGAAGCGGATGTCCAGGGCCCGCTCGTCGCCCCACTCCTCGATGGTCCGGCCCAGCAGGTGGCAGGCGGCGTCGCCGCAGCCGATGCAGGAATCCTCCAGGACGTAGATCTCCTTGCCCAACGCCCGGCTCAGGTAGCCGCTGGTCAGGCCGCAGATCGTCCAGCACACGGACGTGTCGCTCTTGCCGAGATGGGCGATGTGCTGCTCGGCCTCGTAGGACTCGACGAGGGTCAAGCCCGCCTCGGTCAGTTCGCCGACCAGTCCCGGCGCCAGGCGGTACATGCCGCCGAGCATGTGGACCCGCCCGCACGCGTGGTGCCAGTCCTCCTCGCTTTCCCACTGGAAGAGATCCTGCATGGCGTCGGCCATCCGCCAGCCCTGGACGTAGCCGAACCGGGTCAGGATCGCGCGGGCGGTGGACACCCCGAACTGGCTGACCAGTTCCTTGCGGAGGTTGCCGTTGGCGATCCCGTCGACGATGACCGCGCGCTGGCCGGCGAAGCGGACGACCCCCTCTTCGGAGTCGAATTCCAGCAATTCGCTGACCTTGAGATCATCGATCTTCATGCGTTGCTCCATCTAATCTGATAGGCACCGCGTCATTGTGACGGGATCAGTCGACCCTCATCCCGCGTCCGACCTATACCTTTCAAACACTTACGGGCAGGCCTGGCAGTTGCAATGGTGATCGTGGGCTCCCGCGTCACGAGACAACATAGTCGAAATGACGGTTGCCCACCCGCAATCAAATCGAAGTGATCGGGATTGCAGGAACAGATCCAGGAAAGTGAGGCCAACGGCCATGAGGAATATCGCCAGGAAACATGTCGCCATGAAACAGGCCGGCATCGGTCTTCTGTTCGCGGTCGTCGCGGTGGCCGCGAGCGGCTGCGGCAAGAATCAGGACGGCGTCGGCGACGCCAAGGCGCAGGAACCGGTCTACTCGTCGCTCGTCGTTCCCACGGGCACCAGTGTCGTGGCGACCCTCGACGAGCCGATCACCACGGCCACGAGCCATACCGGCGACGCATTCGCCGTGACGACGACCGCCCCGATCATCGTGGACGGCCGGACCGTATTCCCCGCGGGCAGCCGGATCAACGGCGTCCTGCGCGACGTCGAGGCTTCGGGTCGCGCCAGCGGCCGGGCCCGGATGACCCTCGCCTACCAGGAGATCGTCGACCCGGCCGGCAAGTCCCACGCGATCTCGGCGCAGCCGCTCGTGCTGGAAGCCGCCTCGGGCACGGGGACGGACGTGGAGCGGATCGCGGCGGGCACCGTGCTCGGAGCGCTCGTCGGCGGCATCGCCGGCGGGGGCAAGGGTGCCGCCATCGGCGCCGGCGCCGGCGCCGGTGCGGGGGTCATCGTCATGCTCGCGACCCAGGGCAACGAGCTGGAGCTCGCGACCGGGCAGCAGCTGTCCGTCAACCTGACGTCGCCCACGAGCATCCAGGTCTTGGCGCAGAACTAGTCCGCCCGCGGACGAATGTGTGCTCGGCACGAGGCCGATTCCCTGTTACGGAGGACCAAAGACATGACAACCCGATTCGTCCTGCTGATCTGCTTCTGCCTGGTCGCGGTGGGTCCGGCGACCGCCGTCACCGTCGACCATGGCGGCGTCGATGCCGTCGCCGCGCTCCCGTCCGCCACCATGGAGGCCATCGGCGGCCAGGACTGGTACTTCATGCACGCCTCGGTGGGGGCGAACATCGTGGACGGCCTGAAGGCGCTGGCCCTGGAGTCGCCCGAGCGGTATCTGCTGAGGTGTGACGCCGTGGGGGACGTCACACCGCCGCCGAGCGACACCGGGGCCGGCGTGGTCTTCGAGAACGATCGCGGCAATCCCGGCTGGGCGGCGAAGATCCTCTGGTTCGAGGAGGCCGTGCGGAACCTCGGCTGGCGCGAGCCGGCCGTCAATGTGGTCGTGAACAAGTTCTGCTTCGTCGACCAGGACGCGAACGCCCAGGCCTACGTCCAGTCGATGGCCGGTCTGGAGGCGGAGTTCCCGGCGACGGTGTTCGTCTACACCACGATGCCCATCCGCAGCAACGACGACGCGGACAACGTCCTGCGGGCGCTGTACAACGATGTCGTGCGCGCCCACTGCGCCGCCAACGGCTGCCTCCTGTTCGATATCGCGGACATCGAGTCGCACGATCCCGGCGGCAATCCGGTCACCTTCACCTACGGGGGCCAGGTGTACCCGCGCATGTATGACGGCTACACCAACGATACCGGCCACCTCAACGCCGTGGGCGCCCGCCGCGTCGCCCTGGGCTGGTACGCCACCGCCGCCACTCTCACCGGGGGCACCAGCGGGGTCGGCACGCTGCCGGGCCCTGTGGCCGCCATCGTGGGCGTGTTTCCCAACCCGTTCAACCCCCGGACCACGGTGCGCCTGGAACTGGCCCAGGCCGCCGCCGTCGACGTCGCGGTCTTCGACGCGCGCGGCCGGCTCGTGACGCGGCTGTTCCGGGGATGGCTTTCGGCCGGGTCCCACGACCTGGTCTGGCAGGGCGTCGATGCCGGCGGCCGGACCGTCGGCTCGGGCGTGTATCTCGTGCGGCTGGCATCCGCCGGGCAGGCCGTCGTCCGTCAACTGACCATGGTCCGCTGACGGCGGTGCGGCGGGCACGAGTGCGCGGCCCCGGGTGGGTTGCGCGGTCGAATCCCCGATCCGCGGCCTTGCCGACAATCGGGATCGCCCACAAGCGTCCAGGTCGAGGCGCAGAACCAGTCCGCAGGCGGACAAACGCAGGGAGAACATGATGAAGACGATACTTGCGGCACTCCTGATGACCAGCCTGGTCACGGTCCTGGGCCAGGTGCCGGCCCGGGCGGATCCCTCGAGCGACATCGGTTACCGCGGCTGGGGCCCGCGGGTCGGCCTGTCGGCGAATCCGGACCAGATCTACTTCGGTGCCCATCTCGACTACGGCAACTTCGCCAAGCACGTCCGCTTCCAGCCCAACCTGGAGCTCGGCCTGTCGGACAACTACAAGCTCTTCGCCATCAACGCCGAGGCGGCCTACCGCTTCAGCGAAGAGTGGGACGTGTGGACCCCCTACCTCGGCGGCGGCATCGGCGCCAACATCAAGAGCTTCGACAACGGCCACGACAACTGGTCGCACACCGACCTGGGTGTCAATCTGCTGGGGGGGATCGAGAAGGGGTTGGACAACGGGGACCGTTTCTTTATCGAGGCCAAGGTCAGTTTGAATGACGTGCCGGACCTGAAGGTCGCCGTAGGCTGGACATTCTACCACTAGTCTGGTTGTGCCCCGTAGATTGTGCCCGGCCCGGTCCCTGCGACCGGGCCGGGTATGTTCACCCCCAAGCAGCACCATCCTACCTGGCGCCCACCCTTCTGCCCCAACCCCAACTGCCCATACCACAGGCAGTTGACATCCGGCTGGCGCTACAAGAAGGCCGGATTCTTCCGGAGACAGGCCCGCCCCCACCGTATCCAGCGGTTCACATGCCTCCACTGCCGCCGCTCGTTCAGCTCCCAGACCTTCTCCACCACCTACTGGCAACGGAAGCCCCAGCTCGACGCCCTGATCCTCACCAAGACCGTCGGCTGCATGGCAAACCGCCAGCTCGCGCGCGACCTGGGTGTCGCGCCGGCGACCATCGATCGGCGACTTTCACGGCTCGGCCGTCACTGCATGCACTTGCACGCTTTGCAGATGCAGTCGGCCCCGCCGGCGTCGCAGATCGTGATCGACGGCTTCGTCACCTTCGAGCGCTCCCAGTACCAGCCATTCCACCATCATGTCGCCGTTGAGAAGGACACCGACTTCTTCCTCTACTTCACCGACAGCGAGGTGCGGCGCAGCGGCACGATGACTCCCGCGCAGAAGAAGCGTCGCGCCGAACTGGAGCGGTTGTACGGCCGTCCCGATCCGCAGGCGGTGCGCAAGGACGTGCGCGAGCTGCTCGCTGTCGTCATCGGCAGCCAGCATGAAGTGACGATCTACAGCGACGACCACAAGGCCTACCCGCGGGCGATGCGTGGTCTGGCGCCGCAGATGCGACACCGGGTGACGTCGAGCAAGGAGCGGCGGGACAACCGCAACCCGTTGTGGGAGGTGAACCTGCTGGACCTGTTGATCCGCCATTGCAGCGCCAACCACAAGCGGGAGACGATCGCCTGGTCGAAGCGACGGCAGTGCAGCGCCGAGCGGCTGGCGATCTTCCTGGTGTGGCGCAACTACATGAAGGGTCGACGGGAGAAGCAGCGGGGGAGCCCGACGCCGGCGATGGCGCGGGGGATGGTGGATCGGCCGCTGACTGTTGGCGATGTGCTGGCGGAGAGGATCTTCCCCGACCACGTCCCGCTCCCGCCGCGGTGGGCCAAGTACCGGGAACGTGCGGTCCGGACTCGCGCCATTTCGCAGGCCGGGGGTTAGGTTGTGAACCTCCGGGGGGTATGCCAAGGCCCGCGATGATTCATCGCGGGCCGGGCACAATCTTCGCGGCACAACCAGACTAACGGATGAGGGTCAGGGGGATTGAGATGGCACCTCCCTCAAACTCCAGCCGGCAGAAGTAGACCCCCGAAGCAACCCCCCGCCCGTCGTCCCTGCGCCCGTTCCAGCGCAGTTCGTAGCTGCCGGCGTCCTGCCACTGGCTCAGCAGTTCGGCCACATGCCTTCCCGCACCGTCGAACACGGCCACGTGCACGCGACCGGCGCGGGGCAGCGAGTAGGGGATCACCGTGAGGGGATTGAAGGGGTTGGGGTGGTTGGGAAGCAGGTGGACCCGCCCGTCGGGCGCGTTCGGCACGGCGGAGGCGCCGTCCATGGTGACCTCGGCCGCATTGGACAGGCCCGAGATGTTGTCGGCTTCGTCGCGGGTCTCGATGCTGAAATAGTAGCTTGCCCCGGGTGTCAGCCCCGGCACCATCATGCTCTCGGCCTGGCCCGCGGCCGCGGGCAGGGGTTCGCCTGCGACCTGCGTGGCCGTTGCCCAGTCGAGCAGATCCAGCGGATCGAGGCTGTAGCGCAGGTCGTAGCCCCAGGCCTGGCCGAGGTCGCCGTCGTCGCCGGGCGCGGTCCAGGTGACCTCGACCGCAGTGGACAGGGGGACGGTCACTGCCTGGAGGTCGCCCACGTTCGCGGGCGGGGTCACGTCCGCCGTCGCGGCGGTGGTGGTGACGCGTGCGAACATGATGGTCCCGCCGGTGGCGCCCGAGGTCCAGAAGACCGGGATGTCCGGGGAGGACACCGGCACCATGGCGGCGGTGTTCGGATTCGTGTTGTAGGTCAGGCCGCCCGTGGAGACGGGGACGGCCGCTTCCCAGGCGGACGCGGCCGGGTTCCAGCGCCGCACGTAGATCTGTGCCGCGGCGGCGGTGCCGTCCCAGCGGCTGTAGAACAGGTAGGCTTCCTGGCCGCGTACCGCGAGGCTCGGGGCCCATTCCAGGTCGTCCATGGCGGGCTGGCTCTCGATCACCTGGTGGTTCCAGACGCCGGTGCCTCCGGCGAAATCCTTCCAGTAGTGCTGCAGCTCGCCGCCGTAGGCGCAGACGAGATGGAAGGTGGTGCCGCCGGTGACGTTGTGGGTGAAGGCGCGGCTGTAGCCCACGTTGCCCGCGCGGATGACGTGGTCGGGTTGGGCGACGAACGACGCGCCGTCCCACAGGTAGTACTCGTAGCCGCGGGTGCTGTTCAGATACAGCACCACCAGGCAGGCGCGACCGTCGATGTAGGCCATGGAGCCGACACGCACGTCCGGCGTGCCGGTGTCCACGGCCATGCCGCTGGTCCAGGTGACGCCCTCGTCGTCGGAGTAGTAGTAGCGGACATTCTCGCTGGGCGTGGCGCCGCGCCGCGTGAACACCCAGACCCGGCCGGTGCCGTCCACCATGACGCTGGAACGGTGGTAGGGCGTCGTCCCCGGCAGGGTGACGAGGCTCGCGAGGTCCGCCGCGCTGGTGGCCGGCGCGGCCAGGTGCCGCACCTGGATGCCATCGCTGGCGGGGAAGGTCATGAACAGGTCGGCGCCGCGCCCGGCCACGCTCATGTGATAGTTCATGTAGCCGTTGACGCCGGGATTGATGATCTCCGTCGACCAGGTCAATCCGCCGTCCAGGGAGACCACGACGTTGTTGCTGACGGTCTTGCTGTTGGCGAACGTCGCCCAGACCCGGTTGGGCATGTCCGGTTGCACGTAGCCCTTCCAGCGCGGGATGCCCAAAGTGGGGATCTGGGAGGTCGAGGTGCCGATGACCTGGGGGACCGATACGGTCAGGGCGTCGGCTATCGTGGCCGAGGCGACCAGGCCCAGCAGGACCAGGGCGCTGCACAGGGCGCGACCCCGGCATGTCCCCTGGCGGGTCATGGTATGAACGCCTTTGTCTCGTTTCATGGCTGTTAGCCTCCTTTGGCGAACCGACCGAGGCGACCTGCACCCGGATTCCGAACTCCCGGATCCAGGTGGGGGCCGCGGGGTCCGTCCCTGCAGCGATTGCCAGGGGCCCATGGCCGCGCCTGACGTCAAGCAGGGCGTTGCGACAACCGTGCCGCGGCGCAAGTCATTGGCATGGAACGGAATGGGTGGGATGGGCGGCCGGCGTTGCCATCATTATAGGGGCATGTCCATCACTATCGTGTCGGACCGCTGGCGGCCAACGGTCCTGACGGGTTGCCGGTGTCGTTGCGCGATCACTGCGCACAATCCGCATGGGAAGGAGACGATGGGAACGCCACCGAACGATCTCCACCGAAATCCGCAAAGGAGCCGTCCAATGATCCGCAAACCCACCCTGCTGCTGTTGCTCGCCACCCTGCTCAGCCTGACCCTGCTGACCGCCTGCGGCAAGGACGACCCCGCCTCCCCGGACAACACCCCCCTGAAGGTGCTGGTCATGTCCGACGGAGGCACCGAGGGCCACGTGCTCGCGGCGCTGGGCGCCGCCGGCCTGGACACCACCCGCGGTGGTCCCTGGCAGGACGACCCCGGCCCGGACCTGCACGCCTTCGATGTCGTGGTGCTGCTCAACGGCTACGACTACGGCTACACCATGGCCGATTCGGTCCAGCAGAAGTATGTCGACTACGTGGCCGGCGGCGGCGGCCTCGTGGTGACCGAGTGGTTCAACTACTATCAGGACGACAATCCGCTGCTCAGCGGGATCATGCCCGTGAAGCAGAACCGCTCCTACGACTACGAGATGGAGACCCTCCACCCGGTGTCCGGCAATCCGCTGGCCGCCGGCCTGCCGGCGTCCTTCACCACGGGGCCGGACTGGAGCTGGATCACCCTCGTCCCCGACACCACGGCGACAAAGCAGGCCACGGTGGCCGTCACCGGCGACCTCGGCGGCCCGGCGGTGGTCACCGGCGTGCACGGCCTGGGCCGCGTGGTCGCCTGGGGGATGGCGGGCATCTACGAAGGAGACAACATCTGGACCGACGGCGTGGATCAGCTCCTGGAACACATCGTGGATTGGGCCGGCCGGCGGCGGTGAGGCCGGTTCGGGCAGGGATAGCGGCCCGGGGGAGCGTCCACCGTCCCCCGGGCCGCCGCAGCGATCAGTGGTTGTTGTAGGCCTCCATCTGCGCCAGGGCCAGCCCGTCGTAGCAGAAGGAGATGACGCCGTCGCGCCGGCCGTCGCGGGCCACCTGGAAGTTGCCCGCCGCGGCCACGTTCTCCGGGGTGAAGACGTCGTAGCCGTTGTCGCGCTCCGGGCCGTAGGCGAACAGGAAGTACCCGGCGTTCGCCCCGGTCTCGTCGTGGAGCACGAGGTAGGTGTAGCCGCCCGGCTCGAACCCGCCGGCCGGGACGGCCTCGCCCAGGGGGAAGGTGTCCAGGTAGCCCGCGGCGACCAGCTCGTGCGGGTCGTCGGGATAGGTCCCGCCGTGGTCGGCGGCCCAGGCGGTCATGGCCGTGTCGAGCTTGCGGACGGCCTCGGCGTACCGGGCCTTGACCGCCTCGGCGGCCTTCTCCTGCTTCTCCTGTTCCAGCTTCGCAGGGAGCTGATCCAGCATCTGCAGCCCCATGCGGTACAGGCCCGACATGACCGGTCCGTCCACCCGGGACCGGATCTCCAGGCCCTTGCCCGTGGTCCGGTAGAGGACCTCCTCCGATTCCATGCTGGTGCCGAGCACGTCGTAGAGCTGCGTCATCCACTGGGTCTCGGCCTGGTCCTGCGGCGCCATCGCGGCGCCCATCTCCATCAGCGAGCCCATCAGCCGGCCGTAGCGCGGGCCGTCCATGACCACCCACTCCACCCCGTCGGGCACGTCCAGGTCGCCGGCGGGCCTGGCCAGCATCTCCCGCAACGGCGCCGGGTCCATGCCCAGCACCAGGAAGTCCCGGCTGACCGCCAGGGCTCCGCCGAAGGGCGGGGCCACGAGCTCGAAGTCGCCCACCTGCTCCGGCGTGAGCGACGCGATCATGTCCGCCAGGCCGCCCGCCGACTCGCCGCCCAGATCGCCGGCCAGCTGCAGGAGCCGGTCGCGCAGGGCGAAGCCGTCGGTGCTGCCCAGCACCAGGTAGAAGGGGATGGCCAGGGGCGAGGCCAGGGGCGCGTCGGCCGCGGGTTCGAGGATGAAGGCGTCCAGCTCGCCCGAGAGCAGGGGCAGCAGGTCGGTCCGCGGGGTGAAGTCGCCCAGGGACAGGTCGCCGTCGGCGTTGCGGGGCAGCGCGGCCGTCACCTCGGCCAGTTCCGGCCGGTCCAGCTCGTCCAGGACGATGCCCAGGCCGGCGGCGAAATCGTGCAGGGTCGAAAAGGTCGCCAGCTTGTCCGTGGGCACGTACTTCCCGAACCGGCAGCGGCCGTTGGGGAGACGGAAGAGCCGGGGCAGCAGGCCGTCGGCGGCCGCGTCCGGTACGGTGATCAGGATCCTGGTGGTCGTCCGGTCGCGGCTCTGCTTGGTCTCCATGCGCAGGCGTCCCAGCTGGTCCACACCCAGGTAGCCCGCCAGCAGCTGCGCCTTCGCGGAGTCGGCCGGATCCGCCACGGCCAGGATCGGCATCAGCCGGGGCAGGACATCGCGCACCATCATGCCGAGGTCCAGCTCGATGTTGCTGCTGCTGTCCATCCGGATGACGGGGTCGGCGGCGGGCTGGGCGGGGGCGGCGCCGGCTGTCAGGCACGGCAGGATGGCCGCCAGCACGACGGGAGCGAGAAATTTCCAGGACATGGGTTCCCTCCACGAACGGTCGGATCGACGCGAGGTCGGCAGGATGCGGCGGACCGGGCATCCCCGGGCCCGGGGTGCGGGCCGCCGCGGCGGTTGGAACGCGGCGACGGTAGCACGCTGGGCGGGGCCGGTCAATTCAGGCGGGCCGTCACGCGCGGAAGGGCAATGAGTCGGCTCAGGCCCGGCGCACGCCCCGCACCAGCAGCCAGCCGCAGAAGGCCAGCTCGCCGGCGAACGCCGCGAAGTAAGCCGGCTCCACGGCGCCGCTGCGCGACGGCGCCAGGAACAGGGTGAAGCTGCCCGCCAGGTAGACGGCGCCGGCAACGGCCATCAGCACGCCCAGCACGCCCGGGAAGCGGACCGATCGCCACAGCAGCCATCCCAGCAGCAGGCAGTGCACGCCGAAGAAGACCAGGCCCAGGTCGTAGCCCTGCGCGTGGAGGTCCAGGTGGAACTGCATCAGCTCGCGGCGCTGCGCCGGCTCGAAGGCCGCCGGGGAGGCGGAACCACCCACCGCCTGCAGGGCGCCCAGCATGTGCAGCAGGTTGCCGGCGTAGATGGCCGTGCCGGTCAGGCGGAACGCGGCGGCGGCCGCGGCCAGGGTCCGGCCGGCCGGGCGCAGGAGCACGTACAGCAGGGCCGCCACCGCCACGTCGGCCAGGAAGGCCGCCAGGTCGCCGGCCAGGCCGAGCCGGAACAGCCCCTCCCGGGCGGCCAGGTTGGCAGCCGTGGCCGCAACGTCGCCGGGGACGATCAGGCGCTGTCGCACGCCCAACTCGGCGAACAGGCCGCCGATGATGATCACCAGGTAGAAGGCGCCGGTCAGCCGGGCGCAGGCGGTCGGTCTCTCGGCGTCGCAGCGAAGTTCCATGGGGGTTCCTCCCGAGCCGGCCGTCAGCGCCCTTCGGCCCAGCCCACGATGGTGTCGCGCTCGGCGCGCGTCAGCCGGGCCTCCGGGTGGCCCAGCCGGTAGCTGGCCAGGGGCATGTGCCCCTCGTCCACCTGCTTGGCGATGTGCCGCAGCAGCTCGTCCTGGGCGTCGAAATCCAGCGCCGGCCAGTCGGAGAAGTCCAGCGCCTTGCGCCCGTCGTGGACGTGGTCGGCCACGAGCCAGGAGACGGGCGCCACCTTGCTGTACCAGGGCCAACGCGTCAGGTTGGAATGGCAGTCGTAGCAGCCGTGCCGCAGCAGCCGGGCCACCGGCGCGGGGGCGCCCACGTCGTGGACCACCGGCGGGTTGGTGCGGTCGACGGGCACGAACTGGATGGCTGCGGCGAGGGCGGCCAGCGTCACCGCCAGCCGCCCTGCGCGTCGTCGATCCAGCCAACCCGGCCTCGTCATGCGGTGCTACTTCCCGAACTGCTGCTTCAGCCGCTTGGCGTGCCGGTTCTCCGGGTCCAGCTTCAGGGCCGCGTCCACCGCCGCTTCGGCGCCGGCCTGGTCATTCTTCATCATCAGGACCTGGGCCAGCATCACGCGGACGTCGGCGTTCTCCGGGAACATCTCCACGTCCAGGTCCACCAGCCCCTTGGCCGCGTCCAGGCCGTCGGGCTGGCCGGCCAGGACCTCGATGGCCGGGTCCAGGCTCTCGGGGCCGAAATCGTAGGAGCCGCTGCCGTAGTACTGCTCCCGCAGGTCGCGGTACTTCTGGACCGCGGCGCCGAGGCCGTCCTTCTTCACCTCGTGCAGGACCACCTGATCCAGGGTCGCCGGATTCGTCAGGCCGCGATGGCAGGTGATGCAGCTGACGGCGGCGTCGTCCTCGCCGACGGCCTTGGGCAGCGGGCCCCCGTTCAGGTCCTTCACCATGGTGAACATGCGCCGCGCCGTCTCCTTCTTGTCGATGGCGTCGCTGGCGAAGTCGATGCTGCGGAAGTCGCCGGGCACCTTCATCTCGTGGCAGTGGGTGCAATTCACGCCCAGGGCGCGGGTCCACTGGTGCATGACGCCTTCCAGTTCGCGCTTGCTGATGTCCTTGGGGAACACCTTGAGGTTCTTCAGCTCGTCGTCGGCACGCACGGGGGCGGGCGCGATCAGGGCGGCGGCGACCAGGACGGCCAGGGCGCCGGCGGCCAGGCTCACGCGGGTCTTCATGGACACTCTCCTATCGGCTCGGGGGCGATGAGGGACATCGCTCCATGATAGAAAAGGTCCTGACGACGGCCACCCTGCCGGGACCCGGGGGCGCGGCGCTAGATGCTGAACCACCACGACACCTTCGCCAGGAAGGTGTTGGTGGGCTCGGTCCGGAAAGGGTAACCCAGGTCGCCGCCGTTGTCCCACCGCGCCGGGTCGGTGCGCGCGAACCCGTCCTCGTACCGCTGCTTGGCGTGGGTCCAGACCAGGAACACGGTGGAGCCCGGCCGGTACTCCCAGCGGTAGACCACGTTCAGGTTCACGGCGCCGAACTCGAAATCGTAGCCGCGCCGCGTCCAGGGCGTAGGGGCGCAGGTCGTAGCTGTCGGCGGCGGCCAGCCAGCGGGGATCGGCGTAGTCGCCGGAGGAGAGGAAGGGCTGGAAGTAGATCTGCAGCGAGCGGTCCCGGTCGAAAAGGATGCTCGAGCGCAGGGTCAGCTCCCAGGTGGTGCGGTCCAGGCGGCCGAAGACGTAGTCCACGCCGCCGAGGCCGGCCACGCCGGGCCGCGAGCCGTCGTCGGCGAAGTTGCCCAGCCACTGGGCGTCGCTGCGTTCGCCGGTCCAGGCGACGCCGACCTGGTGCAGGAAGTGTTCGCCCTGGTTCCAGCGCACGTTCAGTTCCACCCGGTCCAGGTCCGAACTGACGTCGCTCCAGTCGTGCTCGTACTCCAGGTTCACCGACCACGACTTGCGCCAGTCGGTGCCGATGCCCGCGGCCGCCGCGTTCCAGGCGGGCTCGGTCATCAGGGGGCCGGGGGCGCCGGCGAAGTGGCGGGTCTCGTACTTGCTGGTGCCCTCGAAGGCGTGGCCCAGGAACAGCCAGCCGCTGTGGCGGCTCTGCAGTTCGGCCTCGGCGTTGAAGTGGACGCCCGCGGCCTGGCGATGGCCCGCGCCGTAGCGCCAGGACGCGGCGCCCGTCGAGTCGAAGCCCGCGCCGCCCGCGAACAGCCAGCTCCGGTGGCCGTCCACGCTGACCCTGGCGCTGGTGAACCGGCTGCCGTCGCCGTCGCCGTTGTAGACCCAGGCCACATCGCCGGAGACCACCTTCTCGTCCGGCGCCTGCAGGTAGCCCATGTCGTTGGGGTCGAGCTTGTCGCTCTCGAAGGTGCCGGTCAGGCCGCCGCGCCAGACGCCCGCCTGCTTGCGCACCGACAGCTCGCCGCCCGTGCCGTAGCGCCTGTCCGTGGGCAGGCCCAGCGCCGCCACGTCCGCGTGGGGGGCGACGATGGTGCCCACCGCCGAGCCGTGCACGCGGACCATGCGGTCCAGGAACTGGAAGGTGGCGTCGGCGCCGCCCGAGTAGCCGTCGCGCCGCTGGCGCGGATCGCCCGCATCGGCGAAGCTGCCGGGCGCCCGGCGCACCGCCGTGCCCATGACGAACACGCTGTGGTTGCCCTCGGCGAATTCCTTGCCCGTGCGCACCAGCCCGTAGTAGGCCTTCCGGGAGCCGCCCACGAAGGGGTTGTGGACCTTGCCCGGCACCGCCACGTCGGTGGCCGCCGCCAGGGCCGCCACCGACACGTCGCCGCCCAGCTTGCCGGTCAGCTTGGCCGCGGCGCGGATGCGCGCGTTGGGGTCGCCGGTGCCGATGCGCCGGGAATAGAACAGGTTGAAGTCCGGGTGCTGGAAGTAGCGGGCGCCCTCGATGAAGAAGGGCCGCTTCTCGGCGTAGAAGGTCTCGAAGGGCGACAGGTTCAGGGTGGCCGGGTCGGCCTCCACCTGGCCGAAGTCCGGCTGCACCGTGGCGTTCAGGGTGGTGTTGGCGGTCAGCCCGTACTTGAGGTCGGCGCCCACGTTCTGGACGTGCTGCCAGGTGTCGTCGGCGCCGTCGGCGGCCGGATCGGTGTGGCGGGTCGCCACGAAGGGCACCACCTCCAGCTTGCGCGGGTTGTCGATGCCCTCCAGCCCCGCGAGGTTGCCCCAGCGGCTGACGAAGCCGTTCTGGTCCCGCTCCCACAGCACCCAGCCCGTGTCCTCGCCGCGCCCGTGCATCCAGCGGTAGGCCTGCAGGCCCCAGGTCATCTCGGGCTCGGGCTTGAAGCGGATCTGGGAGAAGGGGATGCGCATCTCCACGTACCAGCCCCGGTCGTCGCTGGTGACCTCGGCCTGCCAGACGGCGTTCCAGTCCTCGTCGCGGCTGGTGTCGTCGAAGAGGTAGGCGTCCTGCTGCACCCCCAGCAGGTTGACCCGGAAGTTGTAGCCCGTGGTGCGGTCGTGGTACGGGTCCAGGTAGATGCTGACGATGTCCGAGGCCTGGATCTCGTCGCGCCGGCTGAGGTAGCTGGCCACGTCGGCCATGTCGTCTTCCCAGCAGGCCATGCCCACGTACAGGGCGTCGTCGTCGTAGAGGATCTTGAAGGTGGACTTGACCGAGGCCTCGGCGAAGCGCTGCGGGTCCGCGCGGCGGAAGCCCCAGCCGGTCTGGGCGTCCTCCCAGGCGGCGTCGTCCAGGCGGCCGTCCAGGGTCACGGCCCCGGCGGCCACCCGCCGCGCGCGCAGGGTGGGCACGGTGGTCAGGGTGCCGTTGGCGGCCTCGGCGTACTGGGGACCGTCGCCCGTGGGGGCGAAGCTGGGCACGACGGGAACCGCGACGGCGGCCTCGGCCAGGAGGGCGAACACGGCCAGGGCGGCGGTGCGGAGCAGGGCGGGGGGCATCGGGTCTCCCGGAACGGCTGGGGTCGGGGTCGGGCCGGTCGGCGTGGCGATCCGCCAAACTACGCGCCTTGCATCCGGTTGTTCCAGTCCGAATCGCGGCGGTGTACCTCCCGGTCCACCACGCGGGCGGCTCGGTCCAATTCGAGCGTTTCAGTGGGAGTTTGAATTGTCATAAATCGTTTAAAAACTGCTAGTTGGAAAGTCCACGATTCTGGCCCGTCGATTGCGATTACCCAATTGCGAAACCCCTGAACTCCCCCCGCAACGTAAGGAGACGACCATGTTCCGCTTCCTCGTCCTGATCAGCATGTTCACCCTGCTTCTGGCCGGCCTGGCCATGGCGCAGGACAGCGGCCCCGGCCAGAACAGCGGCGTCTGCGGCTTCGTCGATGAGAACGGCGACGGCTTCAACGACCTGGCGCCCGACGCCGACGGCGACGGCATTCCCAACGGGCTGGACCCGGACTACGTGAAGCCCGAGGACGGCACCGGTTCGCAGGCCAAGAACCAGTACGGCAAGCTGGCCTCCGACGAGATGGCCAAGAGCTTCGGCGCGGCCATCGTGGCGGCCCAGGGTGCCCTGCACATGAACGGCTACAAGCACGCCTTCAAGGGTGACGACGCCGGCTTCGCCTGGGGTCCCGGCGACGGCACGGGCACCGGCAGCGGTCCCATGGACGGCACCGGCTTCGGCCCGGGCGACGGCACGGGCGACTGCGACGGCTCGGGCTCGCCCGCCGAGTCGGTCCAGGGTCGTCGGGGTGGGCGGCGCTAGCAGCGTCCGCCGCCGTCCGACGCGGAATGGGGGGCCGGCCGCTGCCGGCCCCCCGTGACTGGGAGTCCGCACCATGACGAACCGACTGCACCGCATCATCCTCGGCATCGGCGCCATGGCGCTCCTGGCCCTGCCGGCGGTCGCCGCCGAACTGACCGGCCGGGCCGGCGTCGAGGCCGGGGGCCTCGACCATCCCCTGGGACTGGCGGAGGAGCCGTCCTCGCCCTACGTCAACGGCAGCCTCGACCTGAACCTGGCCGCCCGCACCGGCGCCTCCCTGTGGCAGGTGAGCTACACCGGGGGGCTGTACCGCTTCGATCCGGACGTGCCCCTGGACTTCAGCCGCCACGCCGTGGGTGTGGAATGGCTGCGGCCCCGGGAGCGGGACCAGGTCACCGTCAGCGCCGGGGTGCAGGGGGCCGTCCGCCGCAACATCGACGCCTACCGCGTCTACGACCACGACGAGGTGTTCGGCTACCTGGCCTTCAAGACCTATCCCCGGCCGCAGCCTGATGCTGCGGGGCTACGCGGGCCTGCGCCTGCGCACCTACGCCGAGCTGCCGGAGGAGAGCTACCTCGAGCCCCACGCCCTGCTGGAGCTCAAGCGCTTCTGGGAGAACCGCACCACCCTGGGCGCCACCCTGCGCGTGGGCGGCAAGTGGTTCCACGACCCGGTGGCCCCGCGGGTCTGGGGCACCGACGGCACGCCCCACGCGGCCCAGCTCTCGGCGACCATCGACCTGGCCCGGGCCTGACCGAGCGGGTCGGGCTGCAGGCCAACCTGCAGGAGCGCCTCGACCTGGCCGGCTTCCCCTACTACGTGGAGGCCGACGTCTTCGACAGCCCCCTGCTGGACCGCTACGCCCGCAGCGGCCCCGCGGCGCGCGGCTCGCTGAAGGTGCTGACCGGCCTGCAGCTGTGGGTGGAGGCGCGGGGCGGCCTGGCGTCGGGACGACTACGGCGAGATCCTCTTTCCACGATGGTCCGGATGGCACCGCCGGCCGGACGCGATCGACACGGTGCGCGACCTGTTCGTCGCCCTGGAGCGGCCCTTCCTGCGGGACGGCAAGGGGGCGGTGCTGGAGGCGACTGGTCGCCTGGCGCGACCAGTCCTCCAGCCTGGACGTCTACACCTGGGCCGGCCTGGCGGCCTCGGCCGGGCTGCAGTGGCGGTGGTAGCGACCCTCGACCCGGGCTTGTCGCGCCCCCGCGGCTCCGGTGCTATAATCCCGACGGTTCCCGGCCCGGATCCCCCGGTCCGGGCCGTCGTGTCTTCGGGGAGCCGACGCCCGCCATGTGTTCGATCTTCTGCCTGCTCGACCTCAAATCCGACCCCGCGGGCCTGCGCCGCCGCGCCCTGGAGATGTCCCGCCTCATGCGCCACCGGGGGCCCGACTGGTCGGGCATCCACACGGCGCCCGACGCCATCCTGGCCCACGAACGCCTGGCCATCGTCGACCCGGCGGGCGGCGCCCAGCCCCTGCACAACGCCGCCGGCACCCACGTGCTGGCGGTCAACGGCGAGATCTACAACCACAGGGAACTGGAGGCGGGGCTGACCGGCGGCTACGCGTTCCGCACCGGTTCCGGACTGCGAGGTGATCCTGGCCCTGTACGCCGAGCAGGGCGACGGCTTCCTGGACCGCCTGCGGGGCATGTTCGCCTTCGTGCTGTACGACGGCGCGCGGGACCGCTGGCTCATCGCGCGGGACCACCTGGGGATCATCCCCCTGTACACGGGGCGCGATGCCGAGGGCACCCTGCACGTGGCGTCGGAGCTGAAGGCCCTGGTGCCGGTGTGCACGCACGTGGCGGTGTTCCCGCCGGGGCACCTGTGGACCAGCGGCGAGCCGGAGCCGCGGCGCTGGTGGTCACGCCCCTGGCAGCGGTGCGAGAATGTGGCGTCCTGCACCACCGACCAGGCCGCCCTGGCCGCGGCGCTGGACGACGCGTGCGCTGCCATCTGATGTCCGACGTGCCCTACGGCGTGCTCATCTCCGGCGGGCTGGACTCGTCGGTGGTGGCGGCCCTGGCCGCGCGCCATGCCGCCGGGCGGATCGAGGACGACGAGAAGACCCCGGCCTGGTGGCCCCGCCTGCACAGCTTCGCCGTGGGCCTGGACGGCTCGCCCGACCTGGCGGCGGCCCGGGAGGTGGCCGCCCACATCGGCACCGTCCACCACGAGGTGGTCTACACCGTCCAGGAGGGTCTGGACGCGGTGGCGGACGTGATGCGCCACCTGGAGACCTACGACGTGACCACCATCCGCGCGGCCACGCCCATGTACCTGATGGCCCGGCGGATCAAGGCCATGGGCATCAAGATGGTGCTGTCGGGGGAGGGGGCCGACGAGATCTTCGGCGGCTACCTCTACTTCCACAAGGCGCCCGACCCGCGGGAATTCCACACCGAGCTGCGTGCGCAAGCTGGACCAGCTGCACCTGTACGACTGCCTGCGCGCCAACAAGGCCATGGCCGCCTGGGGCGTCGAGGCGCGGGTGCCCTTCCTGGACAAGCGCTTCCTGGACACGGCCATGACCATCGCGCCGGCGGACAAGATGTGCGGGGGCGGGGTCATCGAGAAGAAGGTGCTGCGCGAGTGCTTCGCCGACCTGCTGCCGGAGCGGGTGGCCTGGCGCCAGAAGGAGCAGTTCTCCGACGGGGTGGGCTACGGCTGGATCGACGCGCTGAAGGATACGGCGGCCGCCGCGGTCGGCGATGCGGCCTTCGCGGCGCGCGCCGAGCGGTTCCCGCTGAACACGCCCGACTCGAAGGAAGCCTATTACTACCGAGGCCTCTTCGAGCAGCACTTCGGCGCCGCCGAGCCCGTGCTGCGCACGGTGCCCCACGGCAAGTCGGTGGCGTGTTCGACGGAGGCGGCCCTGGCCTGGGACGCGTCGCTGCGGCTGCGCAACGATCCGTCGGGCCGGGCGGTGGGCGTCCACGAGGACGCGTACCGGGACGACGGGCCGCCCGCCTGAAGCCGCGCCGTCACGCCAGGTCGAACACCAGGAACTCCGCCTGCTTGCGCCCGGTGATCTCCAGCTTCGCCTCGTCGCTGACCGCCGCGCCGTCGCCCTGCTCCAGTTCGCATCCCGTTGACCGCGATCGTGCCCCGCGCCACCTGCACCCAGGCGTGCCGGCCGGAGGCCAGCTTGTGGATCAGCGTGCGACCCTCGTCCAGCACCGAGGCGTACACGGCCACGTCCTGGTGGATGCGCAGCGAGCCGTCGCGCCCGTCGGGCGAGACGATCAGCCGCAGGCGGTCGCGCTTGTCGGCCACGGGGAAGTTGGCTTCCTCGTAGCCCGGTTCCAGGCCGCGCTCCGCCGGCAGGATCCAGATCTGCAGCAGCCGCAGGTCCTGGTCGGCCTCGTGGTTGAACTCGCTGTGGGTCACGCCCGTGCCGGCGGTCATGCGCTGCACGTCGCCCGGGCCGCAGCACCGAGCCGGTGCCCATGCTGTCCTTGTGCTCCAGGGCGCCGTCCAGCACGTAGGTGACGATCTCCATGTTGTCGTGGGGGTGGGTGCCGAAGCCGGCGCCCGCCTGCACGATGTCGTCGTTGATCACCCGCAGGCGTCCGGAAGCCCATGTGCTCGGGGATCGTAGTAGCGGGCGAAGGAGAAGGTGTGCCACGTGTCCAGCCAGCCGTGGTTGGCGTGGCCGCGTTCGCGGGCTGGTCGTCTGGTGATCATGGTGCTGCTCCCTGCTCTATTTGTTGTGACGCTTGCAAGTTAGCGCCGATCTAGTACCCTGTTCGCACCACAATATAGGTTTAAACGATAATTGTTGCAACGTCAGTTCCGCCCGAGACGCCGTCGAGGGGCAGGCCGGCTCTACCAGGCCCGGCGCCCGCGGTCGGCCGCGGATGGCCCGGAAGCTGACCATCGTCTGCTTCTGTTCGTCCCAGAGGTTCAGGGCCACCGAGCGGAGGCTGCGCCGCAGGGTCAGGGGCTTGACCGCCTGCAGGGCCGGGATCGCGTCCTGGCAGGCCTGCAGATGGTAGTTGGGGATGCGGGGCCTCAGGTGGTGGATGTGGTGCAGGCCGATGTTGCCGGTGAACCACTGCAGCACCCTGGGCAGCTTGTAGTAGGAGCTGCCCTTGAGCGCGGCGTCCAGCGGATCCCACTGCTCCTTGCGGGTCCAGTAGGCGTCCTCGTACTGGTGCTGCACGTAGAACAGCCAGACGCCCATGGTCCACGAAATGACGATCACCGGCAGCTGCACCAGCACGTAGGTCTGCCAGCCCACGGTCAGGGCGAACCCGGCGAAGATCGCGGCCAGGGCCAGGTTGGTGATCAGCACGCTGGCCGCCGCCCGCCGGCCGGCGCCCCGGTGGGGAATGCGGTAGGAGATCAGCGACAGCCAGAAGGGCACCACCAGCAGCAGGAAGAACGGGTTGCGCACCAGCCGGTAGCCCAGGCGCTGGCGGCGCGGCGCGGCCAGGTACTCCGTCCACGGTCATGGTCCAGATGTCGCCGGTGCCGCGGCCGTCCAGGTCGCCGGCGGTGGCGTGATGGGCGATGTGGCTGCGCTTCCAGTCGTCGAAGGGCGTGAAGGTGAGGATGCCCGTCAGGTAGCCCGTGATGCGGTTGGCCCGTCGCGAGGCGAAGAACGAGTCGTGGCAGCAGTCGTGGAAGAAGATGAAGACGCGGATCTGCATCACCGCCGCGGGCACGGCCAGGGCCAGGGTCACGGCGTAGGGCCAGCCGCGCACCCGGCTGTAGACCATCAGCGCCAGCAGGGCCAGGTAGGGCAGGATCGTGTTGACCAGCTGCCACACGGCCTTGCGGGTGTCCGAGCGGTTGAAGGCGGCGATGGCGCGGCGCGAAGTCAGGCCGGCTGCCGGGCATCCGTGCCCTGAGATTGTCCTGGAACATGAGGCCTCCCGTTGGTGCCCTCAAGTTAGCCGCGGATGCGGGAATCAGGCCCGCGAAAATATTCGTCCGATCCGACCGAACTCTCGACACCCGGCGCGCGTCTGTGGTGTGATCGGAGGGCGCAACCGGCACCCGCGCCCCCGCCCCGAAAGGGACCATGGACCAGATCGAACTCATCCACCGTTGCCGCCAGGGCGACGAACTGGCTTGGGAGGCTCTCGTGAGGGAGTATCAGGGACGCGTGTGCTCCATCGCCTTCGGCTACGTGGGCGACCAGGACGAGGCCCTCGACCTCGCCCAGGAGATCTTCGTGCGCGTCTGGGACCGCCTGGCCACGATGGCCGAACCCGAGCGCTTCGCCGGCTGGATCACCAGCATCGCCCGCAACGCCTGCCTGGACCACCTGCGGCGCCGCAAGGCGCGGCCGCCGCAGCAGGACATCCCCGCCGAGGAGATGACGGCGCTGGCGGCGGACGTTCCCGACCCGGAGCAGGCCTGGCTGGCCACATCGCGCCAGCGCCTGGTGCATCGGGCCATGGGAGGGCTGAGCGAGATCAACCGCGAGATCATCGTGCTGAAGGACATCCAGGGGCTGCCCCTGGAGCAGATCGCGACCATGCTGGACCTGCCCCTGGGCACGGTGAAGTCGCGGTCGAGCCGTGCCCGGGTGGAACTGGCCCGGGCCATCGTCGAGCTGGATGGCGGACCCCGCGACGGCGGGGTCGGGCAGGAGGCCGTGTCGTGAGCGACCGCAGTCGGGACCGGCGCCGGGATTTCGTACGGGACGTGTTGGCCCGGACGTCCGGTTCCGCCTGCGAACGCGCGTGCGGCCTCCTGCCCGACCTGACCGACGGGTCCCTGGCGGCGATGGACCGGCAGCTGGTGCAGCGGCACCTGGAACACTGCGCCCCCTGCCGCGCCGTGGCCGTGGCCCTGGGCTGGTTGGGGCCGGAACTGGCGGCGCGGGCCGAGCTGGATCCCGGCCCGGGCTTCACCGCCGCGGTGCTGGCCCGCACCAGCGGGCGGAGCGAGGCGGCCCACGCCCGGCGACGGGCGGCGGTGGCCGAGACCGGTCCGGGCGGGCTGATGCACCGCCTGGGCCGCTGGTGGCAGGAGCACATCCTGCGGCCGGGCTTCGCCCTGCAGACCGCTTACGCGGCCACCGTGGTGCTGGTGCTGCTGACGGCGCTGCCGGTGTCGCCCTTCCGCGGCGCGCCCGGCAAGGCCCTGGAGGTGGTCCAGGCGGGGCCGGCGGCCCTGCCCGCGGTGGCGCACGCGTCGCGCTGGCTGGAGGTGCGCGCCGACAGCACGAACGCGGTCCTGGGCCGGCACCTGGACCGGGGCGGCGCCTCCCTGGCCGCCCGCAACGACCGCTCGGCGCCGGCGCGGACCGCCTGCGGCCGGCGCCTGGACGAAGCCTTCACGGATCTGCGCGGCGGCCATGCCGGCGAGGCGGCCCGCGCCATCCTCGACGCCCTGCACGCGGGGCGCGACGCCTGGAATCTCTGGTGGACAACACTTCCCGAAACCGACGGATGACCCGAAAGGAGCGAACCATGAACGGCGAGCAGTACGACAACGAGCGCGGCGCACCCCAGCAGCCGCCCTATTCCCCGCAGCCGGCCCCGGCACCGCGGCCCGGCGACCCGGCCCGCAAGTCCCCGGCCCTGGCCACGGTGCTGTCCCTGATGCCCGGCCTCGGCCAGGTGTACGTGGGCTACTACCAGCACGGGTTCATCCACCTCACGGTCGCGGCCGTGACCATCACGATCCTCAGCATGGGTGCGCGGGGAGCCGCCCCCCTGTTCGGGATCTTCCTGGCGTTCTTCTGGATGTACAACATGATCGACGCCAACCGGCGCGCCCACTACTACAACCGGGTGTTGGACGGCCTCGGCGGCGAGCACGTGCCCGAGGACATGCAGTTGCCCTCCGCGCGCGGCTCGCTGCCCGCGGGCATCGTGCTGGTGATCGTCGGCGTCCTGTTCCTGCTGGACCTGAACACCGACATCTCCATGGACTGGGTCGAGAACTGGTGGCCCGTGTTCCTGGTGGGCGGCGGCGTGTGGCTGATCGTCAAGTCGCGTCGGCAGGGAGAATGAGCGTGAAGATGGTGCCCCGGGCCGCGTCACTGGCGACGGTGACGCGGCCGCGGAGGTAGCTCTCCGCCAGGATCCGCATGCTCCACGTCCCCAGCCCCCGCCCCTGACCCTTGGTCGAGAACGACCGCCGGAACACGCTGCCCAGGTGCTCCGGCGGGATGACCCCCGGATTGTGCACCGAGAACCACACCGAGCCCGCGGTGCGTCCGCCGTCCAGGGTGACGGCGGCGCCCTCGGGCACCGCCTCCAGGGCGTTCTTGACCATGTTGCCCAGGATGCGGCCCAGGATGACCGGGTCGGTGGTCAGGCTGCCGCCGGCCCGGCCGGGCACCACCACGATCTGCCGTTCGGCGGCCGCGGGATGCCCCCGGTAGCGGGCCGCCACGAGGCGCAGCGCGTCGGCGGCCGCCACCGGCTGCGCGCGCACCCTCAGTTCGCCGCTCTCGGCGGCGGCCAGGTCCCGGTGGGCGGAGATCTCCTCCACCAGCTGGGCGGCCAGATCGCGGACGGTGTTGGTGAGCAGGGGCAACTCGTCGGGCTCGGCGTCGGCCATGACCTCGGACAGGCCCTGGACGCCGCCGGCGGTGTTGAGCAGGTCGTGGAAGAAGGCCCGCTCGAGGGTGGAGTGGCGGCTGCCGGTGGTGCAGCTCAGCACCCGGTAGGGCTCGCCGGCCGCCCGCAGGGGCCAGGCCTCCAGGCCCAGCTCGCCCAGCCGGTCGGCGTCGGTGCTGGTGCCCACCAGGTCCGTGTCCGCCGGCAGCTCCGCCAGGCGCAGCAGGGCTGCGTTGGCCAGGACCACCGTGCCCTCGTCGTTGAGGATCAGCAGGGGCACCGGCAGCAGGGCGCACAGCTCGCCGAACCAGGGGCACTGGCCCAGGGTCAGGTTCTGGCGCAGGGCGGTGTCGGCGTCCGCCAGGGGGGCCGGACCGAAGAGGGCGACGTTGTCGAGCATGGGCGCAGGGTTTCCCGTCGTTGGCAGGTGGCGATGTCCACCACGGCGCCGGGCGAAGGCTCGCCGCGCGGACAGTTCCCTATCGGGCGCGGCCGCGGATCCATTGAGTCAGTTTAATCTTTAGCGGGGGCGTCCCCGAGGGCCTCCCGCCACAGGGCCTCCAGCCGGGTGAAGACGGCGGTCCAGGCCAGGGGCGCCAGTTCGGCGGGGGCCGGTGCGCCGAGCGGCGGCCGGGCCACGGTCGCCGCCAGGGCGTCACCCAAGGCGGCGGTGAAGCCCGGCAGGTCGGCGGGCACGGGCTCGTCCACGTTCTGCAGCCGGGGCGGCGGCACCAGCGCCAGGCGCGGGCCCAGCCGCGGCGCCAGCTCCGCGACGATCCCGGGCAGGGCGGTGGCCACCAGACGGCAGCCGCAGGCGGCGGCCTCGGCCAGCACCAGGGGCACCCCCTCGTAGAGGGAGGGCAGCACCATCACGGCGCACCGGCGCATGAGCGCCGCCAGCCGCTGCTGGTCCAGAGGGCCGTGGCGCACCACCCGCGGCGCCAGGGCGTCCATGCGGGCGTGCAGGGCGTCGGCCTCGGTTCCGGCGCCGCCGCCCGCCACGTGCAGGGTCAGGTCCGGACGCTCGGCCGCCAGGGCCGCGAACGCGTCCAGCAGCCAGGGCACGCCCTTGGCCCGACTGGACTTGCCCACGAACAGGATCCGGCCCCGGCGTTCCGCCGCCGGCGCCGGCGGGCCGGCGAACACGTCCTCGCGGAAGCCGACGCCCACCAGTCCGATGCGGACCGGGTCCACGCCCAGCCGCGCCGCCAGGTCCGCCCGGTGGTCCTCGCGCAGCACCGCGAAGCGGTCGATCCGGCGGCAGCCGTCGATCACCTCGTCCGCCAGGTGGGGGCACAGGGCCAGCTGCCGCAGGCCGGTGGCGTGGCAGGCCGCCACCACCGGCAGGTCCGGCGCCAGGTCCTTCAGCAGCGAGCTGACCAGCCACACGTGATTGGTCTGGACCAGGTCCGGCGCGTGGCGGTCCAGGGCTTCGCCCAGACGGCGGCGCCAGGTTTCCCGGTAGCGGGCGAGTTGGTCCGGGGTCAGCGCCGACCAGACGCTGCTGGGGTAGGGCATGACGTCGCTCATGCCCGGCACGGGAAAGTCCAGGTCCGGGGCGGGGCCCGGCGCGGCGGTCTCGGGGGCGAAGGCGACCCGGCCGACCGCGGCCGCGGGCAGGTCGCCCACCGCCGGGCGGGTCTCGTCCGCCGGCACGCCCACCAGGGCCGCCTGGTCCCAGCCCGCGCGGCCCGCCAGGCGCACGATGGCGTCCAGGGTCACGCCGCTGCCCGTGCGGCCGGGACGTTGGGACAGGACGTGCAGGACCTTGCAGGGCAAGGGATTGGCTCCATTCGGCGGGCGTTCGGCGACACTCCCACAGTCTAGCGGCGGCCGGCCGCCGCGCCAAGGCCGGTCGCCGGCTTCGGTGCGGAAAACCCTCAATCAGCAGCGCCTCCGGCCGAAATCACGGACCACAACGAGTTGCTACCGACCGTTCCCGACCACGGGGCGGCGTGACCCGTGCGATTGCGAGATTATGATGAACCGCGACAACGCCGCCAACCGCATCCTGGTGGTCGACGACGATGCCCAGGTGCTGGCCCTGATGAAGGCCATCCTCGAGCGGGAGGGCTACCCCGTCGACGCCGTCGGCGACGGCAACCTCGCCGTCCAGGTCTTCGACCCCGCCAGGCACCGCCTGGTGATCACCGACATCGTCATGCCCGAGAAGGAGGGCATCGAGACCATCATGGACCTGCGCTCCCGGAAGCCCGACCTGGCGGTGATCGCCATCTCCGGGGGCGGCCGCATCGGGCCGGAGGACTACCTGGCGTGGGTGCGCCGCTGCGGCGTGCGCCACACCTTCACCAAGCCGGTCCGGCGCGAGGACCTGCTGGCGGCCGTGGCCGAGCTGCTGGGACAGCCGACGGCATGAGCGACGGCCCCGCACGCGTCCTGATCGTGGACGGGTCCCCCCAGGACCTGCGCATCCACGCCACCACCCTCAAGGGCCAGGGCTACGAGGTGGCCACCGCCGCCGACGGACCCGGCGCCCGCGCCGCCATCGACGCGGGCCTGCCGGACCTGCTGCTGATCGCGCGGCGCCTGGCCGACGGCGAAGGCTACACCCTGTGCGCGGCCCTGAAGCAGGACCCGCGCCTGGAGAAGGTCCCGGTCGTCTTCATCCTCGACGGCCACGCCAACGACGACATCCGGCGGGTCTACGACAGCGGCGGCGTCGACTACATCGTCAAGCCGTGCCCCCTGGTGGAGTTCCTCGATGCGGGTGCGCCAGCCGATCCGCTTCCTGCACCTGCTGCAGGAGGTGGAACGCCTGGGCGAGATGAACATCGACAACAACCCGCTGACCCACCTGCCGGGCAACAACACCATCGTGCAGATGATCCAGCAGGCCGTCGATGACGCCGCCGACGTGGCGGTGCTCTACACCGACCTGGACAACTTCAAGGCCTACAACGACGCCTACGGCTTCAACGACGGCGACGACGTGATCCTCTTCAACGCCGAGACGCTGCAGACGGTGCTGCGGGTGGTGTGCGGCGACGACGGGTTCCTCGGGCACGTGGGCGGCGACGATTTCGTGATGATCGTCCCGGCGGACAAGCTGGCGAAGGTGGGCGAGGAGATCGCCTCGCGCTTCGACCGGGGCGTGCCCGCCTTCTACAACGACGCCGACCGGGACCGCGGCTTCATCGAGGCCGAGGACCGCCAGGGCGTGGTCCGGCGGTTCCCCGTGATGACCATCTCCATGGGGGCGGTGCCCCTGAAGCAGCGGCCCTTCCGCATGCACGTGGAGGTGGCCGAGGTCTGCGCCGAGGTCAAGCACAAGGCCAAGACCATCAAGGGCAGCAACCTGTTCATCGACCGGCGGACCGGCGAGGCCGTCGGCGCCTCCCGGCGGCCCTACGACCGCGGCGAGGCGCTTCTGAACACCGCGCCCGCCGGATCTC
>CAWGRT010000017.1:0-289757 GCA_963825035.1 Candidatus Krumholzibacteriia bacterium | reverse complement strand
GGACCACCACCCCCAGCAGCATGCCCAGGGCCACCTCCCGGTGCCCGGCCCAGTAGCCGTTGCCCAGCATCACCGACCCGAAGCCGATGGTGCCCAGGACCTGGGCCCAGGTCAGGAAATGGGCGCCGAAGCGGATCCCGTTGCCGATGATGATCCACAGGAAGATGGGATAGAACGCCGCCACGTACTTCCCGCCCAGGTGCAGGAAGACGGTCATGATGCCCAGGTCCGCCACCATGGAGACGTAGCGGCGCCGCGGCCAGCGGTAGGGCCAGCGCCGCACGAACTCGTACCAGGCGGCGGAGAACAGCAGGTAGGCGACGATGGTGACCATGCCGCGGGCGAAGATGTCGGTGCCGTAGAGGCCGCGGAACCACCCCAGCAGGGGGTAGGCCAGCAGGGACAGCCAGCAGATGCCCAGACGGGCCCTGCTCTGCGATTTCTCCTCGTCGACGGTCCTGATCTGTGCCATGAGTGGGCGAACCTCTCGGATGAACCGGTTCAGCGGGATACCGGACCCCATCCGTTTTCGGCCCCCGGGGCCGGAGATGTAGGAAAAAAACCCGTAAACCTTGACACTGCCGGGGCTCCCGTATAATATTCCCCGTTCCAGCGGCAGCCATGTGAGGCTGCCGTGGTGTCTGAATGCGTTCAGACCCGGCGATTCGCCATGTCCGGCCTGGCCGAAGACGGCCACCGCCAACGACTTAAGAGTGCAGGAGACCTGAAGTTGCCTACGCTGAACCAGTTGGTCCGCAAGGGCCGCAAGGCCCCCACCAAGAAGAGCAAGTGCCCGGCCCTGCAGGCCTGCCCCCAGCGCAAGGGTGTGTGCACCCGCGTGTACACCCAGACGCCGAAGAAGCCCAACTCGGCGCTGCGGAAGATCGCCCGTGTCCGGCTGACCAACGGCATCGAAGTGACCGCCTACATCCCGGGCGAGGGCCACAACCTGCAGGAGCACAGCATCGTGCTGGTGCGCGGCGGCCGCGTGAAGGACCTGCCGGGCGTGCGCTACCACATCGTGCGCGGCACCCAGGACGCCTCCGGCGTCGACGCCCGGCGCCAGGGCCGTTCGAAGTACGGCGCCAAGCGGCCCGAGAAGTAGCGGGCGCGCCCGCGGAGCGCCGCCCCAGCAGTTTCCAGCCGGCCGAGGCCGGCGCATTCGGCGGGAAGCCCGCCCAGGAGTGAAGAGAAAGAATGTCGCGACGCAGGTCCCCCGAAAAGCGCGAGTTCGTCGCCGACCCCCGGTTCGGCGACGTGATGGTGACCAAGTTCATCAACTACTGCATGCAGGACGGCAAGCGCAGCGTCTCCGAGCGGTCTTTCTACAAGGCGCTCGACATGATCAAGGACAAGAGCGGGCAGGACGGCATCGATGTCTTCCGCTCGGCCCTGAACAACGTCAAGCCCAGTGTCGAGGTCAAATCCCGGCGTATCGGCGGTGCCACCTACCAGGTGCCCGTCGAGGTCCGGGCCGAACGGCGGACCCAGCTGGCCATGCGCTGGCTGATCGGTTTCGCCCGCAGCCGCCCCGAGCACACGTTTGCTGAACGGTTGGCGGCTGAACTCCTGATGGCGAGCAAGAACGAAGGACCGTCTATCAAGAAGCGCGAAGACACTCACCGAATGGCTGAAGCGAACCGTGCGTTCGCCCACTGCCGCTGGTAAGGGTCCCTCTCGTTTTCGCCAGCAAGCGCTCGATTACGCGAACGGATCGCACAACCGCAATAGCCTGAATTGTCCCGGAACGGATTCGCGGGACTAGAGGCACAGGAGACGTACTGCCCTTGCAAGGGTCATGTGCGCGTTGTTTGTCTGGGCTTGATGTCCGGGTCCCGCGGCCGGCGCCGGCCCCTGGAACCTGGAGTTGGTGGTGGCGCGCGAAGTCGCACTCGAAACGATCCGGAACATCGGGATCATGGCTCATATCGACGCCGGTAAGACGACGACGACTGAGCGGATCCTGTATTATACCGGTCGCGTGCACCGCCCCGGCGACGTCGATGACGGCGCCACCCAGATGGACTACATGGAGCAGGAGCGCGAGCGCGGCATCACCATCACGTCGCGCCGCGACCTTCTGCACCTGGCAGGGCCACCAGATCAACATCATCGACACCCCGGGCCACGTCGACTTCACCGCCGAGGTGGAACGCAGCCTGCGGGTGCTGGACGGCGCCGTCGCCGTGTTCTGCGGCGTCGGCGGCGTCGAGCCCCAGTCCGAGACCGTCTGGCGGCAGGCCGACAAGTACGGCGTGCCCCGCATCGCGTTCATCAACAAGATGGACCGGCTGGGCGCCGACTTCGACCGGCGCCGTGCGGAGCATGGTCGAGCGCCTGGGCGCCCGCCCGGTGCCCGTGACCATCCCCATCGGGGCGGAGGACGCGTTCCGCGGCGTGGTCGACCTGGTGGAGATGAACGCCCGGATCGTACCACGAGGACGACCTGGGCATGACCGTCGACACGGTGGAGATCCCGGCGGAGATGGCCGAGCGGGCCGCCGCGGCGCCGGGCCGCGCTGATCGAGACCCTGGCCGAGGTGGACGAGGAGATCATGGAGCTCTTCGTCGCCGAGCAGCGAGCCCGACGGTCGAGCAGATCCAGGCGGCCCTGCGCCGGGCGACCCTCGCCGGGCAGCTGGTGCCGGTCTGCTGCGGGCTCGGCCCTGAAGAACAAGGGCGTGCAGAAGCTGCTCGACGCCATCGTCGACTTCCTGCCCTCGCCCCTGGACCGCCCGGCGATCCGCGGCATCGACGAGGACGGGGAGACGGGCGAGACCCGCGCCCCGGCGACGACGAGCCGTTCGCGCCCTGGCCTTCAAGATCCTGGCGGACCCGTTCGCGGGCCGCCTGGCGTTCCTGCGGGTCTACAGCGGCAGCTTCGAGGCGGGCAAGGTCCGTGCTGAACGTCAACACGGGCAAGAAGGAGCGGATCCAGCGCCTGCTGCGCATGCACGCCAACAAGCGCGAGGACCTGACGGAGGCCCGCACCGGCGACATCGTCGCCGCGGTGGGCTTCAAGGAGATCCGCACCGGCGACACCCTGACGGCCCTGGAGGCCCCGCTGCTGCTGGAGCCGATGAACTTCGCCGAGCCGGTGATCTACATGGCCATCGAGCCCCGGACCAAGGCCGACCAGGACAAGCTGGGCGAGGCCCTGCAGGCCATGGCGGACGAGGATCCCTCCTTCCACGTGCGGAAGGACCCGGACAGCGGCCAGACCGTGATCTGGGGGATGGGCGAGCTGCACCTGGAGATCATCATCGACCGGCTGCTGCGGGAACACAAGGTCGCCTGCAACGTGGGCCGGCCCCAGGTGGCCTACCGCGAGACGGTCAGCCGCGCAGGTCGACCCGGCGGCCGAGTACGTTCGCGAGCGCCGGCGGCAAGACCAATTTCGCCGGGGTCGAGCTGGTCATCGCCCCGGGCGAATACGGGACGGGAATCACCTTCGTCAACGAGGTCTGGCCGCGTGGAGATCCCGGCGGAGTTCGTCCCGTTCATCGAGGACTCGGCGCGGCAGGCCTGCGACACGGGCGTGCTGGCCGGATATCCCCTGGTCGACGTGGCGATCCGCCTTGATCGGCGGCGCCTACGAGGAGGGGCAGTCGACGGAGATGGGGTTCCGGAACGCGGCGGTCAACGCCCTCTGGGACGGCGCCAAGCGCGCGGATCCTGTCCTGCTGGAGCCTGTCATGGCCGTGGAGATCTCCGTTCCGGCGGAATTCCTCGGCGACGTGACCGGCCACCTGAACTCCCGGCGCGGCCGGGTGACGGGATGGAGCAGCGCGGGACGACCAGGTCATCCAGGCGGAGGTTCCCCTGGTCGAGATGTTCGGCTACGCGACACAGCTGCGCTCGTTGACCCAGGGTCGGGGCGTGTTTTCGATGCAGTTGGCTCGGTACGAGAAGGTGCCGGAGAAAATCGCCGCGAATATCACGCGGCTGCACGCAGGAGCCTAGGAGCCCTGCACTTCGAGGAGGTAGCCAGCGCATGGCGCGCGAAAAGTTCGAACGGAACGAAGGATCACGTGAACGTCGGCACGATCGGTCACGTGGACCACGGCAAGACGACGCTGACGGCGGCGATCACGGAGATCCTCTCGAAGGTGGGTCTGGCGGACTACACGCCGTTCGACCAGATCGACAAGGCTCCCGAGGAGCGCGAGCGCGGCATCACGATCGCGACGGCCCACGTGGAGTACCAGAGCAAGACGCGCCACTACGCGCACGTGGACTGCCCGGGCCACGCGGACTACGTGAAGAACATGATCACGGGTGCGGCGCAGATGGACGGCGCGGTGCTGGTGGTTTCGGCGGCCGACGGCCCGATGCCCCAGACGCGTGAGCACATCCTGCTGGCGCGCCAGGTGGGCGTTCCCTACATCATCGTGTTCCTGAACAAGGTGGACATGGTGGACGACGAGGAGCTGCTGGACCTGGTGGAGCTGGAGGTCCGGGAGCTGCTGAGCCTGTACGAGTTCCCCGGCGACGACACGCCGATCATCCGTGGTTCGGCGCTGAAGGCGCTGGAGAGCGGCGATCCGGAGAGCGCGGACGCGAAGTGCATCTTCGAGCTGATCGACGCGCTGGACAGCTACATTCCGCTGCCGGAGCGCGCGCTGGACAAGGCGTTCCTGATGCCGGTGGAGGACGTGTTCTCGATCTCGGGTCGCGGGACGGTGGCCACCGGCCGTATCGAGCGCGGTATCGTCAAGACCGGCGACAAGGTGGAGCTGGTGGGGATCCGCGACACGCAGAACACGGTGTGCACGGGCGTGGAGATGTTCCGGAAGATCCTGGACGAGGGCCAGGCGGGCGACAACGTGGGTCTGCTGCTGCGCGGGATGAAGAAGGAAGACGTGGAGCGCGGCATGGTGATCTGCAAGCCGGGCTCGGTGACTCCGCACACGAAGTTCGAGGGCGAGGTCTACATCCTGACGAAGGAGGAGGGCGGCCGTCACACGCCGTTCTTCACGGGCTACCGTCCGCAGTTCTACTTCCGGACGACGGACGTGACGGGCAACGCGCGAGCTTCCCGAGGGCGTGGAGATGGTGATGCCCGGCGACAACATCAAGATGTCGGTGGAGCTGATCACGCCGATCGCCATGGAGGAGGGGCTGCGCTTCGCGATCCGCGAGGGCGGCCGCACCGTGGGCGCCGGCGTCGTCGCCAAGATCATTACGGCCCAGGGAACGGGACGGGAGCGTCGGACCCATGCGGGACATCATCATCCTCGCCTGCAACCAATGCAAGTTGAGGAACTACACGACGAAGAAGAACAAGCGGCTCCATCCGGACCGGGTGACGTACAAGAAGTACTGTCCCAAGTGCAACAAGCACACGGACCACAAGGAGACCCGCTGAGGTTCGCGGGCCGGGGCCGCCACGGCGGCCCCGGCGACCGGTTTGCAGGGGTGTAGCTCAGTTGGTAGAGCATCGGTCTCCAAAACCGAGGGTCGCGGGTTCGAGCCCTGCCGCCCCTGCCACCCCCATCATCGCCCGGGCCGCCGCGACGGCGGGCCGGGCGTAAGCAGGAAGGGTCCAGCAGGCACATGTTGGCGCGATTCAACCAATACCTGCGGGAAACGTCCCAGGAGATGAAGCGGGTTTCCTGGCCCAGCGTGGCCGAACTCAAGGAATCCACTGTTGTCGTCCTGGTGACCGTCCTGGTGATCACCGTCTTCCTGTTCGCGGTGGACAAGATCCTCGACCTGGGGATCAAGCAGATCATCTCCCTGGCCTGACGGCCGTTGCGGGAGCGGAAGCGACGAAGAGGGCCCCGGAGATGGGACACGTGTCCCATTTCTGGGGTATGTCTGCGTCGATGCGCGGACCTGACGATCGGAGTCGTCTTCTTGTTCGAGAACGACGGCATGAACGACGAGCGCAAGCGCGAAGAGAACGGCCCGGAGACCGGAGAGCAGGGCCGCCGCGGAGCCGGATGCGGCGCCGCGGCGCCGGTGTCCGACCCCGCGGCCGCTCCGGAGGCCGCCGCGCCGGGCGCGCCGGACGACGACGCCGACTCGCTCTTCTTCGACCTGCCCGACGAGGGCGGGGACGAGACCGACGAAGTCGCGTGCCGGAGGCCGTCGAGCCGGCCGCGCCGGCCGCCGACGAGGAGGACGAGCTGCTGGCGGCGGTGTCGCTGGAGCTGAGCGAGGATGAGCGCCGGGAGATCGAGCGGCAGCGGCCAGATGCGCTGGTTCGTCATCCACGCCAACACCGGGCACGAGAACAAGGTCAAGCGCAACATCGAGATGGCCGTCAAGTCCAACCACATGGAGGACTTCTTCGGCGAGGTGCTCGTCGCGACCCAGGAAGTGACGGAGATGAAGAACGGCAAGCGCTCCACGGTGAAGCGCAAGTTCTTCCCCAGCTACATCCTGGTCGAGATGATCATGAACAAGGAGACGCACCACTTCATCAACAGCATCCCCGGGGTCACGCGCTTCATCGGCGGCACGCCGCTGAAGCCGGAGCCGATCTCGCGCGACGAGGTGGACCGCATCCTCGGCCGCATCTCGGCGCCGGAGGAGGCGCGCGAGACCCTGGAGATCCCCTACCAGGTGGGCGACAGCGTCCAGGTCATGGACGGTCCGTTCACCGAGTGGGTGGGGGTCATCAACGAGATCAACCACGACAAGGGCAAGCTCAAGGTGATGATCTCGATTTTCGGTTCGGAGACGCCGGTGGAATTGGACTTCCTTCAGGTGAAGCCCGTCTGATCCGCCGTTGTCCGATTGTGTCCCGAGGGAAGTCTGGTCCCGGAGGACGCCGCCGCGAGCGCGTCTCTCAGCGCGAGACGGCACGCCATAGATGGGGCCGAGACGACGCCCGGACGCCGAACGTGGGATGTGGACTCCCCGCCGCAGGCGCCGCTCGTCGCGACGGCAGACCCCGATTGAAGGAGAAAGTGTCGACATGGCCAAGAAAGTCATGACGCAGATCAAGCTGCAGATCAAGGCCGGCGTGGCCAATCCCGCCCCTCCGGTGGGACCCGCGCTCGGCCAGCATGGTCTGAACATCATGGAGTTCTGCAGCGCCTTCAACGAGCGGACCAAGGAGCAGATGGGATTGGTGATCCCGGTGGTGATCACGGTCTACCAGGACCGTAGTTTCTCCTTCATCACCAAGACGCCGCCTGCTTCCGTCCTGATCAAGAAGGCTGTCGGTCTGGACTCGGGCAGCGCCACGCCCGGCCGGGCCACCGCCGGGACGATCTCGCGCGCCAAGCTGCGGGAGATCGCCGAAGTGAAGATGGTGGACCTGAACGCCGGCTCGCCGGAGGCCGCGATGAAGATCATCGCGGGCACGGCGAGGAGCATGGGGCTGGAGATCGTCTAGACCGGCCAAGACTGCGAAAGCACGGCGCCGGGTCCCCGCGGGAGCCGGCGGGCACCGGAGAGAGGGGCGCGCGGCGCGGCCGGGCGGACCCCGATCGAACCCTCACAGTCCGGAGATCGAGCAATGAAGCACGGAAAGTCCTACAAGCAGGCCCGGGCGCTCGTGGACAAGAACCAGGAGATCGCCATCGGCGACGCCCTGGCCACGCTGAGCGAGTTCCCCAAGGCCAAGTTCGATGAGACGGTGGACCTGGCGGTCCGCTTGAACGTCAACCCGCGCCACGCCGACCAGATGGTCCGCGGCACGGTGGTGCTCCCGAACGGGACGGGCAAGGCCGTCCGCGTGCTGGTCATCACCCGCGGTCCGAAGGAGCAGGAAGCCAAGGACGCCGGGGCCGACATGGTCGGCGCCGACGAGTACCTGCCCAGGATCAAGGACGGCTGGACGGACGTCGACGTCATCATCGCCACCCCCGACATGATGGGCGAGCTGGGCCGGCTGGGGAAGATCCTCGGTCCGCGCGGCCTGATGCCCAACCCCAAGGTCGGGACCGTCACGATGGACATCGCCAAGGCGGTGAGGGAGGCCAAGGCAGGCCGGATCGAGTACCGGGTCGACAAGTCCGGGATCATCCACGCGCCCGTCGGCAAGCGCTCCTTCAGCAACGAGGCGCTGCAGGAGAACACCCAGGCCCTGTTCCGGGAGCTCCTGCGGGTGAAGCCGGCCGCGGTGAAGGGCACCTACGTCAAGTCGGTGTTCATCAGCGGGACGATGACCCCGGCCATCCGCATCGAAGCGGCCAGCCTCTCCTAGAGGGGCGGAACGACCCGCCGGTCCCCCGGGCCGGCACCATAGACAGCAAGGAGACGCCATCATGGCACGTCCCGAAAAGGTAGCCGAGGTCCAGGCCATCGCCGAACGGATCGAGAAGGCGCAGAGCCTCGTGCTCGCCGACTACTCGGGCCTGACGGTGGACCAGATGACCCAGTTCCGGCGCAACTGCCGTGCGCAGTCGGTGGAATGCCGCGTGGTGAAGAACCGCCTCGCGCGCATCGCCGCCGACAAGGTGGGTGCGGGTGCCCTCAAGGACACCTTCAAGGGCCCCACCGCCCTGGTGTTCGGCGCCGAGAGCCAGGTCGATCCCGCCAGGCTCGTTGTCGAGTTCGCGAAGGACAACGAGAAGATGCAGATCAAGGGCGGGTACGTCGACGGCCAGATCCTCGACCGCGAGCAGGTCGTGGCGCTGTCGAAGATCCCGAGCCGCGAGGAGCTGCTGGCCCAGATGATGGGCAGCATCAGCTCGCCGGCGCGTGGTCTCGCGTGCACCGTCAACGGCGTGGCCGCCGCGCTGGCCCGCGTCATCGACGCGGCCGCCAAGGCCAAGGCCGAAGCGGCCTGACGCCGCACGCGAAGCGAGAGGTCGCGCCCCGCGGCGGGCGCTGCAACCAGACACTGACCGGGCCTCCGGGCCCGGATGACAAGGAGAGACAGGACAATGTCGGAGATCAACCTGAGCGAGAACGCCGCCAAGGCCCTGGAGCTGATCGACACGCTGACCATCCTGGAGGCCGCCGACCTGGTGAAGGCCATGGAGGAGAAGTACGGCGTGAGCGCCGCCGCTCCCGTGGCCGTGGCCGCCGCCGGCCCCGCCGCCGAGGCCGAAGAGGCCAAGGACGAGTTCACCGTGGTCCTGACGGGCGTCGGCGACAAGAAGATCCAGGTCATCAAGGAGGTCCGCGCGATCACCGGCCTGGGCCTGAAGGAGGCCAAGGAGCTCGTCGAGAGCGCGCCGACCAACGTGAAGGAAGGCATCGCGCAAGGACGAGGCCGAGCAGATCAAGACCAAGCTCGAGGAAGTCGGCGCCATCGTCGACCTGAAGTAGCTTCGTCGGTCCGCGGGGCGCCGGCCCCGCACGCGGATCGCCGCCGCCCCGCCCGAGGCGGGGCGGCGGCCCGCCGGCGGCCGCGGGCCGCGTGTCCAGCGAGTAGCGGCGGCCCCGTCAGGCCCCCGCGTCCTTCTTTCCGAGGAAGTGGTCCAGTGAGAAAAATCCCTGTCGACAAGTTCACCGGACGCGTCAACTACTCCAAGCTGCTGCGCGACGAGAAGATGCCCAATCTCCTCGCGGTGCAGCTCGAGTCCTATAACGATTTCCTGCAGATCGGCAAGAAGCCCGAGGAGCGCGTGCATGCAGGGGATCGAATCCGTATTCCAGACGATCTTTCCCATCGAGTCGACCCGTGGTCACCTGATCATGGAGTACATCAGCTACAAGACCGGCGAGCCCAAGTACGGCATCGAGGAATGCCAGGAGCGCGGGCTCACCTTCAGCGTGCCGCTGAAGGTCCGGCTGCGCCTCGTGGTCAAGGAGGAGGCCGAGGGGGCCACCGACCAGGAGATGATGATCCGCGACATCCAGGAGCAGGAAGTCTACCTGGGCGAGCTGCCGATGATCACGGACAAGGGCACGTTCCTGATCAACGGCGCCGAGCGCGTCATCGTGTCGCAGCTGCACCGGTCGCCGGGCGTCTTCTTCAGCGACGAGACGCACCCCAACGGGCGGCGCCTGTTCCGCGCCCGCATCATCCCCTACCGGGGCTCGTGGGTCGAGTTCACCACCGACATCAACAACCTGCTGTACGTGCACATCGACAGGAAGCGCAAGCAGCCGGCCACGCATGCTCCTGCGCGCCCTGGGCTTCCAGAACAACGAGGAGATCATCTCCCTCTTCCACGAGGTCGAGACGGTCAAGATCCCCAAGGCCGGCACCAAGAAGTACCAGGCGCTGGAGGAGGGCCTCGAGGGCCGCATCCTGGCCGCGGACGTCTACCGCAGCCCGAGGACGAGGAGAAGCCGCTGGCCCGCGCCGGCACGGTCATCGACGCCCTGCTGCGCGAGTCGCTGCTGACCGGCGGCTTCGCCGAGATCAAGCTGGTGGCCGAGGGCCAGGTGACGCTGAACGAGCCCAGCCTGATCCTCAACACCCTGCGCAAGGACCCGACCCACAGCCAGGACGAGGCGCTGCGCCGGTTCTACAGCCTGCTGCGCCCCGGCGATCCCCCGAACGAGGAGGTCGCCCGCGCCCTGTTCGAGCGCCTGTTCTTCAACGACAAGCGCTACGACCTGGCCGAGGTGGGCCGCTACAAGATGAACCGGCGGCTGGGCCTGGACGTCGACCCCAAGACCACGACGCTGACCCCGGCGGACTTCCTGGCCATCATCCGCGAGATGATCGGCCTGTTCCTCGGGCCACAGCGAGATCGACGACATCGACCACTTCGGCAACCGCCGCATCCGCTCCGTCGGCGAGCTGCTGGCCAACCAGTTCTCGGTGGGCCTGAGCCGCATGGCGCGCATCATCAAGGAGCGCATGAACCTGGCGGACAAGGAGAAGCCGCTGAGCCCGGCCGACCTGGTCAACGCCCGCACCGTGTCGGCGGTGATCCAGTCGTTCTTCGGCAGCAGCCAGCTGAGCCAGTTCATGGACCAGACCAACCCGCTGTCGCGAGCTGACCCACAAGCGGCGCCTCAGCGCGCTGGGGCCGGGCGGCCTGCACCGCGACCGCGCCGGCTTCGAGGTCCGCGACGTCCACTACACCCACTACGGGCGCATGTGCCCGATCGAGACGCCGGAAGGCCCGAACATCGGCCTGATCGCCAGCCTGGCGACCCACGCGCGCATCAACTCGCTTCGGCTTCATCGAGTCGCCCTACCGGCGGGTCGAGAACGGGCGTGGTCGGCCGTCGGATCGACTACCTGACCGCCGACGAGGAGGACGCGGTCACCATCGCCCAGGCCAACGCGCCGATCGACGCCAAGGGCCACTTCCAGAGGCCGCGCATCCTGACGCGGTACCGCGGCGAGTACCCCATGGCCAAGCCCGAGCGAGATCGACTACATGGACGTCTCGCCCAAGCAGATCGTCTCGGCCGCGGCGTCGCTGATCCCGTTCCTGGAGCACGACGACGCCAACCGCGCCCTGATGGGCTGCAACATGCAGCGCCAGGCCGTGCCCCTGCTGCGGGCCGACGAGCCCGGTCGTCGGCACCGGCATGGAGAAGAAGGTCGCCATCGACTCGGGCGCGGTGATCACCGCGGCCGCCGACGGCGTGGTGGAGACGGCCACGGCCGACACCATCGTCATCCGCTACGACGACCCCGACGCGGTCGCCGCCAGCAGCTTCTTCGACCAGGGCGGCCTGGTGGAGTACCGCCTGCGCAAGTTCAAGCGCAGCAACCAGGACACCTGCTACAACCAGAAGCCCCTGGTGATGCCGGGCGAGCGGGTGACCGCGGGCCAGCCCATCGCCGACGGTCCCTGCACCGAGCGACGGCGAGCTGGCCCTGGGCAAGAACCTGCTCGTGGCCTTCATGCCCTGGGGCGGCTACAACTTCGAGGACGCCATCCTGGTCTCCGAGCGGCTGGTGAAGGAGGACACCTACACCTCGCTGCACATCGAGGAGTTCGAGCTGCAGGTCCGCGACACCAAGCGCGGCGTCGAGGAGGTGACCCGCGAGATCCCCAACGTGGGCGAGGACGCGCTGAAGAACCTCGACGAGGACGGCGTCATCTACCCCGGCGCCCGGGTGCGGGCCGGGCGACATCATGGTCGGCAAGGTCACGCCCAAGGGCGAGACCGAGCTCTCGCCGGAGGAGAAGCTGCTGCGGGCCATCTTCGGCGAGAAGGCCGGCGACGTGAAGGACGCCTCGCTGAAGGCGCCTCCGGGCATGGACGGGATCGTGGTCGGCGTGCAGCGTGTTCAGCCGCCAGGACCGCACGACCCGCTCCAAGAAGGAGGAGAAGCGCCAGCTCGACGCCCTGAAGCGCCGCCGCGACCGCAACATCGCCAAGGTGAACGAGCTGGCCGAGGAGCGCCTGACCGAGCTGTTCACCGGCCAGACGGCGCACCACATCATCGACGCCAACACCGGCGAGGTGCTGGTCAAGTCGGGCCGCAAGTTCACCAAGGCGGTGCTGAGCGAGCTGGACTTCGGCTCCATCCACTGGGGCCTGCCGCTGGTCCAGGACGAGGCCCAGGACGCGCGCATCCGCTCGGTCTTCGAGTCCGCGGCCCGCGAGCGCGAGCGCCTGGACGTGGAGTACGAGAAGAACTGCGAGCGCACCCTGCGCGGCGACGAGCTGCCGCCGGGCGTCGTCAAGCTGGTCAAGGTCTACGTCGCCCGGCGGCGCAAGCTGTCGGTCGGCGACAAGATGGCCGGCCGCCACGGCAACAAGGGCGTCGTCTCGAAGATCATGGCCGAGGAGGACATGCCCTACCTGGCCGACGGCACCGCCGTGGACATCGTGCTCAACCCGCTGGGCGTGCCCAGCCGCATGAACCTGGGCCAGATCCTCGAGACCCACCTGGGCTACGCGGCCGCGGGCGCAGGGCGTCAAGGTGATGACCCCGGTCTTCGACGGCGCCACCATCGACGAGATCAAGGAGGCGCTGCAGCGAGCAGGGCTACGACGCCAGCGGCAAGAGCGCGCTCTACGACGGCCGCACCGGCGAGGCCTTCGACAAGCCGGTCACCGTCGGCGTGATCTACATGCTGAAGCTGCACCACCTGGTGGAGGAGAAGATCCACGCCAGGTCCATCGGCCCCTACAGCCTGGTGACCCAGCAGCCGCTGGGCGGCAAGGCCCAGTTCGGCGGCCAGCGCTTCGGCGAGATGGAGGTCTGGGCCCTGGAGGCCTACGGCGCGGCGAACTGCCTGCAGGAGATGCTGACGGTGAAGTCGGACGACGTCACCGGCCGCTCCCGCATCTACGAGGCGATCGTCAAGGGCGAGAACCCGCCCGAGCCGGGCATCCCGGAGTCTTTCAACGTGCTGATGCGCGAGCTCCAGAGCCTGTGCCTGGACGTGACCCTGGAAGACGCGGTCTAGGACCCTTGACCCGGGGCCGGCCCTGCGGGGCCGCCCGAGGAGGATGATACATGCTCGGCCAGACGATCCGGGACGAGGGCAGGAAGACCGCCGACTGCAACGCCATCATGATCCAGCTCGCGTCGCCCGACAAGATCCGCGAGTGGAGCTACGGCGAGGTCACCAAGCCCGAGACCATCAACTACCGGACCTTCAAGCCGGAGAAGGACGGGCTCTTCTGCGAGCGCATCTTCGGCCCCGTGAAGGACTGGGAGTGCAACTGCGGCAAGTACAAGCGCATCCGCTTCCGCGGGATGGTCTGCGACAAGTGCGGCGTGGAGGTCACCCAGAGCAAGGTGCGGCGCGAGCGCCTCGGCCACATCGAGCTGGCCGTGCCCATCGCCCACATCTGGTTCTTCAAGGGCCTGCCCAGCCGCATCGGCCAGATGCTGGACATGAAGGTCAAGGACCTCGAGCGGATCCTCTACTACGAGTCCAACGTCGTGCTCGAGCCCGGCAACACCGAGCTGCGCGTGGGCGACGTGATCAGCGACGAGGAGTGGTGGGAGCACAAGGAGGAGCACCCCGACTGGGAGTGCACCATGGAGATGGGCGCCGACGCCGTGCGCCGGCTGCTCGCGGCCATGGACCTCGAGGCCCTGAACCAGGAGCTGCGCGCGCAGGTCAAGACCGAGACCAGCGTCCAGCGCAAGAAGTCGATCCTCAAGCGCCTGAAGATCGTCGACGCGTTCCTGCAGAGCAACAACCAGCCGGACTGGATGATCCTGGACTGCGTGCCGGTGCTGCCGCCGGACCTGCGGCCCCTGGTGCCCCTGGACGGCGGACGCTTCGCCACCAGCGACCTGAACGACCTCTACCGGCGCGTCATCAACCGGAACAACCGGCTGAAGAAGCTGATCGAGATCAAGGCGCCCGGCGTCATCCTGCGCAACGAGAAGCGCATGCTGCAGGAGGCCGTCGACGCCCTGTTCGACAACGGCCGCCGCTCGCGCGCGGTCAAGGGCCAGGGCAACCGGCCCCTGAAGTCGCTCAGCGACATGATCAAGGGCAAGAAGGGCCGCTTCCGGCAGAACCTGCTGGGCAAGCGCGTCGACTACTCGGGCCGTTCGGTCATCGTGGTGGGCCCCGAGCTGAAGCTGTACCAGTGCGGCCTGCCCAAGAGCATGGCCCTGGAGCTGTTCAAGCCCTTCATCATCCGCAAGCTGGAGGAGAAGGGGTACGTCCAGACCGTCAAGAGCGCCAAGAAGCTGGTGGAGCAGGAGCGCCCCGAGGTCTGGGACATCCTCGAGGAGATCATCAAGGACCACCCGGTGCTGCTGAACCGCGCCCCGACCCTGCACCGCCTGGGCATCCAGGCCTTCGAGCCGGTGCTGATCGAGGGCAAGGCCATCCGCATCCACCCGCTGGTCTGCACCGCCTTCAACGCCGACTTCGACGGCGACCAGATGGCCGTGCACGTGCCCCTGGGCTACGAGGCCCAGCTCGAGGCGCGCCTGCTGATGCTGTCGCCCCTGAACATCCTGTCCCCGGCCAGCGGCGAGCCCGTGGCGTCGCCCAGCCAGGACATGGTGCTCGGCTGCTACTACCTGACCCTCGGCCGCGCAGGGCGACAAGGGCGAGGGCAAGGTCTTCGCCAGCCGCGAGGACGCCTTCTCCGCCTACCAGGCCAGGCTCATCAGCAAGCACGCCCTGATCAAGGTGCGGTTCCCGCGAGGAGGAGGGGCATCGTCGAGACGACGGTCGGCCGCCTGCTCTTCAACGAGATCCTGCCCCGCGAGATGGGCTACGTGAACGAGCCGCTGAACAAGAAGGCCCTCGTCGCGCATCGTCTCGGACGTGCACGCGCGCCTGGGCATGACCGCCTGCATGGACTTCCTGGACCGCCTCAAGGAGCTGGGCTTCCACCACGCCACCGAGGGCGGCATCTCCATCGGCATCGACGACATCATCATCCCGCCGGAGAAGGCCGACATCATCGCCGCGGCGCAGAAGGTGGTCGAGGGCTACGTCCGCGACCACCGCGACGGCGTCATCACCAACCGCGAGCGCTACAACAAGGTGATCGACAAGTGGACCCAGGTGACCAACGAGGTCAAGGAGGCCATGTTCGCCCGCCTCGAGCGCGGACGACCAGGGCTTCAACCCGGTCTACATGATGAACGCCTCGGGCGCCCGCGGCTCGGCCGACCAGATCAAGCAGCTGGCCGGCATGCGCGGCCTGATGGCCAAGCCCCAGAAGAAGATCACCGGCGGTTTCGGCGAGATCATCGAGCAGCCCATCATCGCGAACTTCCGCGAGGGGCTGACCATGCTCGAGTACTTCATCTCCACCCACGGCGCCCGCAAGGGCCTGGCCGACACGGCGCTCAAGACCGCCGACGCCGGCTACCTGACGCGGCGCCTGGTGGACGTGGCCCAGGACATCGTGGTCAGCGAGCACGACTGCGGCACCCTGCGCGGCGTGGAGATCACCACCCTGAAGGAGGGCGAGAAGACCATCGAGTCCCTCGCCGAGCGCATCTTCGGCCGCACCACGGCCGAGGACGTCATCGACGGCCAGGGCAACGTCATCGCCGAGGCCGGCGAGGTCATCGACCACGAGCTGGCGCCTCGGCGATCGAGGACGCGGGCATCCACTCGGTGCTGATGCGCTCGGTGCTCTCCTGCGAGAGCCGCCACGGCGTCTGCGCCCTCTGCTACGGCTACAACCTGTCGGAGCAGAAGCTGGTGGACATCGGCGAGCCCATCGGCGTCATCGCCGCCCAGTCCATCGGCGAGCCGGGCACGCAGCTGACCCTGCGGACCTTCCACATCGGCGGCACGGCCAGCCGCATCGTCGAGCAGACGACCAAGCAGGCCGCGGCCAACGGCAAGATCGTCTTCAGCAAGGACGTGAAGCTGGTCAAGAACGCCGACAAGCAGATGATCTCCATCGGCCGCAAGGGCGAGATCAGCCTGGTCCTCGAGTCGGGCATCACCCGCAGCCAGATGACCCTGCCCTACGGCTCGGTGGTCATGGTCAAGGACGGCCAGCAGGTCAAGGTGGGCGACCCCATCTTCGAGTGGGATCCGTTCGCCGACTTCGTCCTGGCCGAGGACCAGGGCATCGTCTCGTTCAACGGCATCATCGAGGGCCTGACCCTGTCGGTGGACCTGGACGAGAAGACGCGCATGAAGCAGCCGGTGATCATCGAGTCGGCGGACAAGAGCGTCCACCCCTCGATCCAGATCGTGAACAAGAAGACCGGCCGCCGCACCGAACGAGTACATCGTGCCGACGGGCGCCTTCCTGCTGGTGGAGGACGGCCAGGAGGTCGGCGCCGGGCACGCAGCTGGCGAAGATCCCGCGCGAGGTCTCCCAGTCCGGCGACATCACCGGCGGCCTGCCGCGGGTGGCCGAGCTCTTCGAGGCCCGCAAGCCCCGCGAGTCGGCCATCGTCACGGAGATCGACGGCGTGGTCGAGTTCCGCGGCACCACCCGCGGCCAGCGCAAGGTGGCCGTGGTCGGCGAGGGCGGCGTGGACAAGGAGTACACCATCCCCCACGGCAAGCACGTGCGCACCTACGAGGGCGAGCACGTGGTGGCCGGCGACCGCCTGACCGAGGGCCCATCAACCCCATGGACATCCTGGCCATCAAGGGCGTGGCCGAGGTGCAGCGGTACCTGGTCAACGCGGTGCAGGAGGTCTACCGCCTGCAGGGCGTGAAGATCAACGACAAGCACATCGAGGTCATCGTCTCGCGCATGCTGCGCAAGGTGATGATCATCAACCCCGGCGACACCCCCTTCCTCGAGGACGAGCAGGTCTCGAAGCAGGACGTCGAGGAGTTCAACCGCGACGATCCTGCAGAAGAACCTGGAGCTGCGCGCCAAGGGCGAGCCCGAGCTGGAGCCGGCCACCTTCGAGCCGCTGCTGCTGGGGATCACCAAGGCCAGCCTGACCACGGACAGCTTCATCAGCGCGGCCAGCTTCCAGGAGACCACCCGGGTGCTGACCGACGCGGCCACCCGCAGCAAGCGGGACGAGCTGCGGTCGCTGAAGGAGAACGTGATCATGGGCCACCTCATCTCGGCGGGCACGGGCCTGAGCGACTTCAAGCACCTGGCGGTGCAGGAGCCGGCGGACGAGGATCCGCGGATCATCGAGGGCATCGAGCTGCACGAGCTGGCCGCGGCGGCGGCCGAGGCGGCGGCGGCCGAGGCGGTCTTCGACGGCGAGGCGGAGGCGGCGGCGGGCGACTAGGCCCGGGCGCCGGTCTCCGGAACACGGGCAGCGGGGCGGCCGCGTCAGCGGCCGCCCCGCCGCTTTCGGGACCGGGCGCGGATCGCGCGTGACTTTTACCTGCCGTGCGGATATCTTTAGATCCCGTACCGGGTTCGGCGTGCTATAATCGACGGACAACCACGGGAGGCAACGTCCTGACACCCTCGCAGCACGCAACGACTCCCCGCGCAAGGACGGCACCGGCCGCCGGCCAGCCAGGGACGGCATGATGGCCACGACGAGGGATTTCCTGCCGCCAGGCGGCGCCTACGAGCAGCTCTCGGTCCGCTACGACCCGGAGTTCGGGGCCGTCTGGTACACCCTCGAGCCCCGCGACCGGCCCTGCTTCAACCTGGACCTGCTCGAGGAGCTGCGGCAGTTCCAGCTCCGGGTCGAGGCGGTCATCCGCGCCGCCGCGACCCTGGGCGAGCCCCTGCCGGTGCGCTACACCGTCCTGTCCAGCGCCGTGCCCGGGGTCTTCAACCTGGGCGGCGACCTCCACCTGTTCGCCCGCATGATCCGCCACCAGGACCGCCAGGGCCTGTTCCGCTACGCCAAGGCCTGCATCGACGTCCTCTACCCCAACGCCGTGAATTTCGACCAGCCCCTGACCACCATCACCCTGGTCCAGGGCGACGCCCTGGGGGGCGGCTTCGAGGCGGCCATCTCCAGCAACGTGGTCATCTCCGAGCGCAGCCCCAAGTACGGGCTGCCCGAGGTGCTGTTCAACCTCGTGCCCGGCATGGGGGCCTACAGCTTCCTGATCCGCCGCACCAGCCCCGACACGGCCGAGCGCATCATCATGACCGGGAACCTGCTGTCCGCCAAGGACATGCGCGACCTGAGGCTGGTCGACCGGGTGGTGGACGACGGGCAGGGGGAGCAGGCGGTCCTGGACTTCATGCGGGAGCACCGCAAGCGCAGCAACGCCCACGCCGCCATGGGGCGCATCCGGCGCTGCATCCAGCCGGTGACCTACGAGGAACTGATCACCATCACGCGCATCTGGGTGGACGCCGCCCTGCAGCTGACGGACCGCGACCTGCTGCTGATCGAGCGGCTGATCCAGGCCCAGAACCGGCGGGTGGAGCGGGCGACGCGGGCGCCGCGGGCCCTCGAGGGCCACGGCTAGTTCCGCCCCGGCCGGCGGTCAGTCCACGGCCGACCGGCACCAGCTCCAGCGGCCCGACCGCCTCGATCACCTCGGCCAGGCGCAGGGGCTTGCTCAGGTGCAGGTCCATGCCCGCGGCCAGGCACTGCTGGACGTCGCTGCGGGTGGCGTCGGCGGTGACCGCCAGGACCGGGATCCGCGCCGTCGGCGTCGCCGCGGGCCCGGATCCGCTGGGTGCACTCGTAGCCGTTCATCACCGGCATCCGCACGTCCATGAAGACCAGGTCGAAGCCGCCCTCGGTCCAGCAGGTCCAGGGCCTGCTCGCCGTTCTCCGCCACCTCGACGGCGATGCCCGATGCGCTTGAGCAGGTTCCTGCACCACCACCTGGTTGAACTTGTTGTCCTCGGCCACCAGGGCGCGCAGCCCGAAGTCGGGCAGGTCGCGGCCGGTTCGGCCGGCTCGGCGGCGGGGGCCGGGCTCGGCCGCCGGCTCCAGGGCCAGGGTCACGGCGAAGGTCGAGCCCTTGCCCAGCTGGGACTTGACGGTGATGTCGCCGCCCATCATCCGGGCCAGCTGGCGGCTGATGGCCAGGCCCAGGCCGGTGCCGCCGTACTGGCGGGTGGTGGAGTTGTCGGCCTGCTCGAACTGGTCGAAGACCGCCGTCAGCCGGTCCTCGGGGATGCCGATGCCCGTGTCGGCCACGGCCAGCTTCACGTTGGGGGCCCTTGCCGCCGGCGGCGGGCCGGCAGGTGATCCGCACGCTGCCCCGCTCGGTGAACTTGATGGCGTTGCCCACCAGGTTGAAGGCGATCTGGCGGATCCGCGTCGGGTCGCCCCGGAAGCGGCGCGGCGCGTCGGCCGGGGTAGTCGAATTCCAGGGCCACGCCCTTGGCGGCGGCCGTGGACTGGAGCAGGGACTGGACGTCCTCCAGGACCTGGTGCAGGTCGAAGGGTACCTGCTCCAGGGAGAGGTTGCTGGACGTGATCTTGGAGTAGTCCAGGATGTCGTTGATGATGTGGAGCAGGGACTCCACCGACCGGGTGATGATGGCCAGGTGCTCGCGCTGCTCGGCGTTCAATTCGGTGTCGTCCAGGGCCTGCGCCATGCCCAGCACCCCGTTCATGGGCGTGCGGATCTCGTGGCTCATGGTGGCCAGGAACTGGTCCTTGGCCTTGTCGGCCAGGCGCGAGCGGGCCAGCGCCACCTCCAGCTCCTGCATCTTGCGCAGGCGGCGCAGCAGGGTCTGGTAGAAGGTGGGCAGCACGATCACCCCGATGCAGCATGCCCAGGGCCACCTCCCGGTGGTCTGGCCCAGTAGCCGTTGCCCAGCATCACCGACCCGAAGCCGATGGTGCCCAGAACCTGGGCCCAGGTCAGGAAGTGGGCCCCGAAGCGGATCCCGTTGCCGATGATGATCCACAGGAAGATGGGGTAGAAGGCGGCCACGTACTTCCCGCCCAGGTGCAGGAAGATGGTCATGATGCCCAGGTCGGCCACCATGGAGACGTAGCGGCGCCGGGGCCACCGGTAGGGGCTGCGCCGGACGAACTCGTACCACGCCACGGAAAACAGCATGTAGGCCACGATGGTGGTCATCCCGTGGGCGAAGATGTCCGTGCCGTAGAGGCCGCGAAAATACCCCACCAGCGGGTAGGCGAACAGGGAGAGCCAGCAGATGCCCACGCGGGCCCTGCTCTGGGACTTCTCCTCGTCGATGGTCCTGATCTGCGCCATGCTTGGGCGAACCTCTCGTATTGCCGGGTCTGCGGGCGAACCGGTCGTCTCCCGTTTTCGACCGCCGCCGGCCGCTTTGAAGGAAAAAATGCCGTAAACCTTGACACCGGTTGGGCTCCCGTATAATATTCCCCGTTCACAGCGGCAGCCGTATTGGGCTGCCGTGGTGTCTGAATGCGTTCAGACACGGCGGTATTCCGTGTTCGGCGAGGCCAACCGGGCCGCCGCCAACGACTTAAGATTGCAGGAGACCCGAAGTTGCCTACGCTGAACCAGTTGGTCCGCAAGGGTCGCACGGCCCCCACGAAGAAGAGCAAGTGCCCGGCCCTGCAGGCCTGCCCCCAGCGCAAGGGCGTGTGCACCCGCGTGTACACCCAGACGCCCAAGAAGCCGAATTCGGCGCTGCGGAAGATCGCCCGCGTCCGGTTGACCAACGGCATCGAGGTGACGGCCTACATCCCGGGCGAGGGTCACAACCTGCAGGAGCACAGCATCGTGCTCGTGCGCGGCGGCCGTGTGAAGGACCTGCCGGGCGTGCGCTACCACATCGTGCGCGGCACCCAGGACGCCTCCGGCGTCGATGCCCGGCGCCAGGGCCGGTCCAAGTACGGGGCCAAGCGGCCCAAGAAGTAGGGCGCGCCCCCGGCGCAGCCAGCCCGTTTTCCAGCCGGCCGAGCCGGCGCATTCGGCGGGGTCGCCCGCCCAGGAGAGAAGAGAGCAATGTCGCGACGCAGGTCCCCCGAAAAGCGCGAGATCGTCGCCGACCCCCGGTACGGCGACGTCATGGTGACCAAGTTCATCAACTACTGCATGCGTGACGGGAAGCGCAGCGTCGCCGAGCGGGCATTCTACAACGCGCTCGATGTCGTCAAGGACAAGAGCGGGCAGGACGGCATCGACGTCTTCCGCTCGGCCCTGAACAACGTCAAGCCCAGTGTCGAGGTCAAGTCCCGGCGCATCGGCGGTGCCACCTACCAGGTGCCCGTCGAGGTCCGGGCTGAACGGCGGACCCAGCTGGCCATGCGCTGGCTGATCGGTTTCGCCCGCAGCCGCCCCGAGCATACGTTTGCTGACCGACTGGCGGCTGAGCTCCTGATGGCGAGCAAGAACGAAGGACCGTCTATCAAGAAGCGCGAAGACACTCACCGAATGGCTGAAGCGAACCGCGCGTTCGCCCACTGCCGCTGGTAAGGGTCCCTCTCGTTTTCGCCAGCAAGCGCTCGTAAACGCGAACGGATCGCACAGCCCAATAGCCCGAGCAACGTCCCGGAACGGAATCCACGGGACTAGAGGCACCCGGAGTCGCACTGCCCGCGAGGGTAAGGTGCGCGTTGTTTGTCTGGGCTTGACGCCCGGCCGTCCTGCGGCCGGCGGCCGGCCCCTGGAACTGGAGTAACGGTGGCGCGCGAAGTCGCACTCGAAACGATCCGGAACATCGGGATCATGGCTCATATCGACGCCGGTAAGACGACGACGACTGAGCGTATCCTGTATTATACCGGTCGCGTGCACCGCCCCGGCGACGTCGACGACGGCGCCACCCAGATGGACTACATGGAGCAGGAGCGCGAGCGCGGCATCACCATCACCTCCGCGGCCACCTTCTGCACCTGGCAGGACCACCAGATCAACATCATCGACACCCCGGGCCACGTGGACTTCACCGCCGAGGTGGAGCGCAGCCTGCGGGTGCTGGACGGCGCCGTGGCCGTGTTCTGCGGCGTCGGCGGCGTCGAGCCCCAGTCCGAGACGGTCTGGCGCCAGGCCGACAAGTACGGCGTGCCCCGGATCGCCTTCATCAACAAGATGGACCGGCTGGGGGCCGACTTCGACCGGGCGATGCGGAGCATCGTCGACCGCCTGGGCGCACGCCCGGTGGCCGTGACCATTCCCATCGGCGCCGAGGACGGCTTCCGCGGCGTGGTGGACCTGGTCGAGATGAACGCCCGGACCTACCACGAGGACGACCTGGGCATGACCGTGGACACGGTCGAGATCCCCGCGGAGATGGCCGAGACGGCCGCCGCGGGCCGCGCCGCCCTGGTCGAGGCCCTGGGCGAGGTGGACGAGGAGATCATGGAGCTCTTCGTCGGCGAGCAGGAGCCCGGCGTCGACCAGATCCACGCGGCCCTGCGCCGGGCGACCCTCGCCGGCGTCCTGGTGCCGGTGCTCGCGGGCTCGGCCCTCAAGAACAAGGGTGTCCAGAAGCTGCTGGACGCCATCGTCGCCTACCTGCCCTCGCCCCTGGACCGCCCGGCGGTCCGCGGCGTGGACGAGGCCGGCGAGACGGGCGAGATCCGGAACCCGTCGGACGACGAGCCCTTCGCCGCCCTGGCCTTCAAGATCCTGGTGGACGCGTTCGCGGGGCGCCTGGCGTTCCTGCGGGTCTACAGCGGCACCTTCGAGGCCGGCAAGGTCCTGCTCAACGTCAACACGGGCAAGAAGGAGCGGATCCAGCGCCTGCTGCGCATGCACGCCAACAAGCGCGAGGACCGGCCCGAGGCCCGCACCGGCGACATCGTCGCCGCCGTCGGCTTCAAGGCCATCCGCACCGGCGACACCCTGACGGCCCTCGATGCCCCGTTGCTGCTGGATCCCATGACCTTCGCCGATCCGGTCATCTACACGGCCATCGAGCCCAGGACCAAGGCGGACCAGGAGAAGCTGGGCGACGCCCTGCAGGCCATGGCCGACGAGGACCCCTCGTTCCACGTGCGCAAGGACCCGGACAGCGGCCAGACCGTGATCTGGGGCATGGGCGAGTTGCACCTGGAGATCATCATCGACCGCCTGCGCCGGGAGCACAAGGTCTCCTGCAACGTGGGCCGGCCCCAGGTGGCCTACCGGGAGACCGTCGGCCGCGAGGTCGTCTCCGTGGGCGAGTACGTCCGCGAGGCCGGCGGCAGGTCCAACTTCGCCAAGGTGAAGCTGGTCATCGGTCCCGGCGGCTACGGTTCGGGCATCACCTTCGCCAACGAGGCCCCGCCCGCGGAGGTCCCGGCGGAGTTCGTGCCGTTCGTGGAGAGCGCGGTGCGCCAGGCCTGCGACACGGGCGTGCTGGCCGGCTACTCCCTGGTCGACGTGGCCGTCCGCCTGGTCGGCGGCGCCCACGAGGAGGGGCAGTCGACGGAGATGGGCTTCCGCAACGCGGCGGTCAACGCCCTGTGGGACGGGGCCAAGTCCGCGGACCCGCTGCTCCTGGAACCCGTCATGGCGGTGGAGATCACCGTGCCGGCGGAGTTCATGGGCGACGTGACCGGCAACGTGAACTCCCGGCGCGGTCGCGTGACGGGCGTCGAGTCCCGGCGGGACGCCCAGGTCATCCACGCCGAGGTGCCCCTGGTGGAGATGTTCGGGTACGCCACGCAGTTGCGCTCCCTGACCCAGGGCCGCGGCGTGTACACGATGCAATTGTCCCGGTACGAGAAGGTGCCGGAGAAGATCGCCGCGAACATCACGCGGCTGTACGCAGGGGCCTAGGGCCCGTATTCGAGGAGGTGGCCGCACATGGCGCGCGAGAAGTTTGAACGTACGAAGGACCACGTCAACGTCGGCACGATCGGTCACGTGGACCACGGCAAGACGACGCTGACGGCGGCGATCACGGAGATCCTGTCGAAGGTGGGTCTGGCGGACTACACGCCTTTCGACCAGATCGACAAGGCTCCGGAGGAGCGCGAGCGCGGCATCACGATCGCGACGGCCCACGTGGAGTACCAGAGCAAGACGCGCCACTACGCGCACGTGGACTGCCCGGGCCACGCGGACTACGTGAAGAACATGATCACGGGTGCGGCGCAGATGGACGGTGCGGTGCTGGTGGTTTCGGCTGCCGACGGCCCGATGCCCCAGACGCGGGAGCACATCCTGCTGGCGCGCCAGGTGGGCGTGCCGTACATCATCGTCTTCCTGAACAAGGTGGACATGGTGGACGACGAGGAGCTGCTGGACCTGGTGGAGCTGGAGGTGCGGGAGCTGCTGAGCGTGTACGAGTTCCCCGGGCGACGACACGCCGATCATCCGTGGTTCGGCTCTGAAGGCGCTGGAGAGCGGTGATCCGGAGAGCGCGGACGCGAAGTGCATCTTCGAGCTGATCGACGCGCTGGACAGCTACATTCCTCTGCCCGAGCGCGCGTTGGACAAGGCGTTCCTGATGCCGGTGGAGGACGTGTTCTCCATCTCGGGCCGCGGGACGGTGGCCACGGGCCGGATCGAGCGCGGGATCGTGAAGACGGGCGACAAGGTGGAGCTGGTGGGGATCCGCGACACGCAGAACACCGTTTGCACGGGCGTTGAGATGTTCCGGAAGATCCTGGACGAGGGTCAGGCGGGCGACAACGTGGGTCTGCTGCTGCGGGGGATGAAGAAGGAAGACGTGGAGCGCGGGATGGTGATCTGCAAGCCGGGTTCGGTGACGCCTCACACGAAGTTCGAGGGCGAGGTCTACATCCTGACGAAGGAGGAGGGCGGCCGTCACACGCCGTTCTTCACGGGCTACCGTCCGCAGTTCTACTTCCGGACGACGGACGTGACCGGCAACGCGGAGCTTCCCGAGGGCGTGGAGATGGTGATGCCGGGCGACAACATCAAGATGTCGGTGGAGCTGATCACGCCGATCGCCATGGAGGAGGGTCTGCGCTTCGCCATCCGCGAGGGCGGCCGCACCGTGGGCGCCGGCGTCGTCGCCAAGATCTTCGCGTAGTGGATTTCCCGGCGGGGGCGGCGACGCCCCCGCCACGACGATGGACGCAGATGACCCCCGCAGGGGGCACGCGGACGGCGAGCAGGCGGCGGGGCCGGGCCCCGGCGAAGCTGGAGTAGCCGACGCGAAGGAGAAGAAGTGGCTCGACAGAAGATCAAGATCAGGTTGAGGGCCTACGAGGCGGCGGTGCTGGACCGTTCGGCCGAGGTCATCGTCGCGACCGCCCTGAAGACCGGCGCCCTGGTGCGCGGGCCCATCCCGCTGCCCACCAAGCGCTCGGTCTACACGGTGCTGCGCTCGCCGCACGTCGACAAGAAGTCGCGCGAGCAGTTCGAGATGCGCATCCACAAGCGGCTCATCGAGATCGAGAACTCGACGCCGCAGACCACCGAATTCCTGAAGAAGCTGACCCTGCCGGCCAGCGTGGACGTCGAGATCAAGGTCTGATGCCGCCGCATGGTTCGGCTGCCAAGGGAGCGAACAGAATGATCGGACTGATCGGCAAGAAGCTCGGCATGACCCGCCGCTTCCAGGAGGACGGGCGCAGCGTGCCCGTCACCGTGATCGAGGCGGGCCCCTGCGTCGTCACGCAGGTCAAGACCGAGCTGGGCGACGGCTATACCGCCGTGCAGCTCGGCTTCGGCGCCAAGAAGCCCAAGAACACCCCCCTGCCGATGCAGGGGCATTTCCGCAAGGCCGGAACCGACCCTCTGCGGACCGTGGTGGAATTCCGGATGGATGACGGGCACGAGTACAAGCTCGGCGACACCGTCTCCGTGTCCGTGCTGTCCGAGGTCGCCACGGTCGACGTGACCGGCACCACCAAGGGCCGCGGCTTCGCCGGCGCCATCAAGCGCCACGGGCACCACCGCGGTCCCGACGGCCACGGCTCGAAGAACGTGCGCATGTCCGGTTCCATCGGCATGCACACCTTCCCGGGGCGCGTCCTGCCCGGCAAGGCCATGCCGGGCCAGTACGGCAACAAGCGGGAAACCAAGAGGAACCTGAAGGTCATCGCCGTGGACCAGGAGCGGAACCTGATCCTGGTGCGCGGCAGTGTCCCGGGCCACAAGAACGGCATCGTTTTCATCCGGCCCAGCCGGTAGCCGCCGGGGCGGGTCCCGCGGGACCGGAAAGGAACGAGGTAGGAAATGGCAACGGCGAAACTGTACAACGGTGCCGGCCAGGAGCAGGGGACGGTGGATCTGCCCGCCGTCCCTGTTCGAGCAGCCCGTGCACCGTCAGGCCCTCTACGAGGCCGTGCGGTGCTACCTGGCCAACCAGCGCCAGGGCACCCACGACACGCAGACCCGGGCCGAGGTGGCCTACTCGACCGCGAAGCTGTTCCGGCAGAAGGGCACCGGCCGGGCGCGCGCCGGGTCCGCCGGCAGCCCGACGCGGGTCGGCGGCGGCGTGGCCTTCGGGCCGCACCCGCGCGACTACGGCTACAAGCTGCCGCGCAAGATCAAGCGCGTGGCCCTGAAGAGCGCCCTGAGCGACCGGGCGGGGCACGAGCGCGTGAACGTCGTCGAGGACTTCGCGCTGGACAAGCCCCAGACCCGGGCCATGGCCGGCCTGCTGAAGGCGATGAGCCTGCCCGGCCGCCACACCCTGCTGGTGCTGCCCGCAGGACGGGGACACCCTCTGGCGCTCGGCGCGGAACCTCAAGGGCGTGCGCGTCCTGCGGTCCCACGAGCTCAACGCCTACACCGTCCTCTGGGCCGACAACCTGGTGTTCACGCGCGCGGCCCTCGCGGGCGCCGAGGAGGTGTTCGGATCGTGAAGGACCTGAGCAAAGTCATCGTGCGGCCCCTGATCACCGAGCAGGGCGCGGACATGCGCGAAGAGCACAACCAGTACCAGTTCCGGGTCGTGCCCGAGGCCAACAAGCTCGAGATCAAGAGCGCCATCGAGCAGTACTTCGGCGTGAAGGTGGTCCAGGTGCGGACCATGAACTACCGCGGCAAGATCAAGCGCATGGGCCGGTTCTCCGGCAAGCGCGCGGACTGGAAGAAGGCGGTCGTCACCCTCGCCGAGGGCGAGACCATCGATCTGTTCGAGATCGGCTAGCAGCGATCCGTCAAGTATAGCCGCCGCCCGCGGGGCGCGGCTGCAAAGACGCCCGAGAGCCGCCCCGCGGCGGCCCGGCGAGGGAGAGAACGGAATGGCAATCAGGAAACTCAAGCCCGTGACGCCGACCCAGCGGTTCCGGACCGTCGCGGACTTCAGCGAGATCACGCGCAGCGAGCCGGAGAAGTCGCTGCTCGAGCCGCTGACCAAGAAGGGCGGCCGCAACAACAACGGCCGCATCACGGTGCGGCACCGGGGCGGCGGCCACAAGCGCCGCTACCGCAAGATCGACTTCAAGCGCAACAAGCACGACGTGCCGGCCAAGGTCTTCAGCATCGAGTACGACCCCAACCGGAGCGCGCGCATCGCGCTGCTGCACTACGTGGACGGCGAGAAGCGCTACATCATCTGGCCCAAGGGCCTGCAGGTGGGCGACCCGGTGCTGTCGGGCGAGAAGGCCCCCTTCAACCCGGGCAACGCGCTGCCCCTGGAGCGCATCCCCCTGGGCACGCTGGTGCACAACATCGAGCTGACCATCGGCCAGGGCGGCCAGATGGCGCGCTCGGCCGGTTCCTTCGCCCAGGTGATGGCGAAGGAGGGCGACTACGTCACCCTGCGCATCCCCAGCGGCGAGGTGCGGATGGTGCACAAGCGCTGCATGGCCACCATCGGCGAGGTCGGCAACGCCGAGCACGAGAACGTGGTCAGCGGCAAGGCCGGGCGGACGCGCTGGCTGGGCATCCGCCCGACGGTGCGCGGCGTGGCCATGAACCCCATCGACCACCCGCACGGCGGCGGCGAGGGCCGCACCAGCGGCGGCCGCCACCCGGTGACGCCCTGGGGCAAGCCCACCAAGGGCAAGAAGACCCGCCGGAAGCAGCCGTCCGACGCCTTCATCGTGCGCCGGCGCAAGAGCAAGTAGTTCAGTGCGCGGCCGCCGGGCGCGGCGGCCGCAACGGAGGAAGTCAGGAATGTCGAGAAGCATCAAGAAGGGGCCCTTCGTCGAGGACGCCCTGCTGAACAAGGTCGAGGCGCTGAACGGCCACGGCAACAAGCGCGTCGTCAAGACCTGGTCGCGGCGCTCCACGGTCGTGCCCGAGTTCCTCGGCCACACGATCGCGGTGCACAACGGCAAGCAGTTCGTGCCCGTGTACGTCCAGGAGAACATGGTTGGCCATAAGCTCGGCGAGTTCGCGCCGACGCGGACGTACCGGGGCCACACCAGCAAGAAGAAGAAGTAACACGCCGTTGGAGGTTCCGAGATGGAGGCACGTGCCGTCTCCCGCTACATCCGCATCTCGGCGCGCAAGGCGCGCCTGGTGGCCGATCTGATCCGCGGCAAGAACGTGGACGAGGCCCTGGGCATCCTGGCGCTGACGCCGAAGAAGGCCTCGCCGTACCTGCGCAAGACCGTGCTGTCGGCCGCCGCGAACGCCCGCAACAGGAGCGAGGGCGACAACGCGGTATCAAGAACGGGGAGATCCTGATCAAGGAGATCCTCATCAACGAGGGCCCGACGCTGAAGCGGATCCGTCCGCGGGCGCAGGGCCGGGCGTACCGCATCAACAAGCGGACGAGCCACATCGAGGTCACGGTCCAGGCCGGCGCCTAGGCGGCCTGCGGAATCAGCGCGGCCCGCGGGCCGCACCGGGATGGACGCCGCGCCCGGGCCCACGGGGGGCGGCAAAGGAAGGAAGACCATGGGTCAGAAGACACATCCGATCGGGTTCCGGCTGGGGATCGTCAAGGACTGGAACGCGTCGTGGTTCACCGAGAAGCACTTCGCGGACTGGCTGAACGAGGACCTGCTGCTGCGCAAGTACATCATGGCCCGCGTCGGCAACGCCGGCGTCGAGTCGGTGAAGATCAAGCGCTTCCGCGAGAAGGTCAACATCGTCGTCGCCACCAGCCGCCCCGGCGTGGTCATCGGCAAGAAGGGCGCGAAGGCCGACCAGCTGCGGGCCGAGCTGCAGAAGATGATCGGCAAGAACGTCAAGCTGGACGTGGAAGAGGTCAAGAAGCCCGAGCTGAGCGCCATGCTGGTCGCCGACCACATCGCCGTGCAGCTGGAGGGCCGCGTCTCCTTCCGCCGCGCCATGAAGAAGGCCATCGCCACGGCCATGCGGATGGGCGCCAAGGGCATCAAGATCCGCTGCGCCGGCCGGCTCGGCGGCGCCGAGATGTCCCGGGTCGAGTCGTACCACGACGGCAGCGTGCCCCTGCACACCCTGCGCGCGAACATCGACTACGGCACGGCCACCGCGCGCACCCAGTACGGGGCGATCGGCGTGAAGGTCTGGATCTGCAAGGGCGAGATCTTCCCGGCCGAGTACAAGGAGCAGCAGCGCAAGCAGGTGGTCGAGCAGCGCGCCTAGGGCGCGCGGCCGGCCCGCCGGCGGCGGCGCCAGACATAGCCAGGTCCGGACGCGAGGCCCGGGCCGCAAGCAGAGGACGACAGAACCATGTTGATGCCGAAGCGCACCAAGTACCGGAAGATGATGAAGGGCCGCCGCAAGGGCCTGGCCTGGCGCGGTTCCACCATCGCCTTCGGCGACTACGGCCTGCAGGCCCTGGACAACGGCTGGATCACCAGCCGGCAGATCGAGGCCACCCGTATCGCCATCACGCGCCACATGAAGCGCGTGGGCCAGGTCTGGATCCGGGTCTTCCCGGACAAGCCGATCACCCTGAAGCCCGCCGAGACCCGCATGGGCAAGGGCAAGGGCAACCCGGAGTACTGGGTCGCGGTGGTCAAGCCGGGCAGGATCCTGTTCGAGATCAACGGCGTCGACCACGCCCTGGCCAAGAAGGCCCTGGGCCTGGGCGCGGCCAAGCTGCCGTTCAAGACCCGCATCGTCAGCCGTCAGGGAGAGTAGTGCGATGAAGAAAGCCCACGATCTGCGCGACCTGCCCCTCGAGGAGCTCGAGAGCATCGAGCGGGAGAAGGCCGAGGAGCTGATGAACCTGAAGATCCGGCTCAAGATGCGCCAGCTCGACAACCCGCTCCAGGTGCGCGTCCTGCGCCGGGAGATCGCGGTTATCAAGACGGTGATCACCCAGAAGAGGGCCGCCCTCTAGGCGACCGCACGGTCCGGCCGGCCGCGAGCCGCCGGGACCAGGGAGTAGGAGAAGATGGCGAATACCGAGAGAAACCTGCGAGCCGTGCGCATCGGCGAAGTGGTCTCCGACAAGATGACCCAGACGGTCGTCGTGAAGGTGAGCCGGCGGTTCCCGCATCCGCTCTACAAGCGGATCATCACCCGGACGGCCAAGCTCGTCGCGCACGACGAGGCCAACGAGTGCAAGGTCGGCGACATCGTGAAGGTCATGGCGACCCGTCCCCTCTCCAAGACCAAGCGCTGGCGGGTCGCGGAGATTCTCGAACGGGCGAAGTAGGCCTGGAGGAATGGTGCAATGATTCAGGAATACACGAGACTCACGGTCGCGGACAACTCGGGCGCCAAGGTCGTCCAGTGCTTCCGCGTCCTGGGCGGCAGCAACCGGCGGTACGCCCGGGTCGGCGACATCATCGTCGCCTCGGTCAAGTCGGCCATTCCCAACGGCAACGTGAAGAAGGGCCAGGTCGTCAAGTGCGTGGTCGTGCGCACCCGCAAGGAGATCGGCCGCAAGGACGGCTCCTACATCCGGTTCAGCGACAACGCCGCCGTCATCATCCAGGAGGACGGCGAGAATCCGGTCGGCACGCGCATCTTCGGGCCGGTGGCGCGCGAGCTGCGCGACAAGCGGTTCATGAAGATCGTCTCGCTGGCTCCGGAGGTGCTGTGATGCGGATCAAGAAGAACGACATGGTCCGCGTGATGTCGGGCAACGACAAGGGCAAGGAGGGCAAGGTCCTCAAGGTCTTCCCGGGCGCGAACCGGGTCATCGTGGAGAAGGTCAACCTGATCAAGCGGCACACCAAGGCGAGCCGCGACGTCCCCCAGGGCGGGATCATCGAGAAGGAAGGCCCGATCAACGCTTCGAACGTGATGCTGGTCTGCCCGAGCACGGGCAAGGCCACCCGCATCGGCAAGGAAATCCTGTCCGACGGCAGCCGCGCTCGCGTCAGCAAGCAGAGCGGCGAGATGCTGAACGACTGATAGCGACCGTTTGGAGGAGTAACAATGGCTGCTGCGGTGAAGCCCAACATGAGGGTGAAATACGAAGAGGAGGTGGTCACGGCCCTGCGTGAGAAGTTCGGCTACACGAGCTCCATGCAGATCCCGAAGCCGGTGAAGGTCGTGATCAACATGGGGCTGGGCAAGGCGTCCACGAACCCCAAGATCCTGGAGAGCGCGCTGGCGGAGCTGGAGACCATCGCCGGACAGAAGGCCGTCAAGACCCGGGCCCGCAAGTCCATCTCGAACTTCAAGATCCGCGAGGGCATGCACGTCGGCGCCGCCGTCACGCTGCGGGACCGGCGGATGTGGGAGTTCCTGGACCGCTTCATCAACGTGGCCCTGCCGCGCATCCGCGACTTCCGCGGCGTGCCGGCCCGGCTCAGCGGGTCCGGCGACTACACCATGGGCCTGAAGGACCAGCTGATCTTCCCGGAGATCGACTACGACAAGGTGGACGAGCACCGGGGCATGAACATCACCATCGTCACCACGGCGACGAACGACGAGGAAGGCCGGGAACTGCTCAAGCTGCTCGGCATGCCGTTCCGGCGATAAGGAGGAGTGAATCTTGGCCAGGAAATCGTTGATCGCCAAGGCCCAGCGGAAGCCCAAGTTCAAGGTGAGGGCCTACAACCGGTGCCGCCGCTGCGGCCGGCCCCGTGCCTTCATCCGTAAATTCGGCCTCTGCCGTCTGTGTTTCCGTGAGCTCGCCCTCAACGGCGACATCCCGGGCGTGACCAAGGCGAGCTGGTAGCGAGACAGGAGCGAGCGCAATGAGCATGACCGATCCCATCGCGGATATGCTGACCCGCATCCGGAACGCCACGACGGCGGGCCATCGCAGGGTCGAGATCCCCGCTTCGAACACGAAGCGGGCCGTGGCCGAGCTGCTGGTGAAGCAGGGCTACGTGGAGAAGTTCGAGATCATCGAGGACGACGCCCAGGGCACCTGCGGCTGTTCCTGAAGTACTACAGCCGGGACGGCCGGCGCACCGGCGTGATCGAGGGCATCCGCCGCGTCAGCCGCCCGGGCCGCCGGATCTTCGCCGGCAAGGACAACATCCCGAAGGTCTGCGGCGGCTACGGGATCAGCATCCTGTCCACCAACCAGGGAATCCTCACGGGGCACCAGTGCCGGATGCGTGGCATCGGCGGCGAAGTGCTCTGCGAGGTCTGGTAAGCAGGGTCCGCCAGGACCGGATACCGCGAGGAGCAGAACGATGTCGCGCATTGGCAACTACCCGATTCCCCTGCCCAGCGGGGTCACCGTCACCATCGACGGCATGACCTCGGTGGTCAAGGGACCCAAGGGCGAGCACCGGCAGCACATCCCGGCGGGCCTCGGTTTCGAGACCCGCGACGGGCACGCTGCACGTCACGCGCCCGGACGAGAGCAAGACCATGAAGGCGCGCCACGGCCTGGTCAGGGCCCTGATCGCCAACCAGGTCACGGGCGTGACCGCGGGCTTCGTCAAGAAGCTGGAGATCGTGGGCGTCGGCTACCGCGCCGCGGTCAAGGGCCAGGTGCTGGACCTGCAGCTGCAGTTCAGCCACCCGGTGGAGTACCCGATCCCCGCCGACGTCAAGATCAGCTGCCCGGACCAGACCCACATCGTGGTCGAGGGCATCGACAAGCAGCGCGTCGGCCAGGTCGCGGCCGAGATCCGCGCTTACCGCAAGCCCGAGCCGTACAAGGGCAAGGGCATCCGTTACGAGGGCGAGGAGATCGTCCGCAAGGCCGGCAAGGCGGCCGGCAAGTAGGCCGCCTGGCCGGGAGGTGACGTCCAATGAGCAGTGTCAGCAAGAAGCGGCGCAGCGCGCGACTGCAGCGGAAGGTCCGGGTGCGCAGGAAACTGCACGGCACCGCGGAGCGCCCGCGCATCACCGTGTTCCGCAGCCACCGGAACATCTACGCGCAGGTGATCGACGACGACCAGGGCCGCACCCTGCTGGCCTATCGACGGCCGCAAGGGCGGCGAGTGCGAGATCCCCGAGGGCCTCGGCGGCAAGTGCGCGGCGGCCTACGCGGTCGGTCGCAGCCTCGCCGGGATCGCGAAGGAGAAGGGGATCACCGCCATGGTCTTCGACCGCAACGGTTACCTCTACCACGGGCGCGTCGCAGCCCTGGCCCGCGGGCTCAGGGACGGCGGAATCGAAGTCTAGGACCCGACCGGCCGCGCGCCGGTGGAATCAGGAGCAACGCAGATGGCGGATTTCACGAACAGCAACACGGGCGGCCCCGGCGGCCGCGGGCGCGGACCGGGCGGACCGGGCGGCCCCGGCGGACGCGGACCGGGCGGACCCGGCGGGCGCGGCCGGCGGACCGGCGGGCGCGGTCCCGGCGGGCCGGGCGGGCGCGGGCGCGGTCCCGGCGGCCCCGGCGGGCGCGGACGTGACGGTCGCGACTCGCGCGACTCGGCCAGCGACATGCACGAGAACGTGATCAACATCAACCGCGTGGCCAAGGTGGTCAAGGGCGGCCGGCGCTTCAGCTTCAGCGCCATCGTGGCCGTCGGCGACGGCAAGGGCAAGGTCGGCGTGTCGATGGGCAAGGCCAACGAGATCGCCGACGCCATCCGCAAGGGCGGCGAGGCGGCCCGCAGCGCGCAGATCACGGTGCCCATGCTGGGCGACACGATCCCCTACCAGGTGATCGGCCGCTTCGGCGCCAGCCGCGTGCTGCTGAAGCCGGCCAGCCCCGGTACCGGCGTCATCGCCGCCGGCGGCGTGCGCGCGATCCTCGAGGCGGCGGGCGTGAAGAACATCCTGACCAAGCAGCTGGGCTCGCGGAACCCGAACAACGTGGTCAAGGCCACCATGGACGGGCTGAAGCAGCTGCGCACCGTCGAGCAGATCGCCGCCAAGCGCGGCCTGACCGTTCCCGAGGTGCTCGGCTTCGACAAGAAGGAGACGGCGGGCGATGAGTAACGGCAAGCTGAAGATCCGGCAGGTCAAGAGCGTGATCGGGCGGCCCGAGAAGCACCGCCGCGTGATCGAGTCCCTGGGGCTCAAGCGCAACCAGACCGAAGTCATCCATGACGACACCCCCGCCATCCGCGGCATGGTGTTCAAGGTCCGGCACCTCCTGGAAGTGGAAGAGGTGAAGTAGACATGCTCAAGCTGAACAACCTCGGCGCGCCCAAGGGCGCCAACCGCGACAAGAAGCGGCGCGGCCGCGGCCCGGGCTCCGGCCAGGGCAAGACCGGCGGCCGCGGCCACAAGGGCCAGAAGGCGCGCTCCGGCGGCGGCGTCCCCGCCTGGTTCGAGGGCGGCCAGATGCCCCTGAACCGGCGTCTGCCCAAGCGCGGCTTCACGAACATCTTCAAGAAGAGCTACCAGCTGGTGAACCTGGACGAGCTGGACGCCCGGTTCGAGGCCGGCACGAAGATCGACACCGAGGCCCTGGCCAAGGCCGGGCTCGTGCGGCACCTGGACAAGCCGGTCAAGCTGCTGGCCAGGGGCAAGGTCGAGAAGTCGCTGCAGATCGAGGTGGCCAAGGCCAGCAAGGCCGCGGTCGCTGCCGTGGAGGCCGCCGGCGGTTCCGTGACCGTGACGGGCTGACGCGCACCAGGGGTTATCGAGCCAAAGGAAGCTTTGCTTTGAACATCACCGGCAGCTACCAGAGCATGTTCAGGATCCCCGAGCTGAAGCGGCGGATCCTGTTCACCGCGCTCATCCTGCTGATCTACCGGCTGGGCGGGCACATCCCGACGCCCGGGCATCAACCGGGCGGCGCTGGCCCAGTTCTTCAACAGCCAGTCGGGGTCCCTGATGGGGCTCTACGACATGTTCTCCGGCGGCAACCTGCGCAACGCGACGATCTTCGCGCTGGGCATCATGCCCTACATCAGCGCCTCGATCATCTTCCAGCTGCTCCAGGCGGTGGTGCCGTACTTCGAGAAGCTGGCCAAGGAGGGCGAGGAGGGCCGCAAGAAGATCACCCAGTACACGCGCCTGGCCACGGTGGCGCTGGCGCTGATCCAGTCCTTCGGCATGGCCGCGGGCCTGGAGAAGATGGGCGGCATCGTCTCCGACCCGGGTCATGGGCTTCAAGCTGCTGACCGCGCTCACCCTGACCGCGGGCACCGTCTTCGTCATGTGGCTGGGCGAGCAGATCGACCGACCGGGGCATCGGCAACGGCATCTCGCTGATCATCTTCATCGGCATCGTCGCCCGCTACCCGACCGACATCCTGAACACGGCGCAGCAGCTGGTCAGCGGCGACATGCACGTGGTCAAGGCCGCTGGTGATCTTCGTGTTCATGCTCTTCGTGATCGCGGGCATCATCGCCATCACGCAGGGGCAGCGGAAGATCCCGGTGCAGTACGCCAAGAAGATCGTGGGGCGCCGGGTCTACGGCGGGGCCAACACCCACATCCCGCTGAAGGTCAACACCGCCGGCGTGATCCCCATCATCTTCGCCCAGGCCATCATCATGTTCCCGGCCACCCTGGGGCAGATGTTCCCGGACGCGGGCTTCCTGACGGCCGTGAGCGCGGCGTTCCGTCCGCCGCAGCCGCTGTACGTCATCGTCTACTCGGCGCTGATCATCCTGTTCACCTACTTCTACACCGCGGTCATCCTCAACCCGGTCGACCTGGCGGACAACATGAAGAAGAACAGCGGCTTCATCCCGGGCGTGCGTCCGGGCAAGAAGACCGCCGAATACATCGACCGTGTGCTGACGCGGGTCACGCTGCCCGGCGCCGTCTTCCTGGCGATCATCGCCATCCTGCCGGACATGATGATCACCGCTGCTGAAGGTTCCGTTCTACTTCGGCGGCACGGGACTGCTGATCGTGGTCGGCGTCGCCCTGGACACGCTGCAGCAGATCGAGTCGCATCTCGTCATGCGCCATTACGACGGCTTCATGACGAAGGGCCGGTTGCGCGCGAGGAGGTAGCGGCGTGAACATCGTCATCATGGGCCCCCCGGGTGTCGGGAAGGGCACCCAGGCCGAGGCCATCCTCTCACGACCACCGGATCGCCCACATCGCGACCGGGGGCATCCTGCGGCAGGCCGTCCAGGACGGCAACGAACTGGGCCGCAAGGTCGAGGCGCTGATGACGGCGGGCGAGCTGGTACCCGACGAGCTGATGATGGAGATCATCAAGGAGGCGCTGCAGCACCCCGAGGCCGCCGGCGGCTGGCTGCTGGACGGCTTCCCGCGCACGGTGCCCCAGGCCGAGGGCCTGCTGGAACTCCTGGCCGAGATCGGGCTGGGCATCGACCGGATCGTGGTCCTGGACGTGCCGGACGAGGAGATCGTCCGCCGCCTCGGGGGCCGCCTGACCTGCCGGGCCTGCGGCCACGTGACCAGCCCGCTCAAGCACCAGACCGGCGCCGCGAGCCGCGACGTGCTCGGTCTGCGGCGAGAGAGGCGCTCTACACGCGCAAGGACGACAGCGAGGAGACGATCCGGCACCGCCTGGACATCTTCCGCGACAGGACGTGGCCCGCCGCCGAGCGGCTGGGCGAGACGCTACGAGTTGGTCAGGATCGACGGCCGGGGAACCCCGGACGAGGTCAGGCAGAGGATTGCCGAGTGCCCTGGAATAGGCAGAACATCAAGTTGAAGTCGGCCGATCAGGTTGACAAAATGCAGGCCAGCGCCGACATTTTGGCTTCTGTCTTCCTCGAGGTCCGCAAGCTGGTGGCGCCCGGGCGTGACCACCGGCGAGCTGGACGCCGCGATCGAAGCCATGATCCGGGAAGCCGGCTGTGTCCCGTCCTTCAAGGGATACCACGGGTTCCCGGCGTCCGCCTGCATTTCGGTCAACGAGGAAGTCGTCCACGGCATCCCCGGGGAGCAGGGAACTCCGCGACGGGGACATCGTCGGCATCGACATCGGGCTGATCAGGGACGGTTGGCACGCCGACAGCGCGGAGACGCTGCCGGTGGGCGCCGATCGACGACGAGGCCGCGCGAGCTGCTGCGGGTGACGCAGGAGTGCCTGGAGCGGGGGATCGCGGCCGTCGCGCCGGGCCAGCGCCTGTCGGCGGTGGGCACGGCGGTCGAGGCGCACGCGCGGGCCGACGGCTTCTCGGTGGTGGAGTCCCTGGTGGGGCACGGCATCGGCCGGGACCTGCACGAGGACCCGCAGGTGCCCAACTACCGGTGCTACACCATGCCCGACCCGGTGATGGAGGAGGGGCTGGTGATCGCCATCGAGCCGATGATCAACGCCGGGACCAAGCGCGTGGTGACCGCGCGCGACGAGTGGACGATCGTGACGGCGGACCGGGCCCTGTCCGCCCACTTCGAGCACACCGTGGCCGTCACTGCCGACGGACCGCGGGTGCTGACCAGGCGCGGCTCGGGCGTCGCGGCGTTCTGAAACCGAGCGGAGGCGCGAGGGAATGGCCAAGGAAGAGGGAATCAGCGTCGAAGGGACCGTCGTCGAGGCCCTGCCGAACGCGATGTTCCGGGTCGAACTGGAAAACAAGCACGTCGTGCTGGCGCACGTGTCGGGGAAGATGCGCATGCATTTCATCCGCATCCTGCCCGGCGACAAGGTGACGGTCGAGTTGTCCCCGTACGACCTGACGCGGGGCCGCATCACCTACCGCTACAAGTAGAGGACAGGAGCGGCGCGGGTCCGCGGGGCGGCGCGCCGACGGGAGGCATCACGATGAAGGTTCGCAGTTCGGTGAAGAAGATCTGCCCGAAGTGCAAGATCATCCGGCGCAAGGGCGTCGTGCGGGTGATCTGCGTGACCCGACGCCACAACCAGCGCCAGGGCTGAGTCCGGGCGATCGGCCGTGACGGGCGCCCAGGCGCCGGACGCGGCAGGGAAAGCAAGAAAGGAGCCATAGTGGCACGCATCGCCGGTGTGGATATTCCTAACAACAAGAGGATCGGCACTTCGCTGACGTACATCTTCGGCATCGGTCAGTACCGGGCCTTCGAGATCTGCGGCAAGGCGAAGATCGACCCCGAGATCAAGACGCGCGACCTCACCGAGGAGCAGACGCGTTCGATCATCGGGATCCTCGACAAGGAATACCAGGTCGAAGGTACCCTGCGTACCGAAGTCGCGATGAACATCCAGCGTCTGATGGACATCGGATGCTATCGCGGGCTGAGGCACCGGCGCAAGCTGCCGTGCCGCGGCCAGAACACCAAGAACAATGCCCGCACCCGTAAGGGCCCCAAGGCCCGTCCCGGCGGCAAGAAGAAGTAGGACCCCCACGCGGGATCCAGGAGGTTTGACGTGGCGACTGCCAAGGACAAGCGGGGCAAGGCGCGGAAGGCCAAGAAGAAGAAGCTGGACTCGGTGGGCGTGGCCCACGTGAAGTCGAGCTTCAACAACACCCTCATCACCATCACCGACCTGCAGGGCAACGCGATCACGTGGTCCAGCGGGGGCCACCAGGGCCGGTACAAGGGCTCGCGCAAGAGCACCGCGTTCGCCGCCCAGCTGGCCGCGCGGTTCTGCGCGCAGGAGGTCATCTCCAGCGGCATGCGCAAGGTCGAGGTCTGGGTGAAGGGGCCCGGTTCGGGCCGGGAGGCCGCCATCCGCAGCCTGAAGGCCGAAGGTCTGGAAGTGACCCGGATCAAGGACTGCACCGCCATTCCGCACAACGGCTGCCGGCCCAAGAAGCGCCGTCGGCTGTAGTTTCCAACATGAGCCGCGGGGCGACAAGGCGCCGCCGACGGCTTGGAGGTTCGATCAATGGCCAGGTACACCGGGGCAAAGTGCAAGCTTTGCCGTCGTGAGGGGATGAAGCTCTTCCTGAAGGGCGAGCGCTGCTACTCCAGCAGCTGTGCCATGGAGCGCCGGCCGTACGGTCCGGGCGAGCATGGCCGTCGCCGCGGGCGTAAACCCTCGGACTACAAGCTTCAGCTTCGCGAGAAGCAGAAGGTCCGTGCGATCTACGGCGTTCTCGAGCGTCAGTTCCGCCTCTACTTCGCGGAGGCGAACCGCCGCAAGGGCGCCACGGGCGAGAACCTCTTCAACCTGCTGGAGAAGCGTCTCGACAACATGATCTACCGCATGGGCTTCGCGCCCTCGCGCTCGTCGGCGCGGCAGCTGATCCGCCACAAGCACGTGCTGGTCGACGGCGACGTGTGCGACATCCCCAGCCGTCAGGTGCGCATCGGCCAGCTCGTGGCCGTCCGCGCCAAGAGCCAGAACGTGCCGCAGGTCGTGCAGTCCCTGAAGGACAATGCCAAGCGCGACCGCCTGCCGTTCGTCGAGGTGGACGTCAAGAAGCTGGAGGGCCGGCTGTCGGCCGAGCCCCAGCTGAGCGATCTGCCCATCCCGATCCAGGAGAACCTGATCGTGGAGCTCTACTCGAAGTAGGAAGCCGTACAGAGCGGAAGGGATGGATAAGTCTATGAAGTGGGTCAACATGATGATGCCCGAGGGCGTGAAGGTGCGGCCGGACACGCGGACCGACACCTTCGCGGAGATCGAGATCGCGCCCCTGGAGCGCGGCTTCGGTCACACCCTGGGCAATGCCCTGCGCCGGACCCTGCTCTCGTCGATCCACGGGCACGGCATCACCGCCGTGCAGATCGAAGGCGTCAAGCACGAGCTGAGCACGATCCCCCACGTCCTGGAGGACGTGACCGACATCGTGCTGAACCTCAAGCAGGTCACGTTCAGGCTGACGGACGCGCCCGCGCACTGGGCCCGCATCGACGCGACCGGTCCCGGCGTGGTCACCGCGTCGATGATCGAGGGCAATCCCGACCTGGAGATCGCCAACCCCGACCACGTGATCTGCACGATCACCGAGAAGGGCGACTTCAGTGCGCGCATGTACATCGACGTCGGCCGCGGCTACGTCGACCGCGAGTACCACAACGTGCCGGACGAGGTCATCGGCGTCATCCGCATGGACACCAACTACTCGCCGGTGCACAAGGTCAGCTTCCGGGTCGAGGACACCCGCGTGGGCCAGCGCACCGACTACGACAAGCTGGTGCTGGGCATCACCACCAACGGCGCCGTGCGCGCCGAGGACGCGGTGGGTTTCGCGGCCAAGCTGCTCAAGGACCAGCTGCAGCTCTTCATCAACTTCGACGAGGCGCCCATCGACGCCCAGGAGGTCGAGGTCAACGAGGAGCAGGAGCGCCTGGTCGAGCTGCTGTCGCGCCAGGTTGAGGAGCTGGAGCTGTCGGTCCGTTCGGCCAACTGCCTGAAGTCGGGCCACATCAAGACGCTGTTCGACCTGGTCACCAAGAGCGAGCAGGAGATGCTGAAGTTCCGCAACTTCGGCCGCAAGAGCCTCAACGAGATCGCCGAGATCCTCGAGGGCATGAACCTGGCCTTCGGGATGAGCTTCGAGCCCGAGATCGCCGATCGGGTCCGGGAGAAGACCGGCGAGTAGCCGGGCACCTGCCCGGCGCGCGGCGTGGCCGCCGCCGGCCGACGGATAAAGGATGGATGAGTCATGCGACACAACGTCAGCGGCCGGAAGCTGAACCGCACCCCGGCCCACCGCAAGATGCTGTACCGCAACCTGGTGACCGCGCTGTTCAAGCACGAGCGGATCCAGACGACGGTGCCCAAGGCCAAGGAGGCCCGCATCGTGGCCGAGAAGCTGATCACCTTCGCCAAGAAGGGTGATCTGCACTCGCGCCGCCATGGCGGCCCGCAAGGTCAACGAGCCCGAGGTGCTGCAGAAGCTCTTCGCGGAGATCGCTCCGCGCTACGCCGAGCGGCCGGGCGGCTACACGCGCATCATGCGCATGGGCCCGCGCAAGGGCGACGCGGCCGAGATCGCGATCCTGGAGCTGGTCGACGGCAAGGCCAAGCCGAAGGTCAAGGACACCATGAAGCGCAAGCGGGCCCGCCGCATCCTCGAGCAGGAGGAGAAGGCGGAGGCCCAGGCCGCCCTGCAGGAGGCCCACGACGCCAAGGTCGAGCACGACCACGAGGCCGCCGGAGGAGGCCCCCGAGGCCGACCGCGGCCGGCGACGCGGACGAGGAGAAGAAGGAGGACTAGGTCCTCCCTCTCGCCGCCCGGCGCCTCCGGGGCTGACCGGCCGCAGGCCGTTCCGCCCGACCGAGACCGCCCCGTGGTGCTCGTCCCGATCCTGAACCCCCCGGTCCGCCGGGCCGGGGGGTTCGTTTCCTGCGTCGCCGGAGCGGCCATCTCTCCGCTTGATCGCTTCCGCGGCGATGGCCTACCTTGACCCCGAGTCTCCACCACGGCGGCGGCGCCGGACCGCGCCGCGCCCCGCCGTCCTCCGCCGGACGGCGGTTCGACCATTCCCCGGAGGATCGATCCATGCCCGCAAGGACGCTGCTTACCGCCGGCATCACCGGTGTGGGGATGAGCTTTCCCGAACGCCGCCTGACCAACGCCGAGCTCGAGAAGATGGTCGAGACCAACGACGCCTGGATCGTCGAGCGCACCGGCATCAGGGAGCGCCGCATCGTCGAGCAGGGCGTCGGCGCCTCGTTCCACGGCGCCAAGGCCGCCGAGCAGGCGCTGGAGCACGCCGGCCTGAAGGCCGCCGGACATCGACCTGATCATCGTGCCCACGGTCACGCCGGACATGCTGTTCCCGGCCACCGCCTGCCTGATCCAGGACATGATCGGCGCGGAGAAGGCCTGGGGCTTCGACATGGAGGCCGCCTGCAGCGGCTTCGTCTTCGCCCTGCAGAACGCGCGGGCCCAGGTGGAGAGCGGCTTCGCCAAGCGCGTGCTGGTGATCGGCACCGAGGTCATGTCGGCCATCACCGACTACACCGACCGCAACACCTGCATCCTCTTCGGCGACGGCGCCGGCGCGGTGGTGGTCGAGGCGGTCGCGCCCGAGCGCGTGGGCATCTTCGACGCCATCCTGCACGTCGACGGCTCCGGCGCGAAGTACCTGAAGATGGACGGCGGCGGCAGCCGGATGCCGGCCACGGCCGAGAGCGTGGCGGCCAAGCAGCACTTCATCTTCCAGGAGGGCCGCGAGGTCTACAGGTTCGCGGTCAAGGGCATGGCCAACGTCACGGCCGAGATCGTCGAGAAGAACGGATTCACCGGCAAGGACGTCGACCTCTTCGTGCCCCACCAGGCCAACCTGCGCATCATCGAGGCGGCCCAGCGCCGCGTGGGGCTGGAGGACCGGCAGGTGGGCGTGACCATCGACCGCTTCGGCAACACCACCAGCGCCAGCATCCCCTCCTGCCTGCGGGTGGCCCTGGAGGAGGGGCGGCTGCAGGAGGGCAGCCTGGTGGTGGCCACCAGCTTCGGCGCGGGCTTCACCTGGGGCTCGGTGATCATGCGCTGGAACGCGCCCCTCTGAGCCGGACGCGAGCGCGACGGAGCCATATGATCGAAGTCAAGGGACTGACCCGCCGCTACGGCGCGACCCTGGCCCTGGACGGCGTCTCCTTCGACGATCGCCACGGGCGAGATCGTGGGCTTCCTCGGCCCCAACGGCGCGGGCAAGTCCACCACCATGAAGATCCTCACCGGCTCGCTGGCGCCCGAGCGCCGGCTCGGCCCGGTCGTGGCCGGCCACGACCTGCTGGACGAGCCCCTGGCCGTCCGCCGCAAGGTGGGCTTCATGCCCGAGCACGTGGCCCTGTACGCCGACCAGGGCGTCGAGTCGGTGCTGCGCTTCGTGGCCGAGATCAAGGGCGTGCCCGCCGCGCGCCAGGCCGGCCACGTGGCCGGCCTGATGGAGCGCACCGGCCTGGCGGACGTGCGCCGCCGCCTGGTGGGCACCCTCAGCCACGGCTACCGCAAGCGCGTGGGCCTGGCCCAGGCCCTCGTGGGCGACCCCGAGGTGCTGGTGCTGGACGAGCCCACCAGCGGCCTGGATCCCCACCAGATCGTCGAGATCCGCGAGCTGATCCGCTCCTTCCGCGGCCGCCGCACCGTGCTGTTCTCCAGCCACATCCTCAGCGAGGTGGCCGCCATCTGCGACCGGGTGCTGATCCTGGACAAGGGCCGCCTGGTCACCGAGCAGGTGGCCGCGGGCCTGGCCGCCGGCGTCGCTGCCGGCGACGCCACGGTCAGCACCGTGGTCTTGAACTGGGACGGCGACCGCGTCCGCCGTGGCCGAGGCCCTGGCCGCCGTGGCCGGCGTCGACGACGTGGTGGTCACCGACCAGGGGGCCGAGGTGCTGATCGCCGGCAACCCGGTGGAGATCCGGCCCCGGCTGGTGGAGTCGGTCCTGGCCTCGGGCGGCCGGCTGCAGTCGCTGCAGGACAAGGGCCCCAGCCTGGAGGACCTGTTCCTGCGCCTGACGGGCCTGCGGCGAGGACGCCGCCCCGGCCGCCCCGGTCGCGCCGGCCGATCCCGCCGATCCGGAGGTGCACCCGTGAGGCAGGTGCGCGCCATCCTGGGCCGCGAGCTGGGCTCGTTCTTCCACTCGGCCGTGGCGCCCGTGGTGCTGGTGGGCTTCCTGGTGGCGGTGGGGCTCTTCTTCACCCTCTTCCTGCTGGGCTACAGCGAGATGTCGGTGACGGCCCTGCAGGCCGCCCGCAGCGGCAACTACCTGAACCTGGCCGAGGGGCTGTTCCGGCCCCTGTTCTCCAACATGACCGTGTTCCTGCTGCTGCTGCTGCCGGCGGTGACCATGCGCCTGTTCGCGCCCGACTACCGGTCCGGGCGCTGGGAGCTGGTGGCCAGCTGGCCCGTGTCCGACCCGGTCTGGGTGGCGGGCAAGTGGCTGGCGGCCCTGGCGGTGGCGGCGGTGCTGATCCTCTGCCTCGGCCGCCTACTTCGGCGTGGTCTGGCTGCTGGGCAGCCCCGAGCCCGGCCCCGTGGCCAGCGCCTGGCTGGGCCTGCTGCTGTACGCCGGCTGCGTGGCCGCCTGGGGCGTGCTGGCCTCGACCCTGGTGGGCCACCAGATCCTGGCCTACTTCACGGCCTTCGCCGTGTGCATGGTGCTGTTCCTGGTGGGCTCGCTGGAACGCTATCTGCCGGCGCCGTTCGGCGAGATCTGCCGCCAGCTCTCGTTCCTGACCCACTTCGAGAAATTCAGCCGCGGCGTGGTCGACAGCCGCGACGTGGTCTTCTTCCTGGCCATGACGGTGGTGCCCCTGACCGGGGCGGCGGCGGTGCTGGCGGGTCGGCGCCAGACCACGGGCCGGCGCCTGGGCCAGGTGGCGCCGGTGGTGCTGGCGGCCGCGGCCGCGACGGTGGTGTTCCTGGTGGCCCTGAAGTTCCCGGCCAGCGCCGACCTCACCGGCAACAAGCGCTACACCCTGGCCCCGCAGACGCTGAAGGTGCTGGACGCCCTGCCGGCGGACCTGGACTCGCTGCGCGCCGCCGCCGGTCCGGATGCGGGCGACCTGGACCAGGTCATGGTCACGGCGTTCTACCAGCGCCTCGACCCCGCCCGCGAGACCACCGAGGCCCTGCTGAAGGCCTGCGGCGACCGCACCCGCGCCTTCCGCTACCGGGTGGTCGATCCGGAGGAGGAGCTGGAGCTGGTCCGGCAGCTACAAGGTCAAGGTGGCGCGGACCATCGTGGTGGCGGCGGGCGAAAAGTGGACGAGCGTCCTGCAGCCCGACGAGAGCGGCCTGATCAACGCCGTCTACCGGGTGGCCTCGGGCCGCCACACCCGGGTGCTGGAGCTGCAGGGCCACGGCGAGCGGCGCATCGACAGCGACGACCTGGGCGGCTACTCCAGCTACGGTCAGCTCCTGTCCGAGCAGGGCTACGACCTGGAGAACCTGTCCCTGGATGCGTCCGGCCGCGTGCCCGCGTCGGCGGACGTGGTGGTCATCGCCGGGCCGCGCACCGAGCCCTCGGCGGAGGAACTGCAGGCCCTGGAGGCCTTCCTGGCCCGGGGCGGCGCGGTGCTGGGCCTGTTCGATCCGCCGACCCCGCAGCGCTGGCGCGACTGGCTGCGTGCGCTGGCGCCTGGACCTGACCGGCGACGTGATCATCTCCGCCGAACGCGCCGCCCGCGAATTCGGCGTGGGGCCGCGCACCGTCGTGGTGGTGGACGGCTACGGCGACCACGAGGTCAGCCACTCCCTGATGGGCGTGAAGACGGACTTCCCCATGACCCAGCCCATCGCCCTGGTGGGCGAGCCCGACAGCGTGGTGGCCGGCGGCATCATCCTGCGCAGCAGCCAGCTGACCTGGGCCGAGCGCGACCCGGGCACCCGCTTCACCGGCCGGCCCCGCTACGACGCGGGCGTCGATGCGCCCGGCCCCCTGGACTTCGGCATGGTGGTGGAGCTGCACCTGGACCCGGCGGCGCCGCGGCCGGGGCGCATGGTGGTCATCGGCACCTCGGAGTTCGTGACCAATGCCTACCTGAACCTGGACGGCAACCGCGACCTGCTGCTGAACGCCCTGGGCTGGCTGGCCCGGGAGGAGCAGCTGATCCAGCTGCGCGGCCGCGATCCCCTGAGCCAGCCGGTGGTGCTGGATGCCACCCAGAAGAAGGTGCTGGGCTGGGGCTCGGTGCTGGGCTGGCCCCTGCTGGTGGGCAGCCTCGCCGTGGGCGTCATGCTGCGGCACCGGCGGGCGGGAGGTTCGGCGTGAAGCGGCCCTGGTCGAGACGGACCCTGCTGATGCTGGCGCTGGCCGCGGTGGTGGCCACGGCGGCGGTGGTGCTCCTGCGCGGGGACACCACCGACGACCTGGACCTGGGCGGTCCCCTCCTGGCCATGGACCTGCACCAGGTGGTGCGCCTGCAGCTGACGACGGGCGGCGTGCCCTACCGCTTCGTGCGCCGCGGGGCCTCCCTGTGGACCATGGACGGCGCGGTCCGCGACTGGGTCGATCCGGTGAGCCTGGCCCAGCAGCTGGCGGTTCTGGGCCAGGCCGAGGGCGGGCGCGTGCTGCCGGGCACCGAGCCCGACGACCGCCGCTACGACTTCAACGGCCCCCAGGGGGTGCACCTGTCCCTGTGGGACGGGGACGGCCACGAGGAGCGCCTGTCCCTGGGCACCGTGAATCCGGTGACGGGCAACGTCTACGCCACCGGCGCGGGCCGTCCCGCCTGCTTTCCGGTGCTGAAGGAGATCCGCGACCGCCTGGTCAGGCTGCCGGAGGCGGTGCGCCTGTCCACCCTGCTGCCGCCGGTGCCCTTCGCCGCCCTGGACCGCATCACCGTGGTCCGCGACCGCCGCACCGACGTGCTGAAGGCCGCCGACGGCCGCTGGTGGCTGAAGGTGGCCTCGGTGGACGAGCCCCTGGTGCCGTCCCTGGTGCGCGACTGGCAGCGCCTGTACGACGACCGACGCCGCCGCGACGACGAGGGCCTGTGGCTGCTGGCGGACGCCCGCAAGGCCGCCCTGCTGGCCTACGAGGTGGGGCAGGAGCAGGTGGCCCATTTCGTGCCGCCCGGCCGGGCCGCGGCCGCCTTGGCCGACTGGGAGCTGGATCCTCCCTGGCTGCAGGTGGTCCTGCACGGCGCGGCCATCGACCCCGACTCCACCACGGGGGATCCCGACGAGCTGATCATCGGCTTCGGCACGCCCCTGGACGACAAGACCCTGCCCGCCGTGCGCCGGGGCAACCCCCTGGTGGCCCCCATGCGCGCGGTGGCCACGTTGGAGAGCCCTCTGGGGGATCTCTTCTACCCCTACGCCCTGACCGGGCGCCCCTTGCTGGCCGACGAGATCGAGCTCGCCGGCGCCCGGGGACCGGTGCTGCGGCTGCGCCGCACCGACCGCGAGTTCCGCAACGACCGGCGCACCCAGTGGGACCAGCTCCTGCCGGCGCCGGAGACCGACAGCCGTCACCCCCAGCTGATCGGCCGCGACTTCGTGGTGGACCTGGATCGCCTGCCGGTGCTGGCGGTGCTGCCGCCCACCGACGCCAAGCGGGTGCTGCGGGACGAGGGCCGCCTGACCCTGACGATCACCTGGCAGGCCCCGGCCCGCACCGAGGTCTGGCAGTGCGGCCGCCTGGACCCGGACAACGTGCCCGGGGGCGCCGAGCGCCTGGCGCCCACCGACGACGGCGAGGGCCCGATCGGCCTGTGGCGCCCGGCCGACGGCCGGCTGCTGCAGGTGCCCTCCACCGTGTTCGTCGCCGGGCGCAACCTGGCGCGCTGACGGGCCCGCGGCCGAATCGCAGCGAAAAGCCCCGCCGGCTGCAGCCGGCGGGGCTCTTCGTTGCCGTTCGGGCGGGCGGCGTCAGTCCTGGCTGAGCATGACCAGCGGCGTGGGCTCCGCGGCGTAGCCGCCGCCGTCCCAGGCCGGGGGCTGGATGACCGCCACCGCCGGCACGGGGACCGTATCGCCCAGGGGGATGGCGTCCAGGGCGGTCGCGTAGCGCTCGCCCATGGCCGCGAACAGGGCCATCTGGGTGTCGGACACGGGGGCCGCCGCGGGCAGCTTGAGGGTGCGGGGGTTGACGAACTTGCCGCTCTTCTTGACCCGGTAGTCCAGGTGGGGGCCGGTGGCGTAGCCGGTGGCGCCCACGTAGCCGATGACCTGGCCCTGCCGCACCTTCACGCCCTCGTGGAGGCCCTTGGCGAAGCCCGACAGGTGCAGGTAGAAGGTCTCGTATTCCCGGTTGGTGTGGCGGATCTGGATGTAGCGGCCGTTGCCCTTCTTCTTGCGGGCGGCCACCACCACGCCGTCGCCGCCGGCGCGCACCGGGGTGCCCAGGGGGGCGGCGTAGTCCACGCCCAGGTGGGGCATCCAGCGGTGGAGCACCGGGTGGTAGCGGCGGTAGGTGAAGGTGTCGCTGATGCGGCTGTACTCCACGGGCGCCCGCATGAGCTGCTTCTGCAGGTTGTGCCCCGCGGGATCGTAGTAGCTGGGCTTGCCCTCGTCGTCGGTGAAGAGGTAGGCCCGCTTGTCCTGGCCCCGGTTGTCGAGTTCGGCGGCCAGCACCTGGCCCGTGCGCACGAAACGGCCGTCCTTCCAGATCTCCTCGTACACCACCCGGAACGAGTCGCCCTTGCGCAGGTCGCGGCTGAAGTCGACGTCCCAGCCCAGGATGTCGTTCAGCTTGGAGGCCAGGGCCAGGGGGGCGTCCAGCTGCTGCAGGGTGGAGTAGAGGCTGACCTCGATGGTGCCGCCGACGCCCCGCAGGCGCCGTTCCACCGGGTAGGTGCCGTCCTCGCGCACGTAGGTGTCGCCCTGGCGCACCCAGGTGACGTAGCTCTCCTCGTCCAGGTCGAAGCCCAGGGAACGCAGGCCGCCGTCGGGGGCCACGTGGATGCGGAACATCTCGCCGGCGCGCACCTTGGTCAGGTTGCGGAACGGTTTGCACGCCTTGACCAGGGTCATGATGTCGGCGTGGGGGACGCCGCGGGCGGTCAGGGCGTCGTAGAAGGTCTCGTTCCGGCCGATGGCCATCTCCACCGGTCCCTCGTCGGGCCGGAAGACGGGTCCCAGCTCGCCGGGGCTCAGCTCGGGCGCCTCGCCGGAGGCCACCAGGGTGCCGGGCACCAGGCCCGTGCCGGGCATGTCCGCGCCCAGGACCTGGGCCAGGGGCGGCTCCGCGGGGCCACCCTGACCGTTGTCGGGATCGGCGACGGGCAGGGTGCTCGCGCCCCAGGCGAGCAGCACGAGGCCGCCGACGGCCAGCGTCGGGGCCAGGGGAATGCGCTTCACGGCATTGGAAATCAGGGTTCCATCCTTAGCGTTGTGGCGAGGTCCGTCCCGGATCCAGGACCAGGAAAATCTGCCTCACCGCCCCGGCGCGATCAAGGGAATTCTCGGTCCCGTCCTTGCTGGGATCATGACCGGGGTCGCCTTCCGTGCTATCATGACCCCCATGAATCGTGCTAATCGCCCGGTTCCGCACGGTTTCCTGCCAGGAAAACCAGTGCCGAACCCGGCAAATCGTGCTGATGCGGAGGTCCAGTCGTGTCTCGACGCACCCGATGCAACCCTCATGCCGTCCTCGCGTTCCCGGCGCTGCTGATGCTGGGTCTGGTGCCCATGGCCCAGGGCGCCGTGCACCTGACGGACGCCACCCTGGGCGTCGACGGCCAACTCTTCGGCACCGCGGTGCGGGCGCTGGAGGACTTGAACGGCGACGGGCGCTGGGAGCTGCTGGTGGGGGCCCCCGAGTCCGACATCACGGCGGGCAACAAGGCCGGCTCGGCCTTCCTGTGGCTGGGCGGGCGGGACCTGACCGTGGCCCCGGATCGGGTCTGGCACGGGGTCGCCGACGACGAGTTCGGCTACAGCCTGGCCGCCGTCGGCGACGTCAACCACGACGGCCGGCCCGACTGGGCGGTGGGCGCGCCGGCCCGGGGCACGACGCGGCCGGGCCGGATCTACGTCTTCTACGGGGCGGCCACGCCGCCCACGAGTCCCGCGCTGACGATCAACGGCGCCACGGCCAACGACCAGTTCGGCTTCAGCGTGGCCGCGGCCGGGGACTTCGACGGCGACGGCATCGACGATCTGGTGGTGGGTGCGCCCTACGCCGACGTGAACGGCACCGACAACGGTGCGGCCTACGTGATCTACGGGGCGGTGGGCGGCCCCAGCACCAACCTGGCCGACGCCACGGTGCTGCGGGGCTCCTTCGCCGACGACCACTTCGGCTGGGCCGTCTGCGGCGCCGGCAACTTCCTGGGCGGCACCGCCCGGGCGGTGGCCGTGGGGGCCCCGGACAACAACACGCGCGGCATGGACGCCGGTGCGGTGTACGTGTACGAGGGTGCCCTGGGCGGGGCCGTGCCGGACACCACCATCGACCACTGGCTCTCCACCTCCTACGGCAGCAATCCCGCCGGCGGGCGCTTCGGCTACGCCGTGCGCGACGCCGGGCGCTGGGACGGCGACGGCTACGACGACCTGGCGATCGGCGCGCCCGAGATGAACGCCGGGGCCAGCCGCAACGGCCGGGTGGAGATCGTCTTCGGCGATCCCAGCCCGTCGTCCGCGGGGGACCGCTACGCCAACGGCGCCAACGCCGGCGACCGCTTCGGCTGGGCCGTGGCGGGGGTCCGGGACGTGACCGGCTCCTCGGCCGACGACCTGCTGATCGGCGCTCCCCAGCGGGACTTCGAGGCCAGCAACGCGGGCCGGGCCTACCTGTGGGCCGGCGGCAGCGCCAGCCAGTCCAGCGCCGCCGGCCTGACGGTGGTGGCGGAGCAGCCCCTGATGCCGGGCACCGAGGCGGACGACCAGTTCGGCTGGGCGGTGGCCTCGGCCGGCGACTTCGACGGGGACGGCACCTGGGACCTGGCCGTCGGCGCGCCCTACGGCAACATCTTCAGCAACGCCACGGCCGGCTTCTGCCTGGTGGTGGACTCCAGCGGCCAGGCGGTGGCCAACCTGCTCAGCCGCTGGAAGGCGGCCTGGCTGCCCGAGGGCGGCGTGGGGCTGGACTTCGCCCTGGGCCTGCCCATGGCCGACATCAGCCGCCTGGAGGTGGTCCGCCGCGGTGGCGGGGCGGGCGACGTGGTCTACACGGGCACGCCCTACGGGGACGGCGACGTGCTGGTCCGCGCCCGCGACGGCTTCCTGGTGCGGGACGAGGGCGCCCCGGCCACCGCCGGCTTCACCTACGAGTTGACCCTGACCCTGGGCGACGGCAGCACCCGCACCCTGGCCTCCCTGGCCGGGCCCGCGGACGCCGCGCCGCGCCTGCCCGAGGGCCTGGCCCTGGGGGACATCTGGCCGAATCCCGCCAATCCGCGGGTCAGCATCCGCTTCCGGGCCGAGGCCGGGGAGTCGGTGGCCTGCCGCATCTACGACCTGCGCGGGCGCCTGGTGCGCACCGTCCACGCGGGCGTCGCCACGGGCGACTGGCAGACCGTGCAGTGGGACGGCACCGCCGACCGGGGCGGGGCCGCCCCCTCGGGCAACTACCTGGTGCTGCTGCAGGCCGACTCGGGCGCCCGGGCGCGCCGGCTGACCCTTGCCCGCTAGCGAGGGGGCACCGGCGCTCCTGGACCGGGTCGAGCTGCACACCCACCTGGAGGGCTCCCTGACTCCGGCGCGCCTGGACGCCCTGGCGCGCCGCCACGGGCAGCCGGGCCTGCCCCTGGCCTGCCTCACCCCCGACGGCCGCGCCTTCCGGTTCACCGGGTTCCAGGGCTTCCTGCAGCTCTTCCGCCGGGCCACCAGCGTGGTGCGCACGCCGCGGGACTTCCACGAGATCGCCCTGGACCTGGGCGCGCAGCTGGCCCGGGACCGGGTGGGCTACGCCGAGGTCATCGTCTCCTTCGGGGTGATGCTGCGACGGGACATCGACCCGGTGGCGGTGCAGCGGGCCCTGCACGAGGCGGCGGCGGAGATCGCCGAGACCCGCGGGCCGGTGGTGCGCTGGCTGCCGGACGCGGTGCGTCAGTGGGGCGTGGACGAGGCGCGGGCCGCCCTGGACGCCGCCCTGCGCTGCGGGCGCGGGCTGGGGGTGGTGGGCTTCGGCCTGGGGGGCGACGAGGCCGCCGGCCCGGCCGCCGACTTCGCGGGCCTGTGCGCCGAGGTGCGGGCCGCGGGCCTGGGCGTGAGCCTCCATGCGGGCGAGGTCACCGCCATGGGCGCGGGGGCCCGCCGTTCGGTGCGCGACGCGGTGGAAGCCTGCGGCGCCGCGCGCCTGGGCCACGGCACCGCCGCGGCCGGCGACCCGGACCTGCTGGCGCTGCTGGCGTCCCGGGGCGTGTTCGTGGAGCTGTGTCCCCGCAGCAACGTCCTGACCGGGGCCGTGCCCGACCTGGCCGCCCACCCGGTGCGGGCCTTCCTGGACGCCGGCGTGCCCTGCGGCCTGAACACCGACGACCGGGGCTTCTTCGGGCTGGACCTGGAAGGGGAGTACGCGACCGTCCGCAACGAGTTGGGCCTGACCCCCGCCGAAGAGACGGCCATGCAGCGCCAGGCCCGGGCCGCGGCGTTCGACCCGGAGGCCGCCGCGACCCGGGCCTGAGAGCCGGTCAGCGCCGGTCGGACTCGGCGGTGGCCGCGGCGGCGGCGGCCAGGGAGTCGGCTTCGGCCGCGGCGGAGTCGCGGCGCTCCACCTCCGCCGCCAGCTCGTCCCTTTCCTCCTGCAGCGCCGAGCCGAACTCGTGCACCGCGTCGCGGTAGGCGGCGAAGGCCCCCGGCTGCCGCTCGACGGCCAGCCGGTACAGGCGCTCGCCGGCCAGCGCCGCCTGCTGCATGCGCACCAGACGCAGGAAGGCATCGGGCTTGTCGCTGGTGCCCTTGCGGATGCGCCGGCGGGTTTCCTTGTTGGCGTTGGGGTCGCCGACCTTGGCGGCGGACGTGGGACCCGTGGGGGGCTGGCCGTGGCGGATGATGGTGTGTTCCACGCCCAGCGCATCCTCCCGGTGCAGCACCATGGCGATCAGGTCCTCCTGCAGGGCGTCGATGACCGTGGCGCGGGCGGAGTTGCTGCTGGCCTTCTCGCTCTGGTCCAGCTCCTCGGCGAGCCGGTGGTAGGTCTCCAGGTCCCGCTCGGTCCGGCGCAGGGCGGTGCGCAGGTTGCTGTCGGACAGGTCGGCCAGGGGCGACGGATCGGCGGCGGCCGCCACTGCGGGCAAGGCCAGGACGGCCGCCAGCATCACGACGATCAGGGTGCGCATGATCTCTCCTTCGGGTCGCGCGGGTGGTCGGCTCAGCCGTCCAGCAGCTTGCGCAGCCGGTCCACCTCGGCCTGGATCTGTTCGGGTTCGATGCGGGGGAAGAGGATCTCGGGCCTGCCCAGGGGCCGGCCGGCCTCCACCGGCCGACGGCCCACGTCCCAACCCTCGCGCCACAGGTCGCCCTGCATGCCCAGCCACGACCACAGCTTCTCCATGCCGAAGGGCACCACCGGCGCCAGCATCACGCACAGCCGGGCCAGGATCTGCACGATCACGCCCAGGGACTGCTCGCAGCGCTCCACGTCGTCCTTGCGGCTCCGGAAGGGAGCCGCCTCGTCGAAGTAGCGGTTGCCCACCTGGCCCGCGTGGAAGGCGGCCTCCATGGCGGCCTTGATCTCGAAGCGCTCCAGGCAACCGGCCCAGGTCGCCAGGTCCCGGTCCACGTCGGCCAGCGCCTGGCGGTCCAGATCGGTCATGGCCTCCACGGACCAGCGGGGCACCTTCCCCTCGAAGTACTTGTGGATGAAGGTGAAGACCCGGTTGATGAGGTTGCCGAAGTTGTTGCCCAGCTCGTTGTTGTTGCGGGCCAGGAAGCCCTCCCAGGTGAAGTTCATGTCCCGGGTCTCGGGCAGGTTGCGGGCCAGGGTGTAGCGCAGGGGGTCGGGGCTGAACTTCTCCAGGTAGTCGGGCAGCCAGACGGCGAAGCCCCGGCTGGTGGACAGCTTCTGCCCCTCCAGGTTCAGGAACTCGTTGGCCGGCACGTTGTCCGGCAGCACGTAGGGTTCGCTGTGGGCCATGAGCATGGCCGGGAACATGCACCGCGTGGAAGAACGACGTTGTCCTTGCCGATGAAGTGCACCAGCCGCGTGTCCGGGATCCTGCCACCAGGTGCGCCAGGCCTCGGGATCGCCCTGGGCGGCGGCCCACTCCCGCGTGGACGAGATGTAGCCGATGGGCGCGTCGAACCACACGTAGAAGACCTTGCCCTCGTGGTCGGGCAGGGGCACCGGCACGCCCCAGCCCAGGTCGCGGGTGACGGCGCGGTCCTCGAGGCCGTCCTTGAACCAGCCGCGGCAGTACTGGCGGACGTTGTCCTTCCACTCCGGATGGGCGTCGATCAGCTTCTCCACTCCCGGCTGCAGGTCGCCCAGGGGCAGGAACCAGTGGGTGGTCTCGCGCAGCTCGAGGGGGCTGCCGTCCTGGGACGTTGCGCGGATCGACGAGCTCGGTGGGGTCGAGGCTGGTGCCGCAGGCCTCGCACTGGTCGCCCCGGGCGTTCCCGTTGCCGCACTTGGGGCAGGTGCCCTCGATGTAGCGGTCGGCCAGGAAGCGCTGCTGCCCCGGGCTGTAGAACTGCTCGGTGGTCTTCTGCCTGAAGACGCCCTGGCCGTGCAGGTCCAGGAAGAAGGCCTGGGCCGTCTCGGTGTGGATGGGCCGGCTGGTCTGGCTGAAGTTGTCGAAGCTCATGCCGAAGGCGGCGAAGGAGTCGCGGATGGACGCGTGGTTGCGGTCCACCAGTTCCTTGGGGCTGATGCCCAGCCGCTCGGCCGTCAGGGTGATGGGCACCCCGTACTCGTCGGAGCCGCAGATGTACAGGACGTCCTCGCCCCGCAGGCGCAGGAAGCGCACGAAGATGTCCGCCGGCAGGTAGGCGCCGGCCAGGTGCCCCAGGTGGATCTCGCCGTTGGCGTAGGGCAGGGCACTGGTGACGAGGGTGCGCTTGAAGGAACTCAAATGGGGCCTCCGGTCGGGGGGATGCGCTGGAACGTGCGGCCGGAGAGAACTTAAATCAAGCGATCCGAGGGCGGCAAGGCGGTTTTGCCGTAGACGTGGTCGTCCAGCCAGGCGGCGCAGTCCACGCCGGTGACCGCGTGGACGGCCTCCTGCAGGGAGGCGCGGCTCAGGTCATGCCCGTCCCGGGTGTCGTAGAGGCGGCGCAGCACCTGGTCCAGGGGATGGTCCAGGCCGCTCCGCTCGCCCAGCCACTGGTCCAGGGCGGCGCAGGCCGCCATCCCGCCCGCGTAGGCGAAGCGCACCTGGTCGGCGCCGGCCATCACCTCGGCGGCGGCGTCGGCCACGGACACGGTGCCCAGCAGGGGATTGGCGCGGTAGTCGCGGTCCAGCCTCGCCTCCAGCACGGCGCGCGTGTGGTCCGGGGTCCAGACCCCGGCGGCGGTGAGCATGCGGGCGGCGAACCAGGTGGTGGCGCCCTCGGTGAACCACAGGGTGGCCGGGTCCGACTGGGGGATCGCCTCGCCCAGCCACCCGTGGAACATCTCGTGGGAGATGACGCTGGCGGCGCGGTCCTCCAGCTCGCCCCAGGTCACGTCCGGGTCCACCATCACCAGGATGCGAGCTGCCCGTGTGCACGCCGTACACGTCGAAGCCCCCGGCGGCGGTCACCTCGTTGGCGGCCAGCAGCACGGTGATGCGGCGAGGTGGGCGCGGTGCCGAAGAAGCCCAGCTGGGTGCGGGCGATGCGCTTGACCAGGTCCAGGACCTCGGCGTCGGGGAAGCGCCAGCGGCGGTCGGTGGCGAACTGGATGGCGGTGTCGCGCACCTGGGTGCCGGTGGTGCGGATGTCGCCGCACACCAGCAGGGCGTTGCTCAGGTCCTGCAGGTCGCGGGGGTGGAAGGCCAGCGGGGCCGGCGTCGCCGCCGCGGCCGGGGCCGGCGGGGGCGCCGGGCGCGCGGGCGCCGCCGTGCCGGCGGTCCCGTCGATCGGCAGGTAGCCCTGACCCGCCCCCAGGTGGGCGGCGGCCAGGGAATCGGGCGCGGTCGCGACCGCCGGGGGCGTGCCGTGGACCAGGGACGGCCAGGGCACCAGCACCGGCAGGTCGCCCGGATTGCGCAGGCTGACGGTGACGTCGACGACCCTCGCGTTGGTGGGGGCCAGGAAGATCTCGTAACCGGCGGCGCGCACCCCGCCGTTGACCGGCGTGGAGATGTAGCGGCGGATGTCCTCTTCCGAGCCGTGGGTGCGGGCCAGGTCGACCCGGTAGACGAATCGCACGTGCTCGGCGCCGGCGGTGACCACTTCCCAGCCCTCGCCCGTACGCTCCACGTCCAGCACCCGGGCCTGGCGGCCCTGGTCGTCGATGGCCGCGGCCTCGGGGGAGTGGGGGGTGACGCCGTTGCGCATGTCGCCGAAGACGCCCTCGGGGAAGGCCAGGTTCAGCCGCCGGGGCAGGTGCCCCGTGGCCTCCACGGCGATGGCCAGGCTGCCCCGGGGCGCCGCGGCCAGGTCCACCTCGTAGGTCAGCTCCACCGCGGGCGGCCCGCCGGGCAGGGCGGCCAGGATCGCCACCGCCAGCACGGTCAGCGCCGTGCCCAGCACCGCCAGCCGCAGCCACAGACGAGCCGGCCGGCGCTCCGGCGCGGGGGCCGCCGGTTCCGGCGGCGGCGGGTCGTCCACGGGGACACCGGCGCGCCGGGCCTTGTAGCGTTCCAGTGCGGTTTGCGGTGCCTGGGACATGAGGACTCTTTCCCTGCAAGGCGATGCGGTCGCCGCCGTTCCCTGTTGTTCCCTGTCGTTCCCCGGTGCGGTGCGGGAGGCCGCTCAGGGTTCGCGAATGCAACCGCCGTGCCGCTGTGCTAACGTTCCGCGCGGTGCGGCAGGGAGCCGCACCGCAGCCGAGGGGAGGACACCATGGATCTGGGTCTGAGGGGCCGCACCGCGCTGGTGACGGCCGGGTCGAGGGGCTTCGGGCTGGCCACCGCCTGCCTGCTGGCGGAGGAGGGCTGCCGCGTGGCCCTGTGCGCCCGGGGCGAGGAGGAGCTGGCCGAGGCCGCCGCCGAGGTCCGCGCCGCGGGCGAGGACGTCTGGGGCGGCAGCGGCGGCCGGGTGGTCGCGCGGGCCCTGGACGTGCGCGACGACGCGGCCGTCTCCGGGTTTGCCGCCCAGGTGGCGCAGGATCTGGGGCCCATCGACCTGCTGCTGGTCAACGCCGGCGGCCCGCCGGCGGGCGGCTTCCTCGATCTGGACCTGGAGGCCTGGGAAGCGGGCTACCGCCTGACCATCGAGAGCGCCGTGCGCCTGTGCCGCCTGGTGCTGCCGGGCATGATGGACCGGGGCTTCGGGCGCATCGTGGCGGTGACCTCGGTGGCGGTGCTCCAGCCCGTGGACAACCTGGTGCTGTCCAACGCCCTGCGCCCGGCGGTGCAGGGGCTGGTCAAGAGCCTCAGCGACCTGGCCGCGCCCCGCGGCGTGACGGTCAACGCCGTGGCGCCCGGCTTCCACGCCACCAGCGCCGTCGAGCGGCTCATCGCCGCCCGCATGGCCGCAGCCGGGTGCTCCCGCGAGGACGTGATCGCCGGCTGGACCGGCGCCATCCCCGCCGGCCGCCTGGGCGAGGCCGAGGAGCTGGCGGCGCTGATCGGCTTCCTCATGTCGGTCCGGGCCGGCTACATCACCGGGCAGTGCGTGGTGGCGGACGGCGGCTGGGTGCGGGGCGCCTTCTGAGGCCCTTGACGGGGCGCCCGGAACACCTATCTTGCTGTCAATAGACTTTGAAGATTTGGGGGCCGCGGTGCCCCCGGACGGGAGTCCGGACCGGACCGCGGCACAACCGAACGGACGACATGCTGGAACTGGTCCTGTTCATCATCGCCTGGTTCGTCCTGGTGAACCTGGTGCTGCCGCGGCTGGGTATCCGGCCCGGCTGAGGTCCGACCTCCTGCTCGATCGGGGATCGGGATCTGCACAGCGCCGAGGACGGGGAACCGGAAGCGAAGGCGGCCGCGGCCGAGGACGTGGACGGGGACCACCAGCAGAAGGTCGGCTGAACGACGCCGCGCGCGGCGCGGCGCACGGAGGTGGCGGCATGCCGCTGTACGAATTCACCTGCCGCAAGTGCGGGCACCGGTTCGAGGAGCTGCTGAGCCTGGGCGAGGCGGCCGCGGGCAAGGTGGCCTGCCCGGCGTGCAAGTCCAAGGCGGTGGACAAGGGTTTCTCGTCCTTCGCCACCGCGGGGGCGGGCCCGGCGTCCGGAAGCCTCGGCGGGGGCTGCGGCCGGGGCGGCTTCACCTGAGGCTAGGCCCGTGCGGCCGGGTGCCGCACGCACGCATCGACCACGACACCGACGCCGCGGCCGCTACGGTCGCGGCGTTCGGCTGACCAGCCGCCGCGCCCGCGCGATCCGCTCGCGCAGGCGGCGCGCGCGCAGGCTGTCCCGCGCCGTGTCCCCCAGGGCGTGGCCGAACTTCAGCACGATGATCCCCAGCAACAGCCCCGCCAGCACGTCCACCACGTAGTGGTAGCGGTTGTAGACCGTGGACATGCACAGCAGCACGAAGATGGTGGTCATCCACCAGCGGTGGCGGGGGAACCACTTCCAGGTGTGCCACCAGGGAACCAGCGAGCCCGCCACGTGGCTGGAGGGGAAGGCGGCGCCCAGCAGGGCGCTGGTCTCGTGGATGTGGCGCATGATGGCGGTGAACACCCAGCCGTCCACGGCCACGAAGCCGGCGCGGAAGTACTTGGGGCCCCAGGCGGGGAAGATGGTGTAGAGGGTGTAGCACACCAGCATCACCATGCTCAGGTCCCGCACGAAGTCCCGCACCGCGTCCCAGCGACGGTCCGGCGCGATGCCCCGCGCCCGGAACACCAGCACCAGGAAGGCCACGGCCAGGAAATAGTAGCTGAAGTAGGCGAACTCCATCAGCTCGTGGAACCAGGGCCAGGGCCAGGCCCGGGACCACTCCAGGCTGGGCTGGAAGCCGAAGATCCACTGCTCCAGGCGGATCAGCGACGGGTCCAGGCTGTGCGTGGAAATCGAAGAAGACCAGCCCCAGGTATTCCAGTTCCGCGTAGAAGAACGGGAACAGCAGCGGCAGGTAGATCTCGCCCAGCAGGCGGGGCAGGAACCAGGCGGCTGCCCCGCAGCAGGGGCGGCACGAACCACACCAGCAGGGCCGCGCCCGCGTGCACCGCCGCGTAGGCGCGCGGGGTGGGGCACCACGCCCGGCCCCAGCACCGTGTAGAAGGCGCTGACCAGCAGGTAGACCACGGCCCAGCGGTCGATGTCCATGCGCCACAGCGACAGTTCCACCAGCCGGCGCCGCCAGGTCACAGCCAGCCCTCCTCGCGGCAGAAGGCCATGGTCTCGGCCAGGCCCCGGGCGGCCCGCCGCGCGGGGGCGAGGCCGGTGACCGCGGTCAGGCGCGTCCCGTCGCAGACCCAGCCCGGCTGTTCCAGGTCGCGGATGCGGTCGGGACCCGCCACCGCCGAGACCCCGGGCACCAGCTTGGCCACCGCCTTCAGCAGGCCCAGGGGCACCGTGACCAGGCGCACCCGGCGCCCGGCGGCCTCGCCCAGGGCCCGGGCCAGGGCGGGGAAGTCGTAGCCCCGGGCGCCGTCGTCCACGAAGAACACGCCCTCGGCCGCGGGCGTGGCCAGCAGGGCCACCGCGGCCGCGGCCGCGTCCCGTCCGTCCACCAGGGACAGGCCCTCGAGCCGGCGGCCCAGGCGCACGGTCCAGCCGGCCCGGGCCAGCTTCAGCAGGGGCAGGAATTCCCGGTCGCGGGGGCCGTACAGGGAGGGCGGACGCAGGATCGCCCGGCGGAACAAGCCCGCCGCGGTGGCCACCAGCCGCTCGGCCTCCCGCTTGCTGCGGCCGTAGGCCGTGACCGGAGCGGACGGGTCCGTCTCCACCGCGGGCCGGGCCAGGGGCGCGGGCCCGTGGGCGGCCAGGCTGCTGATCAGCACGAAGGCGGGGGCCGGGTCGGGGACCGGCTCGGTCCACACCGCGGCGGCGGCCGCCAGCAGGGCGGCGGTGGTGGCCACGTTGCCCCGGCGGAAGCCCTCCTCGTCGGGGGCCGCCACCACGCCGGCGCAGTGGATCACGCCGCTCGGTGCCCTGCAGCAGGCGCGCGCAGCCGGCCGGGTCGGTCAGGTCCACGGTCACGGTCTCGACGGGCTTGCCCTCCAGCCAGCGCAGGCTGCTGGTGGGGCGCACCGAGGCCCGCACCGCCCAGCCGCCCGCCAGCAGGGCGTCGGCGATGTGGCTGCCCAGGAAGCCGGTCGCCCCGGTCAGGGCGATGGTGCCGCGGTCGGTGGCTGCGTCCATGCCCATCGTCCCGTCAGCCCACCGGCATCTCGTAGACGCGGTAGGTCTTGTAGGCGTCGGCGCCGTAGCTTGCCATGATGCGGTTCATGGGGTCGTTGTCCGCCAGCACCCACGAGCATTCGCCGCTGGTGATGCCCCGGGCGAAGCCCGCCTGCATGGTGCGGTAGACCATGGCCACGTCCACGCCCAGCTGCCGGTACTCGGGCAGCACGCCCATCAGCAGGGTGCGCGCCGTCTTCACCTTGCCCTTGTTCAGCAGGAACCTCAGCCAGCCGAAGGGCAGCAGCTTCCCCTGCAGCGGCTGCAGGGCCTCGTTGAAGTCGGGGATGGTCAGGGAGAAGCCGATGGGCTTGCCCGTCCATCTCCGCCACCAGCAGGAAGTCGGGATCGACCATGGACTTCATGTCCTTGGCCGCGTACTTGAAGTCCTCGTCGTCCATGGGGATGAAGCCCCAGTTGGCGCTCCAGCAGGCGTTGTACAGCTCGCGCACCAGGCTGGCCTCCGCGAAGAACTTCTTCATGTCGAAGGGCCGCACCGTCAGGCCGGGGCGGGCGAGGATGCGGTCGATGAGCCGCTGCATCTTCTCGGGGAAGCTCGCCGCGGGTGACGATGTGCCAGGCCAGCAGGTCCTTGGCGCCGGCCAGGCCGAAGTCGGTCGAACTGCTGCTCGTAGTAGCGCGGGTTGTAGGGCATGCCGATCACCGGGCGGCTGAACTCGCCGCCCACCTGCAGGCCGTACCAGTCGTGGTTGGACGTGAAGCAGCCCGGGCCGCGCATGGTGTCCATGCCCTGGCCGGCGATCCAGCTCGCGGGCCGCCGTCAGCAGGGCGCGCGGCGGCCTCGGGGTCGTCGTCCACCTCGTAGAAGCCGAAGAAGCCCACCTTCTCCCCGTGGTGATCGTTGTTGTAGCGATCGACGCAGGCGCCCACGCGGCCCACCACCTCGCCCGTCGCGCCGGGCCAGCCACAGCTCGCGCTCGGCGTGGTTCCAGAAGGGATTGTGCTTGGCGTCGAAGAACTTCTTCAGCTCGTCGAGCAGGGGGAAGACCTGGTTGGGGTCGTCGCGCGTAGATGCGGTAGGGCACCTTCAGGAAGGCGTCCAGGTCGGCCTTGCCGGCGACGGGGGTGACGGTGACGGACATGGTCCCTCCTCGTGCTCCGGATTCCGGGCGGAATCGGGGTGAACGACGCGGGCGGCCCCTGGGGACCGCCCGCGCGGGTGCGCGTCGGTGCGGCCCGCGGGCCGCCGGGCGGCGCCGCCGTCAGGCGGGGATGACGCCCAGTTCCCGGCCCACCCGGGTCATGATGTCCATGGCCTTGTGGATCTCGTCCTCGGTGTGGGTCGCCATCAGGCGACAGGCGGATCAGGGCGTTGCCCGGCTCGACCGCCGGGCTGATCACCGGGTTGGCGAACACGCCCTCGTCGATCAGGCGCCGCACGAACTTGAAGGCCGTCATGTCCTCGCCCACCACCGCCGGGATGATGGGGGTCTGGCTGGGCCCGGTGTCGAAGCCGGCGTCGTCCAGGCGCGCGCGCATGATGTCGTTGTTGCGCCAGAGGGCCTCGTGGCGCCAGGTCTCCTCGAGCATCACGTCGACGGCCGCCGAGACCGAGGCCACCGACGCCGGCGGCATGCTCGCCGAGAACATCAGGGCCCGGGCGATGTGCTGGATGTAGTGGATGGTGTCGGCGTCCGAGGCGATGAACCCGCCCACCGAGGCCAGCGACTTGCTGAAGGTGCCCATGATCAGGTGCACGTCGTCGGTCAGGCCGAAGTGGTTGCAGGTGCCGCGGCCGTGGTCGCCCAGCACGCCCACGCCGTGGGCGTCGTCCACCATCACCACGGCGTCGTACTGCTTGGCCAGCTGCACGATCTCCGGCAGCGGGCGATGTCGCCCTCCATGGAGAACACGCCGTCGACGATGATCAGCTTGTTGGTGTCGCGTCTCGCTCTGGAGCACCAGCTCCAGGTTCTCCATGTCGTTGTGCTTGTACTTGCGCACGTCGCCGAAGCTGAGCCGGGCGCCGTCGATGATGGAGGCGTGGTCGGTGCGGTCGACGATGATGGTCTCGTTGCGGCCCACCATGGAGCTGAGCGTGCCCTGGTTGACCATGAAGCCGGTGGAGAAGACCAGCGCCTTCTCCTTGCCCACCAGCCTGGCCAGCTTCTCCTCGAGCTCGATGTGGATGTCCAGGGTGCCGTTGAGGAAGCGCGAGCCGGCGCAGCCGGTGCCGTACTTGGCGATGGCCGCCTGGGCGGCCTCCTTCACCTTGGGGTGGTTGGTCAGGCCGAGGTAGTTGTTGCTCCCCAGCATGATGACCTCGCGCCCCTGGTAGCGGACGGTGTTCTCCTGGGCCGATTCGATCACCCGGAAGTAGTTGTACAGATCCAGGTCGCATCAGCGTCTTGGCGGTCTTGAAACTGTGCACCTTGTCGAGCAGACCCATGCGTCACCATCACTTCCTTGCAATATCAAAACAGCGAGGTTGCTCCGCAGACCCCGCCATTTGCGCCTCGGACCCAGAAAATAGCCCGCAGGGGGCCCCTCCGACAACTAGAAAACGTCGGCGGTGAACACCTCGAAGCGGGCGCCCCGCCGCCAGGCGTCCGGGGGCAGGCCCGCCTTGAGGGCCAGGTGGGTCAGCATGGTGTCCCGGTCCCATCCCTGTTCGGGGGCCACCTGGGGCAGGAACACGGCCTGGCGGTCGCCCTTGGCGCAGCAGGACGCCGTGCCGCCCCACCTCGATGGCCTCGGGCCCGGCCACCGGCAGCAGGGTGGTCAGCACCGACACCTCCAGGTCCAGGCGGGGCAGCCTCGTCGGGGCCGACCGGCGGGAAGCGGGGGTCGGCCGACGGCGGCGTTGCGGGCGGCGTCGACGACCGCCTCGGCCAGGGGCAGCCGGCCCACGATGGTGCCGATGCAGCCGCGCAGGGCGCCGTCCCGGGTCAGGGTGACGAAGACGCCCCGCGGCTCGGCCAGCACGCCGGCCAGGGTCAGGCCGTGCTCCGGCGGCCGCCGCGGCCGGATCGGGCAGGCGCTCGCCCCGGGCGGCGGCGGCCACCGCCGCGCGCGGCCAGGTCCCGCAGCAGCGTCCGCTCGGGCCGCGCCCAGGCCGGCGCTCACGGTCGGTCTCCGCGCCGCCCCGCCCGTCCGCCAGCAGCACCGCGGCGTAGCTGACGGACATGGCGTAGTCCCGCTCGCGGTCGCCGCTGCGGCTGTAGTCCAGCAGGGCGCCCTCCCAGCCCGGCGGGCAGGCCCGTGTCCAGGGCCAGGGCCGTCGCCTCCAGGCCGCACATGGTGATGCCGGTGCTCCGGCCGTACGCCCGCAGGCCGGCGGCGTCGCCCGGCCAGGATGCGCAGCACCGCGCCGGCGTCCAGGCGCTCCAGGGCGTCGGCGGGCCTCGGCCAGTCCGGGAAGGGCAGGTAGCCGTAGGGCGCGCCGTAGTGGGTGAAGTCGCTGGAGACCAGCAGCAGGGTGTCGCCGTCCAGCAGGCCGCCCAGGGCGGCGGCGGCTCCCGGCCGCAGTGCCGTCGGCCAGCGGCGGCACCAGCAGAGGCACGATGCGCGGCGGTCCGGCCGGGGCCAGCCGCTGCAGGAAGGGCAGCTGGATCTCCACCGCGTGCTCGTCCCGGTGGGCCCGGTCGTCCACCGCGAAGGCGGGTTCGCGCGCCAGCGCGGCCACGGCGGCCGTGTCCACGGGCACCCGGCCCAGGGGCGTGGCGAAGGCGTCGGCCCCCGACAGGGCGATGCGCTCCAGGGGCGCGCGGTGGTTGGGCGCCAGGATCACCACCCGGCCGGGCAGCGCGCCCCGCAGGCCGGCGTAGAGGCGGCCGGCGGTGGGCCCGCTCCAGGCGTAGCCGGCGTGGGGGACCACCGCCACCAGGGGGCGGCCGGCCGGCGGCGGCACGGCGCCCGGCTGCAGCAGTTCGTCCACGCGCGCGGCCAGTTCGGCCGGGCGGCCGGGATACCAGGAACCGGCCAGGACGCTGGGTCGGACGCGGGGCAACGGCGGCCTCCGGGCTGCCGGCGGACGGGCGCCGGCCGCCGAATCTCCGGTTGGTAACAGGAACGCGGTGATTCTATCATATGGGCACGCTCGGAACCATCACCCCAACGGAGGCAGCCGATTTGAACGTCAAGCAGAACCAGGTCGGGGACGTCATGGTCCTGCAGCTGTCGGGCAAGATCATGGGCGGACCGGACCACGAGAAGTTCCAGACGGAGATCAAGACCCTCATCAGCGACGGCACCGTGGACGTCCTGCTGAACATGTCCAAGGTCAGCTGGGTGAATTCCACCGGCCTGGGGATCCTGGTGTCGGCTTTCCACACGCTGAAGAAGAACGGCGGCCAGCTGAAGATCTGCGAGGTCAGCGACCGCATCGACAACATCCTGAACGTGACCCAGCTGAAGCTCGTGTTCGAGACCTTCGACAACTGCGAGGCCGCCCTGGCGTCCTTCAAGCAGGACTGAGGTGGCCCCGGAACCGCAGCCGCAGTTCCGCAATCCCGCCCTGACGGTGGACGGCGTCGTCCTGCACCGCCGCGCCGACGGCCTGCTGGACGAGGGCTATCGGGTGCTGCTGGTGCAGCGGGGCCGGGAACCCTTCGCCGGCAGTTGGGCCCTGCCCGGCGGCTTCGTGGAGTACGGCGAGGACATCGATCGGGCCGTGTCCCGCGAGATCGCCGAGGAGACCGGGCTCGAGGGGCTGCCCTTCCGCCAGTTCCGCGCCTTCGGCCGGCCCGGGCGCGACCCGCGGGGGCACACGGTCTCCATCGTCTACGTGGCGGTGGTGATCGGCGACCTGCCCGAGGTCACGGGCGGCGACGACGCCGCGGCGGCCGCCTGGCACCCCCTGGACCGGCTGCCGGACCTGGCCTTCGACCACGGCGCCATCCTCGACCGGGTCACCGAGAGCCTCAAGATCCGCTGAGCGGCGAACCGCCGCCGGCGCCGCACCAGGCAAGGAGATACGGCGTGAGCAGCAACCTGACTCCCGAACGCGTGGCCGAGGCCCTGCAGGACGTGAAGGTCCCGGGCACCCGGGTCGACGTGGTGAAGATCAACCTCATCGGCGAGATCTCCGTCACCGGCGGGGCCGTCAAGGTGACCGTGGTGCGCACCTCCGAGAAGGAGGAGACCATCGCCGCGGTGCGGCAGGCCGTGGCCGAGCGGGTGGCCCGCATCCCGGGCGTCATGTCGGTGGACGTGGCCGTGGACGACCGCTCCGGCGGCGGCCGGACGGGGCCTGCGCGCGGGCCCCACGGCCAGTCGGCCGATCCCTTCGCCGACCGCCGGAGCCTGCCGGGCGTCAAGCGGGTGGTGGCGGTGGCCAGCGCCAAGGGCGGCGTGGGCAAGTCGTCCGTGGCGGTGAACCTGGCCCTGGCCCTGCGGGACCGGGGGCACAAGGTGGGCCTGCTGGACGCCGACGTCTACGGCCCGAGCGTGCCCACCATGCTGGCGGTGGACAGGGGCCCCGAGGTCACCGCCGACAAGAAGATCATCCCCGTGTCCCACCGGGGCCTGCAGATCATCAGCATGGGCCTGTTGATGCCGCCCGACCAGGCGGTCATCTGGCGCGGGCCCCTGGTGTTCTCGGCCATCAAGCAGTTCCTCAAGGACGTCCAGTGGTCCGACCTGGACTACCTGGTGGTGGACATGCCCCCGGGCACCGGCGACGCCCAGCTGACCCTGGTCCAGCAGGTGCCCCTGGCGGGCGTGGTGATGGTCACCACCCCCCAGGAGGTGGCCCTGGCCGACGTGCGCCGGGGCATCCGCATGTTCCGCGAGGTGGACGTGCCGGTGCTGGGCATCGTGGAGAACATGAGCTACTTCGTCTGCCCCGATTCGGGCAAGCACTACGACATCTTCGGCCAGGGCGGCGGCGCCCGGGTGGCCGCCGAGTACGATCTGCCCCTGCTGGCGGAGATCCCCATCGACCCGGCCATCCGCACCGGCGGCGACGAGGGCCGGCCCGCGGTGGAAATCGAGGGCTCGCCCGCCCGCGAGGCCTTCCTGGCGCTGGCCGACCGGGTCGTCGACCTGGCGGTCGACCCCGAGGCATGACGCCCGCGGCTCCGCCGGCGTCCGGGGCTCGCCGCGTCTGCGACCGGGTGCTGCTGGGCGCGATGCTGGGCCTGGCGCCCGCCGCGCTCCTGTCCATCACCGTCACCCAGATCCTGCTGGGCCTGGCCACCGCCGCCCTGGTGGTCCGTGTGGTCCTGGACCGGGGGCTGCGGGCCTACGCCACGGGGGTGGAATGGCCCCTGCTGGCCCTCGTGGTCTGGGCCGTGGCCATGGTCCCCCTGTCGGGCGACCCGGGGCAGAGCGCCGTCTTCCTGCGCCGCTTCTGGCTCTTCACGGCCCTGTTCGCCGCCGCCGGGCTGGTGCGCGGCCCCCACGGCGCCCTGATGCGGCGCGGCACCCTGGCCGGCCTGCTGGCCGGCGGCGCCGGTGCCGCCATTTACGGTCTGGCGCGTTACGCGCGGGCCGGCGGCGCCTTCGTGGACGCCTGGGACGGCTTCCTGAAGAATCGCGTGGACCTGCTGCAGGGCTACATGACGGCCGGCGGCCTGATGATGATCACCTGCCTGGTGGTCCTGGCGTTCCTGCTGACGGTGCGGAGCCGCCGGGTGCGGCTGGCGCTGGCGCTGGCGGGCGTCCCCCTGGCGGCGGCCCTGCTGCTGACCCTGACCCGCAGCGCCTGGCTGGGCTGCGGCGTCGGCGCCCTGGTGATGCTGTTCATGGTGCGCCGGCGCCTGGTGGCCGCGGCGCTCCTGGCGGCGGCGATCCTGCTGGTGCTGGCGCCCGGCCCGATCCACGACCGGGCCGTCTCGACCCTGGCTCCGGCCGGCCTCCGCGAAACGCCGCGGTTGGCCATGTGGGGCGTGGGCCTGGAGATGATCCGCGACCACCCGGTGACCGGCGTGGGGGACCACGACCTGAACGCGTTGTACTGGCAGTACCGCGAGCGCGACGCCGGCGGTCCCGTCAGCCGCGAGGCCTACCCCACCGGGCCCATCCTGGTGATCGGCCACCTCCACAACAACGTGCTGCAGATCGCGGCCATCTGGGGCCTGCCGGGGCTGATCCTGGCGGTGGTGTTCATGGTGATGCTGCTGCGGCGGCTGCTGAGGCTGTGGCGCGACCTGCGCGCCGGGCCCGGCGACCCGGACGATCCCGCGCCGCCGGAGGGCTGGGTGCTGGCCGCCGTCGGCGTGTGGTGGGCCTTCGTGATCGCGGGGATGTTCGAGTGGAACTTCGGGGACGCGGAGGTGGCCCAGCTGGTGTGGCTGGTCTGTGGCCTGGCCCTGGGCGCGGACCGCGCCGCCGCCGCCCGCGCCGCGGCGCGGGCGCCTCACTCGGCGTAGCCCAGATCCTTCAGGCGCTGCCGCACCGTCTCGTCCAGGTCCTGCCAGCCGCCGCCGCCGTCGCCTTCCCCCGCCGCACCGCAGCCGCTGTCCCGCCAGGCCACGACCACCGCCTGCAGCCGCGCCGCCACCGCCGGCTCGGCGGAGGCCAGATCGCGGGTCTCGCCCGGGTCGGCCTCCAGGTCGTGGAGGGCCAGGACGGCGCCGTCCCGCCGGGCGATCAGCTTCCAGCGCCGGTTGCGCACCATCACCAGGTCCGGCCCGTAGGCGATGGCCTCGGCCAGCAGCGGCCGGGCGGGGCCGGCGGCCTCCGGATCCGGATCCGCGGCCCGCGACCGGCCCACCAGGCCGCCCGCCCAATCGGCGTCGGGCAACGGGCGCCCGGCGACGGGCCGGAAGGGAGCCACACCCAGCCAGTCGGCCAGGGTGGGGGCCAGGTCCAGCAGGGACACCGGGGCGGTCACGCGCCGCCCCGCGGGAACGCCGGCGCCCCAGGCGGCCCAGGGTACGTGCAGCAGTTCCTGGAAATGGGTGTGGCCGTGCCCGATGCCCGCCAGGCCGCGGGGATCGTGGGCCCAGCGCCGGCCCTGGGCGGCGTGGTCCAGGAATTCCTCGCCGTGGTCGGCGAAGATGCAGGTGAGGGTGCGTCCGGCCAGGCCCCAGGCGGCCAGGCGGTCCTGCATGGCGCCGACGGTGCGGTCCACCTGGCGCACGGTCGCCGCGTAGACCGCCAGCTTCAGGGCCAGGGCGCCCCGGGCGGCCGCATCCAGAGGCTCGACCACGCGGCCCAGGTGGGGGGCGGGCGGCTCGCCCCAGCGGGCCAGGGCGGCCAGGCCGGCCGGCGACAGGTCGGCGCCCGCGTCCCGGGCCTCGGCCAGGAACGGTGCCAGGTCCGCCGCCGGCGGCGTGGTGGGTTCGTGGGGATCGTTGAACAGGACGAAGCAGAAGCAGGGCCGGTCCGCGTGGCGCCGCAGCCAGTCCAGGGCCACGGCGGCCAGGTCCGGCGCCGGCAGGTTGTGGTAGCGGTGGACGTCGAAGGTCTCGGCCAGGCCGAAGGCGAAGAACTGGTTGGAGTAGAACGCGGCGGTGCGGTAGCCCTGGTCGCGCAGGTGGGCGGCCAGGGTCACCGTGGCCGGGTCCAGGCGCCGCGGGGGCTGGGTGTCCATGTTGCGCGCCGGGCCCGGCAGGTAGGCCCCGTGCAGCCCGGGCATCAGGCCGCTCAAGGCGCCGGCGAAGGACGGCAACGTCCACGGTGCGGCGGCGGTGACGTCGGTGAACACCGTGCCGTCGGCGGCCAGGGCGTCGATGCGGGGCGAGACCGGGCGCGGGCAGCCGCCGATGCCCAGGTGGTCCGCCCGCAGGGTGTCGATGCCCAGCAGCAGCAGGTGGGGCGGGCCCGCGCGGCCGGCGCCCAGGCGCGACGGGCGCAGCGGGCGCAGCAGGGCGCGGCCCAGTCGGGTGAGGCGGGCCTGCCAACGGGGCTTGCGGGTGAGGGTGGCGAAGGGTTCGCGTGCCATGTCGCTCCGCATCGACGGACGGCCCGGGGCGTCGGCTGGACACCGGGCCGTTCGCTCATTACCATGGGTCCCATGAAACTGCTCGACTATACAACAACGCGCGGCTTCCTGCCGCACGTCAAGTGTGACTCGGTGCAGGACGCGGTCACGCGCCTGGTGGGCGTGCTGGCCGAGGTGGGCGAGGTGGCCGACGCCGACAGCATCGTGGCCGAGGTCATGCGCCGCGAGGCCGAGGGCAGCACCGCCATCGGCGGCGGCCTGGTGATCCCGCACGCCCGCCACGCCGGCGTGCCCGAGGTGCGGGTGGCCGTGGCCACCCTGGCCGAGCCCCTGGCCGTGCCCTCCGAGGACGGGCTGCCCGGTGGACGTGGTGATCCTGCTGGTGGGCCCGGACGGCGACCCGCGCCAGATGCTGCGCGTGCTGGCCCGCCTGGCCCGCGCGGTCAAGTCGACGGCCTTCCTGGACGCCCTGCGGCAGGCGGGGGAGTCCGCGGCCCTGCGCACCGCTTTTGCCAGCGCGTTCTGACCGGATCGCCCCGAAATCCCTGCCAACAATTTATGCAGATTAATGACTTGCTCCCGGTCCCCGCGGGGAGCTATGTTCTCCGGCACCCGATCACCCAGGATCGGCCCCTTTTTCCGCCGTCGTTCCCCCCGAAGGGAGAGACCTCCGATGACCAGAACGTGCAGGCCGGACGCCCGCTTGTGGGCCGTGCTGATCCCGGTCCTCGTGCTCGGCACCGTCGGCGCGGCATTGCCCGCCGCGGCCGCGGACGCCGACCACCTGATTCTCAGCGAGATCGTCACCACCGCGCAGCGGTTCGGTGCCGAGTTCATCGAGATCGTCAACCCGACAGCCAGCGAGATCTCCCTCGCCGACATCTGCCTGACCAACGGGACCAACGCCCTCAACGACGCGGGCTACTGGCGCCTGGTCGAGGACGACGTCACCAGCGGCGTCGCGGGTGGCGGCACGGGCGGCAAATTCAACGGACGGTTTCCCGACGGCGCCGTGATCGCGGCCGGTGACACCATCACCGTGGCCGTCAGCGGCAGCTCGACGTTCCTGTCCAAGTACGGCCACCTGCCGGACTACGAGGTCTACGAGGACGGCGCGGCGCCCGACGCGGTGCCCGAGCTGGTGGAGGTCTTCCCCGGCTCCATCAACGCCGGCACCCTGGCGGGCGGCACCAACACCACGGTGGGGCTGAGCGACAACACCGGCAGCATCACGCTTTACACGTGGGACGGCTCGAGCCCCCTGATGAAGGACATCGACTACGTCTGCTGGGGCACGAACACCGACCTGCGCGTGGACAAGACCGGCTACACCTTCGGCGGGTCCACCTACCAGGCCGACACCGCGGCCGCGTCCCAGACGCCGCTGCCGGGCTCGGCCACCGACGGGCGCTCCTACATGCGCAACTCGGCCGACGAGGGCGTCGAGGCCACGCCGGGCAACGGCATCACCGGCCACGACGAGACCAGCGAGGACCTGGCGGCCACCTGGGCCGTGTCCACCGTCCAGCACCCGGCGGCCGCGCCGGCGTCCTGGCCCGCGACGGCGCCCATCTTCGGCGGCGGGTCCGCCAGCCCCGCGCTGCCCAACGCCGGCCAGGGCGTGACGGTGACCGTGAGCCTGGCTTCGGGTTCGGCCCTGACCGCCGTGTCGGTGCACTACTCGGTCGACGGCGGCGCCGCGCAGACGCTGGCGGCGGCCAGCGCCGGTGGCGGCGCCTGGACCGCCACGATCCCCGGCCAGGCCGAGGGCGCCGTGGTCGCCTGGTGGGCCGAGGCCGACAACGCGGCGGGCGGCTCGGCGGTGTGGCCGGCGGCCGCCCCGCGGTTCACGAGCGGCTGGACCACCGCGGCGGCGCCGCCCCCGTGCGAGGGCAAGCTCCTGCTCACGGAGATCTGCACCCTGGGCTCGGACCAGGAGTTCGTGGAGATCTGGAATCCCAACGGGACCGCGGTGGACCTCAGCGACTACTACCTGACCGACGCCATCTATTTCCCCAACGACACCGGGTACTGGAACATCGGCGGCGGCGTGCTCAACTCCGACACCATCGGCGGCGGCGCCTTCACCGACTTCCACGCCCGCTTCCCCGACGGCTTCAGCATCGCGGCGGACGACACCATCGTCGTCAGCATCGCCGGCAGCACCAAGTTCGCCGCCTCGTTCGGCTTCCTGCCGGACATCGAGCTGTACGAGGACGACCCGGTGGCGGACCAGGTGCCCGACATGCGGCCCGTCTTCGACACGGCCGACGGCAACAGCATCATCTCGGCGTCGTCGACGCCCAGCCTGACCAACACGGGCGAGATCGTGGTGCTGTACCGCTACCACGAGGGCGACGACCTGGCCCAGGACGTGGACATCTTCTCCTGGAAGGCCAGCACCACCACCAGCTACCTCTTCAGCAAGACCGGCAAGTCGGTGGGCGACTCCACCTACAAGCCCGAGACGGCGGTGGCCGACCAGACGCCGTTCCCGACCCAGCTGGACTTCGGCAACTCCTACGTGCGCGTGGACGCCAGCGAAGGCACCCAGGTGCAGACCAACGGCAACGGGGTCTGCGGCGCCGACGAGCTGAGCGAGAACCTGCCGACGACCTTCACCATGGCGCCGTCGGATCCGTCGCGGCCGAGCGGCGGGACCGAACCCGGCGAGGGCGGCGCCGCCGTGGCCCTGAAGGTGCCGCGCCAAGACGTTCCTGCCCGCACTCGGGGAGAGCTTCCCCATCCAGTTCACGGGCATGGCCGCAGGCCGAGGCCAAGCTGCGCATCTTCGACCAGCACGGCCGCCTGGTGATCACCCTTTGGGACAGCCGGTTCGACGGGTCGCCGTCGACGGTGGCCGGCGCCTACACCACCGTCCTCTGGGACGGTCGGGACGACACCTACCAGTTCGTGCCCGCGGGCATGTACATTGCGCACCTGTCGGTGGTCGCCAAGGCGACCGGCGACGAGGAAACCCGAACCGCGCCCGTGGTCGTGGCCACGCGGCTCAAGAAGTAGAGAGGGTGAGCGATGATCCGCAGACTGACCATCTTCCTGGTGATTGCGGCGCTCGGCCTCTCGGCCGGTGACGCCGCGGCGTTGTTCGAGACTTCCCAGGTCAGCCCCCGTGCCCGTGCCATGGGCGAGACGGGTGTGGCCGCGCCGGACGCCGCGTGGGCGCCGTTCCTGAACCCGGCCGCGCTGGGCACCGCCGTCGGCGGCGAGGTCGCCGTGGCCTACCAGCAGCCGTTCCGCCTGGACTTCAACAAGTTCGTGGCGGTGGGGGCGAGCCTGCCCTTCGACACGCCCTACGGCCGCTTCGGCATCGGCCTGACCAACTATTCGGTCTCCTGGGAGGGCGTGACCCTGGACCGGGAGACCCGCCTGACCTTCGCCCACGGGCTGGACCTGTACCACGACATGCACTCGCGTGTGGCGGTGGGCTGGTCGGCCAACGTCTACCGGGTGGAGTTCGCCGATTCCTACGGCGACGGCACCGAGGGCTCCGGCCTCGACCCGGGCAGCGACGCCACCGTGGGCTTCGACCTGGGCCTGCAGATCACCCTGCACCGCCGCACCAAGCTGGCGGTGCACACGGTGAACATGAACGGCCCGCGCATCGGCGTCGACAACGAGGAGCTGGCGCAGCGGGTGGTCGGCGGGATCTCCTACGAGCCCTACGACGGCGTGACCACCACCTTCGAGGTCGACAACGAGCTGGGCGAGGACGTGGTCTACAAGGGCGGCGTGGAGACCTGGGTGGTGCCCCAGTTCGCCCTGCGGGCGGGCGTGGCCACCAACCCCAACCGCCTGACCGCGGGCTTCGGCTACAGCCTGAAGGGCTTCTCCCTGGACTACGGCTTCTCGACCGGGGGCGGCACCCTGGACAGCACGCACCAGTTCGGCCTGGTGTATGCGTGGGGCGGTGAGGCGAAGTGAACGACACCCTGACCACGCGCGGGGTGCGCCGGGCCGGACGCCGCGGCGCCGGGACGACCGGATTGCTGGTCGTGCTGGTGCTGCTGGTTGCGGCCTGCATCGTCCCGCCGCCGGCGGCCGCGGCCGCGCCGCCGGGCAAGATCGACCTGAATTCGGCCCCGCTGGAGACGGTGCTGTCGTTGCCGGTGCCGCCGGAGGTGGCCAAGGCCATCGTCGCGCACCGCGACTACGTCCACTACTTCGGCGACGTCTACGAGCTGATGGACGTGCCGGGCATGACGCCGGCGCTGTTCGCGAAGGTCAAGCCCCTGGTGGCGACCATGCCGCCGCCGGAGGCCGACGCGACCATCTCGCGCCTGTCCGCCAGCTACCGCCAGGTCCGCCAGTACCTGAGCCAGGAGGGGTCCAACGAGGGCCTCGCCGACGAGTACCTGGACCGCCTGCGCATGCCGGAGAACATCAACGACCTGGACCTGTTCGACCTGATGTCCTACCAGAACGTGTCGCCGGTGGACGCCACCAACATCCTCAAGGCGCGCGCGCGCATCGGCCACTTCGAGAGCCAGCGGCAGCTGCGGGGCACCGACGGTCTGCGCTACTTCGCCTTCCGCAACCTGCGGGACTTCGTCGTCTTCAGCGACGAGGAGAAGGCGAACTACGAGACCCGCGCGCTCAGCGGCTACGCCCAGACCCGCTACACCGAGACGCCCCGCGCGAAGGCGGACAACGAGATCAGCTCCTTCGCCATGCGCGCCAACCAGAGCCGCAACCTCTACCTGGTCGGCGACACCCAGGCGGACAAGCCGGCGTGGTCCAACAAGATCCGGTTGCAGGGGCAGCACGGGTTCACGTCGGGCGTGCTGACCAACCGCAACTACGGTGAGGTGCGGTGGGACGAGACGATGAAGGCCTTCGCGGGCTTCCGCGACCGCAAGTTCGGCGACTTCCGGCTCAAGGGCCTGTACGTCGGCAACTACCGCGCGGCCTTCGGCCTGGGCCTGATCATGGACAACACCGACTTCGCCCAGTACCGCAAGACCGGCTTCGGCTTCAACAAGCGCCCGCTGGGGATCAGCGGCGACCTGAGCCGGAGCTTCGAGTACCACCTGCAGGGCGCCGCCTTCGAGGGCACCTGGAAGCGCGTCTACCTGGCGGGCTTCTGGTCCACCGCCATGAAGGACGCCATCCTCAATCCCGACGGCACCATCAACCGCTACGTGGTGATGGACCCGCGGCCCGAGGCCTCGTTCCTGGAGGCCCGCACGGTCGACGGCCAGCCCACCGGCCTGCGGCGGCGCGCCATGGAGGAGAACCTCTACGGCGGCAACCTGAAGGTCATGCTGGCGCCGGGCACCTACGTGGGCGTGACCGGCTACGAGGCCCGCTACAACCGGGGCTTCCGGGCCGACCCGACCACCCTGGTCACCGACCAGGAGCGGCTCGAGGCGCGGGACCTGGAGATCTGGGATTCCTACACCAGCGTCTTCGACAATCCCGACGGCAACACCACCGACGTACAAGTGGCGGCGGGTGGCCGGGGCCGAGGCCCAGGCGGTGTACGGCAACGTGTCGGTGCAGGGCGAGTACGCGTTCCTGCAGGATCCGCGCTACCCGTTCTTCAGCACCAAGAACCCCGACGCGACGGTGATCAACACCTTCGCCCAGTGGGACAACCTGCACCTGCTGGCCATCTGGCGCGACTACGACGTGGGCTTCGACAATCCCTACGACCGGGCCTTCGGCAACGACAACCGTTACGAGATGACGCTGCTGGACGCTCCGTATCGTCTGAACGACGACCTCTACTCCTGGCTGGAGACGGGGACGCCCCAGCCCAAGCCGGAGAAGGGCCTGTTCCTGGAGACGCGCTACCGGATCAGCCGCCAGTTGACCCTCAGCGGGCTCCAGTTCGACCAGTGGAAGCGCAAGGCGGACGGCGCCGACCTGATGCGGTACACCGTGAAGGCCGAGTACCAGCCCGTCTTCAACCTGCGCTTCCGGGTGCGGCACCGCTACAGCAGCCGTTCGGAGACGAATCCGGACGACGTGCGCGCGTTCCGCAACTGGGAGACCCGCTGGCAGCTGATCGCGCTGCTGAGCAACTACAACCGGCTGGCCTTCACCTACGTGACGAGCAACGTGTTCTTCCCGGCGCGGCAGCGGCTGAGCGGCACCGCCGACGGCGGCGGCCAGGACCCCGCCCTGGGCACGGCCGCCTCGCCGGCGCACGCCTTCGAGGCGCGTTACGAGCACAACCTGACCGACGGGATCAAGCTGACCTTCGCCTCGTCGGTGTACGACGGGTTCTTCTGGAACTTCGAGGGCGACGACTTCGTGCTGCTGGACGGTCGCGGCTACCGCAACTGGTTCAAGGTCGAGAGCCGCGTCAGCCAGCGGCTGCTGTTCCAGCTCAAGGTCACGCGGGACCACAACCTGCCCAGGGCCGTGGACATCCGGAGCTATGGCGACATCACCGCGCCGACGCCCGACGCCATCCGGGTGCCCGGGGACGACACGTTTGTCCGTCTGCAGATGGACTACACCTTCTGACGGCTGCGAGGAGACCGGAGATGATGAAGAATCTGAGCAAGGCGGAGATGGTGCGGGGACTGGGTGCGGTGCTGCTGCTGCTGGCCGCGCTGCCCGCGGCGGCGGCACCCCAGCTGATGACGGACTACGGCGACCAGTGGGCCTGGCGCGCCGGCGACATCAACGCCATGGGCGGCACCGGCGTGGCGGTCTACCGCGGCGGTTTCGCCAACATCTACAATCCCGCGATGCTGGCCGAGGAGGCCGGCAGCCGCGTGGACGCGGGCGCGTCGGTGGACCAGGAGAGCGAGGACCGCTTCGTCCCCCTGTTCGACACCTTCGACAGCTGGGTCGTGGACACGTCCATCGCGGCCAACCGCAACCACTTCTGGCAGAGCGGCTTCGCGGCCGCGCGGCGCGTGCTGGACGGCGGCATCCCGGTCACGGCCGGCGTGTCGCTGACCGACCGCTACCCCTTCCAGTACACGTTCCAGGAGGAGCTGCGGAACCCCGACCCGTTCACCACGGGGCCGGACCGCGACATGATCATGGAGGACCGGCGGCGCGAGCTGACCGGCACCCTGCGCGACCTGTCGGTGGGCGCCGGCGCCCAGGTGCACGAGCGTATCTCCGTGGGCTTCGCGGCCCACTACGCCTTCGGCACCCGCACCGACGCCTGGTCGGTCCGCGACTTCGACACCACCGACGGCGACTCCAGCTACGCCGAGACCTGGACCCAGGACCTGACGGGCATCAACGTGACCTTCGGCGTCCACGGCGTGATCAGCAAGCGCGTCGAGGTGGGCCTGGCCTGGGAGTCGCGGCTGAAGGCCTGCGGCGACTTCAACGACCAGCGCAGCACGCCCGCCGGCCTGGTGCGGGACGAGACCCACGCCGGCTACTGGCAGTACCCGGACATCTACCGCGCCGGCCTGGTCTTCCACCCGCGCACGTCGCCCGAGACGGTCTTCACCGCGGAGCTGGAGTACATGCCCTGGAGCGACACCGTGGACACGGAGAAGGTCGAGGGCGTGAACAAGGCGCACCTCAACGACACCGTGGAGGTCCGCATCGGCCTGCAGCACAAGTTCTACAACGGCGTGCCGGTGCGTTTCGGCTTCCGGCATTATGATTCCTACATGGACAAGGAGGCCTCCGGCAGCGCGTTCTCCGGCGGCGTGGGCATCCCCGTCGGGCAGGGCCAGTTCTCCCTGTCGGTGGAACTGACGAAGCTGACCGGCATTCTGGATCATCAGTTCCCGTACTCGCCCGACTACTGGGGCTCGCAGTACCAGGCGGATCCCCAGGCCCGGGTCGAGGACACGCGCTTCCGCATGGGCGCGAGCTACACCCTGAACTTCTAGCGGACCCCGGCACCGCCGGCGGGCCGCACGGGCCCCGGCCCGGACGCCGGGCGGCGCGAAAGAAGGACCGAGATGAACAAGCGACGCGGCATGCTGCTGCTGATCCTGGCCGTGGCCGCCCTGGGGGCGGTCGCCGCCCGCGGCGCGGGCGACGGCGACGACGGCGTGATGCGCCTGCACCTGATGTGGACCAACGACGTCCACGGCCACATCGCCCCCGAACCGGCCCGGTTCATGAACCCCGAGTTCCCGCCGCCCCTGGGCGGCGGCGCGTCGGCGGCCGCCTACATCAAGGAGGTGCGGGCCGACGCCGTCGCGGCGGGCGAGCCCACCCTCCTGCTGGACGTGGGCGACATGTTCCAGGGCACGCCCATCGGCAACAAGACCCAGGGCACGGCGGTCATCGACTACATGAACTCCATCGGCTACGCCTTCGGCGTGCCGGGGAACCACGACTTCGACCTGGGCCGCGACAACCTCGAGCGCCTGGTGAAGATGGCGGACTTCCCGTTCGTCTGCGCCAACCTCGTGGAGAAGAGCACGGGCAAGGTCGTGGACTGGTGCCAGCCCACCAAGATGCTCGACATCCAGGGCGTGAAGATCGGCGTCGTCGGCATCATCACCCCGGCCACGGCGAAGATGTCCTTCCCCGAGCACATCAAGGGGCTGGAGTTCCTGCCCATGCCCCCGACGGTGGAGAAGTACCGGGACGAGCTGCGCGCCCAGGGCGCCCAGCTGATCCTGCTGGCCATCCACGAGGGCCTGCCCTACGACCCCAAGGAAGGCTGGAAGCGCATCACCGGCGCCGAGGAGACCGAGACCGCCGGCGAGCTGCAGGGCGCCTACGGCAGCAACGACTCCTACGGCGGCATGAACCTGATGGAGCTGGTCCACCAGGTGTCGGGCATCGACATCGCCGTGGGCGGCCACACCCACCGCGGCTACAAGGAGCCCTGGATCGATCCGGTGACCCACACCATGTGCTTCGAGAGCTTCGGCAACGGCTCGAGCCTCGGCCACGTCATCCTGGACATCGACCGGGCGACCGGCACCCTGCTGGGCTGGGAGCCGAGCCAGGACCAGGGCACCCTGGTGACCCTCTTCGAGGACGAGATCTGGCCCGACTCCAGCACCTCCGACGTCATCCGGCCCTACCGGGAGAAGACCGAGAAGGAGATGGGGCGGGTCATCGGCCAGCTGGCCACCTCCCTGGGCCGCGGCGGCCCGGGCGCCAACCCGGTGGGCAACCTGGTCACCGACGCCATGCGCACCCACTTCGACGCCGACTTCGCCTTCCAGAACATGGGCGGCCTGCGCGCCGACATGCCGGGGGGCGACGTGACGGCCCAGGAGATCTTCGCGGTGCTGCCCTTCGGCAACGAGCTGGACGAGATCCAGATGGACGGCCGCACCCTGCGCCGGGTCATCGAGCGCAAGCTGGCCGGCCGCAGCGGCGGCATCTGCGTCTCGGGCGTGGTCATGGCCTACGATCCCCTGCGCCCGGACTACGACCGGGTCGTCAAGCTGGAGGTCGGCGGCCAGCCCTGGGACCCGGACCGCATGTACAAGGCCATCTGCACCAACTTCCTCATGGAGGGCAACAGCGGCCTGGAGTTCCTGACGGCGATCCCGCCCCGGGACGTGCGGCCGACCCGCGTGACCACCGCCGAGGTGGTGGAGCAGTACATCGCCGAGAACAGCCCCCTGCGCGTCAAGACGGACGATCGCTGGGTCGAGACCCCCGGCGCGCCCCAGGCGCCCTACCTGGCGGTGCCGTATTTGTCGGAATCGTCTCAATAGTTGATATTTGATCGCAATTCCTGCTCCGGCAGGGATTTACGGGGATTCTCCCTCAAGCCCGCCGCCGCCCGACCGAACCAGAGGGCAGCGGCGGGCTTCCTCTACCCGCCGCCCCCGACAGGGAGGTCGAGGACCGGCGCCGCGGGGCGCCCAGCACGGACGGAGACCCTCGTGAAGACCCTGCGCTCTGAACAGCGGAACGAGCAGCTGCTGCGCTTCGCGACCCATATGAACAAGATGGTCGTGGGCCAGCCCGCGGCCATCGACAAGCTCACCGACAGCTTCAGCCGCCTGATCGCGGGGGTCCACGACCCCGAGCGCCCCCTGCTGACCATGATGTTCATGGGGCCCACCGGCGTCGGCAAGACCGAGACGGTGCGCGCCCTGGCCGAGACCATCTTCGGCTCCAAGCGGGCCTTCACCCGCGTCAACTGCCAGGAGTACTCGGCCCACTACAACATCTCCAAGCTGCTGGGGTCGCCGCCGGGCTACGTGGGCGGCGAGATCCGGCCGCTGCTGGCCCAGGAGAACATCGACCGGCACCACACCAAGGCCCGCGAGAACCAGTCGGGCCTGGTCAGCGAGCCGGGGGGCAAGCTGTCCCGCATGTTCCCCCCCGAGAGCGAGCGCAACCTGTCCATCGTGCTCTTCGACGAGATCGAGAAGGCCCACCCCAAGCTGTGGAACCTGCTGCTGGGCATCCTCGAGGACGGCACCGTGGTCCTGGGCAACAACGAGGAAGTGGACTTCCGCAACTCGATCATCATCCTGACCACCAACGTGGGCAGCCAGGCCATGGGCGCGCACCTGGCCCAGACGGGCATCGGCTTCTCCACCGGGGTCAACGAGACCAAGATGGACCGCGACATCGAGGACGCGGCCATGCGCGAGGCCAAGAAGGTCTTCCCCTTCGAGTTCCTCAACCGCTTCGACGACATCATCACCTACCACACGCTCAAGGAGCAGCACCTGTACTCGATCCTGGACATCCTGATCGCCCAGGTGCACCACCGCTCGCTCATGTGCGCGGAACCCTTCCTGCTGGAGATCACCCAGGACGCCAAGACGCACCTGGTGCAGGAGGGGACCGACGTGCAGTACGGCGCGCGGCCGCTGAAGCGCGTGGTGGAGCGGGAGATCGTCACGCCCATCAGCCACTACATCTGCAGCGACCAGATCCGCAAGGGCGACCTGATCACCGTCGACTTCGAGGCCGACGAGCTGATCTTCCGCAAGGAGACCGGCGTGACCAGCTGGGAAGAGCTGGAGAGCCTGGGGCCGTTCCCCGAGTCGCGCTGGGCCAAGGAGGACCTGGGCGTGCGGGACGACGGCGGCGAGAAGAAGGAGATCGTGGAGGAGATCGCCCAGGTGGTGGCCACCGCGGGCGCCCTGGGGGGTGCGGACGACTAGCGCTTCACCGGCGGGGGAAACGGGAGAGGGGCCGCGCCCGGCAGGGCGCGGCCCCTGCGTGTCCGGGGCCCGCGGGCCGCCGTCTACGGCCAGTAGAGGATCCGCCCGCAGCTCTCGCACTTCTGGACCTTGTTGACGTTGGTCTTGCTGACGAAGGACGAGGGGATGTTCGCGAAGCAGCCGGTGCACAGGTTGTTCACCACCGGCACCACGGCGTGGCCGAACTTGCCGGTCAGGCGGCGGTACCAGCTCATCAGGCGCGGCTCGATCTTGGCGGCCAGGTCGTCGCGGGCGGATTTCAGGTCGTCCATGCCGCCCTGGCTGAAGCCCATCTTCTCCAGCTCGTCGCCCTTCTCCTCGACCTCGCGGATCATGCCTTCCATGTCCTGCAGCGCGACCAGCAGTTGCAGCTGGGGATGCATGCTCAATCCTCCTTCATGGCCGCGCAGAACTCCTCGTAGTCGGCGGCCTCCATCAGCTTCGCGCGCAGGTCCGCGTCCTGGACGCGGTCGATGAGCGTGGCGAGGGACTTGATGTACTGGTGGCCCGTGTCCTGGGGCGGCGCGATCAGCACGAAGAACAGGTGCGTGGGGCCGCCGTCCTCCGAATCGAAGTCGACGCCGGCGACCGAACGGCCGATCAGGATCGTCAGGCGCTGCACCGCCAGGGTGCGGCCGTGGGGAAACGCGATGCCCGGGCCCACCGCGGTGCTGCCCAGGGCCTCGCGGGACTGCAGCATCTGCAGGATGGTGTCCGGGTTCTGGATCTCGGTGCCGGCGATCAGCCCTTCCACCAGTTCGGTGAGGGCGGTCTGCTTGTCGGTGGCCTGGAGATCGGGGAGGAAGAGTGCGGGAGAGGTGTGCTTGAGGACCTCGGCGATGTTCATGACGCCTGCACCACCTTGAGTGAACGTGCGGTTTGTGCTACGACTTCCTGCTAAGCGGAAAGCTAACCCATAAGGATTGGATTCTCAAGGCGCTTTTGGCCGCAGCGGCGGCCGTGACGGCCGTTTGCGCCCGGAAACGAGGACCATGACGACAGCGGCAGACACACCCGGACCGGACGCGGCGCGCGAGGGCATCGTGGTCCGCGCGGCCGCCGGCAGCTGCGAGGTGGCCGAGGGCGGCCGCCTCTGGCGCTGCGACCTGCGGGGCCGCCTGAAGAAGGGGCCGCGCCAGGAACAGACCCCCGCGGTGGCCGGCGACCGCGTGCGCTTCACCGCGCAAGACGCGGGGGCCGAGCCCCCCACCGGCGTGGTGGACGCGGTGCTGCCCCGCCGCAGCCGGGTCTCGCGCCGGGCGGCGCGGCGCAGCGGCGGACACATCGAGCAGGTGCTCATGGCCAACCTCGACCAGGTGGTGGCCGTGCAGTCCCTGCGGGCGCCCGCGCCCCAGACCGGCTTCGTGGACCGCCTGCTGGTGGCGGCCGAACGCTTCGGCGTGGACGGCGTGCTGGTGCTCAACAAGATCGACCTGGCCGGCCCCGGCGACGAACCGGACCGCTGGGACTACTACCGCAACCTGGACGTGACGGTGCTGCGCACGTCCGCGGCCACGGGCGAGGGCCTGGAGGCGGTGCGGGCGATGCTGGCGGGCAAGGTGAGCCTGCTGCTGGGGGCGTCGGGGGTGGGCAAGAGCAGCCTGCTGAACGCCGTCGAGCCGGGTCTGGGCCTGAGGGTGGGCCACATCACCGACCGCACCGGCCTGGGCCGCCACACCACCACCAGCACCGAGCTGTTCCCGGTGGCGGACGCGGCTGGATCGCCGACTCGCCGGGCCTGCGGGGCTTCGACCCCTGGGACGTTGATCCGGCGGTGCTGCGGGACTATTTTCCCGACTTCACCGAACCGGCGGCCGCGTGCCGTTTCCGCACCTGCCTGCACCGGGACGAGCCCGGCTGCGGCGTGAAGACGGCGGTGGCGGCCGGCGACGCTACCGGCCTGGCGGCACGAGGCCTACCTGGCCCTGCTGCGGGACCTGGAGGACCGCCGCAACCGCGTGGTGCGGCGCTGAGGCGGGCCCCCGCCGGGAGGCGGGCCGGCGCAGGCCGTAGAAGCACAAGGCCTCCTGGCTCTCGTGCACCAGCTTGTCCGCCGGCAGGAACCCGCAGGCGGGGATCCCAGCGGGTCAGATGTTCCGCCCGCAGGCAGGCTTGGCGCCCGGGCAGCCAGCGGCCGCAGGGGGCCGGCGCCTTGGCGGTGAATTCGTACGTGCCCAGGGCACTCACGTAGAACCAGGCCAGCCACAGGGCGGCCAGGATGAAGCGTCGCATCGTCATTTCTCCAGGGACGGCCCGGCCGCGTCGTGCGGCCGCCGGCGGTCCGGGGTGCGGGCGGCGGAAGGCAAGGCGCGTGCCAGGGACCGCCGGCGCCCCGGGAGACCCATGAGCAGCAGTCCGTCCCGCACCCTCAAGAACCGCCTCACCGCCCTGGCGGGCCGGGCCCTGCGGCGGCCCGCCCTGACGCCGCCGGAGCTGCTGGCCCTGCGTCCCGCGCCGCATCGTGATCGTGCGCCAGCACAACCAGATGGGCGACATGGTCTGCGCCACCCCGGCGCTCCGGGCCATCCGCGAGACCTGGCCCGATGCCCACCTGACCCTGGTCACCGCGCCGGTCAACGTGCAGGTGGTGCGGCACAATCCCCTGCTGGACCGCGTGCTCACCTTCGAGCAGCGCCTGTGGCGGCGGCCGGCGGCCCTGCTGCGCTTCCTGCGTGCGCTGCGTCAGGGCCGGCCCGAACTGGCCTTCGTCCTGGCCAGCGTCTCCTTCTCGGTGACCAGCGCCGCCCTGGCCCTGGCCACCGGCGCCCGCTGGGTGGTCGGGGGCGACAGCCGGCCCTTCGGCTGGGAACTGAGCGCGGCGGCCTTCTCCCTGCAGCTGCCCTCGCAGCCCACCCTGGACTGCCACGCGGTCGAGCATTCCCTGGCGCCCCTGGCGGCGGTGGGCATCACCACCGCGGACCGCTCGACCCTGGTGACGGCCGCGCCCGAGGAACGGGCGGCGGCGGGGCGCATCCTGGAAGGTCTGGGGCTGGGCGAGGGCTACTGGGCCCTGCACCCGGGGGCCGGCAAGGCCCAGAACGTGTGGCCGGCCGACCGGTTCGCCGCCGTGGCCCGCGTCGCGGTGGCCGCCGGCCACCGGGTGCTGGTGCTCCACGGTCCGGCGGACGGGCCGGCCCTGGCGGCCCTGCAGGAAGCCCTGGGCGGCCTCTGGGGGCGCGACGTGGCCGCCGCACCGCCCTGCCCGGTGGGGGTGGCCGCGGCCCTGCTGGAGCGGGCCGACCGGTTCCTCTGCAACGACACGGGGATCATGCACGTGGCCGGCGCCCTGCCGGTGCCGACCCTGGCCCTGTTCGGGCCCACGGACCCGGCCCTGTGGAAGCCGCCGGCGGCTGCGGTGGTGGCCATGAAGAGCCCGCGGCGCACCCCTGATGCCCGCGGGCCCGAATTCGGCTGGATGGAGAATCTGGAGACCGACCCGGTGGCGGCGGCGTGGGCCGCCCTGCCGGGCCGGCCGGCCGGCCCGGTCTAGGGCGCGGCCCGGCGCTGGGGCGGCACGGGCAGGCCGGCGTAGTTGACCGTCTGCCAGGCGCTCTCGTTGCCGGCCGCATCGACCGCCGCCACGGCGTAGTTGCACGGGCCCAGGGGCGGGTAGTGGTCCACCCAGCGGGCCTCCTGCACCGGCGTCTCCGTCAGCAGGTGCGAACCGTCGCCCACCAGCTCGTAGACCCGGTAGCCGGCCAGGTCGGCGTCGACGGTGTTGGGATCCCAGCGCAGCTTCACCACCGTCATGGCGACGGTGGCGGTCAGGCTCGTGGGCACCGCGGGGGGCGCCGTGTCGACCAGGTCGACCGGAGCGACGGGATCGCTGCTGCTGCACCCGGCCAGGACGCCCAGCAGGGCGGCGGCGGCCAGCACGGTCAGGATGCTCTTGGTGGCGGACATGGTGTCGCTTCTCCTCTGCTGCTGTCGCCGGGTGTTGCGCCGAGGCCCCCCGCCCTGGGGCGGAGGGCCTCGTCGAGCACCGAGCGAATGAAGCCAGGGCTCCCGACTAGTTGGCGGTCAGCTCGCCGGTCTGGTGCGAACCCACGAGGCTGATGGTGGCCATGGCCACGGCGCTCTCGTTGCCGGCCAGGTCGACGGCGTACACGTAGTAGGTGGTCACGCCGGTGCCCACGTTGCTGTCCTGGTACATGGGCATGGCGATGGGGCTGGACACCAGGGCGATGGTCTCGCCGCGGTAGTCCTTGTCCACCACGTAGCCGGCCAGGTCGGCGTCCACGGTGTTGGCGTCCCAGGTCAGGGTGACGCCGCGTGCCGGCCATGGTCCAGTCGGCGGTCAGGTTGGTCGGCACGGCCGGGGGCGCGTTGTCGACGTTGACGGGGGCGGCGGGGTCGTTGCTGCTGCAGCCGGTGGCCAGCGCCACCAGGGCGATCAGCATCAGGGTCGTGATCATCGTCTTGCGAGCCATGGGTGGTCCTCCTCGATTCGCTACGGTTGCTCGTGTTGCTGGCGGCATCCGGGAGGGTTCCTGTTGCCGTGGCACGGTTGTCAGGTTGAAGCTGCCCCTCCCGGACGCCTCGCCGCCCCGACTGCAAAGGCAGGGCCACCCGGGACCACCGCCCCCCGCGTGGGATAACTCGCGCGCGGACAGACGATTGTCGGGAGCGGCGGGATCGTCGGGGGAACGACGGGGCATCGCCGGGAGCCCTGCGGCCTCTCGCAATGCGATGCGCGGGGCCGGGGACGTTGCATCCTGCCCGCCCGCGGCGGCCGGCGGCCGGCGCCCGGTGGTGCGGGCCCGCCCCGGTGCGATTAAAGCCCTTGACAGGTCATGATTTATCCATGATGATCCCTGCAGTTGCCCGCGTTTCCGGGGTATGGATTAGAGGAACTCAGGAGGCACGCCATGACCAAGGCCGATATCGTCGAGGACATCGCCCAGAAGACGGGACTGACCAAGAAGGAAGTGGGCGAGACCGTGGATCTGTTCCTGGATAAGATCGGCGATCTCCTCGTGGCCGGTCATCATCTGGAAATCCGGGGTTTCGGGACGTTCAAGGTCAAGGAGCGCAAGGAGCGCATGGCGCGCAATCCCCGCACGGGCGACGCCGTGCCCGTGCCCTCGCGCCGCGTGCCCGTGTTCAAGGTGTCCAAGATGCTCAAGGACCGCGTGGCCGAGCAGGAGCCGTAGAGCGCGGCCGGACCCGTCTGGCGCCTCGAACCAGCAAGCGAGGAACCGGTTTCCCGAACCTGCGGGGGGCCGGTTTCCCTCTTGAAAGACCATCCCCGCCGCCGCGGTCCACTCCGCCGGAGGATATTCCCATGCGAATCATCGACATGCGCAGCGACACCGTCACCCGCCCCACCGCCGGCATGCGCCGGGCCATGGCCGAGGCCGAGGTGGGCGACGACGTCTTCGGCGACGACCCCACCGTCAACCGCCTGCAGGAGCGGGTGGCCGACGCTCCTGGGCAAGGAGGCCGCCCTCTTCGTGCCCAGCGGCACCATGGGCAACCAGTTGGCCATCCGGGCCCAGGCCCGGGCGGGCGACCAGGTCGTCGTGGAGGACGGGGCCCACATCTACCGCTACGAGGCCGGTGCGCCCGCGGTGCTGACCGGCGTGCAGCTGACCTGCGTGGCCGCGCCCGGGGGCGTCCTGGACTGGCCCCTGGTCGCGGCGGCCCTGAATCCGGCGGACAACGTCCATTGCGCGCCGCCGCGGCTGGTCTGCCTGGAGAACACCCACAACCGGGCCGGCGGGCGCATCCTGCCCCAGCGGAACGTGCAGGCCATCGCCGACGGGCGCCCACGCCCGGGGCCTGCGGGTGCACCTGGACGGGGCCCGCCTGTGGCACGCCCACGTGGCCACGGGCCTGTCCCTGGCCGAGCTGGCCGCGCCCGTGGACAGCGTCAGCGTCTGCTTCAGCAAGGGCCTGGGCGCGCCCGTGGGCTCGGCGCTGGCTCGGACCGGGCCGACCATCACCGCGGCCCACCGCTGGCGCAAGCTGCTGGGCGGGGCCATGCGCCAGGTGGGTGTCCTGGCCGCGGCCTGCCGACTACGCCCTGGACCATCATCTGGCGCGGCTGGCCGAGGACCACGCCGCGGCGCGGCGCCTGGCCGCGGGGCTGGACAATCCCGCACCTGGCGGTCAATCATCCCGTGGACACGAACATCGTCATCATCGACGTGGCCGGGCCGGACGGCGACGGCGCCCTGCTGCGCCACCTGGAGCTGGCCGGCGTGCTGGGGGTGTCCTTCGGGCCGGGGCGGGTGCGCCTGATCCCCAACCTGGACACGTCGGCCGCGGCGGTGGACGCGGCCCTGGCGGCCCTGAACGCGTTCCCGGGAGCGGGCGGGTGAAGATCGTCATCATCGGCGCCGGCGCGGTGGGGTTCGAGCTGGCGCGCACCATCAGCCGGCGCGAGCACGACGTCTGGCTGGTGGAGCAGGACCAGGCCCAGCTCGACCTGGTGGGCGAGCACCTGGACTGCCGCTTCGTCGCTGGGCAGCGGGGTCAGCCCCGCCGTGCTGCGGGACGTGGGCATGCGCGGCTGCGACCTCTTCGCGGCGGTCACCGACCGGGACGAGATCAACATCATCGCCTGCCAGACGGCCCACGCCCTGGGGGCGCGCATCAAGGTGGCCCGGGTCCGCGGCGACGAGTACTACGACGGCAGCCAGCTGATCCTCGACGGGGTGGACCTGGCCATCAACCCCGACCACGAGGCGGTCGGCGCCATCCGCGAGATCCTCTTCCAGACCGGCGCCACCGAGGTCCACGACTTCGCCGGCGGCAAGGTGCGCATCGTCGGCGCCCGGGTGGAACCGGGCAGCCGCGTGGAAGGCCGCACCCTGGCGGAGATCCACCGGGACCTGGGCGAGCGCATCGCCCTGGTCACCACCATCGTGCGCGGCGAGCACACCCTCATCCCCCGGGGCGACACGGTGATCGAGGCCGACGACCAGGTCTTCCTGGCGGGGCAGCGCCGCACCGTGGGCCGCTCGCTCATCCACTTCGGCCGCGACGACCGCCGCCTGGCCGCGGTGATGATCCTGGGCGCCGGGGCCATGGGCCGCGAGCTGGCCCGCGACCTGCTGGCCGCGGGCGTGCGGGTGAAGATCATCGACCCCGACCAGGAGCGCTGCCTGCGTGCCGCCGACCAGCTCCGCCACGCGCTGGTCCTGCACGGCCGCGGCACCGACGCCGACCTGCTGGCCAGCGAGGGCGTGGCCGACATGGACGGCTTCGTGGCCGTGGGCAGCGACGAGGAGACCAACATCCTGGCCTGCCTGCTGGCCCGCCACCACGGGGCCCGCAAGACCGTCTGCCTGGTGGACCGGCCCGACTACGTGCCCCTGCTGTCGATGGTGGGCGTGGATGCGGCCGTCTCGCCCCGCCTGTCCACCTCGGCCTGGATCGCCCGCTTCGTGCGCCGGGGCGCGGTGGTCAGTGCCGAGACCCTGGGCTACAGCGGCGCGGAGATCCTCCAGTTCCACGTGGGCGAGGGGACGCCCTGGCTGGGCCGGCCCCTGGGCCAGCTGGACTTCCCCCGCGACGCGGTGGTCGCCGCCGTGCTCAAGCGGGGGAGGGTCATCACGCCGCGGGGCGACACGGTGCTGGCCGCGGGCGACGACGTGGTGGTCTTCGCCCTGCCGGACGGGGTGACGCCGGTGGAGAACTTCTTCGCGGACGGCACGCCGTGAACCTGCGGTCGGTCGCCAAGGTCCTGGCCTTCCTGCTGCTGGTGACCGCCGCCTGCCTGGTGGCGCCGGCGGCGGTGGCCCTGATCTACCACGAGCCCGACTGGCGCCAGTTCCTGCTGGCGGCGGCCCTCGGCTCGGCCGTGGGCGGCGCCGGCCTGCTGCTGCTGCGGGACGCCCCGGACCTGCGGATCCGCGAGGGCTTCGCCGCGGTGGCCTTCGGCTGGCTGGTGGTGGGCCTGCTGGGGGCGCTGCCCACCTGGCTGAGCGGCCAGATCCCCTCGTTCACCGACGCGGTGTTCGAGTCCATCTCCGGCTTCACCACCACGGGGGCCTCCATCCTGACGGACGTGGAGTCCCACAGCCACGCGGTGCTGTTCTGGCGGGCCCTGACCCACTGGCTGGGGGGCATGGGCATCGTGCTGCTGGCGGTGGCCGTGCTGCCGCTGCTGGGGGTGGGCGGCATGCAGCTGTTCCGGGCCGAGGTGCCCGGTCCCGTCGCCGAGCGCCTGACCCCGCGCATCCGCGAGACGGCGCGGCTGCTGTGGGGCGTCTACGTGCTGCTGACCCTGCTGGAGATCGTCGCCCTGGCCATCGCCGGCATGCACCCCTTCGACGCCATCTGCCACAGCTTCGCCACCATGGCCACCGGCGGCTTCTCCAACCACAACGCCTCGGTGGGCGGCTACGCGACGCCGGCGGTGGAGTGGATCATCATCGTCTTCATGCTGCTGGCGGGCACCAACTTCTCCCTGCACTACCTGGCCCTGACCGGCCGCGTGAAGGTCTTCCTGCACGACGAGGAGTTCCGGTTCTACCTGCTGATCATCGGCGGCGTGACCCTGGTGCTGACGATGGTGCTGCTGACGGCCCACTTCTACGAGGGCAGACTGGAGACGGTGCGCCTGGCCCTGTTCCAGGTCACGTCCATCATCACCACCACGGGTTTCGGCACCGCCGACTACCTGCAGTGGCCGCCCTTCGCCCACGCGGTGCTGCTGGTGCTGATGGTCGTGGGCGGCTGCGCCGGGTCCACCGGCGGCGGCATCAAGGTGGTGCGGCTGCTGATCCTGCTGAAGACCGCCAAGCTGGAGCTGCGGCGGATGCTGCACCCGCGGGCCGTGTTTACCCTGTGGTTCAACGACCGGGCCGTGGCGCCGGCACTGCAGACCAACGTGCTGGGCTTCTTCCTGCTCTACATGGTGGTCTACGGCATCGGGGTGCTGGCCCTGACCCTGGGTGGGCGCGACCTGGTGACCAGCGTCGGCGCCACCGCGGCCACGCTCGGCAACATCGGCCCGGGTCTGGGCCTCGTGGGACCGGCCAGCAACTACGCCTCGCTGCTGGACTGGGAGAAGTGGCTGTTGACGGGCTTCATGCTCATCGGCCGCCTGGAGCTGTTCACGGTGCTGGTGCTGTTCCTGCCCGGCGCCTGGCGGCGCGCCTGAGGCGCCGCGGAAGGGATGGGATCGTGAGCGACAACACGCTGCCCCTGGAGCGCCCCAACTGGGCCTTCGCCCCGGAGGCCGCCGCCGAGCGGTGCGAGGCCTTCATCCGCGAGACCGTGGCCGCGTCCGGCCGCACCGACCTGGTGATCGGCCTGTCCGGCGGCATCGATTCGGCGGTGGCGGCGGGCCTGGCCGTGCGCGCCCTGGGCCCGGACCGGGTGCACGGGGTGCTGCTGCCCTACGCCGCCAGCTCGGCCGCCTCCCGCACCGACGCCGCCGCGGTTGCCGCGGTCCTGGGCATCGCCACCGAGACCGTGGAGATCACCCCCATGGTGGCCGCCTTCCTGGCCCATATGGACGACGCCGACCCCGTGCGCCGCGGCAACGTCATGGCCCGCTGCCGGATGATCGTGCTCTACGACCGCTCGGCCCGCCACCACGCCCTGGTCCTGGGCACGGGCAACCGGACCGAGGGCCTGCTGGGCTACACCACCATGCACGGGGACAACGCCTGCGGCCTGAACCCGATCGGCCAGCTCTACAAGACCGAGGTCCGCCTGCTGGCGGCCTGGCTGGGCCTGCCCGCGGCGGTGCTGACCAAGGCCCCCAGCGCCGACCTCTGGGAGGGCCAGGCCGACGAGGACGAACTGGGCTTCACCTACGCCGTGGTGGACGGCCTGCTGCACCACCTGGTGGACGAGGAGCTGGGGCCCCGCCGCCTGGAGGCCCTGGGCTACGCGCCCCCCCTGGTGGAGAAGGTGGCGGCCCGCATGGCGGCCATGGCCTACAAGCGGCTGGTGCCGCCGGTGGCCGTGTTCCCCGGCCGGCGCAGCCCGGACGATCCCTGCCCGGGCCGCGTCACCGACGGGGGCTTCCATTGATCCAGGTGACGGTGCCGGAGGTGGACCTGCCTCCCGGCTGCTGCCACTTCGTGGCCACGCCCATCGGCAACCTGGCCGACGTCTCCCTGCGCGCCCTGGCGGTGCTGGCGGCGGCGGACGTGGTGTACGCCGAGGACACCCGCCACACCCGCGGGCTGCTGCAGCGCTACGGCCTGACCGCGCCCCTGCAGAGCTACCACGACCACAACAAGCGGCAGATGGTGCCGCGGATCATCGACCGCCTGCGCGAGGGGGCGCGGGTGGCCGTGGTCAGCGACGCGGGCATGCCCTGCGTCAACGACCCGGGCTTCTCCCTGGTCAAGGCGCTGCAGGAGGCGGACCTGCCCTGGTCCGTGGTGCCCGGGCCCTCCAGCGTGCTGGCGGCCCTGGTCCTGTCCGGCTTTTCACCTGACCGATTCCTGTTCGTGGGCTATCCTCCCCGGAAGAAGGGGGCCCGGGAGCGCTTCCTGGCCGACGCCCTGGCCGAACCGGGCACGGTGATCGCGCTGGAGTCGGTGCATCGCATCGTCTCGACCCTGGAACTGCTGGCGGCCCTGGCGCCGCAGCGGCCGGTGGCCGTGGCCCGGGAGATCACCAAGCTCCACGAGGAGACCCTGCGCGGGACCGCCGCCGAGCTGATTCCGCGGATGACCGGCCGCCGCCTCAAGGGTGAGCTGGTGCTGCTCATCGGCGGCACGCGGCAGGCCGCCGACCGCGACACCGTCGATCCGGAGGAATGATGGACTTCGCCGCCTTCAAGCAGAACGCCCGGAGCCGCGTGCACCCGGTGGTGCTGGCCCTGGACCGGGCGGGCTTCACGCCCCTGGGGGTGTCCCTGACCGGGCTGGCCATCACGGCCGTCTCCGGCTGGATCATCGCCAAGGGGGGCCTGTTCCCGGGGGGGCTGGTCTTCCTGGTGGGCTCGGCCTTCGACATGCTGGACGGGGACCTGGCCCGCACCCAGGGCACCGTGTCCCGGCGGGGCGCGTTCCTGGATTCCTGCTTCGACCGCATCGGCGAGGCCTTCCTCTTCGCCGGGCTGACCTGGTACTTCGCCAACCTGACCTGGGGCCCCGACAAGACGGCCCTGGTGCTGATCACCGCCACGGTGGTGGGCAGCCTGACCACCAGCTACGTGCGGGCGCGGGCCGAGGGGGTGGGGGAGAGCTGCCGGGTGGGCTTCCTGCAGCGCACCGAGCGGGTGATCCTGCTGACGATCGGCCTCCTGCTGGGGCGCTGGGCCCTGGTGCCCATCCTCTGGTTCCTGGCCGTCGCCACCCTGGCCACCACGGTGCAGCGCATGGTCCACGTGGCGGCCAAGCTGCCGGGGCCCGAGTCCCGGGAGCCGGGCGCCCCGTCCGCGGCGCCGGATCCCGCCGCCGCCCCCCCGCCGCCGGGCGGCCGACCGGAGGACACCCCGTGACTCCCCACGGCACCGACCGCCCCGGCCGGGGCCTGCTGATCACCTTCGAGGGTCCCGAGGGCAGCGGCAAGACCACGCTGATCAAGGGGATCGCCGAGCGGATGGTGGCCTGCGGCGAGCAGCCCCTGCTGGTGCGCGAGCCCGGCGGGACGGCCCTGGGCGAACGCATCCGGAACATTCTGCTGGATCCGGCGTCTGAGGGCATGTGCGCCGAGACCGAGCTGCTGCTGATGGTCGCCAGCCGGGCCCAGCTGGTCCGCGAGAAGATCGAACCTGCCCTCGAGGCCGGCATGATCATCCTCTGCGACCGCTTCGCCGACGCTTCGGTGGCCTACCAGGGGTTCGGGCGCGGGCTGGGCGAGAAGCTGGTCCACCAGCTCAACGCCGTGGCCCTGGGCGGCCTGGAACCGGACCTGACCCTGCTGTGCATGCTGCCCCCGGAACAGGGGCAGCAACGGCTGAAAAGGCGGGCTACCGACCGCCTGGACCGGGAAACCGTCGAATTCCACCGTCGGGTCCACGAGGGCTACCAGGCCCTGGCGGCCTCGGGGGAGTTGCGCTTCCGGATCATCGATGCGGCGGCGCCCCCGGCGGCCATGCTGGCCGAGGCCCTGGAGCAATTGCGGCGGTTGGAACACGGTTTGCTTAAATATCTATGATTTCCCGCGATCCACGCCGGGCGGAACGGCCCCCGGGCGGGCGCGGCGACCCGGCGGCGGCCCTGCGCCCCGCCTCCAGCACGAAGGACCGAACATGACCCGTCACGACAGCCCGGCGCCGCGGCGCCGCTTCGTCCGTCCCCGCATCCTGGCCCTGGTGGGCTTCGCCCTGGTGCTGGTGGCCACCGTCACCGTGGTGCGCGCCACCGACGAGGCCCAGGAGCGCCGGCGCGAGAAGTACGACAACCTGAAGATCCTGAGCGAGGTCTACGACCAGATCATCGAGAACTACGTGGACGTGATGGATCCGAAGGAGATCATGGAGGCCGGCGTGCAGGGCATGCTGGACAAGCTGGACGAGCACTCCAACTACCTGCCGCCGGTGAACTACGAGGACCTGGTGATGTCCACCGAGGGCGAGTTCGGCGGCCTGGGCATCTCCATCAACATCCGGGACCACTACCCCACCGTGGTCTCGCCCATCGAGGGCACGCCCGCCTACTACATGGGCATCCAGGGCGGCGACCAGATCGTGGAGATCGAGGGCGAGTCGGCCCAGGACTACACCAGCCAGCGAGGCGGTGGAGAAGCTGCGCGGCCCCCGGGGCACCAAGGTCAACATCAAGATCAAGCGCCCGGGCGTGGCCGACCCCATCCCCTTCACCATCACCCGCGACATCATCAAGCTGGAGAGCGTGCCCTACGCCTTCATGATGGGCGACATCGGCTACGTGCGGGTGCAGAACTTCGCCCGCACCACCGCCGACGAGCTGAAGGAGAAGCTGGACATGCTCACGGCCCAGGGCATGAAGGGCCTGATCCTGGACCTGCGCTTCAACCCCGGCGGCCTGCTGGGGGCGGCCCAGGCGGTCAGCGAGCTGTTCCTGCCCAGGGACGACCTCATCGTCTTCACCAAGGGGCGCCTGCCGGAGCAGAACCAGTCCTACTACAGCCGGGCCCGGGGCAAGATCTACAACAAGGTGCCCCTGGTGGTGATGATCAACCCCTCGTCGGCGTCGGCCAGCGAGATCGTCTCGGCGGCCATCCAGGACCACGACGCGGGCCTGGTGGTGGGCCGCACCTCCTTCGGCAAGGGCTCGGTGCAGACCGTGTTCCGGCTGGACGAGGACGAGGCCCTGAAGCTGACCACGGCGCGCTACTACACGCCCTCCGGCCGCTCCATCCACAAGGAGCGCAAGCGGCACCCGGACCAGGAGGCCGCGGCCGACGGGCAGATGCCCGAGAGCCACCCCGACCTGGACAAGGAGCCCGAGGAGCTGGAGACGCCCCGCTCGGCCAAGGAGCAGTACCACACCGACAGCGGGCGCGTGGTCTACGGCGGCGGCGGCATCACGCCGGACATCGAGATCAAGCAGGACTACCTGTCCGACTTCGAGGTGGCGGTGGAGCGCGACGGCGCCCTGTTCTCGCTGGGCGGTGGAGTTCGCCAACGAGCACGGCGACGAGCCCGCCGACTGGAAGCCGACGGCCGCGGATTTCACGTCCTTCAAGACCTACCTCGAGGGCCGCGAGAACATCGACGAGTACCTGGGGGTGTTCCACCTGGCCATGAGCGATTCGCTGCTGGACGCCAACCGCACCTACCTGGAGCGGGGCCTGCGCCGCGAGGTGGCCCGCCGCCTGCACGGTCCCCAGGCCGCCTACCGGGTGGCCATCGAGGCCGACACCCAGCTCCACGAGACCCTGGACCTGTTCAAGCAGGCCAAGACCCTGCCGGAGATGTTCGCGCTGGCGGCCAAGTGGAACGAGGAGCACCTCCAGCAGCTGGCGGCCGAGGACGCGGCAAGATCGAGACCGAAGACCACGGCCAACTAGGCGGCCGGCTCCGATCCGGCCCGAAGCAAGGAAGGGCCCGCCGCGTTTGCGGCGGGCCCTTCGTCGTGCCGGCGGCGCAGGGTTCAGCGGTACTGGGCCTTCAGCCCGCCCCAGCCCGTGGCCCGGTCGGGCACCGTCGCCGCGTCGTACAGCACCTGGGCGAACAGCGGACCGACCGTCCCGTTGGCCAGCTCGTTGGGGTGGCTGTCGATGACGCCCGTGTCGCGCTCGTACTCGGCCCGCAGCATGTTGCGGGTCGGCGTGCCGTCGTCCGGGTTCGCCAACAGGTCGAACAGGTCGAAGTAGCGCAGGTTGGGGTGCCCGGCGAGGAAGGCGTCGCTGCCCAGCCAGTCGGCGAAGGCGCGGGCGCGGTCGGCCCAGGCGACGTCGTTCAACTGGGCCAGCAGCGGCGGCGGCGACATGATCACGAACACCTTCTGCGGGTACCGGTCCAGCACGTCGCGGATCTCCAGGTACCAGTCCTTGTACTGCTGGAGCTGGGCGTCGGTGTAGATGAGGGTGGCCGGCTCGTAGCAGCTCTTGAAGGCGATGACGTCGAAGCGCGAGAGGATGGAGTCACGCGCCGCGTTGGGCGTGGTCCACAGGGTGTGCAGGCCGTCGGGGTCGGTGTTGTCGCCGGGGATGCCGAAACCGTAGCCCTGGGCGGTCCCGTCCGGGGCGGTCAGGCCGATGTCGTTGTAGTCGTGGTCCCACAGGGCCGGCGCCGGGGCCTTGCCGGCGACCTGCTGCAGTGTCGTGCGCACGTCGCCCTGCGCCAGCAGGAAGCGGCCGGTGGAATGGTGGATGAAGAGCATCCGGACCTGGGCCCGGGCCGGGGCGGCGGCGCCGAGCGCGGCGGCCGTGAGCAGGAATATCAGCGTGCGCCGGGTCATGCCGGGGCACCTCCCTCCTGGTGCGGGTCCGACGGGATGGTGCAAACAAGGCGTCGTTCTCCCGGACGGCGCCAAGTGCATACCATAACCGGACAGGGGAGATCCGCAACCTCCGCCGGGCACGACGAAGGGGGAGCCCGGGGGCTCCCCCTCGCAAGGCGCGGCGCCGGCCGGGTCAGCCGACGAGATTCAGCTTGTGCATGACGTCCTCGAGCAGGTAGCCGTCGTCGCCGGGCAGGTTGACGAAGCGGAAGCCCGACTTGTGGAAGGAGGGATTGGTGTCCTTCTTGGTCCACATGGCTTCGGCCTCCACGTCCACCTCGGTGCGGTAGTGCACCATCACCGGCAGGTTGATGCGGAAGTTGAAGCGGTCGCCCACGCTGATCGCTTGCCGGGTCACCAGCATCATGCCGCCGGCGGTGATGTCCACGACGCGGCCCATCGACTGGCCCGAGTCCAGGTCGATGACCTTCACCAGGTGCGGCGTGTTCTTGCGCGGCCTCTGACGGTGTTCGCTGCCCATGGTCGTCCTTTCCTCGCTGCGGATGTCCTGACCCGGTCAGATCGGCCGCCGGCACCGGGACTTGAGCGGCGATTGCGGCCCCGACGGTTGCCGCCGCTGCCGGCCGCGGCTATGCTGGTCCGGCCGTGCATTTTCCCCTCCCGGATCGCGGCGCCGGGGCTCCCCGGAGGTTTCCATGTCCGAGCGGTTCCCCATCCGCGTCACGTCCGAGATCGGCCGGCTGACCGGGGTCATCCTGCATGAACCGGGCCAGGAAGTGGCCAACATGACCCCCGAGACGGCCGAACGGGCCCTCTACAGCGACATCCTGAACCTGGAGGTGGCCCGGCAGGAGTACGCCCAGCTGCACGGCGTGCTGGCACGGCGGGCCCGGGTCTTCCAGGTGCGCGCCCTGCTGGCGGACATCCTGGGCAACGACGCGGGTGCGCGAGCGGCCTGGTGCGCCGCATCTGCGACGCCGAGAGGCGTCCGCGATCGCCGACGCCCTGCTGGAGCGCACGCCCGCCCGAACTGGCGCGCCTGCTCATCGAGGGCGTGCCCCTGATGCAAGGACAACCTGACGCGTTTCCTCAGCCCGGACCGCTACAGCCTGCCGCCCCTGCACAATTTCTTCTTCACCCGGGATCCGGCGGTGACCGTGGGCGACGAGGTGCTGGTGTCGCTGCATGGCCAGCCCGGTGCGGCGCCGCGAAGCGCGCATCATGCAGGCCATCTTCGACCCACCACCCGGAGCTGGGCGCCGCACGGTGGACCCGGCGGCGCCGCCGGCCGGGCCGAGCCCGACCTGACCATCGAGGGGGGCGACGTGCTGGTGGCCGGCGCCCGAGGTGCTGGTCGTCGGCATCGGCGCGCGCACCACGCCGCGGGCGGTGGACTTCCTCATCGAGCACTTCCGCGAGCAGGGGCGTGCGCCGGCACATCCTGGTGCAGGAGCTGCCGCGCACGCCCGAGTCGTTCATCCACCTGGACATGGTCTTCACCATGCTGGACCGCGACCTGTGCCTGGTCTACGCGCCGGTGGTCGATGCAGACCCACCGCTTCGACGTGGTGCACATCCACGTGGAGGGCGGGCGGGTGGTGTCCATCAGCGAGCAGGACACCCTGCTGGCGGCCCTGGCGAAGCTGGGCCTGGAGCTGGAACCGGTGTTCTGCGGCGGCCGCGACGACCGCTGGCTGCAGGACCGGGAGCAGTGGCACAGCGGGGCCAACATGTTCGCCCTGGCCCCGGGCCAGGTGATCGGCTACGGCCGCAACACCAACACCCTGGACGAGCTGGCCCGGGCGGGCTTCGCCGTGGCGCCGGCCGCAGGACGTCATCGACGGCACGGTGGACCTGGACACGGCGGGGCGCTGCGTGGTGACCATCGACGGGACCGAGCTGGCCCGCGGGGGCGGCGGCTGCCGCTGCATGACCATGCCCGTGGGGCGGGCGCCCCTGGACGGGGCTCCGCGCCGGATCGAGGGGCCCGTCGGCGCGCCGGCGCGTCCCCGGCGGGGCCGCCGGCCGCCCCGGCCTCGCCGTCCCCGTCGGCCAGCCGCTGCTGCCGGCGGCCCAGGACCAGGGCCACCACCAGCCACAGGGCCGCCACCGGCACCGCCAGCCAGGCCACGCTGACCACGCCCACCGAGGTGATCCGCGCGAAGATGCCGGCCCCCAGGGCGTCGCCCCCCCGGTAGACGAAGGTGTCGATGAAGTTCTTGGCCTTGTAGCGGTCCTCCCGCGGCACCACCGTGAACAGGGTCTCCCGCGCCGGCTTGGCCAGGGCGTAGTTGCCCGCCCGCCGCGCCACCTGGAAGACCACCAGCACCGCCAGGGTGGGCCAGGCGCCCAGGGCGGCGAAACCCACGCCCACGATCAGCGGCAGCAGGGCCAGGATCCAGCCGGTGCCCAGCTTCCGCAGCAGCCGCCCGGTCAGGAAGAGCTGGCAGCCCAGGGTCAGGACGTTGGTCCACAGGTCGATGGAGCCGAACATGGCCGCACGGGCGTCCCGGCCCAGCACGTTGGCGGCGATGATCCGGGCCTGCTCGAAGTACAGGAAGGTCGCGGTCAGGGTGTAGAAGAAGATGTAGAGGCTGATGCCCAGCAGGTAGGGCGAGCGCAGGGTCCGCGTCACGCCGGCCAGGATGCCGCCGCCCGCGGGCCCGCGAACCGGGCCGTCCCGCCGCGCCGCCGTCGAAGACCCGCGCCAGGGAGCGCACCGTCCAGGCGGCCCCCTCCAGCATGACGATGGCCACCAGGAACAGGTTGGGCCGCCCGACGCGCTCCACCAGCAGGGTGGTCAGGCCGCTGCCCATGACCGCGCCCACGGTGCCGCCCACGGCCACGATGCCGAACAGGCGCCGGCTGCGCTCGTAGCCGAAGCCGTCGGCCATGAAGGCCCAGAACAGGGACAGCACGCAGACGTTGAACACCGCCTCCCAGACGTAGAACACCCGCCCCGCCGAGGATCAGGGCGTCGCCCTCGGCCAGGCGCAGGGCCAGGTAGAAGAGCACGAGGTTGGCGGCGAAGAACCGCAGGGCGATGGGGATGAACACCTCGCGCCGGAAGCTGCGCACGAGCCAGCCCAGCAGGGGCGCGATCAGGATCATCGCGCCGAGGGTGACCATGAACAGGCTGGGCAGGTTCTTCACGCCGCCGGCCAGGCCCATCTCCTCCCGCAGGGGGCGCAGGATGTAGTGGGCCGTCAGCAGCAGCCAGAACAGCAGCGTCGAGAGCAGGACCGGGGCGGTCTCTTCCTCGCGCAGGGCGAGGAGCCGTTGCGATGCGGGAAGTCACGGGACGGAGGCCTTCCTGGCTGATGGGCCGCGACGGCGCGCTCGTCCGTGCTACGCCGTGCCGGGCTCCAGGTTACAGCATATCGGCCGCCGAGGCCAAGCCTGCCGCCGCCGCGGCGCCCGCCGCAGGTTGACATCGACACTGAATACAACTAATCGTGTCGCAAATCCCGCGAGACCCACCCTGAAGGAGAGACGATCATGTCCCTGGAGCTCAAGCGCATCCACCACGTCGAGTTCCTCGTCGGCAACGCCAAGCAGGCCGCCTACTTCTACCGCAAGGCCTTCGGCTTCGACCAGGTGGCCTACCGCGGCCCCGAGACCGGCGACCGCAGGCGCGCCAGCTACGTCCTGCGGCAGGGCGACATCTGGCTCGTCTTCACCACGCCCGCTGCACCACGACGACCCCCTGAACATCTGGCTGACCCTGCACGGCGACGGGGTGCGCGACATCGCCTTCGAGGTGAACGACGCCGCCGCCGTCCACGACGCCTGCGTGGAACGGGGCGCCGTCAGCGACCGCGCCGCCCCGGGAGTTCGCCGACGACCGCGGCACCGTCAAGACCGCCAAGATCCAGGCCTACGGCGAGGTGGTGCACACCTTCATCGAGCGCCGCGACTACCCGGGCTTCCTGCCCGGCTTCCGCATCCAGGAGATCAAGGGCGAGGGCGTGGGCCTGTCCTGCGTCGACCACGTGGTGGGCAACGTGGAGGACCACCGCATGGACGCCTGGGTCAAGTGGTACGACGAGGTGCTGGGCATGGGGCGCTTCGTCTCCTACGACGACAAGGACATCTCCACCGAGTTCAGCGCCCTGCGCAGCACCGTGGTGGCCACCGACGACCGGCGCATCAAGTTCCCCATCAACGAGCCGGCCGACGGGCGCAAGAAGAGCCAGATCCAGGAGTACATCGACCACAACGTCACCGCGGGCGTGCAGCACCTGGCCCTGAAGACCGACGACATCCTCGGCGACCATCGCCGCCCTGCGCGCCAACGGCGTGGAGTTCCTGAAGGTGCCCGAGCGGCTACTACGACCACATCTGGGACCAGGTGGGCGAGATCCGCGAGGACCGGGAGAAGGTCAAGGACCTGGGCATCCTGGTGGACCGCGACGACTCCGGCTACCTGCTGCAGCTGTTCACGCGGCCCCTGCAGGACCGGCCCACCTTCTTCATCGAGATCATCCAGCGCGAGGGCAGCGAGAGCTTCGGCAAGGGCAACTTCAAGGCCCTGTTCGTGACCATCGAGCAGGAGCAGGCGCTGCGCGGCAACCTCTAGCGCCGGCCGAAAGGACACACGCATGCCGTACTACCACCGGCTGGGCCGCGATCCCGGCCAAGCGCCACACCGTGTTCCGCAAGGAGTCCGGCGGCATCCACTACGAGCAGCTCATGGGCAACCTGGGCTTCCGGGGCCTGCAGTCCCTGCTCTACACCCTGCGCCGGCCCACCACCGTCAAGGCGGTGGAGACGGCCTGGACGCGGCCCCTGGAGGCGGACCCGGACCCGCACCCTGCGCATGCGGCACCTGCGCAGCCACCGCCTGGAGGGCGGCGGCCCCAGCGCCACCCGCGACCGGGTGCCCCTGCTGTTCAACGCCGACGCCGTGTTCTCCCTGGCGCGGCCCACCGGGGCCGACCACTGGTTCTGGCGCAACGCCCGGGCCGACGAGATCGTCTTCGTCACCCGCGGCGAGGGCGTGCTGGAATCCCAGTTCGGCGACCTGGCCTACCGGCAGGGCGACTACCTGGTGGTCCCCCGGGGCATCATCCATCGCCTGGTGCCGGCCGCCGGCAGCGAGCAGGTGCACCTGGTGATCGAGACCCCCAGCCACGTGCGCACGCCGGCCCGTTACCGCAACGCCCAGGGGCAGCTGCTGGAGCACAGCCCCTACTGCGAACGGGACATCCGCGCGCCGTCCGAGCTGCCGGTGCACGACGAGATCGGCGACTTCGAGATCATGACCAAGGTGGGCGAACGGGTGGAGCGCGTGGTCCTGGACCACCACCCCTTCGACACCGTGGGCTGGGACGGCTGCTACTACCCCTGGGCCCTGAGCATCCACGACTTCGAGCCCATCGTGGGCCGCCTGCACCAGCCGCCGCCGGTGCACCAGACCTTCGAGGCCGACCGCTTCGTGGTCTGCTCGTTCGTGCCGCGGCTGTACGACTTCCATCCCGAGGCGATCCCCGCGCCCTACAGCCACAGCAACGTGATGACCGACGAGGTCATCTACTACGCCAACGACGAGTTCATGAGCCGCGCGGGCATCGAGACCGGGTCGGTCACCCTGCATCCGGACGGGCTGCCCCACGGGCCCCAGCCCGGGCGCACCGAGGCCTCCATCGGCGCGAAGGAGACCGACGAACTGGCGGTGATGGTGGACACCTTCGCGCCCCTGCAGGTGGCCCGCGGCGCCCTGGCCTGCGAGGACCCCGACTACGGCGCGTCCTGGCTGGGGGAGGACCCCGCGTGAACTGCCTCCATCGGCGCCTTCATGGACAGGACTCATCGACTACGCGGGGCTGTTCCCGCCCGCGGCCCTGGACATGCAGGCGGCCGTGGACCGGTACGCCGGCAACCGGCACCTGGCCCGAGGCCTGGATGCTGCACCGCTTCATCGTTCCGGCCGAGGGCCTGGGGACCTTCGCCGCGGCGGTGGGGCCGTACCTGGAGACCAGCCGACCGCTGGCACCTGTCGGTGCTGGTGGGGGCCCGGGACGATCGCCGAGGTGGCCCTGGCCCGCACCGACCCCCAGGGCGACGCCGTGGCCGGCCTGGAGGCGGCCACCAGCGACCGCGTCGTGGTGGAGGCCCTGGAGACGCCGGTGCCCGCGGCGGCGGCCGGCCCCGGCTGCGGCGACTTCCTGGCCCGCCTGCTGGAGGCCCTGGCCGACGCGGGGCTGGGCGGGCGCGAGGTGTTCGTCGAGGTGCCCGGCCGGCGGCGACGACGCGGCGGTGCTGCGGGCCGTGGCCGCGCGGCCGCCCGCTTCGCCGGGCCCGACGGCGCCTTCCCGCGGGTGGGCGCCAAGCTGCGCTGCGGCGGCCTGGTGGCCGCGCCTTCCCCACGCCCGAGCGGGTGGCCGAGGTCATCGTCCGCGCCGGCGACCTGGGCCTGTCCCTCAAGTTCACCGCCGGCCTGCACCACCCGGTGCGCCGCCGCGCGGACGACCCGACGTGATGATGCACGGCTTCCTGAACGTGTTCGGCGCCGGGCATCCTGGCCCGGGAGGCGCGGCCTGTCGGGCGCGCGCCTGGCGGCCTGCGTGGCCGAGACCGAACCGACGGCCTTCTCCTTCGCCGACGACGCCTTCGCCTGGCGCGACCTGGCCGTGGACGCCGCCGCGATCGCCCGCGCCCGCGACCGCTGGCTCGCCGGGTTCGGCAGCTGCTCGTTCCTCGAACCCCGCGACGACCTGGCCGCCCTGGGCCTGACCCTGAGCGGCCCGGCCGCGCCGCCGCGAAAGGACATCCCGACCATGGTTCCACCCGATCCCACCGTCGACCCCGCGCGTCCGCTCGTTCCTGGACGTGGACGCCCGAGAGCCACTTCCCCCTGCAGAACCTGCCCTACGGCGTGTTCAGTCCCGGGCCCGCGGGCCGGGCCGCCGCATCGGCACGCGGGTCGGCGACCTGATCGTCGACCTGGCCGCCCTGGAGGATGCGGGCCTGCTCGCAGGATGCGGGGCTGCCCCGGGGCCTGTTCAGCCAGCCGGTGCTGAACCCGTTCATGGACGTGGAACCGGAGCGCCGGCGCCTGGTGCGCCGGCTGATCCACGGTCTGCTGCGCGCGGACGAGCCCACCCTGCGCGACGACCCGGTGCTGCGCGGCCGCGTCCTGCTGCCGGCCGACGGCGGTGGTCATGCACCTGCCGGTGCTGACCCGCGACTACACCGACTTCTACTCCTCGCCGCGAGCACGCCACCAACGTGGGCACCATGTTCCGGGGCAAGGACAACGCGCTGATGCCCAACTGGCTGCACCTGCCGGTGGGCTACCACGGCCGGGCCAGCTCGCCTGGTGGTGTCGGGCACGCCGGTCGTGCGGCCGCGGGGGCAGACCCTGCCCGCCGAGGGTCGGCCGCCCCGTGTTCGGCCCCTGCCGCCTGCTGGACTTCGAGCTGGAGATGGGCTTCTACATCGGCGGCGGCAACCGCCTGGGCGAGCCCGTGGCCGTGGACGACGCCGACGGCCGCATCTTCGGCCTGGTGCTGGTCAACGACTGGTCCGCCCGGGACATCCAGAAGTGGGAGTACCAGCCCCTGGGTCCCTTCAACGCCAAGAACTTCGCGACCAGCGTTTCGCCCTGGGTGGTGACGCCTGGAGGCCCTGGCGCCCTTCCGCTGCGCGGCGCCGGCCCAGGATCCCGAGCCCCTGCCCTACCTGCGGGAGGCCGACCGCGCACACCTACGACATCCGCCTGGAGGTGGAGGTGAAGGCCGCGGGCGCCGAGCGAGGGCCTGCGGGTCTGCGCCAGCAACTTCCGGCACCTCTACTGGACCATGGCCCAGCAGCTGGCCCACCACACGGTCACCGGCTGCAACCTGGGCACCGGCGACCTGCTGGCCTCGGGCACCATCAGCGGGCCCGACAAGGGCAGCCGCGGCAGCCATGCTGGAGATCACCTGGCGGGGCACCGAGCCGCTGACCCTGCCCGGCGGCGAGGAGCGGAAGTTCCTGGCCGACGGCGACACCGTCACCATGACCGGCTGGTGCCAGGGCGACGGCTACCGGGTGGGCTTCGGCGAGGTCGCCGGCACCGTGCATGCCGGCCCGCGCCGAGCCGTGAGCGGCGCCGGCGACATCCTCTGGCGGCCCGACCCGGCGGCGGTCGAGCGCGGCGCAGGTCACCGCCTTCCGGCGCGCGGGTGAACGAACGGCGCGGCCTGGACCTGGCCGACTGGGACGCCCTGTGGCGCTGGTCGGTCGCCGACCCGGCCGGCTTTCTGGTCCGACCTGTGGGACTTCGCCGGGGTGATCGGCGACCGGGGCGACGGCGCCGGTCCTGGTCGACGGCGAGCGCATGCCCGGCGCCCGCTGGTTTCCCGACGCCCGCCTCAACTACGCCGAGAACCTGCTGCAGGGGGACGCGGACCGGGAGGCCCTGGTCTTCCGGGGCGAGGGCGCCGCGCCGCGCCGCCTGACCTGCGGCGAACTGCGGGCCGAGGTGGCCCGGGTGGCCGCCGGCCTGGCCGCCGACGGCGTGGGCCCGGGCGTGCGCGTGGCCGGCTTCCTGCCCAACTGTCCCGAGACGGTCATCGCCATGCTGGCCACCGCCAGCCTGGGCGGGACGTGGTCCAGCTGCTCGCCCGATTTCGGCGCCCAGGGCGTGCTGGACCGCTTCGGCCAGATCGCAGCCGCGGGTGCTGTTCGCCACCGACGGCTACCGCTACGGCGGCGAGGTGCGGGACGTGCGCCCCACCGCTGGCGCGCCTGCGGGCTTCCCTGCCGGCCCTGGCCCGCACCGTGCTGGTGCCCTACGCCTTTCCCGACCAACCGCGCCGCCGACGGCGCGACGGCCTGGTCCGGCTACGGCGCGGCCGGGCGCCCTGCCCGCCTTCCGGCGCGGGGGCTTCGCCGACCCCCTGTTCATCATGTTCTCCTCGGGCACCACGGGCCTGCCCAAGTGCATGGTCCACTCGGTGGGGGGCACCCTGCTGCAGCACCTGAAGGAGCACCGCCTGCACGGCGACCTGCGCCCGGACGACCGCTTCTTCTACTTCACCACCTGCGGCTGGATGATGTGGAACTGGCTGGTGTCGGGCCTGGCCTCGCGGGCCACGGTGATGCTCTACGACGGGCACCCCCTGCAGCCCGAGGGCGTGATCTGGGACTACGCCGCCCAGGAGCGCTTCACCACCCTGGGCACCAGCGCCCGCTGGCTGGCGGCCTGCCGCAAGAAGGGCCTCGTGCCCCGGGCGACCCACGACCTGGGCGCCCTGCGGGCGATCCTCTCCACGGGCTCGCCCCTGGCTCCCGAGTCCTTCGACTGGGTCTACGAACAGGTCAAGCCGGACGTGCGCCTGAGCAGCATCTCCGGCGGCACGGACATCATCTCCTGCTTCGCCCTGGGCAGCCCCGTGCTGCCGGTACGGCGGGGCGAATTGCAGTGCCGCGGCCTGGGCATGGCCGTGGACGTGTTCGACGCGGAGGGCCGGCCCCGGCCCGCGGGCAAGGGCGAGCTGGTCTGCACCGCGCCCTTCCCGTCCATGCCCACCGGCTTCTGGAACGACGCCGACGGTGCCCGCTACCGCGCCGCCTACTTCGCGCGCTTCCCCGGCGTGTGGTGTCACGGCGACTACGCCGAGCTGACCCCGGCCGGCGGCATGGTCATCCACGGCCGGTCGGACACGGTGCTCAACCCGGGGGGCGTGCGCATCGGCACCGCGGAGATCTACCCGCCTGGTGGACGCCCACCCCGACGTGACCGAGAGCGTGGTGGTGGGGCAGGAGCACCGGGGCGACGTGCGCGTGGTGCTGTTCGTGGTGCTGCGCGAGGGGGTCGAGCTGGACGAGGCGCTGGCCGCCGAACTGCGCCGCCGCATCCGCACCGGGGCGTCGCCGCGCCACGTGCCGGCGGTCATCCTCCAGGCGCCCGCGGTGCCGCGGACCATCAGTGGCAAGGCGGTGGAGCTGGCGGTGCGCAACGTGCTGCACGGGCGGCCGGTGGAGAACACCGATGCCCTGGCCAATCCGGAAACGCTGGCTTGGTACCGCCGGGCGGCGGCGGACCTGGGGGGGTGACCGGCGCCGGCGGGCACGGGCGGGCCCGCCGGCCCGTCGCGATCCGCGGCGGAGGGATGCGGCGGCCGGTCAGTCGAGCAGGGCGCGCACGGCTTCGAGGATGTCCTCGTTGGTGAACGGCTTCTTGATGGTCCGGTCCGCTCCCAGCAGCCGCGCCGAGTGGAGGTAGTTCTCCGGCTCGGCCCGCCCGCCGCCCGAGATGGCGATCACCTTGAGCGCGGGGTTGGTGCGCTTCATGTCCATGATCGTCTCGATCCCGTCCTTCTCGGGCATGATGATGTCGGTGATGACCAGGTCCACCGGCGTGGAGTGGAACAGGTCCACGCCTTCCTTGCCGTTGACCGCGGTGGCGGTCTCGTAACCGGCCCGCTCCATGAGACTCTCGAGATACTCCCGCACCTCGTTGTCGTCTTCGATGATCAGGACTTTTGTCACGCGCGATCTCCTTTCTCCCCCTGGCAGCTAGGTTGTGCCCTGCCTCGCAGCGCCCATGGCGTTCTGGACCGCGGCCTTCAGGGCATCGCTGGCGAACGGTTTGCGCAGGACCGCCACGTAGCCGTCGCCATCCGCGTCGGCGGGCAGCGGGGATTCGCTGTTGCCGGTGACCACCACCACCGGCGCGCCGGGGCGCACTTCGCGCCAGCGCCGGACGACCGTCGCGCCGTCCACGCCGGGCATGGCGGCGTCGGTGACCAGCAGGTCGAACCGGGCGGGATCGGCGGCGAGGGCCTCGAGGGCGGCCTGGCCGCCCACGCAGCCCTCGACCCCGTAGCCGGAACGTTCCAGCATGGCGGTCGCGACGCTGACGATGGGCTCCTCGTCGTCCACGAACAGGATGCGGGTGTCGCGGCCGGCCGCGATCACCGCCGCGACGGCGACGGCGGGCTCGGGCAGCCGGGGCAGGTAGACGGTGACCGCGGTGCCCTGCCCTGCCTCGCTGGCGATGCGGATGTCGCCGCCGTGGGAGGTCACGATGCCGTGCACCACCGAAAGGCCCAGACCCGTGCCCTTGCCCACGTCCTTGGTGGTGAAGAAGGGATCGAAGAGCCGGGAGAGGGTGGTGCCGTCCATGCCGCAGCCGGTGTCCGCGACCACGATCTCCACCAGGTCACGATCGGCCAGGGCCGGCGGCACCGCGGCCACCGTGCCCGCGGGCACCCGCCGCAGTCTGATGCCCATGCTGCCGCCCGCGGGTTCCATGGCGTGCAGGGCGTTGGTGGCCAGGTTCAGCAGCATCTGCCCCAGCTGGGCGGGGTCGGCCACGATCATGCCTGCGTCCGGGGCCAGGTCCACGTCCAGCAGGATGGACGCCGGCAGGGTGGGCCGCAGCAGGTCCACGGCCTCCTGGACCACGGCGGCCGCGTCCACGGGCCGCGCCTCCTGTTCCTCGCGGCGGCTGAACAGGAGGATCCGCCGCACCAGCTCCTCGCCCCGGCGGGTGGCCTTCAGCACCCGGTCCAGGTCGCGCGCCAGGGTCGAGCCCGCCTGGGCGTCCTCCCGGGCCAGGGACGTGAAGCCCAGGATGGCCTGCAGGATGTTGTTGAAGTCGTGGGCGATGCCCCCGGCCAGGGCGCCCAGGGCCTCCATCTTCTGGGCCTGGCGCAGCTGGGCCTCGGCCACCTCGTTGGCCAGGTGCGAGGACATGATGGGCGCCAGGTAGCCTGCCAGGGACTCGAGGAAGGCCCGGTCCGACGGCCGGTACGGGGTCTTGCGGTCGGCGATGGCCAGCACCCCGAGCACCTGGTCGCGGGTGGAGATGGGGACGGCCACGGCGCCCCGCAGGGAACGGCCGCCGCCGTCCAGGTCCACGGGTTCGTTGGCGATCTCGGCGTGGTCCAGCCGGGCCACCCGGGCCAGCAGGGGCGCCAGGCGTTCGGCGGGCACCAGCGCCGTGTCGGCCTGGGGCCGGGCGGCGGCCACGCGCAGGTCGCCGTCGGTGTCGAAGGTGCCCAGCAGGCCGGCGGGGCTGTCGGTGGCGTCGCAGATCAGGGCCAGCACGTCGATGTAGATGCCCGGTCCCGAGCCCGTCAGGAAGGTCTCGGCCAGCCGGTTGCGCACCTCCAGGGCCAGCTCGGCCTCCTTGCGGTCGGTGATGTCGCGGTGGGTGCCGGTCATGCGCACCGGCGCGCCGTCCGGATCGCGTTCCACCACCTTGCCCCGGTCCAGGACCCAGAGGTAATGGCCGCGGGCGTGGCGCAGGCGGACCTCGGTCTCGAACACGGGCACCTCGCCCCGCAGGTGCGCCTGCAGCAGGGACCCGGCCCGGATCCGGTCGTCGGGGTGGATCAGCGTTGCCCAGGTGGACTGGTCCGGCGGCACGTCCTCCAGGTCGAGGCCCAGCATGGCCGCCCACGAGCGGCTGTAGACCATGCGTCCGGAGGGGATGTCCCAGTCCCAAACCCCGTCCTGGGCCGCCTCCAGGGCCAGACTCAGGCGCTCGCGGCTGGCCAGCAGATCGCGGCGGGTCTCCACGTCGGCGGTGATGTCCCGGAACACCGACATGATGGCCTTGCGCCCGCCGAAGGTCAGCGGCGCGCCCTGGACCAGGACCGTGGCGTACACCCCGTCGGCCCGGCGCACCCGCATCTCGGTGGGAGCCACGATGCCGAGACGGTGGAGTTGGCGCTGCCGCTCCATGGCGAAGTCGCGGTCCTCGGGGTGGATGAGCGCGAAGATGGAGATGTCGCCGAAGGCGGCCAGGTCGCGGTAGCCGAGGAAATCCAGGGCCTGCTGGTTGGCGAAGATGATCCGCCCCCCGACGTTGGCCATCACGCAGTCGGGGGCGCCGTCCACCAGGGCGCGGTAGTCGGCCTCGCGGGCCGCCAGGTCGCGGCGCTGCTCCGCGGCGCGGCGGGCCTCGGCGCTCCAGGCCAGGCCGGCGATCGCCAGGAAGGCCAGGGCGAGGACCCGCACGTAGATCTCGTGGCCGTCGGGCCGGAGGATCTGCTGGGCAACCGTGCCTTCGCCGAAGACCAGGGCGTCGACCACCGCATCGGCCAGCCACAGGAGGATGCCGGCGGCGGCGGTGACGGTCAGGATGCGGCGAGACGTGATCACCCTCGAAACCTCTTCCGCCAACGGGCCCTGGCCCCGCGCACCGACGGTGTCGGGGCGGTGGAACTCAACATAGCATGCTAGGAGAAGTGGTGACAGGGGTCAACCAGTGCCCCGACCGGAATCGGTCCCGACCTCCGCGGTGGCGCCGGCCGCAGGTTGCGTGCATCATGGCCCCATGCCGATACCCGCCGACAACCCCCTCTTCGTCCTGGCGGTGCTGCTGACGGCGGGCGCCCTGGGCGGCCAGGCAGCCCGCCGTCTGCGCTTGCCGTCGGTCACCGGGCAGATCATCGCCGGGGTCCTGCTGGGGCCGTCGGCGCTGCACCTGCTGGGCCACGAGGCGGCCCTCTCCCTGCGGCCCATCGTCCACTTCGCCCTGGGCCTGATCGCCGTGGATGTGGGCACGCACCTGCACTTCCGGCGCATGCGCAACTCCCTGCGCCGCCTGGGGCTGCTGCTGCTGCTGGAGATCACCTTGACTCCGGCGCTGGTCCATCTGGCCCTGACCGCGGCCGGGCGCGGCTGGCCCTTCGCCGTCATCTTCGGGGCGCTGGCCGTGTCCACGGCGCCGGCCACGGTGATGGCCGTGGTCAAGGAGACCCGCAGCAAGGGCGTGTTCGTCCGCACCCTGGTGGCGGCGGTGGCCTTCAACAACATCGCCTGCATCGCCCTGTTCGAGATGGCCTCGGCCGCGGTGGAGGTGACCCTGGATCCGGCGGGCGGCGCGACCCTGGCGCGGGTGCTGGTGGCGCCCCTGCGGGAACTGGGCGGGGCGCTGCTGCTGGGCGGGGCCGTGGGCGGCCTGCTGGTGGCGGGCACGCGCAAGGTGGTGCAGGCCGAGCAGGTGACCATGGTCTCGGTCATCTCCATCTTCCTGGTGACGGGGCTGGCGGACCTGGTGGGCGTGTCCAACCTGCTGGCCTGCCTGGTGCTGGGCATGACCATCGTGAACCTGGCGCCGGCCAAGGAGGAGATCGGCCACCGGGTGTTCGCCAACTTCGAACCGGCGGTGCTGGCGGTGTTCTTCACCCTGGCGGGCCTGGAGCTGGACTTCGGCTTCCTGCGGCAGGGCTGGCTGCTGGTGGCCCTGTTCGTGGGGGCCCGGGCGGCGGGCAAGATCCTGGCCGCGTCGGGAGCCATGCGCCTGGCCGGCGCGCCGCCCAGCACCCGGCGCTGGCTGGGGCCGGCCCTGCTGCCCCAGGCGGGGGTGGCCGTCGGCCTGCTGCTGGACCTGACCGACAACCCCCTGTTCGGCGGCATGGCGCCCCTGGTCCTGGCGGTGGGGGTGACCTCGGTGGCGCTGAACGAGATCGTCGGGCCGGTGACCACGCGCCTGGGGCTGGCCCGCTCGGGCAACCTGGGCATGGACCGGCCGCGGCTGATCGATTTCATCCATGAGGAGAACATCGTCACCGACTTCCAGGCGGCCACCAAGGACGAGGCCCTGGGCAAGCTGGTGGACCTGCTGGTGGCCAGCCACGGCCTGGCGGTGGACCGCCGCGACCTGCTGGAGCGGGTGCTGGCGCGGGAGCGGCAGATGTCCACCTGCATCGGGCGCGGCCTGGCCGTGCCCCACGCCGATCTGCCGCCGGGGCTGCCCCTGGTGGGGGTGATGGCCGTCAGCGCCCGCGGGCTGCCCTTGGGCACCCCCGACGGCCTGCCCCTGCGGGTGCTGGTGCTGCTGGCCTCGCCGCCCGAGGAGTCGCGGCGGCGGCTGGAGGTGCAGGCGGTGCTGGCGCGGACCCTGGGCTCGGATCCCAACCTGCGGGGGCAGCTCATGGAGGCCCGCACGCCGGCGCACGTCTACGACCTGCTCCACGCCGAGGAGGCGGAGGACTTCAACTATTTCCTGGAGGAGGAGGACGAGGCCGCCGAAGCCTGACGCCGGCCTAGATCCGCGCCAGGGCCTGCCGCAGGTCGGCGATGATGTCCTCCACGTTCTCCAGCCCCACCGACAGCCGCACCATGGCCGGATCGATGCCCACCTTCTTCAGCTCGTCCTCGCCGTAGGTGGAGTGGGTCATGGACGCGGGGTGCTCGATCAGGGTGTCCACGTCGCCCAGGCTGACCGCGAGGGTGCACAGCTGCACGCTGTCCATGACCGTGCGGCCGGCCTCGCGCCCGCCCTCGACCATGAAGCTGATCATGCCGCCGAAGCCGCGCTGCTGGCGCTTGGCCAGGGCGTGCTGGGGGTGGGTCTTCAGGCCGGGGTAGATGACCTCGGTGATCTTGGGGTGGTAGGCCAGGAATTGGGCCACCTCCATGGCGTTCTCCATGTGGCGGTCCATGCGCACGGGCAGGGTCTTCAGGCCCCGCAGCAGCAGCCAGGCGTTGAAGGGCGAGATGCAGCCGCCCACGTCGCGCAGGATCTCCATGCGCGCCTGCAGGATCCAGTCCTGCCTGCCCACCAGGATGCCGGCCACCGTGTCGCCGTGGCCGCCGATGTACTTGGTGGCCGAGTGCAGCACGATGTCCGCGCCCAGGGTCAGCGGGTTCTGCAGGTAGGGCGTGCAGAAGGTGTTGTCCACCAGCACGGGCACGCCGCGGGCGTGGGCGATCTCCGCCACGGCCGCGATGTCCGTCAGCACCAGGGTCGGGTTGGCGGGCGATTCCAGGTAGACCAGCTTCGTGCGCTCGGTGATGGCGTCGGCGAAGTTCTGCGGGTCGGCCGCCGGCACCTCGGTCACGGCGATGCCCAGGCGCGGCAGGGTCTGGGTGAAGAGCTGGTGGGTGCCGCCGTAGAGGGTGTCGCCGGCCACGATGTGGTCGCCGGTGCGGCAGCAGGTCAGCACCGCCGTGGTGGCCGCCGCCATGCCGCTGGCCAGGGCCAGGGCCGCCTCGCCCTGCTCCAGGAAGGCCAGCTCCGTCTCCAGGGCCGCCTGGGTGGGGTTGCCCAGGCGGGTGTAGACGTAGCTGGGATCCTCGCCGCGGAACACGGCCGCGCCGTGCTCCACGTTCTCGAAGGCGAAGGTGGAACTCTGGAAGATGGGCGTGCTCACGGCGCGGATGGGCCGGCCGATCTCGTGCTTGTCCAGGTGCTTCTTGCCGTGGACGCAGATGGTGGCGAAGCCGGGCTCGCGCTTGGGCTGGTCGGCCATCACTTGCCTCCCTTCATCGTTTGGTATCCTTGGTGCGGGGGCGGCGCGCCGGCTTCCTCAGCGCCGCGGTTGCGGCCTTGAGGGCGTCCACCCGGTCCAGCCTCTCCCAGGGCAGGTCCAGGCCCGGGCGGCCGAAGTGGCCGTACACCGCCGTGGGCCCGTAGATGGGGCGCCGCAGGTCCAGATCCTCGATGATGCCGGCGGGGGAGAAGTCGAACTCGGCGGCCAGCAGGGCCGCCAGGGCGTCGTCGGGCAGCTTGCCGGTGCCGAAGGTGTCCACGGACACGGCCACCGGCCGCGGGTGGCCGATGACGTAGGCCAGCTCCACCGCGCAGCGCCGGGCCAGGCCGGCGGCCACCAGGTTCTTGGCGGCCCAGCGGGCGCCGTAGCTGCCGGTGCGGTCGGGCTTGGTGGGATCCTTGCCGCTGAAGGCGCTGCCCCCGTGGGCGCAGGCGTCGCCGTAGCAGTCGACGGTGATCTTGCGGCCGGTCAGGCCCGTGTCGGCGCGGGGGCCGCCCTCGGCGAAGGGGCCCACCGGGTTGATCCACAGGGTGGTGTCCTTGCCGAGCAGGCCGGTGGGCCCGAGCACCGGCTTGATCACCAGGCGCTTCAGGTCGCGGCGCAGCCGGGCCAGATCGGCGCCCTCGTGGTGGTGGGCCGAGACCACCACGTCGGTCAGGGCCACGGGCCGGTCGTCGGCGTAGCGGATCGAGACCTGCACCTTGCCGTCGGGGTAGAGGTAGTCCAGGCGGCCCTCGTGGCGGATGGCCTCCAGGCGTTCGGCCAGGCGGTTGGCCAGGTAGGCCGGCACCGGCATCAGCGCCGTGTCCACGGGCAGGCGGGCGCCCTCGTCGGTGGCGAAGCCCACGCACACGCCCTGGTCCCCGGCGCCCTTGCGGTCCACGCCCAGGGCCACGTCGCCCGACTGCTCCTCCAGCAGCACCACCACGGCGCACGACGCGTGGTCGAAGCCGATGACCGGGTCGTTGTAGCCCACCCGGGCGATGGTGCGGCGCACGATGCCCGAGATGTCCACCCAGCACTTGGTGGTGATCTGGCCCGTCACCACCACCATGCCGGTGGTCACCAGCACCTCGCAGGCGACGCGGGCGAAGCGGTCGTGGGTCAGGATGTCGTCGAGGATGGCGTCGGCGATCTGGTCGCAGAGCTTGTCGGCGTGGCCGGCGGTGACGGACTCGGCGGTGCGGATCCGGGCGACGGGCATGGCAACCTTCCCTCGTGGGTCTGCGTCTGTCTCCGGGGTGCGGGGCAAAAAACGGGTTCACTTCCGCCGCGCCGCCTGAAACAATCCGCGGACCGGTTTCGTCCTTGGCGGATTCGCCGCTTCCATCGCCTAACATGGACGGGTGAGACATCAAAGTCAACCGCACGCAAACCAGCCTGAACGTGGAGGATCTGCACTTCGCGTACGCCCGGGAACCGGTCCTGCGCGGGGTCTCGTTCACCCTCGAGAAGGGCGCCGTGGGGCTGCTGGGCCCCAACGGATCGGGCAAGACCACCCTGCTGCGCTGCCTGCTGGGGCACGTGCCCCTGGCGCCGGGCAAGGTCACCGTCCTGGGGCACGACATGAGCCGCGAGGCGCGCCTGGCCCGGGCCGGCCTGGGCTGGATGCCCGAGCGCGGCGGCATCATCCCCGGCTTCTCCGGGGTGGGCCTGGTGGCCTACCTGGGCGAGCTGTCGGGCATGCCCGCCCGCGACGCCATGCAGCGCGCCCACGAGGTGCTGCACTACGTGGGCCTGGCCGACGAGCGCTACCGTCCCTGCGACAAGTACAGCCAGGGCATGAAGCAGCGCCTGAAGCTGGCCCAGGCCCTGGTCCACGATCCCGACTGGATCTTCCTGGACGAGCCCACCAGCGGCCTGGACCCGCGGGGGCGCGTGGCCATCCTCGAGCTGATCGCCGACCTGGCCCGCAACAAGAACCTGGGCGTGATCCTCTCCACCCACCTGCTGGCGGACGTGGAGGCGGTGTGCCGGGAGATCCTGGTGCTGCGCAAGGGCGAACTGCTGGCCCGCGAGCGCGTGGACGAGGCGGCGCGCCGGCCCCTGCAGGTGTTCGAGGTGGAGGGCTTCGGCGACCAGGAGGCCTTCGTGCAGGGCCTGGTGGGTCTGGGCGCCGAGGTGAAGGAGGATCGCCGGCTGCTGCTGGTGACCCTGGACATGCAGCGCCTGGGGACGGCCGCGGAGCGGGACGGGGCCTGGGACGCGTCCGTGGGCGTCAACGCCATCCTCGGCGTGGCCGCGGGTTGCGGCTACGCCCTGCGCCGGCTGCGCCGCCGTCCCGTGAGCCTGGCCGAGGAATTCTATCGCATGGTGGAGGCCTGACATGCCGGTCTACGACCGCGGATACACCCATTGGGAACCCTCCGGCCGCCGGGCCTACCCGGCCTGGTGGGTCATCGCCCGGCGCGGCATCGGCGCGGGCCTCAAGCACAAGGGCGTGCTGTTCATGGCCCTGGTGGCCCTGGTGCCCGCGGTGATCAAGGGCGCCATCATCTACTTCACCCTGAAGGCCGGCGAGCTGACCAAGCTGCTGGGGGGCGGGTGGACCAGCATCGACCCCGAGGGCTTCCTGCGCTTCATCGAGATGCAGCGCTTCGCCGTGTTCGCGGTGACCGCCGTGATCGGGGCGGGGCTGGTGGCCCAGGACCGGCAGGACAACGGGCTGTCCCTGTACTTCTCGCGGCCCCTGGACCTGAAGCAGTACGTGGCGGGCAAGGCGCTGATCATCGTCTTCTTCTACTGCCTGATGACCCTGGTGCCCGTGTGGCTCCTGTGCCTCTTCTCCTACGTGATCGCGCCGGGGGCCACGGGCCTGGACCTGCTGCTGCTGACGCCCCTGCGGGCCCTGCTCTACTGTTCCCTGACCGGCGCCAGCATGGGGCTGGTGCTGCTGGCCTTCAGCAGCCTGGGCAAGCGCACCATCTACGTGATGGTCTGGTGGACGATCCTGGTGATGGGATCCGAGGCCATCGGCGGCATCGCCCGGGGCCTGGGGCGCGACGCCTTCGAGGCCGCCAACTTCCTGGGCCAGTACCACAACGCGGGGTCCCTGATCTTCGGGACGGGGCCGCGGCTGGGCATTCCCCAGGTGGCGAGCGTGGTGGTGGTGACGGCCTGGACGGCCCTGGCGATCTGGGTGCTGTACCGCCGCATCCGCCCGGTGGAGGTGGTGTCATGAACACCATCGGCGCGGGCGTGGAGGCGGGGGCGGCGCGGATCACCGCCGACCGGGTGGGCAAGTGGTTCGGCGAGGTGGTGGCCGTCAACAGCTGCACGTTGAGCATCGGCGCGGGCGTGGTGGGGCTGCTGGGGGCCAACGGCGCCGGCAAGTCGACCCTGTTCAAGATGCTGGCCGGGTTGATCGAGCCCAGCCAGGGCTCGGTGCGGGTGTTCGGGCGCGAGCTGCGCCACGAGGTGGGCTGGTACCGCCGGGTGGGCTTCTGCCCCGAAAGCGAGGCCCTGCCCGAGTGGATGACCGGCCGCGAGTTCCTGTCGCTGTCCCTGCGCCTGATGGGTTTCGGCAAGGCCGAGACGGTGCGCCGCGTGGACTACTGGCTGGAGCGCTTCGAGCTGACGGCCGCGGCCAACCGCCGCTGCGGCGGCTATTCGAAGGGCATGGCGCAGAAGCTGAAGCTGGCCCAGGCCCTGGCCCACGACCCGGACGTGATCTTCCTGGACGAGCCGCTCAACGGCATGGATCCGGTCTCGCGCAAGCAGTCCATCGACCTGGTGCAGGAGCTGGGCCAGGAAGGGCGCACGGTCCTGGTGTCCAGCCACATCCTGCCCGAGGTGGAGTCCATGACCAGCGACATCGTGCTCATCGACCGGGGCAAGGTCCTGGCCGAGGGCTCGGTGACCGAGATCCGCGACAAGATTCCCGAGCATCCCACCACCGTCGCCCTGGATTCGCCCGACGCCCGCAGCCTGGCCGGGTTCCTGATCGGCCGCGACCACGTGGTGTCGGTGGAGCTGGAGAGCGACCGGCGCGTGGTGGTGCGCACCGACCACGCCGTGGAGTTCTACCGCAGCCTGCCCGGCTGGGTGCTGGCGCACGGGCTGACCCTGGACGAGATCGTCACCCTGGACGACAGCCTGGAGGCCGTCTTCCAGTACCTGACCGAACGCTGACCGAAGGACGGGACCGTGACCGAGACCGCCGCCCCCACCCCGCCGCGCCCGGCCGCGCCCGCCGCCGGCACCGTCGCCGTGACGCCCCTGCCCAGCCTGCAGGCCGTGCTGTGGCTGGGCCTGTTCAGCCTGCGCGAGATGGCCCGCCGGCGCCGCCTCATCTCCCTGGGCCTGATCAACCTGCTGCCGGTGATCGTCGTGGCCGTGGTCAGGATCTGGTTCCCCAACGAAGGCATCACCGCCCAGATGCAGATGACCGGCCTGACCCACAGCGCCATCATCCCCTTCCTGATCCCCATCGTGGCCATGGCCGTGGGCGTGTCGGCCATCGGCGAGCAGGTGGAGGAGGGGACCATCGTCTACGCCTGGACCCGGCCCATCCGGCGCCGGGCCATCTTCATCGGGCGGCTGGCGGCGGCCCAGGTGACGGCGGCGGCCATGCTGTCCCTGTCCCTGGCCCTGTGCTTCCTGGTGATGGTCAGCGGCGGCCTGTCGGTGATCACCTGGGACTTCCTGCGGCTGTACCTGGTGACCTTCGCCATCATCGCCCTGGGGGCCTGGGCCTACACGGCGGTGTTCGCGGCCATGGGCACCTGGTTCAAGAAGCCCGTGTTCCCGGCCATCATCTTCGCCTTCGGCTGGGAGAACATGGTGGCCAACGTGCCGGCGCGGGTGCAGGAGCTGAGCCTGCGCTTCCACCTGCAGAACCTGGTGGACCGGCCCGCGGTCCAGGCCAACGACCTGCCCGGCGTGCTCAAGGGCCTGCTCATGGCGGCGGTGCACCGGGATCCGGTGCCGCGGGTGCAGTCGGTCATCGTGCTGCTGCTGGTGGGGCTCGTCGCGGCCGCCGTGGGGGTCTGGCTGCTCAAGCACAAGGAGATCGAGAAGTAGGGGAGCGTGCCCCGACGGAAGGATCGCACCGTGTCCGCACACTTCGACGAGGCCGCCGCCCAGTGGGACGAGGACCCGCAGGCCCGCGAGCGCGCCGTGGCGGTGGCCGCCGGCGTCGCGCCGCTGCTGGCCGGCCGGGCCGGCCTGCACGCCCTGGAGTTCGGCAGCGGCACCGGGCTGCTGGGGTTCGCGCTGCTGGACGCGGCCGACGGCGTGGCGGCCATCACCTTCGCCGATCCCTCGGCGGGCATGCTGGAGCAGGTGCGGCGCAAGATCGCGGCGCGCGGCGTCGCGAAGGCCGACACGCTGCTGCTGGAGGGATCGCCGCCCCGCCTGCCGGACGCCTATGACGTGATCGTCTCGCTGATGACCATGCACCACGTCGAGGACTACGCGGCGACCATCGCCGCGCTTGTCGACCGCCTGCGCCCGGACGGCCGGCTGGCCGTCTGCGACTTCGAGCCCGACGGCGACGGCTCGTTCCACGGCGATACCGAAACGGTGCACGACGGGATCGACCCCGAGGCCATGGTCCGGATCTTCGGCGACCGCGGCCTGGTCGACGTGGCGCGCACGACGCCCTACGTGATGCACCGGGAGCGCGGGGGGCGGCGGCGGGCCTATCCGCTGTTCCTGGTCACGGGGCGGAAGGGCTGAGGGGGGCGCCGGCGACTGACCGGCTAGACCAGCCGCGCCACCAACACCACCAGGCAGATCAACGCCAGCGTGCCGAGGACGCTGCGGGCGGACACGCCGTCGCCGTCCGCGTCCACGTACCAGACGCGGGCCGAGGCCCGGCGCGCCAGGACGCCGAACACGAGGACGCCCAGGGCGGCGCCGGCGGCGAGGGGGTCGAAACCGGGCATGGCGCTATCTCCCGGGTGTCCGCGGGGTTGTGCGCAGGATCGCCGGCGGTCCGCTCATTCCCAGACCACCTGCCAGGCGCCATCCGCGGCCGCGACCCGGCCCGTGCGAACGGCTCCATTCGTCCCGACCAGCTCGTAAGTCCAGCCCGCCGCGGGCTCCCCGTCGAACGCCAGCACCGGCGCCGCACCCGCCGCCACCGTCAGCACGCACCCCACCGCGCCGACCCGCGAGCGCACCGTCAAGGCCGGCCACCCGTCGGGCAGGCTGGGCGCCACCCGCACCACCGGCGGCTCGGCCGTCAGGTCGGGCTTCAGCCCCGCGTAGTCCTGCACGGCGTTCCGCAGCAGCTCGGCCAGCGACCAGGCTTGGCTGGTGGCGCCGCCGAACTCGTCGTTGCCGGCGGCCTCGGCCCCGTCGCGGATCTCCTGCAGGGTGCCCACGGCGCCTTCGTCCAGGACCTCGTCCATGAGCATGCGTGTCTGGCCGAAGCCGTCGGCGGGCCGGTTCAGGGCCGAGATCCAGGCGCCCGACAGCCACAGCCAGACGTCGCCGTTGTGGTAGGCCTCGTCGTAGTAGTACTTGGCCAGGTCGAGGTGGTGCGGGTGGAACGCCGGGTCGGACTCGGCCAATGACTGCACGCCCCACGGCTTGACCAGCGGCGCGTCCTCGGCGGTGACCGCGGCCCGCTGCGCCGGGTTGAACAGCGAGGGCGAGGCCAGCACCGCCAGCAGCCCGTTGGGCCTGAGCTGGGTGTCCGGGGTGCCGTCCGCGTTCAGGTGATCGACGAGCTTGCCGTCCACCCAGAAGTCGCGATCGAAGTGGTCGGCCAGCCGGCCCGCCAGATCGTCGTACCGGGACGCCCGCGCGTCATCCCCGGTCAGCGCAGCCAGCCGCGCCGCCACCCGCAGCCCCCGGTGCCACAGGGCCTGCACCTCCACCGCGCGGTTGCCCCGCGGCGAGTAGGGGTGCTGCTCGCCGCCGGCGTCCATCCAGGTCTCGCCGTCGCCGTGGGTCAGGAAGAGCTGATCGTCCACGGCCTTGGCCAGGGCGCCCTCCACCGCGCGGAAGACCACCGGCGCCATCTCGGTGGCGAAGGCGTCGTCCCCGCTTTGCTTCCACAACTCGTCGATGGCCCGCACGCACCACCAGGTGCCGTCGACGCCCGCGTACTGCACCTGGTCCACGGTCACGAAATTCGGGATGCGCCCCAGGCGCGGGCTGTCCGGATCGGTGTCCTGGTAGCCCACGAACGAGCGCAGCAGCGTCTTCGCCATAGCGAAGTCACCATCGACGATGCACGCGCCGGGCAGGCTGATGAAGGTGTCGCGGCCCCAGTAGGTGGTGAACCAGTAGAAGCCCGCGTAGAGGCCGGGCCCGCGCTGGTCCATGATCAGGTTGTCCAGGGACACGCGCGCCCAGGCCAGCGCGTGGTCGTCCCGCGCGACGCCGGTGGTGACGGCCGTGGCGTCGATCAGCTCCTGCAGCCGCGCGCGCCGGGCCGCCAGCAGATCGAAGGCGTCCGCCCGCAGCCGGGCCGCCCGCGCCGCCGCCGCCGCCGCCTCGGTGTCCGCCGCGAACACCGCCTCCACCCGGCCGCCCGGCCCGCGGGGCGGGATGAATCCGTCCAGCGTACCGGGCAGCCAGGGCGTGGCCCGCTCCATGGCCTTGCGCGCCAGGCTCTTGGGGTAGGTCGTCGGCACGTACCGGCCGTCCGGCGTGAAGGCGTCGGTCCCGCGCACGGTCACGGCCAGCCACCGGGGGTGGGCGGGGTCGGGCTCCACGTCCAGCGCGTCCTGCCGGCAGACCAGCAGGGTGTGGTCCTCCCAGCGCGTCTCGTACGCGGGCTGGGTCACCTTCCACAGGAAGCGCATGTCGATCCGCGGCGCGAAATGGAAACGCCCCGAGGGGACCCCGTCGTAGGTCACCCGGAAGCCGTTCTCCCGGTCGAACAGCTCGACGGTCTCGGTGATTCCGGTGCCGTCGGGCAGGCGATGCGTCCGCACCAGCCGATCGGGCGTGACGCCGGCGGCCACGGCGGTGGCCGGCCCCACCTCGGTGCCGTCCTCCAGGCGCAGCACCCAGCCGTCCACCAGCTCGTGCATCGCCACGTAGAATCCGTGGTAGCTGCGGGTGTCCGGGCCCACGGCCTCGCCCGCCAGGTGGGCGGCGCCCTTGTCGGTGAAGATGAACTCCCGCGGATGGTCCGGTGTCACCGTGATGGCCAGCTCGTCCAGGGTGGGGGCCGCGGCGGCGGTGCCGACGGCCAGCAGGGCTGCCATCATGACCAGGGGGACCGGGGGGACCAGGAGCTTCGACATCGGCATCCTCCGTGATCGGCCGCCCCGCGGCGGCCTACTTGACCAGGCTCAGGCGCGTGACCGCCGGCCCGCCGGGGCCGCTCACGCGGGCGAAGTAGGCGCCGCTGGCCAGGGCGCGGCCGGTGTCGTCGGTGCCGTCCCAGGCCAGCAGGGCGCGGCCGCCGCGCGCGGCGGTGCGCAGGGTGCAGACCCGGCGGCCGGCCAGGTCGTGCAGGGTGACGGTGACCTCGCCGTCGGGCACCCCGTCCACCGCCAGGCGGACCCGGGCGTTGAAGGGGTTGGGCCACGCCGTCACCTGCAGGCTGCGGCCGGCGTCCGGCACGCCCGAGACCGCCAGCCGGATGACCGCATACTCGGCGGCCTCGACGTTCCCGTCGCCGTCACCGGCGGGTGCCTGACCGGCCAGGACGCCGCCGTCGGGCGAAGCATACTGCACGGCGGCCACCAGAAGCGAGTCCGGCCGGCCGCCGGGGTAGAGCGCGTCCAGGTCGATGGCGCCCTCCAGCACGACGCCCGTCGCCAGCACCTGGCCGGTGTCGTTCAGCAGCGCCTCGCTGCCGTCGAACCAGCCGGCCCAGCCGTTGCCCGTCTCCCGGGCCAGCAGGCGTTGCCATGGCACCACCTGGCCGGCCTTGGCCCACGGCGCGGCGTGGGTCCCTGCGCCGGCGTCGCCCACCAGCAGGAAGTCGTCGTACCCCGGCCGGACCGAGGGCCCGTCGCCGGCCACGTACAGCCAGCCGTCCTTGACGGCGGCCCGCAGGGTCACGTCGCCGGTGGCCACCACGGGCGCGTCGGCGTCGGCCTGGCCGTCCATGACGAAGCCCGTCGTCCCGCCCCCGCCGCCCTCGTCGCCGGTGCCCACGTACACGTGCTGGATGGGCGAGCGCTTGACGTTGCCCTGGAGGTCCTCGGCCTCGACGCAGTAGTCCAGCAGCACGCCGCTGTAGCCGGACAGCGCGAGCCAGTACTCGTCGGCGATGTGGGCCGGCAGCACCGTCAGGTCCACGCCGGGCATGTCCCAGGGCTCGCCCACGGGCATGATGCGCCGGTTCATGGGGGTGGCCAGCCAGGCGCTGACGCCCGGACCGCCGGCGTAGGTCTCGTTGGCGTCGGTGGCGGGGTCGTTCACGCCGTCGCCGTCCTCGCGCACCAGCAGCTCCACCCGGGCCAGGCCCGCGGCGTCGTGGACGAACGTCCAGACGTGGAACGCCGAGGTCATGGCCGCGCCGTCCCCCGACGGCCAGCCCCACAGGCTGCCGCCGCCCATTCCGCCCGGGTTCCAGGGCAGGCGCTGGGGCAGCCAGATGGTGGGCGCCGTGAGGTCGGGCCCCGTGGCCAGCACCGGGTCGGCCAGGGCCACGGCCTGGTTGCAGGCCAGGGTGGCCTTGATCTCCATGTCCAGGCTGGTGCCGTAGTACATGTAGCCGCTCTCGTAGCCCGCCAGCAGGAAGTGCCAGGCGCGTTCGGCGGCGTTGGCGCCGGCCAGGGGATCGACCACCTTCGCCGGATCGACGGTGCCCATGATCTGCGCCGCCGTCTCCACCCGGTTCTGGGCCGCGGTCAGCACGGCCCAGTTGCGCTCGTCCTCGGCCCAGCCGCCGGGGATGTCGAACTGCCCCGCGGCGTCCACCGGCGGCCAGTTCCAGTTGATGTACTGGGGCGAGCCGAAGTCCCCGTCGGCGTTGACCCAGCCGCCGTCCTCCAGGTGGACCACGTCGTCGGCGGGCACCGGGTGCTGCGCCAGGTAGGTGGCCACGGTGGTGGGGGTGTAGCCCTGCGCCGCCGCCGCGTGGGCGAAGTTGGCGACGTTCTCGTGGTAGTAGCTCCACCCGCCGCTCCAGGCGTTGTCGCCGTCGTGGGCGAAGAGCACCAGCATGGGCCGCGCGGGATCGTTGGCGGACGCGATGGCGTCGACGCCCCCGGTGCCGAACAGGCCGTAGCCCTCCTCCCAGCCCATGGCGTCGGCGGCCGGCACCACCACCAGGGTGTCGGCGGCGCCCGTCTCCGGATCCACGCAGCGCGCCCGGTGGGGCGTGAAGCCGAAGGGGTAGGGCACCTTCAGGGTGACGCCGCGGCTGATGGTGTGGTTGGTCCAGTCGGCCTGGGCCGGGTTCACCTGGTCGGCCGGGTTGGGGGGATCGCAGTTGTCCAGCTGGGCCTGGTAGGGGTAGCCGGCGCACGCGCGCCCCAGGTGCAGGTCCGGCACGATGCTCCACTGGACGCCCGCCGCCACGAGTTGCGGGATCATCCGCTCGCTGAAGCACATCTCCGCGGGGAAGAACCCCTCGGAGATCGCGCCCGCGCCCCAGGCCTGGGGCCAGATGACGCGCGCCGTGGCCAGCTCCATGGCCAGGGCGTTGGCGTCCAGCAGGGGATTGATGGCGTGGTGGAAGCCCGAGATCACCGGGTCCAGCCGCGGCTGGCCGGCCGAGGTGGTCCAGCCGATGGCCGTGCGGTAAGGGGCGTACCAGTTCGTGGCGTAGCGCCCACCGTTCCAGCCGGCGGCGCCCAGGCTCGCGATGTTCTCGATCAGCGCCCCGGCGAACGAGACCTGCGCCCCGGCGTCGGGCAGGTCCAGCACCATCGCCAGGGCGTCCCGCGGGTAGGCCTGGTAGTCGCCCACCCGGTCGTCCGCGTTGAAGATGGCGAACACGTCGTTCTGGCCGTGGCCCAGGGTGATGGTCTCGTAGGCGGTCTCGTAGCGGCCCGGGGACCAGGTGCTCGCATCCGGCCAGTAGATGGGCTGGTGCATGTGCCACAGGTAGGTGGTGTGCACGCCGGTGGCGGCGACCGCCGGCAGGGCGAGACCGAGCAGGAAAGCGGCGGCAAGGCCGCCCAGGGCGTGGCGGGGAGTCATGGCGCGGGATCCTCCGGGTTGTCCGTCCGCCGCCATTCTACCACATCCCGCCACAACGGGGCCGGCGCCGGTGCGCTCAGGCCAGCGCCTTTCCGCCCGCGTCCGGGGCGAAGAGATGGATGTGCTCCGGCACGAGGGTCAGGGGCACGGGCTGCCCCACCGCGGCGGCGGCCGATCCGGGCGTGCGCACCACGAAGGTGCCGCCGGCCACGTCGAAGTAGAGCAGGGTCTCGTTGCCCAGGGACTCGATCACCTGCACCGGCGTGGCGAAGGCGTCCGGTCCCGGCCGGCCCGGCTCGCCGGCCCGCACGTGCTCCGGCCGCACCCCCAGCAGCAGGTCCCGGTCCAGGGCGGCCGCCGGCGGGGCGTACGACTCGGGCAGGGGCAGGGGTGTGGGATCGTGGGACGGCACGAAGTGCAGCCCGTCCCGCCGGTCCAACCGTCCGGCCAGGAAGTTCATGGCCGGCGAGCCGATGAACCCGGCCACGAAGGCGTTCACCGGATGCTTGTACAGTTCCAGCGGCGCCGCCACCTGCTGCACCACCCCGTCCTTCATGACCACGATGCGCTGGCCCAGGGTCATGGCCTCGGTCTGGTCGTGGGTCACGTAGATCATCGTCGCGGCCAACTGGTGGTGGATGCGTGCGATCTCCGTGCGCATCTGCACCCGCATCTTGGCGTCCAGGTTGCTCAGGGGCTCGTCGAACAGGAACACGTCCGGATCGCGCACCAGCGCCCGGCCCAGGGCCACCCGCTGGCGCTGGCCGCCCGAGAGGGCCCGCGGCTTGCGGTCCAGCAGCTCGGCGATGCCCAGCATGGCGGCCGCTTCTCCCACCCGGCGGACGATGTCCGCCTTGGCCATGCGCCGCATCTTCAGCCCGAAGGCCATGTTGTCCCGCACCGTCATGTGGGGGTAGAGGGCGTAGCTCTGGAAGACCATGGCGATGTTGCGGTCGCGGGGCTCCACGTCGTTGACCACCCGGTCGCCGATGCTGACGGTGCCGGCGGTGACATCCTCCAGCCCGGCGATCATGCGCAGGGTGGTGGACTTGCCGCAGCCGGACGGCCCCACCAGCACGGCGAACTCGCCGTGGGCGATCTCCAGGTCCATGGGATGGACGGCCAGCACGCCGCCGGGGTAGGTCTTGCTCACCTGGTCGAGGACGACTCGCGCCACGGTCATGCTCCCGGATGGTTGCCGCGGGTGACTCAGTTCCGGGAGCGTACCACAGCGGCGGCCCCCGGCAAGTCCCGAACGCGCCGCCGGGCGGCCGGTCAGTCGGGCACGCCCGAGATGCCGCCGCCCCGCACGAACACCCAGCCGGTGGACGCGGGCACCGTCAGGGGCACGGTGGCCGCCTCCACGGGAACGTACTGCAGGTTGCCCGCCTCCAGGTCGTACTTCACCCAGGTGCCCGTGGCGGGGAAGGGCACGTCCCAGGCGTGGTCCTGGTGGTCGAAGTTGGCCACCACCACCACCTCGGCCTGGCCCGCCACCGCGGTGCTGCCCCGCCAGTAACAGAGGGTGTACTCGGTCTGGTCCACGCCCCCGTCGCGCCACTGGAAGAAGACGTTCTCGCTGCTCAGCGCCGGGTGCGACAGGCGCAGGTGGATCAGCCGGCGGTAGGCCTGGCGCACCTGGGCGTCGCCGCCGTTCCAGTCGATGACGTGCTGCGACGTCCCCTCGGGCCGGTATTCGTCCGCGCCGATCTCCTGGCCATTGTAGATCATGGGGATGCCCACGCTGGTCAGGCTGATGACCGCGCCCAGGCGGGCCTTGGCCAGGCCGCCGACGGCCTGGGCGCCGACGCTGCCCAGGTTGTCCACCGACCACACCAGCCGGTTCTCGTCGTGGCTCTCCAGGTACTTGATGTCGCTGAAGCCGTCGCCCGGGGCGGCGCCCGCGTAGTTCGCATTCGGCCCGACCACGTTGGCCACGGCCCACATGTTGTTGTAGGCGGGGCCGAAGGCGCCGAGGGAGGTGGTCAGCTGCCCCCGCCAGGCGAAGCCGTGCTCGGTCAGGGCCGTGATCATCACCTGGTTGAAGTTGTTGCCGCCGCCGCCCCAGCCGTCGGTGTGGCAGCCGCCCCACTGGGCGTCGTAGCCGTAGGTGATGCTGTTGGCCGGATAGTTGAAGTCCTCGGCGATCAGCAGCAGGTCCGGGTAGCGGGCCTTGAGCTGGCTGCGCAGCCACGACCACGTGGTGTACGGCTCGCCGCCGATGTAGTCGAAGCGGAAGCCGTCCACCTTGTAGGCGTCGATCCAGTGGCAGAGGGCCGCCAGGATGTGCTCCCGCAGCGCCGTGTTGGTCCAGTTCAGCTCCACCAGGCCCCAGGGGTTGGGGTCGCTGGTGGTGAAGTCGTTGCGGCCGGTGAACTGGTCCAGCTGCCGCAGGGGCGCGCTGCCGGCCATGTGGTTGAGCACCATGTCCAGGATCACGGCCATGCCCCGGGCGTGGGCCGTGTCCACCAGCTGGGCGAAGGTGGTGGGCCAGCCGTAGGACGGGCTGACCGCGAACTGCAGCACCGGGTCGTAGCCCCAGCCGTCGTAGGAGGGCGCCGTCACCGGCATGATCTCCAGCGCGTTGACGCCCAGGTCCGCCAGGTCCGCGCCCGCGGTCAGGCCGCCGGTGATGCCGGCGAAGGTGCCGGTGGCGCTGAAGTCGTTGGGGTTGATCTCGTAGATGACCAGGCGGCTGCGGTCGATGGGTGCGGGCAGGGCCCGGGGCGCCGTGAAGGCGCGGCCGCGCAAGGCGTTCCAGTAGGCGGGGCTGGCGTTGTAGCCGTCGGGCTGCACCTCCACCGCCTCGGGGTCGGTCAGCCAGGCCGACTGCGTCCCGGCGCGGATCACGTACTTGTAGGTCATCAGGCCGTCGGGCACCTCGGCCGCCAGCCGCCAGGTGTGGCCGTCCGGCTGCAGGGCCAGGGCCCAGGCCGGGTCCTGGTCGTTCCACCCGTTGACCGAGCCGGCCAGGTGCACCGAGTCCAGGCCGTACGCCCGCAGGGTGAAGGTGTCGGCGTGCGCCTTGGCCACGTCGCCGCCGGCGCCGGCATCCGGGGCCGGGGCCAGCGGGGCGTCCTGCCCGGAACAGCCGGCCAGCAGGGCCAGCATCAGGGCGGCGAGGGCCGCGGCGGCGATCCGACGGGCGGGGCGACGGGCGCCGGGGGCGGTCGACGGCATGGTGGGGCTCCTGACCGGGGAACACGGGGCGCAGCCCCGCGAGGGTGACGTCATCATCAAGCAAATGATAGCACATCCCGACGGTCGAGCCCAGGCCCGCGCCGGGCCGCGGTCCCCGGGGAACCCGGGCCTGCCGCCCGGGTTGACGGAACCTGCCGGTGTGCTACTCTCAACCACCCTCTCGCCCCAGCCGGGGCGGACATCCCGAACGCCCCGGACACGGGGCAACGCTCGCCCAAGGAGCCCGATCCATGCGTGCTGACCGCAAGACCCTGCTGCTGCTTGTCGCCCTGATGCTGACCGCCGGGGCGGCCCAGGCCGTCCAGGTCACCTTCACCCACGTCGCGCCCGGCGCGGGCCAGGTCTGTCTGGCCGGGGAGTTCAACGGCTGGAGCGATTCGGCCAATCCCATGGTGGGCAAGGACGGGGTCTGGACCCTGACGCTGCCCCTGGAACCCGGCAGCTACATGTACAAGTTCGTGGTGGACGGCAACTGGGTGCCCGACGACACCAATCCCCAGACCGCCGACGACGGCTTCGGCGGCCAGAACTCGGTGGCCAAGGTGCCGGCGGACGTGGCGGCCTTCAAGGTGGGCGGCGAGGCGGCGGCCGGCGCGACAGCCGGCGCGACGGCCACGGCGGCGGCGCCTGCGGCGGGCGGCGCCTGCCAGGTGACCTTCCGCTACGCCGGCGGCGCCCAGCGGGTCTGCCTGGCCGGCGACTTCAACGGCTGGAGCGACGCCGCCAACCCCATGCCGAAGGTGGACGGGGTCTGGACCCTGACCGTGCCCCTGCAGCCGGGCCAGCACCAGTACAAGTTCGTGGTCGACGGCCAGTGGCAGCAGGATCCCGCCAACCCCGAGGGTACCGACGACGGGTTCGGCGGTCAGAACTCGCTGGTCACGGTGCCCGCGGGCGCGGCGACCCTGGCGGTGGGTGCGGGTGCGGGTGCGGGTGCGGCGGGCGCCGGCGGCGGGGCGGCCGCGGCTCCGGCGAAGGTCCCGGCGGCCGGCGGCACCTGCCAGGTGACCTTCCGCTACGAGGGCTCGGCCGGCCAGGTGTACCTCGCCGGCGAGTTCAACGGCTGGAGCGACTCGGCCAATCCCATGGTGAACAAGGACGGAGCCTGGACCCTGACCCTGCCCCTGGATCCGGGCAGCTACCAGTACAAGTTCGTGGTCGACGGCAACTGGCTGGCGGACCCCGCCAACCCCAACGGCACCGACGACGGGTTCGGCGGCCAGAACTCGGTGGTCACCGTGCCGGCGGGCACGGCGGCCATGGACGCGGTTGCCGGCGGCGCGGCCGGCGGCGCGGCTGCCGGTGCGGCTGCCGGTGCGGCGGGCGGCGGTGCCCCCGCCGCCGACGGTTCCATGCGCGAGGTGGAGTTCCGCTACACGCCGGTGATCTCCGGGGTGCAGCAGGTCTACCTGGCCGGCACCTTCAACGACTGGAACGACAGCAAGACCGCCATGACCGACGCCGACGGCGACGGCACCTACACCGTCAGCCTGCTGCTGCCCCAGGGCACCTACCAGTACAAGTTCGTGGTGGACGGCCAGTGGCAGCAGGATCCCGGCAATCCCGCCAGCGCCGACGACGGCTACGGCGGCCAGAACAGCGTGCTGAAGGTGGACGCCTCCTACGCCACCATCGAGATCGCCCTGGGCGACGGCAAGATCTACACCGACGACATCGAACCGGTGATGGACTACTCCACCTGCAACCCGCTGACGGCCACGGAGATCTCCCTGACGGCGCGGGCCCATCTGGACGACGTCCAGGAGGTGGCGGTGCGCTACAGCGTCGACGGCGCCGCCCCGCAGGAGGCCGTCATGGCCCCGGTGGAGCACGACGCCGCCTTCCAGTACTACCGCACCACGGTCACCCTGCCCGACGCCGGGGACCGGTTGGAATACGCGGTCCGCTACAGGGACGGCGACACCGTGGTCTACCTGGGGCCCAAGGGCGTGGCCGACGCGGCGCCCGCGCCGGGCTTCGTCTACACCGCCGACGCCTACCCGCCCTTCTTCACCCCCGAGTGGGCCAAGGACGGGGTCATCTACCAGATCTTCCCCGAGCGCTTCGCCAACGGGGACAAGGCCAACGATCCCGACTTCCACGAGCCCTGGTACGAGGGCGTGCACACCCTGCCGCCCTCCGGCAAGACCAACGGCGAGTACTTCCACCTGGTCCAGGACTGGTACGACGTGGCGGGCCTGGTCCACAGCCCCTACCGCACCGACGGCAAGCCCGACTACTACTCGTTCTACGGCGGCGACATCGCCGGCGTGCGCGAGCACCTGGACTACCTGACCGACCTGGGCGTCACGGTGATCTACTTCAACCCCCTGAACCAGGGGATGAGCAACCACAAGTACGACCCGGTGGACTACCTGAAGATCGATCCCCACTTCGCGTCCGAGCCGGAGTTCAAGGACTTCGTCAAGGACTGCCACGACCACGGCATCCGCATCGTGGTGGACATGGCCTTCAACCACACGGGCAACTGGCACTTCGCCTTCCGCGACGCGGTGGAGAAGGGGCCCAAGAGCAAGTACTACGACTGGTACGAGTTCAAGCGCTGGCCGCTGCCGCCGGGCCGGGACCTGCCCAACGCCAGCGACTACTACGACTGCTGGTGGGGCTTCGGGCTGCACCCCGACCTGAACTACGACCTCTCGCGGCCCAACGCCGACGAGAACGACGTCGTGGACATCAAGAACGCGAAGCCCAACCTGCCGGTGGTGGACTACGTGCTGAGCGTGGCCGACCGCTGGCTGGGGGACTTCGACATCGACGGCTTCCGGCTGGACGTGCCCAACGAGGTGCCCCACTGGTTCTGGAAGCTGTTCAACGACCGCTGCAAGTCCATCAAGCCCGACTGCTGGCTGGTGGGCGAGCTGTGGGGCAACGCCGGCGCCTGGATCGGGCCCAAGGGTTTCGACTCCACCATGAACTACAAGTTCTTCCGCGACCCGGTGATGGACTTCATCGGCAAGGGCGCCATCGACGCGGCGGCCTTCGACCAGCGCCTGGGGCCGGGCCGCTACCAGTATCCGCCCCAGTCGGTGGCCGTGATGATGAACCTCATCGACAGCCACGACACCATCCGCTTCCTGACCAGCGCCGGCGACGTGCGCCGCCTGATGCTGGCCGAGATGTTCGGCATGACCTACGTGGGCATGCCCCACATCTGGTACGGGGACGAGGTGGGCATGACCGGCGGCAAGGACCCCGACTGCCGCCGGCCCTTCGACTGGCGCTACGAGGGCGATCCGCGCAAGGCCGCCCTGCGCGAGTTCTACGGCCAGGTCACCCGCCTGCGCCGGGACACGCCGGTGCTGCGCCGGGGCTCGTTCACCACCCTGGCCACCGAAGGCAAGGTCTACGCCTACGCCCGGGCGCTGGACGGCAAGCTGGCGGTGGTGGTGCTGAACGCCGGGACGGCCCCGGCCACGGTGTCCCTGCCGGCGGACGTGCTGAAGTCCCTGGTGCCCGGCGGCTCCCTGGCCGTGAGCGTGGCCGTGGGCCCGGAGCAGTTCCCGCGGGCCGCCGGCGGCAGCGTCAAGGCGGGCGACACCATCGACTTGGGCGGGCCGGACACGACCCTGACGATTCCGGCCATGAGCGGGACGATTTTGCTCAATTAACGATAAAATTCGCTAACCCTTGGCGAATTTGTGCTATGATCACACCGCAAATTCCGAACGTGTCCGGGCGGCCCAGAGGCCGCCCGGGCGCGGTATCACGGCCGTCCCGGGCAGGCAACCGGGGGCGACCCGTTGCATTCCACGTGACATCCGGGAGGCTACCATGAAGAAACTGGTTACGCTGGCCGTCGCGGCCGTGCTCGTCGCCGCCGCCGGGAGCGCCTTCGGCGCCATCGGCTGGGCGGGCAACGTCTGGCCCAATTCCGGCGCGAGCATCACGCCCACCGCCGCCGTGGACGTCTACGCCCAGGTCTGGAAGAGCGGCGTCACCGACGCGGCCGGCCAGGGTGCGGACCTCTCGGCCGACATGGTCATCACCAACGACATCGGCGGCTCCCTGACCGTGGCCATGAGCTACCACGGCGACGTGGGCTCCAACGACGAGTACACCGCCCAGATCCCGACCGCCATGATCGTGGGCGCGGCCTGGGTCGAGGTGGACATCACCTTCCACGACCTGAGCGACGCCACCGACTACAGCGGCCTGAACGACCAGGCCGGCAACGCGGCGCCCCAGCACTACGTGGTGACCAACGTGCTGCCGGTGGACGTGGACGTGACCTTCACCGTCTGCCTGAGCGGCGCGACCACCGCCGGCGACGTCTGCGTCATCGGCTCGGACCCCGCCATCGGCACCTGGGGCACCGGCGTTCCCCTGACCAACGTCAGCGGCGACCTGTGGTCCGGCACGGTGACCTTCCCCGCCGGCGGCAACCCCTCCTTCGAGTACAAGTACATGAAGGACGGCTGCACCACCTGGGAGGGCGCGGGCAACCGCCCGGTCACCCTGCCCACCGACGGCACCGCGAGCGTCGACCTCGCCGCCGACAGCTGGGACAACCAGCCCATGGGCTGCGGCATGGGCACGACCCTGACCGAGGACAAGGTGCTCTGCATCCAGGTCTGCGTGGCCCCCGTGGGCACCAACGGCGGCGTCTGCGTCACCGGCAACCTGCCCGAGCTGACCGTCTGGGGCACGGGCGCGGCCATGACCCCGATCGCCGGCGACCTGTACCAGGCCTGCCTGGTGTTCCCGGCCGGCACCGCGGTCCCCGTGAACCTGGAGTTCAAGTTCCGCAAGGACGGCTGCGACACGTGGGAGAGCGTGGGCAACCGCACCTTCTCGCTGGACGACGGGACTCCGACGGAGACGACCCTGACGTACGGGTGGGACGACGGCGAGAACATCTGCTCGGCGGTGCCGACGGATGACGAGAGCTGGGGTTCCCTGAAGAGCCTGTACCGCTAGGCGACGGTCCGGCCGAGCCGCGACCCGCACCGAGGGGCCCGGGGTATCCCGGGCCCCTCTTGCGGTCCCGACCGCCCGCCGCCCGGGTGCCAAGGGGAAGGCCCGCGGCCTGCGGCCGCGGGCCCGGTGGATCGGTGCGGGACGATCCTAGTGGAGGATGAGGATCGAGTTCTGCCCCCCGTAGCCGTCTTCCTCCGACAGGGGATTGTTCTGGTCCCACTCCCAGCGGATGCCCCAGTCCACCGCGAACTTGTACAGGTACCGCCCCGGCTTCAGCTTCACCACGATCTCCCAGACCCCGTCGCCGTCGTCGTCCTGCATGGCGCCGATGGTCTGGTCGAAGCGGCCCGTGCCCTGGGTGCCGCACCAGGTGTTGTCGGACCAGTTGCCGCACAGGTTCACGTGCTTGGCCTGGGGGGCCTGGTACTGGAAGAGGACGGCGTCCTCGAAATCGTCCACGTGGTGCGGCGTCGGCAGGCGGTCGCGCAGGATGCGGGTGTAGCTGCAGCCGGCGGCCACGGCCAGCACGGCGGTCACGGCGAGGGTGACCGCGAGGCGGCGGCGGACGGCGGGAAGGTGCCAGGTCATCGCGTCTCTCCTCAGAAGGTCATCTGGGCGCGCAGGGTGAAGACCCGTGCGTCGGCCAGGTAGCGCTCGGCGTCCCGGACGCCCGCGTTCGGGTTGGTCGAACAGGTACTGCTGGCGGAACCACCAGCGGCCCAGCTGGCGGCCGCTGTAGTCGATGCTCAGCTCCACCGGGTCGACGCCGTAGCCGAGGACCAGGTCGAGGTTGGGCAGGGGCGTGTACTCGATGCCCGCGAACGGGGCCCAGTAGCCCTCCCGGTAGGCGACCACGTCGCCGGTCGTGGGGTCGGCGGCGTCCACGGCGTAGCGGATGTAGCGCACGTCGGCGATGGCGCTGACGCTGCGCGAGACGGCGCGGCGGGCGCGGCCGATGAACTCGTAGGAGCGGAAGTACTCGCCGCCGGCGTCCGGGTCGTGCAGGTTGACCGCGTACTCCAGCTCGCCGTGGCCGGGGCCCGTCGCCGCGTCGCCCGCGCCGGCGAAGCCCGACACGTACCAGGTGCTGGTGGTGTTGGCGGTGCGGGTCGGGTCGCCGGGGACCGTGCGTCCCACCGGCCCGAAGTCCTGGTCGACGGTGGCGTGCCAGGCCCACAGGCGCAGCTCGCGGTCGCCGTCGCGGCGGTCGGCCTCCAGCTCGGTGATGTGCGAGCGGGTCTGGGCCGGGCTCTCGTCCACGGCGAAGTAGACCCGGTTGGCGGCCACCGACTGGTCCACGAAACCGATCAGCATCAGCCGCTGGTCGGGCGTCGCGCCCCGCTGGTCCTGGTAGGTGTGCTGCAGGCGCACCTTGGTGTCCGCGTCGGGCGTCCAGTCGTAGCGGAGGGCCGCCAGGGTCGACGAACGGTCCAGGAAGGGCACGTCGATGGAGCCGTTGGTGTCGTTCTGGCCGGTGCGGTTGCCGGTGACGAAGCGCTGCAGTTGGCCCACGTACATGACCTGGGCGCCCAGCTTCATGGTGCCGTCGCGGAAGGGCAGGCCCGCGTCCCCGCCGAGCTTGTAGTCGTGCAGCTCGGTCTCGAACCAGGTGCTCCGGTCGCCGGTGAGGGCCAGGTAGTCGTCCAGGGCCGGGACGCCGGTGGTGGTGGTGCCCACCAGCGACTCGAAGTCCAGCCACAGCAGCTCGCGCTGCAGCAGGATGGGCAGGCCCAGTTCCACGGGGCCGACCCGGCGGGACAGGCGCCCGTAGATCCGGTCCTCGCCCGTGTTGTCGAACAGGTTGGGGTCGTTGTAGTAGTCGGCGTTGTGGACGTTGCCGAAGAAGCCCTCGAACCCGCAGCCGATCACGTGCGTGTGGACCACGGCGCCGGCCGTGCCCTTGCCGTACCGGATGTGGTCGTAGCCGGGGGTGCCCGGCAGGTCGAGGTCGCCCACCAGGCGCAGGGGATCGCTGCTGGTGAAGACCTCGCGGTTCCAGTAGGCGCCGATGTCGAAGGCCTGCGGGTGGACGTGCATCTCGGCCTCGTCCATGCTGCTGGCCACGTTGTTGAGGACGACGTTCTCGTTGCTGTCCGTGCGCAGGCGCATGTAGGCGTCCACGTTGTCGTTGACGTTCACGTCGAAGTTCAGGTCCACGCTCATGGAGGGGCGCAGCAGGCGGTAGCGCGGGTCGCTCTGCACGTTCTTCATCAGCTCGAAGCGGGTCAGGTAGCGGCCGGACAGGGACACCTTGCTGTTGAGGGACGAGAAGTCGATGCCCGTCCGCGCGGCGGGGGCGGCCGCGGCGGGCGCCTCGGTCACCTGGCCCTGGGCGTCGACCACCACCAGGGAGTTGGCGCCCCCGTAGCCGTCGTCCTCGGTGGCCGCGTTGCGGGGGTCGGCCTGCCAGTTGCCGTCCACCACGTACTTGTAGGTGTGGCGGCCCGGCCCCAGCTTCACCGTCGCCGACCAGACGCCGTTGTCGCCCCGCACCAGGGGCGTGGCCGTGGCGCTCCAGCTGTTGAAGTCGCCGGCCACGAACACCTGCCGCGCGCCGCCGTCGTCGTAGCTGAACAGGACGCCGCCCTCGACGCCGCGGGGCGGGCCGGCCTTGATCTTGCCGCCGGCGGCCGGCGCCGCCTTGGCGCCGCCCTGTCCCGCGGGCGGCGTCGCGGCCACCAGGGTGCCGTCGTCGGCCACCGCGACCACCGAGTTGAAGCCGCCGAAGGGGTCGGCCTGCCGCGCCGCGTTGTCCGGGTCCTCGACCCAGTCGCCGTCCACCACGAAGCGGTAGGGCTGGGCCCCCGGCGGCAGGCTCACGGTCACTGACCAGACGCCGTCCTTGCCCTTGACCAGGGGCGTGGCGTCGGGGCCCCAGCCGTTGAAGTCGCCCACCAGGGAGACGGCCCCCGCGTCGGGCCGGGCCAGGGAGAAGACGATGCCGCCGTCGCCCTGGGCCGTGGCTGCGGCGGCGGCGCCGGCGGCCAGCAGCGCCAGCAGGCAGGCCACCGCCGCGAGGCGGACGGGGCGGACGGGGAAACGGTGGACTCGAATGGCGTTCGCGCTCATGACCAGCTCCCGCTGCGGTTGTTGTGGCGGTCCGCCGGGTCGGGCCCGGACGGAAGCATCGTGTCTAGAACCATGCCGACAGGACCAGCTTGATCCGGTCGCGCAGAAGGTCGTTGTTGCCCTCGCCGACGAACCAGTCGGTGTAGACCAGGTTGTCGGACTGGCCGGGATCCCCGTACTCGAAGTAGAGGTCGGCGCCGTTGCCCAGGTCGTACTTGAGCTGGGCGAAGACGGTGTCCCGGGCCTCGGTCTTCTCGTTCAGGTTCAGCGCCCGCAGGTAGCCCTTCAGGCGGTTGGTGAGGTTCACCTGCATGTCGAAGCCGAAGACCGTCACCTGGCGGAAGGTGCCGGCGTCCTTGACCCGGGCCTGGAGGCGGATCTTGGCCAGGAAGTTCTCCACCGAGACCTCGCCGAACCACTCGGGATAGGTGTAGAAGTCGAAGATCTCGGACGAGGCGTCGAAGCCGCGCCAGCGCTTGTAGGCGAAGCGGGACTTGAAGCCGTTGACGTACTCCGCGTAGACCTCGCCGTACCACTCCGTGGTCGGGCGCAGGCCGCCGCCTGGTTCGTCGGCCACGCGCTTGCGGTAGTGGTCGTGGCTGACCTTGGCGGTGACGGCCTTCTTCGGCACCAGCCAGATGGCCTCCACGTGGTTCTGCACCCGGTTGTACTCGTGGTCGTCGTCGAAGCGCCTGCTCAGGAAGTCGCGGAAGTCCTCGCCGAAGTCGTTGTACCAGCCGTGCAGCGTCAGGTCGCCGATCACGATGCTGCGCGCCTCCAGCGACAGCGCGCGGGCCCGGGCCCGGGACGCGCCGATCAGCTCCTCGTCCGCCGGCCGGGTGCTCCAGGCCGTCTCCGCGGTCCAGCGCGACTGCTCCAGGTCGATCGGGCCCACGTGCAGGCCCGTGTCCACGAGACCGGACGGGGAGAAGGTGACGTCCCCGGAGAAGACATCGTTGCTCTGCAGCCCCTGCGGATCGATGCCGTAGTCCTTGCGCAGGAACATCAGCCCCGTGGTCAGGCGGTCGGTGCCCAGCTTGTGGCGCAGGCGGGCGATGTACGAGGTGTCGCCGTAGGGCACGGTGCTGCCCGAATCGCTGATGATCAGGGTCCCGCCCAGGCCGTGGATGCCCAGGAACGACGTGTCCCAGAAGTCGGTGCGCACGCCCTGGGCCAGGGGGCTGTAGGAGTCGTTCTTCAGCTTGTTGTCGTCGATCAGCCGCAGCAGGGGCTCGTCGTTGATGTAGAACCGGTTCTGCCGGTAGAAGAGGTACGACTCCCACTTGCGGTCGCCGATCTTCAGGTGGCCCTCGGCCGAGTACCAGGGCGGATGGTAGTAGTCGGTGCCGCGGCGTGCTGTTGTCGTTCGCGGTTGGACCAGGCGCGCAGCTTGGTGAAGATCTCGAAGTGGTCCCGCGGGCTGGAGAAGAACTTCAGCTCGCCGTAGTGGGAGGGGATCCCGTTGTCGTCGGGGCTGCCGAACTCCCAGCGCCGGTCGTTCTTCTGGGCGGCGATGGAGAGGGCGTAGTAGCCCTCGAGCCGGCTGGCGGCCAGGCTGTCCGCGGCCGTGGCCAGCGTCAGCGCGGCGGCGGCCGCCGCCAGCATCCAGCGTGTCCGGGGGCGGCGCCCGGGCCGGCCGCGGGCCCTGCGCGATATCCGAGGTGTCAGCCGCACGTCATTTCCTCACGGTGAAGGAGAACATGTAGACGTTGCCCAGCTTGTTTTCCGTCTCCACGGCGAAGTCGGCCTGCCAGTGCTTGTCCTGCAGGCCGGCGCCCAGGGTGACGCATGCCCTCGTCCAGGCCGGCGCGCAGGACGAGGGTGTCGTAGAACCAGATCTCGCTGCCGCCGTGGACGACCATGTTGTTCCAGTCGCCCTCGCGGTTGCGCACGTCGGCGGTGACCAGCATGGTGCCGCGGAACAGGTAGCTGCCGCCCGACGGCCCACTCGCTGTACACGGGGTCCGGCGACGAGGTGGTGCTGATCAGCTGCAGCTCGGGGTTCAGCACGTTGTAGAGCACGCCGCCCAGGGACCAGGTCTCGCCGCCCGTCGTAGAGGAAGCCCAGGTCGAAGCTGAAGTCGTGGTCGCCGCCCATGTAGTTGGGATCGTTGTACTGCTCGTAGCCCGGGGCGTCGAGGAGGAACATCTTGCCCGCGACGCCCAGCGACAGCCTCGGGCGCGAAGGGCAGCCGCGCGGCCGCCGCCAGGTTGATGGTGTCCTCGGAGTAGACGTGGTCGATGCCCAGGCGCATCCAGCTGGCGCCCAGGTGCACGCGGCCCGGCGCTCGGCAGGGCGGCCGCCACGTAGTCGTTGCCGATGTCCGGGATGCCGTACAGCCAGGACGCGGGTCAGCATCAGGGACACGCGCTCGGCGCGCACCAGGCCGGCGGGATTCCAGTAGGCGGCGTTGGCGTCGGCGGCCAGGGACACGTAGGCCGAGCCCAGGGCCTTGGGCCGCGCGCCCATGCGCTGGTGCCGGAAGTCGGCCGCCGCCGGGCCGCGCGGCAGCAGCAGCGTCCCGGCCAGGACGGCCGCCAGGACCAGGGCCGCGGAGTGTCCGCGGCGGCGCCTCATTTGATCACCGCCAGGGACTGGTTGCTGCGGATGGTGCGGGTGCCGCCCGCCTGGTTGAAGGTGGTCAGGATCCGCAGCACGTAGACGCCGTAGGGCACCACGTTGCCGGCGAAGTCCCGTCCGTCCCAGATCAGGCCCGCCACCCGGCGCGGCACCCGCTCCTGCGGGTTGTCGCCGGTGTAGGGGAAGGTCTGGGTCAGCACCCGCTTGCGGCGCTTGCCCTGCACGTTGTAGATCTCCACCGTGACGGTGGCCTCCCGGTCCAGGTAGAAGGAGATGTTGGTCTCGTCGTACAGCCCGTCGCCGTTGGGCGAGAAGGGGTTCGGGCGAGATGGTGATGCCCGAGATGACGTCGCCCGGACTGTAGCCCAGGCCCTCGGTCAGGAACAGCCCGTAGATGCCGGCGTGGTCGATGGTGGCGGTGACGTTGTTGCCCGTCGGCGTCACGTTGCCGCCGACCAGCACCCAGCGGTCCGAGGCCGGGGTGTACTCGTAGAGGCCGATCTTCTGCTCGTCGCCGCCGGTCGGCACCCAGGCCTGGGGGTAGTGCAGGGACGAGCTGGGCGGTGGCCGGCAGCCGGCCCGTGAAGTCGAGGCTGCCGCCCAGGGTGTCGGCGCGTGACCAGGTGGACCTGCCGGAACACCCCCAGGGGCCGTGCCGGGCGGCACCTGGGGCGCGGCCTTCAGCACCTCGGGCACGTTGCACAGGTCCCACTACCAGCTCCACGTGGGGGCCCATGGTGTCGGCGGACACCTCGCCGCCGGTCCAGGCCTGGGCCAGGTGGCCGGCCACCAGGTCGTACCGCAGCTGGCCGGGCACCAGCAGGGCCGAGCCGTCCACGCTCCACCAGGCCCACGGCGCCCGACGCCGAGGCCAGCGGCCCGGCCTGCGGCCGGCACGAGCGGCTCGGCAGGATCTGCAGGGTGGTCACCGGGGGAGCGGGCCGTCTTGCCCTGCGGGATCCCAGGCCTGCACCTCGAACTCCAGGTAGCGGCTGCTGTCGACGGGCGAGTAGACCAGGTTCGAGTCCAGCCACGAGGGCAGGATGTCGGTGACCCAGCGGTCGCCGGCCAGCGAGCCCATGGCCATCTCGCGGTTCCAGCCGTCGCCGGTGTAGCTGCTGCCGCGGTAGCGGAACACGGCGTGGTCCACCCGGTTGTCGTCGGTGATGTGGACGCTCATGGCCACGGGGGCCTCGGTCAGGGGCGCCACCTGCGTGACCACCGCGTCGCCGGCGCCGGTCTCGATGACGGGCGGCCCGGTGTCCTCGAACTGGCTCATCTCCAGGGCCACGGCGGTCTCGCCGTTCTCCTGGCGGGCCAGGGCCGCGGGCGATTCGTAGTCCAGGACCTCCTCCTGGCTCAGCCCCGGCTGGTGCCCGCTGCCGGGGATCAGCATCAGGTCCATGATGTTGCTGTCGCGGTCGCCGTTCTGGCCGCCGCCGCACTGCCACTCGCTGCGGGCCTCGTTCACCCAGCGGACGCCGCCGAAGTCGGCGTCGCCGTCGTGGCTCAGCACGCACACGGCCATGTCCCAGGACTGGATGTCCTCGGGGGTGGGGTCCCCCAGGGCCGACTTGGCCACCAGGGCGGTGACCGTGTTCAGCTCCGGGATCGCTCAGCAGCAGGATGTCCTGGTCGGTGCGCAGGGCGTTGGCGCGCCAGCTGTCCATGGTGTTCTGGCCCAGGGACGGGACCACCGCCTTGTACCAGCCGTCGATGATGATGGCGTAGTCCCAGGCGTCCCAGGGCTGGAACGCCGCCTGCCGGCTGGGCAGGGTGGCCGTGGCGCCGCCGGGCCCGCTGTCGATCATGATGTCGATCTTCTGGATGTTGATCTCGGCGTACAGGGGATTCCAGTCGGCGGTGCTCGGGTCGGTCGGATCGGGGAAGTCGCCCAGGCCCACCTGGAAGGCGATCATGGCGATGCTCTGGCCGCCCACCACGGCGGTGGTCTCGAAGACCGTCAGCTCGGTCAGGTCGAAGGAGCCCGGCGCGAACACGATGTTGGTGGGGTAGGTGTAGTACTTGCGCGCGGTGCCCGGCTGGTTGGGGCCGTGGTCGTCGCCCACCGGGTCGGCCACGTGCAGGATGGGCTCGACGATGGCCGTCACCAGCAGGGAGACGGTGGCCTCGCGCGCCAGCACGTTGCCCGCGTCGAAGGCCTGGATCACCAGGCTCCTGGCGGCCGCCCGGGTTGCCGGGGGGCACGACGGCCCGCAGGCTGTAGATCCCGTCGCCCGCCGCCTCGTCGCCGTGGTCGGCGCTGCCGTCGTCGTACATGCGGGCCAGCGAGCCGCCGCCCATGGCCGAGAGGTCGGCCAGCACGTCGCCGACGCCGTCGCCCCGCGTCGGTGATCCGCGCCGACAGCACGATCACGCTGCCGGCGTCCACCGCCGCCGGCGTCACCGTCGCCTCGCCGATCCCCGGCGGGGTGGGGAAGTCGGTCTTGACCGTGTAGACGGGACTCCAGGCCACCAGGGTCACGGGCCCGAGGGCCGCGTTCCAGTCGTTGGGGCCCGGGTCGGTGTAGTCGAAGGTCAGGTTCAGGGTCGAATCCTGGGGCACCGAGTCGAAGGCCGAGCGCTTGGTGCCGTTGTCGTCCTGGGTCACGTACGCCTCCACCCGCAGCGAATCCGGCCGCGCCGCCGAAGGGCGCGAAGGGGATGCGCAGGTAGAAGGTGTCCGGCCCTTGGTGGTCCAGACGTTCTCGATGTTGAAGCCCTGGGCGTTGGTGTAGGTGTTGGTGTCGGGATCGTACCATTCCCAGCGGCCGAGGGCCTTGTTCCAGCGGCGGAAGTCGCCGTAGTCGTTGGCTGCTGTACTTGCAGGTGATGGCGTAGTCGGGCTTGTCGGCCTGCCCGTAGTTCACCGGCTGCTCGAAGGGATCGCGCGAGGCGCCGGCGGCGTCGAATCCCGTCTCGAAGATCACGTGCAGCTGCAGCCCGTTCCAGTCGGTCCGGAAGGGGATCTCCAGCAGCAGTTCGTCCGGCGTGTTGTCCACCACCAGGGCCGTCAGGTCCGTGGGCGGGAACACCTGGCGGGTGCGGGGTTCGTCGTACCACACCGGGTCCGACACCACGAACACGTCCCGCAGGCGCAGCCCCGTCTGGGCGTCGCCCAGGGCCCCGCCCCGGCCGATCAGGGTGACCAGGCCCGCGGCGCCCGCCGGAGTGTAGGTGCTGAGCGCCCGCCCTGCCGTGTCCGAGACGGCGCTCGCGGGGGCGAAGCTGCCCAGGGAGGCGGGCTGGGCGTCGAAGGCGACGGACAGGCCGGCCTCGGGTCGGGCGTTGCCGTAGGCGTCGATGAGCTGCGCGACCACCGGGACCGGGGTCCGCAGGTCGGTGATCGTGCTGGTCAGGGACAGGCGCCAGCCGGCGGCCGGCCCCGGCACCACGGTGATGGTCAGCACGTCGTCCCCGCTGTCCAGGCTGCCGCCAACCACGTCCAGCACCCGGTTGTCGATGACCACCGAGGCGGTCAGCTGCAGGGGGCCGGCGCCCGTGGCGCGGAGCTGGGTGGCGGCCTCGCCGTCGCCGTTGGTCAGGACCGTGGCCGCGTCGAACTGGCCGGCGCCCACCGAGGCTGGCGTCACCGCGAAGGTGACCGGGATGTCCGGCAGGCGGCTGCGGTTGCGGGCCGAGTCGTAGAGGCGCGCCGTCACGGTCACCGGCGTGGTGCCGTCGGCGGCCAGGGTGTCGGCGCTGGCGGTCAGCACCACCGTCTTGGGTTCGGGATCCTGGAAGGCCACCACGATCCGCCCGGCCACCGGGTCCTTGGCCGGCTGGGCCAGGTACACCCGCAGCACCTCCACCGCGGTGTCGGTCATCCAGAACGACGCGCGGCCGGCGCTGAAGTCCACCGCCGTGACGGGGGTGGTGCGCCCGGCGTCGGCCCAGAAGCCCGGCGTGCCCCGGGGCGGCGACAGGTCGTCCATCTTGCGGGCCGAGAGCTGGAAGTCCTGCAGGGCCCCGTCCAGGTCGTAGAGGTCGTCGCGGCCGGCCGCGTCGCGGGCCGCCAGCTGCACCTGGGCCGGGAACCAGAGGTCGTCCAGAGGCAGGGACACGGTGCCCCGCACCTCCGCCTGGGCGGCACCGGCCGCATCGACGATCTCCAGGTGGTCCGCCCGCACGGCGATCAGGCCCAGGGGCCCCAGATCCAGGTCGTCCAGGCCCACGGTCACCGTGCGCGCCAGGGGCACGTAGCCGGCGGCCTCGGCCTCGAAACGATAGCTGCCGGGCTCCAGGTAGAAGCCGAAGGTGTCCCCGGCGGCGCTGAAGGAGACGGTGTCCCGGCGGGCCCCGCTGACGGCCGCGTAGACCGCCAGGCGACCGGCGGCGGCCGGCCCCTCGAAGGCGATCGAGCCGGTGACCCGCGCGGCCCGGGGCAGTTCCAGGGCCAGACCGGTGATGTCGCTGCCGGCGGTCACGTCCACGGCCAGGGTGGTGGTGACGTAGGTCGGGCGCGGCGGCCGCGAGGGTGAAGCTGCCGCCGACCGGCGTGAAGAACGAGAAGGCGCCGCCGGTGGCGGCGAAGTCGCGGAAGGCCACCTGGTTGCCGTCGGCGTCCAGCAGGCGCACGGTGCCCGCGGCGCCGGGCCCGGACGCGAAGGACACGGTGCCGCTGATCTCGGTCTGGCGCACCAGGGCGAAGTCCACCCCGGTCACGTCGGTGCCGAAAACCACCGTCACCGCGGTCTCGGCGGTCAGGTAGGTGGGGGCCTCGGCCCGGACCGTGTAGCTGCCGCCGTCCACGTAGAAGACGTAGGGCCCGCCGGCGGCGGGGAAGCTGCGGACGGACAGCACCGTGCCGCCGGCGTCCAGCAACGAGACGGTGCCCGCGGCGCCGGACCCGGTGGCGAAGCCGATGCTGCCGCGGATGGCCGTGGCCTTGTCCAGGGTCAGATCGATGCCGGTGACCGCCTGGCCCTGGGCCACGGTGACGGTGGTGGTGGCCGGCAGGTAGCCCTCGACAGCCAGGGTCACCGCGTAGGTGCCCGCCGGCAGGCGGGGCAGGGTGAAGGCGCGGACGCCGGCGGCGGTGGTCGTCCGGGACAGGGGCGCGCCGGGATCGCGGCCGGCGAAGCCCGTCAGCACCGCCGTGGCCGTCAGGGGCGCGGTGCCGTCGTCGTCGGGCAGGGTGGCCGTGCCGGCGACCGAGGCGTCCGCCGGGTCGGGGACGCCGTCGCCGGTGTCGTCCACCACCGAGGGGCTGAGGTTCGCCAGCAGCACCAGGCCGGTGCCCGCATCCACGGCCGTGTTGTCCGGGGCCGGATCCACCGGCACCGGGTCGGCGATGCCCTTGGTGATCAGGGCCACGGCCTTGATCACCGCGTAGTCGGGCACGCCGTCGGGGTAGATCGCGGTCCAGGGCAGGGCGAACTCGGCGTTGAACCAGAACGGCAGCGCGGCGTTCTTGGCGCCCGGTGTTGAAGCCCTGGGCGACGGTCACGGCGTCGCCCATGTCGGTGGTGGTGCCGTCGGCGGCCACCAGCCGCACCTGCGGGGCGGGGCCGCCGGGGCCGGCGTCGCTGTCGACGGGATCCCGGGCCAGCACCAGGTCGATGCCGTGGCCCGCGGGCAGCACGGCGCCGCAGGCGCCGAAGTCCAGGGTCGAGGCGTCCCGGGGGCCGACGCCCGCGGTCCAGGTCCACGTACACCGCCAGGGCCTCGTCGGCGTTCGAAGTCCTGGTAGGTGACGGCGAAGTAGAGGTTGTCCGCGTCCCAGGTGCACCACAGGCGCCGCACGTTGGCGGTGCGGGCCGAGGTGTTGTCGTCGGCGAGGTCGTTCACCACCAGGTCGGCCGGATCCCAGTCCGTGCGCCGCGTCGGCGGTGATGGTGCCGTCGACGACGGGGGTATGGAAGGGGACGGCGCGGGCGACGCCCGCCCCCGCCAGGACGAAGACGATGGCCGCCAGGGCGCGACCGGGCCTCCGCTCAGGTGCACGGTGGATCACTCCATGGTTGTTGCGCCGCGGCCGTCTGCAGGGCCGCGTCCCGGGAACGTCGATGATCGGGTCGCGGGATCTTAGCGCATGGGGGCTTGTCGGGCAATCCCCTGCGGTGTAATCTGCGCCCATGTCGCAATCCGGTGTCCACCTGCGCCGCTTCCTCCTTGCCGCCGGACTCGTCGGCCTGCTGCTGCTGCCCGGGGCCTGCGGCCACGTGGACCGCAGCCGCCGGGTCATCGTCTGGGAGCAGATGGATCCCCAGGAACAGCTGCTGTTCGACAAGCACGTGGCGGAATTCCGCACCCGGCACCCGGAATTCGCCGATTTCACCATCGAACGCGTCCACTACCGGGTCGAGGACCTGCCCACCCAGTTCCAGACCGCCGCCCTGGCCTACGGCGGGCCCAACCTGGTCTACGGGCCGGCCGACAAGATCGGCCCCTTCCAGATCATGGGCCTGCTGATGCCCATCGAGGACATCTGCCCCGGCGAGTTGCCCCGCTTCGACCCCGCGGCCCTGCCCGTGCTGGACGGCCGGACGTGGGGGCTGCCCGACTACGTGGGCAACCACCTGACCCTGGTGGCCAACAAGGCCCTGGTGGACACCGTGGCCACGAACACCGACCAGTGGCTGCGCCAGCTCGAGGCGGCCACCCTGGACAAGGACGGCGACGGCCGCACCGACCAGTACGGCCTGGTCTTCAACCTGCTGGAGCCCTTCTGGCTGGTGCCCTGGCTGGGGGGCTACGGCGGCTGGGTGATGGACGACCACGCCCGGCCCACCCTGGACAGCCCGGCGATGGTGGCCGCCCTGGACTTCCTGAGCGGCCTGAAGGAGCGCCGGGTGGTGCCCCGGGAGTGCGACTACCCCCTGGCCGACACCATCTTCAAGGAGGGGCGCGCCGCCTACATCATCAACGGCCCCTGGTCGTGGGAGGGCTACCGTGCCGCGGGCATCGACATCGAGCTGGCCTGCATCCCCATGGTCTCGGCCACGGGGCTGTGGCCCACGCCCATGACCAGCGCCAAGTGCTATTCGGTGAACCGCTACCTGGACCCGGCGACGCAAGGCCTGCACCGCCGCGCTGCTGGCCTGGCTCACCTCCACCCCGGTGCAGGAGGAGCTGGCCCTGAAGCTGAGCGTGCTGCCCAGCGACCTGGAGGCCCGCCAGCTGCCGGCGCTGCGCACCGATCCCGCGATGCTGGCCAGTTCCGAGCAGATCGCCAAGGGGCGGCTCATGCCCATCGTGCCGGAGATGCGGGCCATCTGGGACGCCATGCGCCCCGGCTACCAGAGCGTCATGAACGGCGAGCAGACGCCGGCCGACGCCGCCCGCGCCATGCAGCAGCGGGCCGTGACCATGATCGAGAGGATGCGCGAATGAGCCTGGCGCGCTCCCGGCGAAGGCTGGCCTTCTGGTTCCTGCTGCCGGCGGCGCTGGTGCTGCTGGGGGTGGTGGCGTATCCCTTCCTCTACAACGTCTACGTGTCCCTGACCAACTGGAACATGTACAACTTCCGCGCGCCGCAACTGGTGGGCTTCCGGCACTACGGGCGCATCTTCCTGGAGCCGGACTTCTACCGCATCTTCTTCAAGACCTTCCTCTGGACCGCCGTGAACCTGGTCTTCCACTTCATCCTGGGCCTGGGGGCGGCCCTGCTGCTGAACCGCCGCCTGCCGGGGCGGGCCGTCTACCGCGCCCTGCTGATCCTGCCCTGGGCGGTGCCCCAGTACATCTCGGCCCTGACCTGGCGCGGCATGTTCAACGTGGAGTTCGGGGCCGTGAACCAGCTCCTGGGCAAGCTGGGCATCGCGCCGGTGGCGTGGTTCGCCCACGAGTGGACCGCCTTCTCGGCGGCGGTGATCACCAACATCTGGCTGGGCTTCCCCTTCGTGATGGTCATCGCCCTGGGCGGCCTGCAGAGCATTCCCGAGGAGATGTACGAGGCGGCGCGCATCGACGGCGCGGGCCCGGTGCGGCGCTTCTTCGCGGTGACCCTGCCCATGCTCAAGCCGGTGCTGATGCCGGCCCTGGTCCTGGGCACCATCTGGACGTTCAACAACCTGAACGTCATGTGGCTGGTGACCGACCAGGGGCTGCCGGCGGACAAGAGCCACATCCTGGTGACCTACGTCTACAAGGCCGCCTTCTTCTACTACCGCTACGGCTACGCGGCGGCCTTCAGCGTGTTCATCTTCCTGGTGCTGCTGGTGATCGTGCGCGGCTACGACCGGGTCGCGCGGCAGGAGGCCTACTGATGGCGCGGCGAAGCACCCTGCGGAAGGCCTGGACCCAGGTGTGGGTGCACCTGGCGGTGTGGGCGCTGGTCCTGTTCGCGGTGTTCCCGGTGGTGCAGGTGCTGGGCATCAGCCTGCGGCCGGGGGACAAGCTCTATTCGCCGCAGTTCGAGCTGATCCCGTCCGACGCCACCTTCGCGGCGTACCGCATCATGGTCACCGAGAAGCCGTTCCTGCTGTGGATGCGCAACTCCCTGGTGGTGTCCCTGGGCACGGCCCTGCTGGGGGTGGCGCTGGCCAGTCTGGGGGGCTTCGCCCTTTCCCGGTATCGCTTCCGCGGCCGCGGCGCCGCCCTGCAGGGCATCCTCATGACCCAGATGTTCCCGGCCACCATGCTGCTGCTGCCCCTGTACCTGATGATGCGCAGGCTGCACCTGGTGGACACCCTGTTCGGGGTGATGGTGGCCTACGTGGCCACGGCCCTGCCCTTCTGCATCTGGACCATGAGGGGCTACTACGACACCATCCCCGTGGACCTGAACGAGGCCGCCCTCATCGACGGCTGCAGTCCGCTGCAGGCCTTCACCCGCGTGACCCTGCCCCTGAGCGCGCCGGCCCTGGTGATCACCGCGCTGTTCTCGTTCATGACCGGCTGGAGCGAGTTCATGGTGGCGCGGGTGATGCTGACCAGCCGCGAGCTGATGACCCTGCCCCTGGGGCTGGAGTCCCTGTTCACCACCTACCAGACCGAGTGGGCCAACTACGCGGCGGGCTCGCTGCTGGTGAGCGTGCCGGTGGTGGTGCTGTTCCTGGTGCTGAACCGTTACCTGGTGGGCGGCCTGACCCTGGGCAGCGTCAAGGGCTGATCCGGACCGCCGCCTTCGCCGCCGGGCCGTTTCAATCTGCTTGAGATCCCCGGTATCTTTGTGGTATGATTTGCTTTGGAGAGCATTTGTCATGTCCGGCCGCGAGGCGGGCGCGCGACGTTGGAGGGCGTGCGCAAGTCTCTCGGCCATTGTGCCTTACGAGGAAGATAGCACCATGTGCCGACGGTCGTCGTCCCGCCCGAACGTCCTGCTGTTTGCCTTGCCCCTGGTCCTGGCGGCCTCCCTGGCCTGGGCGGCCCCGCCCCCGGTGACCGTGCTCGCGGTGGACGGCGTCGGCCGCACCCCTGGCCTGAGCCCGGCCGCGGACCTGCTGGCGGTGGAGCTGCACGCCGATCCCGGCGGCGGCGCCCCGTACCTGCGGGTGAGCTTCCTCTCGTTGACCGACCGCGCCCCGGGCGCGGTGGGCAAGGCCCTGGCCGCCGCCGGGGACGTGCCGATCACCCTGACCGTGACGACCCCGGACGCCACCGGCGCCCCGCGGACCCTGGCTGCGGCGACCCTGCGGGCGCGGGCGGGCGCCTACGCCCCGGAGCGTGCCGCCGACAAGGCGCTCGCCGGCGCGGTCTGGACCCGGCCCGACGATCCCGACGCCGTCTTCATCACCCTGCCTGCGGAGGCCCTGGCCGGCGCCGACGCCGCCGCGCCCTGGCGCGTGACCGTGCGTGCGGCCCAGGCCGCGGACGACGGCGGGGCCGTCGATCTGGTGACGGCCGCCTACCCGCCCGACAAGGCCTACGCCGCCAACTGCGCCCTGGTCCTGCACGGCAACCAGGGCCTGGGCTACAGCGACGTCTTCCACGGCCGCAGCGACGACCTGGAGGGCAGCGGTTTCGACGAGGCCCTGCAGGTGCACCAGGCCACGGGCGTGCCGGGCAATTTCCACCTTTCCGGCCCCCTGCAGTCGGCCGCCGAGTGGGCCGCCAACACCGGCGATCCCCAGGACTTCAACGCCTGGCTGGCGGCCGGCGCGAGCGCGGGCTGGGCGGGGATGATCACCTCGGCCTACGGCCAGCACATCATGCCCTTCGTCCGGAACGAGATGAACGACTGGGCCGTCGAGACCCAGGCCCAGATGACGGTGACGCGCTACGGCTATGCGCCCACGGTGGCCTGGGTGCCCGAGCGGGTGTGGCTGGACACGAGCGGCTACCCCAGCAGCGGCGTCAACGACTGGATCGGCGACAACTGGACCAACCACGGCGTGGGCGCGGTCATCCTGGACGACGACGTCCACCTGGCGGGCCACGACAACCACCGGATCCACACCCTGAGCGGCACGTCGCTGCGCCTGGTCCCGCGGGACCGCACCTTCACCGGCAACATCATCGGCGGCAACGGGCAGGCGTCCCTGGACATCCTGACGGGGCTGGCCGGCAGCGGGGTGGGCGAGTTCCGCATCGCCGTCTTCGCCGAGGACTGGGAGGCGGTGGCCGAGATGGGCGGCTGGGCCTCCATCACGCCCAACGCCAAGGAGACCTACGACTGGTTCGTGGGCAAGTGCAGCACCGAGAGCGCCTGGCTCAGCACCTGGAAGCTGGCCGACGCCGTGGCCAACCCCGACTTCACCGGCGACACGATCACCGTCACCCCCGGCACCTACAACGAGATCGGCGGCTTCGACGGCTACGGCGGGGCGGACAACTCGTGGTACACCCACTGGGCGGGCTGGGTGCCCTACGCCAACGGCGGCGACGGCAGCGGCGGCTGCGCCGGCAGCGGCGGCAACTGCAAGGACTACGGCACCCTCTGGAACGACGCCTACAACGCCCTGATGGCCGCGCCCGACAACAACATCAGCCAGGCCGGCTGGTACGTGCTGATGACCAACCTCCACGAGACGGCCTGGCACGACTACCTGGGCGGCCCCATTTCCGGCTGGCAGCACCGCTACAGCGCCCACATCAAGAACGCCATGATCTATGCCGAGGCCGCCCACTGGGCCGCCGGCGAGTACGTCCAGACCACCGCCGCCTACACCACCGACATCGACGACGACGGCTACGACGAGGTGGTCCTGCACAACGACCGCCTGTTCGCCGTCTTCGAGGCCAACGGCGGCCGCCTGGTGAACCTCTTCGTCAAGGGACCGGGCTACGACGACACCGCCATCGGCATCGACAACGCCTACTGGTCCGACACCGAGGGCGACTACAACGACGCCAACCACGTGGGCGCCTTCAGCGACGTCTCGCCCAACTACCAGCACGACGGCTACGCCTGGACCGTGGGCGCCCTGGACCCGTCCGATCCCGCGGGGCCCAGCGTGCGCCTGACCTTGACCCGGGGCGAGGTGACCAAGGAGATCGTCCTGCACGAGGGCGATCCCTGGCTGGACGCGGTCTACCGGGTGGGGCCGGCCACCCACTGGATCCAGGCGGGGTTCTCGCCGTCCCTGGTGGACCTGGTCTGGAACGCGCAGATGGACCGGATCTGGGCCCCGGACGCCGCCTACATGGGCCAGCGCGACCCGAACACCGGCGTGACCGCGGCCTGGATCGTGGGCACCGGCGGCGCGTCCCACCAGCGGGACTTCACCGCCACGCTGATGAAGGGCGACGAGATCAAGGGCGAGGGCGTCTTCCAGGTCCGCCTGTACGCGGGCGCCACCGGCGCGCCCGACGGCAGCGGCGACGTGGCCGAGCTGCGGGCCCTGGTGCCGGCGGTGGCCGACACCATCGGGCCGGCGGTGACCGCCGCGGTCTTCTTCCCCGCCACGGGCCGGCTGCAGCTGACCTTCGACCAGGTCGTGGCATCCTGCGACCCGGCCGGCGCCACGGTGGCGCCGGCGGGCGGCGGCGCGGGGGTGACCCTGGCGGCGGCGACCCCCACGGTGGAGACCGAACCGGCGGTGACCCGCACCTTCGCCCTGGACGGGGCGGACGCCGCGGCGGTGGCGGCCCTGGGGCCGGATCTGCTGCTGGAACTCGCCGCCGGCGCGGCCCTGGACCAGAGCGGCGTGGGGAACCTCGCGTTGACCGCGGCCGACGGTCTGCCGGTGTCCGTGGCGGCCACCGCCGTGGCCATCGACGGCAACCTGGAGGCGGGCGAGTGGGCCGCCGCCAAGGTGCTGCCCGACAGCAGCGATTCGGGCTGGACCGCGGCCAACGAGATCGACCGCCTGCTGGCTTCCTGGGACGACGAGTACCTGTACCTGGCCATCGACGGCCAGGTCACGGGCAACAGCTGGCTCCTGTACATCGACGTGGACCCGGACAGCGGCAACGGCCCCACCGACCTGACGGCCATCGACGCCTGGGAACGGGGCGCCGTGTTCACCGCGCCCGGCTTCGCCCCTGATTTCCAGTACGGCTGCTACCAGCACCAGTCGGCGTACGACGGCGACGGGTTCTGGCAGCTGCTCTCGGCCACCACCACCCAGGACCGCAGCGGCGAGATCGAGTCGGCCTTCGACGCCCAGCACGTGTTCGGCGACCGCCTCGGGCAGCGAGCTGGCCATCCCCTGGAACACCCTCTACGGGCTGGGCGCCGGCGCGGTGCCGCCGGGGGCGCGCATCGCCCTGGTGGCCTCGGTGTGCTGGGATCCCGAACCCGACGGCCAGTTGGGCGGCGACTCGGCCCCCAGCAACCTGGTCGCGGCCCTGCCCACGGTGGACAACGCCTGGACCGTGACCGTGGACGCGGACAACGACGGCGTGCCGGACCCGCTGCCCGTCTCGGCGGTGCCGACGCCCGCGGCGGGGCGGGCCCGCCTGCTGCGCAACGTACCCAATCCCTTCAATCCGACCACGACCATCGGCTTCGAGATCGCCGGCCCGGGCCCGGCGGAGGTCGAACTCTCGATCTTCGACCTGCGGGGCCGCCACGTGACCACCCTCGTCCGGGGCCCGTTCTCCCCGGGCGTCCATCATGCCGTCTGGGACGGCCGAGCCGCCGACGGGCGGCCGGTCGCCGCCGGGACGTACTTCTGCCGGTTGCAGACCGGCGGGCAGGCCTGGTCCCGCCCGCTGTCACTCGTCAAGTGAGGAGGACTCGCATGCGCATGTCTAACGGGAACGCCGGCACTCTGCTGTCGGTCCTCGCCGCCCTGATCCTGGTGGCCCTGCCGGCGTCGGCCCAGACGCCCCAGACCATCGTCCTGGACGGCGTCAACGACTTCCTGCCGGGCAACCTGGTCGATGCCGACGGCGGGGATACCCAGTACTCGAACGTCGACCTGGGAGACATCTACCTGACCAACGACGCGGTCAACCTGTACCTGGGCGTGGCCCACGACCAGGCGGGCTGGGGCCAGGTGCAGCTGGGCGTGGCCATCGACGTGAACACGGCCGACGGCGGCACCACCGACCCCTGGGGCCGGGCCCTGGAGTGGAGCACCGCGCCCTTCAAGCCGGACTTCATGTTCTACGTGAACCTGGACAACAACTGGCAGGCCGCCTACCACTGGGACGGCGCGGCCTGGGCGGCCATGGGCACGGCCGGCCCCGGCGCCCTGAACTGGCAGACCGCCACCGGCTTCCGCGAGCTGGCGGTGATGCTGGGCACCCTGGGCGTGGCCCCGGGCAGCACCATCCGCGTGGAGACCTGGGTCACCCAGGACGGCACCACCAAGGGGCCCCTGGACGCGGGCGCGGGCGACGGCGTCCAGCTCTCGACGCCCACCTTCACCCTCTGGGACACCTCGGTCCCGATCCCCATGGCCGACATGTACGCCTACACGGTGCAGGCGGCGGCCGACAACGATCCGCCGACGGTGGCCCACGTGCAGGCCACGTCCTACCCGGTGGGCTCGGGCTTCGACGTCGTGTTCAGCGAGCCTGTCGATCCGACCACCGCCCAGACCACCGGCAACTACGCCTTCTCCGCGGGGGCCGTGACCGGCGCGGTGCGCGACGCGGGCGACCCCAGCATCGTGCACCTGACCGTGAACACCGCCCTGGCCGAGTCGGCCTCGCTGTTCACGCTGACGGTCACCGGCGTGCAGGACCTGGCCGGCAATCCCATCGTCGCCGACGGCACGGCCAACACCGGCTGCTTCATGCTGAAGAAGGTGGTCTTCCGCGGCCTGTTCGGTCCGTACCTGGCCACGGTCGGCCCGGGTCCCTACCAGTTCTCGGTGGAGGGCGACCGGGCGCCGCTGACCTTCGGCACCCTGTGCGACACGGGCATCATGGCCGACACGGGCCTCGACGACGTCTGGGAGTACAGCAACGTCTTCCTGGTGGAGGGCGACTGCGGCACGGGTTCGGCCACCGCCGACATCCAGTGGAAATTCGTGTTCGACTGCTCCACCTACGAGCCCCTGGCCAGCAACCGCGTCCACACCATGGACCTGGCCACCGGCGCGGTGGACACCATCGAGGCCTACTGGAACGACCTCGATCCCACGGCCTTCACGGCCCACGACATCGACGTGGAGTACTTCGTGGACATGAACGGCTCGGCCTGGCTGCCGGGCGACGCGGTGGGCCTGAACGGCTCGCAGCTGCCGCTGAACTTCAACGTGCCCAGCGAGACCGCGCTGGTGGACGACGGCACGGGCATCGACGCCGTCGCCGGCGACGGCATCTACTCGGGCCTGATCACCTTCCCGACGGGCGCGCTCAAGAACGTCAGCTACAAGTTCCTGCTCAACGACGTCTACGAGTGTTCCACCCAGGGCGACCGCAACCTGTTCCTGAACGACGAGCTGTTCGACACGGTGGGCGGCGCCCTCGGGCCCCTGGTCCTGCCGGTGGTCCACTACGACTTCTGCAACACCATCTGGCGGCCGGTGGCGGTCGTCTTCAGCGCCGACTTCAACTCCCCGGCCTTCTCGGGCATCACGCCCTCGGACGTGGTGTCGGTCAACGGCACGCCCAACAACGCCGAGCCGCCCACCTTCGACTGGTCGGTGCCCTCGCTGAACGTCCTGCACGACGACGGCGTGGCGCCGGACGTGACGGCCGGCGACAAGATCTACACCTGCTCGGTGGTCTTCCCCGACACCAGCGCCCAGAACATCGAGTACAAGTTCCTGCTCAACGACGCCTACGAGTGCCCGGGCTTCGGCAACCGCACGGTCTCCCTGAACCCGGACATGTACGACGCGTCGGGCAACCCGCAGGTGCTGGCCACCGACGTGTTCGGGGGCTGCTCCGGCGTGTCGGCGGTGCCGACCGCGGCGGCCGCGACCCTGCACCTGGAGCAGAACAAGCCCAACCCGTTCAACCCCCAGACGGAGATCCGCTACACGGTGGACCGCGGCGGCCGCGGCTCCCTGCGGATCTACAACGCCCGGGGCGAGCTGGTGCGGACCCTGCTGGCGGGGAACATCCCGGCCGGCGAGGGCTCGGTCATCTGGAACGGCCGCACCGACGGGGGCGCCCCCGCCGGCAGCGGCGTCTACTTCTACCGCCTGGACGTGGACGGCCAGGCCGTCAGCCGGCGGATGGTGCTGCTGAAGTAGGCGATCCCTTCGCTTCGTGAACCGAAGGCCCCGGGCCGCGGCCCGGGGCCTTCGGCTTCCCCGCCCGGATTCGCGCTGGGACCGGCCGCCGATCGGCCCTATACTCCGCCCCGCAGCAGCGCGATCTTCCACGCGCCCCGCGCCCGCGGGGCCCGACACGGGTGGCAGCCATGGGCCGATTCACCGGACTGGACATCTTCTGGGCCGTCGCCTTCCTGCTGCTGATGGTGGGCGGCGCCGGCTTCTTCTACCGCCTGGCGCGGCGGTCGGAGAGCGACTTCTTCCTGGCGGGGCGGGGCCTGCCCTGGTGGCTGCCGGCCGCCTCGGTCTTCAGCACCCACACCGCCACCGACACGCCCATCTGGATCACCGGCGTGATCTACGCCAACGGCCTGCGGGGCCTCTGGTACACCTTCTTCACCGCCTGGACCGCCATCGGGGCCTTCGTCTCGGCGCGCATCTTCCGCCGCTCCCTGGCCTACACCCAGGCCGAGTGGCAGACCCAGCGCTTCGGCGGCCTGGGCGCCGAGCTGCTGCGGGGCTGGATGGCCGGCTGGCAGGTGTTCATGAACATGTTCATCCTCGGCTGGGTGGGCATCGCCATGGGCAAGGTCTGCGCCCTGGCCTTCGGCTGGCCCGTGTGGGTGGGGCTGGTGGTCCCCACCCTGATCACCGCCGTCTACACCCTGGCCGCCGGCTACTGGGGCGTGGTCATGGGCGACTTCCTGCAGGGCATCGTCGCCGTGTTCGCCATCGTGCTGGTCTCGCTGGTGGGGGTGGCCGCCGCGGGCGGTCCGGCGGCGGTCACCGGCCGCATCGTCGAGCTGGGCGAGGCCTGGCGCCTGAACGCCTTCGACTTCACCGGCTGGCTGAGCGGCGACTTCCCCTTCGTCTGGTTCCTGACCATGCTCGTGATCGCGGTGATCGGCGGGTTCGGCATGGGCACCAGCATCGACTGGTACGTGGAGGCCCAGCGCATCCAGTCGGCCCGGACGGTGCGGGACGCCACCTACGGCATCTGGGCCGGCGGCGCCGTGACCCTGGTGCGCAACGGCTTCTGGGCCGCGGGCATCCTGGCCTTCTTCGCCATGCTGCCCCACATCGCCAGCCAGGCCGACTACGAGCTGGGCTGGTTCCGCCTGGGCTTCGAGCTGCTGCCGGCGGGCCTGGTCGGGGTGTTCTTCGGCGCGATCCTGGCCATCCACATGTCCACCATCAGCAGCCACCTGAACCTGGGCGCCCTCTACTTCACCCGCGACATCTACCAGCGCTACATCAAGCCCGACGCCAGCGAGCAGCGCCTGGTCTGGATGGGCCGCGCCGCCACCTTCGTGCTGCTGGTGGGCTCGTTCTTCTACGGGCTGATGATGCAGGAGATCACCTCGTGGCTGATCTTCGCGCTGTGGCTGATGATGGCGGGCATCTGGCTGCCCAACATCCTGCAGGTGGTCTGGTGGCGCTTCAACGCCTGGGGCTACCTGGCGGGCTGGATGGCCAACCTGGGGGTGTCGTGGCTGGTGGTGTGGGTGCTGCCCGAGTTCGACGTCATCCCCAAGCTGCCGGACCACTACCAGTTCTGGCTGCTGATGGCCCTGGGCGCGGTCATCTTCCTCCCGGTGACCCTGGCCACCAGGCCCGAGAACATGGACCACCTGGTGCGCTACTACGTCATGACCCGGCCCATCGGCTGCTGGGGCCCGGTCCACCGCGAGGCGGTGCGCCGGGGCCTGATCGCCGACACGGCGCCGGAGCCCGACGCGGGCCCGCGCCCCCTGATCCGCCGCACCTGGACCGCCGCCCAGGCCGACGCCTGGATCCGCGAGGACTGGATCGTCGTGGTGCTCTCGCCCCTGGTCATGGGCGGGCTGATGCTGGGCGTGACCAAGGCCCTGCTGCTGCAGGCGGGCGGCCTGCTGATCCTGGCGGGCTCGCTGCTGGGCATCGGGCTCATCTACTGGATCATCGACCCCAAGCTGCGGGCCGTGTCCCGGGAATACGAGACCCAGCAGGCCGGCTACGTGGCCGAGCTGGAGCAGCGCCTGCGCTGGCAGGACGGGGAGGGGGCGTGATGGACAAGGGGCTGGGCACGCTGATCGGCATGAGCATCGCCTACGTGGCGTCCTGCGCCGGCCTGGGCCTGGCCTGGTGGAACTGGCGCAAGCGCCACCGCGGGGAGGACGACCGATGAACGAATCGCTGCCCGTGGGCTCGCCGCTGGGCGGGTTCTTCTGGACCTGGGTGGTGCCGGTGGCGCTGTTCGCCGTGGCCGCGGTGGCCACCTGGCTGCTCTACCGCCACTTCGCCGGCAGGGGGCCGGGCGAGTGAGGCGGGCCGCCGGCCTCCTGCTGGCGTTCCTGGCGGCGACGGCCCTGCCCGCGGTCGTGACGGCCGCCGGGGACGGCGACCCCGCCCGCTGGGTCGATCCCCTGGTGGGCACCCGCGACATGGGCCACACCTTCCCGGGCGCCACCGTGCCCTTCGGCATGGTCCAGCTCAGCCCCGACACCCGGCACCTCTCCATGTTCGACGCCCAGGGGCGCTACGTGCCCGAGGTCTACCGCTACTGCGCGGGGTACCAGTACGCCGACTCCACCATCGCCGGCTTCAGCCACACCCACTTCAGCGGCACGGGCCACGCGGACCTGGGCGACGTGTCCCTGCTGCCGGTCGTCGGCCCGCTGGACCTGGCCGCGCCGCCGGTGGCGACCTTCGACCACGCCGCCGAGACGGCCGAGCCGGGCTTCTACGCCGTGGACCTGGACGGGGGCGCGGTGGGTGTCGAGCTGACCGCCACCACCCGCACGGGTCGCCATCGCTACACCTTCCGCGACGGCGGACGGGTCCACCTGCTGCTGGACCTCACGGCCGACATCTACGACTACCCGGGCAAGGACGTGTGGACCTACGTGCGCGTGGAGAACGACACCCTCCTGACCGGCTGGCGCATCACCACGGGCTGGGCGCGCACGCGCACGGTCCACTTCGCCATGGCCTTCAGCCGGCCGGTGGCGGCCTACGCGCTGAAGCGGCTGGACGAGACGCCGTACCGCGGCTTCTGGCGCCGCTTCGACCAGGAGCACGGCTTCCCCGAGGCGGCGGGCCGGGAGATCCGCGGCGATTTCGGGTTCGACGTGGAGCCGGGCGGCGAACTGCAGGTCAAGGTGGCCCTGTCGCCGGTGGGCCGCGGCGGCGCGCTGGCCAACCTGGCCGCCGAGGCGCGAGGCTGGGACTTCGACGGCGCCCGGGCCGCGGCCCGGGCCGCCTGGAACCGGGAGCTGGGTCGGGTGGACGTGGTCTCCCTGGACGACGACCGCCAATCCGTGTTCTACACGGCCCTCTACCACACCATGCTGGGCCCGACGGTCTACCAGGACGTGGACGGGCGCTACCGCGGCCTGGACCAGGACGTCCACACCGCCGAGGGCTTCACCAACTACACGGTCTTCTCCCTGTGGGACACCTACCGCGCCCTGCACCCGCTGCTGACCATCCTGCAGCCGGCGCGGGACGCGGACATGATCAACAGCATGCTGGCCCACCAGGAGCAGAGCGCCGAGCACATGCTGCCCATCTGGAGCCACCAGGCCAACGAGAACTGGTGCATGATCGGCTACCACGCCGCGTCGGTGATCGCCGACGCCCTGGTCAAGGGCATCGACGGCATCGACCGGGACCGCGCCCTGGACGCCTGCGTGGCCACGGCGACCGTCCCGTACTTCGACGGCCTGGGGGAGTACGAGCGGCTGGGCTGGGTGCCCGACGAGGCCGGCGGTTCGTCGGTGAGCGTGACCCTGGAGTTCGCCTACGACGACTGGTGCATCGCCCAGCTGGCCGGGCTGGCCGGCCGCGACGACCTGGCGGCGCGGTTCACCGCCCGCGCCGGCAACTGGCGCCACGTCTACGACGACCGCATCGGCTTCATGCGGCCCCGCGGGCGGGACGGCTCCTGGCGCCCGGACTTCGACACCATGGCCACCGACGGCCAGGGCTTCATCGAGGGCAACGCCTGGAACTACGGCCTGTACGTGCCCCAGGACGTGCCCGCCCTGGTGGCGGCCATGGGCGGCCCGGCGGCCTTCGGCGCCCACCTCGATTCCCTGTTCACCATGGAACTGGGGGACGAGCACATCGCCCACACCGAGGACATCACCCGCGACGGCATCATCGGCAACTACGTCCACGGCAACGAGCCGGGGCACCACATCGCCTACCTCTACAACTGGAGCGACCGGCCCTGGCGGACCCAGGAACGGGTGCGGATGATCCTGGACCGCATGTACGGCACGGGGCCGTCGGGCCTGTGCGGCAACGACGACCTGGGCCAGATGTCGGCCTGGTACGTGCTGAGCGCCCTGGGCTTCTACCCCGTCTGTCCGGGTTCGGCGACCTACGCCCTGGGCAGCCCCCTGGTGCGGCAGGCCGTGCTGCACCTGGAGAACGGCCGCATCTTCACCGTCGAGGCCCGGAACCAGGCGCCGGCCAACGTGTACGTGCAGCGGGTCGAGCTGGACGGCCGGCCCCTGACCGGCCGCCAACTGCGCCACGCCGACCTCGTGGCCGGCGGCCGCCTGGTGTTCGTCATGGGCGCGGAGCCGGCGCGGCCGTGACCGGGGACGCCGGCCTCCCCCGGGACCAGGCCTGGTTCGCCCGGCCCGCGCCGGCGGTGGCCCGCGACCTGGTGGGCGCCGTGCTGGCGGTGGAGACCGCCGCCGGTCCGGTGCGGGCGCGCCTGGTGGAGGTGGAGGCCTACGGAGGCGAGGACGACCCCGCCAGCCACGCCGGGCGGGGGCCCACGCCGCGCTCGCGAATCATGTTCGGGCCCGCCGGGTACGCGTACGTCTACGTGATCTACGGCCTGCACCACTGCCTGAACCTCGTCACCGGGAAGCCGGGCGCGGCCGGCGCGGTGCTGATCCGGGCGGCCGAACCCCTGACGGGCCTGCCCGACGAGCCGCGGCTCCTGGCGGGGCCGGGCAAAGCTGTGCCGGGTCCTGGGCATCGACCGGGACTGGAACGGCCTGCCGGTGGCGGCCGACCTGGCGGGGCCCGGGCGGGCTGCGCCTGCTGGCGGGGACCCCGCCGCGCGCGGGTGGCCGCCACGCCGCGGATCGGCATCCGCCGGGCGGCGGAGCGGCCCTGGCGGTTCACCGATCCCGACAGCGCCAGCCTCTCGCGCTGACCCGCCGGGGCGCCGCTGAAACTCTTTTCCGCCGTCGGCGTAGAAGGTGGCTGCGTTGACGGCACGAAGGGGAGCGTGCTAGTTTGTCCGGCAGGTTTGTCCGACATTCTTGTCAGACCAGCGAATCCATCCCACATCGTCGCGGGCCGCGGGGGGAAGGCCCGACCTTGTGCTGCCGTGCGAAGGGACCGGCCCGCGGGCCGGCGCAACATCGGAGCGCTCCGCCTGCGTTCGGAGCCAGCCGTGGAGGAATCCATGCCCATCACCAAGCGAATCCTGACCCTGTTGGCGGCGGCGAGCGTGCTCGTCGCGGCCACCGGGGCCGTCGCCCAGACCTACCTGGACCTGGAGAACCAGATCCAGGAGTTCACGCTGGACAACGGCGTCCACTTCATCGTCCTGGAGAAGCACGACGTGCCCGTGTTCTCCTTCCGCACCTTCGTCAACGTGGGCAGCGCCAACGAGGTGCGCGGCATCACGGGCCTCTCCCACATCCTCGAGCACATGGCCTTCAAGGGCACCAGCGAGATCGGCACCAAGGACATCCGCAAGGAGCGGAAGCTCATGGACGCCGAGGACACGGCGTTCGCGGCGCTGAAGGCCGCCCGCGCCGATCTGGAAGCGCCCCTGGCCCGCTACGACATGCTGGTGGACCGCATCCCGGCCGCCCGCGCCGACCAGTTCCACGGCCTCGAGGGGCTGCTCAAGGACGTGCCGGCCGACGTGTCGATGGACACCGGCGCCGACGGCGGTGCCGACGTGACCATCACCCACGACGGCGGCACCGAGAACGAGAAGGTGGACAACTTCCAGGTCGGACCCGAGGAGACCGCGGCCATCGCCTGGTACCTGGCGGAGGTCAAGGACCGCCGCGAGGCCCTGCAGCGGGCCGAGGACGCCTTCACCGCCGCCAAGGACGCCGCCCGCGACGTGGTGGTCACCAACGAGTTCGGCAAGATCGTCGAGAACAACGGCGGCAACGGCCTGAACGCCTACACCAACAACGACGTGACGGTGTACCACTACAACATGCCCAGCAACCGGCTGGAGCTGTGGGCCTACCTCGAGGGCAGCCGCATGTCCGACCCCGTCCTGCGCGAGTTCTATACCGAGAAGGACGGCCCGGTGACCGAGGAACGCCGCATGCGCACCGACAACAACCCCATCGGCCGCATGATCGAGCAGTTCGAGAACCTGATGTTCATGGCCAACGGCTACCACCACAGCACCATCGGCTACATGTCCGACCTGAAGACCATCAGCCGCGACGACTGCCGGGCCTACTACCACCAGAACTACGTGGGCCGGAACATCGTGGTCACCGTGGTGGGCGACGTGAAGTTCGACGACGTGAAGCAGTACGCCGAGAAGTACTTCAAGGACATCCCCGAGGGCAATCCCGAGCGCGGTGGAGACGGTCGAGCCCGAGCAGCTGGGCGAGAAGCGCTTCACCATGAAGGACCCCAGCCAGCCCCTGTTCGTGGCGGGCTACCACATCGGCAACGTGCGCGATCCCGGACTGGCCGGTCTACCAGGTGATCGCCGACGTCCTGGGCCAGGGCCGCACCAGCCGCCTGTACAAGCGCATGGTCAAGGACGACCAGGTCGCCGTCCAGGCCATGTCCTTCGCCGGTTTCCCCGGCCAGAAGTACGACACCGGCCTGCTGGTCTTCGCGCTCCCGGTCAAGGGCAAGACGGGCGAGGACATGGAGGAGCGCGGTCTACGGCGAGATCGACAAGCTGGTCGCCGACGGCATCACCGCCGACGAACTGGCGGCGGTCAAGCAGCGGGCGCGGGCCGACTTCGTCCGCGGCCTGGAGGGCAACGAGGGCATGGCCAGCCAGCTGGCCTGGTACCAGACCTACACCGGCAACTGGCGCAACCTGTTCGACGAGGTGGCGCGCATCGACGCCGTGACCCTGGACGACGTCCAGCGGGTCGCCGCCAAGGTGTTCGTCGAGACCAACCGCACCGTCGCCGTCATCGAGACCGAGGACTCCTAGGGAGCCGAGACCGTCCCGCCTCGCGGCGGGACCCGGAAAGGACCGTGACATGGACCACGTGAAGCGAAGCCTCGGCCTGCTGGCGCTCGTGCTGCTGGTGGCCGGCGCCGCCTCGAGCGACGCCCAGGCGAAGAAGCCCTGGGAGAAGATCAAGATTCCCGAACTGCACAAGATCAACCTGCCCGACTACGAGCGGGTCGAACTGGACAACGGGATGGTGGTCTACCTGGCGGAGGACCACGAATTCCCCCTGATCGAGCTGAGCGCCACCATCGCCGCGGGCTCCATCTACGAGCCCGCCGACAAGGCGGGGCTGGCGAGCATGACCGGCACGGTGATGCGCACCGGCGGCACCGCCACCCGCAGCGGCGACGAGATCGACGAGCTGACCGAGGCCCGGGGCCTGCAGGTCGAGACGTCCATCGGCCAGACCAACGGCAGCGCCTACGTGTCGGCCCTGACCGAGGACACGGACCTGGGCCTGGAGCTGCTGGCGGACATCCTGCGCAATCCGGCCTTCCCCGAGGACAAGATCAAGCTGGCCAAGGAGGCAGCAGAAGGCCCCGATCGCGCGGCGCAACGACGACCCCATGTCCATCGCCCGGCGCGAGGCCATGAAGGCCGTCTACGGCGCGGACCACCCCCTGGCCCGCTACCCCGAGTACGACACCATCGCCTCGGTCACCCGTGACGACATGGTGGCCTTCCACGACCGCTACTTCCACCCGGACCACATGTACCTGGTGGTCATCGGCGACTTCCAGAAGGACGCCATGGTGGACAAGCTGGAGAAGGTCTTCGCCGGCTGGGCCCGCGTCCACCGAGCCCCTGCCCGCGGACCCGGAGATCTACGACCTGCCCCGCACCGTCAACGTGGTGGACAAGGACGACCTGACCCAGACCACGGTCCTGCTGGGCCACAAGGGCATCCGGGCCGACAGCCCCTACTACGCCGGCCTGCAGGTGGCCAACAACATCCTGGGCGGCGGCTTCGCCTCGCGCCTGTTCAACGAGGTGCGCAGCCGGCAGGGCCTGGCCTATTCCGTGGGCAGCGCCGCCGGCACCGGCTGGCGCTATCCCGGCCTGTTCATGGCCTTCACCATGACCAAGAGCGAGACCAGCGAGAAGGCCACCGACGCCATCCTCGCCGAGATCCAGCGCATGGTCACCGCGGAGGTCACCGACGACGAACTGGCCCAGGCCAAGGACAGCATCCTCAACTCCGAGGTGTTCAACTACGACACCAAGCGCGAGATCCTCGACCGCATGGTCATGTTCGAACGCTACGGCTACCCCGCCGACTTCCTGCAGAAGTACCAGGAGCAGGTGCGCAACCTGACCAAGGCGGACGTGCTGGCGGCGGCCCAGGCCGTGTGGCACCCGGACCGCCTGACGATCCTGGCGGTGGGCAACTACAAGGACTGGGACGGCGACTTCAGCAAGTACGGCCCGGTGACCATGGTGGACATCACCATCCCCGAGCCCTCGCTGCAGGTGCCCGACGCCACGCCGGCCAGCCTGGAGCAGGGCAAGGCCCTGATGCAGGCGGCCCGCCAGCGGGCCGGCGGCAAGAAGCTGAACGCCCTGAAGAGCTACTTCGAGAAGACCAAGCTCGACGCCACCATCCAGGGCATGGCCCTGACCTTCACCACCGAGAAGACGGTGATCTACCCCGACAAGATGCACACGCTGGTCAAGACGCCCTTCGGCAACCAGACCATGGTGCTGGCGGGGGACACCGGCTGGGCGGCCAGCCCCATGGGCAACAAGGACCTGGAGGGCGCGGACCTGGCCAAGGCCCGGCAGGAGCTGGACACGGACGTGCTGGGCATCTTCCGCAACCTGGACAAGCTGACCTGCCAGGCCCTCGAGCCGCGCGAGGTGGAGGGCAAGACCTGCGTGCCCGTCTACGTCACCGGGATGGGGGACGACGGCGATTACCAGATCTTCTTCCTGGATCCGGACACCAAGCAGGTGCGGCATGGTCCAGCAGCCGGGGGTGTCGCCCATGACCCAGTCCCCGGTGACCCAGAAGGTCTACGTGGACGACTACACCCAGATCGACGGACTGGAGATGCCCAAGTCCCTGCGGCTGATGTACGACGACGACCTGTTCGGCACGGTCACCGTGACCGAGTGGAAGGCCAACCCGCAGGTGGACATGTCCCTGTTCAAGAAGTAGCCGGCCGGCCGGCGACCGGAAAGACGCGAGGGACGGCCGCAAGGCCGTCCCTCGTCTCGTCCTGCCGGGCCTGCCTTGACCGCCCGCGCGGGGCGGTGTTAGGTTCGGCGGGCCAGGGAATTTGATAGCTGCTTCACGGTCTACCCGAGGCTGGAGAGGAAGTGCGCGAGCTTCGACGGCCCCGGGAACATGTCGCCAATGAAGCAGCTATGCACACATTATGGCATAATATGCGTCGTGAAGTCCAATTATTTTTGCAAATAGTAACATCCCTGTTGCATCGGGCCTGTCACATCTTGCCGACGGTCTTGAACGAAGATTTCCAACGGCCGACGCGCGACCGACGCGTCCGGACGAATAATCCCCGGCGCGCCGGGTTACGATCGGCGGTGCCGCGAGCATGCAACTTCAGTCTCGTCCCAGCGTAGAAAGCGGTTGTGCGCCCGGGGAAACGGTCCCCGGTGCCCGGCCGGATCCCGGGAGGCCCGCCCATGTTCCTGTTGGAAGCCGTTGTCGCCCTGGTCGCCCTGACCGTCGTCCTCAGCGTGGGGCTCCTGCTGCTGAAGTTCGTCTTCGCGGTGGCCCTGTTCCCCCTCAAGCTGGCCGTGTTCCTGACCAAGGGGCTGCTGGCGCTCGTCTTCGTGCTGCCCCTGCTGCTGATCATGGGCACCGTGGTGGCGGCCATCCTGCCCCTGGGGCTGGTGCTGCTGTCCCTGCCGGTGCTGCTGCTGGGCGGCGCCGTCTGCCTGGTGGCCGGCATCTTCTGATTCCGGCCCTGCTGCTGACGCTGGCCTGCTGCGCCCCCGGCGCCTCCGCGGCGTCGGGGGCGTCCGCGCCTCCGGGACCGGGCCTGGGTCCGGTGCACGCGGATGCCCGCACGGTCCCCTGGTCCACCGTCGAACGCCTGGTGCTGGAGGCGGGCCTGTTCCCGCCGCGGGTGCGGCCGGTGACCGAGGCCGAACTGGCCGCCCTGCTGGACGAGGCCTACGGTCGGGCCCTGCAGGGCCGCACCCCGGGTCTCGACGACGCCGACCTGGCCCTGCTGAAGTGGTGGCGTGACCGTTACGCCGACGGCGGCTGGGCCCCCACCTGGATCGGCTGCGCCTGCAAGGTGAATCCGCCGCGGGTGCGGGCCACGGGGCGCCTGCTGGCGGGCTGGCAGGAGCTGGGGGACCCGCTGGCCGACGAGGCGGGCCTGGATTGGGCCTCCGGCGCCAACACCGCCGGCGAGATCACCATCGACGCGGTGGCGGGCGGGCGCTGGTGGGCGGGCCTGACCGGACGGCTGTCGGGACGGCTGGCCGCCGGCGACCGGCTCGGTCCCGATGATCCCCTCGCCTGGCCGGGCTGGCCCGTGGCCACGGGGCGGGTGCGGGCGGGGCGGGCCCGGCAGCGGGGCGGCGCCTGGAGCGGCGACCTGCCGCGGGCCATGGTCGGGGTGCAGCTGGGCCGCTGGGCGGTGAGCCTGGGGCGGGAGCCACGACGGGTCGGGCCCGGCCTGGGCGGTGGCCTGACCCTGGACCAGGGCGGCCGCGGCTTCCCGGCGCTGACCGCCCGGCGCACGGCGCCGTTCCGGTGGCGGGGCATCATGCGGCTGGTCCAGCCCAGCGAATTGCTGCTGCGCAGCGGCCTGCTCTCGCGCCGCGAGGTGGTCTTCTCACCCGACACCGAAGCGGGTCTCGTGCGGACCCGGCAGTCCCCCTGGTTCCTGGAGTGGCTCGTGGGCTGGCAGCCGTGGCGGTGGCTGCGCCTGGGCGCCACCCAGACGGTGATGGCCGCCAGCCAGGACGGCACCCTGTGGCCCGACCTCCTGCAGCTGAACTTCCCCATCATCGGCACGACCTGGCACGAGAAGGCCGCCGGGCCGGTCACCGACCGCATCTTCGCCGTCAGCTTCGAAGGCTGCTGGCACGACGCCCCGTGGCCCCTGCTGCCGTCGGCGGGCGGCCGCGTCTGGTGGGAGTACGGCGGCACCGACTTCCTGCCCTCGGGGCCGGCGGGCCTGTGGCCGGAGATCGCCGCGCCGGCGTCGGCGGCGGGCATCACCCTGGCCGATCCGCGCTGGGATCTGAGCGTCGAGTACGCCGAGCTGTGGCACGACAAGGTCCTCTGGTACAGCAACGGCGGCTTCCCGGAGGGGTACACCCAGGACGGCGACCTGCTGGCCCACCAGCTGGGCGGCGGCGGCGAATCCCTGGCCGGGACGGTGCGGGTGCGCCCGGCGGCCCGGACCCTGGAACTGGGATTGACCGTCAGCCACGCCACCTGGGGCATCCCGCGCGTGACGCCGGGAGAGGGGGAGCGCTGGTCGGTCCTGGGCAGCCTGGGCCGCCTGCCGCGGCCCGGCGAGCGGGCGCCGCTCCTGTGGACCCTCAAGGGCGAGGTGCGCCGCGAGGAGGTGCGGCCCGAAGCGGGCGGCTCCTACCGCCGCACCTGGGGCCGGCTCTGGCTGGAGATGGGGCTGCCGTGAGCGGCGGTCCGAGCCCGCATTTGGCGCGCAGCCGCGCCGTATGATAGATTTGCAGATGGTTTCGTGCCGGCCCGCCCCGGGCCGGATCCCGCCCGTCCCGTTTCCCCAGCCGGGGCGCCCTCCGGGCCGCCCCCTGCCGCGAGGTCACGCATGCCCGAACTGCCCCACGCCGGCCCCGAGGCCGAGCCCTACCGCCCCCGCCACCACGTGCGCATCGTCACGGCCGCGTCGCTCGTTCGACGGGCACGACGCGGCCATCAACATCATGCGCCGGATCCTGCAGGCCACCGGGGCCGAGGTCATCCACCTGGGCCACAACCGCTCGGTGGCGGAGATCGTCGACTGCGCCATCCAGGAGGACGCCCAGGGCATCGCCGTGACCAGCTACCAGGGCGGCCACGTCGAGTACTTCAAGTACATGCACGACCTGCTGCGCGGAGCGCGGCGCCGGACATCAGGATCTTCGGCGGCGGCGGCGGCACCATCCTGCCCGACGAGATCGAGGAGCTGCAGGCCTACGGCATCGCCCGCATCTACTCAGCCCCGACGACGGCCGCGCGCTGGGCCTGCAGGGCATGATCAACGACCTGCTGCGGCAGTGCGACTTCGCCGCGCGGCGAGCACGCCGACCCTGAGCTGCTGGCCGACGTGCCTGTCGACGCGATCCCGCGCGCCTGGGGCGCCTGATCACGCCTGGCCGAGAACCACCCCGACGAGTGCGCGATGCCCTGCTGCGCAGGCGGTGCGCGAGGCGCGGCGTCGGCCGGCAAGGTCATCCCGGTGCTGGGCATCACCGGCACCGGCGGCGCCGGCAAGTCGTCCCTGGTCGACGAGCTGGTGCGCCGCTTCCTGCGTCGACTTCCCGACAAGCACCATCGCCATCGTCTCGGTCGACCCCTCGCGGCGGCGCAGCGGCGGCGCCCTGCTGGGCGACCGCATCCGCATGAACGCCATCGACGACCCGCGGGTCTACATGCGCTCGCTGGCCACGCGCCAGTCCAACCTGGCCCTGTCGCAGCTACGTGCAGGCAGGCCATCGACATCTGCAAGGCCGCGGGCTTCGACCTGGTCATCGTGGAGACCACCGGCATCGGCCAGAGCGACACCGAGATCACCGAGCACTCGCGACGTCTCGCTGTACGTGATGACCGCCGAGTACGGCGCGGCCACCCAGCTCGAGAAGATCGACATGCTCGACTTCGCCGACCTCATCGCCATCAACAAGTTCGACAAGCGGGGCTCCCTGGACGCCCTGCGCGACGTGCGCAAGCAGTACCAGCGCAACCACAGCCTCTTCGACACGGCCGACGACGACCTGCCGGTCTTCGGCACCATCGCCTGCCAGTTCAACGACCCGGGCACGAACCGGCTCTACCGCGCGGTCATGGACACGCTGGCCGCAGCGCACGGGCGCCGACCTGCGACTCGTCGCTACGAGGTCACCGGGGCGATCGGCCGAGAAGCGCACTCCATCATCCCGCCCGAGCGCACCCGCTACCTGGCGGAGATCGTCGAGACGCAGCCGCCGCTACGACGCCTTCGTGGACGAGCAGGCGGCCCTGGCGCGGCAGCTCTACCAGCTGCGCGGGCACGATCGACGCGCTGCGGGCCGAGATCGGCACGCGGCCGGTCGACGGTCGACCGAGCTGGCGGCGCTGGTCACGCCATCCAGTCGTCGCGGGCGAACCGGCCGACCGCGCGCGACCTGATCGACCTCTACGCCGAGCGCGAGCGGCGCCTGGACGCCGACTGCCGCGCCACGCCTGGGCGGCCTGGCCCGACACTGGCGGCCCGCTACCGGGCGGACACAGTACCAGTTCCAGGTGCGCGACCGGGTCATCGAGCAGGACCTGTGGCACACGCAGCCTCTGCCAGCAGCCGCATCCCGCAAGGTGGCGCTGCCCCGCTACCAGGACTGGGGCGACATCCTGCGCTGGCTGCTGACCGAGAACGTGCCCGGCGACTTCCCCTACACCGCCGGCGTCTTCCCCCTCAAGCGCGCAGGGCGAGGATCCCACCCGCATGTTCGCCGGCGAGGGCGGCCCCGAGCGCACCAACCGCCGCTTCCACTACGTGTCGCGCGGGCATGCCGGCGAAGCGGCTGTCCACGGCATTCGACTCGGTGACCCTCTACGGCGAGGATCCGGACCAGCGGCCGGACATCTACGGCAAGGTGGGCAACTCGCGGCGTGTCCATCGCCACCGTCGACGACGCCAAGAAGCTGTACTCGCGGCTTCGACCTGGCCGACCCCAAGACCTCGGTGTCCATGACCATCAACGGCCCGGCGCCCATGCTGCTGGCGCTTCTTCATGAACGCCGCCATCGACCAGCCGCTGCGAGAAGCTACATCCGCGACGACGGGCCTGGCGAAGCGAGGTCGCAGGCGAGGATCGACGCCATCTACCGGGAGCGGGGCCTGCCGCGGCCCGAGCTACCAGGGCGACCTGCCCGAGGGCAACGACGGCCTGGGCCTGATGCTGCTGGGTGTCAGCGGCGACCAGGTGCTGCCGGCCGAGATCTACGGCGAAGATCAAGGCCGAGACCATGTCCGTGGTGCGCGGCACGGTGCAGGCCGACATCCTCAAGGAGGACCAGGCCCAGAACACCTGCATCTTCTCCACCGAGTTCGCCCTGCGGATGATGGGCGACATCCAGCAGTACTTCATCGACCACCAGGTGCGCAACTTCTACTCGGTGTCCATCAGCGGCTACCACATCGCCGAGGCGGGGGCGAACCCCATCACCCAGCTGGCCTTCACCCTGGCCAACGGCTTCACCTTCGTGGAGTACTACCTGTCGCGGGGCATGGACATCGACGACTTCGCGCCCAACCTGTCGCTTCTTCTTCAGCAACGGCATGGATCCCGAGTACGCGGTGATCGGCCGGGTGGCGCGGCGCATCTGGGCCAAGGCCATCAAGCAACAAGTACGGCGGCAACGAGCGCAGCCAGAAGCTGAAGTACCACATCCAGACCTCGCGGCCGCTCGCTGCACGCCCAGGAGATCGCGCTTCAACGACATCCGCACCACCCTGCAGGCGCTCTACGCCATCTACGACAACTGCAACTGCCTGCACACCAACGCCTACGACGAGGCCATCACCACGCCGACCGAGGAGTCGGTGCGGCGGGCCATGGCCATCCAGCTGATCATCAACAAGGAGCTGGGGCTGGCCAAGAACGAGAACCCGCTGCAGGGCGCTTCATCATCGACGAGCTGACCGACCTGGTCGAGGAGGCCGTGCTCGCCGGAGTTCCGCCGCATCACCGAGCGCGGCGGCGTGCTGGGCGCGATGGAGCGCATGTACCAGCGCACCAAGATCCAGGAGGAGTCCCTGCTACTACGAGACGCTCAAGCACACCGGCGAGCTGCCCATCGTCGGGGTGAACACCTTCCTCGATCCCCAGGGCTCGCCCGACCGTCATTCCCGCGCGAGGTCATCCGCTCCACGGACGAGGAGAAGGAGTTCGCCATCGCCTCGCTGCGACGCCTTCCAGGACCGCAACGCCGAGCGCGGCGCCGGGCGCCCTGGCGCGCGCTGCAGCAGGCCGCCGTCGCAGCACGGGAACATCTTCGAGGAGCTGCTCGAGGCGGTGCAAGGTCTGCTCCCTGGGGCAGATCTCCGAGGCGCTGTACGCGGTCGGCGGGCAGTACCGGCGGAACATGTAGCGGGCGGCGGCGCGCCGCGCGGTGTGCTATAATGGATGCCGATGCGTGCCCCGCGGGTCCGGCCGGCGGGGGCGATGCGACGCCGGGGGAACGGATCGATCGGGAGCAGGTCATCATGAGAGACATACTTGCGGCGGTATTCGTGTGCGCCGGAGCGGCGGCGGCGGTGGCCCAGCCCATCGACACCTCGCCCGACGGCATCGGCATCTATTTCGATGAGGGGGCGCAGCAGTTCTGCGCCACCGCGACGCCGGGGACCCAGCTGGCGGCCTACCTCTGCCTGACCAACGCCAGCGACACCTCGGACTTCCTCGGCTGGGAGGCCAGCGTCCAGTCGTCGGTCAGCGGCACCCTGGCCGCGTTCGCCATCCGCGGCGACGGTGCCAACGCCTCGGCGGCCCCGGACTTCGTGGTCTCCTACGGCACGCCGCTGCCCTACCTGCAGTCCACCGTGCTGATGGACATCACCATCGACGTGCTCTGGGAATGGTCCATCGCCCTGCGCGTGGGGCCGGCTGCGGCCGACAGCGGCGGCTACAACCTGCCGGTCTACACCACCACCGCCGAGCCGTCGGTCTACAAGCCGCTGCAGTATCTCTGGGGCTGGGACGCCCAGCACGTGCCCCTGTGGTCGGCGTCGATCAACGATCCGGACTGCCCGACGGGCCCTCGGTGCCGGCGGCCGCGTCGTCCTGGAGCGGGGTCAAGTCCCTGTACCGCTAGATTGCGCCGGGCGCCCGGCCCACGATCGCGGCGAACCGGCCCGCCGCCGCGCCCTGGCGCCGGAAGCTGGGGTAGTCGGCGCCGCAGATGGTGCACCGGCCCCGCGACGCCGATGGCGGCCGCGGGCACGCCCGCCCCTGCCAGCTGGGCCCGGTTCGCCCGCCACAGGTCCATGATCCAGCGCTCGCCGCGGGGCGTGAAGAACGCCGCCGCGGACGGCCCCAGCCGGGCCAGGGCCTCGGCGCGCACCTCGTCACCCACCTCGTAGCAGCAGGGCCCCGCCGAGGGGCAGATCACCGCGCGGGCCCGGGCCGGGTCGCCGCCGGCGGCGGCCAGCGCCGCCACCAGGGCGGCGTGATGCCCCGCACCGTCGAGCGCCAGGAGGCGTGGGCGAACCCCCAGAGCGGCGCGCGGCCCCCCGACCCCCACCAGCACCAGCGGACAGTCGGCGCTGCGGCCCACCACGCCCAGGCCCGGTCGGTCGGTCCACAGGGCGTCGGCCTCGCCCCGGCAGCCCGGCCCGTCGGCCCGCAGCACGGTGCCGCCGTGGACCTGGCGGACCCAGGCGGCGTCGGCCAGGCCGACCGCCGCGGCGAGGGCCGCCGACGGTGGCCGCGTGCCCGGGTGCCGCCGGGTCGCCGCCGAAGTCGGGACCGGCGGCCGTGGTCCAGCCGTGGGCCCAGCCCGCGGCCGCCAGGTCCGGATCCCGGCGCAGCCAGGCGTTCATCGCGGCGTCTCCAGGAGGGCGGTGATGCGGGCGCGCACGGCCGGATCGAGGGGATCCCACACCGCGGGCCGGTCGGCGAACCAGGGCGCGGCCGCGGTCGTGACGAAGACGACGCCCGGCGGCGACTCCCGCAGCCGGCGGGTCTCGTCGGCCACCAGGGGGCCGGCCTGCGCCGCTGCGGCCTCGGCCTGGTCCCAGCCCGTCGGCGGCCGGAACAGCAGCACCGCAGCCAGCAGGCCGGCCGCCGTGCCCAGCGCCGCCAGCAGCCAAGGGGAAGGCTGCGGTGCGTGGCGACTGTCGGTGCGGCCGAACCGGGAGGCGACGAACTCCCCGGGCAGGTCAGCCAGCAGCGGACCCAGCTCCCAGACGGCGATGGGCAGCAGCACCTCCAGGTGCCGGACCGAATGATCGAACAGGGAGTAGAGGCCGGCCACCAGGACGAGGCTGAGGCCCACCGTGCCCAGGGCGTCGACGAGGCCGCCGGCGGGGCCGTCGTCGGGCACGCCGCGCAGGCGCTCCCGCCAGGCGATCAGCCATCGCCTGATCACCAGCACGCCGCAGACGATCATGACCATCACCACGGGCATGGGCAGGAATGCGCCCTGCTGCTGCCAGAAGAAGCGCAGCCCCCGGTAGACCTTGCGCGCGACCGGATCCGGGTGGTGCCGCAGCGTCGCGACCAGGGGCTGGGGCTCGAGCTGGCGATAGACCGAGTACGCGGGGAAGAGCCGGGTGTCCTTCACGTGCTCGGCGTAGGCCTGCAGGCTGAAGAACGGGTTGCCGGTGAGCCGCGCATTGCGCACGGTCCAGGGCGCCGCCAGCACCGCGCAGGCCAGGCCGCAGGCCAGCAGGCTCCGTCGGTGCGGCCGGGCCGGGCGGCGCAGCAGCCACCACAGCACCGGCAGGAAGAGCAGCTCCGGCCGCAAGGCCGCCAGCAGGCCCAGCAGGAGGCCGTCGACCACCGCCGGGGGCCGAGCCCGGTCGCGGTGGCGCAGCCAGCAGGCCAGCAGCACCAGGGCCGCCGGCAGTTCGTCGTGCCCCCAGTCCACCGCGAAGGCCATCAGGGGGTGGGCGGCCAGGAGCACGGCCCAGCCCGCCGCCGCCCCGGGCCTCCGGCGAGCCAGCCAGGCGCTGCTGCCCAACCAGATCAGCCCCCCCAACAGGACGATCTGCACGGCCCGGGCCGCGGCCAGCGCGCGCGCCGCGTCCCCGCCCGACCGCGGCCACCGGCCCGGCCAGCAGCAGGGCGAACCCGGGCGCACGGTGCAGCAGGGGCTGGGGCAGGCGCCGGGCGAAGGGCCAGGCGAAGGACAGGGGGTAGGCGATGTCGGTGACGAAGCCGTCGCCCTGCTCCAGGTGGCGGGCGACCATCAGGTGGGTGTACAGGTCGGCGGTGGGTTCGAGGGGCCGCGGCCGGCGGACCGCCGCGAAGACCGCGCACAGCAGGAGTGCCAGGGCCAGGCCGCCCAGGATGGCCCGCCACCGGGGGCGGGCGCCGGCTCCGGTGTGGCCGTCCACCGGCGCCTAGTTGCCGCGGCTGCCGGGTTTGACCACGTCGATGCCCTTGGCGCACAGCGGACAGGAATCCGGCTCCCAGGTCTCGACGGTCACCTTGGCCAGCGAGCGCAGGGGCAGGGGCAGGTCCACGTCGCCGCCGGTGCGATCGACGATGCTGGTCAGGCCCACCACCCGGCCGCCGGCGGCCTCCACCACGTCGCGCACCTCCAGCAGGCTGGTGCCGCGGGTGACCACGTCCTCGGCGATGATCACCTTCTCGCCCTGCTCGACGGCGAAGCCGCGGCGGATGGCCATGATGCCGTCCTTGCGCTCGGTGAAGACGAAGCGCCGGCCCAGGGCGCGGGCCACCTCGTGGCCGACGAGGACGCCCCCCAGGGCGGGGCTGACCACCAGGTCGCAGGCCTCCTCGGGGAAGAGGCCGGCCAGGGCCGCGCCCAGCTCGCGGGCCAGTTCGGGGAACTGCAGCAGGCGGGCGCACTGGAAGTAGGTGTCGCTGTGGCGGCCGCTGCTGAGCAGGAAGTGCCCGCGGTGCAGGGCGCCCAGTTCCTCCATCAGTTCGAGGACCTTCTGTTCGCTCATCGGTCGCTTCCTCCGGACGGTTCCAGTTCGTCGGCGATGGCCGCCAGGGCGGCGGCCGGATCCTCGGCGCGGGTGATGGGCCGGCCCACCACCAGGAAGTCCGCGCCGGCGTCCAGGGCGGCGCGGGGGGTGGCCACCCGGTGCTGGTCGTCCGTCGCCGGCGCCCGCGGGGCGGATGCCCGGGGTGACCACCAGGGGCTCGGGCCCCACGGCGGCGCGCACCCGGGCCAGGTCCGGCGCGGCGCAGACCAGGCCGTCGCAGCCGCAGTCCAGGCCAGGCGGGCCAGGCGTTCGATGCGGTCGGCCAGCGTGTCGGACGAGGGGCTGGCCTCCTGCAGTTCGGCCTCCGCGAGGCTGGTCAGGACCGTCACCGCCAGCAGGGCGGGACGGCCGCCGTCCCCGCCGGCCTCCGCCAGGGCGGCGGCGGCGGCGGTCAGGGCGCCGCGGCCGGCGGCGGCGTGCACCGTGCACATGGCGGCGCCCAGGTCGGCGGCCACCCGCGCGGCGGCGGCCACGGTGTTGGGGATGTCGTGGTACTTCAGGTCCAGGAAGACCCGGCGGTGGGCGGCGCGCAGGTGCTCGACCACCTCGGGTCCGGCGGCGGAGAACAGCTCCAGGCCCACCTTGACGAAGAGCTCGCCCCGGCCAAGCGTGGCGGCCAGGCTGGCCGCCTCCCGGCCGCTGGGCACGTCCAGGGCGGTGATGATGCGTCGGCGCACGGGGACCGCGCGCAGCTGCGCGGCAAGGCGGGATCGGTCCATGGTTCGCTCTCCGGGATGCTGGGGCGGGGAATCGGGCTTGCCGCCGCCGGGTTCCTGCTACTACCCTTCTAACAGTCAGGGGACCGGATTGCAAATCCGAAATCCGGCCGCAGGGAGCCGGTCCCTCCGTTTTCGTATGCCCGGACCGGGCCGGCCCCCGGCCACCCGGAATCCTTTGCCGCCAAAGGGGATCTGCCTTGCTGGACCGCAAGTTCATCCGCGAGAACCGCGAACTCGTGACCCGGGCCGTGGCCCTGAAGAACGAGTCCGTCGACATCGAGGCCTACTACGCCAAGGACGCCGAGCGGCGAGCCGCCCTGCAGGAGACCGAAAACCTGCAGGCCGAGGCCAACCGGGCCAACAGGGCGATCAGCGAGCAGAAGAAGGCGGGCGAGGACGCGGCCGGGGCCATCGCCGCCATGAAGGCCGTCTCCGACCAGATCAAGGTCCTGAAGGCCCGGACCACGGAACTGGAGGCGGAGGTCGAGGCCCTCTACCTGCGCATCCCCAACGTGCCCGACTCCTCCTGCCCCGAGGGCGGCGAGGAGAACAACCGCATCGTGCGCACCTGGGGCGAGCCGGCGCAGCCCGGGTTCACGGTGATGCCCCACTGGGACATCGGCGTGGAGCTGGGGATCTTCCACCCGGAGCGCAGCGCCCGCATGAGCGGCAGCGGCTTCACCGTGCTCAGCGGCGACGGCGCGCGGCTGGAGCGGGCCCTGGTCAACTGGTTCCTGGACGTGCACCGGGAGCAGGGCTACACCGAGTTCAACATCCCCTACCTGGTGAACCGCACCGCCATGACCGGCACCGGCCAGCTGCCCAAGCTGGAGAACGACATGTACTACTGCGGCGAGGACGACCTCTTCCTGATCCCCACCGCCGAGGTGTCGGTCACCAACGTGCACATGCAGGAGACCCTGGACGAGGCCGAGCTGCCCCGGAAGTACTGCGCCTTCAGCCCCTGCTTCCGCCGCGAGGCGGGCGCCGCGGGCAAGGACACGCGCGGCCTGCTGCGGGTGCACCAGTTCCACAAGGTGGAGATGGTGAAGTTCGTGGACCCGGACACCAGCTGGGACGAGCTGGAGAAGCTGACCGCCGACGCCGAGGAGCTGCTGCAGAAGCTGGAGCTGCCCTACCGGGTGGTGACCCTGGCCACGGGCGACCTGAGCTTCGCCGCCGCCAAGTGCTACGACCTGGAGGTGTGGGCCGCCGGCGTGGGCGCCTGGCTCGAGGTCTCGTCCTGCAGCAACTTCACCGACTTCCAGGCGCGACGCGCGGGCATCCGCTTCAAGGGGGCGGAGCGCAAGGGCTTCGTGCACACGCTGAACGGCTCGGGCCTGGCCCTGCCGCGGATCCTGGTGGCGATCATGGAGAACTACCAGACCGCCGACGGCCGGATCCGGGTGCCGGAGGTGCTGCGCCCGTACCTGGGCGGGACGGAGTACGTCGCCTGAGATGAACGTCTGGACCCGGCAGCGCGGTTTCCTGGGGATGCAGCGCCGGCATCTGTTCAACATCTACCTGCTGGTGGGCAGCGTCTCCATCGTGGTGGCGACGACGGTCTTCACGATCCGGGTGGCCAAGAGCGTCGAGCGCCAGAGCTACCTGACCACGCGCCTGTTCTCGGACCTGGCCAGCCGGCTGCTGCTGGCGGACAAGCCCGAGGAGATCCAGCCGCTGATCGAGATCATCAACGAGATCGAGGTGCCCTTCGTCATCACCGACAACGCGGGGCGGCCGCTGCTGTGGAACGAGCCGGTGATCGGCATCCCGCTGCCGGACTACGCGTTCCTCGATGAACATCGACCCCTCGCACCCGCGCAACCCGGTGATCGCGGAGATCCTGACCATGGCCGCGCGCTTCGACGACGAGCAGGAGCCCTTCGCCATCAAGGGGCCCGACGGCCGCCGCCTGGGCACCCTGCACTGGGGACAGTCGGCGCTGAGCACGCGCATCCGCGTGATGCCGTACCTCGAGCTGTCCATCATGGCGCTGTTCTTCCTGATCATCATGTGGGCGCTGCAGAACAAGAAGCAGGCGGAGCAGACGGCCCTGTTCGCGGGCATGGCCAAGGAGACGGCCCACCAGCTGGGCACGCCCCTGACCTCCATCATGGGCTGGGTGGCGCTGCTGGAGCAGAAGGTCGATCCCGGCTCGGACCTGATGGTGGAGCTGAACCGCGACGTGGACCGGCTGGGCATGATCTCGGCCCGCTTCAGCCAGATCGGCTCGCTGCCCAAGCTGGAGGACACCGACCTGATGGCGGTGGTGGACGACACCATCGAGTACTTCCGGCGGCGCCTGCCCCACCTGGGCGGCCGCGTGCAGCTGCGCCGCGAGGGCTACGCCGACGCGCCGGTGCGCTTCAACCGCGACCTGCTGGGCTGGGTGCTGGAGAACCTGATCAAGAACGGCATCGACGCCCTGGCCGACGGCAAGGGGACCATCACCGTGAAGGTGGAGGACCGGGGCGCGGAGGGCGTGGCCCTGCTCGTGTCGCGGACACGGGGCGCGGCATCCCCGCCGGCGTCGGGAACCGCATCTTCGACCCGGGTTTCACCACCAAGCAGCGCGGCTGGGGCATGGGCCTGGCGCTGGTCAAGCGCATCGTCGTGCAGTACCACGGCGGCCGCATCCGCATCGCCGACACCGGTCCCGGCGGCACCACCATCAGCTTCACCCTGCCCTCGGCCGCGGCCTGAACCGAAGGAGACCGCCTTGGCTTTCCGCATCCTCTGGGTCGACGACAACATCGAGGAGCTGCGCTCGCACGTGGTGTACCTCGGCGAGAAGGGGTACGAGGTGGACGGCGCCACCAACGGCCGCGACGCCATCGCGCTGCTGGGCGAGAAGAACTACGACGCCGTCCTGCTGGACGAGATGATGCCCGGCATGGGGGGCCTGGAGACCCTCGAGGAGATGCGCAAGATCAACGCGCGCATCCCGGTGATCATGATCACCAAGAGCGAGGCCGAGGACCTGATGACCCGGGCCATCGGCAAGCGCATCGACGACTACCTGGTCAAGCCCGTCTCGCCCCTGCAGATCCTCTCGGCGCTGAAGCGGCAGCTGGAGGGCCGCAAGCTCACCGGCGAGACGGTCATGCGCGACTACATGGCCAACTTCATGGCCGTCAGCGACCGCATCGGCACCGCCGCGACGCCGGCGGACTGGGAGAGCATCTACGTCGACCTGGTCACCTGGGGCATGGACATCTTCCAGTACTCGGACCACGGGCTGCTCGTCGACCCACGCCGACCAGATGAACGCCGCCAACCTGGCCTTCGCCCGCTACGTGCGCCGCCACTACCGGGACTGGATCAACGCCGACGGGGCCACCGGCGTGGGCGCGCGCGGGCGCGGCGGTCGGGACGCCGCTGCTGAGCCCGCGGGTCTACGAGACCTGGATCGAGCCCGAGGTGCGCGCCAGCAAGCAGGTGTTCTGGATCGTCATCGACTGCATGCGCCTGGACCAGGTGCGCATGATCGAGCCCATGCTCGAGGGCTACTACCACATCGAGCGGCGCAACTACTGGTCGATCCTGCCCACGGCCACGCCGTACGCCCGCAACGCCCTGTTCGCCGGCCTCTATCCCCTGGACATCGCCGAGGGCTACCCGGCGTGGTGGATCGGCGACGCCAACCACGAGGGCAGCCGCAACGCCCACGAGGCCGACCTGCTGGACGCCCTGCTGCGCGCGGCTGAAGAGCCCGGCCGCCGGCAGCTCCCGCTACTACAAGGTGTCCGACGCCCGCGACACCGACCACCTGCACCGCAACCTGGGCAGCCTGGACGGCACGAGGCTGGTGGCCGGCGTCTACAACTTCCTGGACATCATGGCCCACGGCCGCAGCCAGAGCCGCATCCTCAAGGAGCTGGCGCCGGACGAGGCGGCCTTCCGCACCCTGATGCGCTCGTGGTTCGAGCACTCCAACCTGTGGGACGTGATGCGCAACCTGGCCCGCCGCGACTGCACGGTGATCCTGACCACCGACCACGGCTCGATGCTCTGCCAGCGCGCCCTGCAGATCCGCGGCAACCGCGACACCAGCAGCAACGTGCGCTACAAGTTCGGCGACAACCTGGGCGTGGACGAGGACAAGGTCCTGCTCATGAAGGACCCCGAGGACTTCCGGCTGCCGCCGGCAGAGCCCCATCGAGAACTACGCCGTCACCACCGAGAACCACTACCTGGTCTACCCGACCAACTTCCACGAGTACGAGCGGCTGTACCGGGACAGCTTCCAGCACGGGGGCATCAGCCTCGAGGAGATGCTGTGCCCCTTCCTCGTGCTGAGGCCGAGGTAGCGTGGTGGACGTCCACGCCCTGCCCGACGCCGCCGGCTTTCCCTGCCGGCTGGCCCTGCACGGCGCCGCGGCCACGGCCGACCTGGCGGCCGCGCGCCGCCGCGTGCACGCCGGCCGGCGGGCATCGTGCTGCTGTACGGGCCCCTGGGCGCGGGCAAGACCTGCTTCTGCCAGGGCTTCTGCGGGGCCCTGGGCCTCGGGCAGGAGGTGGTCTCGCCCACCTTCACCCTGGTCAACACCTACCCGGGGCGGCCCACGGTGCACCACCTGGACTTCTACCGCGTCGGGCCGGAGCACGACCTGGACGACATCGGCGTCCCCGCCATCCTGGACGAGGTCTGGGACGGCCGCGCCGTGGCCCTGGTGGAGTGGCCGGGCCCCCTGCTGCCGGCCCTGGGCGCCGCGCCGCGCGTGGAGCTGCTGGTGCTGCCCGGCGACGAGCCGGAGGTCCGGACCTGGCACCTGCGCGGGCGTGCCCGAGCTGCCCGCGGCCTGGGCGCGCCTGTGGCGGGAAGGGGGCGGCGCATGCTGAACCTGGCCCTGGACACCGCCACCGCCGCCGGCCGCTTCGCCCTGGCCGACGCGCACGGGCGTGCTGGCCTATCGCCCCCTGAACATCCAGGGCAGCTACGCCGACGCGCTGCTGCCGGTGATCCGGGAGATGCTGGCGGACACGGGCCGCGACAAGGGCGAGCTGACCGGCGTGGGCGTGACCACGGGTCCGGGCAGCTTCACCGGCGTGCGCATCGGCGTGGCCACGGCCAAGGGGCTGGCCTGGGCCCTGGGCTGCGAGCTGGTGGCCGTCACCACCCTGGAGGCCATGGCCGCCGCCCTGCTGGCGGAGGCGGATCCGGACACGGACCTGGCGGTCCCGGTGCTGGACGCCCGCCGCGGCGAGGTCTTCGCCGGTGTCTACCGGCGGCGCGGGTCGTGGGTGGAGATGGTGCTGGAGCCGGCGGCCGCCACCCCCGACCGCTGGTGGCAGCGCCTGGCCGCGGAGCTGCCCGACCCGGGCGCACCGGCCTACGGCGGCGACGGCACGACCCTGCTGCTGGGCCAGGGGGCGGATCTGCGGCCCGAGCTGCGGGCCGTCGGGACCCCGGCCCTGCGCGACTGGTCCTCGGCCCACCCGGCCACGGCCCCGGCCCTGGCCGCGGCCATGGGCGCGCCGGACGCCGGCCTGCCCCGCGTGCACCCCTTCACCCTGGTGCCCACCTACCTGCGGGTCAGCGACGCCGAGGTCAAGCGGCGGGTGGACCTGACGCCCACCGCGCCCGCCGACGACGTGACCAGCCACCGCAGCGAGCGGCGCGCGCCGTGAGCGCGGGGCCGGGCACGATGCGGGTGCGGTCGGCCCGGCCCGGCGACCTGGCGGCGGTCCAGCGCATCGAGCGCGCCAGCTTCGGCGACCCCTGGTCGCGCGACGCCCTCTTCAGCGAACTGCTCGCCGACGCCATGCGCCTGCCCCTGGTGGCGGAGCTGGAGGGGGAGGTCTGCGGCTTCCTGATGGCCTGGCGGGTGGTGGACCAGCTCCACGTGCTGAACATCGCGACGGTGCCGGCGGCGCGGCGGCGCGGCGTGGGCACCGCCCTGCTGCGGGAGGCCGCGCGCCTGGCCCGGGGCGAGGGGCTGCGCGAGGTCACCCTCGAGGTGCGCGCCGGCAACCACGGGGCCCGGCTCTTCTACGCGGGCCACGGCTTCGCCGAGACCGGTCTGCGGCCGCGCTACTACGCCGACAACGGCGAGGACGCCGTGATCATGACCGCCGGTGTCGACCGCATCCTGGCGGGGGGCTGAAGCCGCCGACGCTCCCGAAATATGTTGTCCGGCCCCGCCCGGAAGGGCTAACTTGGCGGCACCGGATATTCCCGCCGCGGGGCGCGGCCGCCCCGGCCGCCCCCGTGCCTGAGACTGCGAGGAGGACGCCGTGTCCTGGTTGAACCAGGCGGCCAAGGGCATCAAGGCCCTGACCAGCCAGAAGAAGGACATCCCCGACAACCTGTGGCGCAAGTGCCCCAGTTGCTCGGAAGTGCTGTACCACCGCGAGCTGGACCGCAACCTCTGGGTGTGCGGCGCCTGCGGCCACCATCTGCCCTTCACCACCGAGCAGTACCTCCAGCTGCTGTTCGACGAGGGCTCCTGGCTCGAGACCCACCGCGGCATCACCAGCACGGACGCCCTGGACTTCCGCGACTCCAAGCGCTACCGCGACCGCATCAAGACCAGCATGGCGGGCACGGGCAAGGAGGACGCGGTCATCACCGGCCGCGGCGAGATCGGCCGCATGCCCGTCTCCGCCGCCCTGATGGATTTCACGTTCATGGGCGGCAGCATGGGGTCGGTGGTGGGGGAGAAGATCGCCCGCGCCCTGCTGGACGCCCTGACCCACCGGGAGGCGGCCCTCGTGCTGGCCCGCAGCGGCGGCGCGCGCATGCAGGAGTCGCTGCTGTCCCTGATGCAGATGGCCAAGACCAGCGCCGTGCTGGCGCGGCTGCGCCGCGAGGGCATCCCCTTCATCTCCGTGCTCACCAACCCCACCACCGGCGGCGTGACCGCCAGTTTCGCCATGCTCGGCGACATCAACGTGGCCGAGCCCGGGGCGCTGATCGGCTTCGCCGGGCCGCGGGTCATCAAGCAGACCATCGGCGGCGACCTGCCCGAGGGTTTCCAGTCGTCGGAGTTCCTGCTGGAGCACGGACAGGTGGACGTCATCGTCGAGCGCAAGAACCTGAAGCAGACCCTCGAGACGACCCTGCACTGGTTCGTCGACGGCCGGGACGTCTCGGTGCGTCGCCCCCCGCGGGGCTGAGGCGTCATGGGCCTGGGGAATCCCCGCCGCGACGGGGACGCCGCGCCGCCGTCCCACCCGGGCGAACCGGGCATCGGGCGTCGACCTGCCCCCGCCCTTCGCCGCGGGGGACGCGGCCACCCGCTGGCTCTTCGCCCTGAACCGCTTCGGCATCCGGCCGGGCCTGCAGCGCATCGAGGGGCTGCTGGCGGACCTGGGCCATCCGGAACGCGGCCTGCGGGTGCTGGTGACCGCCGGCACCAACGGCAAAGGCAGCACCACCCGCGTCCTGGCCCGCCTGCTGGAGGCGGCCGGCCTGAGCACCCTCACCTACACCAGTCCCCACCTGCTGGCGGTGCACGAGCGCATCCGCATCCGGCGACCGCAACGTGGACGCCGCCGACTTCGCCGCGCGGGCGGAGGCCATCCGGCCGCTGGTCGTCCGGCACGAGGCCAGCTGGTTCGAGACGCTGACCGCCCTGATGGTGCAGGTCGCCCGGGACGAAGGCGTGGACGTGGTGTGCTGCGAGACCGGGCCTGGGCGGACGGCTGGACGCCAGCAACGCCCTGCCCGCCGAGGCGGTGCTGCTGACGACCGTGGGCCTGGACCACCAGCAGATCCTGGGGGAGACCCGGCCGGAGATCCTGGCCGAGAAGCTGGGCCTGCTCAAGCCCGGCGTGCCCTTCTACTGCGGCGTGGACGAGGAGCTGCGGGGCCAGGCCTTCGCCGCGGCGGTGGCGGCCGGCAGCCCCGTGCACTTCCTGGACGAGCTGGCCCGCTGGGACGACGCGCCCGGGCGCCTGGGACCTGGCCCTGCGCCGACGCGGGTGTTCGGCGGCTGCCGGATCCGGGTCACGCCGGTGCTGCGGCGCAACGTGGCCCTGGCCCTGCTCGCCCTGGACGACCTGGAACGGCGCGGCCGCGGCCGGCTGCTGCCGGACGACCCGGCGGCGGCCCTGGGGAATCTTTTCCTGCCGGGGCGGTACCAGCGCGTGCTCTCGGGGCCCGACTGGATCTTCGACACCGCCCACAATGCCCAGGCGCTGCGAGGCGGCGCTGGGAGCGTTCCTGGCCCGGCCGGTGCGCGGCCGCCGCGTGCTGGTGTACGGGGCCATGCAGGACAAGCCGGCGCCGCCGGAGCTGGCGCCGCTGGTCGCGGCCTGCGACCGGGTGATCGGCCTGCCGGTGTCGCTGCCGCGTTCGTGCACGCCGGACGACCTGGCGGCGCGCCTGCGGGGCTGGTCGCTGACGCCGGCGGTCCTGGCCCCCGGAACCGGCGGACCGGGCGGCCGTGGCGCCGCACGGCCCGCGCCGGCGGTGGCGGCGGCGGCCCGCGGGACCTGGCCGCCGACGACGCGGTGCTGGTCACCGGCAGCTGCTTCACCGTCGCGGAGGTGCTCTGGCACCTCGGCGTCAGGGACCTGGACGAGACACGCGCACGTACGCCCGGCGGCCCCGGTCCTGGCCGCCCTGGCGCGGAGCCCGCGGCCGAGTGAGCCGCGCAGCGACGAAGGAGATCCCGTGAGCGAACGCTGCATCCTGGGCGCCGACACCGGCGGCACCGCGGTCAAATGGGTCCTGCTGGACGACGAGGGCGGCATCCTGGACGGCGGGCGAGGTGGCCACCGATCCGGACGACGGCCGGCGACGACCCTGGACCGTCTGGCCGCGGCCGTGGCCGACACGGGGCGCGACGCCGGCGGCCGTGGGGCTGGCCTGCGCGGGGATCGTCGATCCCGGGAGCGGCCGCCTGGGCCGCTCGCCCAACCTGCCGGGCTGGGAGGACAGCGACCTCGGCGCCACCCTGCGCGGCGCCTTCCCCGGACGTGCCTTGGGCCCTGGCCAACGACGTCAACGCCGCCCTCTACGGCGAGTACCGCGCCGGCGCCGGCCGGGGTTGCCGCAGCCTGGTGATGCTGGCCCTGGGCACCGGCGTGGGCGGCGGGGTGCTGGTCGACGGCAACCTGCTGATCGGCGCCCACTGCGGCGCCGGCGAGCTGGGGCACATGGTCCTGGATCCGGACGGCCCGCTCTGCGCCTGCGGCAACCGGGGCTGCCTGGAAGCCTGGGCCGGCAGCCGCGCCCTGCTGGTGCGGGCCCGGGAGCTGGCCGACCGCGGCGGGGCCTTCGCCGATCTGGTCCGGCAGCGTGGTGGTGACCTGACCACCAGGGACCTGGCGGGCCTGGCCGACGGCGGCGACGCCACCGCCCGCGAGCTCTTCGCCGAGGCCGGGCCGCCGCCTGGGGCAGGCCGTGGGCAACCTGATCAACGCCCTGGACCCCGAGCGGGTCATCATCGGCGGCGGCGTGGCCCGGGCCGGCGACCTGATCCTGGGGCCCTGCCGCGCGATCGTGCCGCCGGCCTGGTGCTGGCCGCCGGGGCCCGCGAGACCCCCGTCGTGGCGGCCGAACTGGGCAACTAGTCGCCGCCGCCGTGGGCGCCGCCTGGCTGGCGCGGGAAGCGGGGCCCGCCCGCTGATGCTGCCCGGTGCCGCCGGCAGGAACGGACCCCGCGACCGCCCGAGGGCGCCGTCCCTCGTGCCGGCGGCGGTCGCCGCGCTGGCTCTGCTGGCCGCGGCGCTGGCCGGCGCGCTCCCGTGACCGGCGGCCGGCCGGCGCGACCCGGCGACCCGGCCCCAGTCCCGAGGCCTGGCCGACCGGTGCGTCGACCGCGTCGTCGACGGCGAACGGATCTCCTACCTGTACGGCCACGTCTTCATCGACCGCGACACCGTGACCGCGGCCGCGGACACGGGCATCGTCTACCGCGACCGCGACCGCTACGAGCTGTACGGACACGTGCGCCTGACCGACAACGGCACGGTGCTGACCTGCCGGCGCGCCGTGTACGAGCGCATTGCGGGACGGGGCGACTTCTTCGGCGACGTGCGCCTGGTGGACGGCGACGTGGTGGGCACCGGCCGGCGCGGCGAGTCCCGCGACGGCGGTCGCCTGATGCGGCTGATCGGCGACGCCCTGCTGGTCACCCCCGACTACACGGTGCGCGCCGACACGGTCGAGCGCGACCGGGTCACCGGCATGGGCGAGGCCTTCGGCCACGTGCGATCATGGAGCCGGGGGCGAAGAACCTGGTCACCGGCGACCACGCCGTGTTCGTGGCGGCGGACGACGTGGCCACGTCGACAACGAATCCCGTGCTCACCAGCCGCGAGCAGTCGGGCGGCCCGCTGACCTCCACCGCCGGCCTGATGCGCTTCTTCCGCGCCGAGGACAGGGTGGTGATGACCGACTCGGTGCGCATCCGCCAGGGGGACACCCGCGCCGCCGCCGACACCGCGGTGGCCTACGGCCGCGAGCGCATGGTGCTGACCGGCTCGCCCCGGGTGGGCATGGGCGGCAAGAGCACCATGTACGGCGACCGGATCGAGTTCCTCTACCGGGCGCGGCGCCTGCACCGGGTGATCCTGATCGGCGACGCGCGCATGGAGGACGCGTCCCCCGACAGCCTGGCGCGTATCTACGAGGGCCTGCCGCAGCTGGACGTGCTGACGGGCGACTCCATCTCCGTGGAGTTCGACGACGACAAGATCCGGCGCACCGTGGTGGTGGGCCACGCCACCAGCCGCTACACGCCCCTGGACCTGGGGGACGAGGTGGCCACCAACGACGTGGCGGGCGACACCATCGTCATCCACTTCCGGAACGAGCGCGTGCGCCAGGTGGACGTGCAGGGGAACATGAGCGGCACCTACCGCTTCGCGCGCGTGGCGGCCATGCGGGAGATGCTGGGCCGTTCGCGGCGGCTGGCCGACCTGCTGGCCGGGGTGGGCACCGACACCCTCATGGCGGACTCCCTGGCCGCGGCGGGGCGACCTGGCGGCGGCCGCCCTGGAGGATTCGCTGGTGCGGGCGGAGATCGACTCCCTGGCCCGCTCCATCGGCCTGGTGCCGCCGGCGCTGGTCAAGACGGCGGCACCCGGGCTGGTGGACTCGCTGCTGACCGCCGCCCTCGACTCCCTGGCCGCCGCCGGCCTGGACACCAGCCGCTCGGGCCTGGACTTCCTGGCCAACGCCCAGGACGTGAAGTACGCCGGCGGCCAGGTGACCTTCGAGATGCGGGACAAGACCATCGACATCCGGCACGACGGCTCCCTCGAGTACGGCACCATGAACCTGACCGCCGACCACATCAAGCTGGACACCCGCGAGCGGGAGCTCTACGCCGAGGGCGAACCCCTGGTCAAGGACGCCGAGACCATCGCCGGCGACCGCATGGGCTACAACTTCCGCTACAAGTCGGCCGCCGTGCAGGACGGCGTCACCTCGTTCGACGACTACTACTACGTGGGCGACGAGATCCGCCGCTTCGAGGACACCACCCTGAAGATCCACGGCGGGAAGATGACCTCCTGCGACCTGGCCGAGCCCCACTACCACTTCTGGGCCGACAAGATGAAGATGCGCATGGGCGACAAGGTGGTGGCCGCGCCCATCGTGCTGCGCATCGGCCACGTGCCCGTGTTCGCCCTGCCCTTCTACTACAAGAGCCTGAAGACGGGCCGCCAGTCGGGCATCCTGTTCCCCAATTTCGACTTCGGCTGGTCCAGCCGCGAGGGGCGCTACATCCGCGACTTCGGCTACTACTGGGCCACCAACGACTACATGGACTTCATCTTCGAGGGGGACTACAACGAGCACCGGGACCTGGGCTGGCGGATCAGCAACGCGCTACAGGAAGCGCTACGGCTTCCAGGGCAACGTGGACTACACCCGCAAGGACGGTCTGGGCGACAACGCCACGCGCGAGTGGCAGCTGCGCTGGAACCACAACCAGCCCAATCTCTTCGACGATTACCAGTTCCGCGCCGACGTGCGGCTGGCCTCGACCAAGCTGTCCAGCAACGACCTGACCAGCAGCGTCAACCGGGACATCGTCAGCGGGCAGCTCAAGTCCAGCGTGTACGTCAGCCGCAACTGGTCGTTCATGAACGGCAGCCTCAACGCGGTGCGGGACGAGCGGACCAACGCCGCGGACGACAATCCCGCCACCGACCAGCTCGTCTACACCCAGACCCTGCCCTCCCTGTCCCTGGGCTTCCGCCAGATCACCCTGCTGCCCCAGCGCACCGGCGGGGCCAAGGGCAGCCTGCCGGGGGACATCCTGCGCAACACCTACTTCTCCCAGAGCTACGGCCTGAACCTGGGGCGATCCGGTTACGAGGAGAGGACCATCCGCAACTACCAGGCCCAGGGCAACTGGTCCTTGACCATGCGGCCGCCGCGGCTGGGCATCTTCAACCTCAGCGGCTCCGCCAGCGCCGGCCAGACCTGGAAGCGCGAGGAGACCAGCGGTCGGACGTACCACCCCGCGGTGGTGGATCAGGACACGCTGGTGGTCGTGCCCGCCTACTGGACGCCCCTGGGCGAGATCAACGAGGACACCAGCCCCAGCCTCAGCTTCGGGGCCAACCTGGGCACCACCCTGTACGGCCTGTTCCCGGTGCGGGTGGGGGCGCTGCGCGCCATCCGCCACACCCTGCGGTTCACCACCGGCTGGTCGGTGCGGCCCGCCCTGCGCGGGCGCCAGAGCTTCGGCTCCAGCTACAACTTCTCCCTGGGCAACCGCTTCGACGTGAAGTACGCCAGCGGCGGGAAGGACTCCACCGAGACCACCAAGAAGCTGGACGGCCTGGTGGACTGGGACCTGGGCACCAGCTACAACCCCAAGGCGCCGTCGGGAGACCGCTGGTCCGACATCCGCAGCTCGCTGCAGATCCGCCCCGGCCAGGCCAACTACCTGAAGCTGCGGGTGACCAACACCATCGATCCGCGCAACCTGGCCCTGAAGTCCACCAACTTCACCTACGGGCTGAGCTTCAGCGGACGTCTGGACACCGGCGCGGGCGGGGCGGTGCCGGAGGCGGAGCGCAACGGCGCCATCGACCGGCTGGGACTCGAACCCGCGGCGGCGGACACCACCGCCGGCGACGGCTACGGACCGCCGCAGGGCCAGGACCCGGAGGACCCCTTCACGACCGCGGACGACCCGTTCAACGACTACGCGCGGCAGCGCAACCGGCTGGGCGAGGCCGGCCAGCGGAAGGATGCCACCGACGGCGGCCGCTACCTGCCGTTCGACGTCAGCTTCAACATGTCCTACAGCTACAACAACACGGTGATCACCAACAGGCAGCGCACCCAGGCCAGCGTGAACGTCCGGGCCAACCTGACCCGCGACTGGGATATCCGCTACACCGCCAGCTTCGACCTGGTGGCGGGGACGCCCACGCGGCAGCAGTACAGCCTGCACCGAGACCTCCACTGCTGGAGCCTGGAGTTCACCCGCACCATCAGCGAGGTGGACTCGTCCTTCGGCTTCCGCCTCTACCTCCTCTCGATCCCCGACCTGAAGTTCGCCCGCGGCCGGGAGGGCGCCATGGGCGGACTCGGCAGCGGCCTGGGCTACAACTGAGCCGTTCCCCGACCTGTCCGCAAGCCGCGCCGCGCCGGGCCGAACCGCGATTTTGCGTTGACAGCGCGGCGCGGCGGGCGGTTTGATGCGGGGACGAAAGGAGGTGAGCTCATGAACAAGACCGACCTGACCAACCAGCTGGCCGAGAAGGCGGGGCTGACCAAGGCCGCCGCCAAGCGCGCAGTCGACGCACTCTTCTCCACGGCGCCCCGCGAGGGGATCATCGCCTCGGCGGTGTCCAAGGGCGACAAGGTCCAGATCACGGGGTTCGGCACCTTCGAACGCCGCGACCGCAAGAAACGCAGCGGGCGCAACCCCCAGACCGGTGCCACGATCACGATTCCCGCGGCCAAGTATCCCGCCTTCACGGCGGGCAAGAGCCTCAAGGGCCGGGTGCAGAAGTAGTCCTGCCCGCAGGGAACCGGAGGGGCGGCCGGCGGCCGCCCTTCCTGCTGTCCGGCCCCGCCGGGCGCGGCCTTGCCCCCCGTCGGTCCATCCGGTATCATAATCGGGAACCGCGGCTGCCTGTGGGGGTTGCACGCCGCGTTGTTTTTTGCCGAGCGCCGCCGCGGCGCCGGTTGCGTCCCCTATCCCAACGATCCGGAAGGACTCGAGACGATGACCGAGCACAAGGTGTTTGTGACCCTGACCGCCGCCCTCGTCCTCGGCGCGGTCGCCACGTGCGGCTCGCCGCGGAGCGCCCTGGCGGCGAACGAGAACTGGAAGGGCGTGACCCTCATCTACCAGACCGACGTGAAGGGCAAGATCGACCCCTGTGGGTGAAAGGCTCATCAGCGTGGCGGGCTGGCCCGGAGGGCCAGCTATCTGGACAAGGTCTGGGCAGAAGACAAGCCGGTGCTGATGGTGGACGGGGGCGACCTCTTCGGCGGGCGCAACCGCAACGACCAGAAGCAGACGGAATTCCTGTGCGAAGTGACCGGTGACCTGGGCTACGACGCCATCGGGCTGGGGGAGTACGACCTCAACTACGGTCGGGCCTTCCTGCAGGAGATGGTGGACAAGTACAAGTTGCCGTTCACCAGCGCGAACGTGCGCGACACCACCGGGGCGCTGCTGCTGCCCGAGTACCTGGTGGTGGAACGCGGCGGCATCAAGTTCGGCCTGATCAGCGTGCTCGATCCCAAGCTGCGCATCATCACGATGACCGGCGAGGAGGGGGCGTTCAAGGTGGCCGATCCGGTGGCGACCCTGCGGGAACTGATCCCGCGGGTGCGCAAGGAGGCCCAGACCATCGTGCTGGTGGGCCACCTGGGCGAGGCGACCACCGACGACGGTGATCAAGGAGGTCAAGGGCATCGACATGGCGGTGATCGGCCACACCTACCGCAACCTCACGTCGGAGCGGCTGGTCGACGACACGATCCTGCTGGCGTCCGCCTACGAGGGCCGCTACATCGGCCGTGCCGACCTGTTCCTGCAGGACACCGACGGCAAGGTCATGGCGGTCGAGGTCAAGACCACCGCCCTGGACGACAACGTGCCCGACGACGAGCAGATGAAGGAGCGCGTCGACGCCTTCAAGAAGAGCCTGGAGGAGTTCAAGGAGGCCAAGCGGGCGTCCTTCCCCCGCACCTACGGGTCGGACAAGGAGAACTACCTCGGCGACCGCTCCTGCATGACCTGCCACCAGGCGGCCTGGGACGTGTTCAGCAAGTCGGCCCACGCCCGCGCCTTCGCGACCCTGCGCCGGCAGGGCGAGAGCGACGAACCGGAGTGCCTGAGCTGCCACACCACGGGCTACCAGTACCAGAACGGTTACGCCGATGCGGCGCCCTACAATCGCCTGACCAACGTGCAGTGCGAAGCCTGCCACGGCTACGGCACCGAGCACGAGCGGGACAAGGGCTGGGCGCAGCAGGCGAAGGATTCGTGCGTCACCTGTCACGACCAGAAGAACAGCCCGGACTTCGACTATGCGAGCTACTGGGCGAAGATCAAGCACTGACCGCCCCGGCGGTCGGCATGTCCGCGGCCGGCGCCTGGCGCCGGCCGCGGTCCTGTGCGCGGCGCTGCTGGCGACGGCCGGAGGCGCCCGCGCCCTGGACGTGCTGACCCTGTGGCGCCAGCCCGAGCTGCCCCTGCGCCTGGTCGCGGGCGCCTGGGCCGACTACCGCACCCAGGTGATGACCGGCGGCCGGCGCGAGACGGGCATCACCCGCATCGCCTGCCTCGGGCGCGACGGCGACGGGGACGCCGCCGCCTGGATCATCGAGCTGGTCCCGCTGGCGGAGCAGGCCGACGGCTCCCGTACCCCCGTGGCCGACGACGGCGTGCGCCTGGAACTGGATCCCTCCATCACCGACCGCACCGGCGCCCTGCTGGACCACGTGCGCGAGGCGCGCCGCTGGACCGGCGACGGCTGGGTGCCGTTTTCGCGGGAGGAGCTGCGGCAGGACCCGCTGCTGTCCTCCTCCCTGGAGCACGCGTTCGTGGCCGACCAGGTGCGCCGCGATCCGCCGACCACCCGCGCGGTGGACGGCCGCGAGCTGCTGTGCGACCAGTTCACCCTCAGCGCCGCCGACACCCAGACGGCGGACCTGCCCGCCGGGCGCATGATCCAGGTGACCACGCGGGAGATCGCCGCCGCGGTGAACGCGGAGATCCCCTTCCTGGGCCTGGCCTACGCCGCGGAGCGGGTGCGCGCCGAGTCGCACCTGGATCCACCCAGCCGCCGCTTCAAGGCGCCGGCGCCCCAGGTGCGGGTGGAGATCATGGAACTGGTGGGTTACGGAACCGCAGCGAAAGCGCTGCTCGGCCACCCGGATTGACCCGCGGCCCGGCCCCGTGGTATAATGATTCCATGCTTTCGCACGATCTGACAGAATTCCGCGCACAGGCCCACGCCTTCCTGCTCGGACAGGACAAGCCCCTGCCGACTCCGGCCATCGCCCGCCGCCTCTTCGGGGCCCGGCGGCACGAGATGCCGGAGACGCAGGTGGTCGTGCGCGCGTTGCTGTCGTCGGATCCCCGCTTCGTCAAGACCCACGACAACTGCTGGTCGGTGCTGGGCGCGCCGGCCATGCGCGAGCGCCTGGACGAGGCCCGCTACGCGGTGGTGGACCTGGAGACCACCGGCAGCGTCATCGGCGTCGACGAGATCATCGAGATCGGCATCGTCATGGTGGAGGGCGGGCGCATCGAGCGGCGCCACGAGACCCTGATCTGGACCGACCGCACCATCCCGCCCTGGGTGGCCCGGCTGACGGGGCTGAACAACGCCGACCTGGAGGGGGCGCCCACCTTCTCGGACGTGGCGGAGGAACTGCTCGAACTGCTGGACGGCTGCGTGTTCGTGGCCCACGACATCCGCTTCGACCTGCCGTTCCTGCGCTGGGAATTCGGACGGCGCGGCCTGGCGCGGCCGGCGGTGACGGGGCTGTGCACCCTGCAGCTCTCGCGCGACCTGTGGCCCGACCTGGAGAGCCGCAGCCTGCCCGACCTGGCGCGGCGCTTCGGTGTGACCCACGACAATCCCCACCGCGCCGCCGCGGACGCCGCGGCCACCGCCGGCGTGCTGCTGGAGGCGCTGGCCGAGGCCCGGCGTCGCGGCGCCGGGGACCTGGCGCAGCTCTTCCGCCTCGCCGCGGACGCGCACGACGAAGGCGACGACGTTTCCGCTCAAGCCGCCGAATCCTGAGGGAGCGAACGGCGCCCGGAATCCTGTCCGCGGCGAATTGCCTGTCGCGGTGGGTTGACTCCATCGGTATGGTTTTGTACTATGCGCAGCGTTATCCGGTTACGACGCGACACGTCATGACGCGCTCGCGAACGTCGCAAGGATAGCCCCGAGCCAAGGAGGAGCCGATGGCCACCATCAAGGAAGATCATGTCCTCGTCCGCGACGAAAGCTTCGTCAAATACGAACGACTTCTGAGCAAGGCCGAGAGCGAGGGCCGCATCGACGGCCCCAACAAGTGCCTCGTCTGCGGCATGCGTTATCTCAGCAAGCAGGACGCCGACAACTGCTGCCGGATCGTGCCCTGATCGCGCAGCACGCGCCGCCGGGCACGGAGATCACGTGAAAGCCAGGCAATTCTGTTCCGTCTGCAAGCAATGGCTGGACATGGAAGTCGTCCCCACCGGTGACGGTGACGAGGACGATGGTGTCATCTGGTTCCGCTGCCCCCAGTGCCAGGGCTTCCTGCCCAAGCTGGGCGGCGCGGACCTCGCGCCCGGCGCGGGCACGGTGGCGGACGACCCCGCCTCCACCGCAGCGGCCGTCGGTGACGACGGCGCCGAGGACCTGCCCTGGGACAGCCCCGCCGACATGATGGCCGCGCGCGACGCCGGTGAGAGCACCGACGACGTGCTGCGCGCCGCCGGCACCGGTGTGACCGTCGTCGAGGACGAGGACGAGGACCTGCCCGACGGCGCGGACACCGACCTGGACGACGTCGTCGACGACGGGAAGACGGACAAGGAGACCGCGAAGGAGGCGTCCGATCCGGTGGCCGAGTACGCGGCCATGCTGGCGGCCCTCGACCCCACGACCGGCGTGCCGTACCGGCCCTCCGTCAGCTACGCCGTGGGCCAGTGCGTCCACCACCTGGCCTGGGACGATTGCGGCGTGGTGGTGGCGAAGGAATCGCTGCCCGGCGGCCGCCGCGTCATCAAGTGCTACTTCGAGTCCGCGGGCGTGGTGCGCCTGATCGAAGAGGCCCCGGAGTGAGGACCGGGCGCCGGGCACTGGCCGCGGCGCTCGTCTGGGCCGCGGCGGCGGGCCTGGCCCCGGCGGCGCAGGCGCAGCTGCCCCACCTCGACCCGATGCCCTGGTACAGCCCCGCCGATTCCTCCTCCCGGCTGGCCCTGGTGGCCGAGGTGGACCGCTTCGCCGACAAGACCACCGACTGGGCCGTCGACCGGGTGATGGTGACGGCCATCCTGCCCGCGGGCGCGCAGGCGGTGTGGTTCCTGCGCCTGCCCTACCTCGGCTTCGACACCTCGGGGCTGTCGGTGCCGGCAGCGTTGGCCCGCCACCGTGGGGGTGGACCAGCCCGCGGGCTGGCCCGGCGGCGAGCGCCTGACGGGCTTCGGCCAGCTCGAGGTGGGGGCCTCCGGTCCCCTGGGCCTGCGGGGTCTCGGTCCCTGGCGCTACGGCTTCGCCCTGGGGCTGCCCACGGGGCAGAACGCCCTGTACCCCTGGTCCTCCACGAGCCTGCCCGTGCGGCTGCAACTGCGCCGCGATCTCCTGCCGGCCGGGCGCTGGCACCTGTGGCTGGGGGGCGGCTACCTGCTGCACATGGACGCCAGCGGCGACGCCCTGGCGTCGCAGTCCTTCCCCAACGGCTGGCAGGGGACCGCCGAGCTGGCGCTGCTGCGCGGTCCCGGTTCGTCGTGGCATCTGACGGCGTCGGTGGAGGACCGCAACACCCGCCGCTCGCTCCTGGTGGGCGCGGCGGTGTGGCTGCCCTGGACGCGGGACGCCTCGATCGGCCTGCGGGCGGCGCGGGAGCTGACCGACGCCGCCGATCGCCCGGCCCGCTGGTACCTGGCCCTGAGCTGGCGCTTCGACAGCCCGTCCCACCGGCCGGGCGCTCCCGCCGACGAGCGGGCGGCGTCGCCGGCCGACTCCCCTCCGCCGCGTCGGCCCGCCGAGTGAATTCTGCGGCACTCCGGGTCGCCCGGGGTTGCGATTCGCCCTGATGCGCCCCGGTCCGCTCGAGCGGCGCCCTGCCCGGGGCCGGTGTCCCGTCGTTCCCCGACGTTTCTCCCCGCGGCGCGCGGCGGGGGGTCCTGCCGCAGGCTTCCCGGCTCCCCGGGAGCCGCGGCAAAGGGCACATCCCTTGCGGTTCCGGGCGCGGAACCAGGGCGGCCGCCGGGCCGCGGGAAGGACCAGCGTGCCGCACATCCTCATCATGGGACCCGGACTGCCCCCCGACGACCTGCGCCGCCGCCTGGCGGGGTGGGGCTTGACCTCGGCGCGGGCGGGGGACACCGCCCACGGCCGGCCGCCGACGGTGGCCGACTGCGACGCGGTGCTGTGGTTCGGGGCGCCTCCGGCGCCGCCGCCGGCCCGGGACGCCGCGGCTCCGGCGCCGGTGCTCCTGGTGGGCGAGGACGATCCCCACGCGGCCGCCTGGCAGACGATTCCGCCCCGCAAGGCGGCCGGCGATTGCCTGCGCCGCGCCCTGGAGGGCTGCTTCGCCCGGGCTCGCCAGCTGCGGGAGCGGGGCGTGGACGACCCCCTGCAGGTGCGCTACCGCGACTTCCTGGGCCATGAGCTGCGCAGCCCCCTGACCGCCATCCGGACGGCGCTGGAGGAGATCGCCGCGGCGCCGGGCGACCCCGGCCCCCTGCCCGACATCGCCCTGCGCAACGTGACGCGGCTGCAGCAGGTGCTGGAGTGGAGCCAGGATCTGCTGGCCCTGGCCGAGGCGCCCCGGGACGTGATCGACACCATGCTGGACGGCCTGGCGTCCAGCGCGCCCTGGGCCGGCGAGGCGGACGACGAAGAAGCCCGCGCCGCCGCGCCCCGCCCCGTCCCCGCGTCCGTCGCCTGATCCCCGAAATCCCGGCCAAGCCTGTCGTTGCGACCTGCGCGGGTCCGTGTATGATGCGGTGACGCCGCCGCCAGCGCGGGGAAAGGACCACCATGCCGCCCACTGCCGGGCCGTCGCCGGACGGGGATCGCGACCTCGCCGTCGCCGGCGTCGCCCACGACGTCAACCAGATGCTCACGGTCATCGCCGGCCGCGTGGAGGTGCTGCGGCTGCGGGGGCGGCTGGCGGCCGAGGATCTGGACGCCATCGCCTTGGCGGCCCGGGATGCTGCGGCCATGCTGCGCCGCCTGGGCCCGGCCGTGCCGGCCGACCCGCGGACCGGGCAGACCGCCGATGTGGCCGCTTGCGTGACGGCCGCGACCCTGGTGCATCGGCCCCCGGACGGGGCGAGATGGGCCGACGCCGCGACAGCGCCGGATGCGCTTTGGACCCTGGCGGCCGACGTCCCGCCCGGGTTGGCCGCGGCCTTGCCGGAGCAGCTCCTGCGCGAGGTGCTGGGCAACCTGGTGGCGAACGCCGTGGAGGCCATGGGCGAAGGCGGGCGGCTGACCGTCGTCGCGTCGGCGGCCGGCGCCCGGGTGCGCCTGACCGTGGGCGACACGGGTCCGGGCTTGGCGCCCGGGGATCGGGACCGCATCTTTGCCGCCGGTTGGACAACCCACGCCGGCGCCGGCCGCGGCGTGGGGCTGGCGGCGTCGCGCCAGCTGCTGGCCGCCTGGGGCGCCGAACTGGCGGCGGCGGAACCCGGCGGCGGCGGCGCTGTTTTCGTGCTCGACCTGCCGGCGGCGGCGCCGGTCGCGCGGGCGAACGGCGGTCCGGACGCGCGGACGCCGGTGCTGGCCGGGCCGGTGCTGGTGGTGGACGACGAGCCCGGGGTGCGCCAGGTCCTGCTGGACCTGCTGGGCGCCCGGGGCCTGGCGGTGACGGTCGCGGCCGACGCGGCGGCGGCCGCCGCGGCCTGGGCCGACGCCGACTTCGCCGTCGCCCTGGTGGACTACACGCTGCCGGGGGTCTCGGGACTGGAACTGGCGCGGCGGCTGCGCGCGGTGCGCCCGGCTGCGGCCCTGGTGCTGATGACGGGCGTCGACCGCCGCAGCGAGCTGCCGCCCGACGCCGACGCGGTCTGCGACGCCGTGACCACCAAACCCCTGGATTTCAGCGGGCTGCCGGCCCTGCTGGCCGCTGCGGTCGCCCGGGCCGCCGGCCGCGGCGGCGCCGGCGCGCACGAGGAAGGAACGGAACCGCGATGACCCGAACCCTGAACGCGACGGCCGCCGCCTGCGGCCTCGTGCTGGCCCTGGCCGGCGTGTCCGTCCCGGCGGCCGCCCAGAGCGGCCGCGTCGCCGAGTTGACCTGCGTGGCCGTCGACACCATGGCGCTGCCGGGACCGGGCACGGTGACGGGCATCGCCCGCGCCGGGGCCGACACCACGGCCTTCCTGCTGGACGTGCCCGACTCCCTGGCGACGACGGGGCGGCGCGAAGTGCACCTGCTGGTGACCGGCGGCGCCGGTGAAACCCTGCGGGACGAGGACTTCACCGGGGTGCTGGACCGCGCCCTGGCCTGGACCGGCGACGCCTTCTTCGCCTGCGGCGACGCTCCCGACGGCAGCTCGATCCTCTACCGCATCGTGGCCGACAGCCTGGGCGCCCTGGTGGTGGAGAAGGCCTACACCGCGCCGGGCCACCGGCCCATGGCCCTGGCCTGGGACGGGCGCTACCTGTGGTGCAGCGACCGGGACTCGGGCCGCCTGGACCGCTTCGATCCCGAGGTGGGCGAGTTCACCCGGTTCGTGGCGTCGCCGGGATTCTCTCCCGTGCGGCCTGGCCTGGGCCGGGGACCATATGTGGCTGACCGACTCGGGGACCGGCCGGCTCTACCGCCTGGTGGGTTCGCGCCTGCGCTGGAACGGCAGCGTGGACGCCATGTCGTTCCTGTTCCGGGGCAAAGACATCCTGCTTTGGTACGATGGGCGGAGTCTATGGTATCTTCCTGAGGGACAAAGGATTGCGGTGCAGTTGATGTTTCCTTGAGCGGGAAACTTGACAGGCGAGAACTCCGGAATTAATGTGGAATACGATAACAGTTTTCAAAATCGAAAGCTGACCGGAGCCAATGCGTCCGTTTTCCCTGTGAGGTCATCATGGCGCCCGTGAAACCGAAGAAAGAGATCGACGAGAATCTCGTCAAGGAAAAGGAAGCAGCCTTCGCGGAGTTCATCCAGCGCAAGGGATTGAAGACGACCCGGCAGCGGAACACGATCATCTCGACGTTCTTCCGCCTGCACGGCCACATCTCCGTCGAGGAACTGCTCAACGAGGTCAAGAAGGTCAATCCCCGGATCGGCTACGCCACCGTGTACCGCACCCTGCATCTGCTGGTGGAGAGTGACCTGGTGGAGGAGCGCCGGTTCGGTGACGGTCTCGCCCGCTACGAGGGCCATTCGGACGTGGAGCACCACGACCACATGATCTGCCTGGAGTGCGGCGAAATCTTCGAGTTCTACAATCCGCGTCTCGAGGCCCTGCAGGAAAAGCTGGCCGAAGAGAACAACTTCGAGATCTACCGCCATCGCCTGGAGCTCTACGGTGCCTGCAAGGACAAGGAAGCCTGCGCCAACCGCAAGCGGAAGAAGGCCGAGCAGGCCGCAGGCTGACGGGGCCCGGCCCCGCTGGCTGACCATCGACGTGGACGGCGGCGCCCTCAGCCGGAACATGCAGGTGTTCCGCAGGCTGGTGGCGCCGCCGTCGTCTCTTTTGGCCGTGGTCAAGGCCGATGCCTACGGCCACGGCGCCGTCATCGCCGCCCGCGCCTTCCTGGCCGGGGGTGCCGATCTCCTGGGCGTGCACAGCGTGGCCGAAGCCTGCGCCCTGCGGAGCGCGGGGATCGAAGCGCGCATCCTGGTGCTGGGGCCGGCGCTGGCCTGGGAGGTGGTCGAGGCCGCCGACCTGGGAGTGGAGGTGACCATCGGGTCCCTGGCCGCGGTCGAGGCCGTGGCCGCCGCCGGCGCGCCGGTCCGGGTGCACCTGAAGGTGGAGACCGGGGTCAACCGCCAGGGCCTGGTGGAGGCCGAGCTGGCCGACGCGGTGGCCGGCCTGCAGGCCGTGCCGGGCGTGGCCATCGTGGGCGTGTCCAGCCACTTCGCCGATGTCGAGGACACCACCGACCACGCCTTCGCCGAGGCCCAGCTCGCCCGCTTTGCCGACCACCGGGCGCGCCTGCGGGAGCTGGGCGTGGACGACGTGCAGGTGCACATGAGCTGCAGCGCCGCCGTGCTGCTCTTCAAGCGCACCCACGCCGACATCGCCCGGGTGGGGGTGGCGGCCTACGGCATCTGGCCCTCGCGGGAGACCCGGGTCTCGGTGCGGCAGCGGGGGCGCGAGGAACCTCAACTGGAACCCGCGCTCACCTGGCGCGTTCGCATCGCCCAGGTACGCGACGTGCCCGCCGGCCAGACCGTGGGCTACGGCCGCACCTGGAAGGCCATGACCGACAGCCGCATCGCGGTGCTGCCGGTGGGCTATGCCGACGGCTGGCCCCGCGCCCTTTCGGGCCGTGCCCACGTGCTGGTGCGGGGCCGCCGGGCGCCGCTGGTGGGGCGCATCTGCATGAACCTGTGCATGGCGGACGTGACCCAGGTGCCGGACGCCGCGGCCGGCGACGACGCGGTGCTGCTGGGCCGCCAGGGCGACGAGGTGGTCACCGCCGAGATGCTGGCCGACCAGCTGGGCACCATCGCCTACGAGGTGCTGACCCTGCCGGGCGCCGCCTGGCACCGTCGCGAGATCTGAGCCCCGTTCCCGGGAGCCGCAAGGAGGGCATCGTGCTCGAACGCATCCAGCAGTTCTTCAACCAGCGCATGGCGGACCAGGCGCCCCTGGACGACGCCGCGCGGCTGCGCATCGCCACCAGCGCCCTGCTGCTGGAGGCCGCCCACGCCGACAAGGACTTCAGCGACGACGAGCGGACGCTGGTGGCCCGCCTGATCGGCGAGCGGTTCCAGCTGGACGACGCCGACACCGCCGCGCTGCTGGAACTGGCCGACACCGAACGCAGCCATGCCGACGACCTCTACGAGTTCGCCCGCCTGGTCAACAACGACTTCCCCCGGGCGCGCAAGCTGGCGGTGATCGAGCTCATGTGGCGCGTGGTCTACAGCGACGGCGTGCTGGAGGCCCGCGAGGACGCCCTCATGCACAAGGTGGCCCACCTGCTGGGGGTGCGGCACGACGAGCTGATCGCCCTGAAGCTCAAGGTGCTGAACGAGGGCGGCTGACCCCCACCTCCTGGACATGACGGTGCGGCCCTGTCCCTGCAGGGACACCGCGGCCGTCGGCCAACGCCGTTCGTGATCACTCAACATCCATGCCGACAGCTGGTTACGGTCGATGCCGCCCTCTGGCACCACCCATGCAGGGCCGCCGTGTTCGGGCGACCGACCCACACCGAATCCTCTGGAGGGGAATCATGATCACGACGAAGCGCATCCTGCCCCTGATGGCGGCGGCCGCGCTGCTGGCGCTGGCCGGCTGCAGCGGCGACGACGCCTCGCCCACCGCAGCCACTCCCGTCGGCGGCGACGACTACGCCGCCCTCGATCTGAACCAGACCTACGGCGGCCTGACCGCCAGCGACGAGCCGGTGGCCTTCGGCGACCAGACCCTCGCCGCCGAACTGGACGCCGAGGCCGGCAGCGAGGCCGACGATCCCCTGGCGGACGACCCGGCCGTGCGCCGCTACGAGGCCATGTGCCAGGGCGAGCCCGCTCCCGGCGACAGCCTGCGTCCCCGCATCACCTACGTGACCCTGCGCTGGGGCATGCTGCGCGGTCCCGAGGACACCACCGCGGTCACGCCCCCCTGCGACGCGGTGAGACTGGACCGGTTCGGTGCGCACCGACGCCGGCGTGCTGGTCGTCCGGCGCGTGCTGCGCTTCGAGCGCCCCTACGACCACCTGATCTGGCCGCGCCTGGACCGGCGCACCGCGGCCTTCGTGTCCCACACCGGCTGCGGCTGGGACGGCCTGGTGCTGGAGATCATCGAGCCGCCGGTGCCGGCCGCCGGCGACAGCACCGGCATGGGCATGGGCGGTCCCCTGGATCCGCCCGACCGTGGCCAACGTCCTGCACATCCGCACGCCCCTGGTCCAGCTGGACATCCCCGTGGCGGACCTGGGCGGGATGGACCGGGTGCTCGACGTGGACGACCAGGGCCTGCGCTTCCAGGTGACGGGCTTCGCGCCGGGCGAGATCGGCGTCTGCCCCAAGGGCTTCCTGTCGGGCCGCTACCGCTTCGTGCCGCGAGACCGACCTGCCCGATTCCAGCGGCGCCGTGCGGCTGGGCAGGCTGGCCGGCCTGTGGCAGGGGCTCGACGGCCGCATCGAGGGCTTCCTGCGCGGCGGCTACGGCCTGGACGCCGACGGGCAGCGGGTCTTCGTGGGCAAGGTCATCGGCCGCGGCGGCCACTTCCGCGCCCTGGTGCGCGGCACCTGGGAGCCCGGCGACGGGCCCAACGCCCTGGCCACGTTCACCGGCGAGTGGGCCGGCGTGGGCGGCCGGATCGAGGGCGTCCTCGGCGGCGAGGCCCACCCGGTGGAGGGCTACCCCGGCGGCTTCTTCACCGGCCGCTGGACGACCCTGTGCGACCAGCAGGCCGAAGCGGTGGTGCGGAAGTAGCCCGCGCCGCGACCGGCAAGCGCCGACGGGGCGGTCCGCCTGGATCGCCCCGTTTGGCGTGGGACCAACCTGGACCGACGGCGTCCGGTTGCCCGGCGACCCCGCGCGATGGTAGACTCATGGGCCCGGCACGGTGCCGGGAACGCACCCCCCGGTGATCGCCCATGCTGCGCCTCGTGTCTCGCCATCCTCCTCGCCGCCGCTGCGGCGCCCGCCCCCGCCGCCTGGCTGGGCGACGGCGCGGCGCGTCCCCCCGTGGTGACCGTGGATGCCGCCGACCCGGCCGCCCTGCGGGTGACGGTGACCGTGCCCGGCGTGCTCAGCACGACCGTCGCGGCCGAGGGACGCACCTGGGCCCGGATCGCCCTGCCCGGGGGCTACCCGCCGCTGGAGGCGGGGGAACCCGACCTGCCCGTGCTGCCGGTGCACCTGGCCATCCCCGGCCGGGGCACACCCGTCGTCACGGTGACGAACGCCCGCTGGCGCGAGGTGACCACCGCCCGGGTCCTGCCGTCGCGGGGCAACCTGCCCCGCACGCTGGCGCCGCCGGACTCAGCCCGCTGGTGTTCGGACCGGCCTACACCGCCGGCGGCGTGCACCCGGCGCTGGTGGTGGAGACCGGTCGCCCGTACCTGCTGCGGGACGTGCGCGGCCTCGGCCTGCGGGTGCGCCCCGTGCGCTGGGATGCCGACCGCGGCGTGCTCCTGGTGCTGGAGCGGCTGGAACTGACCGTGACCACCACCGGCACCGGCGGCGTCAATGCCCTGCCCGCGGTCGCGGCCGCCGTGCCCGCGCCCGGCTTCGACGACCTGTTGGCGCGCCGTTTCGCCAACCCGCCCGCGCCGGCGGACAAGTACCGTCCCGTGGCCACGGGCGGACGGCTGCTGGTGGTGGCGCCGCAGGCCTTCGTCCCGCTGCTGGAACCGTTCCTCCAGTGGAAGCGGGAGCGCGGGATCACGCCCCTGGTGCTGACGGTCGAGGCGGCCGGCGGCACCGCCGAGGCCATCGCCGACTCGGTGCGTGCCCGCTACGCCGAGCCGCCGGGCCTGACCTACCTGGTGCTGGCGGGGGACGAACCGCTGGTGCCCGGCTTCCGCGGCATCTACGAAGGGGCCGACGACGACACGCGGTACGCCCAGGTGGCCGGCGACGACCTCTATCCCGGATCTCTTCGTCTCGCGCGTCTCGGCCCGCGACACCCTCGAACTGCGCACCCAGCTGGTGAAGTTCGTCCGCTACGAGCGGGACCCCGAGCCCGGCGGGGCCTGGTACGCCCGCGCCGTGGGTGCGGCCTCCAACCTGGGCGATCCCACCGACGCGGAGCGGGCCGACGGCCTGCGCGCCCGTCTCCTGGACTGGACCTTCACCGACGTGGACCGGCTCTACGAGCCCGACGCCACCGGCGCCATGATCACCGCCGCCCTGGACGAGGGCCGCAGCCTGCTCAACTACCTGGGCCACGGCTCGGGCACCTCGTGGGGCAACCCGCCCTTCGCCATCGCCGACGTCCGCGCCCTGGACAACGGATTCCGCAATCCGTGGATCATCGACGTGAGCTGTGCCAACGGCCGCTTCAGCGACGCCGAGTGCTTCGCCGAGGCCTGGCTGCGCACGGGCTCGCCCGCGCGGCCGGCGGGCGCCATCGCCATGTACAGCGCCTCGACCACCACGCCGTGGGTGCCGCCGACGGTGATGCAGGACGAGGTCGTCGACCTGCTGACCACCGGCGCCGCCGACGAGATCGGCGCCCTCTGCCAGCAGGGCATCATGAAGGTGCTGGACGTGTACCCGGGCGACGAGGGCCGCCAGCTGGTGGAGCAGTACAACATCTTCGGCGACTGCTCGCTGCAGGTGCGCACGGCGGCGCCGCAGCCGCTGACGGTGCGCCACGCCGGGCAGCTGGCCGCGGGGGTGGACGTCTTCCCCGTGGACGCGGGGGTGGGCGGCGCCCGGGTCGCCGTCACCAGCGCCGGGCGTGCTGCGGGGCACGGCGGTGACCGATGCCACGGGCTATGCGGCGGTGCCGCTGACCGACGCCCGCGGCGCCCGGGGACACGCGTGATGTTGACGGTGACCGGGCGCAACCTGCTGACCCATCGCGAGGCGATCCCCGTGACCGTGCCGGTGGCCGTGGCCCTGCGGCCGGCGCCGGCGCCGCTGGTGGCGGGGCAGGCCGGCGCCCTGGCGGTGGACCTGTCGGCGCCGGCGGCGGGCATCGCCGCGGTGGACGTGACCCTGTCCGGCTGGGGCGTGCCCGCGCGGACGGTGCGGGTGGCCGGGACCGGCACCGCCGATTTCGCGAACCTGCTGCCCCGCTACGGCGAGGACCTGCTGGTCCGCGGCCGGGATGCCGCGAGCGGGCTGGATCTCTTCCGGGCCGCGCTGCCGGTGACCGGTGCGGCCGCCTTGACGGCCCCGCGGATCACGGCCGGCGTGGTGGCCATCGCCATGCACGGCGCCCTGTCACCCGACGAGCCGGGCCTGGTGACGGGGGCGGCGGTCGAGGCGGGCCTGGCGCTGCGGGTCGTAGGATGTGGCATCGATACGCTGGCCACGGCCGCGGGGGATTCGGCGGCGGTGGTCGTGCGGCCCGATTCGGTCGGCACCCTGACCGTGGCCCTGCTCAAGGACGGTTACGCCGTGCACACGGCGACGGTGCCGGTGGTTGCGGCGGTGGGCACCGTCGGCGGGCCGCGTCACCGACGCCGGCAACGGGGACATGCCCCTGCCGGGCGCGCGGGTGCGCGTCTGGCGCGCGGGCGCCGACCGTGGCGAACCGCCCCTGGTGGACGCCGTGAGCGACGGCCAGGGCTGGTGGCGCTACGAGCCCGACCTGCCGGTGGGCACCTTCGACCTGCTGGTGGAGCGGTTCGGCTACGTGGCACGCGACACGGTCCCGGCCCTGCTGTTCGGTCCCAACGAGTGGACCACCGCCCTGCGGCCGGCGCCGCGGGACCTGCTGCAGGGCACCGTGAGCGCCGCCGGGTCGGGTACGCCCCTGGGTGCGGCCCTGGAGGTGCGGCGCCCGGACGACCGGGTGCTGGTGGCCAGCCTGCACGCCGACGCGGTCACCGGCGCCTACGCTTCGGCTCCGCTGCCGGTGGGCTCGTACCTGGTGGTGGTCACCGCGCGCGGCTACCGGCCGCGCACCCTGGACCTGGCCCTGAGCGTGGGCGGCGCGGCGGCCGACCTCGTCCTGGAGCCCCTGGCGGGATCGATCCTGGTGGTGGACGTCAACCTGCCGCCGGGAGCGGACCACACGTTCGTGCCCCGGCTGGACAAGCGGGGCGTGGCGACGGCGGTGGGCTACACCACCCAGCCGGCGGGATCGGGCCTGGCTTTGGTGGCGGCCCTGGCCGACCTGGGCTACACGCCGTCCTACCAGCCCACCGCCCTGGTGGACACCTCGGCCTGGTCCGGCTACGACCTGGTGGTCCTGGCCCGGGGAGACCACGAGGGGCCGCTGCCGGCGGAACTGCGGGCGGCGCTCCTGGCGCGGGCCCGGCGCGGCGGCGCCCTGCTGGTGGAAGGGGGCGACCTGGCGGCGGCCCAGCGGGACGATCCCGAGTTCCTGGCGGACGTGCTGGGTGCGGCGGCCTGGGCGGGCGACCGGGGCGATACGGTGGACGCCTCGGGCTCGGTCCATCCGGTGGCGCAACGGCCGGCGCCGGTGTTCACGGCCCTCGACGAAGCGGCCCGCGGCTATGCCGACGGGGACGTGCTGGTCCCGGCGGCGGACGCTTCCCCGTGCGCCCTGTGGGCGGACGGTCGGGCGGCGGCGGTGGCCCGCAGCCGGGATCCCGCAGACGCCGCCGGACGCTCGGTCACCTTCGCCTTCACCTGGAACCGGCTGGCGGTGTCGGGGCGGCCGCGGCTGCTGCAGAACGCCGTCGAGTGGCTGCTGGTCCCCGTGGCGGCCGACGCGCGCCTGGACGGGCGCATCCTGCTCGACCGGGACGGGGCGCCGGCGGCGGGTGCCGTCGTCTGGCTGGAGCCGGGGGGCCGCACCGCCACGGCCGACGCCGGCGGCGGCTTCGCGTTCACCGACCTGCCGGCCGGCACGTACCGCCTGGGTGCGTCGCAGGCGGAGCGTCTGGGCGCGGCGGGGGTCGTGGACGTGACCGGGGGCGCGGCCGTTACGGCGCCGGACCTGGTCCTGGCTGCGGCGGTGGACACGACCCTGTGCGCGCCCGATGCGAGTGTCACCATCCCCGACGACGCGGCCGCCGGGGTCCTCGTCTCGCTCACGGCCGGCGATCTGGGGCCCGTGGGCGGTGTGCGGGTGCGGGTGGACCTGGAGCATCCCTGGCCGGGGGATCTGGACCTGGAACTGACGGCGCCCGACGGTTCGCGCGTGGTGCTGCGCCGGGCGGACGGCCGGGCGGACGCGCCGGCGGCCGGCTGGTATGCGGGCGACCTGCGCCCGGCCGGCGACCTGCGCCGCCTGATCGGCGTCGAGGCGGCGGGGGCCTGGACCCTGCGGGTGGCCGACGTGGCCGCCGGGGACCAGGGGACCCTGACGGGCTGGTGTCTCGACCTCCTGGTGGCGCCGGCGCCGCCGCCCGAAGTCGTGCCGCCGCCCGCGCTGGCGGTGCTGGGCGCGGCCCCCAACCCTTTCAACCCGCGCACCACCATCCGCTACGCCGTGCCGGTGGCGGGCCGCGTGACCCTGGCCATCCACGACCTGCGCGGCCGCCTGGTGCGCACCCTGGTGGACGCCGAGCGTTCGGCCGCCGTCCACGAGGCCGTGTGGGACGGCACCGACGGCTCCGGGCGCGCGGTGGCCAGCGGCGCCTACCTGGTGCGCCTGACCGGCGCCCGCGGCACGGGCTCGGGCAAGATCATGCTGATCCGCTGACCGGACGACACGCGCCCCCGGTCCGGAAACCGGGGGCGCGACACTTCCGCGTGGGTCGCGGCAGGCCTAGGCCAGGGTCAGTTCGATGTCCTCGTCCTCGATCAGCGGGATGTCGTGCATCTGGCGGCGCATGGTCACCAGCAGGTCCACCGGTCCCACCAGCTCGCCCTCGCCCGTGGCCTCGTAGTCGTGGGCGGGGGCGTAGGCCTCGATGCCCTTGGACTTCGGGTCCGAGGTGACCTCGTGCTTGAAACCCTGCAGTCGCACGCCGTCGGGGGTGTTCTTGACGATGGCCAGGATCTGGTCGTCCAGCTTGGGCGTGTAGGCGTGGAAGCGGAAGGGCAGCTGCGCCGACTTTACCCGGCGATGGGTGACGATCTCCAGCCCGGTCTGCTCGACGATGCGCTTGGCCAGCGACTTGATGATGCGGCTGGTCTCGGCATCCACCACCACGTGGACCTCGGGATTGCGCAGGCCCACCTTCTCCACCAGGCGCTCCATCTTGCCCTCGTGGTTGATGCCGTCGGTGAAGCTGAAGAACACCTGGGCGTCGGGGTTGGCCCCCAGGGTCAGGCCGTGCAGGAAGCCGCGCACCACCTTGGGCTTGCCCCGGAACACCACTTCGTAGAAGGAAGGCTTCGCGGAACTCGTCTTGCTTGCCATGGTCCTCGAACCTCCTCTAGGCGAAGAACACCAGGGTGACGATGATGAACACCGGCAGCAGCACCGGCACCGACCACTTCAGCAGGTAGCCGAAGAAGCTGGGCATGGGGATGCCCGCCTCCTCGGCGATGGACTTGACCATGAAGTTGGGGGCGTTGCCGATGTAGGTCATGGCGCCCATGAACACGGCGCCCGCCGAGATGGCCTGCAGATCGTGGATGAACTCGGGAAGTGGCGCGGTGCCGGCCACGTGCCCCAGCATGCCCGGCACCATGGACTCGGGCATGCCCAGGGAGCCGAGGGCCGAGTTGAAGAAGGTCAGGTACGTGGGTGCGTTGTCCAGGAAGCTCGAGAGGCTGCCCGTGGCCCAGAAGTAGCGCACCGGGCCGTGGATCGCGGCGGTCAGGCCCGCCAGGGCGCCCGCGCTGCCCGCCTTGAGGATGGCCAGGGCCGGGATGATGGTCATGAAGATGCCCGCGAAGAGGTAGGCCACCTCCTGGATGGGGAACCAGGAGAAACCGTTCTTCTCGCGCAGGGACTTGGCCGTGGTCTTCAGGGACAGCACGCCCATCAGGATGATCAGCGCGTCCTTGAGCCAGTTCTGCAGGGGCACCACCACCGGGTGGTGGGAACCGGCCGGCACCACCGTGAAGTCGGGCAGCTTCAGGGAGCCGGACATGATCACCGCGCCCATGACGCCCAGCAGGAACAGGATGTTGTGCAGGCCCTCGACGCGGACGGCGCCCTCGCCGGCGGTCGGCGCGGTCCCGCTCTCGCGCTTGTACAGGGTGGTGTCGACGAAGAAGAACACCGTCAGCACCAGCGCCACCGTCAGCAGCATGTGGGGCAGGAGGCCCGTCGTCACCCAGAAGAAGGGCACGCCGTGCAGGAAGCCCAGGAACAGCGGCGGATCGCCCAGCGGCGTCAGCGAGCCGCCGATGTTGGCCACCAGGAAGATGAAGAAGATGATCACGTGCACCTTGTTGCGGCGCCAGGCGTTGGCGCGCAGCAGGGGCCGGATCATCACCATGGCCGCGCCGGTGGTCCCGATGAGCGAGGCCAGGAAGGTGCCGATGATCAGCATGACCAGGTTGACCGAGGGTTTGCCCTGCAGCGCCCCGCCCACGTAGATCCCGCCGCTGATGGTGAACAGTCCCCACAGCAGGATGATGAACGGGATGTAGTCGATCAGGTAGATGTGCAGGATCGCCCGCACCGCCTCGGCGGGGTTCCAGACCAGGAACGGCACGGCGAAGAGCAGGGCCCAGAGGGCCGCCACCTTGGGGAAGTGGCTGTGCCAGAAGTGGGGCGCCAGCAGGGGGAAAAGGGCGATGGACAGGAGGATGCCCGCGAAGGGGATCGCCGTCCACAGGGGCAGCAGGCCCACCGGGCTGGCGTGCTCCTCGCCGTGTTCGGCCCCGCCGGCTTCGGCGTGGCCGGGGTCGTGGGCCGCGGCGGCGTCGGCCTGGCCGGCGTCGTGGACGGCGGCGGGCGTCTGGCCCGGGTCGGCGTGGTCCTGGGCCGCCGCCGGCGCGACGCCGGCGCCCAGGGTCCAGCAGGCGGCGGCCGCGAGCAGGATGATCGTCAGGGACGCCGCGTTGCCGCGGGTCCGGTGCGGACGGGTCATGGCAGGCCTCCTGGCAGGGGTGGGGATGTTCCCTGTTGGTCCAGGCGGGACGGTAGATTACGATCCGCGGGCTGTCAAACTTCACCTGCGCCGCGACCCGCGCGGTGCCGAAAGGTCTCCGGACGTGCGCATCGCCCAGCTCAGCTCCATGACCGGCTACTACGGAGGCGAGGTCCACCTGACGGCCTTGGCGGCCGCCCTGCGGGCGCGGGGCCACGAGGTCTGGGGGGTGGTGCGGCCCGGCAGCGTCCTGGCGCGGCGCCTGCCGGAGGCCGGGGTGCCGGTGCTGACCCTGCCGCTGGTGCACTGGTACGAACCGGTGGGCACCCTGCGCCTGCGGGCCTGGCTGCTGCGCCGGGGCATCGACATCCTGCACACCCACGTGCCCCGGGACTGGTACACGGCCGCGGCGGCCACCTTGGGCACGGGCGTGGTGAACGTGGGCACGCGGCACCATCTGCGGCCCGTGGGCGCGGTTCCGGTGAAGCGGCCGTTCCTGGATCGCTTCGCCGCCATGACCGCCGTCAGCGAGGCGGTGCGGTGGGAACTGCTGCGGGGCGGACTTTTGCCGGCGCACCGGGTGGTGACCGTCCCCAACGGCCTGGCGGTCCCGGACGCCCCCGCCGACAGGGCGGCGGCGCGGGGCGCGCTGGGGCTGGCCCCCGCCGTCCCGGTGGTGGGCTTCGTGGGGCGGCTGGATCCGGACAAGGGGCCGGAGGTGCTGCTGGAGGCGGTCGCCAGGCTGCGGCCGCGGTGGCCCGGCCTGCAGGTGGCGCTGATGGGGGGGACGGCGACGGCCGCTACGGGCGAGGCCTGCGGGCCCGGGCCGAACGTCCGGACCTGGCGGGCGCCGTGCGCTGGCTGGGCTACCGGCCCGACGCGGCGGCGCTGTGCCGCGCCTTCGACGTGCAGGCGGTGCCGTCGCCGGCCGAGCCCTTCGGGCTGGTGCTGCTGGAGGCCATGGCCCAGGGGGTGCCGGTGGTGGCGGCGGCCGGCGGCGGGGTGCCGGAGATCGTGCGCGACGGGACGGACGGGCTGCTGGTGCCGTCCGGGGACGCCGACGCCCTGGCGGACGCCCTGGACCGCGTGCTGACCGGGCCCGATCTGCGGGCGCGGCTGGCCGCGGCGGGCCCGCGGCGCGTGCGCGAGGCGTTTCCCCTGGACCGCACCGTGGCCCTGACCGAGGCCGTCTACCGCCGGGCCCTGGCCGCGCCGGCGGGGGCGCGCAGCCCGGCAGCCTCCGCTCGACCGGCACCACGCCATCGCTGATCATCTGCACGACGATCGCCGCGAACCTTGACCGGAACGCGAGCAGGGCGTCGGCCGCGATGCTCAAGGCAAGTCTTCCGGTCGGGGCCCGAAACCGGCGGCGGCCGGCGCCCCGCGATGTTTACTTTTTAACAGAACCGTTTTTCATGGCATCGGACTGGGCGAACATATAGCTTTCCCCGATGAATGACAGTCCGCGGGCGGCTGAGACGGCCCGCAGCCGGTGCTCCACCGCTTCGAGCCCGGTCCATCCCCTGACACCCACCTCCGCCAGCCCCCGGCGGCGGGGGCACCTGGGGCGAGGAGGCGACGTTCACGCCATGTCTTCCGAACTGATCAGGCAGGACGATGTCACCATCCGCTTCGCCGGCGACTCCGGCGACGGCATGCAGCTGACGGGCACCCAGTTCACCGACACCACCGCCAAGGTCGGCAACGACCTGGCCACGTTCCCCGACTTCCCGTCCGAGATCCGGGCCCCGGCCGGCACCCGCGCCGGCGTTTCGGGCTACCAGATCCATTTCAGTTCGTCGGACATCTACACGCCCGGCGACGCCCCGGACGTCCTGGTGGCCATGAACCCGGCGGCCCTGATCATCAACTACAAGGATCTGAAGCCGGGCGGCATCGTCCTGGTCAACACGGGCTCGTTCACGGAGAAGGACCTGGCCAAGGCCGACCTGACGAGCAACCCGCTGACCGACGGCACCCTGGCGGGCTTCCGGGTGATCGAGGAGGACATCAACCAGCGCACCATGGAGGCCCTCGAGGGCACCGGCCTGGGCAAGAAGGACGTGCTGCGCTGCAAGAACTTCTACACCCTGGGCATGATGTACTGGCTGTTCAGCCGCCCCGTCGAGCCGACGCTGGCCTGGCTCGAGCAGAAGTTCAAGAACAAGCCCGAACTGGTCGACGCCAACCAGCGCGCCCTGAAGGCCGGCTACAACCACGGCGAGCTGCTGCGCCTGTTCCAGGGCCGCTACCAGGTGCCCAAGGTGGACGACGCCGCGCCGGGCACGTACCGCAACATCATGGGCAACCACGCGCTGGCCCTGGGGCTGGTGGCGGGCGCCGAGCTGGCGGGCCTCAAGGCCTTCCTCGGTTCCTACCCCATCACGCCGGCCACGGACATCCTGCAGCACATGTCGGTGCTGAAGAACTACGACGTGATCACCTGCCAGATGGAGGACGAGATCGCCGGCATCTGCACGGCCATCGGCGCCTCCTTCGCCGGTCGGCTGGGCATCACCACCACCTCGGGTCCGGGCCTGGCCCTGAAGACCGAGGCGCTGGGCCTGGCCGTGATCACCGAGCTGCCGCTGGTGTGCGTCGACGTGCAGCGCGCCGGCCCCTCGACGGGCCTGCCCACGAAGGTGGAGCAGGCGGACCTGCTGCAGGCCATCTTCGGGCGCAACAGCGAGGCGCCCCTGCCGGTGCTGGCCTGCTCGTGCCCGGCCGACGCCTTCGACTGCGCGGTGGAAGCCTGCCGCATCGCCGTCGAGTACATGACGCCGGTGATCCTGCTGAGCGACAACTACATCGCCAACGGCGCCGAGCCCTGGAAGCTGCCCGACGTGGACAAGCTGCCCCGGTTCAAGGTGGAGTTCGTCACCGATCCGGAGGGCTACTGGCCGTACCGGCGCGACGCCAAGCTGGCCCGCGGCTGGGCCAAGCCCGGCACGCCCGGCCTGGCCCACCGCATCGGCGGCCTGGAGAAGGACGCCAAGACCGGCAACGTGTCCCACGACCCGGAGAACCACCAGCTGATGGTGGACACGCGCCTGCAGAAGGTCATGAACGTGCGCGACTCCATCCCCACGCCGGAGTACTTCGGGCCGGAAGACCCGGACGTGCTGGTCGTGGGCTGGGGCTCGACCTACGGCGCCATCCGCAGCGCGGTCGAGTTCATGCAGCGCGACGGCAAGAGCGTCGGCCGCATCCACCTGCGCCACGTGTATCCCCTGCCCCACGGGCTCGAGGCCATCTTCGGCTCGGCCAAGCGCATCGTGGTGCCCGAGCTCAACATGGGTCAGCTGGCACGCCTGCTGGCCGGCGAGTTCCCGCAGTTCCGTTTCGAGTCATTCCACAAGGTGCAAGGCAAGCCCTTCTTCGCTCCCGAGCTGAAGAAGCGTTTCGATATGATCCTGGAGGAGACGGCATGAGTGACGTCCAGCAACTGAAACCCAAGGACTTCAAGTCCGACCAGGAGATGCGCTGGTGCCCGGGCTGCGGCGACTACTCGGTCATCAACGGCGTGCAGGCCGTGCTGGCCGACCTCGGCGTGGCGCGGGAGAACGTGGTCATGGTCTCGGGCATCGGCTGTTCCAGCCGGTTCCCCTACTACATGGACACCTACGGCTTCCACGGCATCCACGGCCGGGCCAACGCCATCGCCACCGGTGTGAAGGTGGCCAACCCGGACCTGCAGGTGTGGGTGATCACCGGTGACGGCGACGGCCTGTCCATCGGCGGCAACCACATGATCCATTCCCTGCGGCGCAACGTGGACCTGAAGATCATCCTGTTCAACAACCAGATCTACGGCCTGACCAAGGGGCAGTACTCGCCGACGTCGCCGCAGGGGCTGAAGACCAAGACCACGCCCTACGGCTCCATCGACGCGCCCTTCAATCCGGTGCAGTTGGCCCTGGGCGCCGGCGCCACCTTCGTGGCGCGCACCATGGACGTGCAGCCCAAGCACCTGAAGGCGACGCTGGCGGCCGCGGCGGCCCACAAGGGCTCGGCCTTCGTCGAGGTCTGGCAGAACTGCGTGATCTTCAACGACGGCGCCTTCAAGGGCTGGACCGAGAAGGCCGTCCGCGACGAGCTGACGATCAACCTCGAGCCCGGCCAGCCCATGGTCTTCGGCAAGGACCTGGAGAAGGGCCTGAAGACCGAGGGCTGCCACATCTCGGTGGTGCCGGCGGCCGAGGCCTCGACCTGGGACCCCTACGTGGATTCGCCCGCGCCCGCGTTCCTGATGTCGCAGCTGGACAAGGATCCGTCCATGCCGCGGCCCATGGGCGTGCTGCGCGCGGTCGAAGCCCCGACCCTCGACGGCCTGATCCACCAGCAGGTCGCCGATGTCACCACCAAGCGCGGCCCCGGCAACCTGAAGGACCTGCTCTACACGTCCGACTGCTGGACCGTGGAGTAGCTCCGGCGGCAGCCGCAGGGAACGAGGAAGGCGCCGCCCCCGACGGGGGCGGCGCCTTCGCGTGTGCGCGCCGCGGCGGTCCTACTTCAGCAGCATCACCTTGCGGGTGTCGCGGCCGGTGGCCGTCTCCAGGCGTACGTAGTAGGCGCCGCTGGGCACCACGCGGCCGCCGGCGTCGCGGCCCCGCCAGGTGACGTGGTGCCGGCCGGCGCCGCGCTCGCCGTCCGCCAGCACGGCCACGCGCCGACCGGTCACGTCGTAGACGGCGATGTGGACCGGGCCGGCCTTGGCCACTTCGAAGTGGATCTCGGTCTCGGGGTTGAAGGGGTTGGGCCGGTTGGCCAGCAGCCGGGTGGCCAGGACGTCGGCCTCGGGCAGCTCGATCGTGGCCTGCGGGCTGCGGGCGATCTCGGTCGAGCCGCTGACGATGGCGTAGCTGTAGCCCACCGTGGCGCCGGCGGGCAGGCCGGCCGGATCGTCGGTGAAGACGTACCCGGTCCCGTGGGGGCGCAGCGGCTGCGTGGTCAGGCGGGTCTCGCTGCCGTTGACCGTGCGGTAGACGTGGCAGCCGTCGGCGCCGTCGGTGGGGATGGGCCAGGCCAGCTCGACGCGGCCGTCGGCCAGCCGCACCTCGGGCGCCGGGGCCTCCAGGGCGACGCCGCCGGACCCGTTGATCACCGCCACCACCGGCTCGCCGGTGATGGGGTACATGGGCGCCAGATCGTAGTTGTCGTTGTAGGCCCACGCCATCTCGCCCGGGATGGACGGCACGTGGACCTGCCCCACGGCGATGGTGTGGGTCTCGGTGTCGAGGGGGAAGAAGGTCACGTGCGCCAGGATCACCACCGGTGCGTCGAGCAGGGGCGTGGCCAGGCCCACCAGGTACTCGGGCGGCGTCAGGAAGTTGAGCGACTGGCCCGGCAGGACGCTCTGCAGCAGGATCAATTCCGGGTCGAAGGTCAGCTTCAGCTCCCACCCCCACACGCCCATGTCGTAGGCCGGGTTGACCAGCATGACGTAGGCGTCGAGGGGCGCGATCGAGGTCCAGGTCTCGGGCAGGACGATGTCGGGGTCGAAGGAGACGGCCACCAGGCTGGTGTCCCCGCTCCAGCCACCGCTGATGCCGTTGCCCGTCAGCACCACCTGGGCGCACACGTCCGGGCCCAGGTTCAGCAGGCAGTCCACCTGACCCACGGCCGCCGGGCGGAACACGATGGTGAACCAGCCGAAGCTGCCGGGCGCGATGCTGGCCGGTCCGGCGGTCACCGTGTACTCAGGGCAGTCGGCCGTCGGCGCGAAGGACAGCACCGTGTTGCCGGTGTTGTTGACCCGCAGCGAGCGGGTGGCCTGGCTGCCCACGGCGGCGTCGCCGAAGTCCAGCAGGGTGGTGGTCACGCCGCACCCGGCCGTCGGTTCGGTCGCGGTGCCGTTCAGGCTCACGTCGGGCGCGCCGCCGCCCAGGTGCAGGACCCCGACGTGGTCGCCGAGGGTCGCGGGAGTGAAGCCCATGGTCACCACGAGGTTGGCGCCGGGCTGGACCACGGGCCGGAGATCCGTCGGCGACACGATGCTGAAGACCCCGTCCGGGTCGGCGAGGGACAGGTCCAGGGCCTGCGGCGCCTCGCCCGTGTTGTACACGCCCACCGGCCGGGTCACCATGCCGGAGCTCAGGCCGACCGCCCCGAAGTTCACGGTCAAGGGGCTGACGCTCCAGCCCACCACCGGATCGCGGGCGGAGCCGCTCATCACCAGGGGCGGGATCGCCGGGTTCAGCTCCACCGTGCAGGTGTAGTCGCCGGCGGCCGGCGGCGTGAAATGGATGACCAGGGAGACGGAGCCGGCCGGCAAGGTGAAGGACGTGGGGGAGATGTTGAAGGCTTCGCAGCCGGCGCCCGGCTGGACCTGCACGTCCAGGGGTATCTCGCCGGTGTTGCGCACCGAGACGACCCGCTCGCCGGTGGTCCCGGTCAGCCAGGTGCCGAAGTCCACCGGGTTGGGGGTGACGAGCCCCGCGATGATGGGCTCCCGGCCGCTGCCGGTCAGGGGGATCGGACCGCAATCGGTGCCCAGATCCAGCTCGCAGGCGTAGTTCATCACCGCGGTGGGGGAGAAGCCCACCTTGACCGCGAGTTCCTGGCCGGCGGCCAGTCCGCTCAGGCCGCCGCCCGACACCACGTGGAACCCGTCGCAGGCCGGGTCGATCTGCGGATCGACCCACAGGGTGCCGCCGCCGTCGTTGCGCACGGTCAGCGTGAGCAGCGTCTCGACCCCGATGGGCTGGGCGAAGAAGTCCAGCAGCGGGTTCGAGAGGGTGCATACGGGCATCTCGCGGTTGTACCAGGCCACCTCGGGCACGCCCGTGTTCGTCGCCAGGGGCAGCAGGATGTTGGGGTCTTCGAAGGGAATGTAGGCCATGTGGCCCGGGATCGAGGCGTAGTAGGTGGGGACCAGGCTCCAGACCACGGGGCCCTGCCCGGTGACCATGAAGTGGGCGGTGGCCAGCAGGACGTCCGTGTCCGGCGGGAGGGGCGCCCCCAGCCCGACGGTGAAGGACGGCGGATCCGAGAAATTGACGGCCAACCCCTCCAGGTCCCAGCCCAGCATGGTGGCCGGACCGTCGGTGACCATCTTGCATTCCCAGCCGCCCACGCCGGTGGTGCTGGGCTCGTGCAGGACCAGGTACAGTTCGCCCATGTGGGGGAAGACGTTCCCGGTGTCCTCGTTCTGGGTGTAGCCCGTGTCGTACCAGAGGCCGAGGGTGTCGGCGGCGCGCAGGGCGCCGGGTAGGATCAGCAGCAAGGCGAGGAAGGAGGCGGTCAGAGCGGCCCCGCGGGCCGGCGGCAGATGGCGTTTGGACATGGCGATTCTCCCCCTTGTGGTCGGTCCGTCGTCGATGGTGGGTTGGGACGGACCGACGCCATGATTTCCCGTCATGATCGGATCATATCAAAAAACCGGGGCGGCGAGCGGGGCTAAATTCGGCCCCGCCGCCCGCGAAACGTCGAGGCCGCCGGGGCCGCCGACCGACGCCGGGTGCGACTCAGGGGGCGGCCCCCAGCCGCACCCCGAGCCGCCGCACCGGATCGATCCCCAGCGGCGACACCTCCATGCCCACGCCCCACACACCCACGCCCGCCGCCGCCGCCCGCCGCAGCAGCGCGCCGTACTCCGGGTCGATGTCGTCGGCCGGCCCCACCGTGTCCGCGTCGCCGCGCTGGACGCAGAACACCAGCACCGCGCGGCCGCCCGCCTCTGCCAGGTCCGTCAGCTCCTCCAGGTGCTTGCGGCCCCGGGCCGACGGCGCGTCGGGGAAGCGGGCGTGCCCGTCCGCCACGAGGGAGACGTTCTTGACCTCCACCCAGGCGGGCGGCGCGCCCGCCGGCTCGTAGAGCAGGTCGATGCGCGAGCCGCGCGTGCCGTAGCGCACCTCGCGCCGGGGCGGTCCCGCGTCCTCGAGCCCCGGCACCAGACCGGCGGCCACGGCCTCGGCGGCCAGGACATTGGCCAGGGCCGTGTTCACGCCCACCAGCACGCCGGGCGCGATGCCCGGACCGGTGGCTGCCGTCGTCTCCACCAGCTCCAGGGTCCAGGGCAGCTTGCGGTCCGGGTTGGCGGCGGGGCTCAGCCACACGGGCGCGTCGGGGCCCAGGGCGCCCCGCATGCGGCCCGTGTTGTTGGTGTGGGCGGTGACGGTGCGCCCGTCGTCCAGGCGCACGTGCACCAGGAAGCGTTTCTCGCGGGCCAGGAAGCGGCCGCGGACCAGGGGACGGGGAAAACGCACGGCATCTCCTGCGTTGCCCGGCGGGGCGGGGCGGGTTATCGTGGAGAACGAGGCTCCGGGCCATCCTGGGGCCTGCCGGCGGTGGAATCCAGCCGGGATTCGCCCTTATCCTCGAACCGCGGACGGGACCGGGCTTCGCCCCGGCGGAAGGCGGCGTGTGCATGAAGATCGGCGATTGGACCTTCCAGGCCTTCCACGACGGCCGCTTCAAGCTGGACGGCGGCGCCATGTTCGGCGTGGTGCCCAAGGTGTTCTGGCAGAAGCAGCATCCGGCGGACGAGCTGAACCGCATCGACCTGGATCTGCGCTGCCTGCTGGCCGACGGTCCGGACGGGCGGCGCATCCTGGTGGACACGGGCATGGGCGACCGCTGGGACGCGAAGAAGATCGGCGTCTTCGGGCTGGAACGCCGTCCCAACCAGCTGGTGGCCGAGCTGGCCGAGGCGGGCGTCACCCGCGAGTCGGTCACCGACGTGATCCTGACCCACCTGCACTTCGACCACGCCGGCGGCGCCGTGCGCGAGGCGGACGGGGACCTGGTGCCCACCTTTCCCGGGGCCCGCTACTGGGTGCAGCAGCGCCACTGGGAGTGGGCCAGCCATCCGTCGGAGCGGGACCAGGCCAGCTTCCGCGGCGACGACTTCGCCGTCCTGAAGCAGGGCGACCGCCTGCAGCTGGTGGACGGGGCCAAGGAGATCATGCCCGGCGTGCGCGTCACGCCCATCAGCGGCCACACCCCGGGCCAGCAGATGGTGGAGTTCGCCACCGGCGCCGGCACCCTCGTGTACTGCGGCGACCTGATCCCGTACCTGAGCCACCTGCACATCCCCTGGATCATGGGGTTCGACCTGAACCCCCTGCTGACCGTCACCGAGAAGAAGCAGTTCCTGACCCGCGCCGTGGAGGACGGCTACGTCCTGGTCTTCGAGCACGACCCCGTGCACGAGGCCGCCACGGTGCGTTTCGAGGACGGCAAGTTCGTGCCGGGCGAGGTGTTCACCCTGGCCGGGGGCCGTCCCTAGAAAGCGACCGCGACCATGGACCACGACAACCTGATCCCCGACCTGGGGCGGGCGGCCCTGCCGCCCCGCAAGCCCTCCTGGCTGCGCATGAAGCGCCAGGGCGGCACCGAGTACAACGAGGTCAAGCGCCTGCTGCGCACCGCGGCCCTGCACACGGTCTGCGAGAGCGCCAACTGCCCCAACCGGGGCGAGTGCTTCGGCAGCCGCACCGCCACCTTCCTGCTCATGGGCGACGTCTGCACGCGCCACTGCACCTTCTGCAACATCCCCGGCGGCCGCGCCGGCGCCGCTCGATCCCGGCGAGCCGCGCCGGGTGGCGGAGACGGTGCAGGCCCTGGGCCTGAAGTTCGCCGTCTGCACCTCGGTCAACCGGGACGACCTGCCCGACGGCGGCGCCGAGCACTTCGCCGAGACCATCCGCCAGATCAGCGACCCTGAACCCGGGCTGCGGCGTCGAGGTGCTGATCCCCGACTTCATGGGCGATCGCCGAGGCCCTCGCGGTGGTGCTGCGGGAGCAGCCCGAGGTCCTGAACCACAACCTGGAGACGGTGCCGCACCTGTACCCGATGCTGCGCACCGGGGCCGACTACCGCCGCTCCCTGGCGGTGCTGCGGGCGGCCCGCGACTGGTCCGACGCCCACGGCGGCGCGGTGAAGGTCAAGACCGGCATCATGCTGGGCGTGGGCGAGACCGGCGGCCAGGTGGTCGAACTGATGGGCGACGCGGTGCAGGCGGGCGTGCAGATCATGACCATCGGCCAGTACCTGCAGCCCAGCCTGCGCCACCACCCGGTGCGCCGCTACGTGGAGCCGGAGGAGTTCGACCGGCTGGCGGCCATCGGCCGCGACCTGGGCCTGGAATGGGTGGAGGCCGGGCCCATGGTGCGATCCAGCTACCACGCCCGCGAACAGTCCGAGACCCTGGGCCGGGGCGACGCGCAAGCCGGCCCGACCGCCGCGCCATGACCCGAGCGCGGGCGCCGCTGCTGGGGACCGTCCTGGCCTGCACGGTGCTCGTGGCGGCGGTCACCCTGGGCCTGCTGGGCCTGCACCGGGCCGCCGAGCGGCGCCTGGACGAAGCCCTGGGACAGCGCCTGCAGGCGGCGGCCAACGCGCTGGCCGTCAGCGCCGACGCCGACAGCGTCGAGGCCCTCGTCTTCAACAGCGGCGGCTACGCCTGGGCCGACAGCCAGGCCCATCGCTGGGCGCGGCTGGCCCGGCGCAGCGACCTGGCGGAGATCACCATGGTCACCCCCGAAGGGCGGGTGCTGGTGACCACCGCCACCAACCTGCTGAGCGGTGAGACCAGCGACTTCTGGGCCCTGGACGAGGCGGCCGTCGCCACGGTGCGCGACTCCATGGCCGCCGTGGCGGTGCCCACCCAGCGGGTCGGGCTGGTCTACCAGGCCTCGGCCTTCGCGCCGGTGGTGGTGGACGATCCGGCCGTGGGCCGCTTCGTGCAGGCGGTGGTCACCGTCCGCGGCAACCCCGACTTCTACGACGCCCTGGACACCCTGCGCCGCGGCGCCGCCGTCACCATGGCCGTGGTGCTGGGGGTGGTGGCGCTGGTGCTGGTGGTGCTGCTGCGTCTGGAGCGATCGGTGCGCCGGGCGCGGGCCAGCCTGGCCCGCCAGGAGAGCCTGGCCGCCATGGGCCGCATGACCGCGGGCATCGCCCACGAGATCCGCAATCCCCTGGGCATCATCCGCGGGGCGGGCCAGCACCTGCAGCGGGTGCTGGCCGAGGCGGGCATCGAGGACGAGGTGGCCGACTTCATCCCCGAGGAGGTGGACCGGCTGGATCGCATCCTCACCGGCTACCTGGCCTTCGGGCGCGACGGTGACGCGGCGGACGAGGTCTTCACCCTGGAGTCGGTGCTGCGCCGGGGCGTGGCCCTGGCCGGCCGGGAGCTGGAGGAGGCCGGGGTGGCCGTGGTCCGGGAGACGGACCTGGACGGTGCGGAGGTGCGCGGCGATCCGCGGCGGCTGCAGCAGGTGCTGCTGAACCTGCTGCTCAACGCCCGGGACGCCATGCCCGGCGGGGGTGCCGTGCGCCTGGCGGCCGCGCGCGAGGGCGACACCCTGGTCCTGACGGTCAGCGACGAGGGCGACGGGGCTGGGCGCGACGCCCGACCAGTGCTTCGAACCGTTCTGGACGTCCAAGGAGAAGGGCGGCGGGCTGGGACTGTCCCTGTCCCGCCGCATCGTCGAGACCATGGGCGGCACGCTGGACCTGAGGGACCGCGCCGACCGCCCCGGCGCCGTGGCCGAGCTGCGGCTGCCGGCCCACACGGCCGTCGCCGACGCGGCGGCGGCCCCCGATCCCGTGACCAAGGAGTGACGCGGTGGCCCGGATCCTGGTGGTGGACGACGAGAAGAAGATGGTCACGCTGCTGACCGGTGCCCTGCAGCATCGGGGCCACGAGGTCACCGGCACGTCGTCCGGTGCCGAGGCCCTCCGGTTGGCGGCGCCCGGTGCCTTCGACGTGGTGCTGACCGACCTGCGCATGGAGCCGGTGGACGGCATGGCCGTGCTGGCGGGCGTGCGGGCGCAGTCGCCCGACACCGAGGTCATCGTCCTGACCGCCTACGGCGCCGTGGACACGGCGGTGGAGGCTCTGCAGGGGGGCGCCTACCAGTACCTGACCAAGCCCTTCAACTTCAACGAAGTTGTCCACGTGGTGGAGCAGGCCGTGACCGGCCGGGCGCTGGCGGTGCAGAACCGCGCCCTGAAGAAGGCCACGTCCGGCCTGGGCCCGGGGCGCGTGCTGGTGGGCGAGTCCGCGGCCACCGTCGCCCTGCGGGGCATGATCGTGCGGGTGGCGCCGTCCGACGCCACGGTGCTGATCCGTGGCGAGAGCGGCACCGGCAAGGAGATCACCGCCCGCGCCATCCACACCGCCGGCGGCCGGTCCGACGCGCCGTTCATCGCCGTCAACTGCGCGGCCATCGCCGAGACCCTGCTGGAGAGCGAGCTCTTCGGCTACCGCAAGGGCGCCTTCACCGGCGCCGACAGCGACCGCGAAGGCCTGTTCGAGGCCGCCCGCGGCGGCACCCTCTTCCTGGACGAGATCGGCGAGGCGGGGGTCGGCGTCCAGGCCAAGCTGCTGCGGGTGCTGGAGGAGAAGCGCATCAACCGCGTGGGCGACCCCATCGAGCGGGAGGTGGACGTGCGCATCATCGCCGCCACCAACCGTCCCCTGGAGGAGGCCATCGCCGCGCGCTCCTTCCGCGAGGACCTGTATTTCCGCCTGCTGGTCTTCCCCCTGGACGTGCCCCCGCTGCGGGACCGGGCCGACGACATCCCCATCCTGGCGGAGCACTTCCTGGAGCAGTTCGGCCGCCGGGGCCAGACCCTGCCCCTGGGCACGCTGAAGCGCATGCAGGCCTACGCCTGGCCCGGAAACGTCCGCGAGTTGCGCAACCTGGTGGAACGGGCCCACATCCTGGCGGGCGCCGGGCCCATCCGCGACGAGCACGTGCTGCTGGACGTGGCCCGGCCGGCCCGGGGCGGCGCCGGCGCGGGCGCCTCGCCCGAGGACCTGAACCTGGACAACAACGCCCGCGTCCTGATCCGGGCGGCCCTGAAGCGGGCCGCCGGCAACAAGAGCCTGGCCGCACGCCTGCTGGGCATCACCCGGCGGACCCTGTATTCGCGCATGAAGCTGCTGGGCATGCAGGAGGATGGCGATTGACGGCGGCCGGCGGATTCTGTACCTGGAGGTACGTGCCTGCCGCCGCAGGGGCGGCGGCGGGCGCCGGCGCGATGGCGGCGGGGGGCATCGCATCGAGGAACGAATTGCAGGATAACGAGTTGCAGTCCTGCCGGCGACGACCGGCCCCTGGCATGCGTTCTGCATCGAGGATACGGCAGGAATCTCCAGGGACCGGGCCCAGGACGAGGACGGGCGGCATGGCGACGACGAACCACAGCACCAAGCGCGGACTCCGCACCCGGCGGCACGTCGTGACGGCGACGCTCGTCCTTCTGTTGGCGGTGGTCGGCGCCCTGCCGGCGGCGGCCCAGATGGGCGGCGGCGGGGGCTCCGACGCGGTGGACGACTACATCGCCCGCACCGACGAACTGCTCCAGTGGGCCGGCGACCTGGTCCACGAGACCGACAGCGGCACCGCCCGCACCGTGCTGAAGCAGGCCGCGGACCTGAACCGGCGGGCCGAGCAGGAGATGGGCCGGGGCCGCACGGCCCAGGCCGCCAACATGGCGCGCCGTTCCCGGGCCGCCCTGTGGCACGCGGTCAAGCTGGCCCGCGAGGCCATGAGCCTCCAGGAGCGCCTGCGCCTGCGGGCCGAGCGCTTCATGGACATGCACCAGCAGCTCTCCGAGCGGGCACGCGACGCCGACAACAGCGAAGCCCTGGATCTGCTGCAGCGGGCCCAGAACCAGGCCCAGCGCGCCCGCGAAGCGCACCAGCAGGGCGACCTGCGGCTGGCCTGGCAGATGTTCGAGCGGGCCGAGGACCTGACCGCCCGCGCCGCCCGGCTCATCGCCGACGGCACCGACCCGGAGCGCCTGCGGGCGGAGATCGAGCGCACGGCCCAGCTGATCGAGCGGGCCCGCGAGGCCCAGCACGGCCAGGCTGGCGCCCCCGGCGGCCCGGCAGCTGGGCGAGGCCGAGGAGGCGCTGGACCGGGCGCGGACCCACCTGGAACGGGGCGAACCCGGCCGGGCCCTGCAGATGGCGACCCTGGCCCGCCGTCTGGCCCACCTGGCCTTCGACGGCAGCGCGGCCCCGCCCCACGTGGCGGCCCAGCGCCAGATCGACCGCTTCGACGAGCGGCTGGCGGCCCTCGGCGACCGCCTGCAGGACGGTGGCGAGGCTCGGGTCCGGCACCTGCTGGACCAGGCGCGACGCCATCGCGACCGGGCCGAGCGGGCCCTCCAGGACGGCGATCCGGATCCCGCGCTGCGGGAGATCCGGGCGGCCCACGACCTGCTGAACCAGGCCGAAACCATGCTGCGCTGATCGGGAACGTGAAACGAACCTGCGCCATCCTCGCCTGCGGCGGCGGACCCTTGTTGTGGTCCGCTTTCGCCATGATGGCCACGGCCGCCGAACCCGCGCCCGCCCACTGGCAGTGGGAACTGTCCGGCGGCTACGACGGCACCCGCCACAGCTACGCCCTGGCCGTGGACGACACCACCGAGACCATCAGCGAGGTCATGTTCGAGGCGGCCCTGGAGGGCCGCTCCGGCCGGGGCGCCGACCACCGCTGGCGCCTGCGGAGCGAGGCCTCCGCCGGCACCGAGCTGTACCGGCAGCGCGTGGACGCCGACTGGCGCATCGCCGGCGAGCGGGGTCGCACGCCGCTGCGCCTGGAGGGCACCTTGGCGGCTCGGCAGTACCGGCGCGGCACCGAGTACGTCTACTCCAGCGACAACTGGGAAAGCCGCCTGGGCGCCCGGGCCCAGCCCCTGGCCTGGTCGGGCTCCCTGCTGGAGGTGCGGGCCAAGGGCGCGCTGCAGCAGTACCGCACGCCGTCCACCCTGGAAGTGAACTGGCGCCAGGCCGAGGCGGGGGCGTACCTGCGCTCGCGCAGTCTGGCCGAGCACTGGTGGTCGGCGGGTCTGTCGGTGCTGCGGCGCGCCTACCCGGACACCGCCCAGATCGATCGGGACCAGCTGGGCGTCGAGCTGGACTGGGACAGCGGCCCCCAGGACCAGGGCGGCCTGCGGGTGCACCACAAGACCGAGCGCCGCCGGTCATCGCCGACGAGGCGGTGCGCCCCTCGGCCTGGTCCAACTGGACCGACGTGGCGGCGGCCGTGCCCGACGGCGCCGGCCGGGTGGTGGGCGAGTTCCAGAGCGAGGTCTGGCGCTACGACTACGAGACCGCGGCCTGGTTCGACTCCTGGCGCATGGAGGGGCTGCTGGGCTACCGCTGGGGCGACATCCTGGCGGCCAGCTGGCTGCTGGGGCTGGCCGCGGAGCACCTGGCCGCCGGCGACAGTCCCGACACCTACCAGCAGTGGGGCGTGCGCGCGGGGCGTGGATGCCTTCGGCCTGGACGTGTCGGGCTCCCTGACCGTGGAGTACGGGCGCCGCTTCTACCGCGACCCGACCATCGTCCTGGACGACGGCAGTCGGTCTGGCGTCGAGTCCTTCGCCCTCTACTCGGACTTCAACTACTGGAAGGTCTGGCTCACGGGGTCCTGGCGCCTCTCCGACGCCTTCTCCCTGGATGCCCTGGCCAGCTACGAACCGGAGCGCCACACCGAGCCGGCGGACGATTCGTCCCTGGGCTTCGTCAACCTGCGCCTGGTCTGGCGGCCCTGAGGCCGGGCCGCACCGGCGATCCGGCCTTTCGCCCCGCGCTCTCGGGTTGTTATCATGCGCCGATCCGCTTCCTGACCGCAGATCCCTGGAGGACACGGTGCCCGGCCCTCGCCTTCGTCCGCAGCACGTTCCTGGATTCCCGCTCGCCGGCCTGCTGCTGGCGCCACCCGGTGATGGCGGCGCGCGTGCTGGCGGCGGCCACCGAGAATACGCTGCTGCCGGTGGGCGAACGGCTGGCGGGGCGCCCGTGGCGCGAGTGCCCCGTGTGCGCCTGGCGCGGCCACCGATTTCGGAACTTCCTGTCGGCCGACGAGGTCATCCGCCACTGCATCTGCCCCTCCTGCGGTTCCTTCGACCGGCACCGGCAGCTGGTGCTGGCGGTGCGCACCGAACTGAAGCGCCTGGGCAAGGCCTCGCCCGACGTGATCGTGGGCTTCTCCCTGTCCACGGCCATGCGCTACGTGCTGGAGCACGAGGGGCTGGCCCGCTGCTTCCGCTGCGATATCGATGCCCAGGAGAAGCGGTTCTCCCCCGACTTCACCGCCGACCTGCGCCAGGCCCCCCTGCAGGACGCCTCGGTGGACTGGATCTTCTGCAGCCACGTGCTGGAACACATCCCGGACCTGGACCTGTGCGTGGACGAGATCCTGCGCATTCTCCGGCCGGGTGGCGCCGCCTGGATCCAGGTGCCCCTGGAGCCGGGGCTGGCCCACAGCCGGCGCATCCCCGTCGACCCCCACCGGGCCCATGCCCACGCCTGGCAGTTCGCCCCGGACTTCCCCCACCTGATCGCGCGGGACGGTTGGACCGTGACCGAGCACCTGGCGGCCGACCAGCTCGTGCCCGCGGACCTGCGGCGCTACGCGATCGATCGCGCGGAGCGCTACTGGCTGGCCCGCAAGTCCGGCTGACCGGCAGGTCCGGCTGACCTGGCCCACCATCAACTTCCGCCTGCCGCGGCCGATACCCGGGGAGACATCGCCCCCACGGAAAGGCCGCGCCATGCCCTCGGCGGACGTCTTTGCCCAGATCGAGAAGATGGGGGAGCTGCCCAGCCTGCCCCAGACCCTGCTGCGCATCCAGAAGGTGGCCAGCGACGACCGCTCCAGCGCCGACGACCTGGCCGCCTGCATCCTGCAGGACCAGTCCCTGACCATGCGGGTGCTGAAGGTGGTCAACAGCGCCCTGTACCGGCGCAGCGACGATCCGGAGATCCGCACCGTGCACCGGGCGGTGATCCGCATCGGCTTCGAGACGGTGCGCAACCTGGCCCTGGGCCTGTCGGTGTTCGACATGATGAGCAAGCTGTCGCGGTCGCCGTCGCTGGTGGGCATCGCGCGGCACTCGCTGGTGACGGCGGGGCTGGCCCAGCTCCTGGCCGAGGTCTCGGGGAAGGTGGCCACGGAGGAGGCCTTCGTCGCCGCCCTGATCCACGACATCGGCAAGGTGGTGCTGCTGGAGTGCTCGCCCGCCGACATGGAGGCCGTGGCCGAGGCCGGGGCCGCCGGCGAAGCGGGGCTGATCGCCGAGCGGCGGCGGTTCGGCATCACCCACGACCGCGCCGGGCGCCGCCTGGCCCGCCGCTGGAAGCTGCCCACGGACCTGCAGAACCTCATCGGCGATCACCACGACGTGGACCCCGAACGGCCGCCCCGGGACCTGGATCCCGCCCTGGCGGTGCTGGTGTACGCCAACGCCCTGAGCCGTTGCGACGCCTCGCCGGCCGGCTGCGAGGCGGCCGCCGCCCTGCTGGGCCGGGCTGCGGGCCTGCTGGGCATCCCCTCGCGCCGGCTGGAGCAGCTCCATGTCCAGGCGGCCGAGCTGGTCCGCGACCTGGCCGACGTCATCGGGCTGGACCTGGGGGACCTGGGCCGCTACGGCTGCCTGGTCAACGCCGAGGGCAGCGCCGCCGTGGGGCCCCGGGCCATGGGGCCGGACGAGTTGGCCCTGCGCACGGCCCGCCAGCTGGAACTGTACCAGACCGTGGGCCGCGGCCTGGGCGACGGGACCGATCCCGAGCAGCTGCTGGCGTCGATCCTGGCCGGCGCGGCGGAGATCCTGGGCTTCGAGCGGGTGGTGTTCCTGGCCGTGGACCGGGACCGGCGGCGGCTGGTGCCGCGGCGCTGGGCCGGCCCGGGGGCCGAGGAACTGGCGCGCGACCTGGAGCTGCCCCTGGAACGGACCGCCGGCGCCATGGCCCTGGCGGTGCTGGAGCAGCGCTCGTTCCACGTGCCCATGGCCGCGAGTCCGGCCTACCAGGGCCTGGTGGGCGAGGCGCTGCTGGCGGCCGCCGCCTGCACCGGGTTCGCGGTGACGCCGGTGCGGACCGCCGCGGGCATCGTCGCGGTCCTCTACGGGGACGGCGGCCCCGGCGGCGCCGATGTGGCCGCCGAGCAGGCCCACGAGCTGGCGGGGTTGGCCACCCAGGCCGGCCTGGTGCTGGGGGCGTCCTCCCGCGGTGGGGTGCCCGTCGCCTGATCCTGCCCGCGGCCTGTCCGGTCCGCCCGACCTCCTGTATCTTGGTGCGGGGAGCCCGCACCAGGGTCTGGGGGAGGACCATGCCCGGCAACACCGCCGACCACGTCGCCCGCTGGTGGACCACCGTCGAGAGCCGCGCCGCCGCCTGTGCGGAGGCGCCGTCCGACGAGTGCGTCCACCGCCTGCGCACCCACCTGCGCCGGCTGCGCGCGGTGGTCGATCATCTGCGCCGCGATCTGCCCCAACCCGCCGCTGGTCAGGTGCGCGCCACCCTGCGCGACATCACCCGCCACACGGGCCGGCTGCGGGACCTCGACGTGCTGATCGCGGCTGAGGACGCGTGGCTGGCGCTGCTGCCGCCGGGGCTCGAACCGGGGGGACGCGAGGTCTGGCGGCACCTGCGGCGTGAGCGCCAGTGGGCCCGCGAGCTGCTGGAGGGCTACCTGACGGGCGAGCTGTTCCAGGGGCAGCGGCGGTTGCTGGCGCGGCTGCTGCCGGAGCTGCTGGCCGATCCCGCCGGCCGGCTGGACTCGCTGCTGGCCGCCCGGGTCCGGCGCACCTGGAAGCGCATGGCGGCCGATGCCGACCGCCTGGACGCCGCCAGCCCGCCGGACCGCTGGCACCGCCTGCGCAAGCGCGCCAAGCTCCTGCGTTACGGTCTGGAGGTCCTGCCCGAGAGCAGGGCGCGGCGCAAAGTGCTGGACGCACTGCAGCGGCTGCAGCGGCGGCTGGGAGCCTTCAACGACGCCTCGGTCCAGCAGGCCCTGCTGGTGCGCCTGGCCCGGGACGAGTGGTCCCCGGCGGCCCTGCAGGCCCTGGGGGCCTGGCGCGTCCTGATGCACGAGCGCCAGCGGGCCGAGGTGGCGCGGCTGCCCGGCGCCCTGACCCGCTTCTGCAACGACGAACGGGCGCGCTTGCTGGACCGGGCGCTGGCCCGGGTCGACTGACCGCGCCGCCTTTCCGCGGCGGGCCCGGCGTGCTATCTTTCCCGCTTCCGTGACGACGGATGCCCGCGGACAGGCCGCCGGCGTCCGTCCGGCAACGCATTCCGACGAGGAAGAGGACAGGGACATGGCCAAGATCACCAAGCGCTCCGAGGACTACAGCCGCTGGTACCAGGACGTCATCCAGGCCGCGGAGCTGGCCGAGAACAGCCCCGTGCGCGGCTGCATGGTCATCCGGCCCAACGGCTACGCCATCTGGGAGAACATCCAGCGCACCCTGGACGACATGTTCAAGGAGCTGGGCCATGTCAACGCCTACTTCCCGCTGCTGATCCCCAAGAGCTTCCTGGCCAAGGAGGCCGAGCACGTGGAGGGCTTCGCCAAGGAGTGCGCCATCGTCACGCACCACCGGCTGAAGCAGGTCGTGGTGGACGGCAAGGTCACCGTGGTGCCCGACCCCGAGTCGAAGCTGGAGGAGGAGTACGTCATCCGCCCCACCAGCGAGACGGTGATCTGGGACCAGTACCGCAAGTGGATCCAGAGCTACCGCGACCTGCCCATCCTCATCAACCAGTGGGCCAACGTCATGCGCTGGGAGATGCGCACGCGCATGTTCCTGCGCACCACCGAGTTCCTCTGGCAGGAGGGCCACACCGCCCACGCGACGGCCGAGGAGGGCCGGGCCGAGACCCTGCAGATGCTCGAGGTCTACCGCTGGTTCGCCGAGGAGATCCTGGCCATGCCGGTGATCACCGGGGCCAAGACCGCCAACGAGCGCTTCGCCGGCGCGGTGGAGACCTACTCCATCGAGGCCATGATGCAGGACAACAAGGCCCTGCAGGCGGGCACCAGCCACGACCTGGGCCAGAACTTCGCCAAGGCCTTCGACGTGAAGTACCAGGACAAGGACGGCAAGGTGGAGCACGTGTGGGCCACCAGCTGGGGCATGTCCACGCGCATCATCGGCGCGCTGATCATGGTCCACAGCGACGACGACGGCCTGGTGCTGCCGCCGCGCATCGCCGGCACCAAGGCCGTGATCGTGCCCATCTGGAAGAACGACGAGGAGATGGCCCAGGTCTGCGAGGCCGCCGATGCGCTGGCCGCCCAGCTGCGCCCGGTGATCGGCCCGGTGCACGTGGACAAGCGCGACAACATGCGCCCCGGCTGGAAGTACGCCGAGTGGGAGGCCAAGGGCGTGCCCCTGCGCCTGGAGCTGGGGCCCCGCGACCTGGCGGGCCAGCAGGTGATGATGGCCGCGCGCCACGACCGCAACAAGCAGCCCGCGGGTTTCGCGACCCTGGTCGAGACGGTGAAGGCCGAGCTGGACCGCATCCAGCAGGACCTGTACGACCGCGCGCTCGAGCGCCGCGAGGAGAACACCCACGTCATCGACACCTGGGACGATTTCATCGACCTCTTCACCAACGGCGGCGGCGGCTTCGCCCACTGCCACTGGTGCGGCGACGGGGCCTGCGAGCAGCGGATCCAGGACGAGACGAAGGTGACCATCCGCAACCTGCCCTTCGACCGGGACGAGACGCCGGGCACGTGCATCAAGTGCGGCCAGCCGTCCATCGGGCGGGTGGTGTTCGCGCAGGCGTACTAGCTGATCCGGGTTTTCCCGCCGACTTCCGGCGTGGTATGATGGGGCCGTATCATTCGGCCCCATCATCATGTCAGGACATGCCATGACCCCTTCCATCGCTGTTCGTGCGCGCGCCGGCTTCGCGGCGCTGCTGGTCGTGGTCTGCGGCACCTATACCGAACTGCGGATCCAGCGGAACGAGGTCCTGGCGGACGTGACGGCCCTGGCAGGGCTGGTGGCGCTGGACGGACCGGTCTACGTGACCGACGACCCGCAGCTGGACACTTGCGCGGTGCTCGACGTCCTGGGGCCCCTGTCGCCGCCTGGGCATCCCTCCAGGTCAGCGGCAACGGGTTTGCGCGCCGGCCCGGTGACGGCGATCGGTCCCAGGGGTCCCGGATATTCCATGACGACTCCGTTCACATCCGACCGACCGGGTATCAGATGAGAAGGAACGCGACCCATGCAGCCCTCGCGCTGCTGACCCTCGCGAGCGCTTTCCTGACCGCGCCACCGCGGGCCGTCGCCCAGACGGGCGTCAACCTCTACGGCTTCTCCCGCCACTTCGGCAACCTCGGCGACTTCCCCTACCGCGAGTTCAACCCGGGTCTCGGGCTTCACTGGACCTTCGACCGTGGTCGGCGTTCCGCCCTGGAGTTGAACGTCGGCGGCTACCGGGACTCGTACGGCGGCTTCAACCGCCACGTGGCCCTGGGCGGGCGGGTGCGCCTGATCGGTCCCCTGGAACTGGGTCTGCAGGCGGAATTCAGCCAGGCGCCGGCCCTGAACGACGGCGATCCGTTCCTGGCGCCCGTGCCCTACCTCGCCTGGCGCCTGGGGCGCATCGTCCTGAACTCGTACGTCCTGCCCCAGGTGGGGTCCCTGGACGGCGCCAACGTGGTGGGTCTGGGCGTGACCGTCTTCCCGCTGCGGGGCGGCTTCTCCTGGGACGATCCTCGGCAGCGATCGGTCGGGCGCCGCAGCGTCCTGGAGTTCGCGGTGACCGGCCTGCCCCAGTTGGCGGCCTACGACGGCCTCGGCATCGCCTGGCGGCGGATGTTCTCGTCGCGTCACGGTCTGCGCCTGGGCTTCGACCTCGACGGGCTGCTGGGCTCCGAGTCCTACGGCCAGGGCGGTCACTCGGATTGGGGCTATTACCAGGTGATCCTCGAGGCGGCCCACTACTGGCGCCGACGGCCCGGCGCGCGCCTGGGCTGGTACACGACCGAGGGTGCGATATTGCGGCACGAGTCGGAGGAGGATTCCGGCCGGACGCGGTCCCTGCTGACGGCGAGGATCGGCGTGGTCCGGGCCTTGGGCGGGTCGATCGCCGTGTTCGCGGAATACGGCGTGACCGCGGGTTGGCAGGTCTATCGCCGATACGATGGACGCGGCCAGGTCCGGTCCGCGAGCACGACCGTGTTCGAGGCGACGCCGGTCCGGCTGGGAATCAGTGCGAACCTGTGAAGGTCGAATCGGAAAGGGACGATGCATGAAGACGATCATCCTGGTCTGCCTGACGGCGACCCTGGCGGCGGCAGCGGTGACGGCCGCGGCGGAAACCGGCGACGCCACGCCTCGCACGGGTCTCGAGTTCGCGGTCTCCAACGACTTCCAGCTCTCCTCGTTCGCCGGCAGCGCCATCTCGTGGAAGCGCCTGGGCTCGGCGACGCGCGCCTGGCGGATCGGGCTCAGCCCGTACGTCTCCCGCAACGACCAGGACTACGAGTACCAGCACCGCGACGACCGCGCCTACCGGGCGGAGGTGACGGTGCAGCGTCTCTTCCTGGCGCCGCTGCGGGACGGTACGCGCGGGTACTGGGGGCTGGGGCCGACGGTGAGCTACCGCTACGACGAGACGTCGAGTTGGCGCGAGATCCCGGGCCAGGAGCGCGAGTCCTACGGGTCGATCCGCCGGTCGCTGGACGTGGGCCTGGCGGCGTCGGTGGGCGTCGAGTACTTCTTCCGGCCGAACATGAGCCTGATGGGCGAGTACGGCTTCTCGCTGACCTACGAACACGATCGGAACACGCCCGACGCGGTCACCGGCAGCACGGTGTCGCTGGCTTCCCGTTCGGTGCGGCTGGGGCTCTGCGTCCTGTACTGAGCGGGCGGCACGCCTCCCGGCGGCGAACCGGTGGGGCGGCCAACCGCGCAAAGGGCATCAACTCGCTGGCGGGCACGCTGGCCCTCGAGCGGCTGACCACCCTCACCGGGGAATCGATCTTCTGAGACCTAGGCCCGGGCCTCGGCCTCGGCGGGCACGGCGACCGTCACGTCGTCCGCCGCGGCGCGGGCGGCTGCGGATTCCGGCGCCGCCTCGCGGGCGCGCCCCTTGCGCAGCACGATCGTGTAGCCCGTACGCTCGTAGCGCCCGAAGCCCAGCAGGTTCGCCACCTTCTTGCCCGCCTGCACCAGCAGGTCCAGCGGGGCGTAGCGGTTGCCCAGCCCCGAGTCGGCCAGGTAGCACCGGAACGCCAGCCGGTAGACCAGCCGCTCGATGGCGTACTGGCGCGACACGGTGGCCGCGCTGCGCTGGTCGCCCCCCAGGCACAGGTAGCTGAGGAAGATGCCCGGCCCGTAGGGCTTGACGTGGCTGAGGTCCTCGTAGAACCGCTCCCACAGCAGCGGCGTGCTGACCACCATGACCGCGCCCACCGCCAGCACCCGGTCGCACTCCCGCAGGAAGCGCAGCAGGTCCTGGTGCTGGAGGTGCTCGACCAAGTGGCTGCAGTGCAGGAAGTGCACGGTGCCGTCGGCGAACGGCAGCCGCTCGGGGCAGCGGTACAGGGCGGCCCCGGGATAGCGGTCGGCCAGGTCGGCCACGGTGGCGGGGTTGCCGTCCAGCAGGTGGACGTTGGCGAAGCGCTCCTGCAGCCGCAGGAGATCGGCGAAGCGGCCGTTGCCCGGGCCCACGTCCACGACGACGGCCTCGGGATCGCTAGGGAGGTATTGACCGGCCAGGAAGAAGAACGGATCCCGGCCCTTGCTGCAGTATTGGTTCCGTGCGGTGCGGAAGTTGTGCCAACGTTCGGTGAACGCCATGTCCCGCCCTCCTCGGGAATGCGGTTCACGGGGAGCTTGACGCGGGTTTCGTGCCCCCCTGCCAGAACTATACAGGATAGTCCCGGCCTTTGGAAAGGGCCACCGAGCCGACGCCGCTCGCGGCGTCGAGGCGGGACGGGGGTCAGCGCAGGAGGGTCAGACGGCTGGTGGCCACCGTGCCGGCGAAATCCAGGCGGCAGAAGTAGGTGCCCGAGGAGGCGGCGCGGCCGTCGTCCCCGCGCCCGTTCCAGCGCACCTCGTGGGTCCCCGCCGGATACCAGGCGTCGGCCAGGCGCGCCACGCGGCGGCCGGCGCTGTCGTAGAGGGTCACCGTCACCTGGCCTTCGCGGGGCAGGGAGAAGGGGATGATCGTGCTGGGATTGAAGGGGTTGGGCCGGTTGGTCAGCAGGCGGGCCCGGTCGGCCGCCGGCGTGTCGACCGCGGAGATCGATCCCACCCGCACCGAGGCGATGTTCGAGATGCCGGAGGCGTTGCCGGCGTCGTCAAAGGTGACCAGGCCGAAGTAGTAGAGGGCACCGGTTTTCAGGGCGGTGACGGACATGGACTCGGCGTGCCCCGCTTCCGACGGGACGGGCGCACCGGGAACGGGGACCGCGGCGGGCCAGGTCGCCGGGGTCAGGGGAACGCGGCTGCGTCGCACCTCGTACGACACCGCCTGTCCCAGGTCCGCGTCGTCGCCGGGTGCGGTCCACGCCAGTTCGACCGTCTCGCTCATGAAGCCGGTGGCGGCCTTCAGGTCGTTGATCTGCGAGGGGGGCGTCACGTCGCCGGGCGCGGCGGCCACCTCGAGCCGGTTGAACCGGATCATGTCGCCGGCGGCGCCCGCAGTCCAGAACACGGGGATGCTGGGGGACGACTCGGGCACGGAGAAGCTCGTGTTGGGATTGACGTTGTACGACAGGCCGCCGGTGGACACCAGTGCGCGGGGCTCCCAGGCGCCGGTGGCCGGGGTCCAGCGCCGCACGTAGATCTGGGCGTCGGCCGGGCTGTCCTGCCACTCGCTGGTGAAGAGGTAAAGCTCGTCGCCGCGCACGGTCAGGATGGGCGCCCATTCCATGTCGTCCATGCGGGGCTGGGTGGCCAGGATCTCGTCCCGCCACTGGCCCGTGCCCCCGGCGAAGTCCTTCCAGCGGTGGTGCAGTTCCCCCTGCAGGGCGTACACCAGGTGGAAGGTCGAGTCGGCGGTGACGTTGTGGGTGAAGGCGCGGCTGTAGCCGACGTTGACCGGCAGGATCGCGTAGTCCGGCTCCGCGACGAACGACGAACCGTCCCACAGGTAGTACTCGTAGCCCCGGTCGCTGTTGAGGTTCAGCAGCACCAGGCAGGCCCGACCGTCGATGTAGGGCATGGAGCCGAAGCGCACGTCGGGCGTGCCGCTGGCCACGGCCACGCCGCTGGTCCAGGTGGCGCCGTGGTCGTCGGAGTAGTGGTAGCGCACGTTCTCGGCCGGCGCGTCACCCCGCCGGGTGAAGCACCACACGCGGCCGTTGCCGTCCACCATGACGTTCGAGCGATGGTACGGCGTCGTCGCGGGCATGGTCGCCAGGACGCCCAGGTCGTCGGGGCCGCTGGCCGGCGCGGCGAAGCGGCGCACCTGGATCCCGTCGTTGGCGGGGAAGGTCAGGAAGAGGTCGTCTCCGCGGCCCGCGACGCCCACGTGGTAGTTGAGGTAGCCGCTGTCGGCCGGGTTGATCAGGTCGCTGGACCAGGTGAGGCCGCCGTCCCCGCTCACCACCAGGTTGTTGCTGACGGTGGAGGAGTTGGCGAAGGTGACCCAGATCCGATCGGGGTCGGCCGGATCGATCCAGCCCTTCCAGCGGGGGATGCCCAGGGTCGCCGACTGGGCGTTGGTGGTGCCCACCACCATGGGCGTCGCCGGCGTCATGGCCGGTGCCGGGTGGGGGATCCCGGCGGTCCCTGCCAGCAGACAGACCAAGAGCGTCAGAATTCGTCGGGGGGATTTCACGGCGGGCCAGTCCTCCGGGGTGGTGTCATCCTAAGGAGGCCACAAAGCTAGACGCTCCGGCAGGCCACCGCAAGGCGACCGCTCCGGCGGACGCGGTGGCGCCGGGGATGTGGCGGGGGATGTGCCGGGAGTGCAAAAAGTCGTTATTCTGTTGGCTGGCATCGTGCTATCGATGCAGGGAGTGCACGATTCGTTGAGGACAAAAGGGAAAATACCGCGACATTACCAAAATAAAGGAAACACTTAAAATCTTGTGCCTCGAGGATTGTGTCCGCTGCCTGGCAAGCCCCCGGAGGGGCCCTCCGGCGGGTCGGCAAGGCCTTTGATCGCCCGGTTGGCGGTCGGCAGCGAGGCGGACACAATCCTCCCGGCACGAACAGGGATTGCGGAAAGTGGGAATTCGGCGAGATTGTCGCCCCATGCCCTCCCGCCACGGCCCCCCCAGGGCGCGCCGTGCCAACGATGTCGGACCGTCGCGTCAGGACACGACGAGGTTTGTCGTAGATTTTTATTTCTTTTGGTGAGATTTTTTGCTAAGATAAATTATCCAGACGGGGGCCCTCCTGAGGGACCTGGACGGTTAAATCGACATGACATCGCAATTTGCGCCCGCGACGGACGCAGCAGCGCGAATTTTCGACAAGAAGAGCAATACGGAGGGAACACACCATGGTCGCAAGATGCGCACGGGGTGCTGCGGGCAGCCTGGGTCTTCGGACGCTGCTCGCGGGCTGTTTCCTGGCCATCGTCGCCTGGCCGGCGGTCGTGCCGGCGAGGCCCCTGACCAGACTCATGGCGGCGGACAAGGCCCTGATCGGCCTGACGGCCACCGGCACCGGTGACTTCGCCGCCGGCGCCTTCTCCGGTACGGCGGTCGGCGAGATCGACAGCGCCGCGGCCGCCGGGCAGATTCAGCTGGCGCCGTCGTTCGCCGACCTCTTCCTGTCGGCCACCCTGGACTCGGCCTGGACCACGGTCCGGCCGACGGGCTACACGCCGGTCGTCGCCGGCGGCATCCTGGACGTGCAGGAGCGGGACGACAGCGTCTACGAGACTTCGGCCCTGGAGACGGCGGCCGCCTTCGGCCCCGGCTCGGTGTTCGAGGGGCGCGCCATGATCAACGCCGGCAGCGCCTTCAGCAACATCGGCTTCGTCGACAACTCCCGCACGCCCAGCCAGTGGGCCTACTTCAGCACGCGCGGCAGCGGCAACACCCAGGTGCCCGTCATCCAGACCAGCGTCCGCGGCGCGAACGGCGTGCTGGTCAACGTGCCCACCAGCGTGCCGCTGGGCGAGTGGCACGACTTCCGCGTGGAGTGGCGGGCGGACAGCCTGGCCTTCTACGTGGACGGTGCCCTGGTGGACGCCCGCGCGAATTCCGGCTTCAGCGTTCCGCTGCACGTGGGGCTCTACAAGTCCGAGAACTCGGCCACCGCGTTCCCCGTGGACTGGGTGCGGGTGACGCCCTATGCGGCCCTGGACGGCGCCTACGAGTCCCCGGCCTACGACGCCGGCGGCCCGGGGGCGGCCTGGAGCCACCTCACCTGGCAGGGCGACCTGCCCGCGGGCGCTGCCGTGACCTTCGCCAGCCGGACGGGCGAGACGGCGGCTCCCGACACCTCCTGGTCCGATTGGGCGGACGTGAACGGGCGACGCCATCGCCAGTCCTCCGGGACGATACGTCCAGTACCGGGCCAGCCTGACCGCGGCCGATTCCCTGACCGGTCCGGTGATCGACGCGGTGCGGATGTCCTACACCGTGGTCGATTCCACGGCGCCCCACGTGGTCGGCGTGTCGCCGCCCGATTCCTCCCTCGGCATCGTGGTGGGGACGACGGTCACCGCCACCTTCGACGAGGCCCTGGACCCGGCCACCCTGGACGCGGCCTCGTTCACCCTGCAGCAGGCCGGCGGCGCCGCCGTGCCGGCGACCGTCCAGTACGACGACGCCACCTTCACCGCGACCCTGGTTCCCGGCGCGCCCCTGGCGTACGGCACCGCCTACGAGGCCCGCCTGGGTGCGACCCTGGCCGACCTCGACGGCAACCAGACCGGCGTCCTGCAGGTGTGGACCTTCACCACGGCCCTGCCCGACACGATCCCGCCCCACGTGGCGGTGAAGGTGCCGGTCCCCGGCGCCGTGGAGGTGCTGCCGGGCGTGCCGGTGTTCGTGACCTTCAGCGAGTCCATGGATCCGGCCACCGTGACCGCGGCCACCTGCTACGTGCAGCCCCAGGGCGGGGCGCCGGTGGCGGCCGCCGTCGCCTACGATCCCGACACCCGGACCGTGTCGATCACCCCGGACCAGGACCTGGCCGCGGCCAGCGCCTACGAGGTGCACGTGACCACCGGCGTCACGGACCTGTCGGGGCTGCCCCTGCAGAAGAACGCGGTCTGGGGCTTCACCACCCGCGTGACCCCGGCCTTCTCCGCCGTGGCCACCAGCCTGGCGGACTTCGGCGCCGGCACCGCCGACGGCGTCAGCGTCTGCGAGACCGACAGCAGCGCCGCGGGCGGCCAGCTGCGCCTGCAGGCCCGGCTGGCCGAGGCGTTCACCGATTCCCTGCTGCCGCCCACCTTCCATGTGGTCCAGCCCTACGCCGACGCCTACCTGCCGGTCATCGCCGGCGGCGTGCTGGACCTGCAGCAGCACGACAACCTGGCCGTGCCGACCTCGTCCATCGAGGCCTATCCCACCTGGGGCCCCCACCTGGTGATGGAGGCCCGGGCCATGTTCATCCCCGGCAGCAAGTTCATCGACATCGGGCTGGACGCATCGACGTCCATCAACAGCCAGTACGCCTGGTTCAGCACCGCGGGCACCGGCGACCAGCCCGGCTTCGAGAAGATCACCTGCCGCATCCGCGAGTACGACCACACCACGGTGGCGATCGAGACCGAGGCGGCCTACTACCAGTGGCACCTGTTCCGCATCGAGTGGACGGCGGGCCGGCTGGACTTCTCCATCGACGGCCAGCACGTCTGCACCCGCACCAACGTGCTGATCACGGCGCCCCTGCGGCCGGCCTGCTACAAGTCCAACGATTCGCCGGATACCTCGTTCTTCATCGACTGGATCCGCGTGACGCCCTACGAGACCGTGTCCGGCACCTGGACCTCGCCGGTGGTGGACGCCGGGACGATCGGCGCCGCCTGGACCGAGTTGCACTGGCAGGGCTCGAACCCCGACGGCACCGGCATCGGTTTCGCCACCCGGACCGGCGAGACCGCCGCGCCCGACAGCACCTGGTCCGACTGGGCCGCGGTGACCGAACGCACCGTCGCCAGTCCGCCGGGCCGCTACGCCCAGTACCGTGCGGAGCTGAGCACGAACGACGCCCTGCAGAGCCCGGCCCTGGACGAGGTGCGGCTCTACTACGATCCCGACGCGGCGGTCAATCACCTGGCCGTGACGGCCACGACGCCGACCGTGGCCGAGGGCGAGGTGCCTTTGCAGTCGGCGCTGGACGTGACCTTCAACCGGCCGCTGGATCCGGCCACCCTGGACGGCGCCAGCTTCACCCTGACGCCCGAGGGCGGCGCGCCCGTCGCGGCCACACTCAGCTACGTGGACTCGACGCGCACGGCGATTCTGACCCCCGCCGGGATCCTGGCGCCGACGACGGTGTACATCGCCCGCCTGTCGACCGCCGTGGCGGACACCGCGGGCCTGCACCTGGCGGCCGACTTCCAGTGGAGTTTCACCACCGGGGTCTTCGAGCTGAGCGGCGTGGGCGACCTGCCCGGACTGCGCACCGAGCTGCTGCCCAACTGCCCCAACCCGTTCAACCCGTCGACGGTGGTGGCCTTCAACCTGGCCCGGGCCGGCGACGTGCGCCTGCGCATCTACGGGGTCAATGGCGCGCTGGTGCGGACCCTGGCCTCCGGCAGCCTGGCGGCCGGCCGACACGAATTCACCTGGGACGGCCGCGACGACGCGGGCCGGGGCGTGTCCACGGGCGTCTACTTCGCCCGCCTGGAGACGCCGTCGGGTCCGCAGACCCGCAAGATGACCCTGCTGAAGTAGCGGCAGGCGGCCCCCGGCGCCGGCCGGGGGCCGCGACCGCGTTGCCAAGGGAGGAGGGACCGTGCGCGACCAACGAGTGTTGCTGGGCATCATCGGGGGGATGGGCACCGCGGCCTCGGCGCGGATGGTCGAGCGGCTGATGGCGCTCGCCCCCGCCGCCCGGGACGATGAGCACCTCGAATTCATCCTGCACAACAACAGCCGGGTGCCCGACCGGACCGCGGCCATCGAAGGGCGCGGCCCGTCGCCGCTGCCCCAGCTGCAGCGGTCCCTGGACCTGCTGGCCGCCGCCGGCGCCGGGGTGGTGGCCGTGCCCTGCATGTCGTCCCACTGGTTCCTGGCGCAGCTGGTGACGCCGCCGGAGGTGAACCTGCTGGACGGGATCCGCGAGACGGCCGCCTGGTGCCGCCGCGAACACCCGCGGGTGGCCACGGTCGGCCTGCTGGCCACGACCGGCGCCGTCGCCTCGGGAGTGTACCAGGACGCCTGCGCCGAGCAGGGCCTGGCGGTGCTGCTGCCGGAAGCGGACGAGCAGGCCGCGGTGATGGAGGCCATTTACGGCGACCGGGGCATCAAGGCCGGGTTCACCACGGGGCCGGCGCGCGATCCCCTGCTGGCCGTGGCCGCGCGCCTGGTGGCGCGGGGCGCCGAGGCGGTGATCGCCGGCTGCACCGAGGTGCCCCTGGTGATGGGGCCGGACGACGTGCCGGTGCCCCTGCTGGACACCATCGACATCCTCTGCCTGGCCGCCATCCGGGAGTGCGTCCGCTGACGGCTGCGACCGCGGCTGCCAGCCGTGGACCGGCGCCGGCGCAGATGCTAGCATGCCCGCGTCCGCCGTCGTCCCGCGCCCCAATCCGGAGCGTCGCATGTCCCTGTTCGACCTGACCGCCATCCTGATCGTCCTGACCGCCGTCTTCGGCTGGCTGAACACCCGCTTCCTGCGTTTCCCGCCGTCGGTGGGCCTGCTGGCCATCAGCCTGGCCACCTCGGTCAGCCTGCTGGTCTTCCACCTGCTGGTGCCCCAGGCGGGGCTGGTGCCCATGGTGCGCGGGTTCGTGGGGCGGATCGATTTCAACGAGGCCCTGATGCACGGCATGCTGGCGTTCCTGCTCTTCGCCGGCGCCCTGCACGCGGACCTGGAGGTGGTGCTGCGGCGGCGCGGCACCATCGTCATGCTGGCCACGGTCGGGCTGCTCATCTCCACGGTCATCGTCGGGCTCCTGAGCCGGGGGCTGTTCTCGCTGCTGGGCTACGAGACGCGGCTGCTGGCCTGCCTGATCTTCGGCGCCCTGATCTCGCCCACCGACCCCATCTCGGTGATGGGGGCCCTGAAGACCCTCAAGGCGCCGCCGTCCCTGGAGGCCAAGATCGCCGGGGAGTCCCTGTTCAACGACGGCGTGGCGGTGGTGGTGTTCACGGCGCTGGTGGCGCTGCTGCCGGAGGGCGGCCACGTCGGTCACGCAGGCCGGCGGTCACGCCCGCGGGCATCGCCTGGCTGTTCCTGCGCGAGGCGGTGGGCGGCGCCGGGCTGGGCCTGGCGGCGGGCTACCTGGCCTACCGCCTGATGCTCTCCATCGACGACTACAAGGTGGAGGTGATGATCACCCTCGCCCTGGTGATGGGGGCCTATGCCGTGTCGTTCCGCCTGGGGGTGTCCGGGCCCATCGCCATGGTGGCCGCGGGCATGCTCATCGGCAACCGGGGCCGACGCTTCGCCATGAGCGAGCAGGTGGCCGACTACCTGGAGAAGTTCTGGGAGCTGATCGACGAGATCCTCAACGCCATGCTCTTCCTGCTGATCGGCGTGGAGGTGCTGATGGTGGCGGTGGCGCCGGCGCGCATCGTCGCCGGGCTGGGGTCCATCGTCATCGTGCTGCTGGCGCGGCTGCTGAGCGTGTGGGGGCCCATCGCCCTGATGCGGCCGCCGGGCGGAGTTCACGCCGGCGGTGGTGCGCATCCTCACCTGGGCGGGCCTGCGCGGGGGCATCTCGGTGGCCCTGGCCCTGTCCCTGCCGCCGATCCCCGAGAAGCCGCTGATCCTGACCTGCACCTACGTGGTGGTGCTGTTCTCCATCCTGGTCCAGGGCGCCACCATCCGGCGGGTGCTGGTGCGGCTGCTGCCGTCGGACGCGGTGCCGGGGGCCGACTGACGCGCCGCCCTAGCGGTCGATCATGCGCATGGCCTGCTCCCCGTAGCGCGCCCCTTGCACCCGCTCGCTCAGGCCGTCCAGGACCACTTCCATCTCCGCGTCCAGGTCCACGTCCAGCGCGCCCAGGTTGGCCTTCAGGTGCGCCAGACGGGTGGTGCCGGGGATGGCCACGATGTGCTCGCCCCGGCCCAGCACCCAGGCCAGGGCGACCTGCGCGGGGGTGGCTCCGGCCTCCTGGGCCACCTCCTCCACCTGTCGCACCAGGGCCCGGTTGGCGGCGAAGTTCTCCGCGCTGAACTGGGGCTGGCGCTCGCCGCGGATGTCCCCCGCCGGCCCAGGTCGGCCGCGTCGGTGAACGCGCCCGTCAGCATGCCCCGGCCCAGGGGCGCAGTAGGCCACCAGGCTGATGCCCAGCTCGACGCACGCCGGCAGCACGTCGGTCTCCACTTCCCGGTTGAAGATGGAGAACTCGCTCTGCAGGGCGGTGATGGGGTGCACCGCGTGGGCACGGCGCAGGGTGGCGGCCGAAGCCTCGGACAGGCCCAGGAAACGCACCTTGCCCTCGTCCACCAGGCTGGCCATGGCCCCGACGGTCTCCTCGATGGGCGTGTCGGGATCGACCCGGTGCAGGTAGTAGAGGTCGATGACGTCGCTGCGCAGGCGCCGCAGGCTGCTCTCGACGGCGCGGCGCACGTTGGCCGGCGAGCCGTCCACGCCGGTGAAGGCGCCGGTCTGCCGGGTCGCGCAGCGGACCGAACTTGGTGGCGATGAAGACCCCGTCGCGACGGTCGCCGAAGGCCTGGCCCACCAGGGTCTCGTTGTGGCCCTGGCCGTACATCTCGGCGGTGTCGAAGTGGGTGACGCCCAGGTCCGCGGCCCGGTGCAGCAGCGTCACCGCGGCGTCCTCGTCCAGCCGCGAACCGTAGAACTCGGACATGCCCATGCAGCCCAGGCCGATGGTCGAGACCTCGACCCCGGAATCGCCCAGAACGCGTGTCTTGCCGATCATGGTATCCTCTCCCTTCCGCCGGTCCCGCGACCGGCGCCTGCCGGCACGCTAGGTCGATTGCCGCGGACCCGCCACCGGCGCCGGGGCGACTCCGCGCTTCGGGACTATACTGTGCGGAACGTGCGCGGCCCCGCCGTCCGGGGCCGCCTTCGCGAGGAGATCCGCACCATGGAAGACGGCAAGAAAGCCACCCGCGAACTGGCCGCCCGCTACGCCGCGTGGGGGAATCCCGACGGCTGGTTCGAGGATTTCTACGCCCGGGCCGAGGGCGACGTCCGCCGCATCTACTGGGCGGACCTGGCGCCGCTGCCCCATCTGGAGGCCTGGCTGGCCGCCCACCCGCGGCGCCCCGGGCTGGCGGCGGTGACCGTGGGCTGCGGCCTGGGCGATGACGCCGAGCTGCTGGCCCGCCACGGCTGCCGGGTCACGGCCTTCGACGTGGCGCCCTCGGCCATCGCCATGTGCCGCGAGCGCTGGCCCGACAGCCCCGTCACCTACACGGTGGCCGACCTCTTCGCCCACCCGGCCGCCTGGGCAGGCGCCTTCGACCTGGTCTACGAGTGCAACACGGTGCAGATCCTCCAGGGGGAGGCGCGCGCCCGCTCCGTGGCCGCCATCGCCGGCCTGGCCGCCCCCGGCGGTCGGGTGCTGGTGTCGTGCCGCTGCCGCGAGCCCGGCGAGGGCCTGGACGAGTTCCCCGTGGCCCTGGACCCCGACGAACTGGCGGGGTTCACGCGGGCCGGCCTGGTGCAGGAGAGCTTCGACGCCTACGACGACGACCAGGATCCACCCGTGCCCCACGTCTTCGCCGTGTACCGCCGCCCCGCCTAGGCGCGCTCCGCGACGGATTTTTCGATCCCCGCCCCTTGACATTCGCCGGGTTTGCGGCTTTCATGGGAACGAAGAAACGATAAAATTATAATCGTTTCCTGGTTTAACGTTCTTCTAGACAAGGGTTTGCGCGCCTATCTGGCGCTGCGGACGGAGAATCTGCGATGCCCGCACCCCGGAACGACACCGCGGATCGCGACCTGGAGAAGCGCCGCCAGATCTACCGGGCGGCCGAGCCCCTGCTGGAGCGCTACGGGTACCGCAAGACCACGATCGAGGAGATCTGCCGGGCCGCCGGCATGTCCAAGCGAACGTTCTACGAACTCTTCGCCGACAAGGCCGACCTGGCCCTCCAACTGCTGATCCACGTCGCGACCGACATCCTGACGTTCTACCGGGAGGCGGTCCGGCCGGAGATGGCATCCTTCGCCAAGTTGGACCTCTTCCTGGTGGCCTACACGCGGATGGCCCGCGAGCACGCCATCTTCAACATCCTGCTGCGGGACTCGGACCTGATGGGCTCGTTCGGCGCGCACGCCCACGACCCCGCCTTCCTGGACATGGTCGTCCTGCTCCAGGACATCGTGGGCGAAGGCATCGTCCGGGGCGAATTCCGCGCCATGGACCCGGAAACGGCCACGCTGATGGTCTATTCCCTGCTGGACTCCATGCACTTCCTGCTGCCCCGGTATCTGGACCGCCCGGGTGCCCTGGAGGATCCCCGGCTGGCCGCCGCGACCGCCGACTTCATCCGCCACGCCCTGCGCCCGGTCCCCGCCGACGAGAGGAACGGCTCATGATCCGCGCATTCCTGATCCTGATCCTGGCCCTGGCCGCGGTTCCGGCCGTCGCCGCGCCGCCGGCCGCTGCGCCGCCCGACGCCGATGCCATCGTCAAGCGTGCCGACGAGCACCTGCGGGGCAAGACGGGCTACGCGGAGCTGACCATGACCCTGGTGCGTCCGGACTGGTCGCGCGAACTGACCATGAAGTCCTGGAGCAAGGGCCACCGCCTGTCCCTGGTGCTGATCACCGATCCGGCCCGCGACCGGGGCACCGCGTTCCTGAAGCGGGACAGCGAGGTGTGGAACTGGGTGCCGCGCATCGAGCGCGTGGTGAAGATCCCGCCCTCGATGATGTCCCAGTCCTGGATGGGCTCGGACTTCACCAACGACGACCTGGTGCACGAGGCCTCGTTCGTCGTGGACTACGACCACGCCGTCGCCGGCGTGGACACGGTGGGCGGGCGTGCCTGCTGGAAGATCAGGATGACGCCCAAGCCCGACGCGGCCGTGGTGTGGGGCCACGTGGAGCTGTGGGTCAGCCGTCAGGACGACCTGGAGATGCAGGTGAAGTACTACGACGAGGACGGGGCCCTGGTGAACACCATGGCCATGTCCGACGTGCGCACGCTGGGAGGGCGGGTCATCCCCACGGTCATGGCCATGGAACCGGCGGACAAGCCCGGCCACAAGACGGTGCTGACCTACCGGGACGCCTGGTTCGACCAGCCCCTGGAGGACGGCTTCTTCAGCGAGCAGAACATGAAACGGGTCCGCTAGGAGGACGCGATGGGTTTCTACCTGACCCTGGCCTGGCGCAACATCTGGCGCAACCGGCGGCGGAGCCTGATCTCCATCGCCTCGGTGGTGTTCGCGGTGGTGATCGCCGTGTCCATGCGCTCCATGCAGCTGGGCTTCTACGCGCGGACCATCGACAACGTGGTCTCCTTCGAGACCGGCTACCTGCAGGTGCACGCCCCCGGCTACCAGGAGAAGCAGACCCTGGAGCAGAGCTTCGGGTCGCCCGACTCGGTGGCGGCGGTGGTGGCGACGGTGCCCCACGTGACCCGGGTGGCGCCGCGCCTGGACGCCTTCGCCCTGGTCTCGTCGGGCGCCGTCACCGACGGGGTGCGCATCACCGGCATCGCCCCGGGGGCGGAGGCGGCGCTCAGCGGTCTGGACAAGCGGGTGGCGGCGGGCCGCTACCTGGCGGCGGACGACCCGGGCATCCTGCTGGGGACGGACCTGGCCACCCACCTGGGGCTGGCCGTGGGGGACACGGTGGCGGTGCTGGGCTCGGGCTACCACGGGCTGTCGGCTGCCGGCCGCTACCGGGTCACCGGCCTGGTGGCGTTCCCCACGCCCGAGCTGAACGCGCGCCTGGCCTACCTGGCCCTGCCCGCGGCGCAGGAGCTGTTCGGCGCGCCGGACCGGGTCACCGCCCTGGCGGTGATGATCGACGGGCCCCGCCGCCTGGACGGGGTGCGCGACGCGGTGGCCGCCGCCCTGGGCCCGCGCTACGAGGTGGTCACCTGGGAGACCATGATGCCCGAGATGGTGCAGTACATCGCCATGGACAACGCCAGCGGCATCATCATGCTGCTGCTGGTCTACGTGGTGGTGGGCTTCGGGGTCCTGGGCACGGTGCTGATGATGACCGTCGAGCGCACCCGCGAGTTCGGCGTGCTGGTGGCCCTGGGCATGCGCAAGCGCGTGCTGGCGGCCCTGGTGTGGCTGGAGAGCATGATCCTGGCCCTGCTGGGGGCGGTCGCGGGCATGGCCCTGGGGGCGCCGCTGCTGCTGTACCTGCGGGCCCATCCCATCCACCTGACGGGACGCGGGGCCGAGGCCCTGGCCCGCTGGGGCTTCGAACCCATCCTGCCCTTCTCCCTGGCGCCGCGGATCTTCGTCTGGCAGACGGTGACGGTGCTGGCCATCGCCGCGGTGGCGGTGCTGTACCCGTTGCTGCGCATCCGACGGCTGCGGGTGGTGGAGGCCATGCGCAAGGGCGGCTGACCCGGGCGCGGAAGGAGATGCCGATGATCTGGACCATCGCCTGGCGCAACGTGTGGCGCCAAGGCAAGCGCAGCGGGATCCTCATGGCCGCCATCGCCTTCGGCATCTGGGCGGGGCTGCTGATGATGGCGCTGATGAACGGCATGGCCGAGCAGCAGGTGCGGGCGGCCGTGCGCACGCGCACCAGCCACATCCAGATCCACGCGCCGGGCTTCCGCGCCCACCCGGATCCGGCCGGGAACATCGCCCATCCCGACTCGGTGCTGGCGACCGTGCGCCGCACCCCCGGCGTGGCGGCGGCCGATGCGCGGGTGGTGCTGACGGCGCTGGCCTCGTCGGCCGCCGCCGGCCGGGGCGTCCGGGTGCTGGGGGTGGACCCGACCGCCGAGACCCGGGTCACCGACCTGGCCGGGCACGTGACGGCCGGCGCCTGGTTCGCCGGCGACCGCCGCAACCCGGCGGTGATCGGCCGCCGGCTGGCCGACAAGCTGGGGGTGCGCCTGGGCCAGCGCATCGTGCTGACGGGGCAGGCGCCCGACGGGTCCCTGGCCGCCGGCGCCTTCCGCGTGGCAGGCATCTTCCAGACCGTGGACAACACCTTCGACGAGACCACCGTGGTGACGCGGCGCGCCGACCTGGACCGGGTCTTCGGCCTGGACGGCCGCATCTACGAGATCCCGGTGGTGGTGGACCGGGCCGACCGGGTGGACGCGGTGGCGGCGGCCCTGGCCCGGGAGCTGCCCGGCCTGGACGTGGCCACCTGGAGCGACATCGCCCCGGAGGTGGCCCTGACCCGCGACTCCACCGGCCAGATGAACGCCATCTTCATGGTGGTCATCCTGGTGGCCCTGGTCTTCGGCATCACCAACACCATGCTGATGGGCGTGCTGCAGCGCACCCGCGAGCTGGGGGTGGTCATCGCCCTGGGCATGGGCCGCGCCGCCGTGTTCGCCATGGTGCTGCTGGAGACGCTGATCATGGCCGTGGTGGGCGGCGCCGTCGGGGCGGGCCTGGGGGCGGCCTCCGTGGCGGTGCTGGCGCGCACGGGCCTCGACCTGGCGGCCGTCGCGAGCGGGCTGACCGCCTTCGGCCTGGACGCGGTGGTCCGGCCCAGCCTGGCCGCCGCCGACTATCCCCTGGTGGTGGCCCTGGTGGTGGCCACCGCCTGCGTGGCGGCCCTGTACCCCGGTTGGCGGGCCGTCCGCCTGGACCCGGTCCGGGCCATCCGGACCATTTGAGCGCGGCCCGGGCGGCCCGGCGGCGCCCGGCCCGAGGATGGAGAAGCGACATGGCGATCATCCGCACCGAGAAGCTGACGCGCACCTACCGGGACCACGGGGTGCCGGTGACGGCGATCGAGGACGTGACCCTGGCCGTGGAGAAGGGCGAGTTCACGGCGGTCGTGGGGCCGTCGGGCTCGGGCAAGACCACCCTCTTGAACCTGGTGGGCGGCTTGGATTCGCCCACCGCGGGCGCCATCGAGGTGGACGGCCAGGACATCGGCGGCATGTCGGCGGACGAGCTGGTGCGCTTCCGGCTGTGGCACATCGGCTTCGTGTTCCAGGCCTACAACCTGATCCCGGTGCTGACCGCCCGGGAGAACGTGGAGTTCGTCATGCTGCTGCAGAAGCAGCCCCGCGCCGAGCGGCGGGAGCGCGCCCGGACGCTGCTGGAGGACGTGGGTCTGGGCGAGGTCCTGGACCGCCGGCCCCACGAGCTGTCGGGGGGCCAGCAGCAGCGGGTGGCGGTGGCCCGCGCCCTGGCCTCGCTGCCCTCGTTCGTGCTGGCGGACGAGCCCACGGCCAACCTGGACTCGGCGTCGGCCGAGCACCTGCTGGACATCATGGAGCGGCTGAACCGGGAACAGGGCATGACCTTCGTCTTCTCCACCCACGACCCCCGGGTGGTCAAGAGGGCGCACCGGGTCATCACCCTGCGCGACGGCCGGGTGGCCGCGGACGAGGTGCGGGCCGATGCGCCGGTGGCCTAGAGCGCTGGCGGCGGTGGCGGCCGCGGCCGCGCTGCTGGCGGCGACCGTTCCCCGGACGGCGGCGGCCCTGCCGGCATCCCTCGACCTGCGGGGCTACCTGCGGGACACGCCGCTGCTGTGGCAGGCCGGCGGCCTGGCCGCGTCGCCAGGCGACGAAGGAGGATCCCGCTGGCAGGCGACCAACCTGCTGCATGCGCGCCTGAACCTGCGCTGGTACGCGGACCCGGCCGTCACCGTGGGCGTGGAGTCCAAGCTGCGCCTGTTCAGCGGGGCCGGCGCCCGCGACCTGGCCGCCGAGACCGACCGGCTGGGAGGCAACCGGGGCTGGTTCCACTGGGACACGCGATTCGTGGACACGGACCACCAGGTGATGATCGGCACCCTGGACCGGACGTGGGTGGACGGGACCGCCGGTCCCGTCGAGCTGACGGTGGGCCGCCAGCGCGTGGCCTGGGGCACGGCGCTGGTCTGGAATCCCGTCGACCTGTTCAACGCCGCCAGCCCCCTGGACTTCGACAACGTGGAGAAGCCCGGCACCGACGCCGCGCGGGTGCAGGTCTACCTGGGGCCCAACACCAAGGCCGAGGTGGCCGCCGCGCCGGCGCGCCGCGCCGACGACGCCACGGCCGCCGCCGAGCTCGTGCTCAACCGCTGGGGCTACGACTGGGTCCTGCTGGGCGGTCGGCGCGGGCCGGAGACCGTGGCCGGCGGCGCCTGGGCCGGCAGCATCGGCGGCGGCGGCTTCCGGGGCGAGGTGCTGGGGGCGTTCCCGCGCGCGGGCTACCGGCCGCCGCCGGGGCTGCCGTATCCGCCGGGCGTCCCGGCACCGGTCCGCGACGGCGCCTACCTGACCGGCACCGTGGACGGCGACTACACCTTCCACAGCTCCCTCTACCTGCACGGCGCCGTCCTCTACAACAGCGCGGGCGCGGCCGGGGCCGCCGGCGGTCTGGGCAGCCTGGCCGCCTACGCCCGGCGCTGGCTCAGCCCGGCGCGGTGGTCGGTGTTCGCGGAGGCGGGGCACGACCTGTCGCCGCTGGTCCACGCGGGCCTGGCGAGCATCCTGAACCCCGGCGACGGGTCGTGGTACCTGGGGCCGAGCCTCGACTGGTCGGCCGGCCCGGACCTGGACGTCACCTGCAGCGGCCTGGTCTTCGGCGGCGTCGCCGGGAGCGAGTTCGGCGACGCGGGGACCATCCTGCTGGCGCGGGTGCAGTACGCCTTCTAGGTCCGGCCCCTTGCCGGAGCCCCACGCCACCCCCTATACTCCGGCCCGCGCACGCCCTGCGGCCGCCGCCGCGCGTTCCGTCCCGGGCCGGCCGCGGCCGTCCCCGACCCGAGGTATCACCCCGTGACCAGATCGTCCGCCCTGCATGTCCTGGCCGCCGGCTTCCTGGTGGCGGCCGCCGTGCTGGCGGTCAACAGCGGGTACGTGCGGCCGACCGACCTGGCCGGCGACGGCGACATCTCCGCCAACGGCCTGCTGATCCGCGACGCGCGGGACCTGCGGCTCGGCTTCGGACCCTACTCGCGGCTCGGCTTCCACCATCCCGGTCCGGTCACGTTCTACGGGCTGGCGGCCCTGGCGCCCGCGGTGCCCGGGCTGCCCACGCCCCTGGGCCGCGAACGGGTGGCCATGCTGGTGCTCAATACCCTGGTCCTGCTGGCGGGGCTGCTGCTGGTGGTCCGCCTGGGGCACTCGGGGCTGGACGCCTGGCTGGCCGCCGCCTGCCTGTGCCTGACCGTCCTGCCCCTCGCCACCACGGGGCAGCACCCGCTGCTGGACTACTGGGGACCGCTGGTCGTGATCCTGCCGGCGTTCGTGCTGGTCCTGGCCGCCGGCCCGCTGCTGCGGGGCGCGTGGTCCATGTGGCCGGTGTTCTGCGCGGCGGGCGTGGTGATGGTGCACAACCACATCACCAACGCGGTGGTGGTGGTGCCGCTGGCGGTGACGATCGTGGGCGCGGCCCTGGTGCGGCGGCGCCGGGAAGGCGCCCCGGGGGGGGGCCACGCCGGACGGTGGTTGGCCCTGGGGGTGGCGGTGGTCGTCATCACGTCCCTGCCGACCGTGGCCGAGGAACTGGCCCACGCCGACGGGAACCTGACGCGCACGCTGCACTGGCTGGGCAGCCAGGTCCACGAGTCCCGCAGCGCGGCAGATGTGGTCCGGGCGGTGGGATGGGCCGCCGCCGCCGCGGTCACCCTGGGCGTCCCGGGGCTGGCCAGGGCCGTCGGCCTGGTCCCGGTGTGGTTGGTGGCGGCTGTGGGGCTGGGGGCGGTGGCGACGGCGTGGCGCGTCCGGCGCGGTGTCGGGGCGGAGCTGCGCGCCGCTCTGGCGGCGACGGGCGGGGCGTGGCTGGTGCTGCTGGCCTTCGCCTGGCGCATGCCCGAGAATCCCGTCGGGGTCCCCTACGTCTTCCACGAAACGGCGGCGTTCGCCGCGGTGTTCGCCTGGGCCGGCGTGCGGGGACCGGCGCTGCGGTTCGCGGGGGCCGGCCGCGGGCGCGCGGCGGCGGTGGTGCTGTTGTCCGCGTCGGTGTGCGTCGGTTGGATCGTGCGCTTTCCCGTGGCTCCGTCCCCCGAGCGGCCGGTGCCGGCGGGTCTGTGGGCAGCGCTGCCGGCGCCCGCGCAGGGACCGCTGAACGTGTACCTGGAACACGGCTACGAGGACCACGCCCTCTGGCCGCGCCTGGCCGCGTTCGTGCTGCAGGCCGAGCAGCGGGGCTACCGCGTGCGCGCGCCCGGGGCCTGGCAGGTGGTGCTCGGCCGCCGGCGGACGGGCCCGGCCCTGCCCGAAGCGCCGCTGTTGCTGATCTCGGGCCGGAACCTGGACGCCTGCCTGGGCCCGCCCCTGGGCGCGGGCGCCCTGGGCCTGTTCCGGCTGCTGCCGCCGGGCCGGACCTTCGCCGGGCTGCCGGCGGTGCTGCGCTCCTGCACATCCGCGCCCCTGGCGGCGGACACGCGCTACGGGGCCGGCGACGGGGCCTGGGGCTGGTTCATGTGGCACGGACCCGAGTCCGCGCCCGGCGGCACCTACCGCTGGAGCCAGGGTCGCCGCAGCAGCCTCGCCTTCCGGGCCTCGGCGGGCCTGGCGGCCCTGGCGCACGCGGAGTTGGAACTGCAGATGGGCGCGAACGGCGCCCAGGCGGTGACCGTGTCCCTGAACGGCCGCGACCTGGGCCGGATCGAGCTGGGCGGGTTCGCGGCGCGGACCGTCGCTCTGCCGGTGCCCGCGGGCCTGCTGCGGACCGGACCGGGCAACGAGCTGACGTTCACCGTGCCGGATGCGGCCAGCCCCGGGGCCGGCGATCCGCGCGTCCTGGGCGTGCGCCTGGTGTCGCTCCGGTTCCGGCGGCCGGCGCCGACTCGGCGGGGCGATCGTGAGGGCCCAGGCGATCCTGGCGGTTCCGCCATCCCGTCGTCCCGTTCCCGGGGGGAGGTTCACCGTGAGACTGCTCCCGCTGCTGGCGATCGCCGTCTGCCTGGCGGCCTGCGACCGCGCGCCGCAGCGCACCACCCTGGTCGCGTACGATTTCACCGCGCCCCACCCGGATCCCCTGCGCGACGGCCAGCCGGCCTGGGGGCCCGACACGGGCCTGCACCACTTCGGCGCGGGCTGGGAGCGGGACGGCAGCCCGGGCTGGTGGGCGCTGCACCCGGTGGCCCGGTCGTCCCTCTCCCTGCTGGGCTCGTCGGCCGAGCTGACCCTGGTGTTCGCGGCGCCGCCCGTGCTGTGCGAGGCCGGCCAGACCGTGACCGTGGTCCTCAACGGCCGGGATCTGGCCACGCTGCCCGTGACCCGGGGCTGGGAGCCGGACACGGCGCGGGTGGCCGTGCCCGACTCGCTGCTGCGCCAGGGCCTGAACACCCTCGAACTGCGCTCGCGTTTGGCGCTGAACGAGGTCGCCGGCCCGGACATCCCGGACCGGCGGCCCCTGGGCACCTTCGTTCGCGCGCTGACGGTCACCGCCGACCTGGACCGGGACCAGCGGGAGCACTGGGCCCGCTGGCATGGCGTCGGCACCGCGGACGCGCCTTGGGAGATGGTGCCGGTCCCGGAGCGGGACACGCGGCCGCGACCCGACGCGGAACGCCCCGACCTCGTCGTCTTCGTCCTGGACGCCCTGCGCCGGGACCACGTGGGCCACCAGGGCTACGGGCGCGCCACCACCCCGGTCCTCGACGGCCTGGCCGCCGACGGCGTGGTCTTCACCAACGTGACGGCGCAGGCCTCGTACACCCGGTGCGCCGTGCCGGGGTTGCTGACCGGGCTGCCTTGGACCGAGCACGGCGTGGTCCGCCGCGGGGGCGAGGGTGGGGACGCCCTGGCCGACTCCCTGGTCACGGTGCCCGAGGCCCTGGCCGCCGCCGGCTACTACACGATCGGCGTCAGCCACAATCCCAACTTTTCGGTGAGCAACGCCATGGACCAGGGGTTCCGCGAGTTCACCGAGGACTGGACCCTGCCCGCCTTCGCCGACACCGCCTACGAGATGCCCGAGCGCGTCGTCCGCCAAAGGCTGGCGGCGGGCCTGCCCGACGGACCGGTCTGCCTGTGGGTGCACCTGCTGCCGCCCCATCTGCCCTACGCGCCCGGGCCGGCCCACGACCTGTGGCGCGACGACGCGGCCACCGGCCTGGACGAAATCCGCCTCGAACTGATCCGGGCCTGCGAGCAGCCCGACAGCAACGTGGCGCCGGCGGTGAAGCGGCGCATCGTCGACCTCTACGACGGCAACATCCACCGGGCCGACGCCTCGGTGGGCCGGATGCTGGCGGCCTGGCGGGCCATGAATCGGGACCGCGACCTGGTGGTGGCGGTGGTCGCGGACCACGGCGAGGGCTTCGGTGAGCACGGGCGCTGGGACCACTGCACCACTCTCTACGACGAGATGACCCGCATCCCGCTGCTGATCTGGCCCAGGCGGCTGTGCCCCCGCTGGCAGGAGCACGCCGGCGCCTACCTGGGCGGCGAGGACCTGGCGCCCCTGCTGCTGGGGCTGCTGGACGTGCCGCTGGTGCCGGGCACCACCGTGCCGCGGCGTTTCCTGGACGTGTATGCTCACGGTCCCGTGCCCCGGCGCGAGACGGTGGTCCGGACCACTGTCGAGTGGTCCACCCTCGGCCTGCGCGACGATCGCTGGCTGGCGGTCTGGGGCGGTCCGACCCGGCAGGAACTCTACGACCTGGAGACTGATCCGGAAGCCACCGAGAACCTGCGGTTCCGCCGGCCCGACCTCTACAACGGGATGTTGGGGCGGTTGCGGGGCATCCTCGCGACGGGGGCCTGGCTGGGGTCCGGCGGCTCGGGGCGGGCGCTCTCGCCCGAGGAGATCCGCGCGCTGAAGTCGCTGGGGTATCTCTGAGCAGTCGCCCCGTGCGAGGCCGCCACGCCCCCTTGCCCGCCGGCCGGTCGGGTGGCAAAGTGGGACGCCCCCGGCAACCGGCACGAGCATCCGACAGAGGAGCAGATCCGTGAGATTCCCCCGCACCGATCGACCGCGGCGCCCCGTCGTTGCCGGCCCCGCGCTCGGTCTCGCCCTGGCGGCCGTCCTGGCGGCGGCCCTGCCCGCGCCGGCGGCGGCCGTCACCGCCGCGGCGATCGACACCCTGGACGTCGTCGCCACCTGGGCTCCCCTGGCCCCGGAGAATTTGCCCCAGTCGCGCACCGTCATCGACGGCGAGACCCTGCGCCGCCGGGGCGCCGTGGACCTGCGCTCGGCCCTGGCCCTGGTGGCGGGGGTGGAGGCCGTGCCCGGCGGCGACGGTGGTCCCGCCGCCGCGGTGCCCGCCCTGTGGGGCCTGCGGGAGTTCGACGCCTTCCTGCTGGTGGTGGACGGGGTGCCCTGGGGCGGCGCCTTCGTGCCCGACCTGCCCACCCTCGACCTGAACGACGTGGCCCGCATCGAGGTGATCCGCGGGCCGGCGCCGGTCACCTTCGGGGCCACCTCCTTCGTGGGGGTGATCGCGGTGGTGCACAACGCGCCCGGGGCCGGCGCCGGCCGGGCCCTGGTCGCCGGCGGCAGCCACGGCACCGTGCGTGCGGCCGCGGCGGCGGACCTGGGCGCCCGGGTCCGCCTCGCGGTGGCCGGCGCGCGCCGCCGCTTCGCCGACGAGCACGCCGCCGCCGACGGGGGCCACGCCCGCCTGCGCTGGGACGCGACCCGGGACATCCTCGTGGACGCCGACGTGACGGTGCTGCACCAGGGGCCGACCAGCCCCGTGCCGCGGGTGGGCGATGGCCTGGACCCGGCCCTGCCCCGGGACGGCAACCAGAACCCGCGGGACGCCAAGCTGGACCGCACCCGCCTGCAGCTGAGCGCGCGCCGGGCGGGCCACGCCGTGGACTGGGCCGTGGCCGTCAGCCGCGTCGAGGACGACAACATCCGGGGCTTCCTGGACGAGGGGGCGACCGACGACGGCACCACGCCCAACGCCGGCGGCTACACCCAGTCGCGGGAGCTGACCGAGGTCTACGGCCGCGCCTCGCGGCGCATCGCCCCGGGGCCGGTGGCGGGCCTGACCGTGGGCGCGGACGCTCTCTTCGGCAAGGGGGAGCAGAGCAGCCGCAACTTCCGCTACCATGCGCCGCTCGACGGCGGGCGGGCCCAGGCCAGCGCCGACGGCGTCCCGGTGGAGGACACCGACTTCGAGGCCGAGCGCACCTTCCTGGGCGCCTTCGCCGAGCTGGACTGGCACCCGGCCCGCGACTGGACGGTGCTGGCGGGCGTGCGCCTGAACTACGTCGACGAGAAGCGCGAGGGCGAGGCCGAGGTGGGCGGCGTGCCCACCGCGGCCACGATCACCGACGACCGCGTCCGCGCGGGCGGCCGCCTGGGCGTCAGTTGGCGCGCCTGGCAGTCGGCGCTGGACGACGTGGTGCTGTACGCCAACTACCGGGACACCTTCAAGCCCGCGGCCATCGACTTCGGGCCCGAGGCGGAGGTGGCGCTCCTGGAGCCCGAGACCGCGCGCGGCGGCGAGGTGGGCGTGCGCGCCGCCCTGGCCGGCGACCGCCTGCACCTGGACGCCTCGGCCTTCCGCCTGGACATGGACAACCTGGTGGTGGCCACCGCCGCCGGCGGCCTGCCCGCCCTGGCCAACGCCGGCCGGGAACGGTTCGACGGTTGCGAACTGGAGGCCTCGTGGCGCTTCGCCCGCGGCTGGCGCGCCGCCGCCTCCTGGTCCTGGCACGACGCCACCTTCCGCGACTACATTCAGGACTTCGGGGGAACTCCGGTCCGATTGGACGGCCATCGCCTGGAACTGTCGCCGACCCACCTGGCCGCGGCCGGCCTGGCCTGGACCGACGGCCGCCGCCACGCCCAGGTCTTCGCCAACTACGTGGGCGCGCGCTGGTTCAACCGCCGCAACACCGCCGAGGCCGGCGCCTACGTGACGGTGGATGCCGCCGCGGGCACGCGGCTGGGCTCGGTCGCGCTCTGGGTGGCCGGACGCAACCTGGGCGACCGCCGCGATCCGGTGGCCGAGAGCGAGTTGGGCGAAGGGCAGTACTATCGGCTGCCGGCCCGCAGCGTGGAAGTGGGGTGCGCGGTGGGCCTCTGAGCCGGCCGCGGGTCCGGCGCGGGTGGGACTGGACCTTTCGCTCCGGCGGTCCAGCGCTTATTTTACCGCCGAACGATACCGCCGCGGCCTGCCGGCCCCGTCCGGCGCGCCCACGCTCTTGCCGCTGGTCGCGCCGCCGGCCGACCCCGCGTTGCCGAAGGAGGCAGGGTCATGAAGAACGCCTGGAACGACGCGGAAGTCATGGACAGCTTCCGCCACAAGGTCGGCCTGGCCGAGATGCTCAAGGGCGGCGTCATCATGGACGTCACCAACGCCGAGCAGGCCAAGATCGCCGAGGAGGCCGGCGCCGTCGCGGTCATGGCCCTCGAACGCATCCCGTCCGACATCCGCAAGATGGGCGGCATCGCCCGCATGTCCGCCCCGGGCATGATCCGCGCGATCCAGCAGTCCGTCTCCATCCCCGTGATGGCCAAGGTCCGCATCGGCCACTTCGCCGAGGCGCAGATCCTGCAGGCCCTGGGCGTGGACTTCATCGACGAGTCCGAGGTGCTGACCCCGGCCGACAACGAGAACCACATCTACAAGCACGACTTCAAGGTGCCCTTCGTCTGCGGCTGCCGGAACCTGGGCGAGGCGCTGCGGCGCATCGGCGAGGGCGCGGCCATGATGCGCACCAAGGGCGAGGCCGGCAGCGGCGACATCGTCGAGGCCGTCACCCACATGCGCGAGGTCACCGAGGGCATCCGGCGCCTGCAGCTGATGCGCACGGACGAGCTGATGGCCGAGGCCAAGCGCCTGGGCGCCCCGTACCACATCGTGGTGGAGACCGCCGAACTGGGCCGCCTGCCGGTGCCCAACTTCGCCGCCGGCGGCGTGGCCACCCCGGCCGACGCCGCGCTGATGATGCAGCTGGGCGCCGAGACCGTGTTCGTGGGCAGCGGCATCTTCGCCAGCGAGGATCCCGCGCCCCGGGCCAAGGCCATCGTGGACGCGGTGGCGTTCCACGACGATCCGGCCAAGCTCATGGAGGTCTCCATGAAGCTGGGCGAGGCCATGAAGGGCCGGGCCGTCAACGAGATGGCCGAGAACGAGAAGATGGCCGGCCGCGGCTGGTAGCCGCGCCGCCGCGACACGGGGCCCGGGCGGCGTGCCGTCCGGGTCTTCGCGTGGAGGGACCATGGCCCGACCGGTGGGACTGCTGACCCTGCAGGGGGACTACGAGAAGCACCGCTGCGCCTTCGCCGCCCTGGGCGTGGAGACCCGCGGCGTGCGGCGGCCGGCCGAGCTGGAGGGCGTCTCCTGCCTGGTGATCCCCGGCGGCGAGTCCACCACCCTGACCCGCCTCATCGACCGGGTCGGCCTGCGCGGCCCCCTGTGCGCCTTCGCCGCCGAGCGCCCGATCATGGGCACCTGCGCCGGCCTGATCCTGCTGGCCCGCCGCCTGGAGGACGAGGTGCGCGGCGACTTCGGCGTCGAGCCCCTGGGCCTGCTGGACTGCACCGTGCGCCGCAACGCCTACGGCCGCCAGATCGACTCGTTCACCGCGCCGGTGGCCATCGACGCCCTGGACGGCTCGGCCGAGCCCTACGCCGCGGTGTTCATCCGCGCCCCGCGCATCGCCGCCGTCGGCCCCGACGCCGAGGTGGTTGCGCGCCGCGGGGACGAGGCGGTGGCCGTGCGCCAGGGCCGGCTGCTGGGCCTGACCTTCCATCCCGAGCTCACCGACGACCTCCGCATCCACAGGGCGTTCCTGGACCTGGCCGGCTGACGAAACCGGGTTCCGTCCGCGCCGTACGTTCTGTATATTCCTACGGGGCAGAGCACCGGGGGCCACCCCCCACAATCCAGGATCGAGATCCATGCGCCGATTCATCATCATGATTCTCGCGGTCTGCGTGCCGGCCGCGCTGGCCATCCTCGTGCCGGGTTGCGGCGGCAGCGACAGCACCGAACCCGCACCGGAATCCTGCAGCATCGACATCTACACGCCCGCGACGGGGGACGCCTTCCAGTCCGGCGATCGGGTGGACCTCCGCTGGCACGCGTCCGGGGGCGGGGATGTGCGGGTGGACCTGCTGCGGGGCGGCAGACTGGTCAGGACCCTGGCGGCCGCCACGCGCCAACGACGGCTACGACTTCTGGTTCGCCGCCCTCGCCGGCGAACCGACGGCCAACGACTACGTCCTGCGGGTGACCTCGACTCGCGGACCCGCGCTGCGCCGACAGCACGTCGATCGACCCTGCTGGACACCGCAGGCTGCTCGCTGGCGCTGACGGTCAACCCGGACACCACCATGATCGCCGGCAGGCCTCTCCCGATCACCTGGGACGAGCGCCAACACCAGCGGCCACCTGTCACCTGTCCCTCTGGAAGGGCATGCTGGAGCAGGATCTGGCGGGTGTCATCGCCACGGACGTACCCGACACCGGCGGCTACTACTGGCATAATGTCGACTCATTCAACCTGGGCTCCGGCTCCGACTACTTCCTGCATCTCGACGACGACATGGCGGACGGCTGCAGCGCCGAACTCGGCCCGCTGCGGCATGCTCGACGACGAGGTGTGCAGCATCTTCGTCGGCACGCCGGCCGGCAGGGTCGGTCCTGGCGGTGGGCGACTCGGTGACCGTCAGCTTCGGCACCGCAGAACACGAGGGGAGCGTGGACATCCGGCTCTACGCCCTGGGCGTGTTCGTGCCCGGCGGCTACATCGCCACGGGCCTGCCGGCGGACCAGTTGAGCTTCACCTGGGTGGTGGACGACTTCGGCTTCACCGGACCGGACAACGTCTACCGGGTCGTGGTCTCGACCCGAACGACCCCACTGCTCCGGGCGCAGCAACACCTTCACGATCCGGTAGGCGCCCGGCGCCCGGCGTCCCGGCTTCGCGGCCCGCGGCTTCCGGCCGCGGGCCGCCTTCGCACGGCGATTGCGCCGGGGCGCCAAAGGCACGATCTTGGAGGCTGACCGTCCGGGAATCCGCCCACGGGGAGGCGACGTGCAGAGGCTCGATCTCATCGTCCGCGGCCGCGTGCAGGGGGTGGCGTTCCGCCACTACACCCTCCGCCAGGCCCGCCAGCTGGGGCTGACGGGCTGGGTGCGCAACCAGCCCGACGGCTCGGTGCGCATCGTGGCCGAGGGTCCTGAGCCGGCCCTGCGCGCCCTGGAGGTCTGGGCCGGCCACGGCCCGGACCACGCCCGGGTGGACGCCGTCGAGGCCTTCCGCGGCGACGCCGCGGGCACCTTCACCGCCTTCGAGGTGACCGGATGACCCGGGACGTCCCCGACAGCAGCCGGCGGCTGGTGGCCGTCGACGTGGACGGCACCCTGCTGAACACCGAGTTCGACGACGAGCTGGGCCGCCGGGAAATCGCCGCGCTGGAAGCGGTGCGCGCGGCGGGCCACACGGTCGCCCTCTGCACCGGGCGCAACCTGCCCTCGTTGTCCGCCCTGCTGGACCGTTCGGGCTGGTTCCCGGACGACCTGCCCCTGGTGCTGCTCAACGGCGCCGTGGTGCTGGGCGGCTCGCCCCGCCGCGAGCTGGCCTGCAGCGTGCTCGAGGGCCCGGTGGTCGCACCGCCTGGTGGCCCTGTTCCGGGAGCACGGCACCGTGCCCATGGTCTACGGCCTGGACAGCGACGGCGGCGTGCTGCGCCACGAGTCGCGGCCCGTCAACGACATGCTGGGCCGCTACCTCGAGATGCGGCGCCGGAGCGTCGGCCGCATCGAGGCGGTGGACGACCTGCTGGCCCTGCCCTGGACCCGGGCCCTGGAGGTGGGCACCATCGACCGCAGGGAGCCGGTCGACGGCCCTGAGCGCCGCGGTCGGCCGCGAGCTGGGCGGCCACGTCCGCGTGATCAACACCCGCTCGCTGCTGGGCGAGGGCGCCTTCTGGTGGGCCGAGGCCTTCCACCGGGACAGCGGCAAGGGCGCCGGCCTGGCGGTCGCTGGCGGCCGAGCTGCGGCATCCCCCTGGCGCGGGCGGTCGCCCTGGGCGACAATTACAACGACCTGGACATGTTCGCCGCCTGCGGCACCAGCGTCGCCATGGGCAACAGCCCCGACGACGTGCAAGGCCGCGGCCGACCGGGTGGCCGGCCGACGTGGCCGACGGCGGCGCGGCCGCCGTGCTGGAGGCCATCGCCGCCGGGACCTTCCGCTGCCGGCGGCCGGCCGCGCTGCAAGGAGCTGGAACCGTGACGCAAGCCCCGTCCCGACAAGGATCCGTCCGCCTGGCGCGCCCCTTCGGCGCCGGCCGCCGAGGAGCCGGCGCCCGGCGGCGCCCGAGCGGCCCGCCGGCGACCAGGCCCTCGACGAGGCGTCCCTGCGCGAGATGGGCTACGCCATGGTCGACCTGGTGGTCGAGTACCTCAAGGGCCTGGAGGGGCGGCGGGTCTACGGCCCCCTGTCGCCCGAGGGCCTGGACGAGATGTTCACCGAGGCCCTGCCCGAGGAGGGCGTGCCCTTCGCCGACCTGGTGCAGGACTGCCGCACCCGGGTCTTCCCCAACACCATGGCCATCGGCAGCCGCCGCTACTTCGGCATGATGAACCCGGCGCCGCTGCCGGTGGCGGTCTTCGCCGAGTCCCTGGCCGCGGCCATGAACCAGAACGCCGCCTCCTGGCGCCACGCGCCCTCGGGCACGGCCATCGAGAAGCGGGTGATCCGCTGGCTGTGCGACCTGTTCGGCCTGCCCGAGAACAGCTTCGGCACCTTCACCGCCGGCGGCTCCCTGGCCAACATCACCGGCCTGAAGCTGGCCATCAACCGCGGCCCTGGGCCGCAACCTCTCGCCAGGTGGAGCGCCTCGACCCGCCCGGCCCCGAGATGGCCAGGCTCACCTTCTACGTCTCGGGGCAGGGGCACTACAGCTTCGACAAGGCCGTCGACCTGCTGGGCCTCGGCCGCGGCCAGCTGCGCAAGCTGCCCCAGGACGAGCTGTTCCGGATCGACCTGGCGGCGCTGGAGCAGGCCCTGGCCGAGGACCGCGGCCGCCGGCCTGAAGCCCTGCTGCATCATCGGCATCGCCGGCACCACCAACACCGGCAGCATCGACAAGCTGGACAAGCTGGCGGAACTGGCGCGGCGCGAACGACTGTTGGTTCCACGTCGACGCCGCCTACGGCGGCGCCGTCGTGCTCTCGGAGATGTACGGGACCATGCTGCGGGGCATCGACCAGGCCGATTCGATCACCGTCGATCCCCACAAGTGGTTCTACATGCCGTTCGCGGCCGGCGGCGATCCTGGTGCGGGACGGCGACTTCCTGCGCAAGAGCTTCCTGGTGCACCCGGAGTACTACATGGAGAAGGCGCTGGCCGAGGGCGCCGCGGTGCCCGACAACGACGACGGCCACAAGGTGCTGCCGGACCACCGCGGGTTCCACCGGGGCGACAAGGTCAACTTCTTCCAGTACGGCATCCAGGGCAGCCGCCGCCTGAGCGCCCTGAAGGTGTGGCTGGCCTTCCGCATGGTGGGCCGCCGCCAGTACGCCGCCTGGGTGGAGAAGGACATCGAGCTGGCCCGGATCATGGCCGCGCGCATGCGCCGCCACCCGGACTTCCGCATCCTCGGGCCCAACACCCTGGGGATCTGCAACTTCCGCTGGGAGCCGCGGGACGCCGCCGGGCGCCTGCGCTGGGACGACGAGACGAACGACGAGCTGAACCGCGAGCTGCAGGCCCGCGTCGAGCGCGAGGGCGACGCCTGGTTCAGCTTCACCGTGCTGAACGGCCGGGTGGCCCTGCGGGTGAACGTGGAGAACCGCTGCATGGAGCAGAGCGACATCGAGCGCCTGGTCCAGGTGATCTCCCGCACCGCGGACCGCATCCTGGCCGGACATCGACACCGGGGCCGCTAGGTCCCGCCACCGAGGAGACCCGACGTGAAGAAGATCGCCGCGACCGCCGCCCTCTGCACCCTCCTGCTGGCCTCGGCCGCCCTGGCCGCCGGGCCCCGCGGCTCGGCCGACGTGGTCAAGGCCACCCCCGCCGCCAAGGTGGTCACCGGCGCCCCGGGAGCCCGCGTGGACTTCGCGGTGAACGTGGACATCGCCGCCCACTGGCACCTGTACGCCCACGGCGACTCCAACTTCATCGGCATCGACCTGGTGCCCGACGACACCTTCCCATTGCAGGACTTCCAGGCCGAGTACCCCGTCGGCATCGAGGGCGAGTTCTTCGGCGAGAAGGTCCACATGCTCGAGGGCGGCAACGTGATCAAGGCCTCGGCGCTGGTCCCGGCGGGGATGACCGGCGAGCAGCCCCTGGAGCTGCACCTGACGGTGCAGGCCTGCGACGACCGCACCTGCCTGGCGCCCGCCCACGTGCCGGTGATCCTGACGGTGAAGGTGGCTGCGAAGAAGTGATGCGCCTGTACGTGGGCAACCTGCCCGAGACCATGGACGACGCGGACCTGGCCGCCCTCTTCGCGGCCCACGGCGCGGTGTCCTCGGCCCTGGTGGTGAAGGATGAGGCGACGGGGCTGTCCCGCGGCTTCGGCTTCGTGGAGATGGAGGACGCGGCGGCCGGCCGCGCCGTCGATGCCCTGGACGGCATCGACCTGGACGGCGCCATGCTGCGGGTGAACGAGTCGCGGGACCGGGGCAAGCCGGCCCCGCGGCGCCCCTGGTGAGGGAGCCGGCCCGCCGCCCGGGCGGAGTCGGCCGCGGACGGACGACGGGAAGGACCACATCCATGCGCTTGCTGCTGACCCTGCTGGCCGCCGCCCTGGTGACCGGTGCCGCCGCTGCCGCGGCCGCCGCCGGACCCGCCCCCTACGACCGGGACGCCGCCGCGCGCCGGGTCGAGACCATCCTGCACCGCCTGGGGGACAAGCGCATCCAGCCGGCCAACAAGGTCTTCACGGGCGTGACCATCTCGCCCACCTCCTCGGCCGAGCGTTACCTGCGCATCATGGACGAGGACTTCGCCCGCGCCCTGGGTGTGGACTGCACCTGGTGCCACGATCCCGCCGACTGGTCGCGCGACGCGCACCGCAAGTTCGCGGTGACCCGCGACATGTGGACCATGGTCTACCACATCAACCACGATCAGCTCCGCAAGATCGAGGGTGTGGACCGCAAGGCACGCATCGGCTGCGCCACCTGCCATCGCGGGGAAGTGGTCCCGACGCGGGCGCTCGACTGACCGGCCCGGGCCCCTTCGCGGTTGCACCGACCGGTGCCGGGGTCCATGCTTGTGGGTCGGAGGAGACACCATGCGCCCGCTTCACCTGATCGTCCTCGCCCTGCTGATCGCGTCGGTCGCCCCGGCCGCCGCCACTACGGTCACGCCGACGGCCGACCTGCGCGTCCGCCAGGAAGTCTTCGACGGCGTCCTCCACTTCCTTCCCGATCCGGACGTCGACTGGATCCGCGTCCGGACGCGGGCCGGCGCGCGCATCGAGGGCTCCCGGCTGGGCCTGGAGCTGCGCCTGTGCAACGAGCATCGCCACTGGCTGCACCCGGACGTCGCCTTCGACTGGGACGAGCTGATCGTCGACCGCGCGGCGCTGACCTGGCGCCCCGGCGAGCGGACCACGGTGACCCTGGGCCGCCAGGACATCGTCTGGCCCGGCGGCTTCCTGGTGGCCGAGCGCAGTCCCCTGGACGGCAGCCGGGCCGTGTTCCAGGACGGGCTGCGCCTGCAGCTGGACGACGTGGCGGGCGGGCTCGACCTGCTGGCGGTCCGCAACCTGGAACGGGACCACTGGGTGCTGGCGGGCGACGACCACAGTCCCCTGCAGGATACGGACGAGTCCGCGGCGGGTCTGCGCGTGGTCACCGGCCCCTTGGCCTGGGCCGTGATCGGCAAGCGCGAGCACGATCCCGACCGGATCCTGCCGCCGCTGCTGACCTGGACGGTGGACCTGCGGGCCACCGGCGCCCTGGGCGACGGCGGCGAATGGGAGGCCGAGGCGGCCGTGCAGAACCAGCGCCGCAAGGACCACGCCGGCATCGGCCGCGAGAGCCTCGACGCGATGGCCCTGCAGGCCCGCATCCGCGACCGGTTCGTGGGCCAGACCAGCCTGGAGTTCGCCGCCTTCTACTACTCGGGCGACGGTCCGCACCGCGCGGCCTTCCGCGCTCCCTGGGGCCGCTGGCCCAAGTGGAGCGAGCTCTACACCTACACGCTCATCGGCGAGAGCACCCCCGGCCGCCTGACGGTGGCCGCCTGGGAGAACATCGCCGCGCCCCGGCTGCAGCTGCTGGCCCCGGTGGGCGAGCGGGCCCACGCGCGTCTGGGCGTCCTCTACCTGCTGGCGCCCCAGCCCGACTGGGAGCCCCGCGGCGTGCTGACCCAGGCCGAGCTGACGGTGCACCTGGCCGCCGGGGTGGACGCCCACCTCCTGTGGGAGATGCTCGATCCGGGCGCCTTCCACGACGGCCGCCACGGCCTGCCGCCGTTGACCACGACGGTCCACTTCCTGCGTTGGCAGGTGGCCTGGGCCCTGTAGGCGCTGTCGTCGCGGTTCTGATCCCGGCCGAGTCGGGCGGCAATCTCATTGAAAATGATTTATCGTGACAAATTCGCAACACGATTCTGTTACAGTTCCGCGCAACCGTATCAACCCTCGCCCCTCTCACCCCCTGAGGAGCCCGTCGTGAAGAGACTCGCCATCCTGTCCGTGCTTGCGGTCGCGTGCCTGGCCGCCGCCGCTGCGGCGGCGGCGCCCGCGCCCCGCCCCTTCGCCCCGGTGCAGAACGGCTTCGTCACCAGCGCGCCCCTGGCCCAGCCGTGGGCGCCCGACCATCTGCTCGTCCAGTTGACCCCCGCCGCGGTCGCGGCCTCCGTCCTGCCGGATGCGACCAAGTCCGGCACGCCCGCGCGTTCGACGGGGCTGGCGGCGGTGGATGCGGTGCTGGCCACGGCCGGGGTCAAGGCCATCGCCCGGGCCTTCTACGATCCCGCCGACAAGGCGGCGGCGCTGGATCCGGTCCTGGACCGCTGGTACCGGGTCGACCTGGAAGGCGCCCCCGACATCGCGGCCTTGGCCGACCGGTTGAGCGCCGCGCCCGAGGTCGAGGAGGCCCTGCCCGACTACTACGTGTTCCCGGCGGCCGTCCCCAACGATCCCATGTTCCCCGACAACTGGGGCCACAACAACACCGCCCAGCTGCCCGACGTGGACTGGGGCGGAACCTACGGCCACACCCTGGCCGACGACGGTGGGCACGCCGGGCTTCGACGCCAACGCCATCCAGGCCTGGGACGGGGCCCAGGGCTACGGCGCCGGATCGGTGGTCATCGCCATCATCGACTCGGGCGTGGACACGTCGCACCCCGACTTGAACCTGATGACCGGTTACGACTTCGGCAGCGGCGACAGCAACCCCATGGACGACAGCGCCTCGCCGGGACACGGTACCGCCTGCGCGGGCGTGGCTGCGGCCGTGGCCGACAACGCCCTGGGTGTGGCGGGCACCGCCGGGGCCTGCGTCGTGATGCCCCTGAAGGTGGCCGACAACGCGGGCACGATGGCGTTTGCATCCATCATCAACGCCATCAACTACGCCGCCAGCCATGGGGCGGACGTCATCAGCATGAGCTTCGGGGCCGCCCTCTCGTCCTACTCGCCCATGGACACGGCCATGCAGAACGCCTTCAACGCGGGCGTGGTCCTGCTGGCGGCCACCGGCAACGAGAACGCCTCCACCATCAGCTACCCGGCCAACAGCGCCTCCGTGATCGCCGTGGGCGCGGCTTCGCCCTGCGGCGACCGCAAGCGCTCGTCCGCCAGCTCGGGCGATCTGAACCCGGGGGTCACCGCCGATCCCAACGGCTACACCTGCGACGGCGAGCGCTGGTGGGGCTCCAACTACGGCCTCAACACGCAGAACGACCGGCGGGCCGTGGACATCATCGCGCCGACCATCCTGCCCACCACCGACATCACCGGCTCGGGGGGCTACACCTCGGGCGACTACGAGCCGTTCTTCAACGGCACCTCCTGCGCCACGCCCTACGCGGCGGGCGTCTGCGCCCTGATCAAGTCGGCCAACCCCACCTGGAACGCCACCCAGATCCGGGACCAGCTGCGGAACACGGCCCAGGACATCGTCAACGTGGAGTCGGGCGCCGGCTGGGACCGCTACAGCGGCTACGGCATGGTGGACGCAGCCGCGGCGGTGGGGGCCACCGGCCCGATCGCGCCGTCGGCGGCCTTCAGCGCCTCGCCCACCAGCGCCTGTGCGGGTGACCCCGTCGGCTTCACCGACGAGTCCACCGGCGACATCGACACCTGGGCCTGGGACTTCGGCGACGGCGGCACCTCCACCGCCACCAGCCCGTCCTACGCCTATGCCGCGGCCGGCACCTACGACGTCACCCTGACGGTCACCGGTCCCGCGGGCGGCGACAGCGTCACCCGGACCGCCTACATCACCGTGGGCGAGGGCCCCACCGGCGGCTTCACCGCCGTCGGCGACCATCGGGCCGCGGCCGCTGCTGGTGTCGTTCACCGACAACTCGACCGGCGCCACGAGCTGGTCCTGGGACTTCGGCGACGGCGGCACCGACGTCACCCGGAACCCGGTGCACGCCTACATCGCCTACGGCACCTTCACCGTGACCCAGATCGCCACCAACGCCTGCGGCTCGGACACGACGATCGCCGTGGACCTGATCACCGTGCTGCCGCCGGCGCCGACCGCGGCCTTCACGGGCACGCCCACCTCGGGCTGCGCGCCGTTGGCCGTCGATTTCACCGATGCGTCCACCGGCACGGTCGACAGCTGGGCCTGGACCTTCGGCGACGGCGGCACCTCGGCCCTGCAGAATCCCAGCCACGAGTACGCGGCGCCGGGCAGCTACGACGTCTCCCTGATCGCCACCAACAGCGGCGGGGCGGACACCCTGGGCGTGGCCGGCTACATCGTCGTGGGCGGCGGGCCGACCGCGGCGTTCAGCGCGTCCGACTCGTCGGGCACCGCGCCCCTGGACGTGACCTTCACCGACCTCTCGACCGACGCCGATTCCTGGGCCTGGGACTTCGGCGACGGCGGCAGTTCGACCCAGCAGAATCCCCGTGCACAGCTACACCGCCGCGGGGGTCTACACCGTGCGGCTGATCGCGGGCAACGCCTGCGGCGCCGACACCCTGACCGCGGTCGACCTGATCGCCGTCGACGCGGTGCCGGCGCCCACCGCGGTCTTCACGGCCTCGCCGGACGCGGGCTGCGCGCCCCTGGAGGTGACGTTCACCGACGCCTCGACGGGTGCCGTCGACGCCTGGGCCTGGGACCTTCGGGGACGGCGGCACGTCCAGCGTGCAGAGCCCGGTCCACGTCTACGCGGCCCCGGGCAGCTACGACGTGCGGCTGATCGTCTCGGGCACCGGCGGCGTGGACACCCTGACGGTGGCCGGGGCCGTGACGGTGGGCACACCGGTGGCGGGGGCCTTCGCCTTCAGCGACACGGTGGGCGCGCCGCCCCTGTCGATCACCTTCACCGACCAGTCCACGGGCGGGCCCGTGGCCTGGCAGTGGGACTTCGGCGACGGCGCCACCGACACGGTGCAGAGCCCGGTCCACGGGTACACCGTGGACGGCACCTACACCGTGACGCTGATCGTCACCAACGGCTGCTCCGCCGACACGGTGAGCGCCGTGGACGCCATCCTGATCAGCCACCTGTCCGGCGTGGGGGCCCGGGTGCCCGGCGGGTTCGGGCTGGCCCAGAACTACCCCAACCCGTTCAACCCGTCGACCACCATCAGCTTCGCCCTGACCAAGGATGGCCCGGCGCGTCTGGAGATCTACGACGCCGCCGGCCGCCGGGTGGCCGTGCTGGTGGACGGCATCCAGGCGGCGGGCGAACACAGCGTGGTCTGGGAGCCGCGCACCCTGGCCTCGGGCGTGTACTTCGCGCGCTTCGCGGCCGAGGGGCGGCACCAGGTCAGGCGGTTGACGCTGCTGAAGTAGCGGCGACCGTTCGAGAGAAGCCCCGGCGAGGCAACGAAAGCCGTTGCCTCTCCGGGGCAACTTCATCTAGGATACGATCTTGTCCGGATCCACCGGGCTGCCTGCAACGACCATCCGCACAGGGGGGACAAGGCTCATGTTGAAGGAGTTCAAGGAGTTTGCCGTCAAGGGCAACGTGGTGGACATGGCCGTGGGCATCATCATCGGCGCCGCGTTCGGGACGATCGTCAAGTCGCTGGTCGCCGATGTCATCATGCCGCCCATCGGGCTGCTGCTGGGTGGGGTGGACTTCACCAACATCTTCCTCGTGCTCAAGAGCGGCACGCCCGCGGGGCCGTACACCGCGCTGGCGGACGCCGCGGCGGCCGGGGCCGTGACCTTGAACATCGGCGTGTTCGTCAACACCGTGATCAGCTTCCTGATCGTGGCGTTCTCGGTGTTCCTGGTGATCAAGGCCATCAACAAGGCCAAGCGCGAGGAGCCCGCGCCCGCGCCGGCGGCGCCCACCACCAAGGAGTGCCCGCACTGCCTGTCGACGGTGCCCTTGAAAGCCACCAAGTGCGCCCACTGCACGTCGGACCTGTCCTGATCCTGCGGGATCGGTGAACAAGGCGGCCCGGGGCCCTGGAGCCCCGGGCCGCCGCGCGTTCGGCGGGGACGGTCGCGATCGCGCCGCTGGACGCCCGCCCGCCCGCGCCGTATCATGCCCGCCATGGTCACCATCGACGACATTCGGCAGGCCGCCACGCGCATCGCCGGCAAGGCGCACCGCACCCCGGTGCTCACCTCGTCGGCCATCGACGCCGTGGCCGGCTGCTCCCTCTTCTTCAAGTGCGAGAACCTGCAGAAGGTGGGCGCCTTCAAGATGCGCGGCGCCACCAACGCCGTGTTCTCCCTGGACGACGCCGAGGCCGCCCGCGGCGTGGCCACCCATTCCTCCGGCAACCACGCCCAGGCCCTGGCTCTGGCCGCGCGCCTGCGCGGCGTGCCGGCCCACGTGGTCATGCCCACGAGCGCGCCGGCGGTCAAGCGGGCGGCGGTCGCCGGCTACGGCGCCACCATCTACGACTGCGAGCCCACCCTGGCCGCCCGGGAGAGCACCTTGGCCGACGTGGTGGCGCGGACCGGCGCCGCGTTCATCCACCCCTACAACGACTGGCGCATCATCGCCGGGCAGGGCACGGCCGCCCTCGAGCTGCTGACCGACCACCCCGACCTGGATGTGGTGATGGCCCCGGTGGGCGGCGGCGGGCTGCTCTCGGGCACGGCCATCGCCACGCGCGCCCTGGCGCCCACGGCCGAGGTGATCGCCGCCGAGCCGGCCGGCGCCGACGACGCCGCCCGCAGCCTGGCGGCGGGGCGCATCATCCCGTCCGAGAACCCCCGCACCGTCTGCGACGGCCTCTTGACCTCCCTGGGCGAGAAGACCTTCGCCGTGATCCGCGAGCACGTGGCGGCCATCTGGACCGTGGACGACCCGGCGGTGATCGCGGCCATGCGCCTGGTGTGGGAGCGCATGAAGATCATCATCGAGCCCTCGTCCGCCGTCTGCCTGGCGGCGCTGCTGCAGCACCCGGACCGGGTGCGCGGGCGGCGCGTGGGCATCATCATCTCCGGCGGCAACGTCGACCTGGACCGCCTGCCCTGGCAGGTGAAGCCGTAGGCCGCCTCCCGCGAAAGGACCCCCCGTGAAACTCCTGCTCCGCCTCGCCCTGCTCGCCCTGCTGGCCGTCCCGGTGACGGCCCTGGCCGGCGCCTGCGACACCCCGCAGGCCGCCCAGTTCGACTTCTGGATCGGCATCTGGGACGTGAGCAACGGCGGCAAGATCGTCGGCCGCAACGAGGTGGCGAAGATCCAGGACGGCTGCACCGTCACCGAGGACTACCACTCGGTCAACGGGCCCTACACCGGACGCAGCTTCAACTGGTTCGATCCGGTCAGCGGCCGCTGGCACCAGGTGTGGGTGGACAGCGGGGGCACGCGGCTGATGCTCAGCGGGGGCCTGGACAAGGAGGGGCGCATGGTGCTGGAGGGCGAGCGCACCGTGAACGGCACGCTGGTGACGGACCGCATCACCTGGACGCCCAACGACAACGGCACCGTGCGCCAGCACTGGGAGCAGAGTCCCGACGGCGGCATCTCGTGGGGCACCATCTTCGACGGGATCTACACGAAGGCGCAGCCGTGAGCGAACCCCGGGTCCACGCCGTCACCATCCGCGTGCGGGGCTACCACCTGGACCTGTACGGCCACGTGAACAACGCCCGCTACCTGGAATTCCTGGAGGAGGCCCGCTGGGGCTTCCTCGAGACCGGGGCGGGCCTGCAGTGGTGGCAGGACCAGGGCCTGGGCTTCGTGGTGGCCTCCATCACCATCAACTACCGCCGGCCGGCGGGCATGGGCACGGACCTGGAGATCCGCTCGCGCATGGTGCGCATCGGCGGGCGCAGCGCGGTCATCCACCAGGACGTGGTGAACCTGGGCACGGGCGAGCTGGCCGCCGACGCCGACGTCACCTTCGTCATCGTCTCCCTGGAGACCGGCCGGCCCGTCGCCCTGGACGGCCCGGTGCGCGAGGCCCTGGGCGGGGATCCGGCGTGAAGGGCGGCCGGCTGGACGCCCTGCGCGCCTGCGGGCCGGGCATCCTCTTCGCCGGGGCGGCCATCGGCGTCTCCCACCTGGTCCAGTCCACCCGCGCCGGCGCCGGCTGGGGCTTCGGCCTCCTGTGGGCCGTGGTGCTGGCCATGGTCTGCAAGTACCCCTTCATCGAGGCGGGTCACCGCTACACCGTGGCCACGGGCGAGAGCCTGCTGGAGGGCTACCTGCGCCTGGGCCGCTGGGCGCTGGCCCTGTTCATGGCGGTGGTGGTGGGCAGCGCCTTCATCACCATGGCGGCCGTGACGGCGGTCACCGCGGGCCTGGCCGGCGCCCTGCTGGGCCTGGACTGGTCGCTGACGGCGCTGAGCGCCGTGGTGCTGGGCGTGGCCCTGGTGATCTGCGCCGTGGGCCGCTACCGCACGCTGGACCTGGTCATGAAGGTGATGGTCGTGCTGCTGGCCCTGCTCACGCTGACGGCCGTGGCGGTGGCCGCCGCCCACGGGCCGGCGGGCGAGCCGGGCTTCCACTCGCCGGCGGTGTGGTCGGCCGCGGGCCTGACCTTCGTGCTGGCCCTGATGGGCTGGATGCCCACGCCGCTGGACGTGGCGGTGTGGCCCTCGCTCTGGATCCTGGAGAAGTCCCGCGACCGCAAGCGCCTGCCCACCATGCACGAGGCCATGGTGGACTTCCACCTGGGCTACATCACCACGGGCGTGCTTGCCGTGGCCTTCCTCTGCCTGGGAGCCCTGGTCATGCACGGCACGGGGGAGGAGTTCTCGCCCTCGGGCGTGGCCTTCGGCCGCCAGCTGGTGGACATGTACGCCTCCACCCTGGGCGAGTGGAGCCGCTGGATCATCGCCCTGGTGGCCTTCATCACCATGTTCTCGACCACGCTCACGGTGCTCGACGGCTACGCCCGCACCCTGGCCGGCGGCCTGGGCCTGCTGGCCGGCCGCGGCGAGGAGGCCCGCCGCCGCGACGCCTTCCGGCTGATGCCCGTGGTGGCCGGCCTGGGCCTGGTGGTCATCGCCTTCTTCATGACCGGCATGCGCGCCCTGGTGGACGTGGCCACGGTGCTGGCCTTCCTGGCCGCGCCGGTGCTGGCCTGGCTGAACTTCCGGGTGGTCCGCGGCCCCGCGGTGCCGGCCGAGCACCGGCCCGGTCCGAAGCTCACCGCGCTCGCCTGGCTGGGGCTGGTGTTCCTGCTGGGGTTCGTGGCGCTCTGGGTGTGGGTGCGGTGGGTGCGGTGAGGATCAGGGACGGCTGCCGATGCGGTCCAGTCGCCACTCGTCGTCGACCCGTTCGAAGAGATAGATACTCGCGGAAAGGCCGCCCGGCCCGGCGGTCGTATCCCGCCGACTGCGCACCAGCCAGCAAACGCGACGTTCGAGGAGTGCTCCGTCGAGCGACTTGGTCAGGTCCAGGGCCCGGATCTGCACTGGGACGTAGTCCTGGTACCCGGGCTCGGCCAGGGCGGCGCAAAGCGCTCCGTAGGCCGATTCGGACATGTCGCCGATGAACCGGATGCCGTCGTGGTCGTAGCCGGCGGTCGCATCGGGAGTGGCGGCGGCATCGCGGACGAACAGCTCGCCGCCCAGAAGGGCGCAGAGGTCCGCGGCGGTGTCCGTGCAGGCGGCGATCTCGTTGCCGAAGGCGTAGACCACCTCGAGACCGCCGGCGACCGCCTCGCCCGCGCGGCGCGCCGGAGCGTAGGTACTTGCACGGGCCGCCTTGATCGCCATGCGGGTAAGCAGCGGGTGCGCGGAGGACTCGGCGACGATCTCGCCGGGGATGCCGTCGGCCGCCACCGAGACGCGCAGCCGCACCTCCCCGCCGATCTCCGACACGATCACGATCAGCTCCCACACCGGCGCGGCGGCCGCGATCATGACCGGCGGACGGTCCGCGGTGTCCGCGGCAGGCGCGCCCGCCGCCGCGAGGGCGACCGCCAGGAGCAGGGCCGCGGTCATCGGTACTGGGCCTTCAGCCTGCCCCAGGACGTCGGCGCGCCGGGCACCGAACCGCAGCCGCCGCCCGTCGTGAGCTCGATGCGGGTGACCGTGTGGTAATCCCCGCCCAGCATCGTGCACCAGGTGCGGGTGCCGTAGACATCGACCGTCACGCCATACAGGTCCCAGGCCGAGTGTCCCGTCAGTGCAGTGAACGTGTCGAGGTCGAGATAGGCGCCGATCCGCTCGGTCCAGCAGTCGTCGGCGCAGTTGTCGAACACGACGGCCGCGGTCCCCGAGTTGGCGTAGTCGGGGTCGACGACGACGGTGCCGCGGGCAAGGGGAACGTCGCTGCAGGCGATCAGGGCATAGCTGCGGTCATCCGCACTGCAGTGGGCGTGAAGGATCTCGAGGCTGCCGTCAGGCCGGACGCCATAGGGGGTATACCGGTACACGGCGGCTTCAGCCGGGGCCGGCAGCACCGCCGTGGCCGTGTACTCGAAACCTTCAGACGTGGGCTGGGGGTCGAACGGCAAGGGCGGATCGGGCAGCGTCACAGGTTCGCGGCAGACGCCGATGGCCTCGCGCACCAGGACCAGACCGGTGAATGCGCCATCGATCTGGGGCAGGTAGAACCCCGCGATAGTCAGGACGTGCTGGTCACCGTCGCAGTGACCGCCGGCCGCACCCTGCAGGGCCATGACGTCGCCGGCCGGCAGCAGTATCAGTCCTCCGAGCACGATCGTCATCAGGAGTCTCAGCATCGTCGTCCCCTCCCGATCCGTGGAGTCATCGCGTCCATACTAGCAGAAAACCCCCCGGGGGTGAATCCCGGGGGGCGTTCCGCGACGATCGGCCGTGGGCTCGACTAGCCCTCGTGCCCGTGCATCAGCCGGTCGAAGGCCTCCTTCAGCCCGCTTTGCAAGGCGGCCACGTCGGCCGGCGACCAGTCGCGAGCGCTCCTCGCGCACGAAGGTGGTCTTGTCGTCCGCGGTTGTCGAAGCGGCCCAGCGGCAGGTGGAAGACGCGGCCGCCCTTCTCGACGCGCACCGTGTCCGCGCCGGTCGGACTGCTCCAGCAGCCAGGCCATGTCGTCGCAGCCGTAGTCCCCGTACATGACGGCCATGGGCACGCCGTGGTGCAGGATGCTGCCCGGGTCGTCCGGGTCGGTGCGGGCGGTGTTCTTGCGGCGCGACTCCTCCGGCGTGACCCAGATGTAGAGGATGCTGACGCCTTCGCCAGGATCTCCGGCGAGAGCTGTGCCAGGCCGTGCCGGTAGCCGAAGGGCCGGGGCAGGGGCAGGGGCGAGCCGTCGGCGCCGCCGCGGGCGAACTCGATGACGATGGTCTTGCCCTCCAGGTCGTCGGGCACCTCGGCCACCTTGGCCGCCAGCAGCTCGCGGGCCTCCTGCTCGATGGGCGCGGCGATCTCCCGCCGCAGTGCGCCGGGCAGCTGGCCGAAGCACGGCGCACGCGCCGCAGCGCTCCGCGCGCCCGGTCGATGCGCTCGAACACCCAGCGCGCCGCCGATTCGCGGGCTCGGCCGGCGCCCGGCCACCAGGTCGGCGTAGTCCTCGTTGATCAGCTCGATCAGGGTCAGCCAGTCCACCGGGTCGCGGAAGGGCAGCGCGGGCGAGATGAAGAACGCGCCCTCGTGGCCCCGGACCGTCAGCTCGTCGCTCGACCCGCCGCATGATGTGGACGTAGGGGAAGTCGTCCAGCTGCACCGTGTGGCCGATGCCGAACTGCTCGTGGCACTGCTCGGGCGTCAGGCCGGCCAGGTAGCGGCGGACCTCGGACTTGCCGCTCGCCGGCAGGGCCAGCAGCAGCAGGACGTCGATGTGCTTGGGCATGGGGCTCCTTTCGCGGCGAATTCTTGCGCAATTCTCGCTCAATCCCGGAAGTATTCTGTCGCGGGGCCCCAAAGGTCAAGTTCCGGGGCGCCGGTGGCGGGCCGGCCCGTTTCCGACTCATTTTGGACGTTCCGCGTCCGAGATATCCGCACCCCGGCGAGGGAGGCGACCATGACGAAGACGATGGTGCTGATGGCGGCCATGGCGCTGGGCCGGCGGGCGGCGCCGACGGGCCGGCCTGGTGGAGAAGACCTGGGACTACGAGCAGGGCGGCCACCCCCTGGAGGGCTACCTGGTCTACGACGACGCCGTCGCCGGCCCGCGGCCCGGCGTGCTGGTGGTCCACCAGTGGATGGGCCTGACCGAGAACGAGCGCATGCGCGCCCGCATGCTGGCCGAGCTGGGCTACGTGGCCCTGTGCGCCGACATCTACGGCAAGGGCATGCGGCCGGCCGACACCAAGGAGGCCGTCGGCCGAGGCCGGCAAGTTCTACCAGGACCGCGCCCTGTTCCGGGCCCGGCTGGAGGCCGGCCTGAACGAGCTGCTGGCCATGGACACCGTGGACCGCGCCAGGTGGCGGCCATCGGCTACTGCTTCGGGGGCGGGGGCGTGCTGGAGCTGGCCCGGGCCGGCGCCGACATCGCCGGCGTGGTCAGCTTCCACGGCAGCCTGGGCACCTCGCTGCCGGCCCAGAAGGGTGAGGTGAAGGCCAAGATCCTGGTCTGCCAGGGCGCGCTGGATCCCTACGCCAAGATCGACGACGTCCACAGCTTCATCGACGAGATGGAGGCCGCCGACGCCGACTACGAGGTCAACCTCTACGCCCACGCCGTGCACGCCTTCACCCAGAAGGAGGCGGGCGACGATCCGAGCAAGGGCGTGGCCTACAACGCCGAGGCCGACCGCCGCTGCTGGCAGGCGATGCAGGACTTCTTCGCCGAGATCTTCCGGTAGGCTTCCGGAACGGCAGGAGGGACCGCGATCGCGGTCCCTCCCGTGCGTCCGCTGCGGCCGCCGGACCGACATCATTGGGTTGCACCCCGTTGCAATTGAGGACGAAGAGGCTATAGCCCGGCGCCCGGGAGCGTGATCCGGAACAGGGCGCCGGCGTCGGGCTGGGGGTCGGGCAGCTCCAGTTCGGCGTTCCAGCGGGCCAGCAGCCGGCGGGAGCGGGCCAGGCCCAGGCCGCCGCCCCGCCGCGAGCTGTGGCGGCCGCTGAAGATCCGTTCGCGCAGGTCGGGAGGCACGCCGGGACCGGTATCGCGGACGGTGACGGTCACGTCCTTGCCGTCCGCGGCTACCGTGAGCTTCAGTTCCCGAACGGGGGCATCGACCATGGCCCGCACCGCGTTGTCCACCAGGTTGTCCAGGACGAAGCGCAGGTCGGTGCCGTCCACCAGGCACGGGCAGGCGGCGGGGGCGTCCAGGGCCGCCGCCACGCCCGCCCGGCCCAGGTCCACCTCGCGCACCAGGAGCATGCCCCGCAGCATCCGCGCCGGGTCGGTGGTGAAGTAGGCGACGATCTCCCGCCGCAGCTGCCCGAAGGTGGCCTCCACCAGCTCCTGGTTGCGCTGGAACTCGGCCAGGGTTCCCGGGTCCGCGTGGTCGCCGGCCACCAGGGTGTCCAGGGCGGCGAAGCAGCGTTTCAGCGCGCCGCCGGCCGCGGCGCAGGTCTCCGGGGCGAAGCCGGCCTCGCCGCAGGCGGCCAGGATGCCCTGCAGCCGCAGCAGCAGGGACTCGCGCACCTCGGCGCACACCTCGGTGAACCGGGACCGCACCGCGGGGGCCTCGAGGCCACCGCCGGCGGTGGCCAGCATCACCACCCGGCGCAGGCCGCGGGTGACGCCCAGGGTGCCGTGATCCGTCTCCTGCAGATCCTGCAGCACCGTGCGCAGGCGATGGCGGTCCGGTTGGCCCGCGACCACGCCGGATCGCCGGCGGCGGCGCACGCGCCGCCCGGCCAGCAGGCCGCCGCCGAACGCGGCCAGCAGCAGCCCGCCGCCGGCCAGGGGACGCCAGGCGTCCCGGCCGTAGCGCGCCCAGAGGGAGCGGTGGGTCACCGCCAGCACCCGCCAGTCCCGTTGGGACAGCAGCACCAGGTCGGGGCCGCCGGGCCGGGGCCACAGTCCGGCCTGCTGGGTGCGCATGGACAGGGCGTCCGGCAGGACCGCCAAGGTTGCCAGATCGCCATCGAGCACCACCAGGTTGGCGCCGTCGCCCGCGTCCACCAGCACCTGGGGCGCACGATCCGCCAGCAGCGGCACCGTCCCGAGCACCGTGCATTCGTCCAGGTCCGAGATCCTTTGGCGGTCCTGCGTCAGGCTGGCGCCGTCGAAGAGCAGCCGCCGCACGGTGCCGTCGGTGGATCCGCACACCAGCCAGCTGGTGCCCGCCCGGGGACCGGCCAGGATCGCCAGTCCCGCGAAGGCGGCCACGCCGCGGACCTGGGCGCGGTTGACGCCGGTGGGGCCGTCCCACACCGCCAGCACGTTGTTCACCCCGGGGTTGCCGTTGTGGCTGTAGGTGATGATCTCCCGGCGGCCGTCGCCGTCCAGATCCGCGACCCGCAGTTCGCCCCCGAAGCGCTCGGGGCCGATGACGCGGTCGACCAGGGTCTCGCCCCGGTCCGAGACCACGAAGAGGTGGGTCCGGTCGTCGCTGGTGCCGTTCACCTGGCGCCCGCCCAGGTTGCCGGGTGCGCCCCCGTAGACGACGACCTCCGGGCGTCCGTCGCCGTCCAGGTCCGCCACGGTGGTCTGGCCCAGCACCGGGTTGGGCCCGCAGCGCCACTCCCACACCTGCCGCCCGGTGGCCGCGTCCACCACCACCAGGCCGCGGGGAAAGGCGTCGTACATGACCTCGCGCACCAGCACGACGCCCGGCCGGCCGTCGCCCGCCGGATCCTCCAACACCCCGGCCACGTGGTAGAAGCCGTCCCACCAGGGCTCGCGGCGCGGGCTGTCGAACACCGGCAGCGGGGCGTCCGCCGTCACCGTGCCCGACGCCGGGTCGAAGACCCGGTAGCGCCAGGCGCCGTGGTCCGCGCGCTCGATCGTGTAGGGGACCTCCCGCACCCCGTCGCCGTCCAGGTCCACGGCGACGGCCAGGCGGATCGCGCCCGGGTCGTGCCGCCAGTCGGAGTCGACGTTGTGCTGCCAGCGGGGCTTGACGGTGTCGTGGTCCAGGTCGAAGGCCATGATCTTGCCCTGGTCGGCGGTCACCAGCTCGACCGAACCGTCCCCGTCGATGTCCAGCAGGCCGCAGGCCGTCTCCAGGCCGGGCCCGGCGGGCTGGCGGACGCGGAAGACGGGCTGGAGGGTCCACGGCTGCCGGGCGGGGTCCAGGTCCAGGGGGGCGCTGCGGGGGGCGGCCAGGGCGCCGGCGGCGAGGCAGAGGACGAGTGTCGGGCAGACCGGCAGGAGTCGTCGCATGGGCGCCTTCCGTCTCGATGGGACCTGTCGGGCGGATGCCGATACGGTCCGATCATATCACACCGGGGCACCGCGAAAAAGGGCGCGGCCGGCCGGCCGCGCCCTCGTCCTCGTCCCTGCGGAACCGTCTACGCGCCCTTGAGGGCCCCCTTCACGAACTCGCGCCGCATGCGCGCGATGTTCTCGATGGAGATCTCCTTGGGACACACGGCCTCGCACTCGCCGTGGTTGGAGCAGTCGCCGAAGCCCTCGTCGTCCATCTGCGCCACCATGGCCAGGGCCCGCCGGCCGCGCTCGGGCCCGCCCTGGGGCAGCCACGAGAGCTGGCTGATCTTGGCGCTGACGAACAGCGACGCCGAGGCGTTGGGGCAGGCCGCCACGCAGGCGCCGCAGCCGATGCAGGCCGCCGCGTCCATGGCCTTGTCCGCCTCGTACTTGGGCACCGGCACGGCGTTGCCGTCGGGGGCCGAGCCCACGTTGGCCGTCACGTAGCCGCCCTTCTGCTGGATGCGGTCGAAGGCCGACCGGTCCACCACCAGGTCCTTGACGATGGGGAAGGGCCCGGCCCGGAAGGGCTCGACGGTGACCGTCTCGCCGTCGCGGAAGCTGCGCATGCGCACCTCGCAGGTGGTGGTCGCCGGGTGCGTCCCGTGGGCCGTTCCCTTGATCACCAGGCCGCAGGTGCCGCAGATGCCCTCGCGGCAGTCGCTGTCGAACTCGACCACCTCCTCGCCCTTCTTGACCAGCTGCTCGTTGAGGATGTCGAGCATCTCGAGGAAGGACATCTCCGGCTGCACGTTCTCCACCGTGTAGTCGGCGAACTTGCCCGGACTTGGCGCCCCGGGCCTGCCGCCAGATCTTCAGGTGGATGGTCATACCCTTGTCGCTCATGGCCAACCTTCCCCTATTTGTAGGACCGGGTCTTCAGCTCGACGTTGTCGAACACCAGGTCTTCCTTGTGCATGACGGGTTCCTTGTTCTCGCCCGTGTACTCCCAGGCCGCGACGAAGCAGAAGTTCGCGTCGTCGCGCTTGGCCTCGCCTTCCGCGGTCTTGTGCTCCTCGCGGAAGTGGCCGCCGCAGGATTCCTCGCGCATCAGGGCGTCGCGGGCCATCAGTTCGCCCAGCTCCAGGTAGTCGCCCAGGCGGTTGGCCTGCTCCAGCTGCTTGTTCAGGTCGGCGTCCGTGCCCGAGAGGGCCAGGTCGTGCCAGAACTGCCCGCGCAGCTCGCCGATCTTGGCGATGGCCTCCTGCAGGCCGGCGGCGCTGCGGGCCATGCCCACCTTGTCCCACATGATGCGGCCCAGGTCCCAGTGGATCTCGCGCACCGTGCGGTGGCCCTTGATGGCCAGCAGCCGCTTGACGTGCTCGCGCACGTCGTTCTCCACCGCGCCGAAGGCGTCGTGGTCGGTGGCGACCGGCTGCAGCTTGGCGCCGGCCAGGTAGCTGGCCACCACCCGCGGCACCACGAAGTAGCCGTCGGCCAGGCCCTGCATCAGGGCGCTGGCACCCAGGCGGTTGGCGCCGTGGTCGGAGAAGTTGGCCTCGCCCGCCACGAACAGCCCCTCGATGGTGGACTGCAGGTTGTAGTCCACCCACAGGCCGCCCATGGTGTAGTGGGGCGCCGGGTAGATCATCATCGGCGTGCTCGTAGGGATTGTCCCCGATGATCTCCTCGTACATGTCGAAGAGGTTGCCGTAGCGGTCGGCCACCACGTCGCGGCCCAGCCGGTCGATGGCGTCGCCGAAGTCCAGGTACACCGAGTAGGGCGACATGTAGGCGTGCTTGCCCGCGTCGCACTCCACCTTGGCCGCCCGGGCCGCGATGTCGCGGGGCACCAGGTTGCCGAAGGCCGGGTAGCGGCGCTCCAGGTAGTAGTCGCGCTCGCTCTCGGGGATGTCGCCCGGCCGCCGCGTGTCGCCGGGCTTCTTCGGCACCCACACCCGGCCGTCGTTGCGCAGGGACTCGCTCATCAGGGTCAGCTTCGACTGGTAGTCGCCCATGTGGGGCACGCAGGTCGGGTGGATCTGCGTGTAGCACGGGTTGGCGAACAGGGCGCCGCGCCGGTGGGCCCGCCAGATGGCCGTCGCGTTGCTGTTGACGGCGTTGGTGGACAGGTAGAACACGGGGCTGTAGCCGCCGGTGGCCAGCACCACCGCGTCGGCGGCGTAGCGCGGTGATCTCGCCCGTGGTCAGGTCGCGGGTCACGATGCCGCGGGCGCGGCCGTCGACGACCACCAGGTCCAGCATCTCGTGGCGCGGGAACATCTTCACGGTGCCCGCCTCGATCTGCCGGTTCAGGGCGCTGTAGACGCCCAGCAGCAGCTGCTGGCCCGTCTGGCCCCGCGCGTAGAAGGTGCGGCTGACCTGCACGCCGCCGAAGGAGCGGTTGGCCAGGGTGCCGCCGTACTCGCGGGCGAAGGGCACGCCCATGGCCACGCACTGGTCGATGATGCCCGTCGAGAGCTGGGCCAGGCGGTAGGTGTTGGCCTCGCGGGAGCGGTAGTCGCCGCCCTTGATGGTGTCGTAGAACAGGCGGTAGATGCTGTCGCCGTCGTTCTGGTAGTTCTTGGCGGCGTTGATGCCGCCCTGGGCCGCCACCGAGTGGGCGCGCCGGGGCGTGTCCTGGATGCAGAAGTTCAGGACGTTGTAGCCCAGCTCGCCCAGGGTCGCGGCGGCGCCGCCGCCGGCCAGGCCCGTGCCCACGACGATGATGGTGAGCTTGCGCCGGTTGCCGCCCGGGGCCACCAGCGGGTTGTCCATCTTGTGCTTGTCCCACTTGTCGGCCAGGGGGCCCGACGGGGATCTTCGCGTCGAGAATGCGGTTCGTGCTCATCCTAGTGACCTCCCTTCGCGGGCGTCAGGTACATGAAGATGGGGAGCAGGATGAAGCCGACCGCCAGCAGGACCGACAGCACCCTGGCGAGGTTGACCAGCACCGGCAGGGCGCGGTCGTTGTTCCAGCCCAGCGACTGGAAGGCGCTCCATACCCCGTGGCGCAGGTGGAAGCCCAGCAGGAGCATCGCGACCACCGCGAAGATGGTGAAGCCGAGACCGGCGAAGCCCTCGTCGACGACCTTGTAGAGATCCTTGTGACCCTGCGCGTCGTGGGTGAACGCGTTCCCGCCGTTGAACTTGAACAGGAAGATGTGGCGCGATCACGAAGACGAGGATGATGCGCGCCGGTGTAGATCATCGTCTTCGAGGCCAGGGACTTCTGGCTCTTGCCGCCGGCGTCCTTGGTGTACTTGTAGCCCACCTCGCGCGCCTTGCGCTTGTCGGCCCAGGCCACGGTGACCGCCGCCACGATGTGGAAGACGAAGACGAAGAACAGCAGGAACTCGAAGACGTAGATCAACCAGCCATGGACGGCCGTTTCAAGGAAGTGCGCGTAGCTCGTTGAACGCGCTCGCGCCGATCAAGAGGGTGAGGTTTCCGAGCAGATGCACGATGACGAACCCGACGAGGGCAAATCCCGTGATGCCGGTGATCACCTTCTTGCCGACCGAAGACCAGGCGATCGCGCCGAAGGAATCCATGGATACAACTCTCCTGGGTGGTGAGTCGGGAGCGGAACTGCGAACGTTCGAAATTAGAACATAATCGCCCGCGGCGGACAGCACAAAGTTTGACAGGGGCAGCCTAAATCCATACGGGAACGGTACATATTAGGCCGCGCCGCACAGGCGGCGGGCCAGGCCGGTCATGACGGCCACGCCCGGGGTCAGCAGGGCGTCGGGAAAATCGTAGAACTGGGCGTGCAGGGGGGCGTGCTTCGCGCCGGCGCCCAGGCCGAACATGGCGCCCCGGCCCAGGGCGGCCAGCACGCCGAAATCCTCGGACCAGCGGAAGGGGCTCTCGTCGGGGGCGTCCACCGCCAGCCCGGCGTCGGCGGCCGCGGCGGCCACCAGGTCGGCGGCCTCGGGATGGTTCCAGGTGACGGGGAATTCCTCGCTCCAGGCCAGGCGGCAGTCCAGGCCGTGCTCGTCCGCCAGGCGGCGGGCCAGGGCCGCGGCCTCGTCCCTGAGCCGCGCCAGCACGTCGTCGTCGGCCGCCCGCAGGGTGGCGGCCACCTCGGCGTCGCCGGGCGTGGTGCCGAAGCGGGCCGCGCCCAGGCGGGCGTGCACCACCGTCACCAGGCACAGCTCGTCACGGCGGTCGAAGGGGATGGGCAGGCAGACTCAGGCCCAGCACCAGCTCGGCCATGGCCTTGTCGGGGCTGCGCCCCTGCTCCGGGTAGGCGGCGTGGCTGGTGGCGCCGGCGAGGGTCACGGTCAGGCCGGCGCTGCCGGCGCAGAAGGCTCCCGACCGCACCAGCACCCGGCCCTCGGGATAGCCCGGCAGGTTGTGCAGGGCGAACAGCCAGTCGGGCGCCAGGGCCCGGAAGCGCGGATCGGCCGCCACCCGGGCCGCGCCTTCGCCCGTTTCCTCGGCGGGCTGGAACAGCAGCACCACGCGGCCCCGCGCCGGCGGCCGGGCCGCCAGGTCCCGGGCCACGCCCAGCAGGACGGCCATGTGGCCGTCGTGGCCGCACTTGTGGGCGCAGCCGGGCGTGCGCGAGGCGTGGGGCAGTTCGATGGACTCGGCGATGGGCAGGGCGTCCAGCTCGGCCCGCAGCACCACCGTCGGGCCGGCGGCCCCGCCGGGGGCGGCGAACACCGCCGCCACCCCGTGGCCGCCCAGGCCGGTCAGCAGGGCGGTGGGCCGCGCGGGGGCCAGGCGGTCGGCCACGAAGGCCGCGGTCGCGGCCTCGGACCCCGAGCGCTCGGCCAGCACGTGCAGGCGCCGGCGCAGGCCCGCCAGGTCGGACGCGCTCACGGTCCGGCCACCGCGGCGGTCACGCTCGCGGCCAGGGTCTGCCCGCGGGCGGCGAAGTGGTCGGTGACGCAGCCCGCGACGGTCAGGTCCAGGTCCGGCACGTGGAAGGCGAAGGTGTTCCAGAATCCCGTGTGGCCCCAGGCCCGATGCCCGGCCAGTTCGGTGCGGAACAGGCCCAGGCGGTAGCCGGCGCAGCCGCGGCCGGTCATGGCCGCCAGGGTGGCCGTGTCCCGGTAGACCCGTCCCTGCATCAGGTCGCGCAGGAACCAGGCCAGGTCGCGCGCGTCGCTCACGATGCCGCCGCCCCCGTACAGGTCCAGGCTGGGGTTCCAGCCGGTGGCGTCCCGGTCGCCGAAGTACTGGTGGCAGCGGGGGCCCGCGCCCGCAGGCGCGTCCTCCATCACCTCCCACCAGGTGGCGTCCAGGCCCAGGCGTTCGAAGCCCAGCAGCCCGTGCACCGCCGGCCCCAGGGCCTGGCCGGTCAGGCTCGCGACGATGCTCCCCAGCAGGATGTAGCCCGTGTCCGAGTAGGAGAAGGTGTCGCCGGGCGCGGCCACCGGGTCGCCCCACTCCACGCACCGGTGCACCTGCTCGTCGGCGGTCCAGGCGTGCTGGGGATCGGCCAGGATGGCGGCCTCGTAGCGGGGATCGGCCGGGTGTTCGAACAGGCCCGCCGTGTGGCTGAGCACCTGGGCCAAGGTGATGACGTCCAGGTCGTAACCGTCGGCCGCCAGCAGGGCCGCCCAGTCGGGGCGCAGATGGCGGCCGAGGGGCTCGTCCAGGTCCAGGCGGCCCTCCTCCGCCAGCCGCAGCACCGCCGCGGCCACGTAGGTCTTGGTGTTGCTGGCGATGCGGAAGGTGGCGTCCGCGGTCCAGGGGCGTCGCCGGCGCGGTCGGCGGCGCCGGCGACGAAGGTGCTGTCCAGGCCCGCCGGCGGGCAGACCACGTGCAGGAGCACCCCGGGCGCCGAGGGGCTGCGCGGCGTGCCAGGCCTCGAGGGTGTCCTGGAGGGCGGCGGCCAGGCCGGCCTGGGCGGCGGCGGGGCCGAGGACGGCCAGGACGAGGGCGATGAGGACGGCGACGCGGCGCATCACGACTCCCGGGCATGGGGTGAAGGCGTCGGGGGACGCGGGCGGAATCCTACCACGGCGCCCGCGCCGGTCCCACCTCTCAGGCGGCGGGACCGCGGCGGTCCAGGCGGACCAGCCAGCCGGACGGCAGGGCGGGGCAGCACAGGTGCGCCTCGTCCAGCCCGTTGAGATAGGCCTCCATCCGCGCGGCGTCGGCGCCACGGCCGGCCAGGTTGGCGAAATGCCGCATCAGCGTCACGGTGACCGACGCGCTGACGGCGCCGTGGGGGCGGACCTCCACGCCCAGGCCGCGTCGCCGGGCGTAGTCGCGGACGTCGTCCAGGGCGGGCAGGCCGCACTCCAGGTGCTCGCGGGCCCAGCCGGCGCCGGTCAGTTCCAGCACCAGCCGCAGGCGGGCGGCGTGGTCCACGCCCGGTGCGGCGAAGGGATTCAGCAGCAGCACGTACCGCCGCGACACCGCCGTCAGCTGGTCCAGGAAGGCGTCGCGGCCCTCGGGGGGGATGTGTTCCAGCACGTGGCAGGCGCAGACCACGTCGGCGCTGTCCGGCGGCAGCGGCAGGGCCAGCCCCGTCAGGCCGTTGGTGGCGGGCTCGGCCAGCAGGTAGCCGTCCCCCGGCAGGAACAGGGCCAGGGCGCCGTCGCCGCCGCCCACGTCCACCACCGCGGCGGTCTCGGCGCCGTGCAGCCGCCGGATCTCGGCCGCCAGGGTGCGCAGCCTGAGGAAGCGGTTGTGGTCCAGGTCCGCCAGGGGTTGCGGCGCCGTCCGCGCCGCCAGTTCGCGCAGCTGCGGGACGATGTCGCCGTCGCGGCCGCCCACGTCCGCCAGGGCGTCCAGCAGCGGCGCCACCGCCTCGATGCGGCCCAGGTGCAGCAGCGCCACGGCCAGCTTCACCGCCAGGCCGGGGTCGTTCCCGCCCAGGAACAGGGCGCTGCGGTAGCAGGCCTGGGCCGGCACGTGGGCGCCGGCCTCGCGGTAGGCGTCGCCCAGCCGTTCGTGGGCCGCCGGGTCCAGGGGAGCGGCGACGATCGCCGCCAGGGCGTCCTGCTTGTCCATGGGATCCCTCCCGGGGGCCCTCCGGGCCCGGTCTAGTTGCGCAGCTTGAAGGTCACCGGCATCATCACCCAGACCTCCACCGGTTTGTGGTCCACCAGGGCGGGGCGGAACACCGCCGTCCGCGCCGAGGTGAAGGCGGCCTCCTTCAGGGCCTCGGGGCCGTCGATGTAGATCACGTCCTTGACCTTGCCGTCCTTGCCCACCAGCACCCGGACCAGCACCGTGCCCTCGACGCCCGCCTGCTGGGCCACGGGCGGATAGACCGGCGGGTCGATGCTCACGCGCACCGGTTCCTCGTCCACGGCGATGAAATCGTCGGGGGAGGGGGAGGTGTCGATGTTCACGTCGATGACCAGCGAATCCCCGTCGCCGCTGCCGGACCCCAGGTTCTCCATGGTGATGGGGGTCAGCGCCTCCGCCATCTCGCTGACGGTGGCGATGGTCTTGGCCTGGGCCTTCTCGTCGGCCACGGGCTCGGGCACGGCGATCTTCGGGGGGGGCGCGGCGATCTTGGCCACGGCCTCGGCGACGTTCACCTGGGGCGCGGTCGGCCTGGCGATGGACGGGGGCACGCCCAGGTCGGTGTAACGGACGATCTTCACCGTCCGCGCCACCGCCACGCGCTCGGGCGTGCGGTGGGACCACCAGGCCCAGCCGCCGAAGGCGCCCAGGACCACCACCAGCGCCACGGCGTTGGCCCAGGTCAGCCACTTGGCGGACTCGCGGCGCAGGGGGTGCTGGGCGCCGGTCACCGGCAGGGACGGCGCCGACTCCAGGGAGAACGCCCAGGGGATGTGGCGGATCTCGGCGGGGGTGTCCACGGGCCGGCTCATTCCTTCTTCTCCACGGCTTGCTCGTCGACGTCCTTCATGGGGATCAGGCTGAACCGTTCGATGTTCTCCTCCGCCAGCAGGTCCATCATGTCCACCATGGGTTCGTAGCGCGCTTCACGGCTGATCTTCACCAGGATGATCAGGTCGGGGTTGGCCGCGACGCCGGCGCGGAACGTGGGGGCCAGGTCCGCCCAGGTCACGGGCTCCGCTTCGCCCTTCCCCGCCTTGAGGAAGAGGTGCTCGTCCCGGTCCACGTACACCGTCAGCACGTTGGACTCGGGGACCTCCACCTTGGCGCCGGGTTCGGGCATGTTGACCTCCATGGCCAGGGGACGGCGGAAGACCGTCGTCACCATGAAGAAGATCAACAACAGGAACGCCACGTCCACCATGGGCGTCATGTCGATGCGCACGCCCACGCGCTTGTTCTTGGCGCGGCCCAGGGGACCCTTGCCCCGCTGGGGCGTCGTGCCGCTTTCGGCAGCCGGTGCTTCGGACATGCTTCGGCTCCTCTACTGCCCCTGGTCCGGGCCCTGGGGGGCCTGCGGACCTTGCAGGGCGGCGGGCGCGCCGGGCGCGGCGGCGGCGTCGCGTTCGGTGCGCTTCTTCAGGTCGGTCATCAGGTTGAACCGCAGGGTCTTGGCCTTGGCCAGGTTGTCCATGAGATCGGCCATGGTGCCGAAGGGCGCATCCCGGTCGCCCTTGACCACCACCACGGCGCCGGGATTCCGCCCCCGCCAGTTGACGATGGCGTCCAGCACGTTGTCCGGGGCCAGGGCCTGGACGTCGCGGCCCGTCGCGCCGGAGATGAAGATCTGCCCGGTGCGGTTGACCGTCAGGATGATGGTGCCCGTCTCGGGGACGTGGATCTCCGAGCTGGACAGGGGCAGCTGCACGGCCACCTGCTCCGGCGGCTTGAACTGCGTGGTCGACATGAAGAAGATCAGCAGCAGGAACGCCACGTCCACCATGGGCGTCATGTCGATCCGGACTCGGTTGCGGCGCGCCACGGCTTACGACGCCTCCTTGTGCTCCAGCAGCTTCAGGATCTCGTAGGACGTCTCCTCGACCCCGTTGTTGAAGGTGTCGACCTTGGTGGTGAAGTAGTTGTAGAGCACCGTGGCGATGATGGCCGTGGTCAGGCCCAGGGCCGTGTTCACCAGCGCCTCGCTGATGCCCAGCGCCAGTTCCGTGGCGTCGGGGGCGCCGGCCCGGGACATGGCGTGGAACGAGCGGATCATGCCGATGGTGGTGCCCAGCAGGCCCAGCATGGTGGCGATGGACGCGATGGTGGACAGGGCCGTCAGGTTCTTCTCCAGGTTGGGGCTCTCCAGGGCGTTGGCCTCCTGCAGGGCGCGGCGCGTCTCCTCCAGGGGGTCCTTGCCCGCCTTGCGCCCCGCGTGCAGCCCGTAGACCTCCAGGCCCGCGCCGATGACGTTGGCCAGGCTCCCGCCCTGCTTGCGGCAGGCGTCGACCGCGGCGACGATCTCGCCGCCGTGGACGGCCTGCTTCAGGTTCTTCAGGAACCCGCCGGCGTTGCTCCGCCCGCCGGCGCGCCACAGCACGATGAAGCGCTCGATGGCGAAGGTCATGGTCAGGAAGAAGAAGGTCAGCCCCAGCACCAGCAGGGGACCGCCCTGGCGGATGTATTCGGGCGAGTTCTTCCAGATGAACCACGACGCGACGATCGAGACCGCGGTGATGGGGACGAGCACGTAGGTTTTCATGGCTACTGGTCTTCCTTTCCGGCGCTCCTGGCCTTGGTCAACAGGGCAGTGCCCGCTTTCAGCATGGGATTGTCGGGATCGATGGCCCGGGCCCGGGCGAAGGCCCGCTCGGCCCCGTCCAGATCGGACAGGCCCAGGCGCGCACCGCCCAGGCCGGCCCAACCGTCGGCGTTGTCGGGTTCGGCCTCGGCGGCCGCGGCGTAGGCCGTGGCCGCGGCCTGGTAGTCGGCCTGCCGCAGCCGGCAGAAGCCGAGCCCCCGGAGAGCCTTGGCGTTTCCGGGTTCCCGGTCCCGGACGTGGGCGTACTCGGTGGCGGCCTCGTCCAGCCGGCCGGTGGCCATCAGGGTCTGGGCCAGGAGCAGCCGCGCGGCCACCAGCGTGCCGTCGATGGCCACGGCCTGGCGGAAGGCCTCGAGTGCGCCGGCCTGGTCGCCGGCCTGGTAGCGGGCGATGCCCAGGTTCAGGGGGTAGACCGCCTCGGTGGGCTCCAGCGCCGCCGCCCGCGCGAAGGGTTCCTCCGCGTCGGTCGGGCGGCCGGCGTGCATGGCGGCCAGCCCCTGGCGGTAGGGGATGTGCGGGTCGTCCGGGGCCAGGGCGGCGGCCCGGGCGAAGGTGCCCAGGGCGGCTTCCGGAAGGCCCGCCTCCTCCTGCTGGGCCGCCAGGGCCAGCAGATCCTCGGCCGACCAGTCGGCGTCCGCGTCCAGCGAGTCCCACTGGGCCGCGGCGGCCGCGGCCGTGGCCGCATCGCCCGAGCGCAGGCCGGCCTTCACGAAGACGCGCCGGGCCCGGGCGTCGCCGGGTGCCGCGTCCAGGGCGGCCTGCGCGGCGGTCGCCGCCTCCCGGTAGCGGCCCAGCTCCAGCAGGGCGGCGGCCAGGTCGGCGCGGGCCGCCTCGTCGTCGGGTTCCAGCTCCAGGTAGCGCAGCCAGGTGCCGGCGGCCTTGTCCCAGCGTCCGGCCAGGCTGAACAGTCCGGCCAGGTCCTTCACCGCCGGCGCGTACGTGGAGTCGGCGGCCATCGCCTGCAGGTAGCGGCTGCTGGCCTCGTTGTAGCGGTGCTGGGCGGCGTAGAGGCGGCCCAGGCCGTGCAGCAGCGCGGCCGAACCCTGGACACCCGGGCGGGCCAGCAGGTCCTCGTAGGTGCCGATCGCCAGGGCGTCGTAGCCGCGGGCGGCGTAGAGGCGCGCCAGCAGTTCGGCGTGCTCCGGGTCGGCGGGGTTGACGGCCGTGGCTTGCAGGGCGGCGCGCTCGGCGCCCTCCAGGTCGCCCGTGGCCTCCAGCAGGAGGGCCTCGCCGTGGCGGTACAGGTCCTCGCCCTCGTCCACGCCCTTGCGGTCGTGCCCCCGCTCCAGCTCGGCGCGGGCCCGCTCCAGGTCGCCCGCCTGCAGGGCGAGGCGGGCCAGCCCGTAGTGGGCGCGCCACAGCTTGGGATCGGCGTCGCGGGCGCGGGTCAGCTCCGTGCGCGCCTCGTCGGTCCGGCCGGCCCGCAGCAGCAGCAGGCCCAGGTCGGCGCGGGCGGGGGCGAAGGATCCGCCCGCGGCGGCCAGGGCCTGGCGGCAGGCGGCCTCGGCGTCGGCGAAGCGTCCCTGGCGCTGGGCCACCCGGGCCAGACCGTGGAAGGCCTCGGGCAGCTGGTAGTCGTGGGCCACCGCTTCCTCGAAGCGGGCACGCGCCTGGTCCAGGTCGCCGGCGGCCAGGGCCCGTTGGCCCAGCCGCACCGGATCGTTGTCGAGGGTGTACCGCGGCGCGGCGCCGCCCGGGCCCGCCGCGCCGACGGCCAGCAGCAGCCCCGCCGCCAGGGCGACGGCCAGCGGCCGGATCCGTGTGCGGGGATGTCTCCGGATCATGGCGTCACCTTCCTACCGGGTTCCGGGACAGCTGGATCAGCCGCGCCATATGCCGGTCCGGGACCTCGCCCGCCCGCTCCACCTGGCGCTGCCCGGGTCCGCTGGCCAGCCAGGTGATGAACTTCGCGCCCTCGATGCCGCCGCCGCCGCGGCAGGCGGCGTAGAGCCGGTGGTGCAGGGGGTAGGCTCCGGTGACCAGGGTGGCGAAGGCGGGCGCCACCGCGGCGCTGTCCGGCGCCGCCCTCAGGGGGACGTAGGCCAGGCCCGCCGGCGGGCCGGACCACGGATCGCCGGGTGCGGCCAGGGAACCCACCAGGCCCCACGCCCCGGGGTCGTTGCGGACGGCCGTCTCCACCGCGGCCGGATCGGCCAGGAAGACCACCGGCACCCCGGGCGCGGGGTCGGGCCCCGCCAGGTCCAGCCGGGCCAGGACGACGTCCCAGAGCCCGTCGTTGGGATCGGTCGCGTACAGCCGGGGGAACAGCCCGGGGCGGCGGCCGTCCAGGGCGGCGGCCAGGTCCGCGAGGGCGGGCGCGTCGATCGGTGCGCTGCCCTCGACCAACAGCAGGGCCGCGCCGAGGGCCACGGGCACCACCACGGCCGTGTCCCCGTCGGCGGACCGGAAGTAGCCCTGCTCCCGCGCCGAGGGCGGGTGGTCCAGGAGGGCCACGTCGGCCCCGCCGTTCAGCAGATCCTCCAGCGCCTGGTTGGTGCCGCCGCCGCGGCGCTCGAGGGTCAGGTCGGGATACTCGCGCCGGTAGGCCGCCAGCAGCCGGTCGGCCAGCCGGGGCGCCAGGTCGCAACCGGCCACCGTGAGGGTGCCGGTGGGGCGGGCCCCGCCGGTCAGGGCCGCCTTGAGCCGGTGCCAGGGCAGACCGCCGCGGGTCACCGACAGCACGGCGATGACCGCGACGTACACGGCGATCCGGACGAGGAACCAGGTGCGCCTACGCGACGCCATGGGAATCCGTTTTCTGTTGCATCGTTCCCGCAGCCCCCCGCATAATCCGCCCATGGCTCGACCCAGACCCAACCTACGGATCCGCAACGAGGTCGGCGACCGCCGATCGCGGCGCGCCGCGACCAGGGTGCTCGCGGCCGAGGTGCTTCTGGCCGTGGCCTGCGCACTCGCCGCCGGTGCCCTGGTCGGGTTCGCCGGCTGCGGGGCGCGCGTCGGCGACGACGCGCGTGCTTTTTCTTGGAATGCCGATGAAACCGCTTTCATCGACACCCTGCAGGCTAGAACTTTCCGCTATTTCTGGGAGCGGTGCAACCCCGAAACCGGTCTGGCGCCCGATCGGTGGCCCACCGACTCCTTCGCCAGCATGGCCGCCACCGGGTTCGCGCTGACCGCCTATCCCGTGGGGGCGGAGCGGGGCTGGGTGACGCGGGAGGCCGCCGCCCGGCGGGTTCTGCGCACCCTGCGCTTCCTGCGGGACGCGCCCCAGGGACCCGCGCCGACGGGGACCGCCGGCTACCACGGACTCTTCTACCACTTCGTCGATCCGGCCACCGGCGACCGCTACCGCGACGTGGAGCTGTCCACCGTCGACACGGCGCTGCTCCTGGCCGGGGCCCTGTTCTGCCAGTCCTACTTCGACGGGCCCGCGGCGGCCGAGGACTCCCTCCGCACCCTGGCCGAGGCCCTCTACCGGGACGCCGACTGGGACTGGGCCACGGTGCGTCCGCCCCTGATCGGCCACGGCTGGACGCCCGAACACGGCCATCTGCCCTACGACTGGGGCGGCTACAACGAGGCCATGATCCTGTACGTCCTGGCCCTGGGCTCGCCCACCCATCCGGCGCCGCCGGAGGCCTGGGACGCCTGGTGCGCCGGCTACCGCTGGGGCACGTTCCAGGGCTACGACCAGGTGGGCTTCGCGCCCCTGTTCGGCCACCAGTACACCCAGGTCTGGCTGGATCTGCGGGGCATCCGCGACCCGTACATGGCGGCCCACGATCTGGACTACTTCGAGAACTCGCGGCGGGCGGTGCTGGCCCAGCGGGCCTACGCCCTGGAGAATCCGGGCGGCTGGCGGGGATACGGGGCGCGCCTGTGGGGGCTGACCGCCTGCGATGGTCCGGTGGGCGACGCCTTCACCATCGACGGACGCGAGCGGCGCTTCGAGACCTACTGGGCGCGGGGCGCGTCCTTCACGACGGTGCGGGACGACGGCACGGTCTGCCCCTCGGCGGCGGCGGCCTCCCTGCCCTTCGCCCCGGCGGAGGTGGCGCCGCTGCTGGTGGCCCTGCGCGAGGACCACGGCGACCGGCTCTTCGGCCCCTACGGCTTCCGGGATGCGCTGAACCCCACCTTCACCCTCGACGTGACCGTGCAGCACGGCTGGGTCGATCCGCAGCACGGCTGGTACGACACGGACTATCTGGGCATCGACCAGGGGCCCATCGTGGCGATGATCGAGAACGCGCGCACCGGCCTGGTGTGGCGCACCATGCGGCGCAATCCCCACGTGGTCCGCGGGCTGCGGCGGGCCGGTTTCACGGGCGGCTGGCTCGATTCCGCCGCCGTCGCGCCGTGACTGCGGCGCGCCGCGCCGGGCCGCGGCGGCCCTGGCGGTGCTGGCGGTCCTGGTCGCCGGCGGCTGCGGCCGCGGCGGGGACGACGGGGTCACCCTGCGCTTCTGGGTCATGGGCCGCGAGGGCGAACTGGTCCAGGAGCTGGTGGACGACTTCGAGGCCGGACATCCGGGCATCCGCGTGTCCAGGTCCAGCAGATCCCCTGGACGGCGGCCCACGAGAAGCTGCTGACCGCCTACGTGGGCCGGGCCACGCCGGACCTGGCCCAGCTGGGCAACACCTGGGTGCCGGAGCTGGCGGCCCTGGGCGCCCTGGCTCCCCTGGACGCCCGGGTGGCGGCGTCGCGGACGGTGGATCCGGCCGACCACTTCCCGGGCATCTGGGACACCAACGTCGTCGGCGGCCGGCTCTACGGCGTGCCCTGGTACGTGGACACGCGCGTGCTGTTCTACCGGCGCGATCTGCTGGCCGCCGCCGGCTGGCCGCGGCCGCCGCGCACCTGGTCCGACTGGCGGGCGGCCATGGCCGCGGTCGTCGCCGCGGGCGGGGCCGGGCACTACGGCATCCTGCTGCCGGTCAACGAGTGGACGCAGCCGGTCATCCTGGGCCTGCAGGCGGGCTCGCCGCTGCTGAAGGACGACGACACCCGCGGCGCCTTCGCCGACCCCGCCTTCCGCCGCGCCTTCGCGTTCTACGTGGATCTCTTCCGCGACGGCCTGGCGCCGCCGGTGTCGCAACAACGACGTGGCCAACCTCTACCAGGAGTTCGCCCGGGGCACCTTCGCCATGTACATGACCGGCCCCTGGAACATCGGCGAGTTCAAGCGCCGGCTGCCGGCCGACCTGCAGGACGCCTGGGCCACCGCGCCGCTGCCGGCGCCCGACGACCAGGCCGGGCCGGCGGCGCCGGGCCTGTCCCTGGCCGGCGGCGCCAGCCTGGTGCTGTTCGGCGGCACGGCCCATCCGGACGCGGCCTGGCAGCTGGTGGAGTTCCTCTCGCAGCCGGCGCAGCAGGTGCGTTTCTACGCCCTGAGCGGCGACCTGCCCGCCCACCGCGCGGCCTGGAGCGATCCCGTGCTGGCGGACGATCCCTACGCGGACGCCTTCCGCCGGCAGCTGGAGCGCGTGGTGCCCACGCCCAAGATCCCCGAGTGGGAGCAGGTGGCCACCGAGGTGTGGGAGGCGGCCGAATCGCGCCATCCGCGGCGCGGCGACCGTGGACCAGGCCCTGGCCGACCTGGACGCCACGGTCGACGGCATCCTGGCCAAGCGGCGCTGGCTGCTGGCGCGCGCGCGCCGCGGCGGCCGGGGGAGGCGGACCGGTGAGCACGCGCCTGGACCGGGACCGCACGCCGCGCCGCCTGGATCTTCCTGGCGCCGGCCCTGCTGCTGCTGGTGCGTGTTCTTCGTGCTGCCCACGGCCGCCGGCCTGCTGCTGAGCCTGACCGACTTCGACATCTACGCCATCGGCTCGCCGAGCCACGGCGCGCTTCGTGGGCCTGGCCAACTACGCCCACCTGCTGCGCAACGGCACCTTCTGGCAGGCGGTGGGCAACACCCTGGAGTTCGTGCTGGTGGGCGGGCCGCTCTCGGTGCTGGTCTCCCTGGGCGCGGCGCTGCTGCTCAGCGACAAGCTGGTGCGGCTGCGGGGCCTGTTCCGCACCATCTACTTCGCGCCGGTGGTGACCACCCTGGTCTCGGTCTCGGTGGTCTGGCGCTACCTCTACCACCCGCGCTACGGCCTGTTGAACTTCCTGCTGGGCGCACGTGGGGCTGGGGCCGATCGACTGGCTGGGCGATCCCCACTGGGCGATGCCGGCGATCATCCTGCTCGCGGTGTGGAAGAACTTCGGCTACAACATGCTGATCTTCGTGGCCGGCCTGCAGGTGATCCCCGGCGAGCTGTACGAGGCCGCGTCCCTGGACGGCGCCGGCGCCTGGGCGCGCTTCCGCCACGTCACCCTGCCCGGGCCTGGCGCCGGTCTTCCTGTTCGTGGGCATCACCACGATGATCGGCTACTTCCAGCTCTTCGCCGAGCCCTACGTGATGACCCAGGGCGGTCCCCTCGGGCGCCACCCGCAGCGTGGTGCTCTTCATGTACGAGGAGGGCTTCCGCTGGTGGCGGATGGGCATGGCCTCGGCGGTGGCGGTGCTGCTGCTGCTGATCACCCTGGCCGGCGCGCTGCTGCCAGCTGCGGCTCGCCGAGAGGCGGTCGATGAGGCGGCGGCTGGGCACCGTCGTCCTGCACGCGGCGCTGCTGGCCGGCGCGGCCCTGACCCTGATGCCCCTGTTCTGGATGGTGTCGGCGGCGTTCATGCACCCGGGCGAGGCCAATTCGCCTGCCGCCGCGCCTGCTGCCCCAGCGATCCGACCCTGGACAACTTCGTGCTGCTGTTCACGCGCCTGGACATGGTGCGCAACTTCGTCAACAGCGCGGTGGTCACGGTGCTGGCGACGGTGCTCTCGGTGCTGGTCAACTCCGCTGGCCGGCTACGCCTTCGCCAAGCTGCCGTTCCGCGGCCGCGAGCGGCTGTTCCGGCACGCTGGCCTCGGTGATGGTGGTGCCGGCCCAGGTGGGCATGCTGCCGCTGTTCCTGCTGCTGCGCGAGCTGGGGCTGGTCAACACCTACGCCGGGGTGATCGTGCCGTACCTGGCCAGCGTGTTCGGCATCTTCCTGGTGCGGCAGTACGCGCTGGGCGTGCCGGACGAGCTGCTGGACGCGGCGCGCATCGAGGGCGCCGGCGAGTTCGCCATCTTCCGGCTGGTGGCGCTGCCGGTCATCCGGCCCATCCTGGTGACCCTGGCGGCCTTCACCTTCCTGAGCGCCTGGAACGACTTCATGTGGCCGCTGATCGTCCTGCAGCGACGGCTCCATGTACACGCTGCCGGTGGCCCTGGCCAACCTGCTGGGCGAGCACGTGCAGGACACCGAGCTGATGATGGCCGGCTCGGTGGTGACGGTGCTGCCGGCGCTGCTGGTCTTCCTGGTGTTCCAGCGCACGTACGTCAAGGGCATCATCAGCGGGAGCGTGAAGGGGTGACGATGGGCACGGGACGGCGGCGGCGCGGGATAGCGGCGTGGCGGCGACGGTGCTGGCCGGGGTGCTGGCGGCCGTGCGGGTGCCGGCGCGCGTCCGCGCGACGCGGCTGATCGACGACTTCGAGCACCGCGGCGCCTGGTCGGCCCATCCGGCCGACGGCGTGGTCCTCGGACCTGGCGCAGCGCGCCGGGCTTCACCGGGGCGACGCCCTGCGCCTGGACTTCGCCTTCACCGGCGGCGGCTACGCCATCGCCCGCCGCGCGGTGGACCTGGACCTCCCGGCCAACTACGCCTTCCGTTTCCGGCTGCGGGGCGAGGCTCCGGTCAACACCCTCGAATTCAAGCTGTCGACGCTACCGGGGAGAACGTCTGGTGGTCCGTGCGGCGGGACCTGGCCTGGCCCGGGCAGTGGCAGGTGGTCACCATCGGCAAGCGCCAGCTCTCCTTCGCCTGGGGGCCGCGGGGCGGCGGCGAGTCCGCGGCACGTGGCGGCCATCGAGTTCGCCGTCACCGCCGGGACCGGCGGCGCCGGCACCGTGTGGATCGACGACCTCGAACTGGTGCCGCTGCCGGTGGACGCCGGCCCGCCGCCGGCGCCGCGCGCGAGCGCGACGTCGGCCGCGGCGGGCCACGCCGCCGCCCTGGCGGTGGACGGCGACACGACCACCGCGTGGATGCCCGCCGCGGACGATCCGGCGCCCGGCGCTGCGGCTCGACCTGGGTCGCGGGCGGGAGTTCGGCGGGCTGAGCCTGGCCTGGGAGCCGGGCGGCGCGCGGCCGACTACGTGGTCGAGGCCTCGGACGACGGCGACGCGTTGGACCGTGCTGCAGAGCATCCGCGGCGGGGGCGGGGACCGCGACCATCTCTTCCTGCCGGAGTCCGCCGCCCGCTACCTGCGCCTGGCGCTGCCGGCAGGGCCGGGTCCGGCGCCGGTCCTGCGCGAGATCACGGTCCAGCCCCTGGCCTTCGGGGCCAGCCGCGAGGCGTTCTTCGCGGCCGTCGCCGCCGACGCCCGCCGGGGCCTCTATCCCCGGGGCATTTCGGGGGAACAGGCCTTCTGGACGGTGGTGGGCGCCGATCACGGGACCGAGGAGGGCCTGGTCAGTGCCGATGGCGCGGTCGAGGCGGGGGCGGGCCAGTTCAGCCTCGAGCCGTTCCTGCGCACGGGCGGCCGGCTGCTGACCTGGGCGGACGTCACCGCCGGGCAGTCCCTGGCCGGGGGCTGCCTGCCGGTGCCCACGGTGACCTGGCGGCACGACGGCTGGGAACTGTCGATCACGGTCTTCGCCGCCGGCGAGCCGGGACGCCGGGCCTGGTGGCGCGGTATCGCCTGACCAACCGTCGGCCGTGCCCCGCCCGGCGTCGCTCTGCCTGGCGCTGCGGCC
>CAWGRT010000016.1:0-17045 GCA_963825035.1 Candidatus Krumholzibacteriia bacterium | reverse complement strand
GGCGTGGTGGCGTCGCTGACGGGCAAGCCGGTCATCGGCGTGCCCATGGCCTCGGGTCCCCTGTCCGGGTTCGACGCCCTGCTGGCCATCGTGCAGATGCCGCCGGGCGTGCCCGTGGCCACGGTGGCCGTGGGCGGCGCCGGCGCGCGCAACGCCGCGGTGCTGGCCGCGCGCATCCTCGCCCTGAAGGACGAGGAGGTGGCCGCCGCGCCTGGCAACCTACCGCCGCGAGCTGGCCGAGGGCGGCCGCTGACGGTGGCCCGCCGCCTGGCAGACTCCGAGGACGCCGCCCGCCTGCTGGCCGAGGGCGGCGTCCTGCTGTTGCCCACCGACACCCTGCCGGGGCTGCACGCCCGCTGCGACCGGCCGGAGGCCGTGCGCCGGGTGGCCGCCATCAAGGGCCGGCCGGGGGACAAGCCCCTGCTGGTGCTGGCGGCCTCGGCCGACGGCGCGGCGGCGGTGGCCGGGCGCCCTGGACGCCCCGCCAGCGGGCCTACGCCGACCGCTGCTGGCCGGGGCCCTTCTCGCTGGTGCTGCCGGCGGCGGCGGACCTGGCGCCGGAGGTGACCGGCGGCGGCGTCGACCGTGGCGGTGCGGGTGCCCGACCGTCCTCTGCTGGCGGCGCTGCTGCGCAGGTCGGCGGGCGCGCCGGTGGTCTCGACCAGCGCCAACCGCAGCGGCGAGGAGCCGGCGACGACCCTGGCCGAGGCCGAAGCCCGGCTGGGGGACGGGTGGACGCGGTCTTCGATCCGCGGCGACGGACCGTCCGCGGCCGGCACCGCCAGCGCCTTGCTGGACCTGACGGTGTGGCCGCCGCGGTTGCTGCGGCCCGGGCCCGCCGCGCCGCCGCCGGCAGCGGCCGATCTTGACCCTTCCGGCGGGGAAACCTAATGTTGGACCCGCAGCGGACCGCCGGGCGCGTCGTCTTCGTCTGCGAGGGCAACACCTGCCGAAGCCCTCTGGCGGAAGTGATTGCCCGGCAGATGTTTGGTGGCGATGGCTCGCGTTTCGCTTCCGCCGGTCTGGACGCTCGGCCGGGTCAGCCGGCGGCCCCGCCGGCGCGGCAGGCGGCCGCGGACCTGGGCCTGGACCTGGCCGCGCACCGTTCCCGACCCCTCGGTGCGGACGTGCTGGAGGGCGCAGGCTGGTGCTTGGCCATGACCCGCGGCCAGGCGGCGCGGCTGCGCGCCCTGGGCGTGGGGCGGCGGGGTGTCCGCATCGGTCTGCTGGGGGCGCCGGGCGGCGACCTGACCGCCGGCCCGACGCCGGACTGCGAGGAGGTCGCCGACCCCTGGGGCGCCGACCTGAGGACGACCTATCGCCGCTGGCACGCGCGCGCGCAGATCCGCCGCCTGCTGACAGCCTGGGCGCCGCATCTGGCGGCCGCCCCCGACCAGGAAGGGACGCCATGATCATCGCCATCGGCAGCGACCACCGGGGCTTCGGCCACAAGGAGGCCATCAGCGACCACCTGCGGCAGCGGGGCGACACGGTGGAGGACTTCGGCGCCCACGGGCCCGAGTCGTCGGACTACCCGGACGCGGCCTTCCCCGTGGGCGAGGCGGTGGCCGGCGGCGCGGCGGACCTGGGCGTGCTCGATCTGCGGCTCGGGCATCGGGGTGTGCATCGCCGCCAACAAGGTGCGCGGCGTGCGCGCCGCCCTGTGCTTCACCGAGGAGCAGGCGCGGACCACCCGGCGGCACAACGACAGCAACGTGCTCTGCCTCAGCGGCGACGGCACTCGACGTCGCCCAGGCCCTGCGCGTGGTGGACGCCTGGCTGGGCGCGTCGTTCGAGGGCGGGCGCCACCAGCGGCGCGTGGACAAGATCACCGGCTACGAAGCCGACCACACCAACGGCTAACGGATCGAAACCCGGGAGTGGGGCCATGTACGACGAGGTGCGCAAGACGGATCCCGAGATCGCGGCGGTGCTGGAGGCGGAGCTGGGGCGGCAACGCGCCCAGCTGGAGATGATCGCCAGCGAGAACTTCACCAGCCCGGCGGTGATGGAGACCATGGGCTCGGTCCTGACCAACAAGTATGCCGAGGGCTACCCGGGCAAGCGCTACTACGGCGGCTGCGTCCACGTGGACGAGGCCGAGACCCTGGCCAAGAAGCGCGCCATGGCGCTGTTCGGGGCCGAGCGGGCCAACGTCCAGCCCCACAGCGGCTCCACCGCCAACATGACCGCCTACCTGGCCTTCCTCAAGCCCGGCGACAAGATCCTGGGCCTGAGCCTCAGCCACGGCGGCCACCTGACCCACGGCCACCCGGTCAACTTCTCGGGCCTGCTGTTCGACGCCGGCCACTACGAGGTCGCCCCGGACACCGAGACCATCGACTACGACAAGCTGCGCGAGCAGGCCAAGGCCGAACGCCCGAAGATGATCGTGGGCGGCGCCAGCGCCTACCCGCGGTTCTGGGACTTCGAGAAGCTGCGCAGCATCGCCGACGAGGTCGAGGCCATCCTCCTGTTCGACATGGCCCACGTGGCGGGCCTGGTGGCCGGCGGCGTGCACCCCAGCCCGGTGCCCTGGTGCGACGTGGTCACCTCGACCACCCACAAGACCCTGCGCGGTCCGCGGGGCGGCCTCGTGCTGACGAAGAAGGACTTCTTCGCGCCCGTACAGAAGATGAACTTCCCGGGCATCCAGGGCGGGCCCCTGATGCACGTGATCGCGGCCAAGGCCGTCTGCTTCCACGAGGCGATGCAGCCCGGCTTCAAAGCCTACGCCCAGGCCATGGTGGCCAACGCCAAGGCGCTGGGCGATGCCCTGCTGGAGAAGGGGTTCCACCTGGTCTCCGGCGGCACCGACAACCACCTGCTGCTGGTCAACGTCAGCAACAAGGGCCTGACCGGCAAGGACATGGAAGAGCTGCTGGAGCACGTGGGCATCACCGCCAACAAGAACACGGTGCCCTTCGACCAGGAGAGCCCCTTCGTGACCAGCGGCATCCGCCTGGGCACGCCGGCGCTGACCACGCGCGGCATGGGGGCGGCCGAGATGAAGCCGCATCGCCGACATCATGGACCGGGCCGTGCAGCATCGCGACGACCAGGACGCCCTGGACCGGCTGCGCGCCGAGGCCGCCGAACTGAGCGCGGCCTTCCCCCTGTATCCGGACCTGGCCTAGGAGGCGCGGCCGGTGAAGTGCCCCCGCTGCGGCAGTGACGAGGACAAGGTGATCGACAGCCGCGCCGTGCGCGACGGCCGGGCCGTGCGGCGCCGCCGCGAGTGCACCGCCTGCGGCGACCGCTACACCACCTACGAGGCGGTGGAGATGCGGCCCGTCGTCGTGGTCAAGCGCAGCGGCCAGCGCGTGCCCTACGACCGCAGCAAGGTCATCCTCGGGGTGACCAAGGCCTGCGAGAAGCGGCCGGTGTCCCTCGAGGAGATCGAGATCATCGTCGACCGGGTGGAGCACGACCTGGCCAGCAGCGGCCGCCGCGAGGTGGCCAGCGCGGCCATCGGCGACCTGGTCCTGGAGCGTGCTGCACGAGGTGGACGACGTGGCCTACGTGCGCTTCGCCTCGGTCTACCACAGCTTCCAGCGCGTGGACGAGTTCGCGGCCCTGCTGCGGGACCTGCAGACCGAGCGGGAAGGACGCCGATGAGCGAGCGTCCCGACGAGCGCGGGCCGGGCGGACCCGCACCCGACGACGCCCCGCGGCAGCCTGCCGACCAGGCCGGCGTTCGCCGACCTCGAACCGGCGCCGGGCCACCCGGCGGCCGGCGGCGGCGGCGGCGGGGACGGCGGGGACGGCGGCGACGCCGAGCCGCCGGCGGGCGACCCCGACGGCGCGGACGGCGACGGCGATCCGGACGACGGCGCCAGCATGGGCCTGCTGGATCACCTGGAGGAACTGCGCGGGGTCATCATGCAGTCGGGCATCGCGGCCGTCGCGGCGATGATCCTGTGCTGGTTCTGGTCGGCCCACCTGCTGGAGTTCATGATCCGGCCCATCAAGGACGAGGGGATCTACTTCACCGAGCCCAGCGAGGCTTTCCTGGTGCGCCTGAAGATCTCGGCGGTGGCGGGGCTGTTCGTCATGGCGCCCTTCATCTTCTTCAAGATCTACGGCTTCATCCTGCCGGGGCTCTACAAGCGCGAGCGCAAGGTGGTCACGCCGCTCCTGGTCTCCACCACGCTACTGTTCTACACGGGCGTGGCCTTCGCCTTCGGCGTGGTCATCCCCAAGGTGATGGCCTTCCTGCTCAGTTTCGGCACGAACCTGGTCAAGCCCCTGATCGGGGTGGGGCCCTACTTCAGCTTCGTGGCCCGGCTGTGCCTGGCCTTCGGGCTGGTCTTCGAGCTGCCCCTGCTGGTGCTGGGGCTGAGCGTGGCGGGCATCATCGAGCCGCGCATGCTGTTGCGGACCTGGCGGTTCGCCGTGGTGGGCATCTTCACGGTCTCGGCCATCCTCACCCCGCCCGACGTGGCCAGCCAGGTGATGATGGCCCTGCCGGTGCTGGTCCTGTACTTCGGATCGGCGCTGATTTCCCAGGTGGTGGTGCGGCGCCGCAGGAAACAGGATTGACATAGGCGCCTGTTTGCGAATTATTTGTGACGAACACCCGGGAGCGGGGCCGGTCAGACCGTGCCCCTGGCCGGGGATTGCCTTTTCCTGCGAGAGTGGGTCCCATGTCGATGCTTGAGCGCGAGCGCATCCGGCTCATCACCCTGCAGCAGAAGATCGCCCCGGCGCTCGCGGCGGTGGACGCCGAGTTCCGCCGCATCACCGACGGGGACAGCCCCCTGACCCGCGAGATCTGCGACCACATCCGCCAGGGCAAGAGCAAGCGGTTCCGGCCCACCCTGCTGCTGCTGGCGGCCCAGGACGGGGAGACCTTCCCGCCCGAGGCCATCACCGCGGCGGCCAGCGTCGAGCTGGTGCACACGGCGACCCTGGTGCACGACGACTTCATCGACGACGCCCTGACCCGGCGCGGCCTGCCGGCGGTCAACGTCAAGTACGGGCGCAGCGCCGCCCTGATCATGGGCGACTACCTGTACAGCAAGGCCCTGCACAACCTGTGTGCCGCCGGGCTGACCCACGCCGTCGAGCTGCTGGCCCGGACCACCGTGCTCATGAGCGAGGCCGAGATGCTCCAGCTGGAGCACCGCTGGGACATGGACATCGCCGAGGCGCGCTACCTGCAGGTCATCGACCAGAAGACCGCGTCGCTCATCGAGAACAGCTGCCGCATCGGGGCCTCGTTCAACCCGCGCCTGGCGGACCAGGAGGAGGCCTTCGGCGCCTTCGGCAACCGCACGGGCCTGGTGTTCCAGATCACCGACGACATCTTCGACTACCTGGGCGACGAGCGCCGCCTGGGCAAGCCCACCGGCCAGGACTGGGAGGAGGGGCGGATCACGCTGCCCCTGATCGCCGCCCTGCGCAACGCGCCCGCCGACGCCCGGGCCCGGGTGATGGAGCTGGCCGGGGCCCGCGACCCCCGCGAGCGGGCGGGCTGCTGGTCCGAGGTCCGGGCCTTCGTCACCGGCCACGGCGGCGTGGACTACGCCTTCGCCAAGGCCCGCGAGTTCGGCGAGGAGGCCAAGGCCTCCCTCGGTCCGGTGGCATCCGGTCCCCAGAAGGACCTGCTGGCGGTCGCCGTCGAGTACGTCATCAACCGCCTCAACTGATCGCCGGGAGCCCATGACAGATTCCGCCAATCCCCCCGCCGCCGCCCCGGACCAGACCTCCGCGGCGAGCCCGGCCCCCGTGATGCCCGACGACTCGGCCGCCTGGAACCTGGCCGAGCGCGTCGCCTGGCGCCTGCTGGAAAAGGCGGCCGTCGACGTGACGGTGCTGGACCTGCGCGGGCGCTCGGACGTGTGCGACTTCTTCGTCATCGCCAGCGGGCATTCCGACACCCAGGTGCGCGGCCTGGCCCGCTGGGTCCGGGACAAGGCCCTGGACGACGGCCAGAAGGCCCGCGGCCAGGAGGGCGTGGACGACGGCCAGTGGGCCCTGCTGGACTTCTTCGACGTGGTGGTCCACGTCTTCCACGAACGCACCCGCGAGTACTTCCAGCTCGAACGGCTGTGGGGCGACGCGCCGCGCCTGGACCTGGAGCCGGCCTGGTTCGCCGCCCACGGCGCCGCCGCGCGCCAGCCGGACCTGAACTTCACCACGGCCGCCGCCCCCGGCGGCCCGGACCAGGGGAACTAGGCCATGGTCGAGGATATCCTGCGCAAGGGGCTGCTGGCGGCCCTGGAGACCTACGGCGTCTACGAGGAGGACATGGAGATCCTCCTGGAGAAGCCCCGCGACCGCAGCCACGGCGACCTGAGCACCAACCTGGCCCTGGCCCTGGGCGGGCGGCTGAAGCGCAAGCCCCGGGAACTGGCGGGCGAGATCGCCGCGCGGGTGGAGCTGCCCAAGGAGATCATCGAGTCGGTGGAGATCGCCGGCCCGGGCTTCATCAACTTCCGCATCGCGCGCCCCCACCAGATCAAGCTGCTGCTGGACGTGTGGCGGCCCGACGGCGCGCTGGAGGACATCAAGACCGGCGGCAACAAGCGCATCAACGTGGAGTTCATCAGCGCCAATCCCACCGGCCCCCTGAACGTGGTCTCGGCCCGGGCCGGCGCCTTCGGCATGACCCTGGTGCGCCTGCTGGACGCCATCGGCTACGACGCGCACGCCGAGTACTACGTGAACGACGCCGGCCGCCAGGTCAGCCTGCTGGGCGCGTCGCTGCGGGCCAACTACCTGCAGCTGGTGGGCGAGCCCGTCCCCTTCCCCGAGGGGGGCTACCAGGGACGCTACCTGGAGATCATGGCCGCCGAGCTGCAGGACCGGGACACCAACGTCATCAAGCGGGCCACCACCGCCTTCGACGACGAGAGCTTCCAGCGGGTGCGCGCGCCCGAGGGCAACGCCGAGGACTGGCGCAAGCTGCCGGAGCCGGAGTCCATCCGCTGCTTCGCCAAGTACGCCCTGATGAAGATCCTCTCCTGGCAGCGGGAGACCTGCCGCCGCTTCGGCCTGCGCTTCGAGACCTGGTACTTCGAGTCGGAACTGCACGAGACCAAGCGGGTGGAGCGCGCCCTGGACAAGCTCAAGAAGATGGGCGCCACCTACGAGGAGGACGGCGCCGTCTGGTTCCGGTCCACCGACTACGGCGACGAGAAGGACCGGGTGCTGGTCCGGGCCGACGGGGTGCCCACCTACTTCCTGGCCGACATCGCCTACCACTACCACAAGTTCCAGCGGGGCTTCGAGCACGCCATCGACTTCTGGGGGCCGGACCACCACGGCTACATCCCGCGCATGCAGGGGGCCATGGAGGCCCTGGGCATCGGGCGCGACTGGCTCGAGGTGCAGATCCTCCAGCACGTGACCTTCCTCGAGGGCGGCCGCAACATCCAGATGTCCAAGCGGCGGGGCCAGTTCGTGACCATGGACGAGCTCATCGACGAGGTGGGCGCCGACGTCGCCAAGTACATCTTCCTGACCCGGAAGCCCAACAGCCACCTGGACTTCGATCTGGACCTGGCCAAGGAGCAGTCGGACGAGAACCCGGTCATGAAGGTCAAGTACGCCCACGCGCGCATCTGCTCCCTGCTGGCCAAGTCCGCAGAAGAGGCCAAGGTCGTCGTGGGCGAACCGACGGCCGCCAGCCTGGCCCAGCTGGAGCACGAGGCCGAGTGGAACCTGGTGCGCGAGCTGATCCGGCTGCCCCAGGTGATCGTCTCGGCGGCCCAGGCCCGCGAGCCCCACCGGCTGACCGGCTACGTGGACGAGATCGCCGGCCTCTACAACCAGTTCTACAACCAGTGCCGGAAGATCCTCGAGCAGGAAGAGGGACGCCGCCTGGCGCAGCTGCACCTGAGCCTGGTGACGCGCCGCGTGATCAGGCTGGTGCTGGACATGCTCGGCGTCGAGGCGCCCGAGGAAATGGAGAAGAGGGACTGATGAGCGATCCTGGTGGTCGGCTCGGTGGCCTACGACACGGTGGAGACCGCGCGCGAGCGGCGCGAACGCCAGCTGGGGGGCAGCGCCAGCTTCTTCTGCCCTGGCCGCCCTGGGCAGGTGCCCGTGCGCTGCGTGGGCGTGGTCGGCGACGACTTCCGCCAGGCGGACCTGGACCTGCTGGCGGCGCGCGGCGCCGACATCGCGGGCATCGTCCGGGTGCCGGGCAAGTCCTTCCACTGGTCGGGCCGCTACCACGCGCGACATGATCGAACGCGACACCCTGGCCACCGAGCTGGGGGTGTTCGCCGACTTCCGGCCCGAGATCCCGGCCGACTGGGCGCGGCAGCGAGTACCTCTTCCTGGCCAACATCCACCCGGCCCTGCAGCTGCAGGTGCTCGAGGCCATGGCCGGGCCGCGGCTGGTGGCCCTGGACACCATGAACCTGTGGATCGAGACCACCCCCGACGAGCTGCGCAGGTGCTGGCCAAGGTGGACGTGCTGCTGGTCAACGACGGCGAGGCGCGCCTGCTGACGGGCGAGCGCAGCCTGGCCCACGCCGCCGCGGGCCATCCAGGCCATGGGCCCGGCGCGGGTCATCGTCAAGAAGGGCGAGCACGGGGCCCTGTTCTTCGGCCCCGACGGCGTGCTGGCGGTGCCGGCGCTGCATCCTGGACGACGTGATCGATCCCACCGGCGCGGGCGATTCGCTTCGCCGGCGGCTTCATGGCGCAGCCTGGCCCTGGCCGGCGCGGACCGGGACAGCGACGACGCCCCCTTCCGCGCCGCCATGCTGGACGGCACGGTGACGGCCAGCTTCTGCCCCGAGGGCTTCAGCGTCGAGGGGCTGCTGGCGGTGGACGACGCGGCCTACGCCGCGCGCCTGGCCGCCCTGCGGGCCATGATGGTGCCCTGAACCGGGCCTCGCCTGCGACGCCCACGGCGGCGCCGCCCTGCGGGAGCGGCGCCGCTGTCCCGTGAACGACCCTGTATGCCGCTGATTCGGACAATCATGTTGTGGGAACAATTGCGGTGTGGTAAGATGGGATCTCGCCCGATCCCGGACCGTATCCAGCCTCGCCGGCCGCGTCACTGAACGCTTACCCGCTTGGGGGAAAACGACGTTGGAGTGGGACCCGACAGACCGTGACGCCTGGGTCGACGACGCCCAGCGTTGGATCTGCCAAATCAACGGCGTACGTGAATGCAAGATCGATCTCGACGACGACGGCGAGATCTCCGGCGTGCACGTGGTGGCCGGCATGGAACGCGAACCCCGCCACCTCGTCCGGGACGTGGAGGGCCTGCTGAAGGCCCGCCTGGGTCTGGATGTCTACTACAAGAAGATCGGCGTCGTGCAGATGGTGGACGAGGCCGTGCTGGGCGGACGACGACGACGCGGCCTTCGTGCTGGGCGCGGCGGGCATGGGCCCGGACCCGGCTGCCGTGGGCGCGCCCGGCGCCCGCCGCGGCGCCGGCCGCCGAGCCCCAGCCCGCGCCGACGGCCACCGCCACCGCCACCGCCGCGCCCCCCGTGCCCGCGGTGCTGGTGGCCGAGGACCTCGACGCCGCGCATCCAGTGCGGCGGCGTGGGCGTGATGACCTCCGAGACCCTGGTGCGCGCCGAGGTGCGGCTGCGCGCCGGCGACCTGGAGGCCCGCGGCACCCGCGAGGTGCCCAACCACGCGGGCAGCGACGTGGTGGCCGTGGCCGAGGCGACACTGGACGCGGTCGGCGAGCTGCTGGCCGACCCCCTGCTGCTGCACCTGAACGAGATCCGCACCGAGGCCGTCGGCGGCACCGCCGTGGTGCTGGTGGCCGTGGACCTGGTGGAGGGGCGCCGCAGCGAGACCCTCTTCGGCACCTGCCGCGCCGACCACAACCGCCAGCAGGCCATCGTCTTCGCGGTCCTCGACGCCCTGAACCGCCGCCTCTCCATGCACGCCCTGAAATCCGCCGGTTCCGCCGACGCTTGAACCGCGCCCCGGCGCTGATTATCATCCCGACGGCGGCCGCCTCCCGCGGTCGCCGCGGCGTTTGCGCCGCGACCGACGGCCCCGCAGATCCGGAGACGATCCCATGAAGTACGCGGACAGCGGCGTGAACATCGACGCGGCCACGCGCGCCCTGGCCCGGGCCAAGGACGCGGTCAAGCTCCACCTGGGACGAGCGGGTGCGCAACGACGTGGGGGCCTTCGGCGGCCTGTTCCAGCCGGCGCCGGGCGAGCCCCTGCTGGTGGCCTCGGTGGACGGCGTGGGCACCAAGGTGATGGTGGCGCGCCTGGCGGGCCGCTACGACACGGTGGGCGAGGATCTGGTCAACCACTGCGTCGACGACATCCTGGTCCAGGGCGCCGAGCCCCTGTTCTTCCTGGACTACTTCGCCACCAGCCGGCTGGACGAGGACGTGCTGCCGGCGGTGCTCGAGGGCTTCGCCCGGGGCTGCCGCGCCAACGGCTGCGCCCTGCTGGGCGGCGAGACCGCGGAGATGCCCGGCGTGTACGCCGCGGGCGAGTTCGACCTGGCCGGCACCATCGTCGGGCCGCGTGCGCGCAGGCCGACGTCATCGACGGCTCGCGCATCGCCGCCGGCGACGCGGTGTGGGGCCTGCCCTCGACGGGCCTGCACACCAACGGCTACTCCCTGGCCCGCAAGGTGCTGCTGGAGACCGCGGGCTTACGCGGTCGACCGACACGCCCGCCGAGCTGGGCGGCGCCAGCGTGGCCGACGCCCTGCTGGCGGTGCACCGCAGCTACCTGCCCGACCTGCGGGCGGTGTGGCGGGACCACGGCCGCGCCGCCGTCCACGGCCTGGCCCACATCACCGGCGGCGGCTTCTATGACAACATCCCGCGGGTGGTGCCCGACGGCCTGTGCGTCCACGTGGACCCGTCGGCCTGGACCGTGCCGCCCATCTTCACCCTCATCGCCGCGGAAGGGCGGCGTCGCGCCCGCCGAGATGCACCGGGTGTTCAACATGGGCATCGGCATGGTGGTGATCGCGCCGGCGGACCTGGACCTGGGCGCAGCCTGCGACGCCGTGCGCATCGGCGAGGTCACCGCGGGCGAGGCCAAGGTCCGCCTGCCCTTCTGAATGCTGGACCGGAGATCGCGATGGAAGCCGTGGCCCCCTACGAACTGCGCCTGACCGCCCAGCCCGGGGACATCGACCTCCTGGGCCACGTGAACAACGTGGTCTACCTGCGCTGGGTCCAGGAGGCGGCCATCGCCCACTGGACCGCCGCCGCGCCGGCCGCCGCCCAGGCGGCACTGTTCTGGGTGGTCACCCGCCACGAGATCGACTACAAGCGGCCCACCTTCCTGGGGGACGAGGTGATCGTCCGCACCTGGATCGGCCGGGCCGGGCGGCGCGCCTTCGACCGCCACACGGAGATCACCCGCGCGGGGGACGGCAAGGTGCTGGCCGTCGCGCGCACCGTGTGGTGCCCCATGAGCCGGGCCACCGGCCGCCCCACCGACGTGGACGACGAGGTCCGCGCCCGCTTCTCGGTGGCCGCCGCCGACTGAACGGCCCGCCCGCTGGCTTCTGGCTGAAAATCGGTGTACACTGATCGCATATGTCCCCGATCGGCGCCAACGACCGGAGTTCACGCCATGTCCCACCGCACGATCGCCCTCGCCCTGCTGCTGCCGCTGCTGGCCGCGGCGTCCGCCGCCGCCAGCGAGCTGGACCACCTGGCCTACCTCTCGTGGAATTCCGACGCCGAGGCCGACACCCTGGTGGTGTCGGGCGCCGGGGACCACGACCTCTGGCTGCGGATCCGCGCCGACGAAGCCCCCGCCCTCTGGGTGGAGACCATCGGCACCTGGCACTTCGGGCCGGGCCTGGCCATCAAGGATTTCGAGGTGCTCACCACCGGCAACCCCATCGGCTCGGTGGACATCCTCAAGTACGGCTATGCGGACGTGCGCATCGGCGACTTCGACTGCACCCGCGGCGGGAGCCCCTACGTGGTGGCGCGCCTGACCCTGGCCGTGGATCCGGCGGCGTTCACCGACGGTTCGGCCGCCGTCGTGCCCTCGCCCACGGGCACCCGGGTGACCTTCGCCGGCTACGATCCGGTGTACTACTGCGCCGGCACCTGGGACTACGCGGTGGTCACCCCGGCGGTGGTGGTGGACGCGGCCGTGCCCAACGGCGAGGTCAGCTTCGGGACGCTCAAGGCGCGGTACCGGTAGCGGCCGGCGCGGTCCTGTCCCACGGCGGGACCCGTGCGGTGTCCCGACGTGTCCCGTTGCGTCCCGTTGCGTCCCGATGCGATTCGTCGGGACACGGCGTGACACGCCGCCGTGCCTCCCAATAGCCTTTCCACCAACCTCTTGGGCGATGATTCCCGTCTCCCGGTCCATGGCATCAGCCCTGCATGATCGGCGGCGAACCCGGCGGCGCGGGACACCTCCGCGGCCGACGGATCCGACACCCGTGCGCTGCAAGGAGTTCTCGCCATGGATTCCGTCCGCTTTTGGCAGGAGGAGATGCGCCGTTTTCCCCACGGAGGGCAAGGCGCCGCCTTGTGGCTGGTCCGCAGCAGCGGGCCGGTGCCCGACGCCCCCCTGGGCATGCTCTACGCCTGGGCCTGGGGCGCGGCCGCGCGCCGCGGCCTGGCCGGGCGGCCGCCCCTGGGGGCCATGCTGCAGACCATGACCGACGAGCGGGAGCAGCTCCTGCCCCGCGAAGACGACGCGGCTCTCTGGCTGGAGCCCTTGCGGCTGGACGGCCGGGTCCGCGCCTGCCTGGCCGTGTGGTTCGACGCCGCCGAGGCCTGGCGGGAGACGGTGTTCCTGTGGGCCCAGGACCTGGCGGCCCGCCTGGGCGCGGTGCTGGGTCAGCTGGAGCCGGTGCTGCCGCCGGAGACGCGGGCTGTTGGCGGCGCGGCAGCCCACCCTCTTTCCGCTGCCGCCGACGGCCGCGGCGGTGGCGTCGCCGGCGGTGCCCCCGGGTGAGCGGGGCCTGGTGCCCCTGCCGCGCCCGGTGATGGTGCCCGGCATCCCCGGCTGCGTGGGCACCAGCCGCGAGATGCGCGAGCTGGGCCGCCGCGTGGCCCCGTGGCCACCAGCGGCGTGAACGTGCTGCTGCAGGGGGAGAGCGGCACCGGCAAGGAGATCGTCGCCGCGGCGCTGCACCGCCTCAGCGACCGCCGGCGCGGGACCGTTCGTGGGGCAGAACTGCGCCGCCCTGCCGGAGACCCTGTTCGAGTCCGAGCTCTTCGGCCACCGCGCCGGCGCCTTCACCGGCGCGGCCGGCGACAAGAAGGGCCTGCTGTCGGCGGCCGACGGCGGCACCTTCTTCCTGGACGAGATCGGGGACATGCCGCTGGCCCTGCAGATCAAGCTGCTGCGCACGATGCAGGAGCGGAAGGTCCGCCGCATCGGCGAGCTGGTGGCCCGGCCCGTGGACATCCGCTTCGTGGCCGCCACCCACAAGGACCTGCACCGGGAGATCGAGCAGGGACGCTTCCGGCTCGACCTCTACTACCGGCTGAAGGTGGTCAGCCTGGAGATCCCCGCCCTGCGCCATCGGCCCGAGGACGTGGCGCACCTGTTCGCCTGGTTCCTGAAGCAGCCGGCGCGTCGATCCGCTGGCTGCGCGCCTTCGACGAGCGGGCCCTGGCCGCCCTGCAGGCCTGGCGCTGGCCGGGCAACGTGCGCGAGCTGGAGAACGAGGTGCAGCGCTTCGTGGCCCTGCACGGCCGGCGAGCGCCTCATCCGCTGGAGCACCTCTCGCCCGAGATCCAGGCCGCCCGCGCCCGCAGCCGCGTCGAGGCCGCCGACCTGGGCACCCTGCGCGAGCTGGACCAGGCCAACGAGATCCTCGAGCGCTACCTCATCCGCAAGGCCATCGCCGCCACCGAGGGGCGCAAGGCGGCGGCCGCCCGGCGCCTGGGCCTGTCGCGCCAGGGGCTGTACAAGAAGATCGCCCGCTACGGCATGACCGACCTGATCAAGGCCGGAGGGTCGGCGTGACGCCCCGGGCCGGGGGACGGGGTGCTGGCCCGGACCGCCCGCGGACGGTCCGGGACGCGGGCCGGCGGGCGGCGTTGGCCCCGGCGCCGCCCGCCTTTACACCCCCGGGGGCGTGCAGTATGTTGCTGCCCATGACGCCGTCACCGCACGCCCCTCGTGCCGCGCTTCGGCCGGCCCGTCCCTGGAAACCAACCTCGCCCTGCTGGCCGGCCTCGTGGTCACCGCGGGGCTGCCTCCGTTCCGGTTCACCGGGCCTGCTCGTGCCGGCCTGGGCCTGGCCCTGCTCTTCGTGCAGATGGCCCGCGCCGAGCGGCCCGCGTTGGCCGGCCTGGGTCTTCGGCCTGGCCCACCAGGCCACGCTGCTGTCCTGGCTCTTTCTGCTGGTGCCGGCCAAGACCATCCCCTTCGAGTCGCTGAAGTACATCCAGGCCATCGCGACCATCTTCTACGTGTCGCTGTTCTACCTGGCCGTGGGCTGGGCCTTCGGCCGGGCGCGCCGGCGCCGCGGGCGCCGGACCGCGCCCTGCTGCTGCTGCCGGTGCTGTGGGCGGCCGTGGAGGTCCTGCGCGGCCAGGGCGAGATGGGCTTCGGCTGGTGCCTGGGCAGCGCGGCGGTCGCGGGCACGCCCCTGATGGCGCCTGCTGCGCACCGCCGGCGAGCCCGGCGTGGGGGCGGCGGTGGCGTTCCTGGGCGCGCGCGGGCGCCGCCTGGTGGCTGGCGCGCGGGGGCCGACGGCGCGGCCCACGCGCCGGCGTGCTGCTGGGCGCGGCGGCGGGCGCCGGGGCTGCTGCTGCTGGCCGGCCGGCGCGCTCCTGCACGTGGCGCCGCCGCCGGCGGCCACCGCCGGCGACTCCCTGCGCACGGCGCCCGCTGCAGATCGCCGCCGTGCAGGCGAACGTGGCCCTGGCCGACAAGTGGGACCAGGCGAAGATCGACTCCTCGAAGATCCCCTACGAGACCCTGACCGTGGCCGCGGCCCGCCACGGCGCGCAGCTGGCGGTGTGGGCCGAGACCGCCATCCCCGCCTACGTGCGCTATGACCCGCAGATGCTGGGCTGGACCCGCGGGACGGTGCGCAAGGCGGGCATCCCCCTGTACGCGGGCTTCCCCGACGCGGCGCGGGCTCCCGGCGGGCAAGGTGCTGACCTACAACTCGTCGGGCCTGTTCGGCGCCGACGGCGTGCTGCCGCGACCGCTACGCCAAGCACCACCTGCTGCCCATCGGCGAGGCCATGCCCTTCACCCGCTGGCTGCCTTTTCTGGCCAAGGTCGACCGTGGGCCAGGCCGAGTGGACGCCGGGCCCGCCGCCCGCGCCCCTGGTGCTGGCCACCGATCGAGGGCGCGTTCCCCTTCTCGGGCATGATCTGCTTCGAGTCGATCTTCGGGCGCCTGGCGCGCGGCGCCGTGCGCCGGGGCAGCCGCTGCCTGATGGTCATCACCAACGACGGCTGGTTCGGCAAGTCGGCCGGGCCGCGCCAGCACGCGGCCATGGCCCGCCTGCGCGCCGCGGCGTGCGCGGTGCCGCTGGTGCGGTCGCGCCAACAACGGCATCAGCCTGATCTGCGACGACCGACGGCCGCGTCTGGGCGAACTGGACCTGGGCCGCCGCGGCGTGGTCCAGGCCGCGGTCACGGCCGGCCGCGCCGACACCCTGTACGTGCGCTGCGGCGCCTGGCCGGTGGCCGTGCTGCTGGCTCCTGTGGGCGGTGGTCGTGCTCCTGGTCGCGGCCCGCGCGGACCGTGAGGCGGCCGACCGTGAGCGACTCGCCGACCACGTCTTCACCTGGTGCCCCCGCTGCCGCGAGCGCCGATGGACCGCCGCCTGGACGGCGGCGAGCGAGCGGCCCTGGTGCCCCGCCTGCGGCTTCGTCCAGTACCTGAACCCGGCGCCGGGCGCGGGGGTGGTGCTGCTGCGGGACGACCAGGTCTGCCTGGTGCGCCGCCGGTTCGAGCCCAAGCGCCGGCGACTGGTGCCTGCCCACCGGCTTCATGGAGTGGGACGAGTCGGCCGAGACAGACCGCCGTGCGCGAGGCCCCGAGGAGACGGGCCTGGAGGTGCGCCTGACCGGCCTCTACGCGGTGCGAGACGGGCATCCTGCCCCCGGACCGGCCGGTGCTGGTGGTGTTCTACCGGGCCGAGGAGACCGGCGGCCGCGCTGGAGGCGGGCGACGACGCCGACCGAGGTGGGCTTCTTCCCGCCCGACCGACCCGCCCGGGCCCGGTGGCCTTCGCGGCCCACCGCCGGGTGCTGGCCGCGCTGACGCGCCGAACTGGCCGCCGGCAGGGGGAGCCGGACGTGAGCGAGCCCGTGCGCCTGGCGGTGCTGCTCTCGGGCAGCGGCCGCACCCTGGCGAACTTCCTGGCGAGGATCGCGGCGGGGCAGCTGCCGGTCGCCATCGTCGGCGTGGTCGCCAGCCGCGGCGACGTGCGCGGCGTCGAGATCGCCCGCGCCGCCGACCTGCCCTGCGCGGTGATCCGGCGCCGGGACTACCCCGACGCCGCGGCCCACAGCGCGGCGGTCAACGCCTGGCTGGCGCCGCACCGGCCGGAGATCATCGCCCTGGCCGGCTACCTCTGCTACTACGTGCCGCCGGCGGGCTTCACCGGTCCGGTGTGAACATCCACCCGGCCCTGCTGCCCAAGTTCGGCGGCCAGGGCATGTACGGCGACCGCGTGCACCGGGCCGTGCTGGCCGCCGGCGAGACCGAGAGCGGCTGCACCGTCCACCTGGTGAGCGACCACTACGACGAGGGCCGATCCTGGGTCAGGCAGCGGGTGCCGGTGCTGCCGGGCGACGACGAACACGCCTTGGCGGACCGGGTGTTCGCCGCCGAGTGCGAGCTGTATCCGCGGGTCATCGCGGAGCTGGCGCGGGGGCTCCGGGCGGGCGGCGGCTGAATGCGATCATGGGGCATTGATTGCGAAAATACGAGGGGCCCACGGGGCCCCTTTTCGTTGGCGCCGTCCCGAGGGGTTTGACGGGGGGGGGGGGGGCGTGTTGTACGCTCGTGGGCGGGTAGCCCGCACCCGCCGGATCTGGTAGACTGAATCGAGCGTCCCGAATCTAGGGGGTGGGATGATGCCCAACGGATATCACCGAATCTTCCTGCTGGTGGCCTGCGGCCTGCTGCT
>CAWGRT010000015.1:0-339616 GCA_963825035.1 Candidatus Krumholzibacteriia bacterium | reverse complement strand
TTTTATTGTACCTATACTAGACATTACGTATTGCTTTATTATGCTGTTAGTTGTAAAAAAAATTTAATTGTTCGATAAGGACTAATATAATAATTTCTCTTTAAGACTTTTTAAAATAATATAGTAAGCAATACTTAATTGAGAGTTTTTATAAAAAATCGTTGAAATTAAACTCTACGGCTGACTTATAAGGGGAAAAAATTTTATTCGAATATTATTTTACTTTTTCTCAAATTCTCTCAATTTGTATAAATTTCAAATCAACTAAAATTCAAAAGAGAGAAAATTAGAAATGCGGTCTTCAAATAATTATAGAAGTAAATTTATATTTATTATTTCAATAATCTTTGGATGCACAATAATTTTTGCGCAAGAAAAATTAGACAAATATTCCGGATATGTAAGTGATGGCAGTAGTATTATTTTTACTACAACCACCGCACAAAAGCTAAGAGTTACTCCTTACGGCAAGTATATAATAAGAATTCAATACGCAAGAAAAGGTGAAGAGTTTTTCCTTGATAACTATTATGAAATGGTTGAGTCGCATAATTGGAACGGCCAATTTATTATTAATGAAAGTGCAAATGATTTAACTCTTAAAACAGAATCCCGGGATGGTGTTACAATTAAAATTAGCAAACAGCAGCTTCGAATCGAATTTTTCCAAAATGATAATTCATCGTCTCTTTTAAAAGATTTAAATGGCATTTATTGGGAAGGCAATAAAACATGCGTGAAATTTAATTATGACTCAACGGAACACTTTACAGGATTAGGGCATACTTATAAAGGGATGTCCGAAAGTATAGATTTAAAAGATAAAATCATCAGGAGAAATTATGGCAGCAAGCATCAGCAGCAGGCTCCTTTAATGTCCCCTTTTTTCTATCGAATAAAGGTTACGGAATATTTTTAAATTCTACATTTGAAAACACATTTAACTTTGGAAAAGATGGGCAATTTGAATTCGGAATTGACGATTCAGGATTTGAAAGCCGGATGGATTATTTTTTTATTATTGGCCCTGAATTTAGAAAAATATTAAATCGATATACTCAATTAACCGGCAGGCCAAGATTTCCACAAAAAGCTGTCTTCGGTTTAGCTTTATCCGATAAAGCAAACGATCACACTTCAAAACATCCATCTGACGAAAAATGGTGGAAAGAAAAAATTAAAGCACATAGAAAAGCCGGATTCGCCATTGATCATATTGTTAATGATAACAGGTGGAGAGCCGGCGGAGGACAAAGATGCGAATCTTATTTTGATTGGGATAAAGGTAGATACCCTGATCCAGGCGAATATGAAATCTGGCTTCAGAAAAATGGATTGATAACAACAATAGATTTTAACAGATGCATTGCAAGCAAAAGTGAAGGATGGAAAAAGTCTTTTAATATTCCGGTTTCTGATAGTATTGATTTTAACCAATCGGCACCAGACTTCACAAATGAAACGGTTAGGAAATGGTTTTGGAATCTTTTCTGGAGTAAATCCTTAAATCCCAAATTAAACTATCCGGGTGATGCACTTTGGATAGATGAATTTGATGAGATGGGAAAGGCTCCAGGTAACATGATTATGTATAACGGTAAAAGCTGGGCTGAGATGAGAAACTACTGGTTTTTCCTAATTGCAAAATCAATTGTAAAATATGGATGGGATGTTGAGTTAAAAAACACCAAAACTAATTTTAACAAGCGTCCTTTTGTATGGGTTAGAGGAATGACTGCCGGGGCACAACGTTATGCCACTTTGTGGAGCGGTGATATTAATTCCGATTATATTGACATGAAAAAACAAATTGTTAGTCTACAATTAGCGGGGCTTTCAGGCTTCTCTTATTGGGGACATGATGCAGGCGGTTTTCACGGCGGTAAAAATAATCAAGGGCCTGATGATAATATGTACAGGCAATGGTCTATGGCTTTTGGAAGTTTTACCCCTTTTTGGAGGCCTCATGGAGTAGGCCAATCAAGATGGCCGCTGAATCGATCTTTGGAAGCACAACAAGACGCCAAAAAATATTGTGAACTTCATTAAAATTGATTCCTTATACATATACGATTGCTTATGATGCTTATGCAACCGGAGCCCCAATGGCAAGAGCAATGGTAATAGATAATCAAAATAACTCAAATGCGTGGAAATATGATGAACAATATATGTGGGGAGATGAAATGTTAATTGCCCCAAATGCTTCTGATAGCGGTGATGTAAAAGTTTGGCTGCCAAAAGGAAATTGGTTTGATTTCTGGAGTAACGAAAAACTTCCGGGAAATAAAATTATTAATTATCCGGCTCCAACGGGCAAGCTTCCAATATTTATTAAAGAAGGTTCAATTATTCCTAATTCAGATTTTGCTTTAAGCACATTTTTTATAAATAACAAGAAATTAATCCTTAATGTTTACTGCGGTAGTGATGGTACCTTCAATCTTTATGAAGATGACGGAATAACTGAAAATTATAAAAAGGGAGAAAAGAGAATTACGAAATTGAATTATAACGAATCCAATAAAACTCTAATTATAAATAGTGCAGTCGGCTCTTATAAAAACGCACCTCAAAACAGAGAGTATGAAATAAATTTTTACGGAATAAAAAATAAATTAAATGCTGAAGTGAATGATAAATCTGTGAAAGATTTTACCTCAAAAGATTCTGCAAAAAAGCATAATGGAATTTATTGGAATGAAACTAGCAATATTTTAACTGTGTTTGTTGAATCATATCCAACAAGCAAAGATTTGAGTATAAAATTATTCTAAAATTTTTATATTATAAATAATACATTTATTTAATCACTGCAAAAAAAAATCCTATTTTATAAAAACTAACTTTTTTGTGTTGCTAAAAGCACTAGAAGTTAATCGATAGAAATATATTCCTGAAGGCAAACTCGATGCGTTAAACTCAACTTCGTAAGTGCCAGTTGTTGTTTTTGTTTACAAGTGTTGCCACTACTCTTCCGAGAATGTCATATACTTTAAGTGTTGTTTGTTGTGGATGCAAATTTGCATCTACAAATTTGCGAGAATTTTGATATTTTATTTTTGTTGTTGGATTAAATGGGTTTGGATAATTTTGATATAGTTTAAAATCTTTAAGTGTTAATTTATTTTCTTCAACTGATGTTGTTAGTGAATCATTGCTGGCAAAAACAAACTGTCCTAATTGTTCAAATCCTGCTGCAACAATTTCATTATTTATTTCATCATAATTTGTCGCCAAAGGAATAAATTCTCCACCACCAGGAAACTCACGATAATAAACGACCACTTTGGATGGATCAGTTATATTTATTTCCGGAAGTTCAGATAATATAAAATGAATTGAAGTAGATTGATTGAAATTTATTTTTGGGATTAGTTCTCGAGTATCCAATAGTAATCACTCTACATTTTTTTCACTTATTCCTGAGACATTATTTAGGCCATTAGAATACCTTTCAACAGAAAGTGATGCGTAAGTGGTATCTGCTTTTAATAGATTTTTACTAATTCCTGTGAAGGTAACTGCAATGCCTGTATTACCGCCAGCATCAATTCTTGCGTTACCATTTATAGGTACAAAAATTTTAAATTTTGGGGGCACATATTTCCACAATTCAGCTCCTTTTAATCCATCATCAGCCTGAAAAAGAAGATTGCCTCCAACTTCAAAAAATTGACCGGGTAAATTCTTAATTGAAAAATGAGAAGTATCTAATTACCGGCCTGGTACCTTGAATTGTGCCGTCTGTTGCCCATACATCTCCGGCTGCGAAGAATAGTTCATCATTGTATATAAAAAAATAATTTGTATATATTTCACCTATACCCGGATTGATATCATAAAGCAATTTTGTGCCGTTTAAAGTTCCGTCTGATGTCCATAATTCTACCCCATGAATACTATCGGTAGCTAAAAAGAAAAGTAGATCTTTAAATATTATTCCTCTAAGCCCCCCAAGCAAACCGGATCCATTTCCCGGAAAAATATCTTTAACCAGATTAGTTCCGGCAGGTGTGCCATCGGTAATCCAGAGCTCAGTTCCATGTATTTCATCTCTGGCAGCGAAAAAAAGTTTATCATTAAATTGAATAGGTGGACTAGCGTTACCTCCATTATTTTTGCCCACATTAACATCTTTTAGTTGAAAAGTGCCTTCTTCGGTTCCGTCGCTTATCCATGGTTCATATCCTGATATTCCATCATCAGCTATAAAAAAAATAAGGTTTCCAAAACTATATAAGTTTAATGGTGAAGAAGAAAAAGATCCTAAATTAATATCTTTAACAAGCTTTGTACTATCTGCACTCCCATTTGTAACCCATAATTCTTCACCGGTGCTTCCCCCATCTTTAGCTCGAAAGAATAAATTGTTTCCAGTTGCCGCAAATGGTGTCCCAGGATACATTAGCGAAGAAGCATTGCCTTGATTAAGGTCAATAAACATTTCCGCAGTATTCGGAGGTAAATTTAATGTACGGTGCAATTCAACACCGTGATTACCGCTTGCGTCAACATTAAGTGCCTGAAAATAAACATTATTTTTAAATCGGATGAAGAAAAAAGGTAGAGAAGTATTATGTCCTAAATTTACGTCAGCAATTAAATAAGTGCCCGATGTTGTACCATCGCTATACCATGGCTCATCACCAATAATTCCGTTATCAGCACTAAAAACTACTCCATCTCCAAACGAAACAAAGCTTCGAATATTAGATGTTTCTTGCCCAGGATTGATATCGGCAACTAGCTTTGTTCCATCATTAGTACCGTCCGTAACCCACAATTCAATTCCTGTGTCTGTTTTATATGCAGAAAAAAAAGCAAGGCTTCCGGCAGTTGCTTGGTAAGTTGGAGAGGAACCATCAATACCGGGCAATATATCTTTGAACAATTCAACTTGTGCATTAAGAGTAAAAATGCCGCCCGGTATTATTATAATTAAAAAAGTTAAAAGAATTCTTATTCTGTTGGGGTTATTTATCAAACTAAGTGTATTTGCTTTTTTGTATTTCATTATCATCCCTTAAAAAGTTAATTTTATTTAATCGAAGGATAAAATATTTTTCTTAATAGGTTTAATTGTTTTTGTTGTACAAAAGTCTCTGTTAATTACTTCATAAACACAAACTTTTTTGTATTTATGTATGAATCTCCAGCCTTCAGCTGATAAAAATATATTCCGCTTGATAAACCTTGCCTACCGTTGGACAAATTAGAAATATCAAATTTCACAGAATATTTTCCTGCTTTTTTTTCTTCAGAAACAAGAGTTATAATTTCCCTTCCCAAAAGGTCATAGACTTTAATAGTCACAAAACTCGTTTTGTGCAATATTGTATTTTATTGTTGTGGAAGGATTAAAAGGATTTGGATAGTTTTGATACAGCATAAAATTCTTCAGCTTCTTTTTACTTTCTTTGGTTGAAGTAGCAGAGGAATCAAAATCTATATCATAAACATCCACATTTAATGCTGGTCCATTTTGGTTAGCTGCCGGATTGAGAAAGCCGGAAATTGCAACTACATGATAGTCTTCATTTTGATTTGAAACTGTAAAACTATATGTACCAAGTTTTTGTTTGTTGCTGCTATTTAATAAATCTACTGTGTAATTCCCTGGAAATAAATCAACAAAACTGCTGAATGTTCCATATTGTAAGTTAACAGCTAATGTATCTCCAACGCTTGTAATGATATCAAGATTCGGAGCATCAGTTACACTGTGAATAAATAAAACAGGTTCGTTATTGATATTCGGATCAACTACTACTTCTTTTAACACCACAGATTCAAAAGTTGAAATGTTATTGGGATTTGGTGCATATATGGTTGTATCATCAACTCCCAATAACACCAGCAGCTGGGGGCCGTTACTATAATTTATAAGGCTATCATAAATTGCAATTGGCTGTCCGGGTTCCTCAGTGTCATATATTGTTAAATGTAAAAGGTTGAAGATATGGCAATTGCGGCAGTATAGTCTTTTCACGAAAACCAAGATCATTGAAAAGCAAGATATCTTCATTTGTTGATTTTCCTAAACCTTCAGAACATCCAATAGGGGTAACACCAATTACAGCGCGGTTGCGACGTGACTGTCCATTATTTCGTCTTGAAGGCGAAATGTTAATTACGCTTGAACCATTATTTGTTAATAAAGGATGAAGTGCTTTCCATTTTGCAAGGCTTAAGACATTTTTATTTCCAGCTTTTAAAAATTTACCTGCAACATATAGAACTTCATAATCCGGACTCGGGCAAGGCCAAACCGATTTGATACATTGAACTACACTATCAACCCCATCACCAAGATTTTTCCAAACACCTTTAACAGCACCATTGTATGTTGTTCGTTCAAAGGTGGCAATATGATTGACTGTAATATTTGAACCATCAGAGTTAATTGCTTCTGTAAAGTCTCCACCTAAAAATGCTCTGGACGAACTGCTGCTATTTTGAAGATCTATTGTATATACTGGACCATTTAAACCTTTTGCTAATTTATGCCATTCGTATCCATTCCATATTGCTGCATAAGGAAGATCAGAAACGAATGAGCCATTACTGTTTACTGCCGTACGAAATCGTCCTCCAACCCATAAATCACCAATTTGATTCCGCGGTGTGGCTAATGTTAATACTTCATCATCGGTTCCATTTCCTAGTTTATGCCAGCTTTCATTTACCTCATCCCAAAGAATAATATTTCTGCAAACCTCAAGACTTCCATCCTTGATTTTCGGCATAGGAAAAATGGCCACCCACATATAATTGGATATATGAATATCCGCGGCCATAATTTGGAGCATTCAATTTAAGAGTCCGAACGACAGGGTTTGGAATATTTGCTGCATTAATTCCACTACCTAATGGCTGCCATGTTTTAGAAGAAAAGTTAAAGCGGGCAATATTGTTCATTACTTTACCATTATTATCTTTATCAAAATCACCGCCCGCATAAAGTAGAATAGCGCCAAAATTTTCTAATGCATAAACCGGCCCATCAAGACCACCTACATTCTGCCACTCTTTAGTTCGTTCATTCCAAAATGCTATATTATCTACGCTAACTATTGTTCCGTTAGGATTTTCTGCCTGATTAAATGATCCCCCAACAAAAATTCCATCAAATGGGTATTGAGTTTTTTTAATTGAATAAACAGGCCCATTCACACCATTTCCTAATCCTTGCCAATTTTCTCCATCATAAAAAGCAATATTATTAGTAGATACTCCGGAAATAGCTGAAAAGCTGCCGCCTGCGTATAGCTTAGCAGGGATTTGTATATCATCAACTTCCAATGTATAAACAACACCTGAAACTCCAGGCTGATTAATTTTCTGCCAGTTGCTGCCATTCCAAAATGCGTTGTTGGTAATTGTAATCTTGGTATTGCTTGATGGAACATCAAATTCAGTAAGTCAACGACAACAAGATGAGCATCTCGCCCAACGTGGGCGCCATCGCCAAGTACCTGACCCGCATCACCAGCGGCAAGCACTACAACCGCCTGGAGGCGGACCTGTGGGACCTGCTGGGGAAGCTGCCCAAGGGCGGCAAGGCCCAGGTGCTGGCCGGCCGCATCAAGGAGAGCCTCAAGCAGCTGGTGGTGCCGACCATCCTGTTCGAGGAGCTGGGCTTCAAGTACTTCGGGCCCATCGACGGCCACGACCTGCCCCTGGTGATCCGCACCCTGCGACGCGGTGCGCAAGCTCAAGGGCCCGGTGCTGGTCCACCTGATCACCAGCAAGGGCAAGGGCTACCGCTTCGCCGAGGAGGACGGCCAGCGCTACCACGGCGTGGGCAAGTTCGACCGGCAGCGAGGGGATCAAGGTGGTCAAGCCGGCGGTGCCCAGCTACACCGCGGTCTTCGGCCAGACCCTGTGCCGACTGGCGGACCGGGACGACCGCATCCACGGCATCACCGCGGCCATGCCCTCGGGCACGGGGCTGAGCAGGCTGAAGGAGCGCCATCCCGACCCGCTTCCACGACGTGGGGATCGCCGAGGGCCACGCGGTGACCTTCGCCGCGGGCCTGGCCTGCGCCGGGCGGCGGCCGGTGGCGGCCATCTACTCCACCTTCCTGCAGCGGGCCCTGGACCAGATCATCCACGACGTGGCGCTGCAGCACCTGCCGGTGGTCTTCGCCGTCGACCGCGGCGGCCTGGTGGGGGAGGACGGCCCGACCCACCACGGCGTCTTCGACCTGACCTTCCTGCGCATGGTGCCGGAGATGGTGGTGATGGCGCCCCGCGACGAGGACCAGCTGCGCCACATGCTGGCCACGGGCCTGGCCCGCGAGGACGGCCCGTCGGCCCTGCGCTACCCCCGCGGCTCGGGGGTGGGCGTGGCCATGGACGGGCCCGGCGCGGCCGCTGCCCGATCGGCACGGCCGAGACCCTGCGCGAGGGCGACGGACGTCTGCATCCTGGCGGTGGGCTCGCTGGTCCATCCCGCCCTGGAGGCGGCCGCGGCCCTGGCCGACGCGGGCATCGGCGTCGAGGTGGTGGACATGCGCTTCGTCAAGCCCCTGGACGAGGACGCCGCTGCGCTCGGTCTGGGACCGGCACCGGCTGGTGCTGACCGCCGAGGAGAACGCCCTGGCCGGCGGCTTCGGCGCGGCGGTGCTGGAGTGGGCCGCGGCCCACGGCGTCGGGCGGCCCGCGGGTGGAGACTGGTGGGCATCCCCGACGGCTTCCAGGAGCACGCCGCCCGCGGCGAGTTGCTGGCCGAGCCTGGGGCTCGACGCGGCCGGGCTCGGCGGAGCGGATCCGCCGCGGCGCTGGAGGGCGAGGGCCGCTCGCGGGCCCAGAGCGCGTCCTAGCGCGGCGCACCGCGCCGGACAGGGGGTCGCGGTGAACCGCGCCATCAAATCCATCGGCGTCTTCGGCAATCCCGACAAGACACGGATGTCCGCGGCCCTGGCCGCCATCGCCGCGGTGTGCGCGCGCACGGGCACCCACCTGGTGGCGGACCGGGACCTGGCCGCAGCCCTGCCTGCGGGCGTGGAGTCGGTGCCGGCGGACAAGCTGGTGGAGCAGGTGGACCTCGGTGATCGCCCTCGGGGGCGACGGCACCATGCTGCGGGCGGCCCGGGTGCTGGGCCTGCAGCGGCGTGCCCCTGCTGGGGGTGAACCTGGGCTCCCTGGGCTACCTGACCGACGTGCCGGTGCGACGAGCTGGAGCCGGCCCTGGAGGCGGTGCTGGCCGGCAAGCTTCCACCTGGACCAGCGGTCGCGGGTCTACTGCTCGGTGTGGCGCGGCGGCCGGCGCATCGCCCAGGCCAGCGCCCTGAACGACCTGGTGGTGAACATGGGTGCCGCTGCCGCGGGCCCTGGACATGGAACTGCGGCTGGACGAGGACTCCCTGGGCCGCTTCCTGGGCGACGGCATCATCGTGGCGACGCCCACCGGATCGACCGCCTACAACCTCTCGGCCGGGGGGCCCATCTGCCACTCGGCCGTGCCGTGCCTGCTCGTCTCGCCCATCTGCCCCCACGCCCTGGGCATGCGGCCGCTGGTGGTCTCCAAGGACACCGAAGATCGAGCTGGTGCTCCACGAGACCGGTGACGGCGCGGTGCTCACCGCCGACGGCCAGAAGACCAACGTCCTGGAGGACGGCGACCGCCTCTCGTTCCGGGAGGCCAACCGCGAGGTCAGCCTGGTCAAGTTCCCCCAGAGCAATTTCTACCGGGTCATGCGCCACAAGCTGGACTGGGGCGGCACCCGGCGCAGCCGGCCAGGACGGCGCCTGATGCTGCGCCAGCTGCGGGTGGCCAACGTCGCCCTCGCCGCCGACGTGGCGGTGTCCTTCGCCGACGGCCTGACGGTGCTGACCGGGGAGACCGGCGCGGGCAAATCCCTCATCGCCGGGGCCCTGGCCCTGCTGGCGGGCGGACGCGCGGAAAAGGACCTGATCCGCGGCGGGCGAGGAGCTGGCCTACGTCGAGGGCGTCTTCGACCTGGAGCGGCGACCCGACGTGCGGGCGGCCGCCGAGCAGGCGGGCCTGCGGGTGGCCGAGGACGGGGTGCTGGTGCTGCGGCGCGAGCTGCGGCGCGAGGGCCGCGGCCGGGTGCTGATCAACGGCCTCGTCTCGTCGCTGGCCCTGCTGGAGGAGATCGGGGGGCGGCTGATCGCCGTGCAGAGCCAGGACCAGCAGCGGCGCCTGGGGCTGCCGTCCTTCGCGGCCGATTTCCTGGACGGCGTCCTGGAGCTGGGCGGCCTGCGCGCGGAACTGGCCGCGGCCCTGGCGGCCTGGCGGGACCTGGAGGCGGAGCTGGCCGAACGGCGCCGGGAGGAGGCCTTCGCCCGCGAGCAGCTGGACATGTGGAGCTGGCAGCAGCGCGAGCTTGTCCGGGCCGGCCTGGACCCCGCCGAGGAGGGCGACCTGGCCGAGCGCATCGCCGTGGGCCGCGGGGCCCGGGGCCTGGCGGAGGCGGCGGCCGCTGCCCTGGAACAGCTGACCGAGGGCCAACCTGCGGCAGCCCAGCTGCTGGGCGAGGCCGCCCGCCGCCTCGAGCGCGCCGCCGGGACCAGCGTCCGCCTGGACGAGGCGCTGCGCCAGGTGCTGGACGCCCAGGCGGCGGCCGAGGATGCCGCCCGCGGCCTCGAACGCTTCCTGGACGGCGCCCAGCTGGACCCGGCGCGCCTGGACGAGATGGAGGAGCGGAAGGCTCTCTACGAGGAGCTGCAGCGCAAGTACCGGCGGGACGTGGCCGGGCTGCTGGCCCTGCAGGAAGACCTGGCCGCCCGCATCGCCCGCCACGACGGCGCGGCCGGCGACCTGGCGGGGCTGGCAGACGCGTTGCGACCGCGCCCGCGACGCGGTGGCCGGACTGTGCCGGGACCTGCGGGAACGGCGGACGCGGGGCGCGGCCAAGGTGGCGGCCCGCGCCGCCGAGGCGCATCCGCCCCCTGTCCCTGCCGGACCTGGAGCTGGCGTTCCGGATCGAGGCGGCGGCCGACGCCGCCGGCGAGCTGGAGCTGGACGGGGTCCGCTGCCGGGTGGGGCCGCGGGGCGCGGACCGGGTGGTCCTGGAGGTCGCGCACCAACCGGGGCGAGGCCGGCGGGGGACGTGGCCCGCATCGCCAGCGGCGGCGAGCGTTCGCGCATCTACCTGGGGCTGACGGCCCTGGGCCTGGGTGACGAGCAGCGGCCGGTGCAGCTCTTCGACGAGATCGACGCCGGCCTGGGCATGGAGGGCGCGGTGCCGGTGGCGGCGCTGCTGCACGAACTGGCGCGGCGGGGCCAGGTCCTGTGCATCACCCACATGCCCACGGTGGCGGCCCGGGGCCGGCACCACCTGAAGGTGGTCAAGCGCACGCGGGAGAACCGCACGACCGTGGGCGTCGAGGCCCTGGACGGCGCGGCCCGGCTGGACGAGGTGGCCCGCCTGCTGGGCGGTGAAGGCGCCGGCGAGCGGGAACGGCAGCGCGCCTATGCCGCGGAACTCCTGGGACCGGCCGGTGTTCGCGAGGGGCAGGCATGACGCAAATCCGCTGCCAAAAGGAATTTGACGGGGCGGGAGCCATGTCCCATACTTCGCTGTCCAACGGTGCGCCCGTAGCTCAGCTGGATAGAGCGTCTGCCTCCGGAGCAGAAGGCCGTGGGTTCGAATCCCGCCGGGCGTACCATCCTGCCGCAAGCGACGGTTTTCCATGTTCCTGTTGAGACTCATCCTCGTGGTGCTGGCGGCTCTCGGCGTCCGCAAGCTGCTGCGGCAGGCCTTCGCGCCCGCGCCCCGCGGCGGGGCGGCGCCGCCTCCGCCCCAGTCGGACGGTGCCTACCGCGACCTGACCGACCAGGACATCAGCGATGCTGATTTCGAAGAGATCCCGTAGGCAGTCCGAGCTCTTCTCGTCGCGGTTTCGCGACGAGGGCGTGGACTTCCCCCTGCGCCGGTACCTGAGGGCCCGCGAGGACTTCGCCAGCGGCCTCGTGCACCTGGTGCTGCTGGTGGCCCTCGGGGTGACGGTCGCGGTGTTCGGGCGGACCCTGGACCACCTGTTCGACACCCACGGCGCGCACCTGAATCCGTGGTGGCGGCGGGGGGTCCTGGTGCTGTGGGGTTTGTTTGGCCTTTCGGTTTTGCGCCGTCTTTATTACAAAGTAGGCGCATTGAGGGAGATCCGGAGGGAGATGGCGGCGCTCAAGGCCTCGTTCCGGGAACCGGGGGAGTGAGCCGCCGGATCCCGCAACGTGCTCCCCGTTCAAGACTTCGCCTTCCTTGCCGATGATGATGCGAGCAGGACCGCCGCCATGGGGGCGGCGGCTCGAGGGTCATCCCGTGGAGAGGACTGGACATGAACGACGCGTGCCGCAGGTTCACCGACAAGCAGGCCCGCCTGGGCGTGCTGGGGCTGGGTTACGTGGGGCTGCCCCTGGCGGTGTCGTACGCCAAGGCGGGTTTCCGGGTGCTGGGCTTCGAGCTGTCGGAAGAGAAGGTCGCGGCCATCAACCGGGGCGAGAGCTACATCATCGACGTGTCCTCGCCCGACCTGGCCGAGGCGGTGAAGACGGGCCGCCTGGAGGCGACCACCGACTTCACGCGCCTGTCCGAGGTGGACAGCGTCAACATCTGCGTGCCCACGCCCCTGGGCAAGACGCGGGACCCGGACATCAGCTACATCCAGGCGGCGGTGGCGTCCATCGCCCCGTGCCTGCACCGACGGGCATGCTGGTGATCCTCGAGAGCACCACCTACCCCGGCACCACCGAGGAGGTGATCCTGCCCGTCTTCGCCGAGAGCGGCCTGGAGGTGGGCAAGGACTTCTACCTGGCGTTCTCGCCGGAGCGGGTCGACCCGGGCAACCCGAAGTTCCACACGGTGAACATCCCCAAGGTGGTCGGCGGCGTGACGCCGGCCTGCACCGAGGTGGCGACGGCCCTCTACAGCCAGGTCATGGACACGGTGGTGCCCGTGTCCTCGGTGCGGGTGGCCGAGACGGTCAAGCTGCTGGAGAACACCTTCCGCAGCGTGAACATCGGCCTGGTGAACGAGATCGCGCTCATGTGCGACGCCATGGACATCGACGTCTGGGAGGTGATCGACGGGGCGGCCACCAAGCCTTTCGGCTTCATGCCCTTCTATCCCGGGGCCGGGCCTGGGCGGCCACTGCATCCCCATCGACCCGTTCTACCTGTCCTGGAAGGCCAAGCAGGCGGGCATGGAGGCGCGCTTCATCGAACTGGCGGGGCAGATCAACTCGTCCATGCCCAAGCACGTGGTGCGGCTGGTGGCCGACGCCCTGAACGAGCGCGAGCAGTTCGGTCAAGGGCAGCCGGGTCCTGGTGGTGGGCCTGGCCTACAAGCCGGGCATCGACGACCTGCGCGAGTCGCCGGCCCTGGACATCGTGGGCATGCTGGCCGAGCGGGGCGCCCAGGTGTCCTGGTACGACCCCCACGCCAAGGGCGCGCCCTCACGGCGTGCGCGGGCGAGCGGCTCCTGGAGTGGACGCGGGAGGCTCTGGCCGGTTACGATGCCGCGGTGATCGTCACCCCGCACCCGGACGTGGACCACGGCCTGCTGGTGGACGCCGGCCCCGTGGTCATCGACACGCGCAACGCCCTGAAGGGGCGCAAGAGCGCCGAACATCGTCCGGCTCTAGGAGCGGACCGGCAGGAAGGCAGCCGATCTCCATGGCCCGCTACCTCGTCACCGGCGGCGCCGGATTCATCGGCTCGCACCTGACCCGCGGGCTGGTGGAGGCGCGGCCACGACGTGGTGGTGCTGGACAACCTCTCCACCGGCCGCCGCGAGAACCTCGACGGCGTGCTGGACGCCATCCGCTTCGTGGAGGGCAGCATCACCGACCTGGACACGGTCACGGCGTGCTGCGAGGGCGTGGACTGCGTCTTCCACCAGGCGGCCCTGCCCAGCGTCCCGCGCAGCGTGGCCGATCCCCTGGCCAGCAACGAGCACAACATCACGGGCACGCTGCAGGTGTTCTGGGGCGCCCACCGGCAGGGAGTGCGGCGCGTGGTGTTCGCCTCCAGCAGCTCGGTCTACGGCAACACCGAGGAGCTGCCCAAGCACGAGGGCATGAAGCTGCGCCCCATGTCGCCCTACGCGGTGAACAAGGCGGCGGGCGAGCTGTACGGCGCGGTGTTCAACGACCTCTACGGCCTGTCCACCGTCGGGCTGCGCTACTTCAACGTGTTCGGCCCGCGCCAGGACCCCAACAGCCAGTACGCGGCGGTGGTGCCCAAGTTCATCACCGCGTTCCTGGCCGGCGAGGCACCGGTGATCCACGGCGACGGCCTGCAGTCCCGGGACTTCACCTACATCCGAACGTGGTGGAGGCGAACATGGCCGCGGCCGCGGCGCCGGACACCGCCGGCGGCCGGGTCTACAACGTGGCCCTGGGCGGGCGCATCACCGTCAAGGATCTCTGCGCGAAGATCCGGCAGCTCACCGGCGCGACGATCGAACCGCAGCACGTGGACGGGCGCCCCGGCGATGTCCGCCACTCCCAGGCGGCGGTGGAGCTGGCCCGCAAGCACCTGGACTACGTCGGCTCGATTTCCCTCGACGAAGGACTCGAACGGACGGTCGCGTGGTATCGTGACCGCACCTGACCCCGGAGGCACCCCATGAACGCGCGATACGTCCCGGCCCGGACCCGCGGCTGGTTCCGGCTCACCGGCTGGCTGGCCCTGGCCCTCCTGCTGCAGCAGCCCGTGCAGGCCCTGGCCCAGACGGCCGGCGGCGAGCACCTCCTGCAGGCGGGCGACGCCATCACCCTCTCGGTGCCGAGCCGGCCCGGGCTGGACCAGACCTTGACCCTGGACGCCGCCGGCCGCGTGGCGTTGCCCCAGGTGGGCGACGTGGTGCTGGAGGGCCTGACCGTGGGCGAGGCCCAGGAGATCCTGCGGCAGCGGCTGCGGGTCTTCTACCCCGGCATCGCCGGCGTGGACGTCCAGCTGCAGAGCGCCACCCAGGTGCGGATGTACGCCCTGGGCGAGGTGCACGCCTCGGGGCACTTCGATTTCCCGAGCCCGCCGTCCATCTGGGACCTGCTGCGGGCGGCGGGGGGACCGGCCGAAGGGGCGAACCTGGCCGCCGCGCGGATCGTCCGCCTGGAGGACGGGCGCACCGTGGTGATCCCGGTGGACCTGTCGGGCATGATGACCGGGGCCGGCACTCCCGAGATCATGCTGCAGAACGGGGACACGCTGGTGGTCCCGGCGTCCTCCGACAACGCCTCGACGGTTCCCGCGTCCGCGGGCGTCCAGGTCTTCGGGTCCGTTGGCGCGCCGACGGTGGTGGCGGTGGCCGAACCCACCGAACTGATGCAGGTGATGATGCTGGCGGGAGCCCCGCTGACCACCTCGGACCTGGGCAAGGTGTACTGGGTGCATCGGGGATCGGACGGATTCCTCTCCACCAAGGTGAACGTCAAGCGCTTCCTGCAGGCGGGCGATCCCCGCGGCAATCCGTTGATCTACCCGGGCGACACCGTGCAGGTGACCGAGGCCCAGGAGTCCTGGCTGGCCCGGCGGCTGCCGCTGCTCCTGGGGATGCTGGCCACCGCGGCGACCGTGGCCCTGGCCTACGACCGGGTCTACAACAGCAACTAGGCGGTCCCGCCGCCGCCGGTCGGCGCGGCGGGCCCCAGCAACTCGCGTCGCCGGGCCGCGAAGACGACGATGCCGACGAGCACGGCGAGCCAGAGGGTGGCCAGGCGGACGATGAAGGCGGCGGCCGCCGCGTCGGGCGCCGCCACGTCGAGAGACCGCAGCAGGACGATGATCACGGCTTCGGTACCGCCCAGGCCGCCGGGCAGGAACGAGATGGAGCCCACCAGGGTCCCCGCCGCGTAGATGAAGACGGCGTCGGTCAGTGCCACGGCCGGCGCCAGGGTCCGACAGACCAGCCACAGCCCCGCGCACTCGCAGAACCACGCCGCCACCGAGAGCAGGAGATGGCCCAGGCCGGGGCCGGGGGCCAGCAGGTCGCTGGTGGCCGCCAGGGCCGCGTCCAGGTGCACCACGTGGCCCTTGAGCTGGCGGGAGGCCGCCGCCCGTGCCACCAGGCGCCGGCGCAGTCCGGGGCTGCGGACCGCCAGCAGCAGGAGGCCGAAGCCCGTGCCCGCCGCCAGGGCCACGTGGGCCCCGTGCCACGGCCCTTCCCAGAACACCATGCCCAGGCCGACCAGGGCCAGGACCGCCAGGAAGTCGTAGATCCGTTCGGCGAGCACCACCGGCAGGCCCTTGGCCAGGGGCAGCCCGTGGCGGTCCCGCAGGATGGCCGCCTTGAAGGCCTCGCCCAGCTTGCCCGGCGTGATGACCATCACGTAGGTGGCGAAGTAGACGGTGGCCGAGACCCGCAGGGGGATCCGGGCCCCGACCGCGCGCAGGAAGGCCTGCCAGCGCAGGAACCGCAGGCCGTAGTTGACCAGGGAGAGGGCCGTCACCAGGAGGAACGAGCGGAGCCCGAAGCTCTCCAGGGCGGCTCCGATCTGGCGCCAGCCCATGAGGGCGGCCACCACGATCCAGGCGGCGGCCGCCAGGCCGGCCACGGCGAAGGTCTTGCGGGTCAGGTTGCGAGGCAGGGTCATGGAAACCATTTCCTGACAAAGAGTTGAGGACAACCCGGAGGACCTCTGTGCCCCGGGGGATTATCGCCTTCAAGGGAGGAAAATCAAGGCAGAACGGCCAGGGCAGGATCTCGATCCCTAAAAACTACGCAAAAGCTCAAGTTAGGGGGTTGCGTTTGGGGCCGGACTGAGATAGAATTGAGTATCACTGACGGGCGGTCAAGAAGTTCTTGGGGGAGCCGCCCGGTGCTTCTGGAAGAAGCAACCGCGCCGGTGGGGACCGGTCGGGATACACAACGCAGAAGCTACCTGAACGCGTGAACACACGTCGGGATACCAAGCAGCGGTGAGTCCCACCGCTGGAGGGTCATATCCGGAGGGGCTTATCTTGGATAGCCGTATTTCTAGGCTGGGAGGGTCCGACACCGCGGTCGCGACCCTGGCGACGATCCAGGAGGCGGCGTTCGTCGAACAGCCGGCCGCCGAGGATCACGCACCCGCCATCAACGTGCCCGGTCGGGCGTACCTGGTCGCCAAGCGACTGCTTCGACGTCGTGGTGTCGGCGCTGGCGCTGGTGGCCTTCGGGCTGGTGCTCCCGCTGCTGGCCATGATCATCAAGATCGATTCGCCGGGACCGGTCTTCTACTCGCAGGAGCGGGTGGGGATCAACCGCAGGCGCCGGGGGAACAACCCCGAGGGCGGCACCGAGCGCCGCAAGATCCTGCAGCCGGGGCGCCCGTTCAAGGTGCACAAGCTGCGGACGATGCGCACCGATGCCGAGGCCGGCGGGCCCCAGTGGGCCACCCAGAACGACGCGCGCATCACCCGCGTGGGCCGCTTCCTGCGCAAGACGCGCATCGACGAGCTGCCCCAGTTCCTCAACGTGCTCAAGGGCGAGATGAGCCTCATCGGCCCGCGGCCGGAGCGGCTGGTCTTCGTGCGGCAGCTGGAGAAGGAGATCCCCAACTACCGGGATCGCCTGCTGGTGCTGCCGGGGATCACGGGGCTGGCGCAGGTCATCAACGGCTACGACGAGAGCCTGGAGTCGGTGAAGCGCAAGGTGGACCTGGACCGCCAGTACATCAGCGGCGCGGGCTTCCGCCAGGACGGCCGGATCCTCTGGTCGACGGTGGGCGTCGTGCTCAAGGGCGAAGGGGCGCGCTGATGCCCGCGGCCGCGCGTCGCGTCCGCCATTGCTCCTTGCACCCCGCCGGGCGGGGCACCATAATCCGCATCGGGGCGACCGGCCATCCGCCGGTCGTTTCCGTACCCGGACCTCCGTAAGCGGACCTCCTAACGCGGAACCTGGAATCGCGCCTGCCGGGGAGCCATGAAGCCCGTCATCCTGGTCATCGACGATGAGGAAGCCATCCGCCTGTTCCTCGAGGCGACCCTCGAGGACCGCGGCTACGACGTGGTGACCGCAAGCACCGGCCAGGAGGCCCTGGAGCGGATCGCCCGTGCGGCGCCCGACCTGGTCCTGCTGGACCTGATGCTGCCGGACATGAGCGGCATCCAGGTGCTGGAGGAGGTCAAGAAGGCGCTGCCCCACGTCAACGTGCTCATGTTGACGGCCTACAGCGGCACCGAGACGGCGGTGCGTGCCATGAAGCTGGACGCCTTCGACTATGTCACCAAGCCCATCGAACTGGACCGGCTGCTGCGGCTGGTGGAGCGCGGCCTGGACGCCTCGGCGGCGGCGCGCGAGCGCTTCCGCCAGCGCGAAGGGCAACCCCCTGTTCGCCGACGCGGGCGACGTGGTGCCCAGCCTCTCGCCGCGCATGACCGCCCTCTACGAGACGGTGCGCAAGATCGCCGACAGCGACGCCACCACGGTGCTCATCGAGGGGGAGTCGGGCGTGGGCAAGGACGTGTTGGCGGAGATGATCCACCGCACGGGCCGCCGGGCCGGCGGCGCCTTCGTCGACATCAACTGTGCCGCCCTGCCCGAGCAGCTGCTGGAGAGCGAACTCTTCGGGCACGAGAAGGGCGCCTTCACCGACGCGGTGCAGCAGAAGCCGGGCCTGTTGGAGACCGCCGACGGCGGCACGCTCTTCCTGGACGAGATCGGCGAGATGGGGCTGCCGGTCCAGGTGAAGCTGCTGCGGGTGCTGGAGAAGCGCTCGTTCCGGCGCGTGGGCGGCGTCAAGGACCTGAACGTGGACGTGCGGGTGATCGCGGCCACCAACCGGGACCTGCGGGCGCAGGTCAAGGCGGGCACCTTCCGCGAGGATCTCTACTACCGCCTGCAGGTGGTCCAGCTGCACGTGCCGCCCCTGAGGGCCCGCCTCGAGGACATCCTGCCCCTGGCCGAGCACTTCCTGGGGCGGTTCGCCGAGGCCTTCGGCAAGGATTTCCAGGGCAGTCGCGCCCGGAGCGGCCGCCCTGCTGCGCGGCCTACCGCTGGCCGGGCAACATCCGCGAGTTGCGCAACGCGGTCGAACGCGCCGTGCTGCTGGAGGAGGGGCCCCTGCTGGAGCCCGGGCATCTCCGTCTGGGTGCGTCGGCCGCGGATCCGGCGGCGGCCCTGGCCCGGGACCTCGGCCGCGTGCTGGAGGCGGGCCTGCCCGAAGCGGGCGTCGATCTGGAGCAGCTGGTGGGCGCGCTGGAGCGTCACCTGGTGGGCGAGGCGCTGGCCCAGGCGGGCGGGCAACCAGACGCAGGCGGCCGGCGCTATTACGCCTGAACCGCGACAAGTTCCGCTACCGGCTCAAGCAGTACGGCATCAAGGAGGAGAAGGCGTGACGAGGCGCTTCACCACGGCGCTCATCCTGGCGGCGACGGCCGCGGCCCTGGGCGGCTGCAGCGTCTACTCGGCCTCGTCAGGCCGGGTGGACGAGTCGCTGAAGCGGATCGCGGTGCAGTATTTCGAGAACCGCACGGCCGAGCCCAACCTGGGCGTGGACCTGGCGGACGCGGTGATCCTGTCCCTGCAGACCGACAACACCCTGAAGGTGGTGGACGAGGGGAGCGCCGACACCATCCTCAGCGGCGTGGTGACCCAGTACGCGCGGCGGGAGCAGTTCACCAACACCAACCTGACGGTCAACGAGTACCAGGTGGCCATCAGCCGTCACCCTGACCCTGGCGCGCCGCGCCACGGGCGAGACCATCTTCAAGGACCGGCGCTTCACCGGCACGGGCAACTACCTGCTGGACGGTTCCAACGGCACGTCGGAGGAGACCGCGCGGAACGAGGCCGCCACCGAGATCGTGAAGGACATCCTGGCCCAGGTCGTGGAGGACTGGTAGTGGGCTACCGCAAGGGGCAAGGGCAACGCGCTGCCGGGGCTGCAGGAACTGGTCAACCAGGACCTGAAGACCGGCAATTTCCGGCCGGTGTACGTGCTGGCCGGCGAGGACGCCCTGCGGGTGGAGCAGGTGGTCGAGCGGATCCGCAAGGACGCCCTGGGCGAGCAGGGCGCCGCGTTCAACTACCACGTGCTGCAGGGCGACCAGGCCGACATCGGCCGCGTGATGCAGCAGGCCCTGAGCCTGCCCATGTTCGCGGGGCGCCAGGTGATCTGGGTCAAGCACGCCGACCGGCTGCTGGGCACCCAGGAAGCCCAGGACCATTTCGAGGGCTACGTGAAGAAGCCCGTCCCGGAGACCATCCTCATCCTGAGCGCCGAGAAGGTGGACCGCCGCAAGAGGTGGGCCAAGACCTGCAGCGAGGCCGGCTTCCTCTTCGACTTCGCGCCGCCCACGGGCGAGGCCCTGGTGCAGTGGGTGGTCAAGGCCGCCCAGCGCGAGGGGCTGCCCCTGGGGCGCGGACGAGGCCCGCGTGCTGTGCGAGCTGGTGGGCAACGACCTGATGGGCCTCAAGAGCGAGATCGACAAGCTGGCCCTGCTGTCCGAGGACCGGGGCGAGCCCCTGAGCGCCCGGGAGATCGCCGGCATCATCATGGACCAGGCGGCCCTCGAGGGCTACGAGATCACGGCCAACCTGGCACCGGGACGGGCGGGCGACGTGCTGCGCACCTGGTTCCGGCTGCAGGAGTGGGGGCGCACCGCCTACGAGATCGCGCCGCTGGTGCTGGCGCGGGTGCGGCGCGGCGCGCTGCTCGACGCCTGCCGGCGGGCCGGCTGGAGCGACCAGGAGATCGGCTCGGCCACGGGCCAGAACCCCTGGAGCTTCCGCTACTACGAGCCCATGGTCCGCGGACTCGGGCCCGAGGGACTGCGGCGGGCCCTGGCCACGGCGCTTGGCCTGCGATCGCGCCCTCAAGAGCTCGCCATTGAAACCGGATATCATTTTAGAGAAGACCATCGTGGACCTGTGCGCGGCGCCGGTGCGCCGCGGCTGAGTTCCGCGGACACGAAACCCAGCGAAAGGATTCGATCATGGCCGGCAGCCTCGTGGATTTCACCGACAGCGGATTCGCGTCGGACGTGCTGGGCAGCGACCGCCCGGTGCTCGTGGATTTCTGGGCGCCCTGGTGCGGTCCGTGCAAGGCGCTGACGCCGACCGTGGAGAAGCTGGCCGCCGAGTTCGGCGACCGCATGACCATCGGCAAGATGGACATCCAGTCGCACCCGCAGACCGCCGGCAGCCTGGGGATCATGTCGATCCCGGCGCTGCTGTTCTTCAAGGACGGCCGGGTGGTGGACACCATCATGGGCGCCGCCAAGGAAGACAAGATCCGCGACAAGATCGAGCAGGTGCTGGGCTGAGCACCGCGGCGGGGGCGGGTCCGGATTCCGGGCCCATTTCGCCCGCCGCTTCGGTACTTAACATAATATACATTATGCGCAATACATGCAGGGCCAGGCGCAACCGGCTGGGAATGGGCCGATTGGCGTTGGCGGTCGGATTACTCGACGGGGACCTTTTCGGCCAGTTCGTCCAGGTACGGGATCCGCCAGGCTTCGCCGAACATGGCCTTGACGAAGCCCAGCACCGAGACCACGAGGGCGGCCAGGAAGAACACCAGGCGCAGCAGGATCACGATGATGAAGCCGATCAGGGGCACGCGCCCCAGGGTGCCGTCGATGATCCAGATGAAGGCCCACCCCACCACCTCGGCCAGCAGCAGGGCGAAGCCCTGGCGGATGTGGCGGGCGGTGAACGGCGTGCGGCCCCCGGCGAACATGGTCACGAAGACCAGCAGCGGGACGTAGCAGATGGCGCTGAGCCAGCGTTCGCGGGCGGTGACGTGCTCGTTCACGATGGGATCCTCCCCGGATGGTCCGGAACGGTCCGCTGCGGCGGCGTCGAGCGGCGCCGCGGGCGCCGGATCATCCATGATACTCGCCACGGCGGTCTGGTTCAAGAGGTGAATCGGACCGCCGCGGATGACACCAAGCAAGGACGATGCCGTGACCGCCTGGTTCCGCCGCAAGCCCAGCCCCTTCAAGGGGCGGGATTTCCTGGACCTGGTGCCGCGGCCGCGGCCGTGGACGCGGTCGAGGACCCGGAGACCGGCCGTCTGATCGTCCTGCTGCCGCGCTTCCGCGACCCGTTCTGGGGCCGCTACCTGCAGCCGCGCCTGCCGGAATCCCGGCGCTGGGTGAAGGTCCGCCTGGACGGGCGGGGCGCGGTGCTGTGGCGGGCCATGGACGGCCGGAAGCCCGTCCGGGAGTTGGTCGGCGCGTACGAGGCGGCGTTTCCGGACGATGTGGCGGAGGCCGCCGAGCGCGTATCGCAATGGGTGTATGCCGGTTACGAGAGCGGGCTGATCGCTTTTGTCGACTTTGAGGCGTAACTGCCGAGGCCAAAGGCAGCTGGGGAGGCGGATCGGAGCTCCCGCGGTGCGGGCGACCCGGTTCCGAGGCAGTGACGCTTGGTACCCCCGGCGGGATTCGAACCCACGGCCCCCAGATTAGGAATCTGGTGCTCTATCCAACTGAGCTACGGGGGCACCGGATGCGTCGATTCTGCTGCAGGACGGTCAAAGTAGGCCGGTCACCCGAACTGCACAAGGGAAAAGACCGGGCCCTCCCCCGCCAGCTTCGCGCGGCCCTCAAGGAATCCCAACTCCACCAGGAACAGGAACCCGGCCACCGTGCCGCCGGCCGTGCGCACCAGCTCGGCCGAGGCCTTGGCCGTGCCGCCGGTGGCCAGCAGGTCGTCCACGATGATCACCCGCTGGCCCGGCTGGAACGCGTCCTTGTGGACCTCCAGGGTGGCCTGGCCGTACTCCAGGTCGTAGCTGGCGGCGAAGGTGTCCGCCGGCAGCTTGCCCTGCTTGCGCAGCAGGGCCACGCCCTTGTCCATGGCCAGCCCGAGCGGCCCGGCGAACAGGAAGCCCCGGGACTCGATGGCCGCGAACACGTCCACGGCGGTCCCTTCAAGCAGGCCCTGAAGGCCGGCGATCGCGGCGCGGTAGGCGGCCGGATCCTGCAGCACCGGCGTGATGTCCTTGAAGAGGATGCCCGGCTTGGGGAAATCCGGCACATCCCTGATCACGTTTCTCAAGTCCATGAGACAGCTCCTTGTCCGCAGGTCACTTGAACAGCTTGTCGGGCGCCACGGCCTTGTCCTTGCGGCGCAGTTCGACGTGGAGGTAGGGCGGCCCGTCCTCCACCGGGGACCCCACCAGGCCCAGGCGGTCCCCCGCCAGCACCGCCGTGCCCTCGTCCACCGACAGCAGGGACGGGTTCAGGGGCGCCAGGACCGTGGCCCAGCCACCCCCATGGTCGATGATGACCACGTGGCCGAAGCCGTCCACCGGGCCCAGGAAGCGCACCACGCCGTCGGCGGGGGCCTCGACCACCTCGCCGGTGGTGCAGGCCACGTCGGCCCCGGGGCGGGTCATGCTGATGCTGCCCTGCTTGTAGGGGCCGAAGGGGCGCAGGACCGCGCCCAGGCGTCGCGACGGACGGCGCCAGCGGGGTTCGCCGCCGCGTGCCTGGGCGAAGGGCTCGCCGATGCGCAGACGCCTGGCCCACGGCGAGCCGGTCGCTGCGCAGGCCGTTGTCCTTCAGGAGTGCGTCTACCGAAGTGCCGAAGCGGCGGGCGATCACCGTCAGGTTGTCGCCGCGGCGCACGGTGTAGCGGGCCTCCTTGGCCGACGCGCACGAGGGCGCCAGCGCCAGGGCGGCTTGGAGGATCAGGCTGAGAAGGAGAAAGATGGTCGGGGCGCGGAGATTTGAACTCCGGACCTCCTGCTCCCGAAGCAGGCGCGCTAACCGGGCTGCGCTACGCCCCGACCGGAAAGGAAGGCGCCGGATGTCGGCGGTCAGTGCCACAGGGAAATCACCCCCTGCGACACCAGCGTGACCACGATTCCGGCGATCAGGATGCCCAAGATGATACAAGGCACCGCCATGCGCAAGGGGAGTTTGAACAGGTACGCGGCCATGGCGCCGGTCCAGGCGCCGGTCATGGGCGCGGGGATCGCCACGAACAGGATCAGCCCCAGGCTCTCGTAGCGCTTGATCAGGTCGCTGCGGCTGACGGTCCGCCGGAACAGCCAGGTCAGGAACCGGTCCGCCGACCGGAACCGCCGCAAGGACCGCTCGATGGGCCCCAGCAGCAGCATGATGGGCAGCACCGGCACGAAGTTCCCCGCCACCGCCAGCAGGTAGATGACCGGCACGCTGGTCATGCCCATGGCGTAGCCCGCGGGGATGGCGCCGCGCAGCTCGAAGATGGGCAGCATGGCGATGCAGAACACGGCCACCGGCGGCGGCAGCTGGTGCATCAGGTGAAGCAGGCTCTCACGCAAGCGGGTCTTCTCCTTCGGCGGCAGCGGGTTCGGCGACGGTCGCCGCGGCCTCGTCCGGCTCGGTCACGCCCCGCAGCAGGGGCACGAAGCGGCAGGACAGGGACTGCTCCACCAGGACCTCCTCGCCCTGGCGGCGGTAGCGGTAGAGGATCTGCTCGCGGCCCTTGCTGACGGGGATCAGCAGGCGCCCCCCGTCGTTGAGCTGGCCCAGCAGCAGGGGCGGCAGGTGGGGCGCGCAGGCGGTGACCATGATGGCGTCGTAGGGGGCGCGATTCCAGCCAGCCCTCGGTGCCGTCCTCCGGCCAGCACCGTCACGTTGTGCGGCCCCCGTCTCGGCCAGGATCTGGCGGGCGCGGTCGGCCAGGGGCCGGATGCGCTCCACCGAGACCACGGTATCGGGCCAGTCGCGCCAGCACCGCCGCCTGGTAGCCGCTGCCGGTGCCGATCTCCAGAACGTGCTCGTGGCCGTGCAGTTCCAGGAGCTGGGACATGAGCCCCACGGTGAAGGGCTTGCTGATGGTCTGGCCGTAGCCGATGGGCAGGGCGCCGGGCTGGTGGGCGCGGTGCCGCAGCAGGCGCGGCACGAACAGGTGGCGGGGCACCTCGCGCATGGCCTTCAGCACGCGGCGGTCGTCGAGGCCCGCCTCCTCCAGCTGCTCGCGCACCATGCGCCGCCGGGCGACGGCGAAGTCAGTCATGGGCCCGGCGCTTTCCCGGCGCGAGGCCGTCCTGCTCCAGGTGCTGCATCTCCTGGTGCAGGCCGTAGTGGGTCAGGTCCACGATCAGCGGCGTGATGGAGACGTAGCCGGCGGTGGCGGCGCTGTAGTCGGTGCCGTTCTCCTTCTCCCAGGTGGGGCCCTTGCCGCCGATCCAGAAGTAGGGCCGGCCGTGGGGATCGGTCTGGTCGGTGATGACGTTCTGGTAGACCCGGCTGCCCAGGCGGGTGATGCGGATGCCCTTGATGTTCTCGGGCGGCCCGTCGGGGATGTTGATGTTCAGCAGCGAGCCCTTGCGCAGGGGAAACGCCAGCAGGTTCTCCAGGTTGGCCGCCAGGAAGGCGCGCGGGCCGCTGAAGTCCTCGGGATGCCAGCCGGCGGTGCTGATGGCGTAGCTGGGCACGCCGAACATGGTGCCCTCCATGGCCGCGGCCACGGTGCCCGAGTAGATGACGTCCTCGCCCATGTTCGGGCCCGTGGTTGATGCCCGAGAGCACGATGTCGGGCATGTCGTCGCGCAGGATCTTCTCCATGGCCACCAGCACGCTGTCGGTGGGGGTGCCGGTGACGGCGTAGCGCCCCTCCCCCCGCTCCAGGATGCGCAGGGGCGAGGTCAGGGTCAGCGAGTGGCTGGAGGCGCTCTGCTGGTCGTGGGGCGCCACCACGGTGACCCGGAAGCCGGGCAGGGCGCGGATGGTCTCCTCCAGGGCCTGCAGCCCGGGGGCGTCGATGCCGTCGTCGTTGCTGATCAGGACGTGTCGCGTGCCGGTCATGATTCTCTCCCGTCCGGGACCTCGTCCCGGGTGAACATCAGCATGAACACGAGGCGGAAGAAGCGGCCCGTGTCCACGAAGGGATTGATGGAGCTGGTCTCGTCGCCGTAGACGGTCGAGACGGGCACCGCGCCGATGCGGGCGCCGCGGCGCGCCAGCCGCACCAGGATCTCCGATTCGCTGTCGTAGCGCTTCGTGCGCAGCCTGCACGCCCTCGAGCAGCTGCACCCGGTACAGCCGGAAGCCGTTCTGGCTGTCGGGGATCCGGCAGCCGGCCAGGCGGCTGACCACCCAGCTGGTGAACCGGTTGGTCGTCAGGCGCAGCCAGGGCATGCCCTCGGTGCGGGCCATGCGGCGTGCCCACCACCACGTCCAGGTCGCCGCCGGCGACGGCGTCCAGGAAGAGCTGCATCTCCCCCGGCAGGTGCTGCCCGTCGCTGTCCATGGTGAAGACCCAGTCCAGGCCCTCGCGCAGGGCCCAGGCGTAGCCGGTCTTCAGGGCCTCGCCCTTGCCCTTGTTCACCTCGTGGACGGCGACCTCGGCCCCGGCTGCGCGCGCGGCGTCGGCGGTGCCGTCGGTGCTGCCGTCGTCCACCACCAGCACCCGCAGGTCCGGGTGGCGGCGCCGGATCTCGTCGATCACGCCGGGCAGGAAGCGCGCGGCGTTCAGGGCGGGCAGGATGGCGCCGGTGGTCATGGACGGGCCTCGGTCATGGTCAATCGGTGCGTGATCGCGGTCCAGGAAAGTCGAACCCCAGCTTAGGTCCGCCGAAGCGCGGGTTCAAGGGGCTTCACGCCCGCGGGGCGCCGCAAAAAGAAGGCCGGCCAGAGGCCGACCTTGGAATCGAAGTGGTCGGGACGGCGAGATTTGAACTCGCGACCCCTTGCCCCCCATGCAAGTGCGCTACCGGGCTGCGCCACGTCCCGACCGGATGCAGCGGCCGGCCGCGGTCGGAACCGGGCCGGCAGGGGTGCTGCGGTGAGACAATGTAATACGCGCCCCGGCGTGCGACAAGGCGCAAATGGCGCGGGCGGTCAGCCTTGCGCCTTCTTCGCCTTGGGCTTGGCCGCGGCCGGCGCCTCGGCCTTCAAGGCCTGCACCAGGGCCAGGATCTCCCGCAACTCGTCCCGGATCCGGGCCAGGCGCTCGGGATCGCTCAGCCGCTCGAAGCCGATGGCGAGCTGGGGCTGGGCCGGCGCGGCGGTCTGGTCGGCGGCGGCGGCGCGGCGGGCCTCCCGGCGCTGCTTGCGCGCGCCGGCGATCTTGAAGCCCTGCTCGTAGAGCAGGCTCTTGATCTCCTGGATCTCCTGGATGTCCTTCTGGCGGTAGCGGCGGGCGCCGCTGCGGGTCTTCTTGGGCGTGAGGGTGGGGAACTCCGACTCCCAGTACCGCAGCACGTGGGCCTTGATCTCGGTGATCTCGGCCACCTCGCTGATGGAGTAGTAGAGCTTGCTGGGATATTCCATGACGTACCGGCTCCCCGGAGACCCCCGCCTCCTAGTCCAGTTCCGGCCGCAGCTGCCTTTCCATCAGTTCGCGCATGGCTTGCCGCGGTGGTTTGCTGGAGAATAGCACATCATGAACCTGTTTGGTAATAGGAAGTTCGATGTTCAGGTTCTCGCTCAACCTGAGGGCAGCCTTGGTCATGTAGACGCCCTCCACCACTTGCACCTGTCGTTCCAGCAGTTCCTGCGGATCGCCGTGGTGCCGGGTCACGGCCTCGCCGAAGTTGCGGTTGCGGCTGTGGCGGCTGATGCAGGTGGTGATCATGTCGCCGATGCCGGCCAGGCCGCTGAAGGTCTCCTGGCGGCCGCCCAGGGCGGTGCCCAGGCGGGCCAGCTCCACCATGCCCCGGGTCATGATGGTGCCGCGGGTGTTGTCGCCGGTGCCCAGCCCGTCGGCCATGCCCACCGCCAGGGCGATGATGTTCTTGAAGCCCGTGGCGATCTCCACGCCGGTCATGTCGTCGTTGGTGTAGACCCGGAAGAACGGCCCGGAAATCCAGGTCTGCCAATGGGTCCAGTCGCAGCCCGCCTGGCCCGAGAGCACCACGGCCGTGGGCAGTTCCAGGGCCACCTCCTCGGCGTGGCTGGGGCCCAGCAGCACGCCGACGGGATGCTCGTCCCGGCGCCCGGCCTGCGCCAGCTCCTCGTCGATCACCTGCGAGAGGCGCTCCAGGGTCTTGACCTCGAACCCCTTGGCCAGGTTCACCACGGGGATGCCCCGGGGGAAGGCGGCGCTGGCGGCCACCTTGCCGACGACGTCGCGCACCACCTGGCTGGGCACCACCACGAACAGGATGTCCGCGTTGCGCAGGCAGTCGTCCAGGTCCAGGGTCGCGCGCAGGTTCGGCGGCAGGGCGATGCCGGGCAGGTAGTCGGGGTTGGTGCCGGTCTCGTTGATGCTGGCCACCTGCTCCGGGACGATGCCCCACAGCACCACCCGATCCCACTTGTGGCACAGGTGCCGGCCGAAGGCCGAGGCCCAGCTGCCGGTGCCGAGGATGGCCGCTTTCATGTCAATGCTCCTTGGACTGATCCCCGTCGTCGGCGCCGGCCCGGGGGTGCACCTCGGTGGCGCCGTTGTCCCCCACCCGCGCCTCGGTGCCGGCCCGCAGGCGGGCGATGTTGCCCCGGTGCCGGAAGATGACCCAGCCGCAGACCAGGGTCACGAAGACGATGATGGTGGACGACACATGCGGCGACCGCAGCTCGAAGTAGGTGACCGCGAAGGGCAGGACGCTGGCCGCGGCGATGCTGGCCATGGAGACGATGCGCGTGGTCAGGAACACCGCCAGGAAGACCACCGTGGCCAGGATGATGGCGTAGGGCGCCAGCACGGCGAAGGCCCCGGCGGTGGTGGCCACCCCCTTGCCCCCGTGGAAGTTCACGAAGGGGCTGAAGGTGTGGCCGATGGCCGCCAGGAAGCCGGCGAAGATGCGGAACAGGTCGGCCGGGATGTGGAAGGGCGTGGGCTCGCCCGCGGGCCACAGGCCCACCAGCCAGGTCATCAGCAGCACCGCCGCCGCGCCCTTGGCCATGTCCAGGAACAGGCAGAGGCTCCCCCAGCCCGGCCCCAGGGTGCGGAAGACATTGGTGGCGCCCAGGTTGCCGCTCCCGTGCTCACGCAGATCGATGCCCCGCACCTGCTTGCCGAAGATGAAGCTGAACGGGACCGACCCGAGGGCGAAGGCGATGAGCAGGAAGAGGATCAGCAGCATGGGTTCCCGTTCCGGTTGAAGTGGCGGCTCAGTGCTTCTTCAGTTTCACAAAAATCCGCGTGCCCGTAAAGCCATATTCCTTGCGGAGTTGGTTGTTCAGAAAGCGCAGGTACTCGCGCGCGAAGAACCGCGGTTCGTTCACCGAGAGCAGGAAGGTGGGCGGCGACTGCTCGATCTGGGTGCCGAAGTAGATCTTGCCCAGGCCCCCGCCGTGGCTGCGCGGGGCCTGGTAGGCGATGATCCGCTCCAGCACCTCGTTGAGCTTGGCGGTGGGGATGCGCTTGTTGCGCTGCTCGTGCACCTCCCAGACCATCTCCAGGATGCGGCCCGTGCGCTGCCGGGTCAGGGCGCTGAGGGTGAACCAGGGCGCGTAGGTCAGGAACGGCACCGACTCGCAGAACTTCTCCCAGTGCGCCAGGTGGGTGTTGGCGCCCTTGTCGGTCACCAGGTCCCACTTGTTGAAGACCACCACCACGCCCTTGCCCGCGTCGTGGATCAGGCCGGCGATCTTGGCGTCCTGGGACACCGCGCCGTCGGCCGCGTCCACCACGAACACGGCCACGTCGCACTGGTCCAGGGAGCGCACCGTGCGCATGTTGCTGAAGGCCTCGATCGCCTCGGAGACCTTGGACTTGCGGCGCAGCCCGGCGGTGTCGATGAGCCGCAGGGAGTGACCGTGCCACTGCAGGTCGGTGTGGATGGAGTCGCGGGTGGTGCCGGGCACTTCGCTGACCAGGGCCTCGCTGCGGCCGGTCAGCACGTTCAGCAGCGACGACTTGCCCACGTTGGGCCGGCCCAGGATGGCGACGCGGCAGTCGCAGGGCTGCTCCACCTCGTGCTGGGGGAAACCCTGGACCACCTCGTCCAGCAGGTCGCCCACGCCCCGGCCGTGCAGGGAGCTGATGCCGTGGGGCTCGCCCAGGCCCAGCCCGTGGAACTCGTGGAGCTGGGCCCGGTCGCTGTCCCTCTCCACCTTGTTGACCGCCAGCACCACGGGCTTGCCCTCGCGGCGCAGGTCGCGGGCGATGGCCTCGTCCCAGGCCATGGGCCCCACCTTGGCGTCCACCATGAAGATGACCACGTCGGCGTCCTTGATGGCCAGCCGGGCGATCTCGGTGACGACGGCGTCGAACTCGCTGACCGACTCGCCGAAGGGGATGATGCCGCCGGTGTCCAGCAGGATGAAGGGATGGCCCGCCCAGTCGGTGGTCTCGGTGACACGGTCGCGGGTCACGCCCGCGGTCTCGTGCACCACCGAGCGCCGCTCCCCCAGGATGCGGTTGAAGAGGGTCGACTTGCCCACGTTGGGGCGGCCGATGATGGCCACGGTGCGCAGGGACACGTTCACCTCGACTGCCGCAGGAGGCAGATCGTCCAGGGCTGGGCAAAACACGACGGATCCAGGGCGAAACTAGTCCAGCCGCACCCAGAAATCAACAAAGCCGTCCTCCTCGCCCACCTCCACCCGGTGAGGGGAACCCGCGGTGATCTCGTCCAGGGTCAGGCCGTCCAGGGTCAGCAGGTCGGCGTTGAAGACCCGGGGCGAGAGCACCACCCGGCGGCGCGGCTGTGCCGGCAGCGCCAGCAGGGCCCGGCGCAGGTCCGCCCCCGACAGCAGGCCGGCCACCGTGACCGTGTGGCCGTAGAAGCGGTTCTCGACCCCCACCACCTCCACCGGCGGCGCGCCGGCCGCCGCCAGCACCGGGGTGAACTCCCGGCGCCAGGCCCGGGCGGCGAGCTCGCCCGTCAGCACCGTCAGCGGCTCGCGGGGCGGGATGCCGTCCTCGCGGGCCCACCCCAGCTCCTCGGCCCAGGTGTCCCGCAGGCGCGGCGTCAGGCCGATGGCGTTGTCGATCTGCCAGAAGCCGTCGTAGGTGGCCGTGGGCGGGAAGGGCCGGTCCGCCAGCAGGTAGAACTCGTCGCTGAGGTAGACGAAGGAATAGCCCAGCCGCGCCCGGGCCTCCTGCTGCCAGGCGGCCACCTGGTCGATGGTCGCCGCGGCCAGCTCCGGCGTGACCGGATCCAAACGGGTCAGCCCCTTGCGGTGGGCCGACAGCCCCACCGGGACGATGGCCAGGGAGCGCACGCCCCCGGCGGCAGCGGGCGGGTCGGCCAGGGCCGCCTCCGCCTCGGCCACCACCGCCGGCTCATCCTCCTGGTCCGCGGCGACCCGTTCGTAGCCGTAGCCCCGGTCGCTGACGGCGGTGAACGGCCCCTCGTCATCCTCCAGGGGCGCCCCCAGTTCCAGCAGTTCCCTGAAGGTCTTTTCGAGGATGTCGCCGTCGTTCCAGCCCGGGCACAGCACCACCTGGGTGTGGATCTCGATGCCCGCGTCGGCCAGGTCGCGCAGCATGGCCACCACGTCCATGCGCCGCTTGATGCCCAGCATGCGCGTGCGCACGTCGATGTCCGTGGCGTGCACCGACACGTAGAGCGGCGACATGCGCTGCTCCTTGATGCGCGCGATGCCCTTTTTGCCCAGGCTGGTCAGGGTGATGTAGTTGCCGTAGAGGAAGCTGAAGCGGTAGTCCTCGTCCTTCACGTAGACCTGGTCGCGCATCCCCGTGGGGTTCTGGTCGATGAAGCAGAAGACGCAGTCGCAGGCGCAGGTCTTGAACTCCATGGGCGCGAAGCAGGCGGTGACCGAGTCCAGGTCGGCCGGGTCCAGCTTCAGGTCGGCCGTCGCGCCGTCCTCACGGGCGATGGTCAGGGCCAGGCGCCGGTCCTCGGGGGTGTAGTAGTAGAGGTCGAGGATGTCCTCGATGGGCCGCCCGTCCAGGTGGGTGACGTGGTCGCCCGGCCGCCACTGGTGGAGGCGGTCCAGGGGGGCCGGGAAGGGGCGGACCAGGGCGATCATCGGGCGGTTCCCCCATCGGTCGGCACCGGCGGGAAGTCGGCGTACCAGGGCGCGGTGCCCTCGTACTGCTCCAGCGCCGTGCCCGAGGAGATGTGGGAGCGGGCGATGATGGCCTTCACCTCCAGGGGGTGGATGTGCGCGCCCGTGGTGCCGCCGGCCGAGCCCATGCAGGTGTGGAGCGCCTGGCCGCCCTCGACGATCTCCCGGCTGTCGCTGATGTGCCCCCAGAAGCCCAGGGCGTGCCCCAGCTCGTGGGTCGCGATGTCCGTGAAGTAGTGGGTGTCGGGGATGTGGACCGACGACATCTCCAGCGCCACGGTCAGCGGCGGGCAGGTCCGGAATCCGCAGCTGTCGGGATCGCTGGGCCGGCACTGGGCCACCTTGGTGCGCCCGAGCACCGGGTACGCGGTGGTCACCTGCGCGGCGGCCGGGTCGTGGGTCTCCACCAGCATCTCCCGCCCCGCGGCGGCGTTCCAACGCGCCATGGCGGTCCTGAGGCAGGCGCCGGCGTCGATGGTCACGTCGCCCGCGTCGGTGCTGTGGACGATGGTCGAGTCGCGCACCAGCACCTTCAGGGGGAACGGCACCGGCCAGGCCCAGGTGATGCTGGGCCCGCTGGCGCTGCCCAGGGTGCTGGTGGAGAACTCCAGGAAATGGCTGAAGTGGCTGTGGTCGGGCAGCCACGACGCCTGCCCCTCGATCTCGATGGCGTAGCGGGTCAGCAGGGTGATGGCCAGGGGCGGCGCGGCGTCCACCGGCAGCGGCAGCGTCGTGACGTCGTACCAGGCGTCGTCGGCGCCGGGCGCCGACACGGTGTCGGGGGTCTCGGTGACCAGGACCACCGTGTCGCCCTCGGCGAAGGGGCCGATGCGGAAGGTGCCGTCGGCGCCGGTCGTCGCGGCGGGGCCGCCCGTGGACTCGGCCACGCGCACCCCGGGCAGGGGCGCGCCCGTGTCGTCGATCACCCGGCCGGCCAGCCAGCCGGGCGGCAGCGGGTCCTCGGGGGCGGTCGGCGGGGCCTCCTTGCTGCAGGACGCGGCCAGCAGGACCACCGCCCCGAGGGCGGCGACGACGTGCAGCGGGAACCGGAAATGATCGGGGCGCATGGCGGGTCCTTTCGCGGGTCGGTGGCGGGCGGGATCCGCCGCCCCGCCCGGCAATGTAGCAGATGCGCCGCCGCCGCGCCAAGCTTGACAGGGGGTCGAGCCGGGGCATAGATTGTTCGCCCGGAGCGGGCTTAGCTCAGTTGGTAGAGCATCAGCTTCCCAAGCTGAGGGTCGCGAGTTCGAGTCTCGTAGCCCGCTCCAGTCCTCCCCTTCTTGCCGCTGCCGCCGACCCGCGCTACGATCTCCGCGACCGCCCCCAGCCCGTGTCCCCTGCCAGGAGTGAGCCCATGCGCCGCCTCGCTTTCGTCGCCGTCTTCGTGCTGGCCCTGCCGTCGCTCGCGGCGGCCGTGCCCGTCTCCCCCATCCGCCCGGTCACCACCTACTCCATCGTCGCCCGCGATCCGGACACGGGCGAGATCGGCGTGGCCGTCCAGTCCCACTGGTTCAGCGTGGGCCAGCTCGTGCCCTGGGCCCGGGCCGGCGTGGGCGCGGTGGCCACCCAGTCCATGGTGGAGCCCTCCTACGGGCCCGAGGGCCTGGACCTGATGGAGGCGGGCGCCAGCGCGGCGGCCGCCCTGGACCAGCTGCTGAACAAGGACGCATCGCCGCAGATCCGGCAGGTGGGCATGGTGGACGCCGCGGGCAGCGTGGCCACGTACACGGGCGACCGCTGCATCGCCGAGGCCGGCGGACGCATGGGCAACGGCTACGCGGTGCAGGCCAACCTCATGGCCAAGGGCACGGTGCCCGCGGCCATGGCCAAGGCCTTCGAGAAGGCTCGCGGCCCCCTGGCCGAGCGCATGGTGGCGGCGCTGGAGGCGGCCCAGGCCGAGGGCGGGGACATCCGCGGCCGCCAGTCGGCGGCGCTGATCGTGGTGCCGGCCGAGGCCACGGGCAAGCCCTGGGAGGACGTGCTGGTGAGCCTGCGGGTGGAGGACAACCCCGAGCCCGTGAAGGAACTGAAGCGGCTGCTCCGCCTGCAGCGGGGCTACGAGCAGATGAACGCCGGCGACCTGGCGGTGGAGCACGGCGACCTCGACGAGGCCAACCGGGCCTACGGCGCGGCCGAGCACCTGCTGCGGGGCGCGGCCGAGGCGAAGTTCTGGCACGCGGTGGCCCTGGCCAACGCCGGGCAGGTGGACGAATCGCTGCCCCTGTTCGCAGCGGTCTACGCCGAGGGCGAGAACTGGCGGACGCTGGTGCCGCGCCTGGTGGCGCCGGGATTCCTGACCGTGGACAAGGACGCCCTGCAGCGCATCACGGACGCGGGTCGCTGACCGCGGCCAGCACCGCGTCGGCCAGGGCCGGGTCGTCGGGGTGGAAGCGCCCCACGGCGGCGACCTGGCGGAACCACGTGCGCTGCCGCTTGGCGTACTGGCGGGTGACCCGCACCACCGCGGGCGCCAGGTCGGCCGGGGGCAGCTCGCCCCGCAGGCAGGCGACGATCTCCCGGTAGCCGATGCTGCCCAGCCCCGGCCCGTCGGCCCGATGGCGGGTCAGCAGGTCCCGGGTCTCCTCGATCCAGCCCGCGGTCAGCATGGCGTCGGTGCGGGCGGCGATGCGGGCGTCCAGCTCGGCCGTGTCCCGCTCCAGCACGAACACCGGGAAATCCAGGCTGCAGGCCGGGTCCGCCTCCTGCGCCGCCTGCAGGGCGCTCTGGGCGCGGCCGCTGACCAGGTACACCTCCAGGGCCCGCTGGCTGCGCAGGCGGTCGTTGGCGTGGATGCGGGCGTGGGCCGCGGGATCGACGGCGGCCAGGCGGGCGCGGATCTCCTCGTCCGGCAGATCGGCCAGCTCGGCGCGCACCTCATCCAGACGCTCGGGGGTGTGGCCGGGGATGGCCATGAAGCCCTCCCGCAGGGCCGTCAGGTAGAGGCCGGCCCCGCCCACCAGCAGGGGCACGCCGCCGCGGGCGGCGATCTGCGCGTGCACGCGGCTGAAGTCCTCCCGGAAGCGCTGGGCGCTGTAGGCCTCGTCCGGATCCACGAAGTCCACCAGGTGATGGGGGCAGACGGCCCGCTCCGCGGCGGTGGGCTGGGCGGTGCCGATGCGCAGGCCCCGGTAGATCTGGCGGCTGTCCAGGCTGATGACCTCGACGGGCAGGCGCCGGGCCAGGGCGGTCACCAGGGCGGTCTTGCCCACGGCGGTGGGGCCCACCAGCGCGGGGCAGACCCCGTCAGACGCGGCCAAACCGTTTCTCCAGATCCGACAGGGTGAACTGGATCAGGGTGGGCCGCCCGTGGGGGCAGGACAGGGGCGTCTCCGTGGCGAAGAGCTGGTCCACCAGGTGCTGCATCTCGGGCACCGTCAGGGGCTCGCCGGCCCGCACCGCGCCGTGGCAGGCGTAGCTGGCCAGCAGGTCCACCCGGTTCTCCTGGCTGGGCTTGTCGTCCCAGGCCAGGTCGTCCAGGATGTCCAGCAGCAGCCGTCCCTCGTTCCAGTTCTTGAGGCTGGCGGGGATGCCCTGCACCAGGATGCTGCGGCCGCCGAAGGGCTCGATGGCGAAGCCCATGAGCGCGAGCTGGTCGCGGTGGGTCTGCCAGGCCTGCACCTGGCCCGGCGTCAGCTCCAGGTGGGCCGGGAACAGCAGCTGCTGGGTGGCCACCCCCACCCCGTGCTCGAGGGCCTTCTGGGCCTCGTTGTAGAGGATGCGTTCGTGGCTGTTGTGCTGGTCGATGAGCACGAGCCCGCCCCGGATCTGGGTGACGATGTAGGTGCGGTGCAGCTGCCAGTACGGCGCCGGGTGCAGGGACTGGTCGCCGCTGAAGGAGGCCCGCGGGATGGCGCCGCCGGAATCGTCGCCGTCCTCGCCCCGCTCGCCCCGCAGGGCGGCGGCGCCGAAGAGCTGCCCCTGGCCCGGGGCCACGCCCTTGTACTCGTAGCCCTGGGACGCGCCCCGCTGGAAGTACTGGCGCAGGGCGTCGCCCTCGGCCTCGGCCAGGCGCCGGGTGGCCGCCTCGTCGGTGCCGCCGCCGACGCCGGGGCCGGCCCAGGGCCGCAGGTCGGCCGCCTCCTTGAGGCTCAGCCCCTCGGTCAGGGACTTCTTGAGCAGCCCGAACACCTCGCGCTCCATGAGCAGGCGCACCTCGGTCTTGGCCGGGTGCACGTTCACGTCCACCTCGCCGCCGGGCACCTGCAGGAAGGCGATGACCACCGGGTGGCGGCCGGGCGGCACCACCTCGCGGTAGGCCTGGTGGATGGCCTGCAAGAGAGCGGGACTGTCCACGGGCCGGCGGTTGATGAAGATGAACTGCTGTTCGCGGTTGCCCCGGGTCCAGGTGGGGCGCGAGGCGAGCCCGCCGATGGAGAAGCCGCCCTTGGCCAGCTCGAACCGCGCCAGGTGCTCCACCACCGACGCCCCCAGCAGGTCGCGGGCCCGGTCGGTCAGGGACGCGGCCGGCCGCAGGTCCAGGGCGATGTCCCCGTCGGTGCGCACCAGCCAGCGCACCTCCTGGTGGGCCAGGGCGAGTTGGGTCATGGTCTTCATCACCGCGCGCTTCTCGGCCTGGGCCGTCTTCATGAACTTGCGCCGCGCCGGCGTGTTGTAGAACAGGTCGCTGACGGTGATGGTGGTGCCGCGGTTGCGGGGCGCGGGCTCGCGGCGGATCAGCTCGCCCCCGTCCAGCTCCAGCAGGCCCCCCACGTCCTCGTTGGCGGCGCGGCTGATGCAGCGCACCCGGGCCACCGAGGCGATGGACGCCAGGGCCTCGCCGCGGAAGCCGAAGCTGCCCACCTGCATGATGTCGGCTGCGGTGGCGATCTTGCTGGTGGCGTGGCGCTCGAAGGCCAGGGGCAGGTCGCTGAAGGAGATGCCGCAGCCGTCGTCCTCCACGGCCAGGCTCACCAGGCCGCCCTCGGCCAGGTCGACGGTCACGGTGGTGGCGCCCGCGTCCAGGGCGTTCTCCACCAGCTCCTTGACGATGGAGGCGGGACGCTCCACCACCTCGCCCGCGGCGATGCGGTCGATGGTGGCGTTGTCCAGGACGCGGATCTTGCCGGGCTGGTCCTTGCGTGCGGTGGCCATGATTCCCTTCATGCCCCTCTGCCCCGTCGGGGCAAATCCTTGCTGGCGTTGGCGGTCGGACGTGTCGAGTAGGGTAGACAACCCGAGGGTCACCGTCAACCGGCGGCACCGGCGCAGACGGGGACCGAGAGCGGATTCCCGGGGATAAGCGGGGGATGGATCAGGCCAGGCCGCGGGTGACGGCCGCCAGCAGCCCCGGGGCGTCCTCGGCGGGGCCCGGGTAGACGGCGGCGGCGCTGCGGACCACCAGCCCCGCGGCGCCGGTGATGGTGCGGAGCATCTCCTCCACGCGGCGCTGCAGGCGGTTCAGCGACTGCACCTCTTCGGGGACGATCACCAGGATGGTGCCGTCGTCCAGGCAGCCCACGGTGTCGCTGGAGCGCAGTTGGGCCGCCAGGACGGCGGCGGCATCGGCGCCGGCGGCGGCCGTGTCCTTCGGCAGGCGGAAGGCGGCCAGGCCCACCATGGTGTGGTAGCGGTCGCAGCGGTCCAGCTCCCGGCGCAGGACGCCCAGCGCGGCGTCGGTGCCCCCGCCGGCGCCGGCGGAGGCGGCCACGGCCATCGGGGGCGGCTCCGGCGCGCGGCGCGCGGCCCTCAGCAGGGGCAGCAGGCGGCGGGCGAAGCGGGCGTCGGTCGCGGTGAAGGTGGCGGCGTCCAGGGGGTGCACCCGGGTCTTGCCCGCCAGCAGCAGCCCCGGCAAGGGCCGCGTGGTGTCCAGGGGCACCACCAGGATGGACACGGGATCGGTTCCCGGCCGGCGGCCGTCCAGCACGCTGGCGGCCCAGCCCTCCTGGCCCGACAGGCGCAGCAGGCGCCGCGCCTCGTCCAGCAAGGGGTCTCCCGCCGGCCCGTCCTCGACGACGAGTGCACGCTTGGCCCCGGTCAGACGGCGGGCGGCGGCCAGCACGCGGTCGTGGATGCCCTCCTCGCCGTCCAGCTCGGCCAGGCTGGAGAGGGCGGAGGCCAGCGCCGTCAGGCGGTTGATCTCGTCGCCCCGGACCGCCCGTTCCAGCAGGTGGCCCAGGTGGCGCCGCACCGCGTAGAGGACGTCCGCGGCGCCGGTGCGGAAACGGTGGGCGGCCGCCGCGTCGGCGAAGGCCACCGACAGCACCACCTGCACCGGATCGCGGCCCACCGGCAGGTGGATGACGGTGTGGAGCACGCCGGCCACCTCGGTGCGGGTGACCACGGGCGTGCCTCCCACCAGCACGGTGGCCTTGTCGTGGGCGGGCGGCGTCTCGTAGGTCAGGGACTCGCCGACGACGCACAGGTCGCCGTCGGCGGTCAGCAGGCCCACGGTGACCTCGTCGGCCCCCACGGCCGCGGCCAGGCGCCCGGTCCAGGCGGCCAGCACGTCCAGGGGGTCGGCGCCGTCGAGGGCGTCCAGGCCCAGGTCCTCGTCCAGGCGCCGCGCCCGCTCCCGGTCGGCCACACCCTGCAGGCGCAGGAAGCGTTCCAGGAGTTCGCCCAGCCGGTGGCTGAGGGCGCCGGCCCGCGCCAGGGCGTCGGGCGCCAGGGGCCCGTCGGCGGCCGACGACGAGAGGTTCACCACGCCCAGGGCGCGGCCGCCCCGGACGATGGGGGCGCAGACGGCGTCGATGATGGCGCCCCGGTCACGGCCCGGCGCGCCGCCGTGCTCGATGCGCTCGGCCCGGCCCGTCAGCAGCACGCGGCCGGCGATCCCCTCGCCCGGGCGGACCCGGGTGTCGTGGCGGGTGGCGTCGCTCAGGCCGTGGGCGAAGGCCAGGTACAGCTCGTCGGTGGCCTCGTCCAGGAGCATGAGGGAGCCGGACGCGGCGCCCACCGCGCGCATGGCCAGGCCCAGCACCCAGCGCAGCAGGGACTCCCGGTCCAGGGCTTCCTCGATGCGGCTGAGGGTGCGGTGGATGGCGGCGGTCTCCGAGGCGATGGACTCGTCCGCCGGCGCGGGCGCCGCCGCGGCCGTGACCCGGGCGCTGCCGTCCAGGGGGGCCCGCAGGCGGGCCGCGAAGACGTCGGCGCGGGCGCAGGCCATGCCCAGGTCGCCGGCGTCGTCCAGCAGGGCGGCCACGGCCTCGGTCAGGGCGCCGTGCACCAGCACGTGGTCGGCCGGCCGCTCGACGGCGTCCAGGTCCGCCACCACGGGGATGCCCATGATGACGGCCAACTCGGCCCCCAGGCTGGTGCCGTCGGGGTCGGCCACGGCCACGATGCGGGCGTCACGCCGGGCGGACAGCTCCGCCAGCAGGGGCAGTTCCGCCTCCGCGGGGCACGCCAGCACGACTGACCATCGGATGCCGTCCGTCATCTCGCTCCACTTGTTGGCGCCGGGCGGTCTCCGGCGCGGTCCCGGGATAGGATTCGGCAGAAACAGGGCGTCCTGTACCGGAAATGGCGTCAATCGCCCAGTTGGCGCCGGATCTTCACCAGCCACATGAAGGCGTCCACGGGGCTGATGGATTCCAGGTCCAGGGCCTTCAGGGCCGCCAGGGCATCGCGCTCGGCCTCGCGGAAGAGGCTGAGCTGGGCCGGGGCGCCGCTCCCGGTCGCGGCCGGGGCTTCGGGTCGCACCCGCAGGGCGGGCAGCTCGCGCCGGTCGGCGGCGGTCAGGGACGCGAGGATGAGCTCGGCCCGGCGCAGCACCGGCTCGGGCAGCCCCGCCAGGCGGGCCACGTGGATGCCGTAGCTCTTGTCGCTGCGCCCCGGGCTGACCGTGTGCATGAAGATGATCCGCCCCTCCCACTCCCGGACCTCGAGCTTGAGGTTCACCAGGCCGGGCTGGTCGCTCTCCAGCTCGGTCAACTCGTGGTAGTGGGTGGCGAAGACCGAGCGGGGCCGCGGCCCGGCGGGCGAGCCCAGGAACTCGGTGATGGCCCAGGCCAGGGACAGCCCGTCGTAGGTGCTGGTGCCCCGGCCGATCTCGTCCAGGATCACCAGGGAGCGGCGGCTCATCTGGTGCAGGATGTGGGCGGTCTCGCTCATCTCCATGTAGAAGGTGGATTCGCCCCGGGCCAGGTTGTCGCTGGCGCCCACGCGCGTGAAGATGCGGTCGGCGATGCCCAGGTGGGCCCCGTCGGCGGGCACGAAGCCGCCGGCCTGGGCCATGAGCGCGATCAGGGCCACCTGCCGCAGGTAGGTGGACTTGCCGCCCATGTTGGGGCCGGTCAGCAGCAGCACCTGGTGCGCGTCGCCGTCCAGCTCGGTGTCGTTGGGGATGAAGTCCGCGGCCAGGAGCTGCTCCACCACCGGGTGGCGGCCCCGGGTGATGCGGAACTCGAGGCTGTCGTCGCAGACCGGGCGGCAGTAGCGGTGGCGCTCGGCCACCTCGGCGTAGCCCAGCATGAGGTCGGCCTGGGCCACCAGGCGTCCCGCCTCGTGGATGGCCCCCAGCCGCGCGGCGACGGCCGCCACCAGATCGGCCAGGAGGGCGGCCTCCAGGCGGTCGGCCTGCTCCTCGGCCTCGAGGATGGTGCGCTCGGCTTCCTTCAGCTCGTCGCTGTGGAAGCGGGCGGCGTTGACCAGGGTCTGCTTCTGCTCGAAGCGATCGGGCACCTTGGCCAGGTGCTTGTTGGTGACCTCGAAGTAGTACCCGAAGACCTTGTTGTAGCCCACCTTCAGGGAGGTGATGCCCGTGGCCTCCCGCTCCCGGGCCTGGAGGCCGGCCAGGAAGCCCTTGCTGTCGCTCAGCACGCTGCGGTAGCGGTCCAGGTCCGGGTCGACGCCGTCGGCGATGTAGCCGCTGCTGCGCCCGGTGGCGGGCGCGTCGGCGCGGATGGCGGCCAGCAGGCGGCCGGCCAGGTCGCCGAAGTCGGACACCGCCGTCAGCCAGCGCACCACCGGGTGGCCGTCGTGGGCCGGCACCGCCGCGGCGTTCCGGAGCTCGCCCAGGGCGGTGAGCGCGGCGCCCAGTTGGCGCAGCCCCGCCGGACCGATGCGGCCGGTGGCGGCGCGGGCCGCCAGGCGGTCCAGGTCACCGATGCGCCGCAGCACCCCGCGCAGGGCGTCGCGCCAATGCCGGTCCTCCAGCGCCGCGGCGACGCCCGCGTGCCAGCCGCCCAGCTCGTCCAGGTCGGTCAGCGCCTCGGCCAGGCGCAGTTCCAGCAGGCGGCGGCCCATGGGTGTGACCGTGCCGTCGATGTGGTGGACCAGGGTGCCGGCGCCGCGCTCGCCGCGGAAGGTGCGGAAGACCTCCAGGTTGCGCAGGGTCTCCTCGTCCAGGACCAGGCGGTCGCCCCGGGCGTTGAACCGCAGGGTGGTCACCTGGGGCGGCTTGCGCAGGGCCAGGCTGGCCACGTAGCGCAGCAGGGCGCCGGCGGCGGTGCGCGCCGGCACGCGGGCCTCGTCCTCCAGGCCGAAGGCGGCCAGGCTGGCGGTGGCGAAGTGGTCCAGCAGGGTGCGGCGCGCGAACTCGGGGTGGAACCAGGCGGCGTTGACCCGATTGATGACCACCTGCGGCAGGGCGGCGCGCCACCGGGCCAGGCGCTCCTGGTCCGTGTCCTCGCGCACGATGACCTCGCGCACCGGGTGGCGTTCGCAGAGGCTCTCGAGGGAGCCCCGCTCCTGGCCGCAGCGGAACTCGCCCGTGGAGGCGTCCAGCAGGGCGAAGCCGTCCTCGTTGCCCGGGTCCGGCGCCCAGGCCAGGCAGTAGACGCCGGCCGCCGTGTCCACCAGTTCCGGCGCGGTGGCCGTGCCCGGGCTGATGATCTCCACGATGTCCCGCTTGACCAGCCCCTTGGCCTCGGCCGGGTCCTCCACCTGTTCGCAGATGGCCACGGTCAGGCCCGCCTCCAGCAGCCGGTGCAGGTAGCTGTCCAGGGCGTGGTAGGGCACCCCGGCCAGGGGCACCGGATTGTCGCTCTTGCTGTCGCGGCTGGTGAGGGTGACGCCGGCGGTGTCGGCCAGCACCTGGGCGTCCTCGAAGAAGGTCTCGTAGAAGTCGCCCATGCGGAAGAGCAGGAGAGCCTCGGGGTTGCGCGCCTTCAGCTCCAGGTACTGGGTCAGCATGGGCGTCAGGCGCGGCTGGGCGCTGTTGCCGCCGGATCCGCTGCCTGCCTGGCGGGGACGGGCCACGGCGTCAGTCGCCGGTTTCGGTGACGAAGACGTCGACGCCGAGGGCGCCCTTGAGCTTCTCCGCCTCGGCGCGGGCCAGGGCCGGATTGACGAAGGAGCCGGCGCGCACCTTGTAGAGGAACTGGCCGCGATCGTCGCGCACCGTGTCGATGCGCAGTCCCGGCACCGCGTCGCCGTAGCGACGCATCAGGTCCAGGGCCAGGCCGCGGTCGCTGAAGGCCCCCAGCTGCAGGGTGTAGCGGCCGGCGGCGGGCGCGACCGGGGCGGCGTCGTCGTCGCGGTGGGTCGGGGTCAGGGCCTGGCGCGCGGCGGCCTCGTCGGTCTCGGCGGCCACCAGCCGATTGATCTCCAGGACGGCGATGCTGCCCGGCGCCTTGGCGGCCAACTGCCGGCGCAGGCGCTCGGCCTCCTCGGCGTCACCCGCCTGGCGCAGCGCCTGCCAGCGTCCGGCGCCCGCGCGGGCGTCGTCGTCGGCGTTCTCGTAGTAGCGCAGGGCCTTGGCGGGGTCGCGGCCGGCGAGGGCCAGGTCGCCCAGGGCGGTGCGCGCGGCGGTGAAGGCCGGATCGTCGGGCTTGACCGTGGCCAGCAGCGCGGCGGCGCCGTCGGTGTCCCCCAGGGCCCGGCGGGCCAGCCCGGCCAACACCAGGGCACGGCCCGGGGCGCGGGGGGCATCGTCGGCCACCAGGGGCGCCAGCAGCTTGACCACGTCCTGGTAGCGGCCCTCGGCGAACCGGATGGCCGCGACGTCCAGCAGGGCGGCCGCGCCCTGGGGATCGCGGGGGCCCACCGAGGCGGCGAGGCCCTCCAGGGCCGGTGCGGCGGCGTCGGGACGCTGGGCCAGGCAGGCCTTCAGCAGGATGGCCTCGGGGCTGTCGGCGTCGGCGCCCGGTTCGTCCAGGGCGGCGCGCGCTTCACGGAAGCGTCCCGCACGGAACTGTTCGAGGGCGTCGGCCACCCCGGGCAGCGCGGCGGCGGCGGTCAGCACCACCAGGGCGGCGGCGCCCAGGGCCAGCAGCAGGCGACGGCGCGGGCGGGTCACGTCAGCTCTCCTTCCGGCTGCGGCGGTCGCGGCTGAACGAGTCGAAGGCGCGGCAGGACTCGCAGAACCAGCGCACCCGCTCCTCGCGGCGCCCGCAGGCGGCGCAGGTCCAGGATCCCGGCCGGGCCGGGCGGGCGAGCAGGGGCCACACGCGGGCGACGTCCGTGCCCTTGGCTTCGCGCATGAGCACCCGCAGGTAGGGCTCGGCGGCGTCCGGCGTGAACGCGGGGCGCCCGGCCTTGGCCTCCAGCAGGCGGAGGGCCTTGGGGCGCTGGTCCAGCTTCTCGTAGAGCAGGGCCAGGCTGATCCACAGGCGCGGCGGCGCGTTCTCCGCCTGGCAGGCGCGCTCCAGGATGGGGATGGTCCGGGCGTACTGGCCCGTGCGCAGCAGCACGTCCTGCAGCAGGGGCAGGACGATGGCCAGCTCCTCCGGGTTGTCCAGCAGCTCCTCCGACGTGACCGTGACCGCCTGCTGGGCGTCGTCGGTGACCGCGGCCAGGACCGCGCGCACGAGGGCCGAGCGGGTCGCCGCGGCGGGGATCTTCTCCACGTCCTTCAGGCGGGCGCGGGCGTCGCTCTCCTGCCCGGCCACGGCGTGGCCCAGGGCCCGGTCCAACTGGAAGGCGGCGTAGGCCCGGACGAAGGTCTCCTTGTCCCGGTCGGCCACGAAACGGGGCGCCGCCTTCAGGGTGCGGGCCGCCTCGGGCAGGTTGCCCGAGCCCTGCCACTGGGCGAACCGGGCGCGCCAGTAGGCGGCGCGGTCGGAGGCGTCCTTCACGAGCGTGTCCAGCACCTCGTGCACGTCGTCCCAGCGCTCGAGGGCCACCAGGTCCTCGGCCAGCGCCAGGCCGACGGTGATCTTCTTCTGGCGGGGCAGTTCGGGCCGCAGGGTCAGGCCCCGGTGCAGCACCGCGGCCCGGGCCGCGTCGCCCCGGCGGCGCAGCAGGTTGCCCAGGGTCAGGTACGGGTCCACGGTCGAGGGGTTGGCCTTCACCACCTGGGTCAGCATGGCCACGGCGTCGTCGCGGTCACCGGAGATCCACAGCTCGAGGGCCTGCTGGTAGCCGTCCTCGGGAACGCGCTGTTCGCCGCTCCGGAAGGTGCGCCACATCAGGAATGCCACGGCGGCGACCACCGCCGCGGCGACCACCATCGCCAGTCCGGTCACGGCGCGGCTCCTTCGGGAGGCGTGGTCCGCGCGGGCGGGCCCTGGCGCGGCGGGGTCACGGGCTTGGGGGGCGGGGGCGCGTCGCGCAGGGGCAGCGTGCGCAGGTCGGCGATCTCCTTGTCGCGGGCCTTGAGGCTCTTCTTCAGCTGGCCGATCTCCCGGTGGAACCGCAGCTCACGCACCGCCGCCAGGATGAAGCTGGTGGCGAAGCCCAGCAGGTAGCAGATCGAGACGACCCAGTAGATGTTGATGTCCATGTAGGTCCGGCCCAGGACCTTGATGTCCACCGACTGGTCGCCGTTGGCGGCGAAGAACCAGACCAGCACGAAGAGCAGGACCAGGAAGAACAGACCCTTGACGACCCACACGGCGGCACCTCTTTTCCGGGGTGGCGGGGCCTAGGCCACGCGGTCCCCGGTGAACGTGGTGTTGCGGACCCCGGTCAGGCGGACGTTGACGTGCTGTCCGACGGCCAGGCCCGTCCCCTCGATCACGATCTTGCGGTTGTTGGCCGTGCGCACCCGCACGGCCCCGGCGGGACGGCGGGCCTCGCACTCGACGACCCCCGACCAGACCCGGCCCACGCACGCCGCGGCGGCGCCGGCCCAGACCTCGTCCTGCACCGCCATCAACTCGGCCAGGCGGCGCTTCTTCTCGGCCGTCGGCACGTCGTCCGCCAGCTTCGCCGCCGGGACCCCCGGCCGTTCGGAGTACTTGAACGAGAAGATCTGATCGTACTTCACGGCCCTGACGACCTCAAGCGTTTGCTGGAAATCCTCCTCCGTCTCCCCCGGAAAGCCCACGATGAAGTCGGAGCTGAAGGTGACGTCCGGGATCACGTCCCGCGCGCAGGCGATCATGGCCAGGTACTCGTCCCGGGTGTAGAGGCGCTTCATGCGGCGCAGGACCCGGTCGCTGCCGCTCTGGGCGGGGACGTGGAGCCAGGGGCAGGCCTTCTCCAGGCGCCCGATGGTCTCCATGGTGTGGCGGTGCATGTCCTTGGGGTGGCCCGTCAGGAAGCGGATGCGCTCCAGGCCGTCGATGTCCGCCACCCGTTCCAGCAGGGCGGCGAAATCCAGGCCGTCACCCCAGCGGTAGGCGGTGACGTTCTGGCCCAGCAGGGTGACTTCGCGGCCGCCGGCGGCCACGATGCCCGCGATCTCGTCCACGATGACGTCGGGGTGCTTCTCGCTCTGGGGGCCGCGGGTGGCGGGCACGATGCAGTAGGTGCACTTGTAGTCGCAGCCCTTGTGGATGGTCACCAGGTGGCTGTTGTTGGTGGGGTACAGGGCGGGCGGCGCCACGTAGTGCTGGTCGCTGCGGTGGCCCGTGACCACCGCCTCGCCGGCGGCCGCGGCCGGCGCGGCGGGGCCGGTCAACTCGCGCAGCAGCCCGGGCAGGGCCTCGTAGTTGTCCACGCCCACCACCAGGTCCACCGCCTGGCCGCCCTTGCGGAGTTCGTCGCCCAGGCGTTCGGCCATGCAGCCGCAGATGCCCACCACGGGCTGGGTCCGGCCGGCGTGGCGGCGGGCGGCGCGGATCTCCCCCACGCGGCTGAGGATCTTCTGCTCGGCGTGGTCCCGCACCGAGCAGGTGTTCAGCAGGACCACGTCGGCGTCGTCGGCGCCGGCCGCGACGGCGAAGCCGTCCCGTCCCAGCAGGCCGCCGATGGCCTGGCTGTCGTAGACGTTCATCTGGCAGCCGTAGGTCTCGATGTAGACGCGGTGGCCGGTCGGCGCGTCGGCCGCCGGCGCCCGCGCGGTCAGGTCGGGCAGCCCGTCCTGGAAGGTCGCCATCGCTAGCTCTCCTTGGGGCGCACCCCGGCGGCCCACAGGAGGCCGTCGCGGTGCTCGCCCACGGTCACGTCCACGAGGGTGCCGGGGGGCAGGTCGTCGGCCGCGGCGGCCGGCACCATGACGCCCACGTAATTGTCGGTGGTGGCCTGCCGCCAGCCCGGACGCGAGCCTTCCCGCTCCACCACGGCCTCGCGGGTGGTGCCCACCAGGGCGGCGGCGAAGGCGGCGGCCTTGGCGTCGGCCAGGGCGCGCAGGGCCTCGCTGCGGCGGTTGACCGTCTCGCTGTGCACCTGGCCGTCCAGGTCGGCGGCGGCCGTGCCCGGCCGCGGCGAGAAGCGGAACACGTGCAGGTAGCTGAAGGGCAGCTCGGCCACCATGCGCCGGGTCTGCGCGAACTCCTCGTCGGTCTCGCCGGGGAAGCCCACGATCAGGTCGGCGCCGAGGCCGAAACCCGGGGACACGGCCGCCGCGGCGCGCAGCGCCTCCCAGGCCCGCTCGCCGCGGTAGGGACGCTTCATGCGCCTGAGCACGCTGCTGCTGCCGCTCTGCAGGGAGATGTGCAGGTGGGGCCGCAGGCGCGGGTGCCGGGCGAAGAGGTCCAGCAGCGCGGGGGTGACCTCGTTGGGATGGATGCTGGACAGGCGCAGCCGCAGGTCCGGCAGGGCGTCCAGGCACAGCTCCAGCAGCTCGATCAGGGACACCTTCGGCCGCAGGTCGCGACCGTAGCCCCCCAGGTGGATGCCCGCCAGGATGGCCTCGCGGTAACCGGCCTCCCGCAGGACGGCCAGCTGCTCGATCACGTTCTGGGGCGTGCGGCTGCGGCCGGGTCCGCGGGCCTGCCAGATCAGGCAGTAGGTGCAGCGCAGGTTGCAGCCGTCCTGGATCTTGACGAAGGCGCGGCTGCGTCCGCTGACCGCGTCGATCAGCGGCGAGTCGAAGACCGCGTCCTCCCGGAAGTCGCTGACCGCCAGCACCCGCGAAGCCTCGCCCAGGACCCGGGGCAGCCAGGCGGCCACGTCGTCCTTGTCGGCGTTGCCCACCACCCCGTCGATCTCCGGGATGGCGGCCAGCTGGTCGGGCTGGGTCTGGGCGTAGCAGCCGGCCACCACCACCTTGGCCCCCGGATGGCGGCGCTTGGCCCGCCGCGCCAGGCGGCGGCACTCCTGGTCGGCGCGGCTGGTGACGGTGCAGCTGTTCAGGACGTAGAGATCGGCGGGCTGGTCCCAGCCCACCACCTCGATGGGCCGGTTGCGCGCCATGGCGGCGCGGATGCCCTCGGTGTCGTACTGGTTCAGCCGGCAGCCCAGGGTCCAGAAGGCGACGCGCAGACGCCGGCCCGCGCCCGCCCCGGCGGGCGCGGTCAGGGGTGCCAGCATCTGCGGTCGTTCGTCCATTCGCGGCTCCTACGGCAGGAGGGACGGAGGTCAGGCCCCCGCCCCTCCCATGCCACGCACCGGTCCGGCGACCGGTCCCGTCTCCTAGGCCTCTTCCTCGTAGTCCTCGTAGCCGGTGGCCTCCTGGCGGACTTCCTCGCCCGTCTCGGCGGCCTGGGCCGCGGCGGCCTCCTCGGCGGCGACCACGTCTTCGAGGCGCGGGTGCGCCGTGACGAATTCCTCGGCGGCGGACTCGTCGAAGTCCTTCAGGCGCTCGGCGATGGACAGGACGATCCGGCGGTTCTCCACGTCCATCTTGATGACCTTCAGTTCGACCTTGTCGCCCTCGCGGAAGTAGTACTGCGGCTTGTCCACCTTGGGAATGGCCAGGTGGCCCAGGGGCACGAAGCCCTCCAGGTCGTCGCCCATCTCCACGATGACGCCGTGGTCGAGCATGCGGCTGACCTCGCCCTCGAGGGTGGTGCCCACGGGGAAGCGGTCGGCCAGGGTCGGCCACGGGTTGTCCACCAGCTGCTTGATGCCCAGGCTGATGCGCCGCTTGCCGGTGTCGATGTCCAGGATCTGGACCTTCACCGTGTCGCCGCGCTTGAGCAGCTCCTTGGGATGGCGCACGCGCCGGGTCCAGCTCATGTCCGAGATGTGGACCAGGCCGTCGATGCCTTCCTCGACCTCGACGAACGCGCCGAAATCGGTCAGGTTCCGCACCTTGCCCTCGATCTCCGAGCCCACCGGGTAGCGCTCGTTGAGGGTCAGCCAGGGGTCGCTCTCGCACTGCTTGAGGCCCAGGCTGATCTTCTCGTTGGACTTGTCGATCTTCAGCACCATCACGTCCACCTCGTCGCCGATGCTGACGACCTTGGACGGGTGCTTGATGTGCCGGGTCCAGCTCATCTCACTGATGTGGATGAGGCCCTCGACGCCCTTCTCCAGCTCCACGAAGGCGCCGTAGTTGGTGATCGAGACGACGCGGCCCCGGACGATGCTCTCCTCCGGGTACTTCTCCTCGACGTTGTCCCAGGGATAGGCCTGCAGCTGCTTCAGGCCGAGGCTGATGCGCTCGCGCTCCTGCTCGAAGTCGAGGACCTTGACCTCGATCTCCTGGCCGATGGCGACCACTTCGCTGGGGTGGCTGACGCGGCCCCAGCTCAGGTCGGTGATGTGCAGCAGGCCGTCGATGCCGCCCAGGTCCACGAAGGCGCCGAAGTCGGTGATGTTCTTGACGATGCCCGTGCGGATCTGACCCTTCTCCAGCTCGGAGATGAGGGCCTTCTTCTTGGACTCGCGCTCCTGCTCCAGGACGATGCGGCGGCTGACCACCACGTTGCGCCGGCGCTTGTTCTTCTTGATGATCCGGCACTGGATCTCCTCGCCCAGCATGTCCTCCAGGTTCGGCACCTGGCGCAGCGCGACCTGGCTGCCGGGCAGGAAGGTGTCCACGCCCCACAGCTTGACCACGAGGCCGCCCTTGATGCGGCGGTCGACGGTGCCGGAGACCACGTCGCCGTTCTCGTGGGCGGTCTTGATCCTGTCCCAGACCTTGAGGAAGTCGGCGCGCTCCTTGGAGAGCACGACCAGGCCGTCCTGGTTCTCCAGCTTCTCGAGGAAGACGTCGAAGGTGTCGCCTTCCTTGATGGGGGTCTCGCCGAACTCTTCCCGCGAAATGACGCCCTCGCTCTTGAAGCCGATGTTCAGCAGCACCTCGTTGTCGCGGACCTCGATGACCGTGCCGGCGAGGATCTGACCTTCCTGGATGTCGGTCAGCGTCTCTTCGTACCGGTTGATGAGGGCCAGCATCTCCTCGGCGGACATGTTTTCCTCGCCGCCGTCCTCGCCCAGGTAGTCCTGGTTGACGATGCTGTCGGGGTCGTAGTCGGTGCTGAGGCGGGGCGCGGCCGGGGTGGGGAGCACCTCGGCGGCGGCGCGGCGGGGGCGGTCGTCGTCCCCGTCGGAATCGCGGTCGTAGTTTCTGGCCGCCGAAGGACGCTTGCGCTCGTCGCGCCCGCCGTCGGCCCGGAATTCGGCGTTGTTGGACATGAAAGGTTGCCTCCTAGTGACACATGAACACAGCCCGACCCCATGGTCCGGCAGGTCCGGAATGATAACAGGACAGGCGCGGAATGGCAAGGAAACCAGCCCCGGAGGCCCCGGGGAGCCGTTTCTCAGGCGGAGCCGGCGGCCGCCCGGTCGCCGAACAGGCGCCGATGGCGGGCGGCGAAGCGCTGCTGCTGCTCCACGCCCAGGGCCTCCTCGAAGGCGGTCCGGGGGTGGCGCGCGTAGGAGCGCTCCTGCAGTTCCCGCCAGGCGGCCTCGCACACGTGGGCGAGGCGGCGGCTGACGGTCTTGGCGTCCAGGCTCTCCAGCAGCAGGTCCAGGGCGTGCCAGCGGATCACCGGCCCGTAGCTCACCTCCAGGGGCGAGAGCGTCGAGCCGCCCGGCTGGCGGCCGTAACTGCCCCGGATGAACAGGGGCAGCAGCGGGGCCCGGGTGGCCTGGATCAGGATGCCCAGCCCGTTCTTGACCGGCCCCGGATCCCCCACCGGCTGGCGCGTGCCCTCGGGGAAGATGAGCAGGTTCTGCCCCGCGTCCAGGGCCGCGGTGGCCTCGCGGAAGGCCGCCTCGTCGTAGCCCCGCCGGCGGATGGGGATGGTGTCCAGCCAGCGGAAGAACGCGCCCATGGGCCAGGCGGGACGGAACAGCTCCGCCTTGGCCAGGGTGCGCACGGGGTAACGCTTCAGGGTCCCGCCCATCAGGGGCGGATCCCACAGGCTGATGTGGTTGCAGGCGATGACCACGCCCCGGGGCACCGGACCGCCGGCGAAGCCGTACTGGCGCAGGCCGTAGAACCGGCCGACGGCGCTGAAGATCCCGAAGGCCAGACGGTAGTGGAAGGGCCACCGGGCCCGGGCCGACTCCAGGTCCGTGTCCAGCTCCCGGTCCAGGGCGGGGTTCACCAGGGCGGCGCGGGCGCAGGTCTCGTTCTGCTCGTCCAGGGACATGGCGCTGCTGTCGACGACCAGGGCGTCGGGCGACACCACCAGCGGGCTGGCCTCGCGCTCGCTGTCCAGGCGGTCCCGGGCCGCCAGGTCGCGGGCCACGTCTTCGCGCGCGACCTCCCGGCCCCGCTGGCGGAACTGGCGCACCCGGCGTTCCACCCGCGCCTGCAGGGAGGCCTGCAGGAAGATCTTGGCGGTGGCCAGGGGGAAGACCACGCTGCCGATGTCCCGGCCCTCCATGACCACCCCGCCCCGGCGCCCGAAGGCCTGCTGGCGGCGCACCATGTCCCGGCGCACCTGGGGATGGGCGCTGACCGCCGAGACCGCCGCGTCCACCTCGGGAGTGCGGATGGCCTGGGAGATGTCCTTGCCGTTCCAGAGCACCGTGACCTCGCCGCGGCCGGGACGCAGCTCCAGGTTGGCGCCGGCCAGCAGCCGGGCCAGGCCGTCGCCGTCGTCGGGCGACACGCCGGCCCCGGCGGCGGCCAGGGTCAGGGCCCGGTACATGGCGCCGGTGTCGATGTAGAGCAGGTCGAAACGATGGGCCAGGGCGCGGGCGGTGGTGGACTTGCCGCTGCCGGCGGGGCCGTCGATGGCGATCACCGCGTCGCGGGGCAGCAGGGCGGGATCGGCGTCGGGCAGGTCACCCACCGCGGCGATGCGCCTCACAGGTCGCGGCCCACGGCGCGGGCCACCGCCCGGCAGCTGGCCGCCAGTGCGGCGAAGGCCGCCGCGTCCAGGGACTGGCCCCCGTCGCTGAGGGCCGTCTCCGGCCGGCAGTGGGTCTCCACCAGCAGGCCGTCGGCCCCGGCGGCCACCGCCGCCCGGGCCAGGGCGGTGACGTAGCGCACGTCGCCGGCGGCGTGGCTGGGATCGACGATCACCGGCAGGTGGGTGCGCTCCTTGAGCACCACCACCGAGCCCAGGTCCAGGGTGTTGCGCAGGGCGGGCTCGAAGGTGCGGATGCCCCGCTCGCAGAAGACCAGGTCGCGCCCGCCGGCGGCCAGCACGTGCTCGGCGGCGCTGAGCCACTCGTCCACGGTGGTCATCATGCCCCGCTTCAGCAGCACGGGGCGGCCGCTGCGGCCGACCTCCCGCAGCAGGGGGAAGTTCTGCACGCTGCGGCTGCCGATCTGGAGCATGTCCGCCACCGCGGCCACCACCTCCACGTCGCGCGGGTCGAGGACCTCGGTCACCACCGGCAGGCCGGTGCGCTCGCGGGCCTCGGCCAGCAGGGCCAGGCCCTCCCGGCCCAGGCCCTGGAAATCGTAGGGGCTGGTGCGCGGCTTCCAGGCGCCGCCCCGCAGCATGGCCGCCCCGGCGGCGGCCACCTGGTCGGCCACCGCCAGCATCTGGTCCCGGTCCTCCACGGCGCAGGGACCGCCCACGAGCACGACCCGTCCGCCGCCGAAGACGACCGGGCCCACCCGGACCTCGGTGGTGGGCTGGCCCGGCCGGCGGGCGGCCAGGGGCGCGCGGGGCGCGGGCTGGGGCTGCGGCTCGGCCATCAGTCGAGGATCTCCTTCAGCGCCGCCACGCAGCGCCGGTTCTCCGCGGGCAGGCCCACGCTGATGCGCAGCGCCCGGGCGTCCAGGCCCCAGGGGCCCATGGGGCGCACGATCACGCCCTTGTGCAGCAGGTCCTGCACCAGTGCGGCCGCGTCGCCGGGACCGCGGGTGAGCAGGAAGTTGGTCTGGCTGGGCGTGTTCGCGAAGCCCAGCCGCGCCAGCTCCCCCGCCAGCCATTCCCGCTCGGCGCGGTTGCGGTCGCGCCGGCCGGCCACCTCGTGCCAGTTGTCCAGGCAGGCGACGGCCGCGGCCTGGCTGATCATGTTCACGTTGAACGGTTCGCGCGTCTTCTGCACCTCGCCGATCACCTCGGGGCTGCCCACGCCGTAGCCGACGCGCAGGCCCGCCAGCGAGTGGATCTTACTGAACGTGCGCAGGATGACAAGGTTGGGATGCTCCTTGAGCAGCGGCAGGGTCTGGGGGTAGTCGGCGGCCGTCACGTACTCGTAGTAGGCCTCGTCCACCGCCACCACCACGCGCTCGGGGACCGCCGCCAGGAAGGCGCGGAACTCGTCGGCGGTGTTGTAGGTGCCCGTGGGGTTGTTGGGGGCGCAGACGATCATCAGCTTGGTGGTGCCGTCGACCGCCGCGGCCATGGCCGGCAGGTCGTGCCGGTCGTCGTCCCCCATGGGCACGGGCCGGCCGCACTCGAAGTGGGTCCGGGTGGTCAGGCCGTAGACGATGAAGCTGCGCTCGCTGTAGACCACCGTCTCCCCCGGCGAGACCAGGGCCCGGATCAGCATGTCGATGACCTCGTTGCTGCCGTTGCCCAGGATCAGGCAGCGCGGGTCCACGTCCAGATGGGCGGCCAGGCGGCGGGTCAGGTTGAAGGCGGCGGCGTCGGGGTAGCGGTTGATCTCCCGGGCGGCGCGCTCGATGGCCTCGACCACCGCGGGCAGGGGCCCCTCGGGGTTCTCGTTGCTGGCGAGCTTGACCACCGAAGCGAGGCCCAACTCGCGCTGGACCTCCTCGATGGGCTTGCCGGGGGTGTAGGGCCGCGTGCTCCGGATGCCGGGACGGAAGAGGCTCGCCAGGTCCATCGTCTTCCCCTTTCCTCGTCGTTCCCGTTCACGTCGGCGCGCCGCTCTCAGCGGCGGCCCAGGGCGTCGCGCAGGGCCTGCACCTCGGGCGCGGTCAGCCGGCGGAAGTCCCCGGCCCGCAGCAGGCCCAGCTTGACCGGCCCCACCGCGGTGCGGTGCAGCGTCGTCACCCGCGGCCCCACCGCGCGGATCATGCGCCGGATCTGCCGCTTGCGGCCCTCGTGCAGCTCCATGGTCCAGTGCCGCGTGTCCTTGCCGGGGGTCATCCGGCAGGGGCGGACCGGCCGGCCGTCCAGCACCAGGCCGCCGTCGACCAGGCGCTGGACCTGGTTCAGCGTCAGCGGCTTGTCCACGGTGACCTCGTAGGTCTTCCACACGCCCGAGGCGGGCCGGCACAGGGCCTGGTTCAGGTCCCCGTCGTCGGTCCAAAGGAGCAGTCCGGTGGTGTCCGCGTCAAGGCGCCCGACGGGCACGAGGCGCTCGGGCAGGTCGGCGCGGGTCCGATAGGGCAGGAGCGAGGGCTGGCCCCCCTGGGCCCGCAGGGTCGAGACCACGTCCAGGGGCTTGTGGAAGGCGTACACCCGCAGGCCTTCCGGCAGGGCGACCGGCTTCCCGTCCAGGGTCACCGTGTCGCGCTCCGGATCGACGCGGCGGCCCAGGTCGGTGACCACCGCGCCGTCGATGGCCACGCGGCCGGCGCGCACCAGGTCCTCCACCGCCCGCCGCGACCCCAGCCCGGCGCGGGCCAGGAAGCGGTTCAGGCGCAGGCCCGGGTCAGGTGCGCTCATGCCCGGCCTCGTCCTCCTCGTCGTCGTCCTCCCGGTCCGCCGGCGGCGCGTCGTCCCCTGCGGGATCCTCGTCATCCGCGTCCGCCGGCCCGTCCGCGGGCACGTCGGTCCCGTCGGCCTCGTCCGGGTCCGTCTCCCCGGCCGGATCCAACTCGGCCGGATCCAACTCGGCCGGATCCTGGTCGGCCGGATCGACGATGACCTGGGTGTCCTCGTCCTCGTCCTCGTCGCCCGCCAGGAAGCCGTCCAGTTCGTCGTCGCTGACGTCACGGCCGATCCGGCTGGCGAACGCCTTCAGCTGCTCCCGATCGTCGATGATGGTCTCGATCGCGGGCAGATCCGGCAGCTGGCCCAGGCCCTTCAGGCCCAGGTGGTTGAGGAACTCCCGCGTCGTGCCGTAGAGCAGCGGGTTGCCCACGGTCTGGGACCGCCCCACCACCGTGATCAGGCTGCGCTCGGTCAGCGTCGCGAGGGCGCCGCTGCTGTTGACCCCCCGGATCTCGTCGATCTCCAGGCGCGTGATGGGCTGGCGGTAGGCCACGATGGCCAGCACCTCCAGGCCCGCCTTGGAGAGGCGCGCGAACCGTCGGGTCCGCAGGAGCTGCTCGATGACGGGCGCGTAGTCGGGGCGCGAGGCGATCTGCCACCCGCCGCCGAATTCCACCACCGTGAAGGCGTGCCCGCCCCGGTCGTACTCGTCCTGCAGTTCCGCGACGGCGGCCTTCAGCTCCTTGGCGTCGGCCTCCGGGAAGATCTTCTTCAGGCGCGCCGCGGTCAACGGCGCGTCCGTGGCGAACAGCAGTGCTTCCAGTTCCCTCTTCAACTGTCGGACTCCCAATCGTCCGAGTCGGTGTTGTCCGCGTCCAGATCGTCGTCGTCCTCGTCGTCCCACTCGATGTCGTCGTCGTCGTCGTCGAAGTCCTCGTCGTCGTCGAAGTCCTCGTCGCCCCAGGTGCCGGCCTCGTCGTCGTCATCGCTCTTGAGGGTGAAATCGGCCATGTCGTCCTCGTTCCCGGCAGGCGGCGCCGCGGCCGCCTCCTCGTTTGCGGCCGCGACGGCGGCCGCCGTGTCGTCCGGCCCGGTCTCCCCCGCCTCATCGCGGGGCGCCTCCGGACGCTGCAACCAGATGGGACCGTGGGACTCGGTCTGCAGGAATTGCAGACGTCCCCTCTTGACCAACTCGAGGATGGCGATGAACGTCACCACCACCTCCATCTTGATGGTGTCTCCCACGAAGAGTTCCTCGAAGGACACCATCCCCCCGCCGCCGATGCGCTCCTCGATGAGGGACATCTTCTCGTCGACGGTGTAGGGCTCGCGGACGATCCGGTGCTCGTGGGTGGCCTGCATCCGGTCGAAAACGCCGGCGAGGGCCGCGAGCAGGTCGTACATGCCGATCTTCAGCTCGGGTTCCAGGTCGAGTTCACCCGCGAAGGGGAACCGCGTCTGCCGCAGGTGGAAGCGGCGGCGGTCCTCCTCCTGGCGCTGGAGGGCCTCGGCCGCCTCCTTGAAGCGCTTGTACTCGAGCAGGCGGCGCACCAGTTCGGCCCGGGGATCCTCCTCGTCCTCCTCCTCGTCCTCCCGGTGCGACGGCATCAGCATCTTCATCTTGATCACCAGCAGCGTGGCGGCCATGGCGATGAACTCGCCGGCCTTCTCCAGGCTGATGGTCTGCATCACCTCGATGTGCCGGATGAACTGGTCGGTGATGCGGGCGATGGGGATGTCGTAGATGTCCACCTGCTCCTTCTCGATCAGATGGAGCAGGAGGTCCATGGGCCCCTGGAAGCCCGTCAGTTCCACCTGGTAGGCCTCGCTCGAGCGGAAGTACTCCAGCTCGGGCGGCAGCGATTCCAGGTTCCACGACTCGGGGCCGCCCGGGTCGGGACGAGGCGGGGCGTCGGACGGACGCACGGGCTCTTGCTGGGGCACGGTCACGGCGGCTCCTATCCGATCCCCATGGTGTCGTGCACGCGTTCCATGGTTTCGCGGGCGATGGCCCGGGCCCGCTCGCAGCCCTCGGCGATGATGGCGTCCAGGCGCTGCGGATCGTTCTCGTAGGAGGCCCGCCGCTCGCGCAGGGGCGCGAAGTGGGCGATGGCACCCTCGGCCAGGCGCTTCTTGCAATCCACGCAGCCGCGCAGGGCCCCTCGGCACTCGGCGGCCGTCAGCTCCACCTCGTCGGGCAGGAACTTCTGGTACCAGGTGTAGACCGCGCAGACCTCCGGGTTGCCGGGGTCGCTGCGGCGCAGGCGCGCCGGATCGGTGAAGGCCGGCTTGATCTTCTCGCGGATCTCCTCGGGGGTGGCGGAGATCTCGACGGTGTTGCCCAGGGACTTGCTCATGCGCTTGCCGTCGGTGCCGGGGAAGCGGGCGAACCTGGTCACCAGGCCGTCGGGCTCGGGGAAGACCGGGGCGCCCTCCGGCGCGAAATGGAAGTTGAACCGACGGGCCATCTCGCGGGTCAGCTCCAGGTGGGGCAGCTGGTCCTCGCCCACGGGCACGGCGTGGGCCCGGTAGACGAGGATGTCGGCGGCCTGCAGCACCGGGTAGCCCAGGTGCCCGTAGCTGATCTCGTTCCCCAGGTTGAGGTCGCGGATCTGCTCCTTGAAGGTCGGGTTGCGCTCCAGGCGACCCATGGACACGAGCATGCCCAGGATCAGGCAGAGCTCGGCGTGCTCCTTGATCTCCGACTGGACGAACAGCACCGACCGCTCCGGGTCCAGGCCCGCCCCCAGCCAGTCCAGGAACATCTCCCGGGTGTTGTGGCGGATCTCGGCGGTCTTGTCCAGGCCGGTGGTCAGCACGTGCCAGTCGGCCACCATGAAGTGGCAGGTATAGTCGTCCTGCAGGCCGACCCAGTTGGCGAGGGCGCCGGTGTAGTTGCCCCAGTGCAGGCGCCCGGTGGGGCGCATCCCGCTGAGGATGATCTGCTGCTGCTTCGCGCTCACGACGGCCTTTCGGGGGATTCGCCGGGCGCCGCGACGGTTTGGCGGCGCCCGGCCGGGGCTCGGTCGGGGAACATTACCATCGGACCCCGGCGGTGTCAAAGCGGCGGGCCGTCATTTTCGGCGGCCCGCCCGGGGATGGGCCTGGCGCCAGGCCGTCTCCAGCCAGCGACGGTCCACGTGGGTGTAGATCTCGGTGGTGCTGATGTCCTGGTGGCCCAGCAATTCCTGCACCACCCGCAGGTCCGCGCCCCCCTCCAGGAGGTGGGTGGCGTAGCTGTGGCGGAGGGTGTGGGGCGACAGGCCGTCGGGCAGGCCCGCGGCCGCCCCGGCCCGCTTGATGAGGGCCCAGACCGAGACCCGCGACAGCCGCCCGCCCCGGGCGTTGAGGAACAGGGCCCCGGTGGGCCGCTTCCCGACCAGGCGGGGGCGGCCGGCGGCCAGCCAGCGGTGCACCGCCGCCAGGGCGGGCTCGCCCACGGGCACCAGGCGCTGCTTGCGCCCCTTGCCCCGCAGCAGGAGGGTGGCCTCCTGTTCATCCAGGTCGGGGGTGTCCAGGCCGCACAGCTCGCTCACCCGGCAGCCGCAGCCGTAGAGCACCTCCAGGATGGCCCGGTCCCGCAGGTCCCGGGGCGCGTCGCCGTCGACCATTTCCAGCAGCCGCTCCACCTGGACCACGCTGAGCACGTCCGGCAGCCGGCGGCCCCGCCGCGGGGCGATCAGGGTCGCCGTGGGGTCCGTCTGGATCCGGCCCTCGGCGGCCAGGAAGCGGTAGAACGAGCGCAGGGTCGACAGGAGGCGGGCCCGGCTGGAGGGCGCCAGGTCGGCGGCCCCGGCCAGGAGGAAGTCCCGCAGGTCCGCGTCGCGGAGGCCGGTCGGGACCAGGCCGGCGGGATCCGCCCAGGCCCGCAGGCGGGCCAGGTCGTGGCGGGCGGCCTCGAGGCTGGCCACGGCCAGCCCCTTGTCGGCGCCGCAGTGGGCCAGGAAGGCGTCGGTGGCCAGGTCCCAGGGGTCGGCGGTCATGGTTCGTTCCGGTTGGGGGTCCAGGTGACGGGGCGCAGCCGCCATCATCCCGCGGCCCGGCGCCCGGGTAAAGGCCGGATGCGCCCTCAGCGCACCAGGGTCAGGCGCGTGCGGGCCGTCCGGTCGCCCGCCTGCAGCCGGGCCAGGTAGACGCCGCTGGCCACGGCCCGGCCCGCGTCGTCCCGGCCGTCCCAGGTGCGGTGCTGCTCACCGGCCTCCAGCACGATCCCGTCGATCAGGGTGGCCACCCGGCGGCCCCGCAGGTCGTGGATGACCAGGGACACGGGCATCGCCCGGTCCAGCCGGAAGGACAGGCTGGTCCGCGGGTTGAAGGGGTTCGGCGCGGCCACCAGGTCCGGGCCCGCCGGCGGCGGCACCGGGGCGGCCGACAGGGCGCCGCAGGCCAGGGGCAGCCGCGCGACCTCGTTCCCCACGGGCAGGTAGATCCCCGTGCTCCGGGCGTCGATGGTGGCCCATTGCAGGGGCACCAACGACCGGCCCAGCACCACCGGCGTGTCGGGCGCAATGCCGTCCAGGGCCACCACGCCCTGCTTGGAGTCCACGTAGTAGATGTGGCGTCCGTAGGCGGCCAGCCGCCCCGCGCCCTCGCCGACGGTCACCGCTCCCCGCGGCCGCGGGTCGGCCGGGTCGCTCAGATTGAACACGTGGACCAGGCCGGCCGCGTCCGCCACGTAGGCGTCGTTGTCGAAGCCCAGCACGTCCACCACCGGGGGGCCGATGGCGACCCAGGCGGCGACCCGCATGGTCTCGGGGTGATGGCAGTCCACCACGAACATGCCGTTCAGGTCGCCCGACATGCCCACCAGGATGTAGTCGCCCAGGACGGACCAGGCCTTCTGGGTGCGGGGCAGGGTGATCTGGGTCGTGACCCGCGGGCGGGTCGGGTCGCTGATGTCCCAGCCCACCAGGCCGAGGCTGTTGTTGGCCACGTAGGCGCCGTCCCCCACCAGCACCAGCCCCCGGGGCACCGTCTGGGACGAGGTGATGGCCAGGTAGGGCGGCGCCGCCGGGTCGGACACGTCCACCAGGGTCAGGTCGGTCACGGACGTGGCGAAGGCCACCATCGATCCGGCGGCGACCACGCGCACCGGCGCGCCCACCGTCGGCAGGGTGCCCACCGTGGTCACCACGGCGGGCGCCTCCCCGAAGGCCATCACTTCCAGGCGGCGGTTGTCCAGGCCGTCGTTGGTGATGGCGTAGGCGTGGTCGCCGTGGAAGTCGGCGGCTTCGATGCGCCAGGGCACGGACTCGTGGTCGAAACCAGGATGCCGGGCCGCCGCCGCGTCGAAGACCTCGCCGAAGTTCGCTTCCTCGGCCACGTACAGGTGGTCGCCCAGGCTCACCAGGTCGCGGCCCTGGTCCACGAGAGCCGCGTGCCCCAGCAGGGCCAGGCTGTCGGCCGCCACCTCGGCGAACATCACCGCCTGCTCCCGGTCGGTCAGGGCGTAGAGGCGCCCCTTGCCCGGGTACAGGCGCTGCACGTAGGTGGCGATGCTTTCGGCCCGGCCGGTGCGCACGGGCGCCGCCGGGTCGGACACGTCATAGATGTAGATGGAGCCGCCGGCGGCCGCGTACACCGTGGGAAAGTCGACGGCGATCGCCGCGCCCGAGGCCAGGCCGTCGCGGGGGCTGCCCACGAAGGTGATCGTCCCCGGGTCGCTGATGTCGTAGACGTAGAACCGGTCGAGGGAGGTGCCCACGTAGGCCAGGCCCTGGGCGGTGGCCAGGTCCAGCACGCCGACCGGCGGGATCACGAACGCGCCGACGGTCAGGTGCTTGGGGTCCCGCACGTCGATGGTCAGGAGCGCCCGGTCGTCGATGACCAGCGTCGCCGTGGGCCCGTCCAGGGCGATGCGCCCCACCGGATCGTCGATGCCCAGGGAATCGCCCCAGGCCGGCGGCTGTCCCGCGGTGAGGAGTCCGTACCAGAGGGTGCTGTTGTCGGTGAGGGCCACGAAGCGGTCGCCGTCCGCCGCCAGTTCGCGGACCGGCGCCTCGGTGGCCAGGAAGCCCACGAACGCCGGGGCCGCCGGGTCGGACAGGTCGAGGATCCCCACCCCCGCCGGGAAGGCCGCCAGCAGGCGGCCGTCGGCGGTCAGGGCCAGGGCCCGGGCCGGGTCCGGCCCGCCCAGGGTGCCGGCCGGGTCCCAGCCGCCGGCGGCGTAGTCCCAGCAGGCCGGAGCCGCCGCGCCCGCGGGCAGGGCGGCCGCCAGGGTGGCCAGAACGAGGATGATCAGGCGAAGCAAGGCGGGATCCTCCGGATGCAGGGCAAGGTGTTACCTCATGAGGATACCGGCTCCCGAGCCGCGCCACAAGGGGCACGGCGCCTAGGGGTGCGCGGCGAAGTACTCGCGGATGGCCACCAGGTCGTGGCGGGTCAGGCCCCGGACCTCGGCCAGGTCCTCCGCGGTGGCGGCCCGGATGCGCGCCACCGAGCCGAAGTGGTGCAGCAGCGCCAGCTTCTTGTGGGGCCCGATGCCGGGGATGTTGTCCAGCTCGCTGGCGGTGGTCCGCCGGTCCCGCAGCAGGCGGTGGTAGGTGATGGCGAACCGGTGGGCCTCGTCGCGGACCCGCTGCAGCAGCTTCAGGGCCTCGCTGCGGCGGCCGAGGCTGATGGTGCCCCCCTCCCGGTGGATGGTCTCCTCCCGCTTGGCCAGGCCGATGAGCTGGGTGGTGTGGAAGCCGTAGTGGCCCAGCACGTCCCGCGCCACCGACAGCTGCCCCGCGCCGCCGTCCACCATCACCAGGTCGGCGGGCTGCTCCCCCTTCTCCGCCAGGCGCCCGTAGTGGCGGCTCAGCACCTCGCGCATGCTGGCGAAGTCGTCCACGCCCGCCACGGTGCGGATGCGGAAGCGGCGGTAGCGGCTCTTCAGGGGCCGGCCGCCCTTGAAGGTCACCAGCGAGGCCACCGTCTCCCGCCCCTGGAAGTTGGAGATGTCGAAGCACTCGATGGTCTCGGGCACCGTGTGCAGGTCCAGGGCCTCCTGCAGCTGGATGTCGGCGGGCGTGACCTTGGCCGGCTTCTTCAGGTCCCGCTTCAGGACGATCTCCCGCAGCTTGAAGGCGGCATTGGTGCGGGCCAGCTCCACCGCGTCCTTCTTGTGCCCCCGCTGCGGGCAGCGCAGATGCACCGCGCCGCCCCGCAGGCGGCGCAGCCAGGTTTCCCACACGGGCAGGTCGCCCAGGTCGTGGCTGACCAGGATGTCGCGGGGGATGTCGCCGGCCCGCGGGTAGTACTCCCGCAGCAGCTGGGCCAGGAAGGCTTCCGGGCCCCGGTCCAGGCGGTCGGCCAAGGGGAAGTGGTGCGAGGTGAGGATGCGCCCGCCGCGGACCCGCAGGACCACGCCGGCGGCGTCCTCGCCCTCGCGGGCCACGGCGCAGAGGTCGCAATCCCCCGCCACCCCCGACACGGGCCGGCTGCGGTGGGTGGTGCGCTCCAGCTTGGCGATGAGGTCGCGCACCCGGGCGGCGTCCTCGTAGCGGCGGGCCGCGGCCAGGTCGGCCATCTCCCGGCGCAATTCCGCCGCCAGTTCAACGTCGGCCCCTTCCAGGAAGCGGATCATGCGGCGCACCCGCGCCCGGTAGTCCTCCCGGTCCTCGTAGTCCACACAGGGGGCGCTGCAGCGGCCGATCTGGTAGTCCAGACAGGGGCGGTCGACCTTGGGGTCGGGCAGGTCCAGGTGGCAGGTGCGGACCATGAAGGCGCCGCAGGCGAAGTTCAGGGTCTCGCGCATGGCCCCCACGTCGGTGAAGGGCCCGAAGCAGCGCGAGCCGTCCTGCTCGATGCGCCGCACCACCTCCACCCGCGGGTAGGGCTCCTGCAGGGTGATCCGGATGTAGGGGTACTGCTTGTCGTCCTTCAGCCGGACGTTGTAGACGGGCCGGTACTCCTTGATGAGCTGGTTTTCCAGCACCAGGGCGTCGGCCTCGGTGTCGGTGACGATCCAGTCGAAGTCCCGGATGCGCCGGACCAGTTCGACGGTCTTGTCGTCCCGGTCGGCCTGGTCCTGGAAGTAGGAGCGCACCCGGAGGTTCAGGTGGGCGGCCTTCCCCACGTAGATGACCCGGCCGTCCCGGTTCTTGTGGAGGTAGACGCCGGGCGCCTCCGGCAGCAGCGCCAGCTTCCGCCGCAGGTCGTTGTCGTCGCCGGGTTTTGCCCGATCGCCGTTTGTTCGGTCCCTTGACATCGCCGCCACGCCCTGTTAGATTGCCACGCCTGGATTGTCCCCAACGGAGGTTAGACGTGCCCCATCACAAGAGTTGCAAGAAGCGGCTGATCACCAGCCAGGTCCGCAATGAGCGCAATCGCCAGAACCGGGCGATGATGCGCACGCAGATCAAGCAGTACCGCACCACGGTCGGCGAGATGCCGGTCGAGGAGAAATCCAAGTCGCTCAGCGACATGTACAGCCTGATCGACACCCAGGCGCGCAAGGGCCTGATGCCCAAGGCTCGCGCGGCCCGCCTGAAGGCCCGGATGGCCGCCGCCGCCGCCAAGTAGGCGCCCGGCGCCACCGCGCCGCCCCGAACTCACGAGGGTCCCCCCGCCAGGGTGGACCCTCTTCTTGTGCCCGGCGGTCGCGTCACCCGCCACCGAGGCCCCGCAGCACGTCCCCCAGGTCGTAGAGTCCGGGTTCGGCCGCCGCCGCGAACCGCACCGAGGGCAGCACCCCCCGCAGGAAGGCGCCGCGCGAGTGGGCCCGGTGGGTCAGCACCAGGGTCTCCTCGGCGTCGGCGAAGGTCCAGGTGTGCTCGCCGACCACCCCGCCCAGGCGCAGGCTGTGGGTCGGCGGGGCCGCGCCCCCCCGCACGCGCCGCCAGGCCTCGGCCAGGGTCCGGGCCGTGCCGCTGGGACGGTCCAGCTTGGTGACGTGGTGCGTTTCGGTCTGCTCCGCGTCGAAGCCCGCCGGCAGGGTCCGCGCCAGGAGCTGCAGCAGCATCTGCAGGGCCGGGATGCCCACGCTGAAGTTGGCGGCGTGGACCACGGCCCGCGTCCCGGCGTAGGCGGCCAGGCGCCCGCGCTGGGCGTCGTCGTAGCCGGTGGTGCCGACCACCAGGGAGGCCCCCAGGGCCGCCGCACCGGCCAGCAAGCCGTCCAGGGCCGGCGCCAGACTGAAGTCCACGATCACGCAGTCCGGAGGCAGCGCCTCGGCCATGCGGTCCTGGCCCACCACCGGCAATGCGGGGTGCAGGACGCCCGGGGTCAGGTGGCGGCCGGGTTCGGTGACCAGGCCCGCCAGGCGGCAGTCCTCGGCCCCGTCCACCAGGGCCGTCACCAGGCGGCCCATGCGGCCCTCGGCCCCGTGCACCACCACCGGGATCACGACGCGGGCTCCAGGTCGCGCGCCATGAGGTCGGCCAGGGTGCTCTCGTAGAACTGCACCAGGAAGGACAGGCTCTGTTCGGTCACCGGCATCAGGGGCAGGCGGGGGTCCCGGCGGCAGACGCCCGCCAGGCTCAGCAGCTCCTTCACGGGCACCGGATTGGTCTCCACGAAGCAGGCGTGGGTCACCGGATCGAAGGCGCGGCTCATGGGCCAGGCCCGGTTGATGTCGCCGGCCGCCCAGGCGTTCCAGAAGCGCACCATGGCCCCGGGCAGCAGGTTGCTGACCACGCTGATGGCCCCGTGGCCCCCCAGGCCGAAGATGGAAAAGTTCAGGCCGTCGTCCCCCGAGAACACCTTCAGGTCGCAGCGGGCGATGGCCTCCTCGATCTGGGCCAGGTTGCCGCTGGCCTCCTTCAGGGCCACGATGTTGGGCTCGGCCGCCAGCTGTGCCGCCGTCTCGGGCAGGATGTTCACCGCGGTGCGTCCGGGCACGTTGTACAGGACGACCGGGATGTCCACCGCCCGGGCCACGGCGCGGTAGTGGGCCAGCAGTCCGTGCTGCTGCGGCTTGTTGTAGTAGGGCGAGATGAGCATGGCGGCGTCGGCGCCCCACTCCTTGACGTCCCTGGTCAGGGCGATGGTGACGTCGGTGGCGTTGGCGCCCGAGCCGGCCACCACGGCGCACTTGCCGGCGCCCATGGCCACGGCCTCCCGCACCAGCCACTCGCGCTCGGCCCGGTCCAGGGTGGCCGCCTCGCCGGTGCACCCCACGGGCACGATGCCCGCCACGCCCGCGGCCAGCTGCCGCTCGATCAGGGTGCGCCAGGCCTTGCGGTCCACCCGACCGTCGGCGAAGGGGGTGACCAGGGCGGTGTAGATGCCGTCGGGCATGGTCCAGGTCTTGCCGCGGCCGTCCTTGTCACTCATCGATCGTCACCTCTCCGGTGAAGCTGGCGACCGCGGGGCCGCGCAGGCTGAGGGTCCCCGCGGCGCGGTCGACGCCCACCGTCAGACGGTCGCCGCCGCGGGTGAGGATGGTCACCGGGCTCGCCGCCCGGTCCAGATGGCACAGTATCACCGCCGCCGCGCTCGCGCCAGTGCCGCAGGCCAGGGTCTCGGCCTCCACCCCGCGCTCGTAGGTGCGCAGCCGCCAGGCGTCGCCGGCCGGGTCCGGGGCCACCCAGTTCACGTTGGTGCCGGCCTGGCCGAACGGGGGCGCGTGGCGCAGGCGGGGTCCCCAGGTTGCCAGGTCCACGGCGTCCACGTCGGGCACCGGGATCACCAGGTGGGGCACGCCCGTGTTGCAGCGGTGGTGCTCCGGCCAGGGACTGCCCGGCAGCGCCACCCCCAACGCGAGATCCCGCCACGGGGGCAGGGAGACCTCCACGTCCCCGGGCCCGTGGAGCCGCCCGGCCAGCACGCCGCTGAAGGTGTCGAACCGGCAGGGCCCGTCAGCCAGGCCGGCGGCAGCGGCGAAGGCCACGGTGCAGCGGGCGCCGTTCCCGCACATCTCGGCTTCGCCCCCGTCGGCGTTGAAGTAGATCATGCGGAACGCGGCGTCGTCGCTCAGCGGCGGGGCCACCACGATCAGGCCGTCGGCGCCGATGCCCAGCCGCCGGTCGCAAAGGGCCGCGACGGTTCGCCGGTCCAGCGGGCCCGCGAGCCGGCGCCCGTCCACCATGACGAAGTCGTTGCCGGCGCCGTGCATCTTCGTGAAGGGCAGGATGCGGCTCATCGGTCCTCCCGGGCCGCCGCGCTGTCGGGCGGCGCGGCCGTGGCGCTGTCCGCGGCCGCCGCCGGCGGTGCCGGCGGCGCGGGCCACGGCACCAGCAGCGGGATGCTGTCGGGCAGGGTCATCCAGGTGTCCAGACCCGGCTCCACCGGCGGGGCCTCGGTGACGATCAGCGGCTCCAGGTACCAGCCGGTGGTGTCGCCGGCGGGGTCGGTCACCCGCCAGGGGAACGCGCCGGCGAAGGCGCGCACCGAGTCCGCGGGCACCGCGCCCAGCACCGTGTCGCGGTCCACGTCCAGGAAGGCCACCAGGCGGTTCTGCCCCGGCTGCACCTTCTCGACGGCGCCGCCGGTGCGGCCCGGCAGGATGCGGAAATTGCCGCGCTTCTCGGGCTGCGGCGCCCAGCCCGTGTCCGCGTCGGCGATCCGCTGGGTGAAGAAGACCACCGGCCCGGCCGTGCCGAACCGGTCGAAGGGGCGCACCAGGACGCGCCCGGGGGTGTCCGGCGCGTAGAGGGTCAACACCCCGGCGGCCGCCGCCGGCCGGCCGGCGGTCAGGACCAGCGTGTCGGGCACCACCCGCTTGGCCTCCTTCTGCCCCGGCCGCAGGTCGCCGTCCTGGTCCACGAAGGCCCGCAGCCGCCAGGGACCGCCGGGCACCGGCAGCCACGAGAAGGTGTAGGCCCCCTTGGCGTCGGTGGAGGTCCGGCGCAGCAGCGGCATGTCCTGCAGTTCGAGGCTGTCCGGCGGCAGGCCGTACAGCTCGACCACGCCCCGGGCCACCGCCGAGTCGCCCATCACCAGGACGCCCGCGATGCTGCCGGCCGGGATGCTGTCGGCCGTGGCGAGGGGAAAGCGCCGGGTCCGCCGCGCCCGGACCTTGTGGGCGTCCGTGACCCTGCCGGCCACCTCCACGACGATGGTGGTGTCCGCGGGCAGGGGCTCTTCCAGCTCCACCTCGGCTTCCACCGAACCGTGCCACTTGGTGCGGCGGATCCGCTGGTCCGGGAAGAAGAAGAGCCACGACGTGGCCGGCTGCCGGTCCATCTTCTCGGAGAAGCGGAAGGTCAGGACGCGCACCGCGCCCAGGCCCACGCTCCCGGAGTCGGGGCTGCTGGCGGTGAGCCAGGCGGGGCGTGGTGTCCGCGGGGCCGCCCGGCGGCGGCTCCACCACCGCGCAGGCCGTCAGCAGGCCCAGGCTGACCAGCAGGGCCAGCCCCAGGGTCGGGGCCGGCCCCGGCCGGAAGCGCGGACTGCCGTCGGTGCGCCGGATCGCGGACCTCCTAGCGGATCAGCGTCGCCAGGATGGCGCGCTGGGCGTGCAGGCGGTTCTCCGCCTCGTCGAAGACCACCGAGTGGGGGCCGTCCATCACCTCGTCGGTGATCTCCTCCCCGCGGTGGGCGGGCAGGCAGTGCAGCACGATGTGCTCGGGATGCGCCCCCGCCAGCAGGTCGCGTGCTGATCTGGAACGGCGCGAAGTCCCGCCGCCGCTTCACCGCCTCGGCCTCCTGGCCCATGCTGTAGAAGGCGTCGCTGTAGATGACGTGGGCGCCCTCCACCGCTTCCCGCGGGTCGTGGGTGATCATGAACGACGCGCCGGCGGCCTCGGCCTTGTTCATGATGCCCTCGTCCGGCTCGTAGCCCTCGGGGCAGGCCAGGATGAAGTTGAAGGGGAAGCGGATCGACGCGTTCAGCCAGCTGTTGGCCAGGTTGTTGCCGTCGCCGACCATGACCACGGTCTTGCCCTCGATGGTGCCCAGGTGCTCCTCGACGGTCAGGATGTCGGCCATCACCTGGCAGGGGTGGGTCAGGTCGGTCAGGCCGTTGACCACCGGGACGGTGGCGTGGCGGGCCAGCTGCTGCACCTCGCCGTCGTCGAACCAGCGGATCATGATGCCGTCGCAGAACCGGCTCATCACCTTGGCGACGTCGGGCACCGACTCGCGGGTGCCCATGCCGATCTCCTTGTCGGTGATGAAGAGCGTCTCGCCCCCGAGCTGGCGCATGGCCACCTCGAAGCTGATGCGGGTGCGCAGGCTGGGCTTGGCGAAGACGCAGGCCAGCACGCGGTTGGGCAGGGTGTGGGGCAGTTCGTGGGCGCGGGCCAGCGGCTTCTGCTGCTTGGCCAGGTCCAGGACGGCGCGCAGTTCGGCGGTGCTCCACTGGTCGATGGCCAGGAAATCCTTCTGCTCGGACAAGATCGTGACCTCCGTCACAGGGTGATCGGGCCTGGGGCTGAGCCCCGCAAACATAGCGTATCGGCCGCCGGAGTCCACCCCCGGTTGCGGCCGCCGCTCACGGTCCGGTGGTCGCCTTGAAGTACTCGTAGGGGTACTTCATCCGGGCGAACCACATGCCCTCCTCCAGGTCCGGCTGCGGCGTGCCGAACAGGCCCGCGAACAGGGCCGGAAAGGTGGCCAGGGACGTCATGTCGTCGCGCAGCGGCACGTCCAGCCCCGGCGGCAGGAACCAGGCGCTGAAGATGCCGAAGCGCTCGGTCAGGTTGGTCGCCTGCGGGTAGTCCCAGTTGAGCTGGGAGCCGGGCCCGTGGTCGCCCTGGATGATGATCACCGGCGGCCGCGGCGAGGCCGCCAGGATGGCGTCGACGGTGCGCTCCAGCCGCTGCATGACCCACGCGGCCTGGTGCTTCCAGAACAACCCGTAGGGCACGACCTCGCCCCGGTTGGCGTTGACCCAGTCGTTGCCGTCGCCGAAGGAGAACAGGCCGTGCGAGCCCAGGTCCGCCCCGCCCGGCCCCCACACGAAGGGCGGATGGGGCGTCAGCAGGTGGGCGAAGACGAACACCGGCTGCTCCGCGTCGGCGCCGTCGCGGGCGTCGGCCAGGTGGTCGAAGATGTAGTCCAGGCGGTGCCGGTGCAGGGCGTACTGGAGATCCGCCGGCCCCCGCCCGAGCAGCGGCAGCGCCAGCGGCAGCACGCCGTCGTTGAGCACGTAGAACTCGAGGAAGTTCGGATCGAGCCGCGGCCGCCGCCGTGCATCCGGAGCGGTGAACCGCGTCAACGGGTAGCCCGACGGATAGGTGACCACGCGGTAGCCGGCCCGGCGGAACGTCCGCACCACGCGGCTGTCCCCCACCAGTGCGGCCAGGGGCCGCCGGTCGCGGCTGCGCACCTCGGGGATGTCGAGCAGGTCGGGCAGCGGCGCCACGTTGAAGGTGGCCGCCACCGACAGGGCGGTCTGGGGATAGTTGGCGTGGCAGAAGCGCAGCACCCGCGCGCCCCGGCGCTGCAGCCCGGCGGTGAGGGTGCCCGGCGCGATGTCGAAGAGGGCGTCCACGGTGGCCGGCTGGCCGAGGCCGTCGACCAGCAGGTAGTAGACGTCGGGCAGGCCGGCCCGCGGCCGGGGCTGCTCCACCAGGGGCTGGCGGAAGACCGGGCGCGGCCGCGGCGCCCGGATGGACGCCTCGGCCTGGACCTTGGTCGCCACCGGGAACGCCACCAGCACCAGCAGCGCCGCGTTGAGGCCGGCGTTCAGGGGCGCCGCGTCCAGGCGGCGCAGGCGCAGGACCACCAGCAGGACGGCCGCGGCCGCCAACAGGGCCGCGCTGACGGTTCCGCCCATGGCGTGCCCCTCCACCAGGACGGCCATCAGCGGCGCGGCCACCAGTCCGGCCCGGCCCCAGTCCCGCAGCACCAGCCGCAGCAGCGCCATCAGGCCGAGGGCCAGCAGCGCGGCCAGCACCATGAAGCGCACCCCGTCGGCCAGGGGCACCAGGCGGAAGTTGCGCTGCCAGAAGTGCAGCACCGGCAGGGCGCCGATGAGCAGCGGGTGCCAGGGCCAGCGGACGAAGCGGCGCAGGCCGGCGGTGGGGCTCATGGTGCCGTCCTCGCGGTCACAGGATGTAGCGGCTGAGGTCCTCGTCGTGGACCATGGGCTGCAGCCGCTCGTGCACGAAGTCCCGGTCCACGGTCAGGGGCCCGGTGTGGGTGTCGGGCACGTCGAAGAGCACCCCGTCCAGCAGCTGGGCCAGGATGGTCTGCAGCCGCCGGGCGCCGATGTTCTCCATCCGCTTGTTCAGCTCCGCCGCCAGGCGCGCCAGCTCGTGCAGGGCGTCCTCGGTGACCGTGAGCTGGCAGTTGTCCACGGCCAGCAGCGCCTCGTACTGGCGGATGAGCGACCCCTCGGTGTCCCGCAGGATCCGCACGAACTCCTCCTCGCCCAGGCTGCCCAGCTCCACGCGGATGGGGAAGCGGCCCTGCAGCTCGGGGATGAGGTCGCTGGGCTTGCTCATGTGGAACGCCCCGGCGGCGATGAACAGCACGTGGTCCGTCTTCACCGGGCCGTGCTTGGTGGTGACGGTCGAGCCCTCCACGATGGGCAGCAGGTCCCGCTGCACACCTTCGCGGCTGACGTCGGGGCCGCCGCCGCCGCGCCCGCCGGCGCCCACGGCGATCTTGTCGATCTCGTCCAGGAAGATGATGCCGCCGTTCTCCACCAGGTCGATGGCCTCGGTGGTGATCTGGTCCATGTCCAGGCGCTTCTCGGCCTCCTGCTCGTGCAGCATGACCCGCGCCTTGGCGACCTTGACCTTCTTCTGGCTCTGCTGCTTCGGGAAGAGGCCCTTGAGGCTCTCGCCGAAGGAGGCGTCGAACTCCTCGCCCGCGGCGGTGAAGATGTTGGCGATGGGCACCCGGCTCTGTTCGGTGGTGATGGTGACCTCGCGGTCGTCCAGCACCCCCTCCTTGAGCTGGGCGCGGATCTTCTCGCGGCTGCGTTCCCACCGCGCGCGGCGGTCCGGGTCGTCGTCCACCCCGGCCAGGGGCGGGAAGAGCAGGTCCACCAGGCGGTCCTCCACGGCCCGGTCGATCTCGGCGGTGAACCGTTCCTCGCGCTTGCGCCGGACCAGGGACACGGCGTTCTCCACCAGGTCGCGCACCATGGAGTCCACGTCGCGGCCCACGTAACCCTTCTCGGTGAACTTGGTGGCCTCCACCTTCAGGAAGGGCAGGTCCGCCAGCTGGCTGAGGCGGCGGGCGATCTCCGTCTTGCCCACGCCCGTGGGCCCGATCAGGATGATGTTGTTGGGGACCACCTCGCGCCGCAGCTCGGCCGGCAGCTGCATGCGCCGCCAGCGGTTGCGCAGGGCGATGGCCACCGCCTTCTTGGCGTCCGCCTGCCCGATGATGTAGCGGTCGAGCATGACCACGATCTCGTGGCAGGTCCACATGGCCTTGTGTTCAATCGCCTTGATGCGCATCGCCGTCCTCCCGGTCGCCCAGTTCCAGGACGGTGATCCTGGTGTTGGTGTAGATGCAGATCTCGCCGGCGATCTCCAGGCCCTGGCGGCAGATGGCGGCGGCCTCCAGGTCCGTGTTGCGCACCAGGGCGCGGGCGGCGGCCTGGGCGTAGGGCCCGCCCGAGCCGATGGCCGCGGTGCAGTCGTCGGCCTCGATGACGTCGCCGTTGCCGCTGACCGTGTACACGTTGGTCTTGTCCATGACGATCATCATGGCCTCGAGCCGGCGCAGGTAGCGGTCGCGGCGCCACTCGCGGGCGAGCTCGACGGTGGCGCGCTGCAGGTGGCCCCGGTAGCGTTCCAGGTGACCCTCGAACTTCTCGAAGAGGGAGAAGGCGTCGGCGGCGCCGCCGGCGAAGCCCGCCAGCACCTGGCCGCCGAAGAGCCGGCGCACCTTCACCGCCCCGTGCTTGGCGACGGTGTTGCCCAGGGTCACCTGGCCGTCGCTGCCGATGGCGCCCTTGCCGTCCCGGAGGACGGCCAGCACCGTGGTCGCCCGCAAGCGCTCCATGCTCAGCCTTTCTTGCCGCCCTTGCGGCCGTCGGCGCGGGCCCGGGGATGCGCGGCGTCGAACGCCTCGCGCAGCCGGCCCCGCCCCAGGTGGGTGTAGATCTGCGTCGTCGCCAGGTTGCGGTGGCCCAGCAGCTCCTGGACGACGCGGATGCCCGCCCCGCCCTCCAGCAGGTGCGTGGCGAAGCTGTGGCGCAGGGTGTGCGGGGATACGCCCGCGCCCGCCGCCAGTTCCCCGGCGTAGCGGGCCACCCGCGCCTGGACCGTGCGCCGGCCGATGCGGCGGCCGGGCCGGCCCTCGAACACGGGCTGCTTGGCCACCGCGCCGCGGACGCGGCCGTCCTGCAGGTCGCGCCACGCCGCGGGCGTCCAGCCGCTCGCCCAGGTAGTCGGCCAGGGCGTCCAGGGCCAGGCCGCCCAGGGGCAGGATGCGTTCCTTGGCCCCCTTGCCCAGCACCCGCACCCGGCCCGACGGCAGGTCCAGGTCGCCCAGGTCCAGGCCCACCACCTCGGCCAGGCGCAGGCCCAGGCCGTAGAGCAGCTCCAGCAGGGCGCGGTCGCGGCGGCCACGCGGGGTCGCCGTGTCCGGCAGGTCCAGCAGGCGGCCGGCCATCTCCACGGTCAGGTCCCGGGGCAGCCGCCGCTCGCGCCCGCCGCGGCCGGCGGTGAGGTTGGCGGGGATGGTCTCCACGCGGCCGGTCAGCTGCAGGTAGCGGAAGAAGCTGCGGATGCCCGCCAGGTGCCGGTCCAGGGAGGTCAGGCGGCGGTTCTCGCGCCGCAGGCGCGCCAGGTGCGCCCGCACGAGACCGCGCTCGCCCTCGAGCTTCGGCCACTGTTCGGGACCGAGCGGCTCCGCCAGGACGCCGAGATCGACCGCGGTGCCCAGGAACGCCGTGACGTCGCGACCGTACGCTTCGACGGTGCGCGGGCTCATGCCCCGTTCGGCGGCGAGGTGGTCCAGGTAGGGCTTGAGGGCGGGCAGGGTCACGGGGCCTCCGGTTCGCGCGGCGTTCCCGCCAATGTAAGCGACCCGTCCGGCGGCGGCAATCGCCTCCCGGCGCGGGACTTGCGCCGAACCTACGCGACGGCCTCCACCCAGGTGCGCAGGGCGCCCACCGCCCGTGCCGCCTTGGCCTCCTTGCGCTCGCGCTTGCCGCGCACCGGGACGGGCAGGTCGGGCAGCAGGCCGAAGTTGGCGTTCATGGGCGAGAAGCGCCCGGCGGTGGTGTCGAAGAGGAATCCCCCGAGCAGCGCCCCCAGCATGGACTCCGGCGGCAGGGGCGGCAGCGGCCGGCCCCGCACCCGGGCGGCCACATGCCGGGCCGTCAGCAGCCCCGAGGCGATGGACTCGACGTAGCCCTCCACCCCGGTCATCTGGCCCGCCACGAAGACGTCGGGCCGCGCCGCCAGGGAGAAGTCCCGGGCCAGGCAGCGGGGCGCGTCCAGGTAGAAGTTGCGGTGGAGCTGGCCGTAGCGCACGAACTCGGCCTGCTCTAGACCCGGAATCATGCGGAAGACTTCACGTTGCGCCCCCTGCTTCAAGCGGGTCTGGAACCCGACCAGACCGTAGAGGGTGCCCTCGCGGTTCTCCTGGCGGAGCTGGACCACCGCGTGGGGCCGCTGGCCGGTGCGCGGGTCGAGCAGGCCCACCGGGCGCAGGGGCCCGAAGGCCAGGCTGCGGGGGCCGCCGGCGGCGATCTCCTCCACGGGCTGGCAGCCCGTCGAAGAGGTCGGCCTTGTCGAAGGCCTTCACCTCGGCCCGCTCGGCGGCGGTGAGCGCCCGCCAGAAGGCGTCGTACTGCTCCCGGTCCAGGGGGGCGTTCAGGTAGTCGGCATCGCCCTTGTCGTAGCGGGCGGCGCGGTAGAGCACGTCCAGGTCCAGGGACTCCCGCGTGACCGTGGGCGCGATGGCGTCGAAGAAGTGGAGCGCGGGGCTGCCGGTGATCGCGTCCAGGGCCGCCACCAGGGCGGCGCCGGTCAGCGGCCCGGTGGCCAGGAGCCACAGGTGGTCGTCCCGCGGGGGCAGGTCGACGACCTCGCGCCGCTCCAGGGTGATCAGCGGCTCGGCGGCCACGGCCTCCTCCACCCGGGCGGAGAACTCGTCCCGGTCCACGGCCAGGGCGGCGCCCGCCGGGACGGCCGCGGCGCGGGCGCAGGCCAGCAGGCGGCAGTCCAGCAGGTCCAGCTCGTCCTTCAGCAGGCGGCCCGGGGTGGCCGGTGCGGTGCTCTTGAGGGAGTTGGAGCAGACGATCTCGGCCAGGCGGCCGCTGCGGTGGGCCGGCGTGGGCACGTCCGGGCGCATCTCCACCAGGGTGCAGGCCACGCCGCGGCGGGCCAGCTGCAGGGCGGCCTCGCTGCCGGCCAGGCCGCCGCCGACGACGGTGACGCGGGTCACGAGTCGCTCCCGGCGCCCTTCGCGGCGCCACGTCCGGACGCTTTCCTGGTGGTCTTCTTGGCCGTTGCCTTCTTGGCGGTGCTTCTTCTTGGCCGTCTTCTTCTTCGTGGTCTTCTTCTTCGTGGTCTTCTTCGTCGTCTTCTTCTTCGCGGTCTTGCGGCCGCGGGCCTTCTTGGGCCGTGCCGCCGCCTCGGCCAGCAGACGCACCGCCTCGTCCATGGTCAGGTCCTCGGGATCGCCGTCCTTGCCGATGGTGGCGTTGACCTCGCCGTCGGTGACGTAGGGACCGTACGTGCCCTTGAGCACCTGCAGGTTGGCGCCCGTCTCCGGGTGGGCCCCCAGCTCGCGCAGCACCGGCCGCTTGTTCTTGTTGCGGATGCGCTCGAGGGCCTCGTCCAGGGTGATGGTGAACAGCAGGTCCACCGCCGGCACGCTGGCGAAGACCCGGTTCAGCTCCACGTAGGGCCCGAACCTGCCCAGGCCGGCCCGCACCGGCTTGCCGGTCTCGGGATCGGTGCCCGATCTCCCGGGGCAGGCTCAGCAGCTTGCAGCGCGTACTCGAGGTCGATGGTGGTGATGTCGGTTCCCTTGCCCAGGCTCACGCGCTTGGGCTTCTTGTCCCCCTCGGGCTCCCCCAGCTGCAGGTACGGCCCGAAGGGCCCCACCTTGGCGTAGATGTTCTTGCCCGTCTCCTCGTCCCGGCACAGGGGCTCGTCCGCCCGCAGCGCCCGCCGGATCAGCTCGACCACCTTGTCCTCGGTCAGCTCGTCGATGAGCAGGTCCACCGGCAGGGTGGCGCGGCGGTCGGGATGCCCCTCCACCTCCACGTACACCCACGACCGGCCGATGCGCAGGTTGATCTGCCCGCCCGTGTCCGGGTCCGTGCCCACGGGCGATGCGCGGGTAGTCGATGCGCTCGATCTCGCGCTCGATGGATCGCTCGAGCCCGGGATCGTCCTCGTCGCCCGCGCCAGAAGCCGTCCAGGAACTCGCGCCAGTCCACCTCGCCGGAGGCGATGCGGTCCAGGTCCTCCTCCATGCGCGCGGTGAAGCGGATGTCCACGTAGTGGCCGAAGTGGTCGCGCAGCAGGTGGGTCACCGCGATGCCGATGTAGGTGGGCAGCAGGGCGCCGCTCTTCTTGGTGACGTATTCCCGGTTCTGGATGGTGGAGATGACCGGCGCGTAGGTGGACGGCCGCCCGATGCCCTCCTCCTCCAGCTTCTTGATCAGCGAGGCCTCGGTGTAGCGGGCCGGCGGCTGGGTCTCGTGGCGCAGGGGCTCGACGCTGGGGATCTCGATGACCGGCATGTCGGCCGGCGTCCGCCGCGGCGCCCGCGCCGATCGCCATGCCCTCGGCCAGCTCGGGCAGCAGGGCGTCCCGGTCGCGGTCGCCGTACACCCGCAGGAAGCCGGGGAAGGTGACGATGGAGCCGTTGGCGCGGAAGGTGAGCCGCCGCTCCCCGGCGGCCACCGCGAAGTCCACGGCGGTCTTGTCCAGGCGGGCGTTGGCCATCTGCGAGGCCACGGTGCGGTTCCAGATCAGGCGGTAGAGAGCCAGCTCCTCCGCTTCCAGGAAGCGGGCCAGGTCTCGGGCCGTGCGGGACACGTCCGTGGGCCGGATGGCCTCGTGGGCCTCCTGGGCCCCCTTGCTCTTGGTGCGGTAGCGGCGCGGCCCCTCGGTGTACTCGTCGCCGTAGGCGTCACGGATCAGCTGCTCGGTCTCGGCCAGGGCCTTCTCGCTGAGGGTCAGCGAGTCGGTCCTCATGTAGGTGATCAGGCCCTCGCGGCGCCCGCCCTCCAGGGCGACGCCCTCGTACAGGCGCTGGGCCACGCGCATGGTCCGCTGGGGAGCCATGCGCAGGCGAGCCGCTGGCCGCCTGCTGCAGGGTCGAGGTGGTGAAGGGGGGCGACGGGCGCTGGGTGGTCTCCTTGCGGTCCACCGCGGCCACGGTCCAGGGCACGGCGCGGCGGGCGGCGAGGGCCACCTCCATGGCCAGGTCGTCCCCCAGGTGCACCCGCTTGCCCGGTTCCTTGAGCTCACCCGTGTCCGGATCGAAATCCTTGCCGCCGGCCAGCTTCACCCCGTCCAGCTCGGTCAGACGCGCGCTGAACACCAGGCGGGGGTCCAGCTGCTGCAGCTGGGCCTCCACGTCGCAGTACTTGGCCACCTTGAAGGCCTGGCGCTCCTCCTCGCGCTCGACGACCAGGCGCACGGCCACGCTCTGCACGCGGCCGGCCGACAGCTTGCCGCGCACCTTCTTCCACAGCACCGGCGACAGGGAGTAGCCGAACAGCCGGTCCAGGATGCGGCGGCTCTCCTGGGCGCGGACCAGCTGCATGTCCACGTCGCGCGGCGCGTCCAGGGCCGCCTCGATGGCGCCCTTGGTGATCTCGTGGAAGGTGATCCGCCGCACGGGCATCCTCGGGGGCGAGGACCTCCAGCAGGTGCCAGCTGATGGCCTCGCCCTCGCGGTCCTCGTCCGTGGCCAGCAGCACTTCGTCGGCCTTCTTCAGGAGCTTCTTCAGCTCGGCGACGTGCTTCCTGCTGTCGGGGGAGACCACGTAGATGGTCTCGTAGCCGTCGTCGGGGTTGACGCCCAGGCGGGCCCACGGCTCCTTCTTGACCGCCGCGGGAATCTCGCTGGCGCTGCCGGGCAGGTCGCGGATGTGGCCGTAGCTGGCGGCCACCTCGTAGTCCTTGCCCAGGAAACGGGAAATGGTCCGGGCCTTGGCGGGCGATTCGACGATGATCAGCTTCACACACGATCCTTCCGGCGGTCAGTGCACCCAGGACTGGCCGTCGGAGACGCCGCCGGTCATGCCCGGCCGCTGCGGCCGGAACAGGACCTGTTCGATGACCATCTCGAGATCCTCCACCTCCAGCGGCCGCATGGCGATGAAGGAGGCGTACTGCAGCAGGGCCTCCAACTGGGCCTTGTCGATCTGGGCGCGGTCCTGCAGCCCGATCAGCCAGGCCAGGGCGTCCTTGGTGAGGTATTCCTGTTCGGCCTCGCCCCACAGCCGGAACGCCGAGCGCGACGGCGGCTCGGGCAGGGTCTCCCGGGTCCAGGCGGGTCGCTCGGACCAGTTCCACTGGGACTCGATCCAGTCCAGCAGGTCGTGCATGTCCTCCTCCTCCAGGCCGGCCTTCTCGGCCTTGCCCTGGAGGCGGGACTTCACGGACGCCGGCCCGCCGGCCGGAGCCTGGAGGGCGTCCAGCAGGAGCATCAGCAGGTGTTTCAGACGATTGCGGTCCTGGTCCATGTCTCGTTTCGTCCCTTGTCCCCTGATCCCGGCCGACCCCGGGGCCGACCGGCGCCAAACCTAGCACGGGTCCCGGGCAGCGGCAAGGCCGCGCCCGCGAAGGAGCCGGCTAGGGCAGGGCGCCGTGGCACTTCTTGTACTTCTTCCCGCTGCCGCAGGGGCAGGGATCGTTGCGCCCCACCTTGGGCTCCTCCCGCTGGATGGGGCGGCCCCGCGAGGGATCGCCCGCCGCGCCCTCGGGCACCCGGCCGGCCCGCGACGGGCCGCCCTGGGTCGGATTGTCGAAGGCCGAAATCTCCTGGTGCTGCGCCTGCATCCGGGAGACCTCGGGCACCGGCGGCGGGGGCGGCGCCGCCAGCTCGGCCCGGAAGAACAGGTTCACCGTCTGGGTCTGGATGCGGTCCATCATGTCCTGGAAGAGGTGGTAGCTCTCGCCCTTGTACTCGACCAGGGGATCGCGCTGCCCGTAGGAGCGCAGGCCGATGCCGCTGCGCAGCATGATCAGCTCGTTGAGGTGGTCGCGCCAGTTCTCGTCCAGCACCTGGATCACCACGAACTTCAGGAGCTGGGCCATGATCTCCGGCCCCAGGCGCCCGGCCTTGGCGTCGAAGCGCTCCAGCGCGTGATCCACCAGCTTGGCGACCAGGGCCTCCTCGCCCTCCTCGAGGTGCTCCTCCTCCGCCAGGGGCAGGGGCGCCAGGACCAGGCCCTGGAAGCGCAGGGCCAGCTCGTCCACTTTCCAGTAGTCGGGCGCCTCGTCCTCCGGGCACAGCTCGGCGAACATGGCGCGCACGCCGTCCTCCACGTACTCGCGGACGCGCTCGGTCAGGTCCTCGCCCGTCAGGGCGTCGCGGCGCAGGGCGTAGACCACCTCGCGCTGCTTGTTGACGACGTCGTCGTACTCCAGCAGGTGCTTGCGGATCTCGTAGTTGCGGGTCTCCACCTTGATCTGGGCCTTCTCGATGGCCTTGGTCACCATGGAGTGGGTGATGACCTCGCCCTCCTGCACGCCCAGGCGGTCCATCACCTTGATGATGCGCTCGGGGCTGAACAGGCGCATCAGGTCGTCCTCCAGGGAGAGGAAGAAGATGGCCTGGCCCGGGTCGCCCTGGCGGCCGGAGCGGCCGCGCAGCTGGCGGTCGATGCGGCGGCTCTCGTGGCGCTCGGTGCCGATGATCTGCAGTCCCGTGGACTGGCCCTCGTACATCTCGGGGGTCAGGTTCGGGATCCTCCGGCCAGCGCTCGGGCAGCTCCAGCACGCCCGGCGCCAGCTTGATGTCGGTGCCGCGGCCGGCCATGTTGGTGGCGATGGTCACCGAGCCGATGCGCCCGGCCTCGGCCACGATCTCCGCCTCCATCTTGTGGTGCTTGGCGTTCAGCACGTTGTGGTTCATGCCCCGCAGGCGCAGCAGCCGGCTCAGCAGCTCGCTGACCTCCACCGTGGTGGTGCCCACCAGCACCGGCAGGCCCAGCTTGTGCAGCCGGTCCACCTCGTCCACGATGGCCTTGTACTTCTCCTTCTTGGTCTTGTAGATGACGTCGTCCAGGTCGGCGCGGGCGATGGGCCGGTGGGTGGGGATGACCACCACGTCCAGCTCGTAGATGCCGGCGAACTCGGCCTCCTCGGTCTCGGCGGTGCCGGTCATGCCCGACAGCTTCTCGTACATGCGGAAGAAGTTCTGCACCGTGACCGTGGCCAGGGTCTGGGTCTCCTTCTGGACGGTCACGCCCTCCTTGGCCTCCAGGGCCTGGTGCAGGCCCTCGCTGAAGCGGCGGCCCGGCTGCAGGCGGCCGGTGAAGGTGTCGACGATGACCACCTTCCCCTCCTGGATGACGTACTCCACGTCCTTCTCGTAGAGGGAGTACGCCCGCAGGAGCTGGTCCACGTTGGAGATCATCTCGTTCTTGAGGGCGTACTCCTGCTCGATGGTCCCCAGACGCTTGTTCTTCTCGGCGGCCGAGAGGGACTCGTCGTCCTGGATGTCGCCCGCGGTCTCGGCCAGGTCCGGCAGCACGAAGAAGTCGGCCTGGTCGCCGGCGACGATCTCGCGGCCCCGTTCGGTCAGGTCCACCGAGTGGAACTTCTCCTCCACCACGTAGAGCAGGTCCTCGTCGGCCTCCCACATGGCCTTGTCCCGCATGAAGGCCTCCTCGGTGCGCTGGATGGTCTCCTGCACGCCGGGGATCTGCCGCAGCTTGGCGAAGCGGGGGTTCTTGGGGGCGCCGCGGCTGATGCGCAGCAGCTTCAGCGCGGTCTCGTCGTCGATCTTCACGTCCTCGCCGCTGCTCAGGGCCGGGCGCATGACACGCTCGACGTCGCTCAGCCAGTCGTTGACGATCTTCAGCTGCTGGCGGACCACCTTCTTGACCCGCGGGTTCAGCTCCGTGAACTGGTGGGTGGACTTGTCCACGGCGCCGGAGATGATCAGCGGCGTCCGCGCCTCGTCGATCAGCACCGAGTCCACCTCGTCGACGATGGCGAAGTGGAAGTCCCGGTGCACCAGGTGCTCCGGGTGCATCACCATGTTGTCGCGCAGGTAGTCGAAGCCGAACTCGTTGTTGGTGCCGTAGGTGACGTCGCAGGCGTAGGCCTCGCGCCGCTCCTCGGGGGTCATCTCGCCGAGGATGTAGCCGACGGTGCAGCCCAGGAAACGCAGCACGCCGCCCATCCACTCGGCGTCGCGCCGGGCCAGGTAGTCGTTGACCGTCACCAGGTGCGCGCCGCGGCCGGGGATGGAGTTCAGGTACAGGGGCATGATGGCCACCAGGGTCTTGCCCTCGCCCGTGGCCATCTCGGCGATCTTGCCCTGGTGCAGCACGATGCCGCCCATGAGCTGCACGTCGTAGGGCACCATGTCCCAGACGTTCTCCGAGCCCCAGACCAGCCAGCTGGCCTTGCGCTCGGCCAGGCGGCGGCAGGCTTCCCAGACCACGCCGTAGGCCTCGGGCAGCAGGTCGTCCAGGGATTCGCCGGCGTCGAAGCGCTGCCGGAACTCGTCGCGCTTGGCCCGCAGCCCCTCGTCGTCCAGGTCGGCGAAGGTGGTGCGCACCTCCTTGATGCGGTCCACCAGGGGCCGCAGGCGGGCGACATCCTTCTTCTTCTTGCCGAACACGTTTTCCAGGAAACCCAGGATGCCGGTGGCCATGGGCCTACTCCTCCGCTGGGAGGCCGGCGCCGGGCGAGGCGGCGTCCTCCGACAGGATCCAATGGTAAAGGTCGCGGTCCACGAGGACCTTCTCCACGTAGCCGCGGGTCTCGGTGTAGCCGATCCAGGCCAGGAAGAGCCGCCGCGCGGCGGCGTCCCCCAGCTGGCGGTCCCAGCGTGCCACCGCCTGGGGCCCCGCGTTGTAGGCGGCCAGCAGCCGGTACGGGTCGCCGTCGTAGCGGCGCCGGTTCTCCCGCACCAGGGCCGCGCCGCGGGCGATGGCCACCCGGGGGTTGCTCCAGTGGCCGGCTCCCGGCAGGGCGCCCCGCTGCGGGTAATGGAACGGCATGATCTGCATCCAGCCCAGGGCGCCGGCCCGCGAGCGCACGGCGGGCTCGAACAGGGATTCGTTGCGGGCGATGGCCAGCAGCAGCGCCGGGTCGTCGTCGGCCGCCAGCAGCGCGTCCAGCACGGGTCCCGGCGCGGGCAGGGGGTAAAGGAAACGCCTTTTCTCGTCCCGCGTCAAACCCGTTCCGGGCAGCACGCTGGCCACCCCCAGGGTGCCGCGCATGTCCCCCAGGGCCAGCGCCACCCCCAGCAGGGCGTGCAAGTCGGCCTGGCTGCCGGCCATTCCGGCCGCCAGGTCGGGCACCGGCGACGACTGGGGCGGCGTGCCGCCGTCGGTGCGGCGGTCGATGTCCCGGTCCAGGGCCCAGGCCGCCAGCCGCGGCAGCACGCCGGGCAGCGGCTCGAGCCGGGCGACCGCCGCGGCCAGCAGGGCGGCCGGGTCGGCGGCCGCGGCCAGGGCCGCACGGTAGCGGTCGGCTTCCGCCTGGCGCGCCGGCGGCAGGTCCGTCACGTCGGTCAGGGCCAGGCCCCACCGGCGCCAGAGGTTCCAGGGCCGCCTCGCGGCCGCCGCCCGCAGGCGCTCCCGGTCGGCCGCGGTGGCGGGGCGGGCGTCGTCGGCCCGGCCGTCGCGGACACGCAGGCGGACCTGGTCCACCCGGTCGTCGCCGTCGGGCACGGGATCGTCGCCCGCGCGCCACGCCGCCAGCAGGCGGACGCCCGCGCGGAAACGCTCGTCCTTCACCACCCGCGCCTGATGGCGGGCCAGGGCCAGGATCCGGTCCGCGTCCCCGGAGCGCCCCCGGGCCAGGGCCAGGGCGCAGGCCTGCTCGGTCCAGTCCCGCACCAGCCCGCTGGGGCCGGCGGCCACCGCCGGCTGGGCCGCCAGGTCCAGGGCCCGGGCCAGATCCTCCAGGCCACCGGACCAGTCGTCGGTGAGCAGGCGCCGCTCGCTGGCCCGGCGCCACAGGTCCATCTGCCAGACAGGCGCCAGGTCCGCACGGCGGGCCAGGGTTTCGTAGTGCGCCGGGTCGCCCGGGTGCAGGCGTCGCTGGCCGCGGGCCCACCACCCCTGCAGCACACGCCGCCGCGGCGGTTGCGGATGGCGGGCGAAGTGGTCCGGCAGGTCCGCCTGCGGCAGCAGCACCGCCCCCACGGCCGCCTTGGCGTCGTCGCTGAATGGTGCTGCCGCCAGGTCGTCGGCGTCCAGCCAGGCGCGGGCCAGCCCCCCCAATTGCAGGGCGGTGTCGTCGCCGGCGCCGGGGCCGAACAGGGGCGCGCCGGCCGCGCGGCGCAGGGCTACGCCCAGGGCCCAGGCGTTGCCCGTGTCCCAGGGCCCCAGGTCGGGCAGGCGGTCCTCCAGGTCCGACCAGGCCGTGTCGCCGGCCAGGGCCGCGGCCCGCAGGTCCCAGACGCAGCGGATGCCTTCGTGCAGACCAGGCGCAGCTCCGGCCGCCAGCTGCCGGGCCGTGGCCGCTGCGCTGGCCGTGTCGCCGGCGGCGAGGGCGGCGAAGAAGGCCCGCGTCAGGCGCGCGGCCGGGAACGGGTCTCCGGCCGGGCCGGCGTCCTGCGGCCCGTCCGCCAGGGCGGCGACCGTGCGGGCGAGGGCGGCGGCGAAACGATCCCGGTCCTGACCCGCGGGCCAGGCGGCCAGCAGCCGGTTGCAGAGGCCGGAGGTGTCGGCCAGCACCGCCGCCGCCGTGGCCAACCAGAGGGAGTCGGGCCGCGCCGGTTCCAGCAGTCCGGCGGGCAGGCCGTCGTCGATCGCGATGGTGGCGGGATCGTCGTAGGCCCCCACCAGGAACGACTCCACGAACGGGTCGTGCAGGGGACCGGCGTGCGCAACGCCGGTCGCCGCCACGACCGTCAGCAGGATGAGAGTTCGGCGGATCAATGCAGCAGCACCACCTTGTGCGTCCGGACGCCGTCGGATCCTTCCAACCGCAGGATGTAGGTGCCGGCGGCCGCGCGCCGACCGCCCGCATCGGTGCCGTCCCAGCGGACGACGTAATCGCCGGGGGGATAGGTGAACGAGACCACGAGCCGGCCCGCCAGGTCGTAGACGCCCAGGCGCGCCGGGGCGCCCGCGGGCACGGACACCTGGAAGCGTACGCCGCCGGTGGCCGGATTCGGCCAGGGTGGCCCGAACGCCGCCGTCGTGCCGTCCCCTCCGACAGGAAACACAACCACCGCGCCCGAGGCAAGGGCCGCCGGCGTGGGTGCGCCCCACGGCCCGACCACCCGCAGTTCGACCCGGGTCCGGGTCCCGCCCGGCAGGGCGGCCAGGATTTCCCCGGCCGGGACGGCGAAGCGGCCGTCGGCGAAGGGCGGCTCGAAGGTCCTGGCGAGCAGGTCCCGCCAGGTCGCGCCCTCGCGCCGCTGCACCGTGAAGACGGGATCGGCCGCCGGCGCCTGCGGCCAGGTCCAAGCCAGTTCCGTGCCGTCCCAGGCCACGGGCAATGCCGACGCCGGCGGGGGATCCGTCAGCACCGCCAACTCCCGCACCAGCCAGCCGCGATGGTCCCAGCCCCGCGTGTTGGCGGCGAAGACCAGGCGCAGACGCCACGGGCCCGCGCCCTCGGCGGGCACCGGCAGCACGTCGGTGCGCCACACCGGCGCGTCGTCGGCGGTCAGGTCGCCGGGACCGCCCCAGGCGCCGCGGCCGTGCAGGGCCGCCAGGGACTGGGAATCCACCCGCCCCGGCCAGCCGTCCACGGGTGCGGCCGGGACCTCGGCGCCGTCGGGGCCGACCCAGCAGGCCACGGCCCCGTCCATGAACACGCCGGGCTGCAGAAACTCGGTGTCCCAGGCGTGGACCATCCGCACGGCCCGGGCGGCGCGGCCCAGCGGTGGCGAGGTCAGCACCGCGTGGGCGTTGTTGTCGTAGGCCACGTCAGGCCAGGCGACACCCGTGCTGTCGTCCACGTCCATGCAGGCCAGCACGTGGCCGCCTGCCGGCACCGCCGGCGAGCGATCGTCCCAGCGCTGCCAGGTGGTGCCCATCTCGCCGTCCGGATAGGCAAGGCTCCAGGCGCCGGGCCAGGCCGCGGCGAAGTCCAGGGCGCCGGTGTCGTCGGCCCAGGTCCAGAGGCGGGACAGGGCCCCGGACGTCCAGCCGCCGTCGCTGACGGTGACCACGAACCGCGTGGCGGCGTCGGCCGCCAGGTCCGGGTCCGGCTGCCAGGCCGGCGGATCCGTCGGGGTCCAGACGCCCGGTGCCGTCTCCGCCAGGACGAGGTTGCGGCTGGTGCCTCCGCCCACGAATGCGCCCAGGGGCGGGACGCCCGCGGTGATCTGGGCCGTGAGGCCCGCCACGGCCGCCCCCACCGAGCGCACGGTCAGGAACAGGGTGGCCGGGTCGGCACCCTGGAACGCCAGCGCCGCCGTCACCGCCGGGCCGTCGCTGGCGGTCACCGTGTAGGCCGCCGCCGGGCTCGGCCCCCGCCAGGCGGCGGATGTCCGTCAAGGCCACCTGGGACGGCCCGCGCCAGCCCGCGCTGGACGGCACCGTGGCCGGACCGAAGGCGGTGGCGGCCGGTCGTGCCCGGGAAGAGATCCGCGGCCGAGCCCTCGTCCAGGCCGTCGCGCAGGCCCCAGACGCCGTCGGCCTCCACCAGCTGCACCCGCAGGTGCAGACCGCCCTCGGTGGACCAGGCGGTCTCGGGCACGGTCTCGTCCACGTGGTAGATGATCAGATCGCCGGCGGGCACACCCTCGTCGAAGCCGTCCACGGGGTGACGCACTTCCAGCAGGAAGTACTCGTCGCCGGGCCGGCCATCGGTCCAGACACGGTGCACGGCTCCGCCGTCCGCGCCCGCGGTCAGGGCGGTGTCCACGCTGCCGGCAGCGGGCAGGTCGACGGCCGGGCACCAGCCCAGCTGCCGGCGGGAGTAGGCGTCCAGCAGGGCGGGGTGGGCCCCGCCGCCGGTCCCCCAGGCCCCGGCCGCCATGAGGCTGAAGCGGCCCAGGCCGCCCCGCGAGTGCAGTTCGCTCGCGCCCGCGGCGGCGTAGCGCAGGTCGTAGCGCTCCTCCAGGCCCAGCAGGTGGCCGGTCTCGTGGGCCCAGATGCCGAGGCCGCTGCCCATGGCAGCCACCGCGTAGGACGAGGCGGCGGTGCCGTCCTGCACCACCGGCTCCTCCAGGAAGTACTGCAGGGGCTGGACCAGCCCGGTCGTGACGTCGTTCTCCTGGCCGATGCCCGCGTGCAGGATGAGCACGCCGTCCACCTGGCCGTCGTCGTCGGCGGTGCCGGGAATGCGGTCGGGGCCGTCGTCGTCCAGGCTGCGGAAGGACACCCCCAGGTCCCGCGCCGCGGTCAAGGCCTCGGTGGCCAAGGCGCGGGTGCGGCTGGAGCCGTTCAGGTCCACGTCCGAGTAGTCGCGGCGCGTGCCCGCCAGGGAGACCAGCGGCGCCACGGTGATGCGCAGGTCGCAGGCGCCGCCCGAGGCCACGGCGAAGTAGTGGTGGAGGGTCTGGCCCGTCGCCGTCCAGCCGCGGGCCGAGCTCGGCCGGCGGCTGCCAGCCCGCGGGCAGGCGGGCGTCCGCGAAATCCACCGGGATGACCAGGAGCGCGAAGGGGGCGCCGCCGCCGGCCTTGTCCGCGGCCAGCGCCGCGGCGCGGACCCGCGCCCGCTGCGCGGCACGGCGCTCCGCCAGGGTCGCCGGGGACGCCACGGCGGCGCCCACGCCCAGGACGCAGGCGAGCAGGACCGCCACACAGCGGAGGATCAGGAGGCGAGCGGGCATCATCATCCCATCGAAACCGGTCCGGCCGGGGGCAGTTCCCGGCCGGGCCGGGCCGTCATCAATATAGCGCGCCGGCTCAATGGTTGAAATGGCGCCTGCCCGTGAGGATCAGGGTGATGCCCAGCTCCTTCGCCGCGGCCGCCACCTCGTCGTCCCGGATGGAGCCGCCGGGGGCCACCACCGCGCGCACCCCCGCCTCGGCCAGCTTCTGCACCCCGTCGGGGAAGGGGAAGAACCCGTCGGAGGCCGCCACGCAGCCCTGCAGGTCCAGACCCTGGTTGCCGGCCTTGAGCACCGCCAGCTCCACCGAATCCACCCGGCTCATCTGCCCGAACCCGCAGCCCAGGGTCGCCGTCGGGGCTCGCCCAGGACGATGGCGTTGCTCTTGCCGTGCTTGCACACCTTCCAGGCCATCGCCAGGGCGGTGCGGGTGGCGTCGTCGGGGTCGTCGCCGGCCACCACGTCCCAGTCGTCCAGCTCGGGGAAGCCCGCGTCCTCCTCCTGCCACAGGTGCATCGAGCCCCAGCTGCGGCCGCGGCCGGCGGTCAGGCGGACGAAGCGTGCCAGGTCCACGGTCAGGACGCGCACGTTCTTCTTCTTCGTCAGCCGGGCCAGGGCCGCCTCGCTGTAGGAGGGCGCGGCGATGATCTCCAGGAAGCGGCCCGCCAGGATCTCGGCGGTGGCCGCGTCGATCTCGCCGTTGAAGGCGAAGACGCCGCCGAAGGCCGACACCGGATCGCAGTCCAGGGCGCGCTCCAGGCCCACGGCGCCCGGCGCCCAGGCCGAAGCCGCAGGGGTTGGTGTGCTTGATGACGCCGCAGCAGGGCTCGGCGAAGTCGGCCACCAGCTTCACCGCCGCCACCAGGTCGACGATGTTGTTGTAGCTGAGTTCCTTGCCCCCGTGCTGGACGAGGCCGCACGGACGCCAGGTCGTCACCCGGGCACGCGCAGCACCGCGGCCTGGTGGGGGTTCTCACCGTAGCGCAGCGCGATGCCCGCGCGCTCGGCGCTCAGCCCCTCCAGCCAGCCGGCGATGGCGTCGTCGTACTGCTCGCAGCGGCGGAAGGCGAGGGTCGGCCATGCGGCGCCGGAAGGTCAGGGTGGTCTCGCCGTCGTTGTTCTCCAGTTCGGCGATCAGTTCGGGGTAGCCGGCGGGATCGGCGCACCACGGTGACCCGCTGCGAAGTTCTTGGCCGCGCGCCCGCAGCAGGGTGGGCCCGCCGATGTCGATCTGCTCCACCGTCTCGGCCTCGTCCGCGCCGCCGGGCCAGGGCGTCCTCGAAGCGGTAGAGGTTCACCGCCACCAGGTCGATGGGCGCGATGCCCAGCTCGGCCGTCTCGGCGAAGGCCTCGCGGGTGGGCCCGAGGATGCCCCCGTGCACCGCCGGATGCAGGGTCTTGACCCGCCCCCCGAAGATCTCCGGGTAGCCGGTCAGCTCGCTCACGCCGGTGACCGCGAAGCCGGCCTCGCGCAGGTGCCGGGCGGTGCCGCCCGAGGCGACCAGCGCGTAGCCGTGGCTCCGCAGGGCTGCGGCCAGGTCCGCGAGGCCCGTCTTGTCGGTCACGCTCAGCAGGGCGCGGCGCCCGCCGTTCACAGGTACGTTGCGCCATGCGGCCGCCTCCTCCGGGAACAGGATCTCCAGGACCTCGTGGTAGCGCCGGCGACGTCTTCTCCAGGATCTCCGCGGGCAGCGCGCGGCGGCGGCGGCGCGTGGTTCCAGTCCAGGGTCTCCAGGTGGTTGCGCAGGATCTGCTTGTCCCAGCTCGGCGGCTCCTGCCCCGGGCTGGTGCTCGGCCGCGGGCCAGAAGCGGCTGCTGTCGGGGGTCATCACCTCGTCGATGAGGATGATGCGGCCGTCCACCAGCCCGAACTCGAACTTGGTGTCGGCCAGGATCACGCCCCGGGGCCGGGCGAAGGCCGCGCCCTCGGCGTACAGCCTCATGGCGATGTCCCGCAGGGCCGGCCGCGTGCTCGGCGCCCACGACGCCGGCCATGCGGTCGAAGTCGATGTTCTCGTCGTGCCCCTCCTCGGCCTTGGTGGCCGGGGTGAAGATGGGCTCGGGCAGCTGCTCGGCCAGCTTCAGGCCCGCCGGCAGTACGTGGCCGCAGATGGTGCCGTCCTGCCGGTAGGACTTCCAGCCCGAGCCGGCGATGTAGCCGCGCACCACGCACTCCACGTCGAAGCGGTCGGCCTTGCGCACCAGCACCGACCGGCCGCCCAGGTGGGCGGCGTGGGCGGCGAAGGGCGCGGGGAACTCCGTCGGGTCGGCGGTGATGACGTGGTTGGGCACCACGTCGGCGAAGCGCTTGAACCAGGCCAGGCTCATGACGTTCAGGACGACGCCGCGGCCGGGCACGATGTCGTCCATGATCACGTCGAAGGCCGAGATGCGGTCGGTGGCGACGATCAGCAGGCGGTCGCCCAGGTCGAACATGTCCCGGACCTTGCCTTCGTAATCCGGCGTCAGACCCAGGTCGCGCGTGCTGCGGAGGGCTGCCATGGTCATCCTCGTTTCGGGGTGGCCGCGGCCGGTCGGCGCGGCGGGAAAAGCAGCTGGCGCGGCCCGGCGGCGGGTCCGCGGCGGTCGGCACGCGCATGGTAGACAGGGCCCTCCGGAGTGTCAAGGCGGCCCCCCGCCGACGGTCCGCAACCGGGCGGCGCCGCCGGGCCAGGTGACGGTCGCGGTCCCCTGCAGGTCCGTGCGCACCACCGCGAGGGTGTCGCTGCCGGTCACGTAGGGGCCGTGGCTGGGGTGCCCGTGGCGGTTGCCGACACCGCAGCTGACGATCACCGTGCCGGGCCGGAGCCGGTCCACGAAGGCCTGGCTGCCGGAGGTGCTGCTGCCGTGGTGCCCCGCCTTCCAGACCTCCGTCGCGCGCCGGGACCAGGCCCGCCCCCAACAGGGCCGCCTCCCCGTCCTGCTCCAGATCCCCGCTACCAGACCATGGCCGCCGCCGGTCCCCGGCGCAGCACCAGGACCAGGGACCGGTCGTTCTCGTGCAGGGGGCCCTTCGCCACGGCGACCGGGTCGAGGGCTTCCAGGGTCCAGTCCCGCCACCGGTGCAGGAGGCGCCGCGCCGGCCCGGGCCGCAGCCAGGGCGCACCCCCCGTCTCCACCGTGTCCCCGGCCGTGCCCGCCGCCCAGCCACACGTCCACCGGCAGCGCCCGCGCCAGGGCCGCCGCGCCCCCGGTATGGTCGCGGTGTCCGTGGGTGAGCACCACCAGGTCGAGGCGGCGGACGCCCTGGCGCCGCAGCCACGGTGCCACCTGCCGGCGCCAGGGGCCATCCTCACCCCGCCAGGCGTCGGCCAGGTCGATCAGCGCGGTCCAGCCGTCGGGGAAGGCCACCAGCCCGCAGTCGCCCTGGTCCACGGCGAACTGGACCGCCACGCGGGCCGCCCCGCGGCGGCAACAGACGCCCCGCCGGGCCCATCAGCCCCAGCCCGGCCAGCGCCACGGCCACCGCCAGCGGCGCCCGGAACCGGATCCGCCCCGGGGCGCGCAGGATCCCGGCCAGGACCACCGTCGCTCCCAGCCAGGCCGCAACGGCATCCGGTCCCGGCGGCACGATGCCCAGCTCCGCCGCGCCCGCGGGCCCCGCCACGCCCGCCGCTCCGGCCTCCAGCCCGCGCATCAGCAGCCAGCCCCAGGCCGCCACCGCGGCCGCGGCCCACCCCCACACCGGCGCCAGCACCACGGCCCCCGCCAGCAGCCACACCGCCACCCCGAACACGGGGACCGCCGCCACGTTCACCAGGGGCGACCAGCCGTTGATCCGGCCGAACGCCCCGGCCACCACCGGCAGCGTGGCCCACTGGGCCGACAGGCTCACCCCGAGGCCGGCGACCACCGCCCGCAACGGGCCGCCGGCCCCGCGCACCGGAAACCGCCGGTCAGGCCGTTGGCCAGGACGATGCCCCCGGCCGCCAGATACGACAGCCGCACCCCGCTGTCCAGCACCGTGGCCGGGTCCCAGGCGGCGATCCCCCAGAACACCAGGCCCAGCAGGCGCAGCCCGTCCGCCCGGCGGCCGCAGGCGGGCACCGCCGCGGCCAGGGCCACCACGCTGCCGGCCCGCACCACCGAGCCGGGAGCCCCGGTCAGCACCGCGAACCCCAGCGCACCGCCCGCCAGCAGGACAGCCCGCACCCCCGCGACCCGCGCCGAGTGCCGCCGCCGGCAGCAGCAGCAGCCCGGCGAGGATGCCCACGTGGAGCCCGCTGACCGCGAACAGGTGCGCCAGGCCGAGGGCGGTGAAGTCGGCGGTCTCGGACCGCGAGGCCGCCGTGCGCCAGCCCAGCAGCACGGCGCTGGCCAGGCGTGCTTCCCGCGGCGGCAGCAAGGTGGTCAGGGTCGCGGCGCCAGCGGCGCGGCCGCGGGCGGCGAACCGGCCGAGCCGCGCCACCGGGTCGCCGCCGCTGGTGTCGGCGACGGCGGGGCCGAGGGTCTGCCCGCTCCAGGCCAGCCCGCGGCCCGCCAGGAACTGGCGCAGGTCGAACCCGCCGGGGACCACGGCCGGTCCGGGGCGCGCGAGCTCGCAGCGCGCGGTCAGGATCGCCCCCGGCGGCGGGACCGGCCCCTCGCCCCGCAGCCACACCCCCTGGCCCCGGCGGGGCGGAGCGTCGCCGCTGCCGGAACCGCAGGCGAGGATCCGGGCCGGCGCCCGCCAGCGGTCGCGGGGCAGCGCGGCGGCGTACCCGCTGGTGCGCAAGGCCAGAGGCCCGGCCCAGCCGCAGACGACGGCGGGAGCCATGGGGGCCGGCGCCCGGGCGGGGGGCGCCGCGCGGCGGTCAGCGGCCGCGCCCTGCCCCCACCAGGCCGCGGCGGCGGCCACGGCGCACCACGCCAGGGCCCGGCGGCGGCGACCCGCCCCGGCCAGCAGGACCGGCAGCACCGCCGCGGCTCGGCCCACCGCGGCCCAGCCGGGCAGGGCCGCGCCCCCGACCCGGGCGCCGGCGCCGGCCGCCAGCAGAAAGACGGCCGCCCACAAGGGCGGCCACCAGCGGGCGTCGGCGCCGGCCGGAGGGATCAGTCGTCCGCGGAGATCCCGGGCAGCATCTCGAAGTGGTCGCCGTCGGTGCTCCAGAAATGGCATCGGTCGCGGCCCGCGTCCTTGGAGAGGTAGAGCATGGCGTCGGCCTTGCGGTACAGCTCGAACGCATCGGTGCCCGCGTCCGGCGACGTGACCACGCCGTAGGAGAAGGTGACCCGGACCGGCCCTGCCGCGCCGTCGGCGCCCTCTTCCAGGACGAGGGCCGCATCCAGCAGACGCCGCATCACCTCGCGGGCGGCGGCGGGCGAGGTGTCCGGCAGGATCAGGGCGAACTCCTCGCCGCCGATGCGGCAGACGTGGTCGATGCGCCGCAGCTCCTCCAGCAGGCGGCGGGCCACCAGCTGCAGCACGCGGTCGCCGGTGTGGTGGCCCAGCCGGTCGTTGATGTTCTTGAAGTGGTCCAGGTCCGCGAGCACCAGGGTCAGGGGCACGCTCGAGCGCCGGGCGCGCTCCAGTTCGTGGGTGAACTGGTGGTCGAAGTAGCGGCGGTTGTAGACCCCGGTCAAGCCGTCGTTGTGGATCCTCCGGTTGACGTCCCGCTGGCTCCGCCAACGGCGGGTGACGAACCGCGACACCCGGCCCGCGAGGCGCAGCACGGCGTCGCGTTCCCAGTCCGCGGCCGCCGTCAGGAAGAGCAGCCCGGCTTCCGGCCCCTGCGCCCCGGGTTCGTCGCCGGGCGCCGGTTCGTGCAGGGGCACCGCCGCGGCCACGGCAACGGGGAAGCCTCGGCCCCGCCGAGCGCGCCGGATCCCTCGGCGTCACCCTCCCGGAGGCGGCGGGGCAGCTCCGAAGGGTTGCTGATCCACACCGCGCCGCCGCGGCTCCGCGCCGCCTGCCAGCCCGCGGAGGCCTCGCGCGGATCGGCGGCGAAGACGTGGCGCGCCCCCTCGGGTACGGCGCTGCCGTCGTGCAGCAGCGCGGACAGGCGCACCTGCGGCATGTACCGGCTCATGAGGGCGAGGATACCGTCCACGGTGGCGCCGCTCTCGCCGGCCTGGGGATCCTGGACGTCCAGGCGGCCGGCGTCCTCCAGCACCTGCAGCAGGTCGGCGACATCGTGGATGGGCGCGGGATCGACGGGCGTCGTGGCGGGTGCGTCCGGGGCTACCGGCGCGGGCAGGCCGGCAGGTTCGCCGTCGATGGCCGAGATGTCCACGAAACGGCGGGGCTCCCGCAGCAGGCAGTAGGTGCCGGCCAGGTCGCCGCCGCCCTCGGCCGCCACCCGCACCAGGTCACCCCGGCGCAGGAGCTCGGTGACCACCACCCGCGCGACCAGGCGCATCCGGCCGGCGTCCCCGGAAAGGACGGCCCGGCGCGCAGCCCGGCGCAGATGGGGTCCCATCCGTTCCAGGGGCAGGTCTCCGGTCAGGAGCTGTCTGAGTGCGGCTTCCCTTGATGTCATTCCTGTTCCCCGACGGGTGGGCAATCGATTCCTCAATAATTATGACCTATTGCCAGGTAATGATCAAGAGTCGGCGTTGGCTCCAGCGGCATATTTTCTGCTATGTTTTCCCGCCGACCGATGGAGCGGCCCTGAGCCCCCCTGTCCCGAGCCCCGGCACCAAGGACGGTTGCCCGATGTCCGAGCATTCCCGCACGATCTCTCTGATCCGCGCCAACCTGTATCCCGCCAGCGGGTTGACTGTGTCGATCATCCTTGCCGCCCTGGTCGCGGGCTGCGCCGCGACCGGCCCGTCCCCGGCCGCCGGCCCGGACGAAACCCTCGCGGCGGCCGCGCCGGACACCGGTCGACCGGTGACCACCGACTGGGACACCCTGGCCATTTCGCTGCCCGACACCGAGCCCGCGCCCGCCCTGCCCGCCGGGCCCGACGGCACCGTGCCCCTGGCGGACCTGGAATCCCTGCTGGCGGACGCCTTGAACCTGACGGCCGAGGGCCGGACCGACCTGGCCGAGGACCGGCTCTTCCTCCTGGAGGAATACGCCGAAGGACCCGCCCCCGCCGACGCGGACACCCTGTGGGAGGCCCACCGCCTGAGCCTGGCCCGGCGGACCGCCCTGCTGGCAGGCATCCTGGCCGACCAGACGGCCTTCGCCGGCGACCCCGAGGATGCCGACAGCCTGCTGGTCACCAACTACGGCCGCCTGGACCGCTTCGCCTTCCCCGACTCGCTGATGCCCGCCGCCGGCACCGAGCTGCCGGAGATCGTGGCCGACCTGCTGAAAGTGGACAACAAGGCCGTCCGCCGCTGGGAGGAATATTTCACCGGCCGCGGTCGCAAGCATTTCGAGGTGTGGCTGCAGCGCAAGGCCGCCGTCGACTCCCTGGTCACCACGGTGCTGGAAGAGGAGGGGCTGCCTCCGGAGCTGTCCTACCTGGGCCTGATCGAGAGCGGCTTCAGCTCCCGCGCCGTCTCGTCCGTGGGTGCCGTGGGCCCCTGGCAGTTCATGGTGGGCACCGGCAGGACCTACGGCCTGACCACCAACTGGTGGATCGACGAGCGTCGGGACATGGAGATGTCCACCCGCGCGGCCGCCTCGTACCTGAAGGACCTGCACGACCAGTTCGGCGACTGGGCCCTGGTGCTGGCCGCCTACAACACGGGCGAGGGCCGCATCGCCCGCAAGATCCGCCAGCACGGCCACAACAACTTCTGGGACCTGCGGCTGCCGGCCCAGACCACCGCCCACATCCCCAAGTACATCGCCGCCGCCAAGATCGGCGAGCATCCCGAGGAGTTCGGCTTCCAGCCGCCCCACGCCGCGCCCCTGGCCTACGACGTGCTGCCGGTGGACGACGCCACCGACCTCGAGCTGATCGCCCGCTGCGCCGGTGTGCCCGCCGCCGACGTGCGCGCCCTGAACCCGGCCCTGCTGCGGGGGGCCACGCCTCCGGACGTCAAGGGCTATCCGGTCCGCGTGCCCCGGGGCACCGGCCACCGCGCCCGCGTCGCCCTGGCCAAGGTGCCGGCGGACAAGCGCCTGACCTGGCGCAGCCACCGGGTGCAGCGGGGCGAGACCCTCAGCCACATCGCGCGGCACTACGGCACCGCCGTGGGCGACATCGCCAAGCTCAACAGGCTGGGCGACGTGGGCATGATCCATCCCGGCGACCAGCTGCTGATCCCCATGCCCGCCGAGCTGGCGGCCAAGGCGCAGAAGCGCGCCGCCGAGAAGGGGCACTACGTGCCGCCCTCGGGCTACAGCCGCGTGGCCTACAAGGTGAAGAAGGGCGACACCCTCGGGGGCATCGCCCGGAAGCTCGGCGTGTCGGTGACCCATCTGCGCAAGGTCAACAACATCTACCGCACCAGCCTGATCTACCCGGGCCAGCACCTCTACGCCTACCGCCCCGACGGCCGCGGCTAGAAGCGGTACGAGGCGCTGATGCGGTGGGTCACCTCGTCGATGAGCAGGGTGTCGCCGGCGTAGGCGTAGTCGATGGTCAGGCGCGACAGCCGGAAGCCGGCGCCGGCCGTCATGTTCCGCGCCTTGCCGCCGCTGTTGAATCCGCCCCGCAGGAAGACCTTCTCGCTGAAGGCCACCTCCAGCCCCCAGTGGGTGTTGAACGAGAAGTCGCCCGCCTGGAACTGGTCGGCGTCGCCGCGGTCGTCCACGCGGCTCTCCACCGAGGCCGCCCCCGTGACCCGCATGTCCCACCGGGGCAGCGGCTGGTTCCAGGCCACGCCCGGCACCAGGGCCGGCGTGATCAACTCGTTGCGCCCCGTGCTCCAGGCCAGGTAGGTGGTGGTGATGTCCTGGAACTTCATGCCGAAGTCCAGGCGCTTCCAGATGCGCGGCCGCATCAGGGCCAGGTCCGCGCCCAGGCCGAAGCTGGAGTAGTCCCCCACGCTCTGCCGGATGAACTTCAGGTTGCCGCCCACCCGCCAGGCGCCCAGGCTCTCGCCGTAGGAGAACATCAGGGCGAACTCCTGGTCGCTCTTGTAGCGGATCTGGTCCTGCAGATCCAGCAGCCCCCGCAGTTCGGTGTCGTCCACGATGCCGTCGCCGTTGGTGTCGAGCTGGTCGCGCAGGTGGTCGGTGAACGGGATGTTGTCCACGCCCAGGCGGATGACGGTGACGCCGAAGCCCGCCCGCTCGCCCCCCAGCAGACTCCAGTTCACCGGCTGCGTGTAGGCGGCGAAGTCCCGGTCGATGAGGTCGCCGAAGCGCTCGGCGTGCATCACCAGCACCTCGCGGTCGGCGGCCGCGGCCAGGCCCGCGGGATTCCAGAAGGTGGCCGAGGGGTCGTCGGCGACGGCGGTGAAGGCCCCGCCCATGCCCAGGGCACGGGCGCCGCCGCCGTCCTCCATGAAGGCGCCGGCGAACTTGGTGGCGGACGCCGGCGACGCCGCCAGCAGCAGGCCGCCGAGGACGAGGGCGGGCACGACGAGGCCCCGGCCGGGGCGGGGTCGGATTCGCAGCATGGTGAGCCTCGCAGACCAGGGGTAGGTGACGAGCGCGTCGATTCCGGATTGGGTCTCATTATAGGACATCCGACGCCCGCTGAAAAGGGTTCGGGATCAGTTCAGCCCGTAAAGCTTGATCTTGCGGTAGAGGGTGCGCTCGCTGATGCCCAGGCGTTCGGCCGCCTTGCGCCGGTTGCCCCCGGTGGCCCGGAGGGCGGATTCGATCAGGGTGCGCTCGGCCGACTGCAGGTCCCCCTGCTCCTGGTCGCCCAGGGGGCTCCAGCCCGCGTCGGCGTGGTAGGTGTCCACCACCGGCCCGGCGGGGCGCAGGTGCCCGTCGGGCCCCACGGTCCAGCCGCCCGTCGGGACGCTCTCGGCGCCTCCGGCCGCCAGCATGGCCTTGATCTCCCGCAGCTCCTGCCGGATCTCCAGCAGGCTGGTGGCCACCACCGTCAGGTCCAGATCGCCCCCGTCCGGCCACGTCCAGGGGCACCGGCAGGTAGGCCGAGCCGGACGGGCCGGGGCGGCGCACCTCAGGGGGCAGGTCCGCCAGGTCGATCATGCCCCGCTGCTTGAGCACCACCAGGGAGCTGACCACGTTGCGCAGCTCCCGCACGTTGCCGGGCCAGTCGTGGGCCAGCAGCGCCTGCTCCGCGGCCCGGGTCAGCCCGCGCACGTGCATGCCGTGGCGCCGGTTCTCCTCGGCCAGGAACGCCTCCGCCAGCACGGGGATGTCCTCCCGGCGCTCCCGCAGGGGCAGGCGTCGCGATGACGACCACCCGCAGACGGTAGTACAGGTCCTGGCGGAAGCGGCCGCGGGCCACATCCTCGGCCAGGTCCCGGTGGGTGGCTGCCACCAGCCGGATGTCGCTGTGCTGGAGCGCGCGACCACCCACGGGGGTGAACTCCCCCGTCTCCAGCGCCCGCAGGAAGCGGGTCTGCATGCCCAGGGGCATCTCCGCCACCTCGTCCAGGAAGAGGGTGCCGCCGTCGGCCCGCCGGAACACGCCCTCGTGTTCGGCCACCGCCCCGGTGAACGCCCCGCGCGCGTGGCCGAACAGTTCGCTCTCCAGCACGCCTTCGCTCATGGCGCCGCAGTTCAGGGAGATGAAGGGCCCGCCGGCGCGGGACGAGTTGTCGTGGATGGCCCGGGCCACCAGCTCCTTGCCGGTGCCGCTCTCCCCCAGGATCAGCACGTTCACGTCCAGGGGCGCGGCGTGGGCCACCAGCGACAGCACCTCGGCGATGGCCCGGCTGCGCCCCACGATGCCGCTGCGCTCCCGCACCCGCCGCAGCTGCAGGAGCCGCTGGACCACCTGGTGGATCTCGTCGGGCTCGGCCTCCGCCGGCAGGTCGCGCACAGCCACTTCCGGGTGCTCCGGCGCCAGCTGGCCCACGTCCTCGTCGGCGCCGATCAGCACCAGGTCGGCGTCGGTCTTCATGGAGAAGAACTTGCGGGCCACGTGGCGGAAACGGGGATAGTCCCGCGTGTCGAAGACGAACACCGAGGTCTGCCCCACGGACACCTTGGCCAGGGCCTCGCTGGGGGAATCGTAGAGGAAGAGCTCCACCTCGGGCAGGTCCCAGCGGGCGGCGGCGCCGTAGAGGCGATGGCGGCGGCTGAGCAGCACGACGGATCGCAAGGGAACCTCCGGCAGGAGACGCGGGCTGACCTGTCAAAGTGGCATCATAGCGCCGGGACCCCGTGGCGCCAAACGCAAAAACGGCGGCAGACCCATGTCAGGTCGGCCGCCGCCGGGCGGAAACGGACTCAGGCGTCGGTCAGGTTCACGAACACGGCCGCCAGGCGGATGGCTTCGGCCATGGCCGGCAGCTTCGCCTCCACGTCCCCCACGGCCAGCCCCGCCGCGGCGTGCAGGCGCCCCGCGTCGCAGACCCGGGGATCGAAACCCAGGTCGCTGCGGGGCGGCTGCATGGTGTTGGCCAGGTAGTCGGCCAGGGCCACCAGGGCCACGGCCCGGGCCTGCCGGTCCTCGCCGTCCCAGGGGACGGCGGGGGTCTGGTGGTGCCGGCCGAAGCAGGTGGTCAGGAACGGGGGGAAGCGCCAGGCGTGGGCGAAGACCTCGCCCGCGACGGCGTGATCGAAGCCGAAGGCGGCCCGCTCGGCCTCCACCAGGGGCACCCGGTCCCGCCCGCGCTCGAACACCACCTGGTCGTAGGCCTCGGGGGCGTGGAGCTCGATGACGAACTTGCCCAGGTCGTGGAGCAGGCCGGCGCTGAACAGCTCCTCCGGGTCCTCGTCCCCCGCCATCGTCGCCAGTTCCTTGGCCAGGGCGCCGACCGCCACCGAGTGCCGCCACAGCGCCCGGTAGTCCAGCCGGCCGCCGGCGTTGGCCACGGCGGTCATCAGGTTGTTGGCCACGGTCAGGCAGATGGCCACGCTGCGCATGGTGCGGTAGCCGATCACGGCGATGCAGCGGCCGATGTCGCTGATGCGCTCCCGCCCGCCGTAGTAGGGCGAGTTGGCCAGGCGGATGATCTTGGCGGCCAGGGGCGCATCCACGCGCACGACCCGGGCCAGGTCCGCGGCGCCGCTGACCGGGTCGTCGATCAGGCGCAGGATCTCGATGAGCGTCTCGGGTATGGACGGCAGCTCGTCGATGGACGCGATCATCGTCTCCAGCTTCGGCCCCACCCTCTTCTGCGTCAGCGCCGTCATGGCGGCTCCTTCAAATGAAGATGTCCATCTCGTCGGCGAGCGTCTCCTGCAGCTTCCGCGCCGCCTCGTCGAAGGCCGCGGCCGGCAGCCCGAGGATCCGGTTGGCTTCGCACGCCTCCAGTTCCAGGCCCGGGTCGTCCACGAAGCCGATGCCCAGCTTGTGGCACATGCGGTTGCCCAGGTCCAGGTACAGCAGCAGGGGTGCCTCCGGCGCAAGCGCCTCGGGGTTGTGGTGGTTCAGGATCACCTGCTCCAGTACGGGCGAGAACTTCCATTTGTTCACGAGCAGCGCGCCCACGTGGGCGTGGTCGAAGCCCAGCAGGTCCCGCTCCGTCGGGGCGAAGTCCCGGTTCTCGTTGTAGACCACCTGCACCACCTGGTCGAACTCGGTCGGCACGCGCATGTTCAGCACCAGCTTGCCGATGTCGTGGAGCAGGCCCGCCAGGAAGGCCTCCTCGGTCAGCGCCGGCAGGCGCGGCTCCACCAGCAGGCGGCAGGCGAAGGCGCAGCCGATGCTGTGCTCCCACAGCAGGCGCTCCTTCAGCCCCGTCTGGGAGGACTTGGTGTTGTAGAGGTTGCGGGCGGCGCTGGTCACCACCAGGCTGCGGATCGAGTTGAACCCCAGCATGACGATGGCTTCGGTGAGGGTCTTGATCTTGCGGCTGCAGGAGTACATGGCGCTGTTGGCGATCTTGAGGATCCGGGCCGTCATGGCCTGGTCGTCGGCGATCACCTGCTGCAGCTGGCGGGCGCTGGTGTTGGGATCGGACGACAGCTCCAGGACCTTGCTGGCGACCTGGGGCATCGCCGGCAGGTCCCGGGTCGTCATGATGATCCGCTGCAGCTGCTCGGAGGTGGCGTCCGGGGACGTCACCGCCGGGCCGGCGGCAGCCTCCAGCCCTGCACTCATGGGTGCTCCTGGGTCGTCGGCGCGCCCCTGCGGGCCGGGGGTGCACCGAGTTCCGACCGCGGGCGCGTCACGCGCGTCCGCTCCTGTGGACATATTCGACCCGGTTTGCGGATGTCTTTAGGCCGGAAGCGCCCGGGGCCCCACGCTCGGCGCGCAGGGCCTCCAGCCGGGCCGCGGCGGACGCCAGCCGGTCGCGCAACTCGCCCAGACGGGGATCGGGCGCGGCGGCGGTCGGCGTGACGGCCGGGAGCGGCGCCACGGCGGTGTACCCGGTCTCGGTGACCCGCACCGCCGGGGGCGCCGCGGGCCGCCGGCGGGCGGCCAGGCGCCGCCGCAGCTGGAGCCAACCGGCGCCGGCCAGGAGCGCGGCGCCGGCGGCCACCGCCCCCACCGCCGCCCAGTACACCGGACCCTGATGCTGCATCATGTCGAGGCTCTGGCTCCAGTCCACGCGCGGGCTCCCTCGTCGTTCAGGCGCGCAGGTCGATCAGACCGCCCACCGTCTCCTGTTCCTCGTCGGTCCGCTCCCCGGCGGTCACCGTGATGTCGTCGTCCTGGTCGTCGAGCTCGCGGGCCAGGAGCTTCTGCTCCCGGCGGCGGCGGCGTTTCTGGCGCTTGTCCGGCCGCTCGTCCTCCTCGTCGATCCGGCGGTGATCGGCGGCCTCGGTCTTCTGGACGCGCTGGAGCTTCAGCTCATCCTGCTTGTCCAGCTGGTCCTTGAACGGCGTCACGTGCTGGGCCTGCTGCTGGGCCCTCGACTGGGTCTTGGCCACGTTCCCCAACTGGGAAAGGGTCGTGGGCAAGGAGACGCCGTCGCTGTGCATGCTCGCTCGCTTTCGCCCGGGCCCCGGCTAGCTGCCGCACGCCCGGCCAGACCGACCCGTCCCGGGCCAACCACGCCAGGAACGTGCAGATCTGGCACAGGGACAGACAGGCCATGATGTTCACCGGCTCCAGCTCCCGGACACGGGTGGCCAGGGTCACGGGCTCGGACTTCTCGCGCTCCGCCTGCTGCTGCTGGATCTCCCGGGTGATCTGGCCGATGGACTGCTTGCCTTCGTTGCGCTGGATCTTGCTCTTGAGCCGCAGGATGGCCTTGGTGTGGATCTGGCAGACGCGGCTCTCGGTCACGTCCAGGATCTCGCCGATCTCCTTGAGGGTCAGCTCCTCGTAGTAGTACAGGACCAGGACCAGCTGCTCCTTCTCGGGCAGCTCGGCCATGCGGCTGCCGATGAGTTCCTTCATCTCCTCGCGGGCCAGCACCTGCTCCACGTCCTCGGTGGCCGGGTCGGCCAGGTAGTCGCCCAGGCTGGTGGTGTTGTCGCCGTCCTCGCCGCCGGTGTCCGCGTCCAGGCTCATGATGGTGGCGATGGAGACCTCGCCGATCATCCCGTCGAACTCGTCGATGGGGATGTCCAGCTCGCGCGCCACCTCGGCGTCGGTGGCGGGCCGGCCCAGGCGCGCCTCGAGGCTGGAGTAGGCCTCCTCCAGCTGCTTGGCCTTGCGGCGCAGGGACCGGGGGAACCAGTCCTGGCTCCGCAGCTCGTCCAGGATCGAGCCCCGGATGCGCGGGATGGCGAAGGTCTCGAACTTGATCCCCCGGCGGTGGTCGAACTTGTCGATGGCCTGGATCAGGCCCAGCAGGCCGGCGGAGATCAGGTCGTTGAATTCCACGTAGTGGGGCAGACCGATGGCCATGCGCCCGGCCACGTATTTGACGATCCGCGCATAGATGTTGACCAGTTCGCGGCGGGCGTCGTCGCTCTCGCGGCCGTGGCAGCGTTCCCAGATGTCGTGGTGGGCGATCTGGATGGTGTCCGTCATGGTCCAGCCTTTCTATGGGTGAGAGTCCTCACCGGATTGCACGATCCATGCCACGGGGTCAGGCCTCCGGGGCCGGTCTGGTGCGGTCCTTGTTCCCCCGCCGGCGGGGTTTCTCGGCCTCGGGGGCCGCCTCCGCCGGCTTCTCCAACACCGGCACCAGGCGCACGGCCAGGGCCAGCACGGCGCCCAGGATGAAGAAGGCCAGGTAGGCCACCACCAGGCGGCGGCCCGTGGCCAGCAGGCTCCAGCCCCGCCAGAGGCCGGCACCGAGCACGGCCGCCGACGCCGCCAGGGCGATGGTGTGGATCAGGCGCGGCATCGGTTCCCCTCCCTTCCCGTCACGCGGTCACGGTCGCCGGCGAGGCCGGCACGAAGCTCTCGTCCGGGGTCGCCCCCAGCACCCGGTCCAGCAGCAGCCCGGAGGCGGCGATCTCCAGTTCCCCGCCCCGGGCCGGGTCGGCGGCCAGCAGGGAGAAGGGCAGGCCGATGGACACGGTCAGGTCCAGCAGCTTGGCCCAGCGCCGGGAGCGGTCGGTGCGCGCCACGGCGATCCAGTCGCAGTTCCAGTTCCGGGCCACGGGCGCCAGGTCCGCCAGGTCGCCCGTGTCGCCGTCCAGGGGCAGCACCAGGTGCCGGTGGAAGCCGGCGTTCGCGGCCAGCCAGCGGTGCAGCACGCCCCCGTCGGCCGATTCCGGGGCGGCCAGGGGCGGCAGGTCCACCAGCACCACGTCGTACTCGGCCAGCTGGGCGGCGCTCTCCTCCAGCTGCTCCGCGCGGCGGAGCAGGGCGGCGTCGTAGCCGCCGTCGGACGCGGCCCGCTGCAGGCGGCGGATCAGCCCCTCGTCGCCGGGGGTCATGGCCAGCACCAGGGTGCGGCGACCCAGGGCCTGCAGCCGCGCGGCCGCCGCCAGCACCAGCTCGGTGCGGCCGCTGCCGGGGGCGCCCAGGAAGGCGTGGCAGCCGTAGAAGCCGTCCCAGCCGCAGTTGCTGGCGGGCAGGTTCTCCTCGAGCCAGGTCAGGAAGGCCGGCCGGTCGGCGGGGCCGCGGCCGGTCTCGGCGACGAACCGGGCCAGCAGGTGGTCCACGGTGCCCGCGCGGGCGCCGGAGACCTCCAGCAGCTCGGCCAGGGGCGACCGCAGCGGCGCCGGCGCCGCGGCGGGTGCCTCCTCCAGCTCGGCCACCAGGGCCTCGATCCGCTCCACCTCGTGCAGCAGGTCGCCCACGCCGGCGGAGCCCGGGACCGCGGCCGCCGGCCGCGACGGGCGCGGGGCTCCCGGTACGCGGATGGTCACCTCCACCAGGCGCTCACGGCCCAGGCCCCGGGCCTCGCGCCGGGACACGTTGCGGGAGTCCAGCACCTCGGCCTGGTCCCCGTAGTCGCGCTTGATGCGCCGGTACGCGTCCTGGAGGCTGGGCGCCGCCACCACGACGACGCCGTCAGACGGCTGCCTGCTGGGCGGACTGCTTGGCATGGGTCACCACCGTTCCGGCCGAGTGGACCTGTGCCGAGGACGCGACCTCGGTGTAGCCCATGACGGCCAAGTTGGGATAGGTCGGCTCCACGAGCCGTTTGACGAAGAGGCGCAGCGGGGTCGGCACCAGCAGCACCGGCGGCGGCCCCGCGTTGTAGGCGGCCCGCAGCACGCGTCTCCAGGCGCTGCAGGAAATCCTGGGTGAAGGCCGGGTCCAGGGCGACGCCGCCGGCCTGGTCCGAGTCGCGGCCCGCCTGCATCAGCACGTGCTCGGTCTGCGGATGCAGGGAGATCACGTGGAGCTTGCCGTCCACCGAGCTGTAGAGGGCGGTGATGGAACGGGCCAGCGACTCGCGCACCTTGCCCACCTGGAAGTCGATGCCCAGGCCCGTGCCCACGCAGTTGGCCAGGGTCTCCAGGATGGTGACGATGTCCCGCACCGGGATGCGCTCGTGCAGCAGGGACGCGCAGGACGTTGTGCAGGGTGTTGACGGACACCTTGTCCGGCACCAGGTCCTCCACCAGGGACGGCGCGAATTCGCGGACCGACTCGCACATGTCCTTGATGTCCTGGCGGCTGAGCAGCTCGTCGGCGTGGGCGCGGACGATCTCCGAGAGGTGGGTGGCCAGCACCGCGGCGCATTCCACCACGGTGTAGCCCTCGCGCTCGGCCGCGGCCCGGCGGTCGCGGGCGATCCACACCGCCGGCAGGTTGAAGGCGGGCTCGACCGTGGGCGACCCCTCGATCTCGCCGGCGTCGGGCCGCGTGCTCATGGCCAGGAGCAGCTCCGGCTGCAGCTCGGCCCGGGCGATCTCCACGCCCTTGAGCTTGACCAGGTACTGGTTGGGCGGCAGCTGCAGGTTGTCCCGCACCCGGATCGGGTGGATGAACATGCCCAGCTCCGAGCCCACCTGCCGCCGGATGTTGCCGATGCGGTGCAGCAGGTCGCCGCCCCGCTTGTCGTCCACCAGGGGGATCAGGCCGTAGCCGATCTCCAGTTCCAGCTTGTCCAGCACGAACAGGTCCTCGCCCCGCGGCCCCTCGGGCTCGTCGTCGGCCACCGCCCGGGCGTTGTCGGCGGCCTCGAGGGCGCGCGCCTCCTCGTCGTCGTAGTTCTCCACCCGCTTGCCCATGACCGTGCCGGCGACGGCGGTGGCCGCGGCGAACACCAGGAACGGCGCGGTGGGCAGGCCGGGGATCAGGGCCAGGACGGTCATGGCGCCCGCGGCCAGGTACAGGGCCTTGCGCTGGCGGAAGATCTGCAGGGTGATGCTCTGCCCCAGGCTGAGGGTGCCGTTGGTGCGGGTGACCACCAGGCCGGCGGCGGTGGAGACCAGCAGCGCGGGGATCTGGCTGACCAGGCCGTCGCCCACGGTCAGGATGGTGAAGCGGCCCAGGGCCTCGCCCGCGGGCATCTTCATCTGCAGCATGCCGATGATGAAGCCGGCGGCGATGTTCACCAGGGTGATGATGATGCCGGCGATGGCGTCGCCCTTGACGAACTTGCTGGCGCCGTCCATGGCCCCGAAGAACTCGGCCTCGCGGGCGATCTCGTCGCGCCGCTTGCGCGCGGCGGCCTCGTTGATCAGGCCGGCGTTCAGGTCGGCGTCGATGGCCATCTGCTTGCCGGGCATGGCGTCCAGGGTGAAGCGCGCGGCCACCTCGGCGATGCGCCCCGAACCCTTGGTGATGACCAGGAAGTTGATGACCACCAGGATGATGAACACGATGACGCCGATGACGTAGTTGCCGCCCACCACGAAGTCGCCGAAGCTCTGGATCACCTTCCCCGCGTCGCCCCGGCTGAGGATCAGCCGGGTCGAGGCCACGTTCAGGGACAGGCGGAGCAGGGTCAGGATCAGCAGCAGCGACGGGAAGCTGTTGAACTGGAGCGGCTCCTTCAGGTACATGGCCACCAGCAGCACCGTGAGGCTGAAGGCGATGCTGAAGGTGAGCATCAGGTCCAGCAGCACCGGCGGGATGGGCACCACCATCAGCCCCAGGATGAGCAGGACGGCGGCCGCGCTCAGCACGTTGCTGTTGGCCAGGATGAGATCCCTGTCGATGACCTGCTCCTGCGACACCGTGACTCCCTATCAGGCCTTCTTCAGGCGGTAGACGTAGGCCAGGACCTCGGCGACGGCCTGGAAGAGGCTCTCGGGAATGCGCTTCCCCACCTCCACCTGCCGGTACAGGGCCCGGGCCAGGGGTTTGTTCTCGATCACGGGCACGCGCGCGCCGCGGGCGATCTTGCGGATGACGGCGGCCAGGTGGTCCTGGCCCTTGGCCAGCACCACGGGCGCCGCGGAACCGGGCTCGTAGCGGATCGCGATGGCGAAGTGGGTCGGGTTGGTGATCACGACGTCCGCCTTGGGCACGTCCGCGAGCATGCGCTTGCGGGCCATCTCGAACTGCAGGCCGCGGATCCTCGCCTTGATCTGCGGATCGCCTTCCTGCGCCTTGCTCTCCTGCTTGATCTCGTACTTGCTCATCTTGAGATTTTCTTCGTACTGGTACTTCTGCCAGGCCCAGTCGATCGCCGCGAGCAGGATCATGAAGGCCAGCAGCCGGATCATCAGGCGGATGAATCCCGACTTGCCCACGGCCACCACCTCGGGCACGGGCAGCAGGGCGGTGCCGACCAGGGTCCCCATCAGGCCCTTGATGGTCCACAGGGCCAGCAGGGCGATCAGGGCGATCTTCAGCAGGTTCTTCAGCAGCTCGAAGACCATGGTCTTGCGGAAGAACTTCTGCAGCCCCGTGATGGGGTTCAGCTTGCTCCGCCTTGAAGGCCAGGGCCCCGGCGCTGGCGTGGAACCCCACCTGGGCCAGGTTGCCGGCGAAGGCCGCCACCAGCAGCGCCCCCAGCAGCGGCCCCAGGGCCGCCACGAGCACCTCCAGGTTGGCGGACAGCAATTCCCGGACCCCGAAGCGGTTGGTCGGCCCCAGGACGTGGGCCTGGGACAGCAGATAGCCCGTGTTGCGGCCCAGGACCGACACGAAGTGGCCGCCGCTGAGGACCAGCACGGTCATGCCCACCAGCAGGAGAGCCGCGGAATTGACCTCCTGGCTCTTGGCGACCTGGCCCTCGTCACGGGCCTTTTCCCGGCGTCTGCCTGTCGCCTTTTCTGTCTTTTCGCCACCGGTATCCTCAGCCACGACTCACCTCCTTCGCGAGGTCCCGGCAGTGCCGGGGTGCAAGTATTCCGGTCAGCGGGTGGCGGCCAGCACCCGCGAGAGCTGTTCGCCCAGGCCGCCGATCAGCCCCAGGGTGGCGTCGCGGAAGAAGACCAGCGACAGCCCCATGGTGATCAGGCCCACGGCGATCTTGATGGGGAAGCCCACCACCAGCACGTTGATCTGGGGCGCGGTCTTGACGATCACGCCCATGGCCGCGCTGACCAGCAGCAGCACCAGCGCCACCGGCGCGGCGATGCGCAGGCCCGCGCTGAAGACCCCCGAGAACTCCCGCAGCAGGACCAGCGCCGCCGCCGGCCAGCCCCACCGGCGCGAAGGGCGGCACCGCCAGGCAGGACTGGTACATGGCCCCCACCAGCACCTGGTGGCCGCCGGTGGTGAAGAACAGCAGCACCGCCAGCAGGTAGTAGAACTGGGAGACCACGGAGATCTGGGAGTTGCTCAGGGGATCGAAGGCGTTGACGATGGCGAAGCCGATCTGCATGCCGGCCACCTCGCCGGCGAAGCGCACGGCCGTGAAGACCAGGTTCACGGTGAAGCCCAGCAGCGCCCCGACCGCCAGGGACCGGCAGGCCTCCACCACCAGCAGCCGCCAGGACAGGTCCACCGCGCCGGCGGGCACGCCCGCCGCCACCGCCGGCGCCAGGGCCGCCGCGAAGCAGCCCGCCAGCCCGAACCGCCACAGGGGCGGCACCGCGCGCACGTCCAGCAGGGGCAGCGTCGCGGCCAGCACCGAGAAGCGCACGGCCAGGGCCAAGGCCACGACCAGGAAGGTGACGTCCAGGCGGAAGGCCACGGCGCCCTCTCCTACATGCCCGCGATGCGGCGGAACATGGCCTCGGTGAAGCCGGTGAGCTGGCTGATGGCCCAGGGCAGGGAGATGATCAGCACGGCGAAGACCGTCAGGATCTTCGGCACGAAGGTCATGGTCATCTCGTTGATCTGGGTCGCGGCCTGGAAGATGGAGATGGCCAGGCCCACGACCATGCCGGCGATGAGCATGGGGCCGGCCACGAAGACCACGGTCCGCATGGCGTAGGTGCCGATCTCGACCACCTGTTCCGGAGTCATGGACGCATTCCTTTCGCGGCGCTCAATGGAAGGCCTGGACCAGGGACTGGACCACCAGGTACCAGCCGTCCACGAGCACGAAGAGCAGGATCTTGAAGGGCAGGCTGATGAGCACCGGCGGCAGCATCATCATGCCCATGGACATCAGGACCGAGGCGACCACCATGTCGATGATCAGGAAGGGGATGAAGAGCACGAAGCCCATCTGGAAGGCGGTCTTCAGCTCGCCGATCACGAAGCGCGGGCACCACCACCAGCATGGAGAGCTCCTCCGGCGTCTCGGGCGCCGGCGGTCTCGGTCAGGTCCAGGAACAGGGCGATGTCCTTCTCCCGGACCTGGGCCAGCATGAACTCCTTCAGGGGCGCCTCGGCCTGCGTGAGGGCCTCGCCCTGGCTGATCTGCTCGGCCAGGAAGGGCTGCAGGGCGTCGTCGTTGATCTGCTTGAAGGTCGGCGACATCACCACCACGGTCAGGAACAGGGCCAGCCCGATGATGATCTGGTTGTTGGGCGCCTGGTTGGCGCCGATGGCCTGGCGCAGGAACCCCAGCACGATGACGATGCGGGTGAAGCTGGTCATCAGGATCAGGAAGGCCGGCGCCAGGGAGAGGACCGTCATCAGCAGGACGATCTTCAGGGCCGAGTCCATGGCCCTGCACGCCCTGGGACCCTTCCAGCTTGAAGGTCAGCACCGGGCTGTCGGCGGTCACGGGCTTGATGGACGCGGGCGGGGCCGCGTCCTGGGCCGCGGCGGGGGCCGCGATCCCCAGGACCACGACGAGCGCGGCCAGGGCCAGGATCCAGGTGCGGGAGGCGTGCGGCAAGGCGGTCTTCTCCGGTTCGGGACGTCGGACGTCTCCTCGTCAAGGCAATGGGCGTGCCACGGGCGGCGCCGGCGCCCGGTCGCCGGAACGGCCTCAATCGGCTCGGGGACAGCGGTTTGGCGGGACGGAAAAGGCCCGGGAGGGCCGCGGGCCGGTCGGGAAGCGGACGACGGGTGGTCAGGGACGGATCAGGGGGCGGACAGGTCGCCGCCGGGGCGCGGCGGCCGGGTCGGGACGGCCGCGGCAGGGCGGCCGGCGCGCAGCAGATCCTTCAGGCTGCGGGGCCCGTCGGTGCCGGCGTCCGGGGCACGGCGGGCTTCGGCCGCGCGGCTGCGCTCCCAGTCGGCGAGGCACTCCTGGCGCAGCAGCACCATGGCGCCGTCGTGGCGGTAGACGTAGTGGACGTCGTCCGCCAGGCGCAGCACCTGGATCTCCCGCTTCGGGCCCAGGGGCCAGACGGCCAGGACCGCGGCCCGGCCGGACGCGCCGCGGCGGTTCCAGCGGGCCAGCAGCTTCAGGCAGAGCGAAGAGCAGGCCGAAGACGGCCAGCAGGCCGCCGGCGGTCTGCCACCAGGACGGCCGCCGGCCGCCCGCCAGCAGGGGCAGCCGCGTCGGTTGCCGTGAACAGGGTCACAGCACCCTCTTGAGGCGTTCGACCCGGTTCAGAAGCTTGGTGACCCGGACGGCGAAGTGGTCGTCCACCACCACCACCTCGCCCGTGGCCAGCAGGGCGCCGTTGACCATGATGTCCACGGGCTCGCTGGACTGGCGGGACAGTTCGACCACCGAACCCTGGGCCAGGTTCGAGCACGTCCCGGAACTTCAGGCGGGCGCGGCCCAGCTCCACCGAGACCTGCAGGTTCACGTCCAGCAGCAGGTCCAGGTTGTCGGCGCTGGGCACCGCGTCCCCCAGGTCCCGCAGCAGGGAGGCCGACTCGGCGTCCAGGCACGGCTGGTCGGCGTTCCGGCGCCGGGGGTCTGCTCGTTGCTCATCGGCTACTCCTTGGTCAGCTTGCGGACCAGCCGGACGGCGCGGTTCGGGCCGATGCGGCCCGCCTCGCCCAGCCAGCTGTCCTGTCCCTCGATGCGTACCTTCAGGGGCGTGTCCACGGCCTGGGGCAGGTGCAGGATCTGGCCCTCCTTCAGGGCCAGCACCTCCTCCAGGCTGGCGCCGAACGAGCCCAGTTCCACGATCAGTTCGCTGGCGGTGCCCTGGACCATGCTCAGGATGCGGCGCCGGTCGTCGCGCAGCTCGCTCTCCGTGCGCATCTCCACCTGGTCGCGGGGGTCGAAGACCTCCCGCACCGGCCCGAAGGCGGTCAGGGGAAAGGCCAGGTCGCAGGGGCCCTCGGCCGCCCCCATCTGCACGTTGAAGCGCAGGATGATCAGCGATTCGCCCTCGGCCATGCCGCCCAGGTAGCCGGGGTTGTTCTCCAGGCGCACGAAGGCCGGACGGGCCTCGGTGAACTTGGCCAGGCTGCGCCGCAGGATCTCCAGGAAGCGCTCCACCAGGCCGGCGTTGATGCCCCGCTCGATCTCCGTGAACTCGCGCACGGTGGTCTGGGCGTCCAGCGCCCCGCCCAGCAGCTTCTGCATGAAGACGAAGCACAGGCCCAGGTCCAGGTGCAGGATCGACTGGCCCTTCAGGGGCTCCAGGGTGAACAGGGCCGCGCTGGTGGGGTTGGGCAGCTCCTCCAGGTATTCGGCGTAGGTGCACTGGCGCAGGCCCCGGTACTCCACCTGGACCGACGCGCGCACCAGGCTCGTGAAGTCGATGCCGGCGGTCTTGGCGAAGGACTCGGCCACCGCCTGCAGGTTGTTGGCGAAGGCCCGCGAGATGTTGTGGGGCCGGTTGAAGTCGTAGGGCGCGCGGGCCCGCGGATTCGTCGTCCTGGCGGATCCGCGTTGAGCACGGCCTCCATGTCGACGCCCGTCGCGTCGCCCACCGCGCCCGGCCAGGTCCTCGGCCGCGCCGATGGCCGCCTCGAGGTCCAGGTCCAGGTCGTCGTTGATGAGGTCCAGGTCGTCAGGCGCCACGTCGGTTCCTCGGTTCGGTCACTGGACGACCAGGTCGGAGAAGTAGACGTTCATCAGGGTGCCCTCGGGCATCCGCGCCGCGATGTCCCGGAAGATCTCGTCGCGCAGGTTCTTCTTGCCCGCCGGGGTCGACGAGGTCCTCGACGGTCTTGTCCGAGAGGGCCATGATCACGATGTCCCGGAGCTGGGGATGCGGTCGGTGGCGACCTTGGCCACGGCGGCGTCGCGCACCTCCAGGTTCACGTCGATGCGCAGGTAGCGCGGCTGGCGGGCGTCCGCGTCCAGGGTGACGATGATCTCGTCGAGGTTGACCAGCTGTCCCAGCTCGGGCAGCTCGGCGCTTGGCGGCGATCCTGGCCGGATTCTCCTCGGTCGTGGCCGCGGCCTGCACGCCCAGGCGCGGCAGGATCACGAACTGGGTCAGCCCGATGGCCACCACCACCTGCAGCACGACGATCACGCCCAGCATGACCACCTTGTTCTCGAGGAAGGCGAGCTTCGACTTGCCGCCCTGTCCTGCCTGGACGTCAGATTTCTCGTCGGCCATGGGTCAGCTCCTTGTCACTTCCCGACCGGGCCCGGCAGGGGCCGCAGGCGGCTCGTCACGGGGTCGATGATCGTCGCGCGCAGTCGCGCCGGCCGCCGCCGCCGCCGGGTCCGGGGCCGCCGCGGCGGTCTGCCCGGGCTCCTTCAGGGGCAGATCCCCCTGCCGGGGCACGTCCCGGCCGCTCCACTTCAGGAGGATCTCCACCCGGCGGTTGGCCGTCCGCCCCTCGGGGGTGTCGTTGGTCGCCACGGGGCGGTTCTCGCCGTAGCCCGTGGCGGCCAGCCGGTCGGCCGGCAGTCCCGCCGATTGAAAGTATCGTGCCACCGCCACGGCCCGGGCGGCCGAAAGGTCCCAGTTGGAGGGAAAACGGGCCGTGTGGATGGGCACGTCGTCGGTGTGCCCCTCCACCCGCACCTCGGCGGGGAACTTGCGGAACATGCGGGCCAGGCGGTCCAGCAGGGGCGCGGCCTCGGGTCTCAGGTCGGCCTGGCCGGAGGCGAAGAGGAACGGGCGCGGTCATGCGGAACAGGACGCCGTCGTCGCGGATCTCCACCTGCACGTCGTCCTGCCGCTTCTCGTCGAGGATCTCCTTCTCGACGCTGCGCACCTCGTACAGGAAATCCTGGTCGCTCTCGCGGTAGTTGGTGTTGGGCAGGAGGGGCTGGTTCAGTTCGATCACCGCCTCGGGGTTCGGCCATGACCCCGAAGGCGTCCTTCAGCGACTGGGCCGCCTGCTGGAACTTGACCTCCTGCATGGACGAGAACGAGACGATGAGCACGAAGAACGTGAGCAGCAGGCTCATCATGTCCCCGTAGGTCATGACCCACTCGTCGAGGCCCTTCTTGACCGTGATGTTCTTCTTCCGGGCCATGGGGGCCTCTCCTGACGCCGTCTGGACCGGTCACCGGCGGACGCCCGGTCAGGCGGCCTGTTCCTTGGACTCGTCCATCTTGCGACGCAGGGTCGGCGAGAGGAAGGACTTCAGCTTCTCCTCGACGATCCGGGGCGAATCGCCGCTCTGGATGGCCATGATGCCGTCGATGACCATCTGCTTGATGAGCATCTCCTCCTTGGAGCGCGTCTCCAGCTTGCCCGCCATGGGCAGGAAGAAGGCGTTGGCCAGGACCGCGCCGTAGAAGGTGGTGATGCAGGGCGGTGGCCATGCCCGCGCCGATCTGGCTCGGGTCCTCCAGGGCCGAGAGCATGTTCACCAGGCCGATCAGGGTGCCGATCATGCCGAAGGCCGGCGCGAAGGTGCCGCCGGCCGCCAGGACCTTGGCGCCCTCGGCGTGGCGGCTCTCGATCTGCTCGAGGTCCGTCTCGAGGATCTTCTCCAGCAGCTGGGGATCGGTGCCGTCCACGGCCAGGCGCAGGCCCTTGCGCAGGAAGGCGTCGGGCTCGTTCTCCGAATCCTCCTCCAGGGCCAGCATGCCCTCGCGGCGGGCCCGTTCGGCGTACTTGACCAGCTTGCCGATCACCACGTCGGGGTCCTCGACGGAGAAGAGGAAGGCCTTCTTGAGGACGCCGGCCACGCCGATGACGCGCTGCAGGGGGAAGTTCACGAGCATGGCGCCGAGGGTGCCGCCGAGCACGACCGCCACCGAGGGCATGTCGATGAAGCCGCTCAGGTCGCCGCCCAGCAGGATGGACCAGACGATCAGACCGAACGCCAAGACGAGGCCGACGACAGTTGCGATGTCCACGCCCTGGTCCCCTTCGCCGCCCTCCGGGAGGGTCAGCCCTCGAACACCGAACCGGTGCCCCCGGTCGGGATCGGGTAGATGCGCGCCCTGCTGCGGTAGGAAACCGCCCTGGTCACCACGTCGTCCAGGTCCTCCAGCACCATGATCTTGCGCCCGGTGGTCAGGCTGATCAGCGTGTCGGGAGTGGACTCGATGAACTCGATCAGGTCGGCGTTCACCACCAGCTCTCTCCCGTTAAGTTTCGTGACTTTGATCATGGACTTTAGCTCCTTGACGCGTCGCGTCGCGGCCGGAAGGGCCGGGGCCTACGGGCGGCCCCGGCCCGGCGGCGCCGGGATCGGCCTTACGGCCGCCTACCGGATCAGGTTCACCAGCTCCTGCATGACCTGGTCGGCGGTGGTGATGACCCGGCTGTTGGCCTGGAAGGCCCGCTGCGCCACCACCAGGCTGGTGAACTCCTTGGCCAGGTCCACGTTGCTGGTCTCCAGGGCCCCGGGCACCAGGCTGACGCCGTTGCCCAGGCCGGCGAAGGTCTCCATGGCCTGACCCGAGTTGCCGCTCAGGCGGTAGGTGTTGTTGGCCTCCCGCATCAGGCCGGACGGCGTTGGAGAACTGCGCCATGCCGATGCCGGGCGATGGCCTGCATGGTGTCGTTGCTGAAGATGCCGGTGATCACGCCGCTCTGGTCGATGTCGTAGTCCACCAGGGTGCCCGAGCCGTAGCCGTCGGCGATGGAACGCAGGTTGCCGGTGCCCTCGAACTGGGTCAGGCCGGTCAGGGCGCCCACGGTGCCGTAGTCCACCACCAGCGAGACCACGCCGGCGCCCTCCTGGCCCGCGTCCTGGGGCCGGAAGGTGATGGCGCCCGACTGGTCGTCGTAGGTGAAGCTGCTGATGGCGCCGGTGTCCGAGAAGGTCGACCCGCCCCGACTGGCCCGTCAGGATGGTCTCGCCGCCCTCGACCTGCGCGTTCCAGATCCACTCGTTCAGGCCCGCGACCTTCTTGAAGTCGAAGCTCACGGTGTGCTCGCCGCCCAGGGAGTCGTAGGCCGTGGTCGAGACCGTGAAGGTCTTCTGGTCGGTGGCCTGCTGGGTCTGGGCGAAGCCGAACGCCGACTCCAGGGTCGAGTTGATGCGCCCGTCCTCCTGCACCGAGATCTCGCTGATGGCCGCGTCCGTGCCCACCTCGCCGGTGACCACCATCTGGCCCGTGTCGTTGATGGCGGCCGGCGTGGAGTGGGCGCCCAGGGCGTACTGGAACTCCATGGGCCAGGTCCTGCAGGGTCGAGGCGGCGGTCACCGGGACGGTGCGGTCGGCGATGCTGTCGCCGCCCACCGAACCGCCGATGAGCAGGCCGGCCGTCCCGGTGCTGAAGTCGATGTTCAGGGGGTTGCCGGACGCGTCGTAGAGGCTGGCCAGGGTGTCGGTGCCCGTGGCGTAGGCACGCAGGCCGGCGCTCGTCGAGCGTCGTCCCCGGGTCGATGGTGGCAGTCGAACACCAGGTTCTGGTTGAAGCCGGTGTTGGCGGTGACCGTCAGGGAGAGGCCGTCGATGGCGCCCGCCTCGTTGTTGGTCACCTGCAGTTCGCCGCCGCTGCCGATGGCGAAGCTGACGTTGACGGGCTGGGCGCCCATCTCGCTGTTGAGCCAGTCCACCAGGTCCTGGTAGGTGCTGTCCGAGTCGATGACGAAGGAGCCCGTGCTGAGCGCGGCACCCGCGGTCTGTCCGTTGATGGTCACCGCGTCCCCCACGTTCAGGCCCAGGGGGCCCTGGGTGCTGCCGTTGAGCCCGGTCAGCAGGTCGGTGCCGTCGGCCGCCGCCAGGAACGTGCGGCTCTGCATCACCGTGGCCTGGGCGTCGGCGCTGGCGTCCAGGTTGCCCATCAGCTGCACCGTGGTCGACGGCTGGGCCGGCACCACCAGGCCCGGATCGATGTAGATGTCCTCCATGGGGCCGGTGCCGATGACGCCGTTGGCGTCGGCCATCACGCCCTGGACCTTCAGGCCGGTGGACGGGCTGACCAGGTAGTTGTCGCTGTCCATGCCGAAGACGCCCGCCCGGGTGTAGGTGCGGCTGGTGCCGTCGCTGAGGATGAAGAACCCGTTGCCCTGGATGGCCAGGTCCGTCTTGTTGCCCGTGGTCTCGAAGTTCCCCTGGGTGAAGTTGCTGTCGATGCTGCCCACGCGGGTGCCCAGGCCCACCTGCTGCGGGTTGACGCCGCCGAGACCGCCGCTGACCGGCCGCGAGGCCGACTGCAGGGTCTGGGCGAGCATCTCGTTGAAGGTCACCCGTCCGGACTTGAAACCCACCGTGTTGCTGTTGGCGATGTTGTTGCCGATCACGTCCAGGTTCGTCAGGTTGGCCGACAGGCCCGAAACACCGGAGTACAGGGACTTGAACATGGAATCCTCCCGGTTGGGATGCCGCGCCGCGAGGGCGCGCGACCTCAGCTCACCTTGTAGATGTCGGAAACGTAGTATTCCTGCCCGCCGACCATGACGACGGCGGCGTTGTTCACGTAGCGCAGCCCCTGCACGGGGCCGGTCATCAGCGTGGTGAAGTCCACGGCGGCGTCGCCGTTGGTCACCGACACGGAGACGGTGTAGTCCCCGTCGGCGGCCACGTCGCCGTTGTCCAGCTTGCCGTCCCAGGTCACCGTGTTCAGCCCGGTGTCCACGCCGGCCGGATAGGTGCGCACCACCTTGCCGGTGGCGTCCTTGACCTGGATGACGGCGGTGCCCGTGCCCTTGGCGGCGATCACCGTCTCGGTGGCCTTGCCGTCGCTGACGGACACGCCGTTGCCCTCCACCGTCACCTGCTTGCCCACCAGGCCCAGCATCGCCGTGTTGTTGATGGACTGGGCCATGGCCAGGTTCTCGTCCAACTTGGCGCTCTGGCTCTTCATCTCGTCCAGCATGGTGAACTGGGTGATCTGCCCGGTGAACTGGGCGTTGTCCATGGGGCTGAGGGGATCCTGGTTCTGGATCTGGGCCACCAGCAGCTGCATGAAGTCCAGCTTGTCGATCTGCGAGTAGTCACGCGACAGCGGCGCCCAGCACGGTGCCGGTCCCGTCGGTGATTCCCGGGATGTAGCTCATCTAGCGTCCTCCCCTGGCGAGGTCGTACCACGCCTCGGCGGTGTTGCCGGGCTGGTCGCGGCGCGGCTGGCGGCCGCCGCCCCGTCCTTCGTCGCTCCGCGCCTGGCCCTCGCGGCGGCCGTCCTGCCGCAGGTCCTGGCGGGAGTTCGTCGGCTCGCGCTGCTCGACCCGGATCTCCACGGTCTGGAACCGGTCGCCGCGCTTGAGGATGGAATCGGTCAGGTCGTCCAGGCCCTCCTTGAGGGCCTGCCCGGCCGCGGCCTGGCCGGCGGTCAGGGTGACCGTCAGGTGGTCGCCGCGGGCGTCGAAGTGGACGTCCACGCGGCCGAGGGATTCGGGGTTCAGCTGCAGGGTCAGCTGCTGGGGTGCATCGGCCTTCGCCAGGGCGCCGCTGATGCCCTGGGCCACCTGGTGGGGCACCGGACGGGTTGCCGCGTCCGCGACCGCCCGCCCGAAGGACATGCCGGTCGGCCGGGCCGCCGCGGTCCGGGCCGCGTCGGCCGGGTTCCCGTCGGCCGTGGCCGCGGCTGCGTTGTCGGCATCGCCCGCCCCGTGGACGGTGGCGTGGACGGCAGCCGGGGTCGAGGCGCCCCCGCCGGTGGCCGCCGCCGCCGCGACGCTCGCCGCGTCGGCCCCGAGAACCGGCGCCGCCGGCGCTGGGTCGGGGGCTTCGGGACGGGTTCCGGCCCCGGAATCATCGTCGGCGGCGTCCTCTGCGGGCGCGCTGTCGGCCAAGTCCGCCACGACCGCGGTCGCGGCGATTGCCGCGACCGGAACGCCGGTGGACGCCGCGGGCGTGGCCGCCGCCGGACCGGAACCGTCCGGCGCCGTCGTCGCGGCGGGCGCCGTGGCACCGGTGATGGTCGCTTCGACCGCCTCCACCGCCGCGGTGGGAACGGCGGCCGCAGGAGCCGCGGCGGCTGCCGGTCCCGTGTTCGCGTCCGCGGCGGCGGGGATCGTTCCCGGCGCCGGGGCGGCGCCGCTGGCCGACGGCCGGACCAGGCCGGTCCCGGGCTGCGTGGCGCCGGCGGGCGCTCCGGGCTGCGTCGTGCCGACGGCGCTCCGGGCGGTGTGTGCCGCGGTCGCGCCGGGCTGCGAGTCTTGCGCCCCGCCGGCGACCGTCGGCACGACGCCCCCGGCCAGGGCCTTGGCGGCCACTCCGGCCGCCGCACCGGCGGCGGCGTCGACGGTTCCGGCCGCGGATCCCGCGTCGGCGGGCGCCGCGACGGTCCCGAAGGCCGCGGCCGGGGCCGCCTCCGTCTGCGCCGCGAAGATGCTGGCGAAGAGGGCGGCCGTGCCCTCTTCCCCGCCGGTCAGGCCGCTGCCCGCCGGCGCCTTGACGCCCGGGGCCGGCGCACCGGCAGCCGACGCCACGGCGGCGCCGAGCCCGTTCAGGATGTTCACTAGGCCCCTCCCCGGGAGCTGAGGCGCGTGCTGATCTGGGCCGCGAGGCCGGCGTCCATCTCGGCCAGGATCTTGGCCGCCGGGCGCTCCTTCATGCGGGTCATGATCTCGATGATGACTTCCATGTCGAGGGCCGACAGGATGGGCGCGGCCTGGTCGGGCTTCATGGCCTCGTACATCTTGGCCAGGCGCACGGCCGAGCGTTCCCGCTCCTCGGCGTACTCGGTCTGGCGGGCCTTCAGCTCGGCGATGACCGCCTCCAGCTTGTTCCGGCTCTGGTCCAGGACCTTCTCCTGCACCGTCACCGCCTGCCGCAGGGACAGGAGCTGCTCCTTCTCCCGCTGGATCCGGTCGCGCTCGGCAGCCATGTCCTGGAAGACCCGCTCGGCGGCCTGGTAGTCCGCCGGCGCCAGCTCCGGCGGCGGCGCCGCCGCGTCCGCCGCCTGGTTCAGGTGGGTGCTGACCAGCAACACGCCCCCGAAGATCAGGACGAAGGTGATCACCGAGATGATGGCCACGCTCTTCATGTCGACATTCTCCTCAAGGTCGCGCCGGCGCGGCCGACAACCGTACCGGACGCGCCGTCCTCGCAATTCCGGTGCCGCACCGGAAACTCCGTCCGGTCGCGTTGCCTCTGCCGCATCCCCTTGCCACATCGTCTCTTCCCTGGCAGGCATTCCCTGCCGGGCCCCGCCGTCGGGCCGTCGCTGGGGCAACTTGTGCCCCTCAACCGGCAACTTCGATCCGCCGTGCCCGCGCCCGGCGCTGGCCGCCGATCTCGTCCAGTTCGGCCGTTTCCCGCCGCCGTTGCGCCTCGGCCCACTCCCGCTCGCGCCGCGCCCGCAGCTGCACCAGCACCTCCCGGTCGCGCCAGGCCGCCTGCAGCGCCTCGCGAGCGGCCGCCACCGCGACCAGCGCCGCGGCGCGTTCCTGCTCGGCGGCGGCGATGCAGGCGGTCCAGGCGCGCCACCCAGGCGGTGCGGTCAGCCCACCGGCGCACGTCCACGCGCGCCGGTTCCCGCCGCTTCCTGGCACCGGACCTGTTCCGCCCGGAGGTCGGCGATGCGGCCGGCGACGGCGGCGGACCGGCTCTCGGCCGCCGCCAGGTCCCGGGACCGCAGGTCCACCAGGCGGCGGCGGTAGTCCAGGACCTTCTGCAGCCCGAAGCGGAAGCCGGCCATCACGCCACCCCCGCCAGCTCACGGAGGCGTTCCTGGGAGGCGTCGAAGGGGGCGTGCTCGCGCATGCCCTGGACCAGGAAGTCGCGGATGTCCTCCCGCCGCTCCAGGGCCGCATCCAGGAAAGGATCGCTGCCGGGCACGTAGGCCCCGATGTTCACCAGGTCGCGGCTCTCCTCCAGGGCCTTCAGCCAGCGCAGCACGCGGCTGCCGGCCTCGCGCTCCGCCTCCGGCACGATCTCGCTGCGCAGGCGGCTGATGCTGCCCAGCACGTCGATGGCCGGGTAGTGGTTCTCCCGGGCCAGGTCGCGGCTCAGCATCACGTGGCCGTCGAGGATGGAGCGCATGGCGTCGCCGATGGGGTCCTGGATGTCGTCGCCCTCGATCAGCACCGTGAAGAAGGCCGTCATGGCGTTGACGTCCGACCAGCCCGCCCGCTCGCACAGCCGCGGCAGGGCCGCGAACACGCTGGGCGGATAGCCCTTGGTGGTGGGCGGCTCGCCCGCGGCCAGGCCGATCTCGCGCAGGGCCATGGCGTAGCGGGTGGCCGAGTCCATCATGAACAGCACGTCGCGGTCGGTGTCGCGGAAGCCCTCGGCCAGGGTCATGGCCGTCTCGGCGCCCTTGGCGCGCATGACCGCGCTCTCGTCCGAGGTCACCACCACCACCACGCTCCGCGCCAGACCTTCGGGTCCCAGGTCCCGCTCGATGAACTCGCGCACCTCGCGGCCGCGCTCGCCGATCAGGGCCAGCACGTTCACGTCGGCCGCCGCCTCCCGGGCCATCATGCCCAGGAGCACGGACTTGCCCACGCCGCTGCCGGCGAAGATGCCCAGGCGCTGTCCGCGCGCCACGGTCACCATGCTGTCGATGGCGCGGATGCCGGTGGCCAGGGGACCGGTGGTGCGGCGGCGCGTCATGGCCGAGGGCGCGGCGGCCCCCAGGTGCCGGCGGGGCAGGTTGGTCAGGGCGGGACCGCCGTCCAGGGGCCGGCCCAGGCCGTCCACCACCCGGCCCAGCAGCTGCGGGCCCGTAGGGCACCGTCAGCTGGCTGGCCAGCATGGTGACGCGGCTGCCCCGGGCCACGCCGCGGGCGTCGCCGTAGGGCATGATCAGCAGGCCGTCGCCCCGGAAGCCCACCACCTCGCAGAGCACGGCCGGTTCGTGGCGGCCCACGTCGATGCGGCAGAGGGAGCCGACGGGGGCCTCCAGGCCGCCCGCCTCGATCACCATGCCCACCAGTTCGGTGACCCGGCCCACCTGGCGCACCGGATTGGCCGTGCCCACGGCGGCCTCGATCTCAAGCCACGGGGTCGGTCATCGTGTCTCCTTCGCCGCCGTCGTCGGCGCGCCGTCTCGGTGGTCAGCCAATCCTCCACGATCTCGCCCAGGGACTCCAGCTGACCCTCCGAGGGTGGCGTCCCACTCGCGGCCGTCGGCCGCGACCACGCAGCCGCCCGCGCTCGACGCGGCGGTCGGCGACCAGGTCGCCGATGCGCAGGCGCTCGCGCAGCTCGGGCTCGAGCCTGCAGCCAGGCGGCCTCCTCCGGGTTGACGGTCACGGTCAGGGGTCCGCGGGCTCCGGCGCCGTAGAACACGGTCTCCAGGGCGCGGGCCAGGACCTCGGGGTCCTTCGGCGGCGCTGCACCCGCGCCAGCTTGCCGGCCAGCTGCACCGCCAGCCGGGCGGCGGCGGCGGCGATCTCGCCGCAGGCGCGCGGTCGTGCTGGTCCTCCCAGCGGGCGGCGAAGGCCTCCTGGGCCGCGCGTCAGCTCCGCCAGTTCCGCGTCTGCCGGGCCTCCTCCAGCTCGCCGCGCAGGGTCGCCTCGCGCTCCGCGTAGTTCCGGGCCACGTCCTGCTCCACCAGCTCGCAGACCAGGCTCGCGCTCGTGGGGGCTCAGGCTCGGCCATGATGGCCGTGGGATCGGTGAAGCCCGTCTCGCTGCGGAACAGCCGACCCGGTTCGTCGTCGCCGGCGCCGGCGGGCAGGCCGGGGGCCGCGGGCGTGAACTCGCCCGTCGCCGCTGCGGATGACCGTGCGCGCCGGCGCCTCGAGGTCGAAGGCCTCAGGACACCATTGCTGCATCCTTGCCGCCCTTGCCGAGGGAAATGGTGCCGGCCTCCTCGAGACCGCGGACCACTTCGACGATCCGCCGCTGGGCCTCTTCCACCTCGGCGAGGCGGACCGGGCCCATGTACTCCATGTCCTCCTTGATGCCCTCGCCCGCGCGCTTGGACATGTTGCCGAAGATCTTCTCCTTGATCTCCTCCGTCGCGCCCTTGAGCGCCATGGTCAGCTCCTTGCCGTCGATCTCCTTGAGGATCTCCTGGATGTCCGGGTCGGCCAGCATGACGATGTCCTCGAAGACGAACATCAGGTTGTTGACCTCGTTGGCCACGTCGTCGTCGATCTCGCGCATCTCGTCGAGGATCTCCTGCCACACCTCGCGGTCGATCTCGTTGAGGATCTCCGCCACCTGCTTCTTGCCGCCGAACTTGGTGTCGCGGGCCGAGATCTCGCCCTGGAGCTGGCTGGCCAGCGACGGCCTCGACGGCCTTCATGGTCTCGCTGTTGGGCGCCTCGAGCACGGCCATGCGGTGGGCCACGTCCCCCTGGATCTCCGCGGGCAGGCGCTCCAGGATGGGCCCGCTGGAGCGCGGGTCCATGTGGGCCAGCACCACCGCGACGGTCTGGGGGTGCTCGTTCTTCAGGTAGTTGGCGATGGTCAGGGAGTCGACGTTCTTCAGGTGCTCGAAGCTCTTGATCTCGCTGTAGCTGACCACGCGGCTGAGCAGCGACGTCGCCTTGCGGGTGCCGAAGCCCGACTCGAGGATCTGCTTGGCCGTGTCCTCGCCGCCCACGGCGACGCCGGCGATGCGCCCGCTGATGGACACGAACTCGGCGAGGATCTGCTTCTTCTCCTGGAAGGGGATCTTGCCGATCGAGGCGATCACGTGGGCGAGCTGCTCCACCGTGGGCTCGGGCAGCTGGGCCATGACCTTGCCGCCCACCTTGGGGCCCAGGGCCATCAGGAACACGGCGGCCTTGCGCAGGGACTGGTCACTCATCTCAGCCTCCGACCGCCTTGCGGGCGCCGGTGCCGGACAGGTCGATGTCGTGGATCCAGGCCTGGATCACCTCGGCCACGCGCTCGGGGTTCTCCGAGGCGTAGTCCTGGATGTCCTCCACCACCTGGTGGGACAGCTCCGGGATGCCGTCGAAGTGTTCCAGCTCCGGCTCGGCCTCGCCGTCGTCCATGGCCGCGCCCGCCGTCGCCGCGGCCCGGGCGCCCGGCCGCTCGGCCGACGGCGCCAGGCCGAAGGTCTCGGCCAGCAGCCTGGCCCAGGTTGCGGCGCAGGGTCAGCGCCACCACGGCCAGCACGATCAGCAGCAGCACCCGGCCGCCGTACTGGGTGACCAGGCCGATCCAGTCGGCGCCGGGGCGCGGCCGCCCAGCAGGTCGTCCTGCTGGCGGAACTGCATGTTGACCACCTCGATCTGGTCGCCGCGCACGGTGTTCAGGCCCACGGCGGTCTGCACGATGCGCTTGAGCTGCCCCAGCTCGTCGTCGCTCAGGGGCTGGTAGACGGGCTCGCCCGCCGTCGGCGGCCGCCTCGTAGTGGCCGTCGACGAACACCGCCACCTAGAGGGCGTTGATGCCGCCGGTCTGCGCCGACGATCTTCTCGACGGTGCGGTTGATCTCGTAGTTGGTCTCGGACTGCTCGCTGGTGCCGGCCTCGGCGTCGCTGGACTCGGTGCGGGCCTCGCTGCGCACCACGGTCGCGGCGGGGTCGTAGATCTCGCGCTCGCGGTCGATCTTCTCGAAGTTGAGGGTCGCGTCCACGCGCACGATGGAGCGGCCCGGCCCCAGCACGCGGTCCAGCATGGAGGTCGCCTTCTCGGACAGGTAGCCCTCCACCTCCTTGCGCAGGGCCAGCTGGTTCTCGCTGCGGCCCACGTCGTCGTCGCTGCACCGCTCTGGTTCAGCACGGTGCCGTGCTGATCGACCACCGTCACGTGCTCGGGGGTCAGGTTCTCGACGCTGGCCGCGACCAGGCCTGGATGCCGGCGATCTGGTCGTCGGCCAGGCGGGCCTGGCGTCCCATGCGCAGCACGACGCTGGCCGTGGCCTCGGCGCCCGTCGCGCTGGAAGATGGTCGGCTTGGGCAGCACCAGGTGGACGCGCGCCGACTGGATTCCTTGCAGGGTCTCAATGGATTTGACCAGTTCGCCTTCGAGGGCCCGCTTGAAGTTGACGTTCTGAGTGAACTCCGTCAGGCCGTACTGCTTGCCGTCGAAGATCTCGAAGCCCACGGTCCCGCTGGACGGGATCGCCCTTGGTGGTCAGGTCCAGGCGCAGGCGGTCCTTCTCCCCGGCGGGCACCAGGATGGTGGTGCCGCCGTTCTCCAGCTCGGTCTTGACGTCCTGCTTGGACAGCTCGGCCAGGGCCGCCGACGCGTCCTCCGGGCTCAAACCGGTGAAAAGGACGGCCATGTCCTCCTTCTGCAGCCAGAGGGAGAAGACCGCCACGCTGATGACGCTGGCCGTGACCACGGCCCCCAGCAGGACCTTCTGGTTGAAGCTCAGGACGCCGAACTTCGACCGGGCGGTGTCGATGATGTGCCTGAATCCGTCCACGTTGCTACCTCAGATCCTTCCGGGTGTCGCTAGACCTGCATGCGCATGAGTTCCTGGTAGCCCTCCAGGAGCTTGTTGCGGACCTCCACAAGCAACTCGAAGGCCAGCTGGGACTCCTTGGCGGCGATCATCACGTCGTGGGCCTCGGTGACCTTGCCGGCCACCATGTCGTCGATGATCTGCTCGCGCTGGGTCTGCAGGTCCTGGACGTTCTCCAGGGCCTTGGCCAGCTGGTCGCCGAAGGAGGCCTTCGGTTCGGGCGTCGTCTTCGCCACGCCGTAGGCGGCGCGGGGATCGACCGAGCCCAGGGACTTGATGCTGCCGATGGCCACGTGCGTTTCCTTTCCCGCCGCCGTCCGGCGCCTAGATCTTCAGGGCGTCGCTGAACATGTCCTTGGCCGCCTGCACGGCACTGACGTTGGCCTCGTAGGCGCGGCTGGCCGTGATCATGTCCACCATCTCGGTGATGGGGTTGACGTTGGGCAGCAGCACGTAGCCGGCGTCGTCGGCGTCCGGGTGGCCGGGGTCGTAGACCACGCGGAACTCGGAAGCGTCGTCGGCCACGGACACGTCGGTCTTCACGCCCTCGGGGCCGGCCTGGCCCACGGCCAGGGACCCGTCCATGTGCACCGGGTTGGTGCGGGTCAAGTGGCCGGCCAGGCGGTCCGAATGGCGGGCCAGCTTGTTGCCCAGCACCTGTTCGAAGATGGCCCGCTGCCGCCGGTACGGCGTGCCGTCGGCGGTGCGGGTGGTCTCGGCGTTGGCCAGGTTCTGGGCCACCACGTCCATCTTGGTGCGCTGGCCGCTCAGCCCGGTGGCCGAGATCCGGATGGAAGAAAAGAGTCCGTCACCCATGGTTCACTCCCGGACGCCCGCCTAGCGGTTGCGCCCCGTGATGGCGGACTGCAGCATGCCGTAGCGCATGCTCAACAGCCGCGTGGCCAGGCGGTAGCTGAGGTCGTTGGTGGCCAGCTCCGCCATCTCCTGGTCGATGTCCACGTCGTTGACGCCGTTGTCGTAGTCGGTCCGTCGGTCCACCTGCTCGGGCGCCACGTCCGACGCGTCGCGCCGCCCGATGGCCAGGTGCGCCGGATCGGTGCGGTAGCCCTCGATGGACGGGCCCTCGTTCGCCAGCAGCTCCTCGAACTTCAGGCGCTTGGCCTTGTAGCCCGCGGTCTCCACGTTGGCGATGTTCTCGGCCGTCACCGCGTGCCGGCGCGCGTAGGCAGTCGACGGCGGACTTGAGGGTCGCGAGGTGGCTCTGGGCGAACAGTCCGGTCTTGATCATGGTCTACCCCGGAATCTCCACGCCCTGGTCGACGTAGAGGTGCAGCTTGTTGCGCAGGGTGCGGACGCTGATGCCCAGCTCCACCGCCGCCTGCGTGCGGTTGCCGCGGGTGTGTTCCAGCTTGCGCAGGATCAGCTCCCGCTCCATGTCCTTCAGGGTCATGTCCTCGTTGAGCAGGGCGCCCCGGGCCGCGGCGTCCATCTCCTCGCCCAGGCCCAGGTACTCCTCCTCCAGGCGCTCGCCGCCGCTCATGATCACGGCGCGCTCGATCACGTTCTGCAGCTGGCGCACGTTGCCGGGCCAGTCCATGCCCATGAGACCGCGCATGGCCCGCTCGGCGATGACCATGACCGGCTTCCCGTTCTCGGCGCACGAGTTCTGGCAGAAGTGGTTGGCCAGCAGGGGGATGTCGTCCTTGCGCTCGCGCAGGGGCACGATGCGCAGGGGGATCACGTTGAGCCGGAAGTAGAGGTCCTCGCGGAACCGCCGGGCCTGGATCTCCTCGCGCAGGTTCCGGTTGGTGGTGGCGATGATGCGCACGTCGGCCTTGGTGGCGTACTTGGCGCCCAGGCGCATGAACTCGCGCTCCTGCAGCACCCGCAGCAGCTTGGCCTGCATGGCGAAGGGCATCTCGCTGATCTCGTCCAGCAGCAGGGTGCCGCCGTCGGCCAGCTCGAACTTGCCCTGGCGGCTCTGCACCGCGCCGGTGAACGCGCCGCGCTCGTAGCCGAACAGCTCCGACTCCAGCAGGGTCTCGGGGATGGCCGCGCAGTTCAGCCGGATGAACGGACCGCCGCTGCGGTTGCCGGTCTCGTGGATGACGCGGGCCACCACTTCCTTGCCGGTCCCGCTCTCCCCCTGCAGCAGCACGGTGCCCCGGGAATCGGCGACCATGGCGATCTTCTCCCGCAGGACGACCATGGCCTGGTTGTTCCCCAGCAGTCCGTGGTGCTGGGAGCGGCCGGCCACGTTGCTCCGCAGGGTCTGGTTCTCCCGGCGCAGGGTCTGGAACTCCCAGGCCCGGCCCAGGCAGTGCTCCAGCTGGTCCAGGCCGAAGGGCTTGGTCAGGTAGTCGAAGGCGCCGTGGCGGGTGGCCTCCACCGCCTGCTCGATGGTGCCGAAGGCGGTCATCATCACCACCACCGGCCGGTAGGCGAGGGTGCCGGTGATGTCCGCCAGCAGCTGCAGGCCGCCGTGGCCGGGCATCTGCACGTCCGACAGCACGGCGTCGTAGCGCCCGGCCTTGAGCAGGGCCAGGGCGGCTTCGCCGTCGGCGGCGGTGTCCACCAGGTAGCGGGGGCTGAGGCTGGCCTCCAGGAAATCCCGCATCGACTGTTCGTCGTCCACCACCAGGATGCTGCGCTTGGTCGCCATCGTTCGCCTTTCTTCCGTGTCCTGCCTAGGCGGCGTTTCCGTCCGCCGCCGCCACTTCCAGGGTGACGCTGGTGCCCCGGCCCGGCTCGCTGCCCAGGTGCCAGGCCAGTCCGTACATGTCCATGAGGGTCTCGACCCGGGTCAGGCCCACGCCCGTGTGCCCGTCCTTGGTCGTGACGAAGGGGTCGACCACCTGGGCCGCCAGCTCCGGCGCCATGCCCGGGCCGTCGTCGCGCACGCGGACCGCCACGTGCCCGGTGGGCTGCACCGTCGCGGTGATCGTGATCGCCGCGGCGCCGGCGGTGCCGTCGCGGCCCTCGGCCCCGTTGGCCACCAGCTCCCGCAGCACCAGGCGCAAGTCCGCCGCCGGCAGCAGCAGGAGCGCGTCCGGCATGGCGCCGGCGGTGACCAGCACCCCGGGCCGGGCCGCGGCCGCCTCCCGCACCACCTGCTCCACCAGCTGGGCCAGATCCAGCGCCGACTCGCGGGGCGCGGTCGGGGCCGTCAGGTCGCCCACCGAGCGGAAGATGTGCTCGAGGCGCTCCACCTCGCTGATGATGCGCCGGGCCCAGCGCGCGGCGCCCGGGCCCAGGTCGGCGTCGCCGGCGATCAGGCTGGCGTAGCCCTTGATGCCGCAGAGGCTGTTGCTGGTCTTGTGCAGGTAGCCGCGCAGCAACCGGCCCTGGGGCCCGTTCTGTCTGTCCACCTTGCGCTTGTCCATCACCAGTTCAGGCATCACATCACCTGCGTCCGGGCGATCATCTCCAGGTCGTTCTCTTCCTCGGTGGCCAGGATGTCCTCGATCAGGGCGGTCACGCTGCAGATGGCCGCGTGGAGCCGGGCCCGTCCGTCGGCGGACCAGCCCAGCCGGCCCCGCTCCCAGGCGGCCTTGCTGCCCCGCTCGGTCAGTTCCAGCCGCGCCACCAGGTCCAGGCAGTGCTTCTTCTGCTCCAGCACCCGGCGCACCTCGGTCAGGGGGCCGCCCTCCCGCACGATGCTGCCCTGGCGGCGCGACAGGTCCAGCACGCGGCCGTACACCTGCCGTTCCTCCTCGTACAAGCCGAGCAGGCGCCCCAGCAGGGTGCCCTCGTCGGCCCGCGGCTCAGCGGTCATAGAAGGCAGCGGTGCCATAGCTCTCGCCTTCCTTCCGCAGTTCCTGCAGCCGGGCGGCCACGTCCTTCAGGGTGCAGGCCTGATCCTGCCAGGTCCCCTGCCGGGGCCCGGAACACACGCTCTCGTAGCCCGCCAGCGCCTCGGCGTAGCGGGCGTCGGCCAGGTCCAGGCCGGCGGTCTGGTACACGCCCCACATCTGCAGGGCGGGCAGGTCGGAGGCGGCCAGCAGGCGGTAGAGCCACCGGGCCCCGTCGGTGTCGCCGGCCAGGTACATGAGGTCGGGGATGGCCGTCAGCACCCAGGTCCGCTGTGCCTCGTCCAGGCCGTGGCTCAGGCCGCCCCCGCGCACAAGGTCGGTCAGGACGGCCAGGCTCTCGTCATGGCGGCCTCGCCACGCCAGGGCGTAGGCCTGCCAGTAGTGCACGCGCGCTTCCAGGCGGGAGCCCTCGGCGGCAACCTTCTCGTTCAGGTGGTCGATGGCGCGGGCGTCCCGCGCCGTCAGCAGGCAGCGGTAGGCCAGCGCCACCTCGCCGTCCCGGCCGACGAGGCTGCTCAGGCCCAGGGTGTTGGTCAGGTTCCGGGCCAGGGCCAGCGAGTCGTCGGCGGCTGCGGCCGCGGCCAGGCTCTCCCGGGCGATGTCGTCGCGGAACCGGGCGGCCGTGTCCCGGGCGGCGGCCACGCCGTACCAGACCAGGGCGCTGTCGTACTCACTGAGGTGCATGTAGTTGCGCGCGTTGGCCAAGGCCACCAGGGGCGGCGGCCCGGTCAGGCCGTCCCGGTCCTGCCAGACCTCCTCCAACTCGCTCACGGCCTTGGCGATGGCCAGGTGGCGGAAGGCCGGCCCGGCGGTCCCGGTCTGCCAGGCGGGTGCGTCGAAGGGGAAGAGGCGGCCGTGTTCGTTCTCGCCCGCAGCCTCGCGCCCGGCCACGGTGCGTTCCAGGGAGTGCAGCCAGAGGCGGTAGCCGTCGGTGGCGTCGGGGTCGAGCCCCGCGCGGGCCCCCGTCAGGGGGATCCCCAGCAGCAGCAGGGCCGCCAGCACGGCGGTCGCTCCGGAGATGGTCTTGGCGTTGCGCAGGTCCATGGTCGGTTTTTCCCGGGGATAGAAGTTCTGTCCGCTCCGGGCGCCGACCGCAAGGACCGTACCGCGAACGGCGCTCCGGCGCCCTGCCCCGCAGGGAACAGGCCGCCGCCGCCGCCGCCGGGGTCAAAACCGGTCAAAACGATGTTCGATAGGAAGTTGGCAGGTCCCGCGCTGGTGCCCGCGGGGCGCCGTCAGCGCCGGGGCAAGTTCTGCCGGGGGCGCCGGGACCGGCCGACGGGCGGCCGGGTGCTGGCGCCCGGTGTCCAGGAATCGACCAGCGGGCCGCCGACGCGACGGGGCGCCGCCGGGGCGCCCCGTTCGCCGCGTCGCGTGTCCGACCCGCGAGGTCAGCCCTCGGCCTCGTCGGCCTGCAGGCCGTCCTCGGCACTGTCGGCCTGCTCGTAGAGCCGCAGCTTCTCCCGCAGGGTCTGGCGGCTGATGCCCAGCAGGCGGGCGGCCTGGGACTTGTTGTTGCCGGTCTTCTCCAGGGTGAAGAGGATCTGCAGCTTCTCCACTTCGGCCAGGGGCATCAGGCCGGTGGCCTGGCCCAGGGCCTCGTGGGCCGAGGCCGTGCGCGGGTTGCGGCCCTCGATGATGTGCCCCGGGAAGTGGGACGCCGCCAGCTCCGTCGGCTCCTCCAGGATCATGATCCGCTTCAGCACGTTGCGCAGCTCGCGCACGTTGCCGGGCCACGGGTACTTCTGCAGGGTCTCCAGCAGCGCGTCGCCCACGGGCGCCGTCTGCAGGCCCATCTGGGCGTTGAACTCGCGGATGAAGGCGTCGACCAGCACCCGCAGGTCCTCGGGCCGCTCGCGCAGGGACGGCACGTCGATCTCCACCACCTGCAGCCGGTAGTAGAGGTCGTTGCGGAACGCGCCCTGCTCGATGGCCTCGCCCAGGTTGCGGTTGGTGGCCGCCACGATGCGGGCCCCCACCTCCAGGTCGTCCTTCCCGCCCACGCGGCGGAACCGCCGGTTCTCCAGCACCCGCAGCAGCCGGCTCTGCAGCAGCACACCCATCTCGCCGATCTCGTCCAGGAAGATGGTGCCGCCGCCGGCCAGCTCGAACAGGCCCTCCTTGCGGCTCTTGGCGTCGGTGAAGGCGCCCTTCTCGTAGCCGAAGAGCTCGCTCTCCAGGAGGGTCTCCGGCACCGCGGCGCAGTTGATCTCCATGAAGCGGTCGCCGCGGCCCTGGCTGACCTCGTGGACGGCGCGGGCGATGATCTCCTTGCCCGCCCCCGACTCGCCGGTGATGAGGATGGAGGTGTCGTTGCCGCTGCGGCTCGAGCCCACCTTCTCCAGCAGACGCACCACCTTCTGCAGGCCCGGGCAGGACCGGATCATGCGCATGTAGTGGCCTTCGGCCGCCGCGGCCTTGGCGCTGCGCGAGGGCTGCTCCGGGGCGGGCGCGTCCTCGGCCGCCGCCAGCCGGTCGGGAGTGGCGCGCAGGGCGGCCTTCACCTGCTTCTTCATCTCGCCCAGCTTGAAGGGCTTCTTCACGTAGTCGTAGGCCCCCAGCTTCATGGCCTCGATGGCGCTGTCCACGTCGCCGTAGGCGGTCATCATGATGACCGGCGTGGCGTTGCCCTGGTTGCGCAGGGCCTGCATGATCTCCAGGCCCGAGACCCCGGGCAGGCGCAGGTCGGTGATGACCAGGTCGTAGTCGGTGCCGTGGGTGCGGGCGAGGGCCTCCTCCCCGGACTCGGCGGTGTCCACCTCGTGGCCGTCGGCCGCGAGGCTTTCCTGCAGCGAGGCGCGGATGGTGGCTTCGTCGTCGACGATCAGGATCCTGGTGTTCATGAGGCTTCCTCCTGTTGGCGGGGCGCATCGGCGCCGGCGCGCCGCGGCAGCACGACGCGGAAGACGGTTTCGCCGCCGTCCCGGTCCACCGCGATCTCGCCGCCGTGGGCCGTGACGATCTTGTGGCTGACGGCCAGCCCGAGGCCGGTGCCCGAGCTCTTGGTCGTGTAGAAGGGACGGAAGATGCGCGGCAGGTCGGCCGCCGGGACCCCGGCGCCGTCGTCCCGCACCTCGCAGACGAGGCCGGGCACCCGCTGGCGCGTGCCGCGGGCCGGGTCGGCCAGCACGACGCCGTCCTCCGCCCGCAGCACGACGCGGAGCCGCCCGCCCTCGGGCGCCGCGTCGATGCCGTTGATCAGCAGGTTCAGCAGGACCTGCTTGAGCTGGGCGCCGTCGCCCTTCAGCCCGAGGTCGCCGCCGTCATCGTCCAGGCCCAGGGCCACCGACCGCCCCGCCGCCCGCGGCCGGACCAGATCCATCGCGTCCTCGACCAGGGCCCGCAGATCCGTGGGACCGAAGGCCGGCTCGTAGGGCCGGACGAAGTTGAGCATGCGGGTGATGGTGTCGTCGATCCGCCCCACCTCGCGGGTGATCACGTCCAGGTAGCGGCGCCGGTCGTCGTCGGCGTGCAGGTGCTCCGCCAGCAGCTCGGCCTGGGCGCTGAGGCCCATCAGGGGATTGCGGATCTCGTGGGCCAGGGTGGCGGACATCTCCACCAGGCCCTCCAGGCGGTCGGCGCGCAGCCGCTCGGCCTCCAGGATACGCGTCTCCCGCAGGTCCTCGGCCACCACCACCAGCCAGGGTTCGTCCCCCTTCCGGCCGCGCATCAGGCTGGTCTGCACCAGCACCGGGACGCGCTCGCCGTCCTCCCGCAGGATGTGGCCCTCGCCCCGGTGGGTGCCCTCCGGCCGGGTCCGCAGGTACACGGGCAGGGGTCCGCCGTGGTCGTCCAGGTGCAGGCGCGCGTCCAGCAGCAGTTCGGGCAGTCCCTCGTCCTCGGACAGGGGCTCCACCCGGCGGCCCCGGCCGATGGTCAGCAGGAAGTCGTCGATCGCCTCGTCCCCGGCCGGCCGGCCCGTCAGCACTTCGCGCGCCGCCCGGTTGACGAACACGGTCCGCCCGGCGTCGTCGAGCACCCAGATGGCGCTGCGCACCGTGGCCAGCACCTGGGCGTTGAACGCTCCCAGGTCGCGGATGCGGTCCAGCATCTGCGCCCCGGCCACCTCCTCGCTCAGCACCACCTGCACCGCCTGCAGGAAGGGCAGGAAGCGGTCGGCGGCGGCCGTCCGCCCCTCGGGGTCCGCGAACAGCAGCAGCAGGTAGCCCAGGCCCAGCTCCTGGTGCTCCAGGGGCAGCGCGATGATCCGCCGCGCCCCGGCCCCGCCGGCGCCCCGGTCCGGATCGACGCGGAACACGCCCGGCGCCATGATGCTCTCGGCGACGGCCGCGTCCACCTGGTCCTGCAGGTCGACCAGCACCTTGTCCCAGGCGCGTTCCTCCCAGCGCCAGGTCTGCCGCGGCGCGCAGGCTCCGCCCGGGGCCGCCCGCAGGATCAGGGCGGCGCCGCCGGCCCCGACGAAGTCCGCGAGGTTGCGCAGGATCTCCCGCAGCACGGCGTCCCAGTTGCGGGCCGCGCTCAGCTGCCGGCCGAAGCGGTACAGGAGGGAGAGCTCGGCCATGGCGTCGGTGAGCTGGCGGTTGGCCGCGGCCAGGGTCTCGTGGGCCTTGAGCAGGTCGTCCGCCGAACGCACCGACTCCTCGCCCAGGCGCCGCCGCATCTCCCGCAGCATGCCCTGGGCGCGGCCCGCCTCGGTCAGGGCCACGCGGCCCTGCTGGCGCAGCTCGCGCCGCCGTTCGGCGCGGATGAGCATGTTGACCCAGTCCAGGGGCTCCACCGGCACGGCCAGGGCGTCGAAGAGGCCGGCCCGGAAGAACCGGACCAGCTGGTCCCCCGGCAGGCGGCCGTGCAGGAGGATGGGCAGCCGCGGGCACGGGCAGGGCGGCCAAGTCCTCCAGCCAGCGCACCAGGCGGTCCCCGCCGGCGTCCCCGGCGAAGGCGTCCTGGTGGGCGATGACCAGGCGGGGCGCCGATCCCGCCGGCGCCGTGCGCAAGTCCACCAGCGCCGCATCGGGCCCGGCGCAGGGTACCGGCGGCCCGCCCTCGGCCCCGGCCGCCTGGGGCCAACCCGCCGGCCCCACGAACAGCGCGTCGTGCGGCAGGGGTGCAGGCAGGGCAAACAGACTGTCTTCCATGACTTTCGACCTGCTTGGCGATGGGTTCCGCTTCGGGCAATGCGTCCCAACTGTAAAGATATTTACCACCAAACGCAACAAAAAAGCGAGGCTCCCGAGGGAGCCCCGCTTCCTGTCCTAACCCCTGAAGGTCTAGAGTTTCTCCATGCCCTGGATCACCTGATCGACCCCGCCGGCCACCTTGTCCCGCACCTCGACCGAGTTGTAGTAGCCTTGGGCCAGGCGCTCGCGCACCTTGGCCAGCTTGTCATCGCGCATGTCGGGCTCCTCGGCGGCCGCGGCGCGTCCCCCGTCCAGGGCCCGCCGCAGTTCCACCAGCTTGTGGGCGGTTTCCGAGATCTCCGCGCGGTCGGTGGGGGCCCGGCTGGCCGCCGGCCGGCCGTTGCCGCCCCCCGCTTCCTCGACAGCGCCCTGGTCCCGGCGCTGGGTCCCCTGGAAGGCATCGATGACACCTTGGCGCAGCTGCGGAGAGTGGTTGATCGGATTCATCGCCATCGCTGTTCAGCCTCGCTTCCTGGGCGTTCGGGTCGTCGCATTCTGCACGATCATGGCAAGGGCCGTGCCCAGCGGCCGGGAGGCCTGTTCGCGGCCGGAGCCGCCGTTGCAGGCATTATCGTCCCACCCGGCCAAAACTTGAGTCTTCAAGCCCTTGGGGGCGGCAAATTCGTCCGCCCCCGGAATCCGGTCCCCGCCGGCGTCACCGTCGGCCGGCGCCGCGACCGGCATGAATCCTGCCGCCCGCCGCCTGAAATGCGCCGCGCACCGCCCCCGGTTCACGACGCCGGCGGCGGGCCGCCCCCGGTCATCCTCTCCAAACGCTCGGTCAGCGGCACCAGCTCGGTCCACTGCGGGCAGACCGTCACCAGCCGCCGCGCCAAAGCCGTCGCCTCGGGCAGGCGGCCGATCTGCACCAGCAGGCGCAGTTCCTCCCGATCCAGCAGCAGGCTCTCCGCGGGCAGGACCGCCCGCGCCGCCGCCAGGCTGCCGGCCACTTCGGGCCAGGCCCCCTGGTCGGCCCGGGTGCGGATCAGTTCCAGCCAGGCGAAGAGGTTGAGGGGATCGCGGGCCGCCGCCTGTTCCAGCAGGACGACGGCCTCCGCGGCCCGGCCCGCCTCGCGCCGCAGGCGGCCCAGCAGCACCCCGGCCCGCACCGCCGCCGGCGGCCAGGGGTCGGCGGCCACCAGCACGGCCAGCTCCTGCGCCGCCTCCGCGGCTCGCCCCGCCTCGATCAGCGCCGTGGCCCACTCCAGCCGGGCGGCGGGGTCGTCGGGATCGTCCGCCACCTTGCGGCGGGCCAGGTCCTGGTAGCGCCGCGCGCGGGCGCGGTTGACCTCGTCGCCCATGACGTAGCCGAAGTGGTGGACGGGCACGTCGATCAGTCGGATGGGCAGACCCACCGCCTGCACCGCCGGCAGCACCGTCTCGTGCACGCGCCCGGTGAAGCGGATGTCCGGCCGGTTGGGAAAGACGCCGATGCGCCGGGAGACGAAGTACCCGGGGTAGCCGTCCTCTTCCTCCGGGTAGCGGCCGATCGCCGGCTGCCACTCCACGTGGGTGCGCCCGGTCATGTAGTTGCGCGCCTCCTGGACGAAGGCGTGGTCGGGGGCGGCCAGCAGGTCGCGCAGGCGGCGAAAGTCCCGCGCGGCGATGCGTTCGTCCGCGTCCAGCAGCAGGATCCAGCGGCCGCCGGCCGCCGCCTGGGCCGCGTTGCGGGCCGCGGCGAAGTCGTCGGTCCAGGGCACGTCCACGACGGTGGCGCCGGCGGCCCGGGCCGCGTCGCCGGTGCCGTCGCCCCCACCGGTGTCGCCGACGATCAGCTCGTCGGCCAGATCCCGGTGGTGGGCCAGCGCATCCGGCAACAGCTGCGCCGCGCCCCGGGCGATCATCACCAGACTGAGCAGCGTCCTCATACCGAATCGAACCCCCAGACGGCGGCCGCCAGGGGCCCGGTCCGCACCGCACCGTCGGCGGCGACGCCGCCCAGCCAGGCCGCCGGGTCGGCCGGGTCGGCCGGCGCGTCCACCCCGGCCGCCCGCGCGGCCGCGGCCAACAGGTCCGGCCGCACCACGCACCACTGCCCCGAGGCCTGCGCCGCGCAGGTCGCTCCCAGGGGAACCAGCCGTTCCAGCAGGGCCTCGGCCCCCGCGGGCACCAGCACCGCCTCGGCCAGGCCCCGTGCCCGCGCGGCTGCCAGCAGGGGCAACACCAGATCCAGGGGCCCGTCCCACTCGGTCACGTAGCCGGGGAAGTCGGCGCCCTTGCCGCAGAAGACCGCGGCGGCCACCCCGCCGCCGGCGTCCCGGGCCACGAGGCCCGCGGTGCCGGGCATGCCGTAGAGTCGCGCGTCGTCCCCCGGGTGCCGCACGGTCCGCCACCGGTGGCGGGCGAAGAGGGCCGCCACCGCCCCGGCGTCGCTCGGGGCGTAGGGCCGGATGGATGGCGCCGGGGTATCCCCCGGCCACCGCACCGGGCGCAGATCGACGTGGTGTTCCCAGCCGGCGGCGGTGAATCCTCGTCCGGCATAAATTTCCGGTTGGTCGGTCCAGAGCACCGCCAGCGGCACATCCTGCCGCCGCAGCGCCGTGAGCAAGGCATCCTGCAAGGCCGAGCTCAGGCCCCGCCCCCGGAATTCCGGGCGCGTGACCACGCTGCCCACCCCGGCGACGCCGACGGTCCCCAAACTCGTTGTGTGATCCCTGATTAGCGCGGCGATGCCCGCCGCCACACTCCCGTCCGGAGCCCGGGCCACCAGCGTCCAGGGGGCGTTGGCGGGGTCCAGGACCAAGGGGAAATCGTCCCACGCATTGGTTTTTGCACGATCTGGCCTGATCTCTGCATTGACCAGCTCGCGGAACCCGGCGTGGTCCGCGGGGGTGGCGATGGCAATCTGCATGGTCGCTCCCGGCAGCGGGCGGTCGGCAACGGACGTTGCGGCAGCCCCACGTTAACGCGCCGCCGGTTCCCACGGCAAGTCGCAATGAGTCACGAGGGCAAGGCGGACGCGCGAGGTCGCAGCAGGAAAAAGCGGCCGGACCGGCGCCCCCGACATGGAGGAACACGATGGGTCTTCGCGTCAACACCAACGTTGCCTCGCTGAATGCGCAGCGCAACCTCTACAACACGGTCACCAAGTTCCAGAAGAGCATGGAGCGCCTCAGCTCCGGCATGCGCATCAACCGGTCGGGCGACGACGCCGCCGGCCTGGCCATCAGCGAAAGCCTCAAGTCGGACATCCGCGCCATGCAGCAGGCCAGCCGCAACGCGGCCGACGGCATCTCGCTGGTGCAGGTGGCCGAGGGTTCCCTGGACGAGGTCAACAACATCCTGCTCCGCATCCGCGAGCTGGCTGAGCAGGCCGCCACCGAGACCCTGGGCGACCAGGAGCGGGGCTACCTGAACCAGGAGTACCAGGAACTGCTGAACGAGGTGAACCGCATCAGCGCCACCGCCGAGTTCAACGGCATCAAGCTGCTGGACGGCACCGCCGGCAGCCTGGACGTCCAGGTGGGCATCGGCACCGACGTGACCACCAGCGCCGTGTCCATCGACCTGACCAGCCCCATGGACACGACCCAGCTGAACCTCGCCGGCACGGCGCTGTTCAACTCCGGGGCCCCCGACGGCGGCGACACGGCCCGCGCCCTGATGGCGACCATCGACGCGGCCACCGGCACCGTCAGCCAGCTGCGCGCCGGTTTCGGTGCGGCCCAGAACCGCCTGGAGACCAGCATCCGCTCCATCGGCATGACGGCGGAGAATCTCTCGGCCGCCAACAGCCGTATCCGTGACGTGGACGTGGCCCTGGAGACCTCGAACATGACCAGTCTGCAGATCCTGCAGCAGGCCGGCGTGTCCATCCTCTCCCAGGCCAACGCCTCGTCCCAGCTCGCGCTGACCCTGCTGCAGCGCTAGCGGCCCGGCGGACGCGCTCCGCCCTGCGACTTGCCATACCGCCGGCGGTCCTCCGGGACCGCCGGCGGCACCCGCGCAGATTTCTTTAGCATGTCCTTGATTTCCGCTCAAGCGGCGCCGTGGCGTGCCGATCATTCCTTCCGTAACGCGTCTCCGCCCGGTCCGGATAGGGACATCCGCGGCCGGGAACGGAACATCGGAGACGGTCCGGACGAGCCCAGGGTTCTCAAGGAGGAGAACCGAGGGCGTTCACCGCGGCCCGGCCCCGTGCCGGACCCGGGAACCCCCCACCGCCGCCCGCGCGGCGCTTTCCTCCCCCAGGACATCCCGGTCTCGACCGCGATCGATGCCGCTTGCGGCAGTTCCAGCAGGCTTCCGGCTCAGGGACGAGCACGGGCCCAGCCCGACGGAAGCGCAGTCACGACCGAACCCATTCAGGGAGGAACGAACAATGGGTATCCGCATCAACACCAACATCGGTTCCCTCAACACCCAGCGGCATCTGTACAACACGACCATGCGCTTCCAGAAGAGCATGGAGAAGCTGAGCTCCGGTCTGCGCATCAACCGCGCGGGCGACGACGCCGCCGGTCTGGCCATCAGCGAAGGCCTGAAGGCCGACATCGCGGCCCTGGACCAGGCGTCCCGGAACGCGGCCGACGGCGTCTCCCTCGTGCAGACGGGTGAAGGCGCGCTGGACGAGGTCTCCAACATCCTGGTCCGCATGAAGGAGCTGGCGGAGCAGTCCCTGAACGGCACCCTGGGCGACAGCGAGCGCACGTACCTGGACTCGGAGTACAGCGCGCTGACCTCGGAGATCGACCGCATCAGCGACGCCACCGAGTTCAACGGCGTCAAGCTGCTGGACGGCACCGGCGGCAGCGTGAACATCCAGGTGGGCATCGGCTCGGCCGCCACCGACCGGGTCGCCGTCGACCTGGGCGACAACATGGACTCGGCCAACCTGGGCACCGGCACGGCCGTCGATACGGCCACCAACGCCCAGACGGCCATCGGCGAGATCGACGACGCCATCGACAACGTGTCGAGCAAGCGCGCCGATTTCGGTGCCATCCAGAACCGTCTGGAGTCGTCCATCCGCAACATCGGGATGACCGCGGAGAACCTCTCGGCCGCCAACAGCCGGATCCGTGACGTGGACGTCGCCAAGGAGACTTCGGTGATGACCTCCAACCAGATCCTGCAGCAGGCGGGCGTGTCGATCCTGGCCCAGGCCAACACGACCTCGGGCCTCGCTCTGTCCCTGCTGCGGTAACCGCAGTCGGCTCGGAGTATCGGCTGAACGGGCCCGCCGCATCCGCGGCGGGCCCGTTTCTTTTTGCAAATCCATGTGCAAAAGATGTTTTTAAATGTAAAGTATTCCCTGGATATGCCGATACATCATAAAGCCGGAGCAATTGTGCTTCGCACGACCTTTCGGAGGAGGCTTCTCGGACGGAATCAGGGCATGGCCCCCACACACAGGAAGCCAGGAAGGCAACGACCCATTCAGGGAGGAACGCAATGGGTATCCGCATCAACACCAACATCGGTTCCCTCAACACCCAGCGGCATCTGTACAACACGACCACGCGCTTCCAGAAGAGCATGGAGAAGCTGAGCTCCGGTCTGCGCATCAACCGCGCGGGCGACGACGCCGCCGGTCTGGCCATCAGCGAAGGCCTGAAGGCCGACATCGCGGCCCTGGACCAGGCGTCCCGGAACGCGGCCGACGGCGTCTCCCTCGTGCAGACGGGTGAAGGCGCGCTGGACGAGGTCTCCAACATCCTGGTCCGCATGAAGGAGCTGGCGGAGCAGTCCCTGAACGGCACCCTGGGCGACAGCGAGCGCACGTACCTGGACTCGGAGTACAGCGCGCTGACCTCGGAGATCGACCGCATCAGCGACGCCACCGAGTTCAACGGCGTCAAGCTGCTGGACGGCACCGGCGGCACCGTGAACATCCAGGTGGGCATCGGCTCGGCCGCCACCGACCGGGTCGCCGTCGACCTGGGCGACAACATGGACTCGGCCAACCTGGGCACCGGCACGGCCGTCGATACGGCCACCAACGCCCAGACGGCCATCGGCGAGATCGACGACGCCATCGACGACGTGTCGAGCAAGCGCGCCGATTTCGGTGCCATCCAGAACCGTCTGGAGTCGTCCATCCGCAACATCGGGATGACCGCGGAGAACCTCGTCGGCCGCCAACAGCCGGATCCGTGACGTGGACGTCGCCAAGGAGACTTCGGTGATGACCTCGAACCAGATCCTGCAGCAGGCGGGCGTCTCGATCCTGGCCCAGGCCAACACGACCTCGGGCCTCGCTCTGTCCCTGCTGCGTTAGTCCGGAACGACGGGGCCCCGCCACCGGGCGGGGCCCCGCCGCAACGGTGAGGTGACGACATGACCGCGACTGAACGCCGTCCAGGCCCCCGAGATCCGGCCCACGGACAGCCGGCTGACCCGCCCGGCCACCGTCGGCGAGGCCCCCCCCGGAACGCCGGTGCAGATCCGGCTCCGCCCCGCCACCGGCCACACCCGAAGCCTACGATCCCGACCACACCCGCAAGGCCGTGGGCGAAGCCATCGACCGCCTCCAGCAGGCACTCGACCGGGCCAGCCCCAACCTCATCTCCGTCTCCTTCCGCAACGACGAGGCTCACCGGCCGGATGGTGATCGTGATCAAGAACGCCAACGGGCGACGTGGTCCGGCAGTTGCCGCCCGAGAAAACTGCTAAACCAGGCAGCGCAAAATGGACGATCTGGTCGGCATCCTCATCGACGAGGCGACCTGACGGAGCTGGTCGGCTTGGCGAAGGCTCAGGACAGCGGACCCCAAGGGAGCGACCCATGAGCAGCATCGCGTTCGGCGGCCTGGCGACCGGTCTGGACACCCAGTCCATCGTGTCCCAGCTGCTGGAGATCAGAAGCAGCCCATCTACCGGCTCGAGGCCAGCAAGAAGGACTACCAGGCGCAGATCAGCGCCCTGGGCACCTTCAAGTCCAAGCTGACCGCCCTGCAGGACGCGGCCCAGAAGCTCGACACCGCCGGCGAGTTCAGCGCGTACAAGGCCTCCTCCAGCAACGAGGACGTGCTCCAGGTCACCGCCGACAGCACCGCGGCCCCGGGCAGCTACACCGTCCACGTGGACGCCCGCGCCGTCGCCCAGAAGGACATGTCCCAGGGCTACGACTCCAAGTTCGACTCCGGTGGGCTCGGGCACCATCAGCTTCACCGTCGGCGGCGAGACCATCGACCTGACCCTGACCGGCTACACCAGCCTCGACAGCCTGGCCAACTTCATCAACGACAACGTCGACGGCGTGGGCGCCTCCATCCTCTACGACGGCAGCGGCACCGGCGGCTACAGCCTGGTGCTCTCCGGCGGCGAAGCCGGCAGCGCCGGCGCCTTCACCGCCGATTTCAGCGGCCTCAGCGGCGGCATCTCCCCCATCGTGACCACCACGACGCCGGCTGGCGACGCCCAGACTGACCATCGACGACGTGCCGGTGACCGCCACCAGCAACATCGTCGAGGACGCCCTCAGCGGCCTGACCCTGACCTGCGCGACGCCGGCCCCGGCCAGGACATCTTCGTCGAGGTCGCCCGGGACAACGAGGGCATCGCCGAGCAACGTCAAGGGCCTGACCAACGCCTACAACGACGTCTTCTCCTTCGTGAAGGAACCAGACCGGCGCCGACGGCACCCTGCGCGACAACCCTACCGCTGCGCACCGGTGGCCACCACATCGAGAACCACTCGTCCTCGCTCCCTGGAGAACGGCCTCGGCTCCATCCAGCACCTTCTCCCTGGTCGGCATCACCCGCGAGCGACGGCCGCCAGCTCGAGTTCAACGAGGACGACTTCGCCGACGCCCTGAGCGCGAACTTCGGCAGCGTCCGCGACCTCTTCGTCGAGCGCGACGGCAACGAAGGCAAGATGCCCCAGCTGGACGACCTCGTCGAAGACCCTGACCAGCAGCACCGACGGCCTGCTTCAAGACCTCCGACGACATGCTCAACCGCAAGATCGACGACGCCGACGACACCATCGCCCGCTACCAGCGCAGCGTCGACAGCTACAAGTCGACCCTCGAGCGCAAGTTCACGGCCATGGAGATGATGGTCTCGCAGCTGCAGGCCCAGGGCAACTACCTCGCGGCCATGGCTCCTGCGGCGCAGAACACGACAACAGGAAGACGGTAAAGCGGGCATGTACTACGGCAACGGCACCCAGCGCTACCGCGAGACCGACATCGGCACCATGTCCCCGGTGAAGATCATCGTCCTGCTCTACGAGCGGGCGGTCCGCGACCTGGAGCAGGCCCGCGACGCCCTCGCCGCAGGGCGGCGGGGCGAGCGTCAACAGGCTGGTGGTCCATTCCCAGGCCATCATCGCCGAGCTGCAGCGCGCCCTGGACCACGCCGTCGGGCGGCGAGGTCGCCGCCAACCTGGACGACCTCTACGACTGGCTGTTCCGGCAGCACCTGGCCCTGCTGAGGACCCCACGCCAAGGCTGATCGACGACTGCCTGAAGGTGCTCGCCCCCCTGCTGGAGGCCTGGCGGGCCATCCCCGCCGGCACCATGGCCATGGCCGGCGAGGCCGGCGCCGCGCCTGGCCCGGATCCTGCTACCGCTACGGCGATCCGGGCGGGCCCGCGAGCGGAGCCCGCGGCCGGCCCCGAACAGAGCCTCCTATCGGTGACGGTGTGACGTGAATCTGGCCGAAGCTAGCCGAATCCGCCTGCGAACTGACCCGCGAGCTGCACGAGGCCCTCGCCGGCGAGGACCTGGCCCTGTGCGAAGCCCTGCTGGTGCGGCGGGCCGAGGCCATGGTCCTGTTCGAGGACCGCCACCGGCGCCGCCGACGAGGACGAGCGGGGCGCGGCCCGCGAGCTGATCGTCGAACTGGCGGAGCGCGACCGCCGCCTCCAGGAGAAGGCCGCGGAGGTCTTCGCCCTGGCGGAGCAGGCCTTCCACTCCCAGCTGGGCGCCCACCCCACGGGCGTCCGGCCTACGCCCTCACCGGCCAGGACACCTGACCCCGATCGGCAGCCGCGGCAGAAGCATCGAGGGCCCCAGCACAACATCGACCCCAGCACGACATCGAGGGCCCCAAATGGGGCCCTCGCTTCATCTTCCCTGGACAGGATCACGCACGACCTTCACCCTTGGGATCCTCCCCCTTGCGGATCCGCCGCCGCAGCTTCTCCATGTCGGCGGGCTCGGACGCGGCCGCGCCGAGCGTCGTGCTCTTGATCTCCTCGTAGATCTCGTGGCGATGCACCGGAATCGACCGGGGTGCATCGATGCCGATCTGCACCTGGTCGCCCCGGATGTCCACGATCATGATGGAGATGTCGTCCCCGATCATGATCTTTTCATTGCGTTTGCGACTGAGTATGAGCACGGGACCTCCCTGTCCGGTGCCGGCGGTCCCCGGTGGGGCCCGACGGTCCTGGGCTAGACACCCGCAGGCTCGGGCGTCTCGGCGCCTTCGGCACAGGCCCCGCTGAGGGCCGGCTCCGCGGCTTCCGCGCCGCCATTGTCCGACGAGTCGGATTGGACGGCAAGGCCAAATTTCACGTAGTTGATCTCCTGGCGCATCTCGTAGCGACCGTCGTCCACGGTCAGCTGGGCGCCGCGCCGGGTCTCCGTGTCCACCACCAGGGGCGCCAGCAGGTTGCCCGTCAGCTTCTCGCCGCCCGGATGGACGGTGGTGATGATCAGGGTGGTCAGGTCCGCGTCACCGGCGGTGCGCAGGCGGCTGCGGACCGCCGCCGGCACGCTGACGGCGTAGTCGTCGTGGTAGAACCAGGGCTGGGTCACCGGGAAACCGAAATCACCCCGGTCCAGGGACTGGAACCACTTCAGGGGCACGTCGTCCCCCATGTCCAGGATGAGCCAGTTGCGCAGCCCGGGCATGCCCACCAGCCCGTCCGGCAGCTGGATCACGTCGTCGCTGCGGTAGTTCAGCTCACCGAATTGAACAGTCCTGAAGGTCGGCATCGATCGCTCCTTGGTTCCCGGCGCAGGGGCCGGCCTCATCACTTGAGGTAGTCCATCAGGTTCATCTGGTAGAGGCGGCTGGTGACCATCAGCGAGGCCTGATAGCTGGTCTGGGCCCGACTGAGGTCGGAAGCCACCTCCGCCACGTCCACGTCCTGTTCCAGGGAAAGGCTCGACTGCAGGCGTTCGTCCCGCTGCCGCAGCAGCTGGTCGGCCCAGTCCAGGTCGGTCTGGCGCCCGCCCACGCGCATCATCAGCTGGTAGATCACGTCCTCGAGGGACTTCAGCTCGGAGGTCGAGCTGCGCACGGACACCTTGTCTCCCGCCATCAGGGCCGCCTTCAGGTCCGCCAGCACGCCGAACAGGCGCACCGGGTTGCCCGAGCCGTTGATGCCCAGGGCCGAAGCCGTGTTGGTGGCGTCGGCGTTGCGGACCACGAAGATCTCGGGCGAACCGCCGATCACCACCAGCCCCGTGTCCCGCACCTCCACCTGCATCCCCGGGATCGCCGCCCCCAGCAGGGTCTGGATGTCCCCCAGGTTGCGCGGCGCTGCTCAGGTCCACGGTGGTGGTGGTCCCCTGCCAATCCACCTCGATGGAACCCAGGGGCAGGTGTCCGGACAGGGACTGGATGTCGCGTCAGCAGCACGGCGGGGTTGGCGGCCGCGCCGCACGTCGCGCCCGACGCGGGTGCTGCCGCTGACGCCGCCGTCGATGCCGAGGCCGGCGGCCGCGGTGCCGCCGTCGACCTCGCTGACCGCGAGCGGGCCGATCCCGTTGAGGGTGAACCCCGCACCGTCGGCGGAGATGTTCATGGAGACGGCGCCCGCCGGTGGCCGATGTTGACCGCCGCCAGCACCTGGTCCACCGACACCGCGCCCGACAGGTCCACCTGCCAGCGGGTCCCGGTGCCGTCCTCGATCTGGATGGCCCCGGTCTCCCACCCCGTGGCCCATGTTCAGGTCGCTGAGGAGGTGTCCCCGGCGTCAGGCGCGGCGCCAGGTCCACGCTGCCGACCAGGCTGGCGCTCTGGGAGCCGACGAAGACCGCCGCCGGGCATGTTCACCGTCATCACCGAGTTGGGACCGGTGCGGCTCTGGTAGACCTCGTCGTTGCCCTGGTAGAGCACCGTGTCGCCGTTGCGCACGAAGGGCGCGGTGTCGGTGTTGGTCCCCGCGAAGATGTGGGTGCCCTCCACCGAGGTGTTGAGGATGTCCAGGAGCTGGTCGATGAGGTTGTCCACCTCCACCACCGACGTGCCCATGCTGGTGTCGGTGGCCACGGCCGAGGACTCGCGCAGGGCGATCACGCGCACGTCGGTCAGCACCTCGCTGACGCTCTGCAGGGCCGTGTCGCTGGCGTCGACGAGGATGCGGCTGCGGGTCACGTTGCCGATGTACTGCGTTGTTCTGGGCGATGAGCGAGTCGTAGCGCTGGATGGTGGAAACGGCCCGCGGGTCGTCGGCATAGCTGTTGACCCGGCGCATGCTCCCGGACATGACCTGCTGCTTGAACATGTGTGTTCAGGCTCTGGTTCAGGTCCGAGATCAGGATCGACGAGAGGTAGCCGTCGGTGATGCGGATCGACATGACCGTGCGCCTCCCGCTACACCATGTTCAGCAGCGTGTCGTACATCTCCTGCACTGCGGAGATGACGCGCGCGGCCGCGTTGTAGCCGTTCTGGTACTTCACCATGTTGGCGCCCTCCTCGTCGAGGCTGACGCCGCTGACGCTGGCGATCTTGGCCTCGAGGGAGTCCACCACGTTCTGCTGGTTGTCCACCATGAAGCCGTAGCTGGCCCGGTTGCTGGCCACGGTGGTCACCGCCGAGCGGTAGGTCTCCTGGATGGTGTCCCCGTTCGGGTCCAGGGCGCTGACGTTGGCCAGGGCGGCGATCTGCAGGGCCAGCTCGTTGTCGCTCTCCTCGACGGTGCGTCCGGTGGCCACCAGGGCGGGGGCGTCCACCAGCGCCGTGTTCACCTCGATGGTGTGCATGCTGTCGCCCGTGAAGAAGGCCAGGCCGCTGCTGGTGTTGGTCCTGCCCTGGGTGTGCAGGGCGTTCACCTCGTCGATCAGCTGGGCGGCCACCTTGTCCAGCAGGTCCCGGACCTGGGTCACGTGGATGTCGCGGCTGGTCACCAGGCCCTCGATGCGGCCGGTGGACAGGGCCACCTCGCGCATGGTGTCGGCGGTCACCACGGCACATGCGCCGGCTGCCGTCCTCCACGACCTCGCGGGTGCTCAGTTCGGTGAAGCTGCCGCGGGTGACGATGGTCCGGCCGCTCATGATCAGGTCCTTGCTGCCGTCCTCGCGCTCCAGCACCTGGACCTCGGCCTCGGACGAGATGTCCAGGATCACCTGGTCCCGCTGGTCGCGCAGGTCGTTGGCCGGCTGGCCCCCGACCTCCGCCTGCATGATCTGCTTGTTGAGCTCGGCCACGGCCTTGAGCTGGCCGTTGAGGGTCCCCAGCTCGGCCTGGATGTTCTCGTTGAGGGTCTTCTCCAGCTGGTCCAGGTTGTCGCTCACGGCGTGGAAGTCCTGCACCAGGCTCTGCGGCCGCGGCCACCACGTTCTGCTTCAGGTTGCGGGTTGACCGGCGGCTGGGCCAGGCCGTTCCAGGACGTTGAAGAACTTCGAGTAGGGCGTTGCCCAGGTGGTCGTTGTCCACCGAGCCGAGGATGCGCCTCGATCTCGTAGAGGGTGGAGTCGACGGTGGTGTACGACTGCAGCCGGGAGGTCTGCATGCGCATGTTGTTGGCCAGGAACTCGTCCTGGACCCGGCGGATGCTCGCCACCTCGACGCCGCGGCCGATGGCCCCGATCGCGGTGACGTGCCGGCCGCCGCGCGGCGAACAGCACCTGCTGCCGGCTGTAGCCGGCGGTGCTGGCGTTGGCGATGTTGTGGCCGGTGGTGGCCATGCCCGCCTGCGCCGAGAACAGCGCCGACAGTCCCGTGTCCATGATGGAATTCAGGCCGCCCATCGGCGCCCCCTCAGGCCTGCTTGACCAGGACGCCGCCGGCGCCCCGGTTCGCGTTGCGGGCGTCGCGCCCGTAGCATCCGGCCGGATCGTCCAGGACGCAGTCCCGGAAGATCCGCGTCTCCTCCTGGGCCAGGTCCAGGCAGAAGGCCGCCAGGTGCCGGTTCAGCTCGTTCTGCCGGGCCAGCCGGCCCACGGTGCGCCGCAGGGCGGCCAGGGCCGCGCGCAGCGGCGCCGCGCCGCTGTCGGGGCCGCACGCCGGCCAGCAGGTCCTCGCAGGCGCGGCGCCCGCGGCGCCGCCCAGGCTCGCGGCGCAGGCGCGTCGCAGCAGCGTTCCCGGCGCGATGCGCGCGGCGTCGGCCGCCGGCAGGTGCCGCGCCCAGTCCGCGGCGTTGGCCTCCAGGCGGTCGACATCCTGCCGCTTCATGTAGGAATTCTGGCGCCAGGCCAGGCGCAGGAGTCGTCGGTAGCCGGCCTCCTCGCCGGCCAGGAGCCCGCCAGGTCCTGCCAATCGCCGTCCCGCAGCCGCGCGCGTGCGGGTGTCCATCGTCGCCACTCCTTCCGGGCTCCGCCGGCCCGCGAGAGCCGTTCAGTCGGCATTCGCCAGTTCCGTGCCACCGCCGAGGCGCGCGGTAGCGATCCAGGACCTGGCGGACGTACTGCCGGGTCTCCGGGTACTCCGGGACGCTGGCGGCCGGCCCGATCCACGGCGCCCGGGCCGGCGTTGTAGGCGGCCAGGGCCAGGTCCAGCCGGCCGTCGTAGCGGTCGAGCATGCGGGCCAGGTAGGTGGCGCCGCCGCGCAGGTTCTGGCCCGGGTCGCCCGTGATCGGCGACCCCGACCTCGGCCGCCGTGCCGGGCATCAGCTGCATCAGGCCGTGGGCGCCCCGGGGCGACCGGGCGTCCGGCGTCGCCGCCGGACTCCTGCATCACGACCGCCAGCAGCAGGGCCGGCGGCACGTCCGTGCGCCGCGACGCCGCGGACAAGTCCGACTCGTACCGGCCCAGGGTGTCGGCCGCGGCGGTTCCCTCCCGGTCCGCCAGCAGGCGCAGCCGGGCCAGGGCGGCGGTGCGCTCGGCGGTCTCGTCCAGGGCCCGGTAGCGGGCCGCCGCCGCGGCGCCGGCGCGGCGGGCCCAGGCGCCGGCGCGCCCGCGTGGCGCGGGGGCCGGCCGGACGGCGCCGGCGGTCCGGCGCCTTCGTCGTTCCGGTGGCCCCGGTCACGCCGGCCGCCGCGGTCCCGCCGTCGGGCGCCACGTTGCGGGCGAACTGCTGGACGATGAGATCGGCGATGCCCACGCCGGAGCGGCCCGTGGCCAGGGTCCGGGCGAGTCTCCTGGTCGTACATCTGGCGGTAGAACTTGGTGGCGCCCTGGGAGTTGAAAAGTTGTTCTCGGGCACGGTGCGGCGCATGGCCTTCATCAGCTCGTTGAGGAAGACCCCCTCGAACTCCTTGGCCGCCTTCTGCAGACCCTCGCGGGTCTCCTGCCGCGCGCGTCGGCCTGCCGGCCAGCGCCCGCAGGCGGGTCCGCCCGCGCCCCCAGCCTGCGCGTTCTCGAGGAGCCCGAATCGCGCTGCCGCTGCCGGGGATCTCCATCGTCGCCCCCTACATCAGCACGAGCTCGGCCTGCAGGGAGCCGGCGCGCTTGAGGGCCTCGAGGATGGCGATGATGTCCCGGGGGCTGGCCCCGATGTCGTTGAGCACGCCCACGACGTCGGCCACGGTGCTGGTGTCGGGCACCCGCAGCACGTGGGCCTCGTGCGTCCTGGACGTCGGTGCTCGACCTTGGGGGTGACCACGGTGTTGCCGCGCTTGCTGAAGGAGCTGGGCTGGGACACGTCGTAGGCGGTGTTGACGACCACCTTCAGGGTCCCGTGGGCCACGGCCGCCTCCCGCAGGTGCACGTCCTTGCCCACGATGATGGTGCCGGTGCGCTCGTTCACCACGACCCGCGCGACGGCGTCGTGCCGGGCCTCGATCTCGCCCATGCGGGCGATGAAGGACACGGGATCGCCGCGCCATTCGCCGGGCACGGCGACCTCGATGCGCTGGGCGTCCCGGGCCACCGCGGTGCCCAGGCCGAAGCCGCCGTTGATGGCCGCGGCCACGTTGGCGGCGGTGGCGAAGTCGGGGTTGTTCAGCAGCCAGGCCACCTTCCCCTCGCGCACGTAATGGCCGCCCAGAGGCGCCTTCACCGTGCCGCCGTTGGGGATGGTGCCCACCTGCGCGTGGTTCTTCCGGAAGCTGTTGCCCGCGCCGGCCTTGATGTTGAACCCGCCGATGGAGACGCTGCCCTGGGCCAGGACGCAGATGCGTGCCGTCGGCCGCCTTCAGGGGCGTCATGACCAGGGTGCCCCCCTCCAGGCTCGACGCGTCGTACATGGAGGTGACGGTCACGTCGACGCGGCCGCCCACGGACGCGTTGGGGTCGAGGCTGGCGGTCACGGTGACCACGGCCACGTTCTTGGCCTTGAGCTGGGCCGGATCCACGGTCATGTCCAGCTTCTCCAGCAGGTTGGCCAGGGCGTTGACCGTGGCCTCGCTGTTGCCGTTGTCGCCGGTGCCGTTCAGGCCCATGACCAGGCCCACCCCCAGCAGGGGTTCCGGCGCGGTGCCCTCGAGCAGGGCGAGGTCCTTGATGCGGTCGGCTCCGGCCGCGGTGCCGGCGGTCGCCAGCAGCACCGGCAGGGCCAGCGCGAAGACGAGGCGGCGGGAATGGCGGTTGGCGCGCGGCATGGTTCCTCCTAGAAGAGCCAGTTCAGGACCTTGGTGACGATGCCCGGGTCGGCGCTGTCGGCCACCACGCCCGACCCGTTGTAGGCGATCTGGGCGTCGGAGATGTAGGTGCTCAGGATGGTGTTGTCCGCGGCGATGTCCCGCGCGCGGCAGACACCCTTGATCTCGATCAACTGCTTCTCACCGTTGATGTTGACCATGCGCGAGCCCTCGACCCGGTAGTCGCCGTTGTGGAGGACCTCGACGATGCGTGCGGTGATCTCGGCCCGCAGCGAGCCGCCCCGCTGGGTCGAGCCGTCGCCGTTGTACTTGTTCTCCGTCGTCAGGTCCCAGGGCTTGATGAAGTCCAGGACGCCCGAGGCCCGGCCCGCCGGTGTGCTCGCTCTTGTTGTTCGCCTTGGTCTTGCTGGTGGCGTTGGCGGTGGCGTTCTCGGTGATGATGATGGTCACCAGGTCGCCCACCCGGAACGCCTTCACGTTGGTGACCAGGGACTCGCCGGTCTCGAAATCCACCAGCGGGCCCGACGCCCGGGCGACCGGCGCCACCGTGCCCAGGACCAGGCCGACGGCCGTCAGGGTGATGTTCGCGACGCGCATGGCTACCTTCTCCATTCCACCAGACCCGGCCCCGCCACGCGGGCGTTGACCAGGCGGCCGTTCAGTTCGTTGCGCACGGGAATCGTCTGGCCCAGGCAGCCGGGCTGCCGGGCGGTCGCCCGCACGGTGACGGTCACCGTGCCGCGGATCACGGTCATCTCCACCGCGTCGCCGGCCCGCACACCGGCGTCTCCCGCAGGTCGCTGGCCCGCAGCGGGTCGCCCACGGCCACGGTCCGGGCCGCGCTGGCCCCCTGCAGGCAGTCGCGCCCCACGGCCAGGCCCGGGCCCAGCTCCGCCAGGTCGCGCCAGGTCCAGATGAACTGGGCCTCGTCCAGGGGCGATTCCCGGTCCACGGCGCGGCAGGCCGTGGCCACCTCGTCGTAGGCGTGCAGCACCACGGTGCCGGGAAAGGGTTCGCGCCGGGTGCCGTCCACCAGCTCGAAGCGGACCGCGTTCCGGCCCGGCACGAGCGGCTCGCCGCGGGACGTCTCCACCCGCCAGGCGCCGCCGTCGGTGGGCAGCCGCCGGCCGGGGATCTCCAGCTCCAGCCAGCTGTCCGGCGCACCCGGCCGCGGTGCCGGCACCAGGGGCTGCACCGCGCGGCGGGCCGCCTCCTGCAGCTCGCCCGTGTGGACCAGGGTGCCGGCGAACACCACGACGCAGCGGTCGGCGCCCCGCAGGCGCAGGCCGCCCGCGGCACCGGCCAGCACCAGGCGCCGCAGCACGGTGCGGCGCGACACGGTCACGCAGGTGCCCGGACGGCCGCCGGCCTCGACCACGATGTCCGCCGCCGCGGCCGGCACCGGGCCGGTGGCCAGGTCGGCCACCGTGGCGACGCCGTCGTCGATGGTCACCGTGTCGGGCAGCGCCAGGTCCCACGCCGCCGCCGGCCCCGCCGCCGCCAGCGCCAGGACCAGGACCGTCGCCGCCGTCCGTGCGCGCGCCGTCGTCATGGCTACCTCTTCAGGCCGTTGACGATGCGCAGCATCTCGTCGGCCATGGTGATGGTCTTGCTGTTCAGCTCGTAGGCCCGCTGGGCCGAGATCATGTTCACCAGCTCGTCCACCGTTTCCACGTTGCTCATCTCCAGGAAGCCCGACGCCGTCTCGCCCATGCCCTCGGTCCCGGGATTGGCCAGGAGGGGCGTGCCCGACGCGGGGCTCTCGGCGAAGATGTTGCCGCCGCGGACCTCCAGGCCCGACGGCGTTGGGGAAGCGGGCCAGCTCCATCTGCCCGATCTCCTGCAGGTTCGAGTCGTCGCCCTGGACCTTGACGCTGACCATACCGTCCCGGGAGACCGACAGCTCGACGGCGTCGTCGGGCACGACGATGGCCGGCTCCACGCGGTAGCCCTGGCTGGTGACGACGTTGCGCTCGGCGTCCATCTTGAAGCTGCCGTCGCGGGTGTACTTGATGGTGCCGTCGGGCATGCGCAGCTGGAAGAAGCCGTCGCCCTCGATCATCAGGTCCAGCGGGTTGCTGGTGCTGACCACGGTGCCCTGGCTGAAGTTCTTGTTGGTGGACACCAGCTTGACGCCGTGGCCGATTTCCACGCGGGTGGGCACGGCGCGCCCCTGGGCGTCCACCTGCCCCCCGGGCATGACCTTCTCGTAGAGCAGGTCCTGGAACTCGGCGTGCGCCTTCTTGAAGCCCGTCGTGTTCACGTTGGCCAGGTTGTTGGCGATGGTGTCGATGTTCAGCTGCTGGGCCTTCATGCCGGAGGCGGCGGTTCCCATGGCTCGGATCATCGCAATCTACCCTTCGCTAGACGTGGGCCGCGCGGCCCAGCTGGTTGACGGACTTGTCCAGGAGCTGGTCCTCCGTGGTCATGACCTTGGTGTGCATCTCGAAGGCGCGCTGGGCGGCAATCATGTCCACCAGGACGTCGATGGCCTCGACGTTGCTGCCTTCGAGGTGGCCCTGGGCCACGACGATCTCCTCGGGATCCATTTCCCGCGGCGGCAGGTCCTCGGGCGCCTTCAGGCGGTTGGCCCCCTCGTGTTCCAGGCGCGTGGCGTCGGCGAAATCCACCAGGCGCAGGCGCCCGGCCACCTGGTCGTCCACCGTCACGGTGCCGTCGGCGGCGATGGCGAAGGATTGCCCGGCCAGGGTCAGCGGCCCGCCGGTGCCCAGCACGACGTCCCCCTCGGGGGTGGTCAGGCGCCGCTGGGAGTCGAGGGTGAACGAGCCGGCGCGGGTGTAGCGCTCGCCGTTCTCGGTCTGGATCACGAAGAACCCCTTGCCCATGATGGCCACGTCCGTGTCCCGGCCGGTGGCCCCGATGGGGCCCGGCCGCGAGTCCAGGGCGTGCATCACGAGGGTGTCCGGCACCGTCGTCCGGCCCCGGCCGGCGGTGGTGCGCCCGGCCGCGGCCGTCTCCACCGTCATCCGGGCGTCGGGCACCGGGGTGTCGGGCGCCCCCTTCTCCACCACGCGGGTGAGGATCTGGCGGAAACCCGTCGAGTCCACGTTGGCGAGGTTGTTGGCCAGGGCGTCGATGCGCACCTGCTCCATCTGCATCGCCTTCTCTGCGGTGTTCAGGCTCCTGATCACGGGCACTCCTTCCGGGTCGCCGCCCCTCGCGGGCGGATGAACCCGGTCGGCGACCGCAAGGCACGTGCCGCCGGGCGCGGTGCGGCCGGCAGGGGCGGGCGGCATTTCCTGCCGGGATCCCGAGGGGTGCCGGGCGGGGCGCAAGCGCGGCGGCGGGGCCGGAAACCTCTCCTGCGGGGCCGGGGCGGCAAATCCTGCCGCCCGGGCAGGACGTGCCCGTGCCGGCGCCGTCGCCGCGGACGTGGCTGGAAGGGATGCAGGGGGTGGCAGAATCGTGGGCGGCCGGTCAGGGGGCGGTCGGCTGCAGGGCGGCTGGGGCGGACTCGTCGGCAGGGACCTCGGCCACCGGCATCGTGAAGGAGAAGAGGCTGCCGCGGCCCGGCTCGCTGACCACGTGCACCTGGCCCCCGTGCGCCTCCACCAGCTTCTTGACGATGACCACGCCCAGCCCCACGCCCTTGATGGTGCGCTGGGTCGCGCCCCGGGTGTAGGGCTGGAACAGCACGCGCAGCTCGTCCTCGGACATGCCGATGCCGCCGTCGGCGATGCTCACCCGGGCGTAACCGTCCACCCCGGGCGCGACCGACAGGCGGATCCAGCCCGCCTCGACGTTGTACTTGATGGCGTTGGAGACGATGTTGCGCAGGATCTGGGTCAGACGCAGGGTGTCGGCGTGGATCCACACCGCCTCGCCCGGCAGGTCGACGGTCACCTCGATGTCCCGGCTCTCGGCCATGGGCGCCAGGTCGGCCACCACCTCGCCGATCAGGGCGCCCAGGTCAAGGTCCTGGCACTTCAGGTTGACGAAGCCCGCGTCCATCTTGCTCATGTCCAGGAAGTCGTTGAGCAGGGCCGTCATCTCGGTGATCTTGCGGTTCACGCTCTCCAGGAACTCGGCCTGGGTGGCGTTGATGTCCCCCGTCTTGCCCGAGGCCATCAGGGACACGTAGCCCTGGATCACCGACATGGGCGAGCGCAGGTCGTGGGCGATCATGGAGTGGAAGTCGGACTTCATGCGCTCGGTCTCCACCTCGCGGGTCACGTCCCGGAAGATGTAGGCCAGCGCCTCCTCGTTGCTGTCCAGGCGGATGGGCGCCGTGCGGCCGGTGAGGTAGGTGGGCTCGCCGTCGATGGTGATGGTGATGCGGATCTCCTCGCGGCTGCCGCGCCCCAGCGCCTCGATGGCCTCGGCCGGCACGTGCAGCGTCTGCAGGATCTCCGTCATGCTCTTGAAGCGCGCGACCTCGCGGGGCATGCGCATGAGGCTCAGGAAGACCTGGCTGGCCAGCAACACCCGATCGTCGGCGTCGCAGATGGCCACGGGCTCGTGGAGGAAGCGGAAGATCTGGTTGAGCTTGTCGCTCTCGCCCTTGAGCCGATCCTGCAGATCCTTGATCCGCAGGAAGGCGTTGATCTTGGAGTGGAGTTCCTCGCCCGTGATCCCCTTGGTGATGAAGTCGTCCGCGCCCATCTCCAGGCCGCGGATGCGCTCGGCGATCTCGGTCTCCGAACTGATCATGAGGATGGGGATGCCGCTGGTGTCCTGGTGCCGGCGCAGGATGCGGCTCACGTCGAAGCCGTGCATCCCGGGCATCTCCTTGTCCAGGAGGATGAGGTCCGGCAGGGATTCCAGGGCCAGCCGCGCGCCCGCCGCGCCGTCGTTGGCCGTCAGCACCCGGTAGCCCCGCTGCTCCAGCAGGCGCCGCAGGTACAGGCACGTCGGCGGCGAGTCGTCGACGACGAGGATCGTCCGTTCCTGGGGATCGACCATCACGGCACTGGGCTCCAACCTGCTCGGTGGGACGGACCGGCACGGTCCGCAGGGCACGTCACCTGGTGGTTATCGTCGGGGCAGGCGGGGACTTGACGGGATTCTGGGGGCCGGGCGGCGGTCAGGCCGAGGGATCCAGAAGCATCGCGATGTGCTTTTCCAGCACGCCGCGGGCCTCGGGTTCGATGTGGGTGAAGAAGACCGCCACCTCGTAGTCGGTCCCCTCGTCGCCGGGCGTCTCGGGATCGGTGCGGACCACCAGGCCCTCGCAGGGCACCAGCGCCAGGCCGTCGCCGTCGGGAACGGCCACCTCCAACTCCAGGGCCAGCTTGGTCATGGGCTCGAGGAAGCGGTCCGAACGGAAGTAGAGCCCTGAGGAGCTGATGTTGATGGTCTCGAGCGCGGCGGTGCCCCCGCCTTCGGGGAGGGCGACTTGGAGCTTCAGGCTCGCGTCGACGCGAAACGCCCCACGGCGTTCCTGGCGGATCTCCGACATGCCGGCTCGTCCTTTCCGCACGGCCGCGCGCGGCGGCCAGGGCAGCGGCCGGCCGGCACCCGATTCCCGCGGAACCCGGGCGCCGGCCTCTCTGGCTCGCTACTTCTTCTTGTGACGGTTCTTACGCAACCGCTTCTTGCGCTTGTGCGTCGCAATCTTCTTGCGCTTGCGCTTACGCCCGTTGGGCATGGCAACCTGCCTTTCGCATCTGAATCGTCAGGTTCCCAGTGCCTCGGGGAACCGAAACCGGAGCTGTCTGCGATCCGCACGAAACCGCGCGACGGAGCCAGAGGTCCCCGCGCGCCCGAACGGACTCCCCAAGATAGGACGCGCCCCTCCCGGCGACAACCCGGAAGTTGCGTGGTGTCAATCTTTCGGGTTGAGCCGGCCCTTCAGTTCGTTGGAAGCCTTGAAGAACGGCACCCGCTTGGCAGGCACGGCCACCGAGTCGCCGGTCCGCGGATTGCGGGCCTGGCGCGCACCCCGTGTCTTGACCTTGAAGCTGCCGAAACCCCTCAGTTCGATGCGGTCACCGCCCACCAGGGCCCGGCCGATGTTGTCCATGATGAGTTCGACGATCTGCGCCGTGTCCTTCTTGCTGACACCGGTTTCGCCGGCGATGATCTCCACCAGTTCCGCTTTGGTCATGGATGCTCCCCATTTCGCGACCCTGAGAATGTGCACACGCGATGATCTGTACGTTGTTTGTTGGATCAAGGTTACGTGAATCAATGAATATCACAACTTCGTGATTGCGCCAAGGAAAAAATAATGTTCCCCGCGGTCGCCGCGTGGCCGGCACGGAGAACCCACAACATCGAGGTGTGGAGGCTCCGGCGGTCAAGCACGGACGGCGCAGAGAACATTGTATCCTGAGGGTTGCATCGTCCGTGCCACCGGGACCGCGGTCTTCGCGCCGGGTTCTCTCACCGGCCAAACGATTGAAATCCAGTGAGTTGTTGGACGAGGGGAGAAAGCCGCCGACCCGGGGTCGGGTCCGGCGGCGTTGCAGATCTGCCGTCCGGCGCCCCGACCCGCCGCAATCTGCAATCCCCCGCCCTCAGAGGGAGGCCAGGGAACGGAAGAGGAACGCGTGGTCCGGCCCCAGCTCGCAGCCTCGCCGCGACAGCACCACCCGGGCGGTCGCCACGGCCTTCTCCACGTCGTAGGCCGGATCGCCGGCCTGCCCGCCCCAGCTGAACGAGGGCACGTGCTTGGGCGGCTGCCGGTCGCCGAACACGTTGGCGGCGAAGCCCACCACCGTGCCCGTGTTGAAGAGGGTGCCGATGGCCGTCTTGGCGTGGTCGCCCATGAGCAGCCCCACGAAACGCAACCCCGTGTCCACCGCCCCCCAGCCCAGGTCCACCCGCACCGGGCCGTAGTTGTTCTTCAGGTCGCTGCAGGTGGTCATGGCCCCCAGGTTCACCCACGAGCCCAGCACGGCGTGGCCGATGAAGCCTTCGTGCTGCTTGTTGGCGAAGTCGCCGAAGGTGCTCTCACCGACCTCGCCGGCCACGCGGCAACCCGTGCCGTAGGACGACTCCCCGTAGAGGCAGGCCCCGGCCTTCACCCGGCACCCGGGGCCCAGGTAGAGGGGGCCCTCCAGGAAGACGTGCGCCCCCACGCGGACGCCCCGGTCCAGGACGACGGGCCCTGGGCGGGTGTCGATGACCGTGCCCGGCAGGATGTCCGTGTCCGGCCCCAGGAACAGGCCCCCTTCGCCGCGGACCGCGACCCCTGGCGGCGATGCCGGGGCGAGGGCCGTCTCGGCCGCCCAGATCGGATCAGCCGCCCCGGCAGCCGGCACCAGGCCGAAGGGATGACGGCGCCAGCGCCGCCCCCCGGCCAGCACCAGATCCGCGGCGATGGCCGCCGCGGTGCGCGGGACCAGGTCCCAGATCCACCCCAGGGCCGGGCCGGCCGTGCCCGGGGCCCCGGGGCCGGCGTCGCCGGGCCGCAGCCAGCGGCCGCCTCCGGGCGTCTCCTGGGCCTCCCACTCCGCCGGCAGGGCCGGTCTCCAGGCCGCCGGTGCGTCGCCGGGCTGCTCCTCCGCCTGCTCCCGCCAGGTCTCCCACGACGCGAGGGTCGCCGCCGCCAGGGGCGGATCGGCCGCCAGGGCCAGCAGACCGGCCTCGTCCGTCCAGGCGAAGGGCCCCACGGCCGCGGCCGCCAGCAGATCGGCCAGCAGGGGCGCGGCAGGCGCCAGGCGGCCGTTGAGCCACAGGTCCCGACCCGCGGCCGTCGCAGACGGGATGGGACGCCAAGCCGGATCCGTCCCCAGGGGGCGCAGCCCCGGCCGCACGGCCGTCACGCCGCCCCCGGGTCGGAGCAGGCCCAGGCGCTCCCGGAGGCAGAACAGGCCGCAGCGGATCTCGGGCACGGGCACGCTCCAGGCCAAGGGCCGGAAGCGGGCGGCGGTGTGGTCTTCGAAGAGGACGGGACGGACGCTCACGGTTCACCTCGGCAGTCTGGGGCGCGGCCCGACCTGGGCCGCGGACGGGTCCCAGCATGCCACAGGCTTCCGGCGGTGTCGCGGGGAAATGGCTCAGACCAGGACGTCGATGAGGGTGCCCAGCATGTCATCGGCGGCGCGGGCCACGGCCAGGTTGGCCTCGTAGCCGCGGCGCGCCTGCATCACGCCCACCAGTTCGTCCTCCAGGGAGACGTCCGGCGCCGGCGGACCGGTGCCGACCGCGGCGACGCGTTCGGCGTGGCGGGCGAAGGCTCGTTGATTGGACTGCATGCCCGCCAGGGCGGACGACAAGGCGCCGGTGACCATGGCATCCCCTTTCGGGAAGGGCGGGAATCCCTCGCATGGTAGTTTTCGGCCGATCGCTGGACAACTTTAGCTGTTATCTTATAAACGTATTATTGGCCATTTCAGCCCGTTACCAGCCAAGATCCCGCGGACCGATTCCGGTGCGCCCGCCGACAGCCCGCGCTCCGCCGGGGGCTGCTGGCCATTATTTAAAACAGTTACAGAGTCCGGCGACATGTTGGCGGCCAAAACCTACTGTCGATCTATGGATTAACAGATTACTTGACTTTGGTAACAGGTGAGGAGATCGTTTCCCTAAATATCGATCGCGCACGTTCGATTGTCTGCAACCGTAGCGGGAAACCCACCCCATGCGCCGGCAGAACCGGCAAGGAGGACCACGGCAATGACGAAGCGAATCCTGATCCTGGCCACAGTGCTGCTCGCGGCGGGCGCCTGGACCGGCCTGGCCCTGGCGGCCGACGACGACACCCCCACGCCCCTGACGAAGATGGACGGCAAGGAACTCTACCGGAACGTCTGCAAGCAGTGCCACGGCCCCGACGCCAAGGCCGGCGAGTACACCCCCATGAGCCTGATCCAGGACCAGTGGAACGAATTCTTCGACTCGATCCTGGTGGACACCCACAAGGACCTGACCTGCCCCCAGGACGACTCCAAGAAGCTGCTGGACGTCCTGGACAAGGACATGATCAAGAAGATCCGCGCCTTCTGCGTCGACCATGCCGCCGACAGCGAACAGCCCATGACCTGCGGCTAGAACCCGTGGCGGGCGCCTTCCGGGGCGCCCGCCCTTTCGTTTCCCTGCCAACACCCGCAACCGACCCGGAGGGCCAACGATGAAGAAGACCCTGTCGATCGTCCTGCTGGCCGCCGCCCTCGTGGCCGTGTCCGGCAACGCCTTCGCCGAGCGCACCACCGAGGACCGTCTGAAGGCGCTGGAGAAGAAGGTCCAGAAGCTGGTGGTCAACGATGCCAAGGACAAGATCGCGTGGAGCGGCGACCTGCGCGTGGACGCCAACACCATCACCGGCGAGATCCCCGACTACGTCGACGGCATGCGCATGCAGGCCCTCGTCTTCGGCACGATGTTCTACACCGATCCGACCTTCGGCGCCGGCCAGCCCGTCACGGGCACGGCCGACATCGACAACTACATCGCGCAGAACTACGCCAATTTCCAGGTCTTCCAGGGCATGACGTCCTTCGCCGACGTCAAGGACTGGGTCCAGACCATGGGCGCCATGGATCCCCAGGGCATGCAGCAGATGATGGGGATGTTCATGGCCGACGCCGCCCGCCAGGGCTTCAAGACCGACAACGACATCCTCTACACCACCCGGCTGCGCCTGAACATGGACACCAAGGTCGCCGAAGACGTCAGCTTCGCCGGCCGCCTGTCCATGTACAAGCCCTGGGGCGCCTCGACCCAGACGGGCGTCTTCAACGGCCAGGCCAACACCCTGAACACCGACGCCAACTGGCCCGGCGTGCCGGGCGACGCCACCCTGAAGGTGGACCGGGCGTACTTCTCCTGGAGCCACATGTTCTTCGATCCCCTGTACCTGAGCATCGGCCGCCGTCCGAGCACCGACGGCCCCCCGCTGCAGTACCGCGAGGACGAGGTGCGCCAGGGCACGCCCATGGGCACCATCATCGACATGCAGTTCGACGGCGCCACCATGGGCTGGCACCTGGGCGAGTACACCACCCTGCGCGCCTGCTACGGCCTGGGCTTCGAATCCCAGTACGGCAACGGCCTGGTCTCGGCGGACCGCGCCCTGAAGGACGCCCCGTTCTTCGGCTTCAACATCGACGCCTACGACAGCCCCGACCTGCAGGTCCAGACCACCCTGGCGCGGGCGTTCGACATCACCGACGGCTTCGCCGGCGACATCATCCTGCCCAACAACCCGGTCACCGGCCAGCCCATGCCCGGCCCCATCGTCACCCGCTTCGCGCCCTCGGCCAACCTGGGCGACTTCGACATCGCCAGCCTGCTGGTGTCGCGCACCGACGGCCCCGTCGACTGGTTCGTGACCGGCAGCTGGAGCAAGAGCCACCCCGACGACGTGACCGGTCCCTTCGGCGGGCTGCTCTGCGACCCGTACGAGACCCCCGAGTCCCAGACCGGCTCCATGTACTACCTGGGGGCCCGCTACACCATGCCCGACGGCAAGACCAAGGTGGGCCTGGAGTGGAACAAGGGTTCCCAGTACTGGTTCAACTTCACCCCCGCCCAGGACGACCTGATCGGCCCGAAGACCGCGACCCGCGGCACCGTGTGGGAAGCCTACGTCACCCACCGCATCCGCAAGACCTTCATCGTGCGGCTGGGCTACATCCACTACGACTACGACTACACCGGCAGCGGCTGGCACGTGGGCGCCCCCAAGGAGATCGGCGACACCGCCGTCGTCCAGGGCTTCCCCACCTACAGCAAGGCCGGCAAGCTGTCGCTGGGCTTCAGCGCCCGGTTCTAGGAGGATCGCATGAGGACGACCACAAGCATCGTCCTGGCGCTGATCGTCGTCGCCTTGGCGGCCGGGAACGCCCCGGCCGCCAAGCGGACGTACTCGCACCAGGAGGGCTACTTCGACCACTACGAGGGCACGAGCACGTGCCTGCAGTGCCACGAGGAGGAGGCCAGGTCCTTCTTCCACTCCCAGCACTACCAGTGGCTGGGCGACGCGCCCAACATCGTCAACAGCGACGGCCACAAGCTGGGCAAGCTGAACACGATGAACGACTTCTGCACCAACCCGCTGGCCAGCTGGATCGGCAACGCCGTCAACAAGGACGGCAAGGTCATCGCCCAGGGCTGCTCCAAGTGCCACGCCGGCCTGGGCCTGAAGCCCAGCCCCGAACTGAGCGACGCGCAGCTGGAGAACATCGACTGCCTGATCTGCCACGCCGCCGGCTACCGCCGCGACCTCTACCGGGACGACGCCGGCAACTGGGTCTGGAAGCCCATCCTCTGGAAGAACCAGGTGGGCCTGGATTCGGTCGCCAAGCGCATCACCCTGCCCGAGCGGAGCATGTGCCTGCGCTGCCACAGCGGCGCCGGCGGCGGCCCCAACTTCAAGCGCGGCGATATCGAGTACGCCCTGGCCGACTGCGACAGCAGCTTCGACGTGCACATGGCCAAGGACGGCAACGACATGCAGTGCATCGCCTGCCACGCCGGCGACGACCACCGGGTGCGCGGCCGCGGTTCCGACCTGTCGGCCACCGACGACCCCGGGAATCCCCTGAACTGCGCCAGCTGCCACTACGGAGCAGCCCCACGGCGTGGCGATCCTGGACCACCACACGGCCCGGGTGTACTGCACCGTCTGCCATATCCCGACCTTCGCCAAGGACGACGCCACGGACATGCGGCGGGACTGGTCCACGCCGCAGTTCCACCCGTCGGCCAACAAGTGGTCCGCCACCATCACCATGGGCAAGGACGTGCAGCCGGTGTATGCCTGGTACAACGGCAACACGCGCCTGACCCTCATGGGGCAGGCCGTGCGCATCGCGGACGACGGCACCGTGCACGTGATGGAGCCCCAGGGCAGCCGCAAGGACAAGAAGGCCCGGATCTACGCCTTCAAGCTGCACGAGGGCGTGCTGCCCCTGCTCAAGGACAGGAACTGGCTCATCCCCCTGGCGGTGGACGAGTTCTTCATCAACGGCGACCTGCCCCGGGCCGTGGCCGACGGCGCCGAGGCCGCCTACGGCATCGCGGACCCGGAGTACAGCTGGGTCCGGAGCAAGCGCTGGATGGGCATCTTCCACGAGGTGCAGCCGGCGGCCCACGCCCTGAAGTGCCTGGACTGCCACCGCGAGGGCGGCCGCATGGACTGGCAGGCGCTGGGCTACAAGCGCGATCCCCTGCTGGACGCCATCGACTGAGCCGCGGTCCCGCCGCGACGACCGAAGGGGAAGGGCCCGCGCCCTTCCCCTTCTTCATCCCCGGACCCGCAGCGGTCAGACGGCGTCGTCCCAGCCGTCGGGCTGCGGTTCGCCGAAGGCGTTGCCGCCCCGCTGGCCGCTCCAGAACAGGAACACGACGTTCCCGAGCGGCGCCAGCAGCCACCAGCCGCTGCGCCCGGCGTCGTGGAGGCGCCGGACGGCCAGACCCGTGGCCGGCACCGTCAGCGCCACGAGGTAGGCCAGCGTGGCCACGCCCCGCCAGCCCAGCAGGGCATCCAGGATCAACGGCACCGCCGCCACCAGCCCGCTGGTCAGCACGAACACCCAGTACCGGCGCCGCGAGGTGCGTCCGGCGAACACCGCGTATTCCCGCAGGATCACCTGCACCCAGGAGGCGTGGAGGGCCCGCTTGATGGGCTCGAGGGTGCTGTACATGACGGGCACCACCACCAGGGTCAGGAAGGTGGCCACGGCCAGCCCCCAGATCACCGCCACGCCCATGGGCCCCCACCACTGGCTGGATTCGCCGCCGATGACCAGCACCCGGCCGAAGTGGCCGTGGAACAGCGCCGGCGAAATCCACCGAGAAGCCCGTCGTCAGGGGGATCAGGCCCAGGATGGTGGTGACCGCCGTGAGGATCACCGGGCGGAAGCGGGTCAGGCCCGCGCGGACGATGGCCTCGTGCTTGTCCAGCCCCCGTGCCCGCAGCTGGATGATGTAGTCCAGGAGCACGATGGCGTTGTTGACGACGATGCCCGCCAGGGAGATCACCCCCACGCCGGTCATGATGATGCCGAAGGAGGTGTGGGTGACCATCAGGCCGGTGAGCACGCCGATCAGCGAGAGCACCACGCTCGAGAGGATGATCAGCGGCACCGTGACCGAGCTGAACTGGCTGACCAGCACCACGAAGATGAGCATGATGGCCACGGCGAAGGCGTCCTCCAGGAAGTCGGTGGCTTCCTCCTGGTCCTCGCTCTCGCCGGTGAAGGTCAGGGTGTAGCCCGGCGGCATGGCCATGCCGGCCAGCTTGCGCTGCACCTCGGCCAGCAGGGCGTTGGCGTTGTAGCCCGCGGCGTTCTCGCCGCTGACCGTGACCACGCGCTGGGCGTCGATGCGGTGCACCGCCGCCAGGCCCGTGTTGAACTCGGTGGTCGGCGAACGCCGACAGGGGCATCGTCTTGCCCCTCGTAGAAGACCGTCGCGTTCTCCAGGTCCTCCACCTTGCCCCGGAACGGTCTTGCGGTAGCGCACGACGATGTCGTACTCGTCCTCGCCCACCCGGTACTTGGCGGTCTCGCTGCCGTGCAGCGCCGTGCGCACGGTGCCGGCGATGTCCGAGGTGCGCAGGCCGTAGCGGCCCGCCTTCTCCACGTCCGGCAGCACCGTCAGCTCGGGCAGGGCGTGGTCGTAGTTGTCGGTGATGTCCACCAGGCCCGGGATGGCGCCGGATCTCCTCGCGTGACCCGCGCCGCCAGCTCGCCCAGCACGTCGAAGTCGTCGCCGGAGATCTCGATGTTCACCGGCTTGCCCGGTCGGCGGGCCCTCCTCCATCTTCTCGACGGTCAGGCGCGCGCCGGTGAAGTCCCGCCAGGCGGCCGCGCAGCTCCTCCAGCTCGTCGCGGGACGAGCCCGGGCGCGGTCCTCCTTGTCCACGAACTCCATGGTGATCTGGCCCTGGTGGCTGGGCAGCGGTGCCGCCGCCGCCCTGGGCGTCGATGGGCACGCCGACCGCCGTGGCGTAGGCCTTCAGGTCGCGGCCGATGGCCGCCACCTCCTTCTCGATCTGCCGCGGCGTAGGCTGTCGGTCTGCTCGATGCGCGTCCCGCTGGGCGCGTCGATGTTCACCGTGGCGAACTGGGGCTCCACGTCCGGGAACAGCTCGACGCCCGCGTTGAAGACGACGTAGAGGCGAACACCGACGCACCAGCAGCAGGTTGACGCCCAGCACCAGGACCGGGAAGCGGTGGCGCAGGGCCCACTCCAGCGTCGGCCGGTAGGTGCGCAGCCCGAGCTCGATCAGCCGGTCGCCCAGCTTCTGGGCGCCCCTCACCTCGCCCGGCGGCGCCATGAACCGCGCGCAGAGCACCGGATTGAAGACCAGGGCCACCAGCAGCGAGGCGCTCAGGGTGATGATCACGGTGATGGGCAGGTACTTCATGAACTCGCCCATGATCCCCGGCCAGAACACGATCGGCCCGAAGGCGCAGACCGTGGTCAGGGTCGAGGCGATCACCGCGCCCGGCCACCTGACCGGTGCCCACGTCGGCGGCCTCCACCGCGTCCATGCCCCTTGCCGCGGTGGCGGTAGATGTTCTCCACGATCACGATGGCGTTGTCCACCAGCATGCCCAGGGCGAGGATCAGGCTGAACAGCACCACCATGTTCAGGGTGATGCCCAGCGGCCCCCAGCACGATGAAGGTGATCAGCATGGAGAACGGGATGGCCGTGCCCACGAACACCGCGTTGCGGAAACCGAAGAAGGCCAGCAGCACCACGATCACCAGGACGCAGGCCGCTGAGGATGTTGTTCTCCAGCTCGCCCACCATGTTCTCGATCTGCACCGACTGGTCGGCGACGACGCTGACCTCGGTCTGGGGCGGGAAGGTGGGCCGCAGGCGCTCCACGGTGGCCCGCACCTGGTCGGCGATGTCGATGATGTTCTCGCCGCTCCGCTTCTTGACCACCAGGGTGACCGCGTCCTTGCCGTTGACGCGGCTGATGGTCTCGCGGTCCTTGATGCCGAAGGCGACGGTGGCCACGTCCCGCAGGTAGACCGGGTCCGGGTCGAGCCGGGGTTGAGCACGAAGCCCAGCATCTCCTCGGGATCCTCGACCTCGCCCGGCACGCGCACCTGGTAGTCGTACACGCCCAGCGGCAGCTTGCCGCCGGGGATGGTGATGTTCTGCAGGGCCACGGCGTCCTGGACGTCCTGCAGCGCCAGGTCGTAGTAGGCCAGCTTCTCCGGGTCCACGTCCACCTGGACCTCGTTCTCGATGCCGCCCACCAGGTCGATGTCCAGCACGCCCTTGATCTTCTCCAGCTCCTCCTGCAGGTCCTCGCCCATCTTCTTGAGCACGGAGAGATCGATGTCCCCGGCCAGGTTGATCTGCATCACGGGGAAGGCGTCGGCGGCCGAGACCTCCTGCACGATCAGATCGTTGCGCGGGTCCACGGGCAGGTCGGGCTTGGCCAGCTCCACCCGGTCACGCACCGACTGCAGGGCGTCGCTCATGTCCACCTTGGACTCGAACTCCAGGGTGATGGACGGTCATGCCGTAGGCGGAGCTGCTGGTCATCTCCTTCAGGTCCTCGAGCCCCTTGAGCTCCTTCTCCAGCTTGCGGGTGACCAGGTTCTCCATGTCCTCGGGGCTGGTGCCCGCGTAGGGCGCCATCACCATCACGAAGGGGATCTTCACGTCCGGCGACGATTCGCGCGGCAGCTTCAGGTACGAGCGACACGCCCATCACGGTGATGATCACCATGAAGGCGAAGATCATGGGATAGCGGCGGATGGCCCCACGGGTCAGCTTCATCGGGACGCCTCCGCCGCGCCGCCGGCCGCCTCCGGCGCGCCGACGCGGGGCGCCGCCGCGGCCGCGGAGACCGTCGCCGGGTCGCCGGGCAGGGAACCGTCGGCGGCCGTGGCCGTCTCGGTGACGTTCACCAGGCTGCCGTCGCGCAGATCGCGCTGGCCCCGCACCACCAGCCGGTCGCCCGGCTGCAGGCCGTCGACGATCACCACCATGAGGCCCTGGTAGGGTCCCAGTTCCACCGGGCGCCGCCGGGCGCGATCGCCCTCGACCACGAAGACGTCGGCGCCGTCCGCGCCCGGGCAGCACCGCGTCGCGCGGGACGATCACCGCGTCGGCGGTCACGTGCTTGGGCAGGCGGGCGCGGCCGATCACCCCGCTGTTCCAGCGCAGCTCCGGGTTGGGGATCTCGATCTCCACCGCGAACTTGCCCGTGGCCCGGTCGGCCTCGGGCGAGACGAAGGTGACGGTGCCGTTCGCGGGCTCGGCCGACTCGCCCAGCAGCACCTCGGCCACCTCGCCCGCCCGGACCCAGGACACCTGGCCGTCGGTGAGGGTAGGCCTCGAGCTTCAGGGTGTACGGATCGATGACCCGCGCCACCGGCATGCCCGGCACCAGCAGCTCGCCCAGTTCCACTTGCGTTCCACCAGCAGGCCCGCGAAGGGGGCCTTGACCGCGGCCCGTTCGTAGCGGACCCGGGCGACCGCGGCGCGGGAACGCGCGTCGGCGGTGCGCGACTCGGCCGTCAACAGTTCCAGGCGGCTGACCTTGCCCGCGGCTCGTGGAGCTTGCGCACCTTGTCCAGGTTGAACTCCTGGGTCGCCCGGTCGGCGCGCGCCGCCGCCAGGTCGGCCGCCAGGATGTCCCGCTCCTGCTCGACGATGGTGCCGCCGGCGGGCACCGCCTCCCCCTTGCCGGCCACGATCGCCACCACCGGACCGCTCTCCTGGGCGCTGAGGTCCGCCGCACGCACGGGCACCACCGGCCCGGAGACCTCGTAGTACTCGGTCAGATCGGCCCGGGCCACGTCCACCACGCGCACGTTGCGGGGCACTTCCGCCCCCTGGTCCGCCGGAGTCCCGGGCGCACAGCCGGCCGCCGCCAGGGCCAAGGCCGCCGTCGTGATCCATCGCCGCTTCATCGCTCCACCTCCGCCACCAGGCCGGGGATCTCCCGCAGGGGCACCATGGGGGAATAGCCGACCGCGCGCTTCAGGGACGCGGTCAGGGTCAACACCGTGTAGCGCGCCTCGATGACGCTGCTGCGGGCCTGGGCACGGTTCGCCTCGGCCACCAGGACGTCCAGGTAGTTGGTCTTGCCCAGCTGCAGCATCATGAGGCTCTCCTCCAGCACGTCCTCGGCCTGCCGCAGGTTCAGCTGCACAGCGTCCAGGAGTTTCCGGGCCAGGCGCAGGTTGGCCAGCAGGTCCAGCACCTCCACCTGCACGTCGCGTCGGCGGCCGTCCAGCTCCGCTTCGGTGCGCCGGATGCGGGCGTCGGTCTCGCCCACCAGGCCCTTGGTCAGGAGGCCGTCGAATACGGGCAGCGTGACCGCGGCGGTGGCCCGCCACGAGTCGTGGCCGTCGTCGAAGACCGAGGCGAAGGTGTGACCGACGTAGCCGTAGGAACCGCTCAGGGTCAGGTAGGGCCGGCGGCCGGCCACCTGCACCTGCCGGTTGCGGCGCAGGATGTCCACGAACAGCGTCGTGGCCGCCAGTTCGGGCCGAACCTGGGCCAGGGCCATGGCGCCCGCGTCATCCAGGGGATCCAGTTCCAGGAGCTGGTCGTTGACGATGCGCAGCGGCGCCTGGGGCGACCGGCCCATCAGGGCGTTCAGCCGGCTGCCCGCGTTTCGCAACCGGGCCTCGGCCACCACCAGCTGGGGCCGGGTGTTGGCCACGGTCACCGCCGCCTGCAGCGAATCCAGCCGGGTCGCCAGGCCCAGGTCGTAGCGCATGGACGTGATGTCCAGCAGCTCCTGCTGGTTCGCCAGCTGCGCCCGCACCGCCTGCACGTTCTCCGCCGCGCGGATGATGGCGTAGTAGGCCGTCACCGTGGCTTCGACCGTGGTGTGCTCCGTGGAGCTGAGCTGCAGGTCCTGCTGCTCGATGCCCAGTCGGGCGGCGCCCACCGCGCCCAGGATCTTCACCGGATTGAGCTCCCAGGTGGCCGTCAGCCCCGCGTTGACGAAGGACTGGGCCGGGATGGCGTCGGGCGCCGGGATGAACGAACCGAAGCCCTCGTTCAACTGATCCACCCACTGGCTGAAACCCGGATCCGAACCCGCGGGCGCCGGCGGGAAGAGCCCGCCGCCGCCCCCGCCGCCGCCGAAGGTCTCGTCCAGGGCGAAGCTGGGGTCGCGGCCGCGGGTCCACGACCCGGTCAGGTCCAGGCTGGGCAGGCCGTTGGACAGGGCCTGGTCCATCTGGCCCTCCAACTCACCCCGCTTCAGGCGCTGGGCCCGCAGCTGGTCGTTCGCCCCGAGGACCGCCTCGACGCAGGCCGCCAGGTCCACCGCGGCAGGCGCGCCCGTCCGGACTTCGATTTCCGCGCCCAGGGGTTCCGCCGCGGTGAAGGCCGGCATGGGCCCCGCGCTGTCGGCCGCGGCCACGGACGCCGCCGCGGTCGGGCCGGTCGTCGCCAGCGCCAGCCCCAGCAGGACCGCGCTGCATCGTGTGCAGGTCATGGTTGGTCGTCCTTTGCGCTTGCGCCGCCCCCGGCGGCCACGTCCTCGCAGATGCCCGCCACCAGCGCCGCGTCCCCGGTCGTGCGCGGGTGCCCGGCCCGGGCGTCCGCGACCACCGCGCGCCCCACCTCGCGCAGGAGCAGCACCATGTGCTCCAGGGTGCAGTCCGCCGGGCAGTCGTGGCAGATCTCGGTGGCCAGCCCGTGGGTGAAGAGGGCCAGCTTCTTCAGGACCAGGATGCGTTCCAGCAGGGGCAGCGGCTCCAGTTCCGGCAGCTCGGCCATGGTCATCGTCAGCTTGTCCATGAGGTCGCCGCCGGGGTCGTAGTCCGTCGGCGGGACCAGGAAGAGGGCCGCGTAGAGCCGAGGCCAGGCCCAGACGAACTTCAGCACGCCGACGCCCATGTCCAGGAAGGCGTCGCCCGTGTGGTCCCGGCGCGTCATCGCCACCAGCTCGGCCACGGCGGCCTGCTTGACGGCCACCGCCAGCGCCTCCATGGTGGCGAAGTTGCTGTAGACCGGGGCCGTGGAGGCCCCCAGGCCCTCGGCCACCTTGCGCGCCGACAGCTGGTCCAGGCCGTCGCGCCGGACCACCGCCAGACCCGCTGCAACCACATCTTCTTTAGTGAAAACAGGTTTCCGCAATTCAGCCCCCCATGTGAACGGCACTCATCGCCGCATTACGGTCGTTATATAACATGTGTTTCATTAATTCCCAAAAAAAAGTATGGGGGCTTTCTACTCCCACGGACGCATCACCAGGAGGACGCCGCCCAGGGCCAGCGCTGCGGCCAGGGCCTTCCGGCGCGTGAACCGTTCCCCCAAAAAGAGGCTGGCGAAGACCAGGATGTAGATGGTGCTGGTCTGGTTCAGCACCGCGGCGGTGCCGACGGCGGCGTACTTCATGCCCGCGATCCAGAAGAGCAGCGACACGTACGAGCCCAGGACCGTCCCGGGCACCGTGAACCGCCAGGAGGCCTGGGGCCGCAGGGCGCGCACGTAGCGCCGGCGTTCCGGGTGGATGAGCGCCGCCGGCAGCAGCACCGCCAGGGACGCCAGCTGCCGCACGGTGGTGGCCCACAGGACGTCGTTGTGCTCCAGGGCGGGCTTGGCCAGCACGATGCCGAAGGTCAGGGCCGCCATGGAACCCACGCCCAGCAGGATGCCGGCGAGCAGGGTGCTCCGGGTGGTCCCCCGCGGCGCCTCGACCCGGGTCGCGGTCAGCACGCCGCCGATGATCAGGGCCATGCCTCCCAGCTGCCACGGCCCCACCGTCTCGCCCAGCATCAGCAGGGCGAAGAGCAGGGCGAAGGGCGCGTAGAGGGTGTCGATGATGGCGTTGATCCCCGCCCCGACCCGGTTCAGGCAGGCGTGGAACAGGGTGTCCGCCACGGCGATGGCGATGATCCCGCTGGCGGCCAGCCGCACGTAGTCCGCCGCGGGCGCCACCCCCAGCAGGGGCTGCCGCCGCAGGGCGAGGGTCACCAGGAAGAGACCGCTGGACAGCGCCACCCGGAACAGGTTCATGGCCAGGGGCGGGACCGTCTCCCCCGAACGCCGGAAGAAGACCACGGCCAGGGCCCAGACGACGGCGCAGGTCAAGGCGTAGAGCTCGCCCGGCATCGGCGAATCCTCGCGTTTCGGGTCTTACGATGCGGCCGGAGGCGCGGGGAAGGTAAGATCCACCCGGCACCCCTGTCCAGGACCGGATGCCAGGGCCAGGCTGCCGCCCACCGAGAGCAGCCGCTCGCGCATGCTGAACAGGCCGAAGCCGCCGCCCTCCGCCGAGGGCACCGTGTCCTCGGCCGACGCCGGGTCGAAGCCCTGGCCGTCGTCCCGGACCGTGAGGCGCAGGGCTTCGTCGTCCGCCTCCATGCTGATCACCGCCGCCTTGGCGCCGGCGTGCTTGCGCACGTTGTTCAGCAGCTCGCGCACCGACTGGTAGGCCATCATGCGCAGGTCCTCGGGCAGGTCGGGCTCGCCCTCGGCCGTGTCCACCTCGCAGGCGATGCCGGTGCGTTGCTCGAACTGCCGGCCCAGCCACTCGAGCGCTCCGGCGAGCCCCACCTCGTAGAGCACCGGCGGGAACAGCTCGAAGGTCAGGGAGCGGGCCTGGGTCATGGTCTCGTCCAGCACCTCGATGATCTGCTGCACCACCGCCCGCTGGTCGGGCAGCTTCTCCGGGTACTTGAGCAGGGTCACCTGGGCCCGCAGGCCGAAGAGCTGCTGGGCCAGGCCGTCGTGCAGCGCCTCCGCCAGGTGCCGCCGTTCCCGGTCCTCCACCAGGGAGAGCTGGTTGCTCAGGGCCCGCAGGCGATCCTGGTTCTCCAGCAGGAGCTGCTCGGCGCGCTTGTTGGCGGTGATGTCCCTCACCACCGAGAAGATGCGCTGCCGCCCCGCATACGGGAACGAGTTCCAGGAGAGCCAGCGGTGGGAGCCGTCGCGGCACTCGACCCGGCTCTCCAGGCCGTCCACGGGCTCGCCGTCCGCCAGGCGGCGGAACGCCTCGGCGGCGGCCGGGCGGTCCTCCGGGTGCACGAAGTCGACGATGGGCCGACCCATGAGGTCGTCGCGCGACCAGCCCAGCACCCGCACCCAGGCCGGGTTGATCTGCTCGAGGAAACCGTCGAAGCCGCCCACGGCCAGCATGTCGATGGAGAGGTTGAAGAGGCGGTCGCGCTCCTCCTCCGCCGTGATGCCCCGCGCCAGGCTCACCTCGATCCGGCGCATCTCCGCCGTCAGCGCCTCGTTCTCGGCGGTCCGCCGGTCCAGATCGGCCTGGCGCGCCCGCAGGCGCCGGACGCCGGAGGCCGTCGCCACCGCCAGCGCAGCCGCGGCGGCACCCAGGATGACGACCAGCTCAGTCATGCCCGAACGTCCGCAGCCAGCGCCGGCGCGGGTCCGAGAATTCGATGCCGTCCGGCGCGAAGTCCTTGTCCTGCCCGGCCACGCGCCCCCCGTCCTCGCGGGGTGTGCGACCGGCCCCGTCCAGGCAGCGGGGCAGCGCCAGGAGATCCTCGCCGGTGATCACGTCCTCCAGTTCCACCGCGTGCTGCCACTCCTCGGCGAAGTCGTACACGTAGAGCGCCTCGGGCGCGTCCCGGCGCAGGTAGCGCGCGGGCCGGTGTTCCCAATCCGCGAGGACGTCCTCGGCGCGGTTGATGCCGCTGTCGTCGGGGATGCCGAAGCGCCGCGTGGGGCCGCCGTGGGGATCGTCGACGGTGAACTGGTGCAGGTGCCGGTCCCCCCAGCCGAAGGCGTCCTGGATGGCCACGTGCAGGTCCCAGAAGGTGGCGCGCTCCGGCACCAGCAGGCGGCGCCAGACCGCCGGCGTCACCAGCAGCAGCTCGACCCTCAACAGCAGGGCGCGATCGCCACCGACGGGCGTCGGGAACCGGATGATGTTGCTGCGGACGCCGTCGCTCATGCGTCGCGGGAATCCTTCTCGTGCGCCGTTCCGGCTCCACCGCCGCGGCCGCCTCGCGCCAGGCCGAGACCGCCAGCCGCCCCATCTGCCAGGTCAGCACCAGCAGCGCCAGCACCGCCGCCGCCGTGGCGGCCACCTTGACCGTGGAGACCCGGTCCCCGTGCAGGGCCGCCCCCCCGGAGCGCAGGAGTGTGCCCACCAGCACGTGGGCGACGAGGCTGGGCACCGCACCGAGCAGGCCCAGGGCGTAGGCCCGCAGGGAACTCCGTCCGGCGGCCAGAGTGTAGCACACGAAGCCGTAATTGAACGGGGAAAGACGCGCCAGGATGTTCAGCCGCACCGCCTTGGCCGCGGCCAGCTCCTCCAGGGCCCGCCAGCGCGGGCGGGTCGCCACCCGGCGCCGGATCGGCTCCCGCAGGATCGAACGGCCCAGGGCGAACATCAGCAGCCCGCCGCCCGCCACCGCCGGCAGGACCACCGCCAGGCCGCCGGCCAGGCCGTACACGACGCCGGCGGTGATGCCCAGCACCGAGACGGGGAAGCAGCCCATGGTCAGCAGCACGAAGGCCGCCGCGAAGACGGGCGCACCGCCGCCGCCGGCGGCGGCGAAGTGCCCCTCGAAGGCGGACCAGTGGGTACCCACGGCGGCGGCGCCCGTCAGCAGGACCAGCAGCAGCAGGATCTTGGGACCGCGGCGGGCCACAGGGTTCCTCCCAAAGCAAAGGCCCGCCGAAAAGCGGGCCTAGGCGATGCGGGTGGTGGAGCCAAGGGGGATCGAACCCCTGACCTCATGACTGCCAGTCATGCGCTCTCCCAGCTGAGCTATGGCCCCACCGGAACGAGCGGGAAATATAGCAATTCTGCCGGATGTGTCAAACTTTTCCCTGCCTTGACTTTCCCCGGGAGCGCCCCTAACATCGGCGCCTGCTGAGCTCCCGCCGTCGTCGGGAAAGCCTGCGGGTGCCGGAGTGGTGAAACTGGTAGACGCGCTGGACTCAAAATCCAGTGTTCCTCTGGAACGTGTGGGTTCGAGTCCCACCTCCGGCACCAAGTTTTCGCTGCCGGGCCCCTCCGGCGCAACCGCCCGGCCGGGACGAACGGTCCCCGGAACCCTCGGAGCGCCCATGCCATGAACGCGCCCGCCCCCGTCGACCGCCTGACCGCCCTCTGGGACGCCTGGCGCCCCTCGCTGCAGCCGCTGGCCGCCACCGCGCGCCCGCCTCTGCTGGCCCATCTGCGGGCCGTGGACCAGGACCAGGCGGTGGACGTGCCCTTCAGCCTCGCCCTGAGCGGCTTCGCCGTGCCCGTGCGGGCCGTGGCCTCCGCCCTGGGCGAAGCCGGCCCCGAAGCGCATCTCCAGGGCTGGCCCGCGGCCATCGCCCCCAAGGACCCCCGTCCGGAGGATTCCCGTGCCGGCGTGGACGCCGCCGCCCTGGCCGCCCTCGACGGTTGGGTCGCCGCCCTGGTGGAGGCGCGGGTGGCCATCCTCCAGCTGCTGCAGGGCGCCGAGGCGGACGACCCTGCTGCCCGCGGCGGCAACGGCCTGGCACGCCGCCCTGACGCGACCCGCGGTGGCCGCGGGCCTGGTGCCTCCGGTGCGGGCCGCCGGCCCTCGCCTCTTCCACCGGGACGACGCCCCGGCGCCCGCCGCGGTCCGCACCTGCGTGACGCGCATGTGGGAACTGGCCGCCGCCGAACCGGCCTGGGACGTGCGGGCCCTGCTCCTGCACCTGGCGGTGCTCTGGATCCGGCCCTGGCCCGGGGCCAACGCCCGCCTGGCCCGCCTGCTCCTGAACACCCTGCGCAGCGCCGCCGGTCACCGCTGGCTCGTGATCCCGGCCACCCGGCGCGGCACCTACCTGGCCGCCTGCGCCGCCGCCTGCCGCGACGGCGATGCGCGCCCGTTCGCGGGCCTGGTGGCCGCGGTGGCCGCCCGCTGACCCCCGCCCCGGACGCAGTGAGGGGCGGCCCTGTCGGGACCGCCCCTCCCCTTGCTCACCCGCTTCGACAGGCCCGTGGCACGCCACGGATCGCTATCGATCGGACATGTAGGGATACGGATAATCCCGCGGCGGGTCAAACGTCTCCTTGACCGTCCGCGGGGTCGTCCAGCGGATCAGGTTCAGGTAGCTGCCCGCCTTGTCGTTGGTGCCCGAGGCGCGGCTGCCGCCGAAGGGCTGCTGGCCGACCACGGCGCCGGTGGGCTTGTCGTTGATGTAGAAGTTGCCGGCGGTGCCCTCCAGCTCGTCCTTCATCGTGGATCACGGCCGCCCGGTCCCGGGCGAAGACGGCGCCGGTCAGGGCGTAGGCCGAAGACGTGTCGCACAGGCGCAGGGTCTTGAGCAGCTCCTTCTCCGGGTAGACGTGGATCGTCAGCACCGGCCCGAAGATCTCCTCGACCATGCTCTCGTAGATGGGGATCCTTGGCCTCGATCACCGTGGGCTCGATGAAGTAGCCCTTGCTGTCGTCGCAGCCGCCGCCGGCGATGATCCTGCGCCTTGCCGCGGGCCTTGCGCGCCCGGTCGATGTAGCCCTTGATGGCCTCGTAGGCGTGCCGGTCGATGACCGCGCCCATGAAGGTGCGGAAGTCGGTGACGTCGCCCATGCGGATGCTCGCCACGGCCTCCAGCAGCTTGGTCTGCACCTCCTTCCAGAGGCAGTCCGGGACGTAGGCCCGGCTGGCGGCCGAGCACTTCTGCCCCTGGTACTCGAAGGCGCCGCGCACCAGGGCGGTCACCAGGGCGTCCACGTCGGCCGAGGGATGGGCGAAGACGAAGTCCTTGCCCCCGGTCTCGCCCACGATGCGCGGGTAGCAGCCGTAGGAGGCGATGTTGGTGCCGATCTGCGCCCACATGCCGTTGAAGACGCCGGTGCTGCCGGTGAAGTGGACGCCGCCCAGCTCGGGGCTGGCCATCGACCGGGTCGCCCACCTGGCGCGCCGCTGCCGGGCACGAGGTTGATGACGCCGTCGGGCAGGCCGGCCTCGCGCAGGATCTGCATGATGTAGTGGGCGCTGAACACCGCGCTGGACGCCGGCTTCCACACCACCGTGTTGCCCATCAGCGCCGGCGCCGTGGGCAGGTTGCCGGCGATGCTGGTGAAGTTGAAGGGGGTCACCGCGAAGACGAAGCCGTCCAGCGGGCGCTGCTCCAGCATGTTCCACATGCCCGGCGCCGACTCGGGCTGCTCGGACATGATCTGCTGGGCGTAGTAGGGATTGAAGCGCCAGAAGTCGATCAGCTCGCAGGCGCTGTCGATCTCGGCCTGGAAGGGGTTCTTGCTCTGGCCCAGCATGGTGGCGGCGTTCAGCAGCGCGCGGCGGCGTCCGGCCAGCAGCTCGGCGGCCTTCAGCAGCACGGCGGCCCGGTGCTGGAAGGGCGTGGCGGCCCAGGCCTTCTTGGCCTTCGCGGCGGCCTTGATGGCGGCCTTGACCTCCTTCTCGCCGGCCTGGTGGTACCGGCCGAGCACCCGCTTGTGGTCGTGGGGCATGACGCAGTCGGCCAGCTTGCCGGTGCGGATCTCCCGGCCCCCGATCACCAGCGGGATCTCGATCTGCTCGCCGGCCATGCGCTTCAGCTCGGCCTTCAACTCGGCCTTCTCGGGCGACCCCGGCAGGTAGCCCTTGACCGGTTCGTTCTGGGGAAAGGGAACGTCGTACATGGCGTCGGACATGGTTCCTCCTGCGCCCGGCTGGGCGGATCGGCGGCGCGCCCGCGCGCGCCAGCGCTGGTGCCGCGGCCATGCGGCCGCGCGGATTCCCGGAGAGGGGAATCCCATGGGCGGAGTCCGGGGTCCACGATGGCAAACGGAAGCGGCCAGGGCAAGGGAATCCCGCCGGCGGCTAAGCCCTTGTCGCCGCGCCCCGTGCTGCTACTATGTGGGTCCTAGCGACCGAGCCCCCATCGCCCGTCCCGGGCGCAGCCGAAGGACCGTCATGCCCCCAGGACCGCGCAATCTCCAGACCATCGAGGCCCACATCCTCGAGATGCAGCGCCTGCACCCCAGCGCCAGCGGCGACTTCACCGGCCTGCTGAACGACATCTCGTTGGCGGCCAAGATCGTCAGCCAGGAGGTCAACAAGGCCGGCCTGGCCGAGGACATCCTGGGCGCCACCGGGCGAGATCAACGTGCAGGGCGAGAAGGTGCAGAAGCTGGACGAGTTCGCCAACCACGTCTTCCTGAGCTGCCTGGGCACCCGCGGCCAGGTCTCCATCATGGGCAGCGAGGAGATGGAGCGCCCCTTCTTCGCCGACACCCGCGAGGGCAGCGGCCGCTACGTGGTGGTCTTCGACCCCCTGGACGGCAGCTCCAACATCGACGTGAACGTGTCGGTGGGCACCATCTTCGGCGTCTGGCGGCGGCGCTCGGCCCTGGATCACCTCCAGGACGTGGACCTGCTGCAGCCGGGCAGCGCCCTGGTGGCCGCGGGCTACGTCATCTACGGCTCGAGCACCATGATGGTCTACACCGCCGGCCACGGCGTGCACGGCTTCACCATGGACCCGGGCATCGGCGAGTTCCTGCTCAGCCACGAGAACATCACCACGCCCTTCAACGGGGGCATCTACTCGGTGAACGAGGGCTACGAGCCCAACTGGTCGACCCGCGTCCGCGAGGTGGTGCGCCAGCTCAAGTACGGGCGCGACTCCACCGGCGAGCACGCCATGACGGCCCGCTACATCGGTTCGCTCGTGGCCGACTTCCACCGCAACCTGCTCAAGGGCGGCATCTATCTGTACCCGCCCACCGAGGACAAGCCCGGCGGCAAGCTGCGCCTCATGTGCGAGGCCGCGCCCCTGGCCATGGTGGCCGAAGCCGCCGGCGGCTACGCCTCCGACGGCCGCGGACCCGTCCTGGAGATCGTACCCGAGGACCTGCACATGCGGGTGCCCCTGTACATCGGGAGCCGGGGCGACGTGCTCTGGGTGGAGAAGATGCTTGCGGCCGAGGACGAGCACCTCTAGCCGGCACGACGACCCGGGATACGGCGAAGGGGCGGCCCGACGGGCCGCCCCAGTTCATTCGCCGGCGCCGGGTCAGGCGTCCGGTTCGGCCTGCTTCTGCAGCCCCTTGGTCTCCACCACCATGCCCAGCGCCGCGCTGCGGCAGCGGGGACGGTGGCGGGTGCCGGCGGGGATGAGGATGGCCTCGCCCTGACGCACCTCCTCGGTCTTGCCGCCGATCTCGAAGGTCACGGCGCCCTCCAGCACGTAGACGAACTCGTCGCGCTCGTGGGCGTGGGCGATGTAGTCGCCGCTGTAGCGCACGATGAAGGCGTGGTAGTCGCCGTCCAGGTCGGCGATCTCCACGGGACGGAAGGGTTGGTTCAGCCCCCGGGCCATCTTGAGCACCGAATACTTCGCCATCGCCGCTTCTCCTCCGGGGCGCGCGGGCCTACCGGTCGCCCCGCTCCAGCTTCAGTTGGGCCGCCTCGTCCGACTGGGGGTACTCCTGCAGCAGGCGGCCGCCCAGGTCCCAGGCCTCGTCCTTCCGGCCGAGGGCCAGCAGGCAGGCCCGGGCCTTGTACATGGCCGCCGAGCGGAACTCGCTGGCCGGGTGCTTGTCGATCAGCTCCCGGAACCGCTTCAGGGCCGCCGCGCTGTCGCCCTGGGCGTAGGCCAGGTCCCCCAGCCAGTAGACGGCGCGGTCGGCCGCCTCCGCCGCGGGGTAGCGCTGCAGGAATTCCTCGAACCCGGCCCTGGCCAGGTCCAGGTTGCCCCGGTTGCGGTCCAGTTCGGCTGCGTCCAGGATGGCCCGGCCCTCCTCGGGCAGGGTCTCGGACCCGGCCCCCGCCACCGGCGGCTTGTACTCGCCCAGGGTGGGGATGCCCGAGCGGGTGGCCAGCAGATCCACCCGCGCCGAGAGGTCGCGCATGTACTGGGCGTTGTCGTCCAGGCGCTGCAGGAGCTGGTCCAGGCGCGTGGATACCTGCTCGAGCTTGGCCAGGCGCATGGCCGACGTTTCGTCGCCCGCGTCCCGGCCCATGCGCAGCAGCTTGCCCAGGGCCTGCACCTCCTGCAGCAGGCGGCGGTTCTCCACCTGCATGCGGGCGACCTCGTCCCGGTTCTCCTGCACGCCCGTCTCGATGCGGTCCAGCTGCGGCGCGCAGCCGGCCGCGAGGGCGGCGGTCGCCGCGATGGCGACCGCCACGATCCAGCGGATCCGTCCCTTCATGACTCCCTTTCCCCGGTCAGGGGCGCTCGAAGTGGGCCCGACGGTTCTGGGACCACGCCGCCTCGGTGTGGCCCATGGCGAAGGGCTTGCTCTCGCCGTAGGACGTGGTGCGCAGCTTGGCCGCCGGCACGCCCAGGCTCACCAGGTAGTCCTTGACGACGTTGGCGCGCTTCTCGCCCAGCGCGAGGTTGTACTCCACCGTGCCGCGCTCGTCGCAGTGGCCGCTGATGAGCACCGTCACGCCGGCGTCCTTCAGGATGCGGGCGTCCCGGGCCAGGGTGGCCATGGACTCGTTGGACAGGTCATACTCGTCGAACCCGAAGAAGACGTCGGCGACGCCGTACTCGGACGGGTCCATGGCCGCGTAGTCGGGCGTCGACACCGGCGGGGTGGTCTCCTGCTCGGGCACGACCGGCTGGGGCGTCGGCTCGACCGGGGCCTCGGTCCCACTCATGGTGGTGTCGGTTTCGGGCGCCGGCTTCTTGCTGCAGCCCGTCAGCAGGCTGCCCAGCACCAGGACACAGATCAGACCGAGAACGACCAGGGCATTGCGATGGTACCAGCGGTTCATTCGGGAAGCTCCTTCACGTTCGATATGCATGGGGCCTCTCCCGTCAGCGGGACCAGGCCGGGGTGATGTCCGGGTCGTCCCCGAACGTCAGTTGGCGAAACGTCTCCTCGTCCACGTCGCACACGTACAGCTTGTACTCGCCGGTCCGATCGGAGGCGAAGACCAGGTGCCGCCCGTCGGGCGCCCAGCCCGGGTCCTCGGCGTTGCGCCACGACCCGTCGGTGAGCACGCGCCGCGACTCGCCGGTCGCCTTGATCACGACGATGTGGTTGTAGTTCCCCTCGCGCGTGGTATACGCGATCCGCTCCCCGTTCGGGGACCAGACCGCCGAATCGTTGTATTGCCCCTCGAAGGTGATCCGGCGACTGCCGGTCCCTTCCGCGTCAAAGATATATAACTGCGGCGTCCCCGTCCTGTCACTCGTAAAAACGATGTCCCGGCCGCCCGGAGACCAGCTGGGGCTGATCTCGATGGCCGGCGAGACGGTCAGCCGCTTGACGATGGACCCGTCCGGCCGGATCCGGTAGATCTCCGGATTGCCGGTGTGGGACAGGGACAGCACCAGTCTCCTTGCCGTCGGGGGACCAGTCCGCCCCCAGGTTCAGGCCCTGCATCTCGATGATCCGGTGCACCTTGCCGTTGGCGGTGTCCAGGCCGTACAGCCCCTGTTGGCCCGTGCGGTAGCTGGTGAAGGCGATGGTGGCGCCGTCGGGGGACCAGGCCGGGCACAGGTTCAAGGTCCGGTTGGCGGTCAGGCGCATCAGGCCCTCGCCATCGTAGTCCACCACGTACAGGTCCCGCCGGTCGCCCGTGCCCCGGGAGAAGGCGATCCGGGACAGGCTGATGCCGGGCTCGCCCGTGATCATCTCGATCACCTGGTCGGCGAAGTGGTGGGCGCTGGTGCGCACCTGGCTGGGCAGGGGCCGGTAGCGCTTGTTCAGCAGGAGCTGCCGCTCGGGCCAGGTCACCAGGTTCAGGCTGAGGGTCGCCGGCGCGTCCTCGCCGGTCTGCCCCGGCGTCGCGCAGGGAGCCCTCGACGGTGCCCTCGAGCGCGTACTGGTAGGTGATCGAATCGCCCGGCCTCGACCCGGAACGCGGGCAGGAAGAGGCCGCTCAGGCGCAGGTCGCTCTCCAGCACGTCCTGCACCAGATCGGCGGTCCGGACGGCGGCGGCGCCGCCGCTCAACACGTCGGGCAGGTCCACCAGGATGGGGGTCTTCTGCCAGGCCGACTTCTCGCCGACGAGGGTGACCTCGCCCGAGCGCTGGGCGGCCGCCCCGCCGGCGGCCGCCAGCAGCAGCAGTCCGGCCGCCAGGGCCAGGGTGGACTTCACGGGTTTCTTCCTGTGGTACGTCAATTCCGGGGCTCCAGGTTGAAGATGAACGTGACGCCGAGGTTCGCACCGCCGTACTGGGGCGGCAGGGGCGGCAGGCGGGTGGCCTGCACGGCCCGCAGGGCCTCGCGGTCGTAGACGCTGATGCCGCTGACGTCCACCATGCTGATCTGGCTGACGGCGCCGTTGCGGGCGATGACGAAGTGCACGGCGCAGGTCACCCGCGCCCGCTTGCCGAACCCCAGCTGCCGCGGCTGCCAGTTGCGGGTGATCTGGCCCTGGACCGTGGTCAGGTACCAGGCGAAGGGGAAGTCCGCGTCGGTCCCCTGGACGCTGGCGCCCACCGGCAGGGCGGGCGCGTCGGCCTGGTCCGCCGGCGGCGTGTCGGTCCGCGCATCGGCCGGCAGCTGCGGCTTCGTCTCCGCCGGCTTCGGCTTCGGCTTGGTCTCCGGCGGCTTGGGCTCGCGGCTTGGCCTCGGGGACCTCCTTCGGCGGCAGCGGCTCCGCCTCGGGCGGCGGCGGCGGCCGACCTCGGCCGGCTGCTCCGCCGGCTTCTCGGCGGGCGGCTGCTCCAGCAGCGCCGGCGAGACCAGATGCGCCCGGATGGTCAACGGCGGCTGCAGCGACCTGCCGCTGCACGGTGTTGCCGAACATCACCGCCAGGGTCAGCACCAGGGCGTGCAGGAGGATGGACCAGGGCAGCCCGCGGCTCATCTCACTCCCCGACCTTGGGCGGATCGGCCACCAGGCTCAGGTTCGCGAACCCCTCGCGCTCCACCGCCGCCATGACCATCAGCACGACCCCGTAGGGCACCTCCTCGTCGCAGCGCAGGTACACCGGCAGGGTGTCCTTCTGCTCGGCGTAGGGCGCCAGCAGCCGCGGCAGGTCCGCGATGGCCACCGACTGCTCCTGGAAGAACACGTCCCGGTTCTTGGTGATGGTGATCACCGGCCCCTCCTTCACCACCTGGCTGCGGGTCTCGGCCTCGGGCAGGTTCACCTCCACGCCCGCCCTGGATGTAGGGCGCCGTCAGCATGAAGATGATCAGCAGGGTCAGCGTCACGTCCACCAGGGACGTGATGTTGATGTCCGCCATGCCGCGGTAGGAGCGGCGCCGTCCGGCCATCAGATGCTCTCCCGGTCGTGCAGCGCCGGGCGCCGCACGCCGTCACGACCCACCGCACTGCCGGCCTCGCCGGCCTCCTCCTCCAGGATGGTGCGCAGTCGGTCCATCTCGTTGCCCACCAGGTCGATCTTGCGCACGAGGCTGTTGTAGAAGATGACCGCGGGGATGGCCGTGGCCAGGCCGGCGATGGTGGTGATCAGGGCCTCGGCGATGCCCGGCGCCACCACGGTCAGGTTGGCGCTGTGCATGGACGACATGTCCCAGAAGCTGGTCATGATGCCCCACACCGTGCCCAGCAGGCCCAGGAACGGCGAGATGGTCACGGCGGTGGACAGCAGCAGGATGTAGCGTTCCAGACCCTCGATCTCCATGTAGGTGACCCGCTCGGACGCCCGCCGGATGGCCGGCGCCTGGGTCAGGCTGTCGGCCTCGCGCATCAGGTTGCACAGGGGCAGGTCCGGGTGCTCGGCCGCACCAGGCCACCAGGTCCGCACGGTCCAGCCGCCCGTCCAGCCACTGTTCGCAGCGGGTCCAGAACTCCAGGTGCCCCGCCCGGAGCCGCGACAGGGTGCGCGCCTTGTCGATGAACACCGCCCACGAGAGCAGCGACAGCACCAGCAGGACCAGCAGGATCGTCTTGCCGAAAAACGTGGACTCGAGGACCAGGCCCAGCAGTTCGCCGGGGCCCATGGTCGCCAGGAACTGGCACGCGGGCATGGGTTCTCCTCGGGGAGGCGACGTTGGCGGATGGGGATGCGGCCCCGCTCCCTCGCGGCCGGATCCGCGGACCCTCCATGGTCCGGTGGGGGCGCGGGCCCCCGGTCGATCGGTCGCCGCCCCGGCTCAGCGTTACGGCGCCGGGGCGGGAAAAGTTCCGTCGGCTCAGGCGCGCCCTTCGTGGACGCGCAGGGCGAAGGCTTCGCGGAAGTCGAACTTGTCGATGAAGTCGGCCAGGGTGTCCTCGTCCCGCCTGTGCAGCAGGCCCTCGTCCACGAGGTGGAACACCACGCGCCCGAAGTCCACCGTGCCGCGGATGCCCCAGGCATTGAAGACATCGCCGGCCAGGGCGCCGTAGCGTTCCCGGCCCAGGGTGCGGATCCGGTCCAGCACGTCCTCGCCCGACACGTGGCCGGGCTCGTCCTGGCTGGCCACCGCCAGTTCCAGGGCCTCCAGCACGAACACGTACGCCTCGGGGCGGAACACGCCCCGCTTCTCGGCGACGGTCTCGAGCTTCCGCAGCAGGTCCAGGGTGTCGTTCATGGGCCACCTTCCGGCATGGGCGCTCGTGCGCCTCCTGTCATCATTGTAAGCCCCCGGCGATTCCTGTCAACCAGCCGCGCGGGGTCCCGGGGCGGCCAGGAGGCGGTCGTAGAGATCGAGATATTTCTTGAGGACGCAGGCGATCCCGAAATCCCCGGAGGCGTCCCGCTGGGCGTCCTCGGCCAGCTGGGCCCGCAGGGCCGGATCCTCCAGGACCTGCAGCACCGCGGCCGCCATCCCGTCGATGTCCGCCGGATCGCGCAGGAAGCCGTTCACGCCGTCCTGGATGAAGTCCGCCGCCCCGCCCCGGTCCGTGACCACCGGCACCACGCCGCAGGCCATGGCCTCCAGGGCCACCAGGCCGAAGGACTCGTGCAGCGACGGCAGCAGCAGCACGTCGGCCGCGGGCAGGACCTCGGACAGGTCGTCCACGTGGCCCAGGAACACGACACGGTCGGTCAGGCCCAGGCGTTCGGCCTCGGCGCGCACCGCGGGCATCTCGGGCCCGTCCCCGGCCAGCACCAGCCGCACCGGCCGCTCGGGCGGCCACCCGGGCCGCCACCGCCAGCACCGCCGTCAGGTTCTTCACCTTGCGGAAGTTGGAGGCGTGGATCAGCACGTCCTCGCCGCCGGGGGCGAACCGCCGCCGCACCGCTGTCGTCCGTCCGCGGCCGGTAGATGCGGGCGTCCACGAAGTTGGGGATGACCTCGACGGGATTCCGCACCCCGAACACCCGCACCGTCTCGTCCCGCAGGAAGGTGGAGACGGCGGTCACCGCATCGCTCTGCTCGATCATGAAGCGGGTGATGGGGAAGAACGAGGGCTCCTGCCCCACCAGGGTGATGTCGGTGCCGTGCAGGGTGGTGACCACCTTCAGCCGCTCCGGCCCCACCATCTGCCGGGCCAGGTAGGCGCTGGCCGCGTGGGGAATGGCGTAGTGCACGTGCAGGATGTCCAGGCCGCAGCGCACCGCCGTCTCGCTCATGACCGTGGCCAGGCTCAGGGTGTAGGGCGAGTTCTGGAACACCGGGTACTGGGGCATGTCCACCGGATGGTAGAAGATGTTCTCGCTGTACTGCCGCAGCCGGAACGGCAGGCTGCTGGAGATGAAGTGCACCGCGCAGCCGTGCCGTGCCAGGTTCATGCCCAGCTCCGTGGCCACGACGCCGCTGCCGCCCTGGGTGGGGTAGCAGGTGATGCCGACCGACGGCATGCGCATCAGCACCACGGCACCTCCGGCAGATCGGCCAGCACCGGCGCCGCGGGACCGCTCAGGGCCTCCGCCAGTTCGACCCCGGCCCGCCGGCCCCAGGTGCGGGCCCGGCGCTCGATCTTCTCCAGGAACGCGATGTCGTTGATCATGGTGGCGCGGCGCCCGGGCGCCCGCTCGAATTGGCTGGCGTAGCAGGCCAGGGCCGTCGCCTTGCGCTGCCAGACCGGCCCCACGTCGAAGTAGACGGCCGGCCGGCCGTCGTCGGGGCAGACGGCGAAGCGGGCCTCGGCCTGCCAGCGAGCCGCGGCCGGGGGCAGCGCGGCACCGCCTTCCCACTGCCTGTGGACGGGCGGGGCCGGACTGGAATGCCGCCAGCCGCGCCAGGAAGGCCGCGCGCTCCACCAGGGCCGGAGTGGCCCGGTGATCGGGATGGCGCACGGGATCCGGCGCGGTGATGATCCAGCGGGGCCGCAGGCTGCGGATCAGCGCCGTGACCGCGCCGGCCTGGTCCGTCGGTCCGCCGGATCGATGAACCCGTCGGGCAGCTCCAGCTGCACGCGGCCCGTCAGGCCCAGCACGGCCGAGGCGGCGCCGGCTTCGGCCCAGCGCTCGTCGGGCGTGGCGTTGCTGCCCAACTCGCCCCGGGTCAGGTCGACCACCCAGACGCGGCGGCCGCGGCCGGCCAGCAGGGCCAGGGTCCCGCCCAGGCCGATCTCCGCGTCGTCGGTGTGGGGCGAGATCACCAGCAGGTCGCAGCCGGGCGCTTCGTCGCGGATGTCGGTCATGTCCGGTCCTCCGGTCGGGTCACGGTGATCGTCCCATTCGCGCCAGTCGCCGGCCGGCCGCCGGGCCCAGGTGGCGGTCGGCCGCCTCCAGCAGGTCCGCCACCAGCGTCCGGCCCCCACAGGGCCCGCGCCGCCGCCCAGGCCAGGGCCCGTTCCTGGCGCGCACCGTCGGGGAAGACCCAGGCCGGCTCGGTGGGCCGCTGCCGCCCGGGCCTCTTCCCGCAGCACCCCGTCGATGGCCGCGGCCAGCCCGCGGCGCCAGCGCCGCAGGCGCCCGGCCGCCACCGCCGCGGCCCGCGCCCGGGGCAACCCGGCATCCTCGGCCAGCAGCGTCCGCAGGGCCGCCGCGGCCGCCTCCTCCCAGCGGTCGAGCGCCGCGGCGAGCAGCCTCGGGCGCCGGGCCGGCCGCGCCCCGTTGCCTGGCCAACAGTGTGCGGTCGAAGCCCGTCGGGCAGCAACCAGGCGAAGAGCCGCGGCACCAGCGGCGCGCGGGGCAGGCCGAGGGCCGCGTACACGCCGGTGAGCTGCCGCAGGTAGGCGTACTCCCCCGGCCCGACCACCACGGCCCGCGGGCGCAGCAGCCAATCCTGGAGCGGGCTGCGCAGGGCCACGCCGGGCCGCAGGAGGCCCCGGTCGGCCGGCGTCTCGTCGATCGGTCCAAGGGTCGCCGCCGCTCGCCGTCCACGACGAACAGGGGCCGCGCGGCCGCCCGCCCGCCGAGCTGGGCGTGCCACCCGGCCTCCTCAAGGTCCCCGCCCCGCTGCGCGCACCGCCGCCGCCAGGTCCGCGAGCGCGGGCAGGATGCGGTCGTACAGGGGCGCCGCCGCCCGGTGCAGCCGGGGGTCGTCCCCCGAGACCACCAGCAGCCCCGTGCCGGCGAAGGCCCGCAGCAGCGCCCGGCGCTGCAGGCGGGCCCAGGTCCAGCCCGGCGTCCGCCGCCTCCGGCCACAGACGCCCCGGCGCCGCCGCGTCCCCGCGGGCCGCCGGGAGCCGTGCGCGTCGCCAGCCAGGCCAGGCCGTTGCCCTGGCCCTGCGGCGGCGGGCAGCGTGCCCACCCGCTGCCGGGGCCGGCCGCCCGCCCGCGCCGCCGCCAACAGTTCGCTCCGCACCAGGCCCGTGTCCGGCGCCCAGGCCACCGCGGCGCAGACCTCGGCCAGGTCGTCGTCGTCGTCGCCGCTCCAGAAGACGGGCACCGTCGGCCGGCCCGCCGCGGTGAGCTGCCGCGCCAGGGCGACCGCGGTGGCGATCTTGTGGAGCGTGTACAGCGGGCCGCCCAGGAAGCCGGGCTGCTGGCCGGTGACCACCACGCCCGCCTCGCCCCGGCCCAGGGCCGCCAGGTTCGCGCCCAGCCGGTCCCGGTCCCGCGTCGTCGGCCAGGTCCGCGGCCAGCTCGGCGGCCCAGGCCGCTGCGCCCGCGTCCGTGAACCAGGGCGCCGCCCCACCGCCGGCGCGTCCTCGGCGAAGGCGCGCTCCAGGTCCGCGGCGGCCGCCGGACCGTCGCCGCCGCCCGGCGCACCAGGCCGCGAACAGCGCGCCCGCGCCCACCGCCGGCCCGAGCGCCTCGCCTGCCTGCACGCGCCCGCTCATGCCGCCCCCTCCGCGTCGATCCTTGCGGTAGACCAGCACCCAGCGCGGCCCCGCGCCCAGAGGCTCGCCCCCGTAGCCGCCCCAGGCGGCGGTCCGGCGCAACCCGTGCCGTCCGGCCAGCTCGTCCAGCTCGGCCAGCGTGTAGACCCGCACCCGTTCCTCGTAGCCGAGGCCGTCGGGCCCGACGCCCAGCTCCCGCGGCCCCGGCCGCGCGTCCGGCGCGGCCCGCACCGTCACGCGCTTGCGGACCGTGGCGGTGGCGGCGTCGTAGCGGCGCTCCTCGTGCACGCCAGGGGCCCGCTGCAGCCGCTCCCGGGGCCGCGGCTGTCCGTCGCCGAGTTCGGCGCGCACCCTGTCGCCGTCGAAGAGATCCAGGCACCAGTGGCCGCCGACGCGCAACACCCGGGCCGCCTCGGCGGCGGGGCGCGCGTTCTCGGCGGCGTCGGCGAAGTAGCCGAAGGCCGTGAACAGCGAGAGCACGGTGCCCACGCTCCCGCCGCCCAGGGGCAGCCGGCGCATGTCGCCCCGCACCAGGGGCGCCCCCGGCGCGCCGGCTGCGGGCAGCCGCCAGCAGGTCGGCCGAGTAGTCCAGGCCGCAGGCGAAGAGGTCCGCGGGCAGGGCCGCCAGGTGGCGGCCCTCGCCGCAGCCCATGTCCAGCAGCGGTGGCAGCCAGCAGGCCGGCCGCCCGCCAGCAGGGCCACGCAGCGGACGGCCTCCGCCTCGTCCCGGTGGGCGTACAGGGCGCGGTAGTGGGCGCCGAAGGCGGTGGCGAACCAGGGCTCAGCCAAGATCGTCCTCCGCCGGTTCCCAGACCGCCTGGCCCGCCAGGGGTATGCCCCGCTGCAGGACCGTGTCCACCGCCACGTCCAGGCGTTGGGGGTGGTCCAGGGTGTAGTGGAGGCCGCGGCTCTCGTGGCGGCTGCGGGCGCAGATCACGATCATCTCGGCCAGCAGGGCGATGTTCCGCAGCTCCACCAGCTCGGCGCTGTGCAGGGCCTCGGCGTAGAGGCGCTCCACCGTCTCGCGTATGGTGCGCAGCCGCGCCAGGGCGATGTCCAGGCGCTCCCGGTCCCGCACGATGCCCACGTAGTCCCACATGACCCGGCGCACCAGGTCCCAGTCGTGCTCCAGGACCATGACGTCCGGCCGCGGCGACTGCTCCTGGTCCGCCCCCAGGCGGCCGGGCAGGCTGGGCGTCTGGCCGTCCACACGCGCGGCTCCGCGGCCAGGCCGGCGGCCGCGCGATCGGCGAAGAACACCGCTTCCAGCAGGCTGTTGCTGGCCAGCCGGTTGGCCCCGTGGACCCCGGTGCAGGCCGTCTCGCCGATGGCGAACAGGCCCGGCAGGCTGCTGCGGGCGTCCAGGTCCGTGGCCACGCCGCCGCACATGTAGTGGGCCGCGGGCACCACCGGCACCGGCTCGCCCGCCATGTCGATGCCGAACCCCGCGCAGGTCCTGACCAGGTTGGGGAACCGGGCCTCCACCTTCTCCCGGTCCAGGTGGCGCAGGTCGAGGAAGACGCAGGGATCGCCGCTGGTCTTCATCTCCTGGTCGATGGAGCGGGCCACCACGTCCCGCGGGGCCAGGTCCGCCAGGGGGTGGTAGCGGGTCATGAAGCGCTCGCCGCGCCGGTTGATCAGCACCGCGCCCTCGCCCCGCACCGCCTCGCTGATCAGGAAGCTCTTGGCCGCCGGGTGGTACAGGCAGGTGGGATGGAACTGGACGAACTCCAGGTTGCGCAGCTCGGCCCCGGCGCGGAAGGCCATGGCCAGGCCGTCGCCCGTGGCGATGTCCGGGTTGCTGGTGTAGAGGTAGACCTTGCCGCAGCCGCCGGTGGCCAGGATCACCGCGTCGGCCAGGTACACCCGGCGCGCCAGGGTGTGGCGGTCCATGCACCACGGCGCCCACGATGCGCCCGGCCAGGCCGTCCCTCGAGCCCGAACTCCGTCCCCGCCGAGCAGCTCGAGGCCCATGTGGTCCTCCTCGATGGTGATCTCCGGGTGGGCGTTGCAGGCCGCCAGCAGTCGCGACTCGATCTCGCGGCCGGTCAGGTCGCGGCAGTGGAGCACCCGCCGTCGCGAGTGGCCGCCCTCGCGCCCCAGGGCGAAGCCGCTGGCGTCGCCTTCCTCGTCCCGGCTGAAGTCCACGCCGTAGGAGAGCAGCCGCTCGATGAGGGCCGGGCCCTGCTCCACCATCCGCCGCACCACCGCCTCGTCGCAGAGGCCGTCGCCGGCGGTCAGGGTGTCGCGCACGTGCAGGTCGAAGTCGTCCAGGGGCGAGACCGCCGCGGCGATGCCCCCCTGGGCGTAATTGGTGTTGGACTCCCGGCTTTCCTTCTTGGTGACCACCCGCACGCTGCCGTGCTCGGCGGCGAGCAGGGCGAACTGCAGGCCGGCAATACCGGAACCGATGACCAGGCAACGGCTTACTACGGGATCAGGAAATAAAGACCGACGGCATCGGCGACCCCCCGGCGGCGGGGGCGGCGGCGGCGCACGTCCGCCCGGGGCACCCGCGGCGATTTGGGCTAAAGCCGGACCGGAATCCGGCGAAGATCTATGAGGCTACGGGAACATATAGCTTTCCCAAGGATGTCTGTCCACCGGGAGGATGTACCAGTGAGAACCCGAGTGTTGATCGCCGCGGCCGCCGTGATCCTCGTGATCGCCCCGCTGATGGGCTGCAGCGACAATTCACAGCGAGCGGCAGAGGGTGGTGTGCGAGGTCGTCAACGTCAACGACGGCATCCCCCTCGCTCACCGCATACGTCGAAGCGGACCAGTCCGGCATCGCCTATCTACACCGTCGATGCAGTGCCGGTGGTGTTCGCGGCGCGCCCCTACGACTCGTCCACGGTGAACCTCCCCACCGACGGCCCCTACAACTCGTTCATCATCACGGGCTACAACCTGACCTGGCAGGCCGAGCGCGGCCGCCCCGGCCGGCCTGGACCTGTCCCAGTACAACCTGGTCAACGCGCCCTTCTACATGCAGGTGCCCGTGGGCGACGACGCCTCGGCGGCCTTCATGGTGGCCGACCGCGTCGTCAAGCAGGCGGTCTACGACGCCTTCGGCGGCGCCTGGACCATCGGCCAGGACTTCAACGCCTATCTGCAGATCGAGTTCATCGGGCACGACAGCGGCAGCGAGCACGAGACGACGATCCCGGCGCGGGCCTGTACGTCTCGTTCACGTACGCGCCTGGAACGGAACTAGCGGACCGGATCGTCAGGACCCAGCCACGAGGCGCTCCCCGACCAGGTCGGGGAGCGTCCGTGCGCCTGTCCACCGCACCGCCAGCGCGCGCCACCGCCAGGGGCAGGTCCGCGGGCCAGCGCCCCGCCAGCTTGATCCAGTCCTTCTCCGTGGTCACCGATCAGGGGGCGCCCGCGGCCGCGCGCACGACCGCGACGACCCGCGCCAGCAGCTCCCGCGCCGTAGGGTGCATGGTCGGCGCAGCGCACCGCCAGCGCGCGCCGGCACCGCCCAGCAGGGCGGCCGCGCCGTCTCGAACCGCTCCGGCCGCGCGATGCCCGAAAGCGCGGCCCAACGACCGTCGGCGGGCCCCGCCGCGGGGCGTCCCGTCGGGTCGCACCAGGGCCAGTTCCCGGCGGAATCCCGCCACGGCGCCGCCCGCCGGCACCGACCGCCGGCGGATCGTCGTCCTCCACCAGCCAGATGCCCGCGCGCCGCGCGCCCTGCCGCGACTCCCGCCAGGGTCCCAGGGGCACCACCGGTCCGGCGTCCGGGCTCCAGGACGCGTCCTCCGTCGACGGACACCTCCCGGCGTCCCAGCGATCCAGGATCAGCACGTCCAGGTCCCGCCCCGCGCCCGCGGTCTGGTGCCCGTCCTCCAGCAGCACCACGGCGCCCTGCGGCAGGCGCCGGCCAGCAGCGCCCAGGCCCCGCCGCCGGTCCCGGGCCTGCATCACCGGCCAGCCCGGCGGCGCCAGGATGCGCGCCAGCAGGCGGGCCTCGTCGCCGGCGCCGCTCGCGTCCGGCGTCCACCAGGAAGGCGTCGCCGACGGCGCGAGCCGTAGCCCCGGGTCAGCACGGCGCCCCGGCGCCCGGCCGCCGCCAAGGCGGTGGCCAGGGCCGCCGTCACCGGCGTCTTGCCCGTGCCCCCGAAGGCCAGGTTGCCCACCGACACCACCTGCAGGCCCGCCGGCACCGGCGCCCGCGCCGGCGACCCGGCGGGCCACCAGGGCGTCGGCCACGGCGCCCGTCAGCCGCGACACCGCGTCGGCTCCGGGGCCCGGGCCGCCGCCGCGGCCGGCCCAGAGCCGCACGGGCCAGGGGCGCAGGTCCACGATCCTCACGGGCTGCACCTCCCGCACCCCGAAGAACGCCTGCAGGGCCCCGCGGACCGCGCGCCAGGTCCGCCTCGGTCGCCGTCCCGCGGCACCGTCAACGGCGGGCCCGCCTCCAGGCGCACCCGCCCCCGCGGGCAGGGGCACGACCGTCCGGTCCCAGGTGCCCAGCGCCACCGCGCGCCGTGCCGTGCGCCCGCAGGGGCACGATGGGCGCCCCCGTGCGGCGGGCCAGCTGGATCACCCCGTCGCGCACCATGCCGAAGGGCCCCTTGGGCCCGTCCACCGCCAGCCCCGCGCGCGGCCCTCCTCCACGGCCCGGCACAGGGCCACGAAGGCCCGGCCCCCGTGCTCCTCGCCCGACCCCCGCACGAAGCCGTAGTCCCGCTCGCCCAGGGTGCGCACCAGGATGTCCCCGTCGGGGCTGCTGCTGACCATCAGCACCGGCCGCGCGGCGCGCACGTGCAGGATCGCCGGCAGGATGTCCCGGTGCAGGCAGGCGAAGATCCGGGGCCCGGAGACCGGCGGCGGGGACGGCGGCACCACCCGCACCGTGGCCCGCAGCAGCCGCCAGCCGAGCGGCGCCAGCAGGAGCTTCAGCCCCTGGACCGGCCCCGCGCCCATCACGCGGACCGGGCGGCGGCCAGGTCGAGCACGGCGGCGGCGGTGCGCTCCCAGACCCCGGGCCGGCCGCACAAGCCGCGCAGCCGGCGGGCCGCCGCCGTAGAACTCGCGCCGTTCGGCGGGCCGCGCCACCCAGCGCACCAGGCCCTTGGCCACCGGCAGGGGCGCCGCCTCCTGCTGGATGTGCTCGCGCACCAGGGGCTCGTCCAGGATGAGGTTGCTCAGGCCGATGCGGTCGGTGCGCACCAGGCGGCGCGCCAGCAGGTAGTTCAGCCGCGCCGGTGCGGTAGACGATCTCGTGGGGCACCCCGGCCAGGGCGGCCTCCAGGCTGGCGGTGCCGCTGCAGACCAGGGCCAGGTCGGCCCGCGCGCAGCAGCTCCGGCAGCGGGTCGCGGCTGATCTCCACGCCGTTGCCGAAGTCGGCCGCCAGCAGGTCGGCGTCCATGGCCCGGCGCGCAGCTGACCACGGTGCGCACGCGCCGCTCCGGCAGCATGGTCGCCCGCCGCCCGGGCCGCCACCTTCAGCACCGGCAGCAGGTGGGCCAGTTCCTGGCGACGGCTGCCCGGCAGCACCACCAGGGTCAGCGCGCCGTCCCGGGCGTCGAAGGCCCGCTCCCGGTCGCGCCACCGCGCCCTCGAAGTCCCAGCCGTCGCCGTAGTCCTCCATCAGGGGATGGCCCATGGGGAAGACGTCGAAGCCCCGCTCCCGGAAATACGCCTCTTCGAAGGGCAGGCACCGTGCCCAGCCGGTCGATGCGCCGCCGGAAGCCGCCCGGTGCGCCAACCGCCCCAGGCCCAGACCTGCGGCGCGACGAGCCAGAACACGGGCACGCCCGCGGCACGGGCGCGGCCGGCCAGGTGGCAGTTGAAGCCGGGGAAGTCGATGGGGACGAAGACGTCGACGCCCGCGTGCGCGCAGGTGGTCCGCCAGCTCGCGCCGGGCCCGCAGCAGGTCGCCGGCCCGGCCGCAGCACCTCGGCGAAACCCATCACCGCCAGGTCGGAGGAGTCACGCACCAGTTCGGCGCCCGGCCGCGGCCAGGCGCGCGCCGCCCAGGGCCGTGACGCGCAGCCCCGGGTCCCGGGCCCGCAGGGCCGCCGCCAGGGCGCGCGCCGTAGCGGTCGCCGCTGGCCTCGCCGCAGGAGATGAAGACGTGCCGCGGCCGGTCGGCGCTGCACGGCGGCTCAGCCGCGGCGCGACCGTCGCGGGGGCGGTCATCGCACGATCCCCCGGTCGGACCGCCGGATGAAGGCCATCAGTTCCTCGATCTGCGTGCTCAGCTCGCAGTCGGTGGCGATGCGCTCGAGCGCCTGGGTGACGTTCAGCCCCGAGCGGTAGAGCAGCCGGTAGGCGGTCTTGAGGTTCAGCAGGTCGGCGTCGGTGAAGCCGTTGCGCTTCAGCCCGATGCTGTTGATGCCCGCCACCTCGACCGGATTGCCCGCGACCTTGATGAACGGCGGCACGTCCTGGGGCAGCCGGCTGGCGCCGCCGACGAAGGCGAAGGCGCCGACGCGCACGAACTGGTGCACGGGCGTCATGCCGCCCAGGATGGCGTGGCGCTCGATCTCCACGTGCCCGGCCAGGTTCACCGCGTTGGCCAGCACGCAGTTGTCGTGCACGTGGCAGTTGTGGGCGATGTGCACGTAGGCCATCAGCAGGTTGTTGTCGCCGACGCGGGTCTTCTCGCCCTCGCCCGTGGCCGTGTGCACCGTGCAGTACTCGCGGAAATCGTTGTTGTCGCCGATCTCCACGTAGCTGATCTCGCCCGCGTACTTCTTGTCCTGCGGCTCGCAGCCGATGGCCGCGCCGTGGAAGAAGCGGTTGTTGCGGCCGATGGACGTGCGGCCCTCGATCAGCACCGAGGTGCCGATCACGCAGTCCGGACCGATGACCACGTCCGGACCGATCACCGAGTGCGGGCCGATGGTCACGTTGTGCCCCAGCCGGGCCGACGGGATGCACCACCGCCGTCGGGTGGATCTCCGCCGCGCGGACGGGATGCGGACCGGTGACCTTGTTCAGCTTGATGGGATCCACGATACACTCCTCCTTGGGGCGCGGCAGCCTCAGCTGTCCACGATGGTGGACATGAGGTCGGCCTCGGCGACCTTCGCGTCGCCCACCCATGCGGTTCCCCGCATTTTGCAGATGGCTCCACGCATCTTGATCATCTCGAGTTCGAAGCGCAGCTGGTCGCCGGGCGTGACCGGCTGGCGGAATCGCGCTTCGTCGATCCCGCTGAAATACACCAGTTTGCCCCGGGCGTCCTCGACGCTGCTCAGCAGCAGGACTCCCCCCGTCTGCGCCATGGCCTCGATGATGAGCACCGCGGGCATGATCGGGATGGCCCGGGAAATGACCCTGGAAGAAGGGTTCGTTGATGGTGACGTTCTTGAGGCCCACCACCCGCTTGTCCGGGCTCCAGCTCGATGATGCGGTCCACCAGCAGGAACGGGTAGCGGTGGGGCATGACCTCCATGATCGAGACGATGTCCCAGTCCGCGGGCTCCCGCGGCGGGATAGATGCGCGGCATGCGCCGCTCGGTCCGGGCCAGCACCCGCGCGAACTCCACGTTGGCCGCGTGCCCGGACAGGCGCGCCCGCACGTGGCCCTGGATGGGCATGCCCAGCAGGGCCAGGTCGCCCAGCAGGTCCAGGATCTTGTGGCGCACGCACTCGTCGGGGAAGCGCAGCTCCTGGCCCTCGGCCAGCTTGCCGTCGCCGAAGACCAGCGCGTTCTCGTAGCTGCCGCCCAGGGCCAGGCCCATCTCGCGCAGCTTGTCCACGTCCTTGGCCAGGGCGAAGGTGCGCGCCGGCGCGATCTCCCGGCGGTACACCGTGGGCCGGATCTCGAAGGTGGCCTCCTGGTAGCCGATGGACGGCTCGTCGTAGTCCACGACGAAGGAGACCTTGAAGTGGTCGGCCGGTTCGGCCACCAGCTCCACGTCGCCGCGCCGCCAGCTGACGGTGCGGTTGATCTTGTAGTAGGGCGCGGGCAGGCCCTGGAAGGCGATGCCGGCCTCGTCGATCATCTGCACGTAGCTCAGGGCGCTGCCGCAGCCGGGCACCGGCGGCTCGCCCCCCTCCAGCCGGATCTCGCAGTTGGTGATGCCCAGGCCCGAGAGGGCCGACAGCACGTGCTCGACCGTGTGGACGGTGACGCCGTCCTTGGCCAGGGTCGTGGCGCGCACCAGGTCCTCCGCGGGCACGGCGTGCTCCACCAGGGCGGGGATCAGCACGTCGCCGTCGGGGCCGGGCACGCGGAAGACCAGCCCGGTGTTGGGCGGCGCCGGCGCGAAGGTCATGCGCGCGGGCGGCCCGAATGCAGGCCGACGCCCTCGGTGGTGACCTCGCGCCCCACTGTCTTCTGCAGCCACAAGCACCGGTGACCTACTCCTTGCCGCGGCCCGCTCGAGGCCCGCCACCCGCCGGATCAGCTCGGGCAGCCTGCGCAGGGCGCCCGCGATCCGGAAAGCCTCGCCGGCCTCCAGGGCCGGGTAGCCGAACACGGACTGGCCGGCGGGAACGTCCTTGGCGATGCCGGACTTCGCGCCGATCCTGCACCCCGTCGCCGATGGTGACGTGGTCGGCGATGCCGACCTGGCCCCCGGCGGTCACGCCGTCGCCCAGCACGCAGCTCCCCGAGATGCCCGTCTGGGCGCTCAGGGCGCAGTGCCGGCCGACCCGCACATTGTGCCCGATCTGGATCTGGTTGTCGATCTTCGTTCCCGTCGCCGACCACGGTGGCCCCGGTGGTGGCCCGGTCGATGCACGAGCCCGGCGCCCACCTCGACCCGGTCGCTCCAGGATCACGGTCCCCACCTGGGGAATGCGCTCCAGCCCCCCGGGCCCCGGCAGGTAGCCGAAGCCCTCGGTGCCGACCACCACGCCCGCGTGCAGGATCACCTCGTCGCCCGACCCGGCAGCCCTCGCGCACCGCCACCTGCGGGATAGAGCAGGCAGTCCCGGCCGACGGCCACGTCCGGCCCCAGCACCACGTGGGCGCCCAGGCGCGTGCCCGCCCCCACCGCGCGCGCCCGCCCCCACCACGCAGTAGGGGCCGACGGACGCGGCCGCCACCGTCGGCCGTGGGATCGACCACGGCCGTGGGGTGGACCCCCGGCGGGAAGACCCGGTCCAGGTCCGGCAGGGACAGGGCCAGGACCCGCGCGAAGGCCCGGTAGGGCTCCGCGTGGCGCACCGCCGGCAGCGCCGTCTCCATGCCCGGTCCGACGATCGCCGCGGCCGCCCGCAGGCCTCCGAGGGCCGACCAGCAGCTGGGGCCGGCTGACGAAGGTCAGGTCCCCCGGACCGGCGTCCTCGATGCCGGCGGCCCCGGTGATCCGCGGATCGCCGGGTCCCACCAGTTCGCCGCCCACCAGGGCGGCCACTTCGCTCAGGAGCATCGGTTTCATCGGGTGCCGTCTTCTAAGCAACGCCCCCCATCGCTCATCGACGGGGGGCTGACAACGCTCATGCGGAATGGCTAGGTAAATTTCGCCGTCGCTCCCGCGCCCTGTCAACCGAAAAACGGTCAGTCCTCGCCCCGGGCCAGGGCGGCCAGGACGTCGTCGGTCAGGTCGTAGTCCGGATCGATGTAGAGCACGCGCCAGGGAGGCCGCGTCCACCACCAGGCCGTAGCCGCCGCTCCTTGCCCAGGCGCTCGACGATGGTCTTCACCTGGTCCAGGATCGGCGAGATCTTCGCGTTGTACTCCTGCTCGGCCCGCTGGTCGATGCCCTCGCGGAACTGGAAGTACTCGGCCCGCTTCTTCTCGAACTCCTGGACCTTGGTCGCCAGGGCGTCCTCGCCCAGCAGCATCTTCTGGCTCTCGATCTCCTCGGCCATGGCCGTCAGGGCCTTCTCCTTGTCGGAGACCTCGAGTCTCCAGGCTCCTTCAGGAACTTCTGGTACTGCTCCTGGGCGTCGCGCGCCGCGTCGTACTCGTCGGCGATGCGCTGGGAGTCGACGACCGCCAGGGGCCGGTCCGCGGCCAGCGGCGGCGCCGCGGCAGCAGCACGGCCAGGCGGCCAGGACCGCGGACGGCGGGCAGGATACGGTTGCGCAGGTCAGCGTTCATATCGTCCTCGGGTTCCCGCGGGAACCGGGTTGGGCCGCCCGGCAGGGCCGGCTAGAAGAAGTTGCCGATGGTGAAGTGGGGCTCCCAGGCGGGCCCGCCCGCACGGTCGAAGCCGTAACCGTAGTCGAAGCCGATGGTTCCCATCATGGGCACCTCGACCCGCAGGCCGAAGCCGGCGCCCTTGCGCAGGTAGGCCAGGTCGGCCTCGCGAGAACGAGTTCCACACGTTCCCCATGTCCAGGAACGTTAGCAGCTGCACCGACCGGGTCAAGGGATAGAGGATCTCGGTGTTGAAGATGGCGAAGAAGCGCCCGCCGATGAAGCTGGGGTTGCCCGAGGGAACGACCTCCAGGTCCTTGTAGCCCCGCAGCGGGTAGCGCCGGTTGCCGCCCAGGCGGTAGCGCTCCCAGTCGGGCACCGAGTCGGCGCCCTTCAGGCCGTGGATCAGCGCCGAAGTAACCCGCGCAGGTGCAGGGCGAAGTCCGCCGGCAGCTTCTGGTAGTACGAGTGGGACAGCATGTGCTCCTGGAACGCGATCGCGCCGCCCAGGAAACCGCCGGCGTACTCGAAGCTGTAGCTGGTCTTCGAGCCCGAGGTGGGGAAGAACGGGTTGTCCGTCGAGTTGCGGTTCAGCGAGAGCCGCAGGGAGCTCTTGGTCTGGGGCCAGTCCACCTGGTCCAGGCGCTGCCAGGGCAGGTCGCCGCCCGCGGGCAGGGACGCCTCCAGGTCGTCCAGGTAGCTCGTGTAGGACTGGGAGAAGTTGTCCAGCCGCGTCTCCGAAAGCTCGTAGCGCAGGCCCACGCTGCTGTAGCGGGTGCCCGGGATGCGCCGGCCCAGGCGCAGGGCGAAGCCCCGCGACCGGCTCTCGTAGAAGTCGTCGTAGTTGTACTGGTAGCGGTCGAAGAGGTCGGCGCCCACCAGGGTCGGCGTGCCCATGAACCAGGGCTCGGTGAAGCTGAGGTCCACGTAGCGCTGGCGGCTGCCGAACTGCCAGGTGATGCCGATGTTCTGGCCCTTGCCCCGGAAGTTGGTCTCGGCCACCTGGATGAAGCCGCTGGCCGAGGTCTCCGCGCTGTAGGCCATGCCGAACATGAACTGGCCGGTCTGCTTCTCCTTGACCTTCAGCACCATGTCCACGTCGCCGCCGCTCGACGGGCTTGATGTCCGGCTGGATGTCCTCGAAGAAGCCGGTCTGGAAGATGTCGCGGATGCGTCGCCTCGATGCGGCTGTTGCTGAAGGTGTCCCCGGGGAAGATGCGCATCTCCCGCAGGATCACGTTGTCCCAGGTCTTGACGTTGCCGCTGACCCGGATGTCGTGGACCTTGGCCGGCTGCCCCTCGATGAAGGCGAAGTCCACGTTCACCACGTGGTCGCGGATGTCCCGCTTGGGCTCGACGGTGATGTAGATGTAGCCGCGGTCCGCGTAGGCCTGCTGCAGGTTGGTCAGGGTGTCGAGGTACTCGTCCTCCTTGAAGGTCCGGCCCTTCTCGATCCAGACCAGGTCGGCGATCTGCAGGTCGTCGAGCACCGTGTTGCCGTGCCACTTGACGTCGCCCACGGTGTAGATCTCGCCCTCGTCGAGGTGGATGACGATGTCGAGTTCCTCGCGGTTCTCCACCTCGACCGTCGCCTCGCCGCCGTCGGCCGAGTGCTCGGTCACCTTCTTCTTGCGGAAGTCGAGGTCGGTGCCGGTGATCTTGGCGTCGAGGTAGCCGTGGTTCCGGCAGTAGGTGAGGATGCGGTCCGCGTCGTCCTCGAACTGCTTCTTCTTGAAGGTGCCGCTCTTGAGGAAGCCGGTGGTGCCCTGCTTCATGGCGCCGCGCAGGCCGCCCTCGTCCAGGTGGTCGTTGCCCGTCGAAGGTGATGGACTTGACCTTGACCTTGCGGCCCTCGTCGATGGTGACCACCAGGTCCTGCATGTTGTTGCCGTCGATCACGGTGGAGTCCGTGTTGACCTCGACGCTGTAGTAGCCCTTCTCGTAGTAGAGGTCGCGCAGGGGCTGCAGGTCGCGCCGGATCACCGCCGGGTTGGCGAACTGCCCCACCTGCACCGGGAAGGCCTCCCGCAGGTCCTTGTCCTTGACCTTGTCGTTGCCCTCGAAGCGGACGGAGCGGATCCGCGGGAACTCCGTGCAGGTTGACGATCAGCGCACGCCCGCCGTCCACGGGCTGGGTGTAGACGTAGACGTCGGCGAATTTCTTGGTGGCGAAGAGGTTGCGGATGCCCTGGGCGGCCAGGTCCCGGGTCAGGGGCTTGCCCTCCTCGAAGCCCGACCAGGCCAGCACCTGGCGCGACCCGACGGTCAGGGCCCCGACGACCTTGATCTCCTTGATGACCGGCGCGGCGTCCTGCGCGGCGGCGGTCCCGGCCACCGCGAACAGCAGCAGCAGGACGACGATGTGACGCATGGAGACGCGGCATCGGCGGTATCGGGCTCCCGGGACTGGCGACTCGTTTGTGGCGAAACCGCGGCATCCTAGCACCGCCTCCGTGCGGCGGCAACCTGATCCGTGGCGATCGTGTGAACGGACCGGGCGACGGCCCGGGGCGTCGATCCGGGTGGACGGAACGCCGGGCGCCCGGGGAAGTTCCGGGTGTTCACCGGATTCCGGGGGAAACATAGGGCACCGGGGCCGCCTTGCAAAGAGCGGATTGGCGCGGCCCTCGTTCGACGCGGCGGGCCGGGCCCCCGAGGGGTCCGGCCCGCGTGTGTCCGCCGCAAGGCGCCGTCGCCGGTCAGGTCTTCACCGTGGCGCCCGGCTCGGGCCGGAAGGAGAGCTTGGTCCCCGTCCACGTCGATGACCACGCGGCTGCGGCTGGTGACCTCGCCCCGCAGCAGCTTCTCGCTCAGCGGATCCTCCACGTACTTCTGGATCGCCCGCCGCAGGGGCCGCGCGCCCATCTTGGGGTCGTAGCCCACCTCGCAGAGGAAGTCCTTGCACCCGGTGGTGAACGTCGAAGCCGATCTCCAGGTTCGCCAGCCGGCTTGCTGACGTCCTCCAGCAGGATGTCGACGATGCGCGAGATGTCCTCCTTGTCCAGGGACCGGAAGGTGATGATCTCGTCGATCCGGTTCAGGAACTCGGGGCTGAAGGTCTTGCGCAGGTCCTGGTCGATGTTGGACTGCACCCGCTGCTGGTTGTGGTCGGCCTCGTCCGAGCCGAAGCCCACGCCGCGCGACTCGTGGGTCTTGCGGCTGCCCACGTTGCTGGTCATGATCAGCACCGCGTTGCGGAAGTCCACGGTGCGGCCGAAGCTGTCGGTCAGCTGCCCGTCGTCCAGCACCTGCAGCAGGATGTTGAAGACGTCCGGGTGGGCCTTCTCGATCTCGTCCAGCAGGATCACGCTGTAGGGCTTGCGGCGCACCTTCTCGGTGAGCATGCCGCCCTCGTCGTAGCCCACGTAGCCCGGGGGCGCGCCCACCAGGCGCGACACCGAGTGCTTCTCCATGTACTCGGACATGTCCACGCGGATCAGCGACGACTGGTCGCCGAACAGGAACTCGGTCAGGCGGCGGGCCACCTCGGTCTTGCCCACGCCGCTGGGGCCCAGGAAGATGAACGAGCCGATGGGCCGCCGCGGATCGCGCAGGCCGGCGCGGTTGCGCCGGATGCACTTGGACACGGCGTTCAACGGCGTCGTCCTGGCCGATGACCCACCTGCCCAGCTCCTCCTCCATGCGCAGCAGCTTGTCCGTCTCCTCCTCCTCGACCTCGGACACGGGGATGCCCGTGATGTCGGCGATGACCCGGCAGATCAGCCGCTGGTCCACCGTCGGCGTGCTCCTCGCTGGTGTCGGCCGACCAGTCCTGCTTCAGCTCCTGGAGCCGCTTCTTCAGCTCCTTCTCCTCGTCGCGGAAGCCGGCGGCCTTCTCGAACTCCTGGGCCTGGATCGCCGATTCCTTCTCGGCGATGACCTCCTCGATGCGCTTCTCGATCTCGCGCAGGTCCGGCGGCACGACGGCCATGCTCAGGCGCGCGCGGCTGCCGGCCTCGTCGATGATGTCGATGGCCTTGTCCGGCAGGGCCCGGCCGGAGATGTAGCGGTTGGAGAGGTAGACGGCGGCGCGGATCGCGTCGTCGTCGAACTTCACCTTGTGGTGGGACTCGTACTTGTCCTTCAGGCCGAAGAGGATGTCGATGGTCTCCTCCTCGCTCGGCGGGTTGACCATCACCGGCTGGAACCGGCGCTCCAGGGCGCCGTCCTTCTCGATGAACTTGCGGTACTCGTCCATGGTGGTGGCGCCCACGCACTGGATCTCGCCGCGGCTGAGCGCCGGCTTGAGCATGTTCGAGGCGTCGATGGCCCCCTCGGCCCCGCCCGCGCCGACGATGGTGTGCAGCTCGTCGATGAACAGGATCACGTCGGGGTTCTCGCGGATCTCGGCCATGATCTGCTTCAGGCGCTCCTCGAACTGGCCGCGGTACTTGGTGCCCGCCACGACGCTGGCCAGGTCCAGGGTGACGATCTCGCGGTCGCGCAGCAGCGCCGGGCACGTTGCCCTCGACGATGCGGGTGGCGAAGCCCTCGACGATGGCGGTCTTGCCCACGCCGGGCTCGCCGATCAGCACCGGGTTGTTCTTCTTGCGCCGGCTGAGGATCTGGATGCAGCGGTCGATCTCGCGGCGAGCGGCCGATGGTGGGGTCGAGCTTGCCCTCGCGGGCCATGTCGGTCATGTTGCGGCCGAACTGCTCGAGGACCCCGCCTTCCTTCTTCTTGGCCTGCTTGCGCTTGCGCGCCTGGCCTCGCGGCGTCGCCGCCCTCGAGCGAGGTGCCCAGGGCCTTCATGACCTCGCGCTTGACCTTCTCGTGGTCGGCGCCGAACTCCAGCAGCACCCGCGCCGCCACGCCCTCGCCCTCGCGGATCAGGGCCAGCAGCAGGTGCTCGGTGCCCACGTAGTTGTGGTTGTGCAGGCGGGCCTCGTCGATGGACAGCTCGAGCACCTTCTTGGCCCGGGGCGTGAAGGGGATCTCGCCGATGCTGACCGGACCCATGGGCGCGGTCGACCGAGTCCTCGATGGCCTTCTGCAGCCGGTCGAAGTCGATGTTCAGGCGCCGCAGGACGTTGGCGGCCACGCCCTCGCCCTCGCGGATCACGCCCAGCAGCAGGTGCTCGGTCCCGATGTAGTCGTGCTGCAGCCGGCCGGCCTCGTCCCGGGCCAGGAACAGCACCTTGCGCACTCTCTGGGTGAATCGGTCGTTCATGCGGTCGCGCCTCCGTTCGCCTGCTTCGCTGCGGTCGCTCGGGTCCAATCCCCCGCCGCCGCGCGGCCGGCTGCTCTGGTCGCAAATATACTGGAGCGCCGAGCATGGCGCTACCACGCGCTGCGGGGAGCACGGCGCGGTCCCGTCGTCTCTTTTTCGTTTGCGGCGCCGGAGACTTGACCGGAATGCCGCCTAGCCGGGAGTTGGCCCAGCAGGCCGCGCAGGAAGCCGGCCCGGGCCTCGCCCCGTTCGCGGCCCGCCAGGGTCCGCCCCGCCGCCAGGGCCAGGTGGCCGCTCTGCGCCCCCAGGGTGGCCCGGTTCAGGAGCGCCTCCGCGCAGGGCGGGCAGCACACCCTGGTCCACCCCCAGGCGCACGTTGGAGAGGCGGTCCCAGGTCTCCTGTCCCGAGATCAGCCGCGCCGAGCGGAGGACCGCCAGGCTGCGCCAGGCCATGTCCTCCAGGCCCAGGGCGTCGCGGCCGAAGAGCTGCTCCCGGGCCAGACGCTCGTAGGTGACGATCTTCATGACGTTGGTGCGGAAGTCCGTCGGCCAGTTCCTGCTCCGACAGGCCCAGGCTGATCATGTTGGCCACCACGAACAGGGACCCCCGCACCGTGCCCCCGTCGCCGGCCAGGCCGCGCACGGAGAACTGCAGCTGCCGCAGCGCGTTGAGCACCTTCTCGATCTCGTCGCCCAGGACCAGGCCCGGCAGGTGCAGCAGGGCCGAGATGCGCAGCCCGGTGCCCACGTTGGCGGGGCTGGCGGTCAGGTAGCCCAGGTCCTCGGCGAAGGCCGGCTCGATCTCCCGCTCCAGGTCCGCGTCCCAGGCCAGGGCCGCCGGCCAGGGCCCCGTCCGGGTCCAGGCCCGCGCGCCAGGTCTGCAGGCGCACGTGGTCCTCGTCGCCCACCAGGGCCGTGTGGACCAGGTCCGGCCCCAGCAGGAGCATGCGCCCGGCGGGATCCCCGAGCCGGCCCGGGGGCAGCAGCTGCAGCTCCTGCAGGCAGAGCAGTTCGTCGGGGCCCAGGCGGGACCAGGTCCAGCCGCCGGCCGCCGCCCAAGGCCGGGCAGGCGCTCCAGCACGGCGCTCAGGTCGCCGGCCAGGCGCTCCCGGTCCCGGGGCGCGGCGTTGCCGGGGAAGGGCTCCCCCGCCACGTTGCGGGCCAGGCGGACCCGGGTGGCCAGCACGATCTCGGCCTGGGGCCCGCGGCCGTCGGTCCAGGCGGGCTCCGGCAGCGGCGCCGTCCGGCGCCAGGCCGCTCACGGCTGCTCCGGAGGCCGGGCCTCAAGCTCGCGGATGCGGTCGCGCAGGGCCGCCGCCGCCTCGAAGTCCTCGCGGGCCACGGCCTTCTCCAGGGCCACGCGGGTGCGGGTGATCTCGGCCAGGCGGCTGGGCTCGTCGCCGCCCGTGGACGGGGCGCTTGCCCAGGTGGCTGGCGTGGCGGTGGAAGCGGCCCAGGATGGGCAGCAGCAGCGGCGCGGAAGGCGATGTAGCAGTTGGGGCAGCCCAGGCGATTGGTGCGGCGGAAGCGCTCGGCGGTCCAGCCGCAGGCGGGGCAGGTGTCCGGACCCGGCGCCGCCAGGCCGCCGGCGATCAGGGCGTCCAGGGGCTCGGCGGCCGCCGCCGTCGTCCCCCGCCAGCTCCCCGGCGCACACGGGGCACAGCCACAGGGGCTCGCCGAGCGTGTCCTCGGGGTCGCGCCAGCGGACCGAGGCCGGCCGTCGTCCGCAGCGTTCGCAGTCCATGCCGCCTCCTTCAGGCAGGTCGCAGCCTCCCGTCCTCCAGCACCAGGGTGCGGTCGGCGCGGGCCGCCAGGGTCGGGTCGTGGGTGACGATCACCAGGGCCGTGCCCTCCTCCCGCCGCAGGGAGAAGAGCAGGTCGCCCAGCTGCGCGCCCTTCTCCTGGTCCAGGTTGCCGAAGGGCTCGTCCGCCAGGACGATGTCCGGGCCGGTTCATGAACGCCCGGGCCACGGCCACCCGCTGCTGTTCGCCGCCGGACAGTTCGCCGGGCAGATGGTCCGCCCGGGGCGCAAGGCCCATGGCCTCCAGCAGGCGGTCGGCGCGGCGCGCGGTCCTCGCGGGTCGACCGCGCGCCGCGCCTGCACCGGCAACAACAGGTTCTCGCGGGCGGTGAAATCCGGCAAGAGGAAATGGAACTGGAAGACGAAACCCACCCCGGTGGTGCGCCACACGGACATGGCCCGCGGGTCGGCCAGGTCCAGCACCGCGCCCTGGTGGCGGACCTGCCCGGCGTCGGGCCAGTCCAGCCCGCCGACGATGTTCAGCAGGGTGCTCTTGCCCGAGCCGCTGGGGCCCATGACGGCCACCGCCTCGCCCGCTTCCAGGCTGAGACTGCAGCGCCGCAGCACGTGCACCGTGCCGCCGGCCCGCGGGTAGCTCTTGTCCAGGTCGCGCGCATCCAGCAGGGGGGCCATGCGGCCGCCTTTCCCCGGCCCGGGCCGGGCTCAGGTGTAGCGGATGATCTCCATGGGCTTGAGGTTGGAGGCCTCCCAGCTGGGCCACAGCCCGGCCAGCAGCGCGATCACCAGGGTCGAGCCCGCCACCATCCAGAAGTCCGCACCACTGGAGCTGGGTGGGCACGTGGTCCACGAAGTAGACGTCGCCCGGCAGCGCCACGCCGTGCACCTGCAGGTACCAGATGAAGGCCAGGCCCAGGCCGCTGCCGATGAAGACCCCCAGCAGCCCCAGCCAGGCGCCCGTCAGCAGGAACACGCCCATGATGCGGTTGCGGGGCACGCCCATGGCCAGCAGGATGCCGATCTCCCGCCGCCGCTCGCCCACCATCATGGTCAGGATGCCGATGATGTTGAAGCCCGCGATGAGGATGATCATGCCCAGCAGCAGGGCCATGATGATCTTCTCCAGCTTGATCCACTGGAAGAGGTTGGCGTTCAGGGCCATCCAGTCGGTGGCGTAGAAGTCGCTGCCCAGCTCGTTCTCCAGGCGGTCGGCCACCCGGTCGGCGTGCATCAGGTTCGCGCACCTTGACCCCGATCAGGGACGCGCCGCCGGGCGGGAACCCGAACAGGGCCCGCGAGTCGCGCAGGCCCATGTAGACGAAGCGGCTGTCGAACTCGTACATGCCCGTGTCGAAGTACCCCACCACCACGACAGCGCTCGCTCTCGCTGTCCAGGTGGTCGGGGTCCAGGTCGCCCCGGGGAGCGGTCAGCACCACCGTGTCGCCGATGGCCGCGTACAGGGAGTTGGCCAGGTCCGCGCCCAGGATGACCCGGGGCACGGCGCCCCCGTCCAGGGCGGCCAGGATGGCGGGATCCGGCTTCAGGTAGCGGCTCAGGGGCTGCACCGTGTCCACCAGGTCCGGCTCGACGCCCCACACCACCACGCCGCGGTGGCGCATGCGTCCCTGGCCCAGGCGCGCCGAGAGGATGGCCTCCTGGCGGACGAAGGGGGCCAGGCCGGTGACCTCCGGATCGGCACCGATGCGGTCGAGGACCGGGCCCAGGTCCGCGCCGAAGCCCTCGGGCCGCGTGGTGATCACCGAGACCATGGGCATGTTCTCGACGAAGGTGCGGCGCATCTCCGCGTGGAAGCCGTTCATGATGGCCAGGGTGACGTTGAGCACCGCCACGCCGATGGTGATGCCGACGATGGCCGTCGCGCTGCCGCGGCTCAGGAACCGGCTGTGCTTGCGGCTGCGCAGGTAGCGGCGCGCGATGGCCAGGGCGAAGCGCATCTAATCCGCCTCGGGCCGCAGGTGCGGGAAGAGCAGCACGTCGCGGATGTTGTTGCTGTCGGTCATCAGCATGATCAGCCGGTCGATGCCCACGCCCAGGCCGCCCGTGGGCGGCATGCCCGTCTCCATGGCCTGCAGGAACTCCTCGTCGATGGGCTGGGCCTCGTCGTCGCCGGCCTCCATGAGGGCGCGCTGGGCCTCGAACCGGGCCCGCTGCTCCCGGGGATCGTTCAGCTCGCTGAAGCTGTTGGCCAGCTCGAAGCCCGCCATGAACAGCTCGAAGCGCTCCACCAGCCCCTCGGTCTCCCGGTGGCCCTTGGCCAGGGGCGACAGCTCCTTGGGGTGGTCCATGACGAAGGTGGGCTGGATCAGCTCCGGCTCCACCAGTTCGCTGAACAGCTCGTCCAGCATCTTGTCCCGGCCCATGCCCTTCTTCAGGGGGATGTGCCGCCGCTCCAGCTCGGCGGCGATCTCCGCGGTGGACGCCGCCATCAGGTCCCGGCCGGTCTTCTCCTGCAGGGCGTCCATGAAGCGCAGGCGGCGGAAGGGCCGGGTGAAGTCCAGGTCGTGCTCGCCGTAGGTCAGGTGCCCGTCACGGCCGAAGTTGACGGCCAGCCGGCGCAGCAGGCGCTCGGTCAGGTCCATCATGTCGTGGTAGTCCCAGTAGGCCGCGTAGCACTCGAGCATGGTGAACTCGGGGTTGTGGGTCCGGTCCATGCCCTCGTTGCGGAAGTCCTTGGCGATCTCGTAGACCTTCTCCAGGCCGCCGACGATCAGGCGCTTCAGGTAGAGCTCGTCGGCGATGCGCAGGTACAGCGTCGTGTCCAGCGCGTTGTGGTGGGTGGTGAAGGGACGCGCCGTGGCGCCGCCGTACAGGGGCTGCAGCACCGGCGTCTCCACCTCGAGGAAGCCGTCCTCGGCGAAGAACGCGCGGATGTCGGTGATGATCGCACTGCGCCGCCGGAAGCGCTCGCGGCTCTCCCGGTTCATGGCCAGGTCCAGGTGGCGCCGGCGGCTCTTGTGCTCCAGGCCCATCTCGTGGAACTTCTCCGGCAGCGGGCGGATGGCCTTGGCCAGGAAGGTGAAGTCCGAGACGTGGATGGTCAGCTCGCCGGTCCGGGTGCGGAAGAGGGTGCCCTCCACGCCGATCCAGTCGCCGATGTCCATCAGCTTGTTGACCAGCCGGAAGCGCTCCTCGCCCAGGTCGTCCCGCTTGAAGTAGGCCTGCACCCGCCCCAGCTCGTCCTGCACCGGGACGAAGAGGGTCTTGCCCGTGCCGCGCTTGGCCATCAGGCGGCCTGCGTAGCGCACCGGCGTCCCGGCGGCCGTCAGCTCCGACTCCAGGGTCTGCAGCTGTTCGCTGTCGTGGGTGCGCCGGTAGGCGTAGGGGTAGAGGGGCACCTCCCGACCCAGCTCCTCCATCTTCTCGAGCCGGCCCTCCAGCAGGCGGCGAAGGGTCTCGGTCGCGTCGGCACCGCCGCCGGGGCTGCCGTTGTCGAATTCCTCGTTGGCCACGTCGTCCGTTCTCCCTGTCGGTGCGGCGGCGCCGCGTCAGTGGGTCTTCGCGCCCGCCCAGCGCAGGTAGGCGTCGATGAACCCGTCCAGGTCCCCGTCCAACACGCCGACGGCGTTGCCGGTCTCGTGCTCGGTGCGGTGGTCCTTGACCTTGGTGTAGGGCTGCAGCACGTAGCTGCGGATCTGGCTGCCCCAGGCGATCTCCATCTTCTCCGCTTCGACGGCGTCGCGCTCCTTCTGCTTCTCCAGCAGGATGCGCTGGTAGAGCTTGGCCCGCAGCATGGTCATGGCGCTTTCGCGGTTGCGGTGCTGGCTGCGCTCGCTCTGGCAGGCCACCACGATGCCCGTGGGCTCGTGCACGATGCGCACGGCGCTGTCGGTCTTGTTCACGTGCTGCCCGCCGGCGCCCTGGGCCCGGAAGGTGTCGATGCGCAGGTCCGCCGCGTTGATCTCCACCTCCACGTCGTCCTCCACCAGGGGATAGACGAAGACCGAGGCGAACGAGGTGTGCCGCCGGCTCTGGGCGTCGAAGGGCGAGATGCGCACCAGCCGGTGCACCCCCGACTCGCTCTTGAGCCAGCCGTAGGCGAAGGGGTGGTCGATCTCCAGCACCGCGCTCTTGATGCCCGCCTCGTCCCCCGGCTGCAGGTCCAGCACCTGCATCTTCATGCCGCTCTGCTCGCAGAAGCGGGTGTACATGCGCACGCAGCATCTCGGCCCAGTCCTGGCTCTCGGTGCCGCCGGCGCCCGGGTGGATCTCCAGGACCGCGCCGCGCTCGTCGTCCTCGCCCGAGAGCAGGAACTGGAAGTCGATCTTCTCGACGGCCTTCTCCAGGACCGCGAGCTGCGCCACCACCTCGGCGGCCGCACTCTCGTCGTCCTCCTCCTCGGCCAGCTCGGCCAGCACCTGCAGGTCCTCGGCCTGGCGCGACGCCTTGTCCAGGGGCTCGATCCACTGCTTGACGGTCTGCACCCGCTTGACGACGCGGGTGGCGGCCTCCTGGTCGTTCCAGAAGCCCGGCCCGGGTCTGCTGCTCCTGCAGCTGGGCCAGTTCGGCCTTCAGGCCGGCGTAGTCAAAGACCCTCCTTGAGGGTCTCGAGGCGCTCGGCGGCCTCGGCGATGCGGTCCAGGTATTCCTTCACGGCTGCGGGTCTCCTTGCGGGGTCGGCGCCCGGCCGGCCGGGCCGTGGGCGCGCCAGAGGGCGTCGACCGCGAGTTCGAGGTCGGCGGGACTGCCGTCGTTGACGATGGTGTGGTCGGCCCGCGCCCAGAGGGCGTCCCAGCCGGCCTGCGCGGCGACGCGGTCGGCCGCCGCCTCGGCGTCCAGGCCGCGCGCCGCCGCCAGCCGCCGGACCCTCAGGGGGGCCGGCGCGTCGACGGCCACCACCAGATCCACGCGAGGAGGCGACGGGAGAAGAAAATACACGGCGGCCTCCAGCACGGCAAGCGCGTGGGTGCCGGCCGCGGCCAGCGCGTCCAGCCGTTCGGCCATGAGCCGGGCCAGCGGCGGATGGGTCAGGGCGTTGAGGCGGTCCAGGGCCGCGGGGTCGGCGAAGACCCGGGGCCCCAGCCGGCCGCGGTCGATGCGGCCGGCGGTGACGACGTCGTCGCCGAAGGCGGCGGCCACCGCCGCGCGCACGTCGGGACGGTCCAGGATCTCGTGGCCCAGGGCGTCGCCGTCGACCACCGCCGCCCCGCGGGCGGCCAGCAGGGCGCTGACGGACGACTTGCCCGCGCCGATGGGGCCGGTCACGGCCCAGCGCCTCATCCGTGGGCCTCCGCCCAGTCGGTCCCCGTGTGGATGTCCACCACCAGCGGAACCTTCAGTGCCAGCGCCCCCTCCATGCCCTCGCGCACCACCGCCGTGGTCTCCTCCACCTCGGCGTCCGGCACCTCCAGCACCAGCTCGTCGTGCACCTGCAGCAGCAGCAGGGCCTCCAGCCCGCGCGTGTCCAGCTCGGCCTGGATGCGCAGCATGGCCAGCTTGACCAGGTCGGCGGCCGTGCCCTGGATGGGCGTGTTGACCGCCACCCGCTCCTGGAAGGCGCGGATCCGCGCGTTGTCCGAGCGGATGTCCGGCAGCAGGCGGCGCCGCCCCAGCATGGTGGTGACGAAGCCGTCGCGGCGGGCCTGCTCGCGGGTCTCCTCGATGAACCGCTTCACCCCCGGGTAGGTGGCGAAGTAGGTGTCGATGAACTCGGCCGCCTCCTTCACCTTCACGCCGATCTGCCGGGCCAGCGCCCGCGCCCCCATGCCGTAGATGACGCCGAAGTTGATGGCCTTGGCGCTGCCGCGCATCGCCGCGGTGACCGCGTCCTCGGCCACGCCCGCGATGAGGGCCGCGGTGCGGCGGTGCACGTCGGCGCCCTCGTTGAAGGCCGCCTGCAGGCCCGGGTCGTCGGCCAGGTGGGCCAGCAGGCGCAGTTCCACCTGCGAGTAGTCCGCCGACAGGAAGACCCGGCCCGCGGCCCGGGGCACGAAGGCCCGACGGATCTCCCGGCCCAGGGCCGTGCGCACCGGGATGTTCTGCAGGTTGGGGTCGGAGCTGGACAGGCGCCCGGTGGCGGCCACCGCCTGGTTGTAGGAGGTGTGGATCAGGCCCGTCTCCGGGTTCACCAGCTCCGGCAGGGTCTCCACGTAGGTGCTCTGGAGCTTGGCCACCTCCCGGTACTCGAGGATGGCCGCAGGCAGGTCGTGCTCGTCGGCCAGGGTCTCCAGCACCGCGGCGTCGGTGCTCCAGCCGGTGGCCGTCTTCCTGGTGGGCTTCAGCCCCAGCTTCTCGAAGAGGATGACCGAGAGCTGCTTGGGGCTCTGGATGTTGAACTCCTCGCCGGCCAGCTCGTGGATGCGCTGTTCCAGGCGCGCCAGCTCCTCCGCGAACCGCCCTTTCAGTTCCTTCAGGAACGGCCGGTCCAGGCGGATGCCGTTGCGTTCCATGCGCAGCAGCACCGCCGAGACGGGCATCTCCAGGTCGCGGAACAGGCCGTCCAGACCGGCCTCCGCCAGCTGCGGCGCCAGCACCTCCCACAGGCGCAGGGTGAAGTCGGCGTCCTCGGCGCCGTAGAGGGCCAGGCGGTCCGGATCCACCGAGAGGATGTCCTTCTGCCGGTCGTTCTTCGCGAAGAGGCCGTCGTAGGGCATCATGCGGTGGCCCAGGTGCTCGGCCACCAGGTCGTCAAGCCCGTGGCTGCGGCGGCCGGGGTCCAGCAGGTACGAGGCGATCATGGTGTCCAGGCGCGGCCCGCCCAGGGGCAGTCCGTGGCGGCCCAGGATCCACTCGTCGAACTTCAGGTTCTGCCCCAGCTTGGGTCCGCGCTCGTCGGCCAGGGCCGGCGCCAGCGCCTCCCGCACCGCGTCCAGCTGCGACACCTCGGGCGCCGTCGGGAAGAGGGTGCCGTCGTCCTGGTCGCCGTCGCCGTCACCCCGCCAGCGCACCGGCAGGTAGGCCGGCGCCAGGCGGCCGCCCTCGCGATCGTAGCCCGCCAGGCACACCCCCACCAGCCGGGCCCGGTCCGGGCGCAGGCCGTCGGTCTCCGTGTCCACCGCCAGGGGGCGGGCCGGGTCCAGGTCGGCCAGCCAAGCCTGCATCGCCGCCGGGTCGGCCAGCCGCTCGTAGCCCCGCTCGCGACGCGCGGCGGCCCAGCCCTCGTCCGCGGCGACGTCCGCGACCGCGTCCTCGGCCGCCGGCAGCGGAGCGTCCGCGGCGGGGTCCGGCCGCGCTGCGGCGGGCACCACGCCCGCCTTCGCCAGGGCCTCGGCCTGGGCGCGGATGCGCCGCAGCCCCAATTCCTGCAGCAGCGAGAAGAACTTCGGGTCCCCCGGCAGGCGCGCGGCCAGGTCGTCCCAGGCCACGCCCAGCGGCACGTCCGTCTTGATGCGGAAGAGATCGCGGGAGAGGAAGACCTGGTCCCGGTTCTCCCCCAGCACCCGTTTCAGCCGCGGCGTGAGGGTGCTGCGTTCCAACTTCGCGTAAAGGTCCTCGAGGCTGCCGAACTCGGCGATGAGCTTGACGGCGGTCTTGTCCCCCACTCCCGGTGCGCCGGGGATGTTGTCGGCCTTGTCCCCCGACAGGGCGAACACGTCCACCAGGTCGGCCGGCTCGAGGCCGTACTCCCGACGCACGTCCGCCACGGTGAACTCGGTCACCTCGTCGCCCCTGCGGCCCGGCTTGAGCATGCCCGTGCGCTCGTCCAGCAGCTGCATGAAGTCCTTGTCGCCGGTGTAGAACCAGGCTTCCTCGGCCGATTCCCCCGCCCGCCGGGCCAAGGTGGCCATGACGTCGTCGGCTTCCACGTCGGCCACCCGCAGCACCGGCAGTCCCCACGCCGCCAGCAGCTCGTCCAGACGCGGCAGCTGCTCCGCCAGCTCCTCGGGCATGGGCTTGCGGTGGGCCTTGTACTCGGGGTACATGGCGTGGCGGAAGTTCTTGCCCTTGGCGTCGAAGACCACCGCCAGGCGATCGGGCCGGCGGGACTCGAGCAGGCGCAGCACCGCGCCCAGGAAACCGAAGGCCACCGAGGTCAGCTCGCCGCTGGGCGCGGTCAGGGGGCGGTTGGCGAAGGCGAAGTGGGCCCGGTAGACCAGGGCCGAGCCGTCGACGAGGATCAGGGACACCGCGGGAGCCTTTCGCCGGGGCGGTTCAGGAGCGGGCGACGCCGTAGAGGCCGCGCGCCCGGATGCGGGCCGCCACCGCGGCCGGCAGCCCCGCGGCAGGCAGCCTCCCGGCGGCCAACATAGCACGGATCGCGGTGGACGACACAGGTTCGTCGAAGTCGTCCACCAGGAGGAAACGCTCCCGGGCGAAGCCCGCCGGCACCGCCGCCGCCGCCGCGCCTGCCCGGGGCATGACCACGATCTCGGCCAGGCGGGCCAGGGCCGCGGCCTCGCGCCAGGTGGGCAAGCCGGCCAGATTGTCGGCGCCCATCACCAGCCGCCAGCGGTCGCCGGGGTGGGCGGCCGCCAGTTCCCGGAGGGTGTCGATGGTGTAGGAAGGTCCGGGGCGCCGGATCTCCCGGTCGTCCACCGTGACCGCGGACCGGCCGGCGAACGCCAGGCGCGCCAGGGCCAGGCGCTCGGCGGCGGGCGCGGTGACCTGGTCCTTGTGGGGGGAGAGACGGGCGGGCACCACCGTCACGGCTTCGGCCAGGCCGGCCGCCAGCACGTGGTCGACCACGGCCACGTGGCCGTCGTGCACGGGGTCGAAGGAGCCTCCGAAGAGGGCCCGGATCATCCGCCGTCGCTCTCGGGCGCCACCTCGCCGCGCAGGGCGAGCAGGGCCCGGGAAGCCTTCTGCCCCTGGGGCGTCTCCGGGTAGTCGTCCCGCAGGCGCTCGTACATCGTGCGGGCGGTCCCGTTGTCGTCCAGCTGCTCGGCGTTCTTCGCCCGCTGCCACAGCACCTCGGGGACGAGGGAACTGGTGGGTTCGTCCTTGAGCACCTGGTCCAGGACCACCGCCACCGCCTGCGGGTGGTGCAGCTGCCGATAGACCTGGATCTGTTCCAGGCGCTTGCGCACCAGCAGATCGGCGATCTCCTGCAGCTTCTCCCGCACCTCGGGCACCCGCGGTGAGCGCGGATAGGTGTCGAGGAATTTCTGGAACTGGGTGCGGGCGTCGTAGGCCCCGCTCATGTCCCGCTCGATGCGCCCGACCTGGTCGAAGTAGGCCATGCCCTCCTGGAAGAAGGCGTCCTCCACCCGGTCGCTGGTGGGGTAGTCCTTGCGCAGGATCTGGAATTCCACCGCAGCCAGGGGATATTCCTTCATGTTCAGGTAGGTCGTGCCCTTGAGGTACTGGGCCTCGGCCGCCAGGCTGTCGGTGGGGTTGTGGCGCACGAAGGACTCCAGCGCGGCCACGGCCTCGGCGTTGTTGCCCCTCTCGGCGTAGTAGGCGCCCCGCTCGAAGCTGCCCACGGGGTAGGGGTTGTGCAGGCTGCAGCCGCCGGCGGCGGCCAGCAGCCCCAGCAGCAGGGCTCCCGCCAGGGCGGCGGCCAGGGATCGTCCACGTGTCAGCGGTCGCAACGCATCCTCCGCAGGGCGCTCGGGCGCCTCAGTCGCGTGTGTTGGCGAAGTAGATGGACACCAGCCCGGCCAGGGCGCCCAGCACGATGATCGTCTCGAAACGGCGGCGCCAGGCGCTCTCGCCGGTCGTCGCGGAGGTGAACTCGTACAGCTTCGAATCCACGGCCGCGAAGTCGTTGTCGGGCACCCGGTCGTTGAACACCCGGACCAGGCGCTGGTCCAGCAGCAGGCGGCCCGTGGCCGCCTCCGTCACCTGGGCCAGCACCGTCACCGAGAGGTTGCGCTCCACCCAGCGGCGCCACAGCCCCAGGGTGCGGCCGGCGTCCGGGTAGCTGAGCTGCACGCCCTGCACCGAGTAGGCGAAGTCCACGTCGGCCGCCGCCTGCCGCGCCTCGTCTTCCTGGGCCTCGTACAGTTCGTAGCCGCGCGCCTCCAGCAGCCGGGTGGCGACCGTGCCGAAGAGCACGGTGGCCTTCCCCTTGTCCGTCGGCACCAGCCGCACCGCCGCCGGTGCGGGCGGCATCACGTCGATGACGGCACCCGACGATCTCCGCCATCAGGGCCTCGGTCAGCCAGAGGTTGGTGCGCACGGTGTCGGCCGCCGCCGGGGCCGGCAGCCCTGTCGGCGGGTCCGGTCTGGGCCGACGCGGTCGCGGCCAGCAGCAGGACCGCCCCCAGCAGGGTCGGCACGATGCCGGAAGGTCGCCTCACGGTGGTCATGGGGTGCCTTTCCGCCCGGCGTCCAGCGGCCGGGCCCAGGTGTCGTACGGGCTCGCGCCCGCGAACTCGGCCGTCACCCAGCGGCCCGGCTCCAGGCCGTCCGCCGGCAGGACGACCACGCCGTCCAGATCGTAGCCGTAGTGATGGCTGCGTCCCACCGCGACCGGCACACCGCTCGCGCATACACCACGCAGCCGCTCGCGTTCCCGCTCGTCCCGCCACTCCCCGTCCAGGATCGACGCCAGCAGGTCCGGCAGGTCGCCGTCGGGATCGCCCGCGTCCTCGATGCGGTCGATCACCACCTCGAAGCTTCGGCCCAGGCGTTCGGCCTGGCGCTCCTGGGAGATCTCCGCCTGCAGATCCGCGATGAGCGCCTCCCGGTCCAGCGCCACCTCGCCGGGGACCTGGTCCGGCAGGGCGGCCGAGGGCGTCGCCGCCTCCGGAGAATAACGGTACGTGCCCAGGTGGTCAAACCGCACCTCGGCCAGGAAATCCGCCAGCAGCGTCACGTCCTCGTCCTCCTCGCCCGGGAAACCGAGCAGGGCCGTGGACCGCAGCACCAGGTCGGGCCGCCAGCGGCGCAGTTCGGCGAAGAAGGCGGGCGAGGTGCGGTCACCGCCCGGCCGGCGCATGGCCCGCAGCAGCCGCGGCGAGGCGTGCTGCACCGGGATGTCCAGGTACGGCGCCACCGTGGGCAGTTCCAGCAGCCGCTTGAGGTCGTCCACCGTCACCAGGCCGGCGTAGATGTAGAGCAGGCGCTGCGCGCTGCAGGCCCGGCACCGCGTCCAGGGTGCGCACCAGGTCCAGGAGGTTCTCGCCGGTGTCGCGGCCGAAGTCGCTGGTGTTCTGGGAGACGAGCTGGATCTCGCTCACGCCCCGGTCCGCCAGGCGGCGCACCTCCTCGGCGATCTCGGCCACCGGCCGGCTGCGCTGCTTGCCGCGGATCAGGGGGATGCGGCAGAAGGTGCAGGAGAAGTTGCAGCCCTCGCCGATCTTGACGAAGGCCACGTGGGGCGGCGTCAGCAGGGGCCGATCCAGCATGCCCACGTAGTGGGCCTCCAGGGGGTCGTCCACGATGGGCGGTCCCGCCAGCGGGAAGGCGCCCGGGTCCGCCGTGGCGCGGGCCGCCGCCGCGCCGCCGCCGGTGCAGGCGGCCACGACCCGGTCGAACTGCCCCACGCCGGCCACCACGTCCACCTCGGGCCAGCGTGCGCGGATGGCGTCGCCGTGCTCCTGGGACCAGCAGCCGCACACCACCAGGGTGCGGCCCGCCTTGGCGGCGACCAGCTGGGCCACCGTGTCGGCGCTGTCGGTGCGGGCCGCTGTCGATGAAGCCGCAGGTGTTCAGCACCCAGATGTCGGCCTCGTCGGGATCGTCCACCGGGCGCACGCCGCTGCGCGGCGAACCGGCCCAGCAGGGCCTCGCTGTCCACCAGGTTCTTGTCGCAGCCCAGGGTGGCGCACCAGACCTTCCGGCTCGCGTTCCGGTTCAAGACTCACCCTCCATGGTCGCGTCCAGGTCCTCGGGCTTGATGAGCACGTCCCGCGCCTTGCTGCCGGTGAAAGGCCCCACGACCCCCGCCTCCTCCATCATGTCCATGAGGCGCCCCGCGCGGGTGTAGCCGATGCGCAGCCGCCGCTGCAGGAGGGACGTGGAGCCGCTCTGGTGCAGCACGACCACCCGCACCGCCTCGTCGAAGAGGTCGTCCTCGCCCGAGTGGCCGCCCTCGCCGGGACCGCCCGCTTCGCTCAGCGAGATCTCCTCGGTGGTGCCCTCGTAGCGGCGCCAGTGGGCCGCGATGGCCTCGCACTCGTCCACGTCGATGAACGAGCCGTGGACGCGCACGGGCAGGGCCCGCCCGGGCTGCAGGTAGAGCATGTCGCCGTGGCCGAGCAGCTGCTCGGCGCCGTTCATGTCCAGGATGGTGCGCGAGTCGTTCTTCTGGATCACCCGGAAGGCGATGCGGCAGGGGATGTTGGCCTTGATCACGCCGGTCAGCACGTCGACGCTGGGCCGCTGCGTGGCCAGCACCAGGTGGATGCCCACCGCCCGCGCCTTCTGGGCCAGGCGCGTGATGGGGCCCTCGAAATCGTTGCCCAGCTGCAGCATGAGGTCCGCCAGTTCGTCGACGATGGTCAGGTAGTAGGGCATGGGCTCGCTCCACCTTGCTCGCCGTCGCTCGTCCAGGACCTCGCCGCGGGCGATCTTCTCGTTGTACTGCTGGATGTTGCGCACCGACCACTTGGCCAGCTGGCGGTAGCGCAGTTCCATCTGGGCCACCATCCACTGCATGGCCTTCAGCGCCTCCCGCGGGTCGGTGACCACCGGCAGCAGCAGGTGCGGGATGCCGTTGTAGACGTTCATCTCCAGCATCTTGGGATCGATCAGGCACATCCGCAGCCGCGCCGGGCCGTTGGCCAGCAGCAGGTTGCAGATGATCGCGTTCAGGCACACCGACTTGCCGCTGCCCGTGGAGCCCGCCACCAGCAGGTGGGGCAGCGAGGCCAGGTCCACCGACACGGGCCGGCCCACCACGTCCTTGCCCAGCACCACCGACAGGGGCGGCCGGGGCGCGGCGCCGGTCAACTCCAGCACCTCGCGCAGGCGCACCATGCGGGCCTTGGGGTTGGGGATCTCGATGCCCACGGCAGCCTTGCCGGGGATGGGCGCCTCCATGCGGATGGATCGGGCGCGCATGGCCAGGGCCAGGTCGTCGCTGCGCTGGACGATCTGGCTGACCCGGATACCGGAGCCCGGCTGGTACTCGAAGGTGGTGACCACCGGGCCGGGGCGCACGTCCTTGACCTCCCCCTCCACCCCGAAGGAGCGCAGGGTGTCCTCCAGCAGGTCGGCGGCCGTATCCAGCTCCGTGGGCGAAACCGGCTGGCCGTCGGGGCCGGCAGGGGTCAGCAGCTCCAGGCCGGGCAGGTCCACCGGGCCGGCGGGGCGGCGCTTGGGCTTGGGCCGGGGACGCGGGGCCGGTGCCGGGGCGTCGGGATCCTCGTCCCCCACGAAGGCACCGGCGGCGCCCGGCAACTCGCGCACCGCCACCGGCTCGACCGGCGGCGCCGGCGCCTCGTCGTGATCGGGTTCGTGATGGACCACCCGGGCGGCGGCGGAGGGCCGCGGTCGACTCGTCGCCGGACTCGTCGCTGGACGCTTCGTCCTGGCGGCCGCCCCGGCGCGCCAAGGCACCGGGCAGGCGGCCCAAAGCCGCCAGGGCGCGGCCCACCACGCGCACCGGCGTCGTCACCAGCGTGACGGCGCCGCGGCCTACGGCCCGCAGCACGGCCCCGGTCCGCGCCAGGAAGCCGGGCAGCCAGCCCAGCCACGGCCGCGCCACGGCGATGACGGCCACCAGCATGAACACGCCCAGGAAGATGCGCATGCCGGGCACGCCGAAGAGCTGACGGAAGCCCTCGGCCAGGTAGAAGCCGACGATGCCGCCCAGGGCGGTGGCCAGGTCCGCCGGCAGCAGCCCCTCGGGCTGGGCCAGGAAGGCCGCCGACACCAGCCACAGGGGGAGCGCGCGCAGGGCCCAGGGCCGCACCGCGGCGGGGCGGTCCGACCAGGAAGCCGATCCCCAACACCACCAGCAGCAGGGGGAAGGCCCAGCACCAGACGCCGCCGAAGACCAGGTGCAGCGCCAGGCTGGCCGCCGCGCCCACGGGTCCGCCGGGATTGGCGGCCGGCAGCAGCGGGCCCGCCGGCTCGCCGGTGACCAGGCGCCACCAGGGCCCCGTGCCGCCGGTCAAGCGCCAGGCCCAGGTACACGCCGACGGCCACGAGCAGCAGCCCGCTCAGCCAGCCCGGACTCGTACCAGGGACGGCCGCCGCGCCCGCTACCCTTCTTCCGACTTCGCCCGGACACGCAAGCCCTCCTGCAGATAGGACGATTGCTCTTCCAGGAAGCGAGTCGTGGCCTTGCCCTCGAGGAAGACGGGATTCCGCAGCACCTCGAGATGGAACGGCGTGCTGGTGGGCAGGCCCTCGAAGACGCATTCGGTCAGGGCCCGTCGCATCCGTGCGACTGCTTCCGTGCGATCCTTGCCGTGGGTGATCACCTTGGCCAGCAGCGAGTCGTAGTGGGGCGGCACCAGGTAATCGGAGTAGACGTGGGTGTCCACGCGCACCCCGGGTCCGCCGGGGGCGTGGTAGTAGAAGACGCGGCCCGGGCAGGGCATGAAGTCCCGCTCGGGATTCTCGGCGTTGATGCGGCACTCGATGGCGTGGCCGGTGACCTTGATGTCGTCCTGAGCGAAGTCCAGGGCCTCGCCGGCCGCCACCCGGATCATCCACTTGACCAGGTCGTGACCGGTGACCATCTCGGTGACCGGGTGCTCCACCTGGATGCGGGTGTTCATCTCCATGAAGTAGAACGAGCCGTCCTCGTCCAGGAGGAACTCCACCGTGCCGGCCGAGTGGTAGCCCACCCGCTCGGCCAGGCGCACCGCCGCGCCCGCCCATCTTGCGCGCGCAGTTCGGCGTCCACCGCCGGCGACGGCGCCTCCTCGATGAGCTTCTGGTGACGGCGCTGCACCGAGCAGTCGCGCTCGCCGAAGTGCAGGATCCTGCCGTGGGTGTCCCCCAGCAGCTGGATCTCCACGTGGCGCGGGTTCACCAGATACTTCTCGATGTAGACGGCGTCGTTGCCGAAGGCGGCCCCGGCCTCGGTGCGGGCGGCCACGTACTGGCGCCGCAGTTCGTCCTCGTCCCAGGCCACGCGCATGCCCTTGCCCCCGCCGCCGGCGGTGGCCTTGATGATCACCGGGAAGCCGAAGCGGCCGGCGGCCAGGGCGGCGCCCTCCACGTCGTCCACCAGGCCGGTGCCGGGCACCACGGGCACGCCCGCCTCCACGGCCATGGCCCGGGCGGTGGCCTTGTCGCCCATCTGGGCGATGACCCCGGCCGGCGGGCCGATCCACACGAAGTCGTTGTCGGCGCAGATCTCCGCGAAGTCGGCGTTCTCGGCCAGGAACCCGTAGCCCGGATGGATGGCCTCGGCGCCGGTGATCTCCGCGGCGGCGATGATGTTGGGGATCTTGAGGTAGCTGTCGGCGCTGCTGGCCCGGCCCACGCACACCGACTCGTCGGCGTACTTCACGTGCAGCGAGTCCGCGTCGGCCGTCGAGTGGATGGCGACGCTCTGGACTCCCAGCTCCCGGCAGGCCCGCATGATGCGCAACGCGATCTCGCCACGGTTGGCGATGAGGATCTTCTTGAACATGCCGTACTTCCTGGCAAAAAGGCACACGAAAGAACCCACCGTCCGGGGCGACGGCGCGGACGCGCCCGGCCCGGCGGCCGGCGGGGGGAATCGCAGCACGGGGCCTATTGTCGGTGCGGCGGCGGGGGTTGGCAAGGGAAAATGGCCCGCCGGGGCGGGCCGGGGACCGGTCGGGAACGCGCCGGCGCGGCGCGCCGGGCGCTAGAGACGGCTGATCTCCTTGTCGGAGTCGCCGGTGGCGTCCTCGAAGGCGTCCCAGGTGGTGTCGCTGCTGGCGTGGATGCCCCGGACCCGCAGCTCGAACTCGTGGGGGTTGCTGCTGGACTTCATGGCCGCCTCGAGGGTGATCTTGCCCTCCTTGTAGAGCTGCATCAGGGACTGGTCGAAGGTCTGCATCTGGTGCTGCACGAAGCCTTCCTGGATGGCCTGGCGGATCAAGCATGGTCTTTTCCGCGTCCCGGATGTACTCGCGGATGGTGCCGGTGTTGATCATGATCTCGGCCGCCGGGTAGCGGGTCAGGCCGTCCGCGTCCGCCACCAGGCGCTGGGAGATGACCGCGGCCAGGGTCGAGGCCAGCAGGTAGCGAATCTCCTGGTGCTGGTGCGGCGGGAAGAAGCTGATGATGCGGCTGACGGTCTGGGTCGCGTCGGTGGTGTGCATCGTGCCCAGCACCAGGTGGCCCGTGTCGGCGGCGGTCAGGGCGATCTTCATGGACTCCTGGTCCCGGATCTCGCCGATGAGGATCACGTCCGGGTCCTGCCTCAGGACATGCTTCAAGGCGCCGGAATAACTCTCTGTGTCGCAGCCGATTTCCCGCTGGCTGATGATGCTCTTGTTGTCCCGGTGGAGGAACTCGATGGGGTCCTCGATGGTGATGACGTGCCGCGCGCTCTGGGTATTGATGATGTCCACGATGGACGCCAGGGTGGTGCTCTTGCCGCTGCCCACGGTGCCCGTCACCAGGATCAGGCCGCGGGTGCGCATGGCCAGGTCCTCGACCACCGTCGGCAGGCCCAGTTCCTCGATGCCCCGGATCTCCACCGGCACGTGGCGGAAGACCATGGCCACGCTGCCCCGCTGCACGTAGAAGTTGGCGCGGAAACGGGCCACGCCCGGCACGCCGAAGGCGAAGTCGATCTCCTTCGTGCCCTCGAACTCATCCCGCTGGCTCTGGGTGAGGATCTGCTGGGCCACGGTGGCCATCTCCTGCACCGTGGGCGCCGGGTGCTCCGAGTAGACCAGGCTGCCGTTGATCCGGAACGCCGGCGGCGAGGCGGCCTTGACGTGCAGGTCGCTGGCCCCACGGGCGATCATCTCGGTCAGGATCTTCTTGATGTCCATCGGCGTCGGTCCTCCCGGGCGTGCAGGCTGGCGGCGCCGTCCGCCGTGGCGGGCGGTCGGCCTCCCCGGTTCTATCGGCCGCCGCCGGCGGCCCTTGACTCCCGGATCGCGCCGCCGGCGCTCCGCTCCCGGACGCGGCAGGGCCCGGGTCGCCGGCGGCGATCCGGGCCCTGCCCGTCACTGCGGACCGTGGTCCGCCCGCTCCGGGTCCGCCTAGTCGGGATCCACGAGGAACAGGACGGCCTCCGCCTCCACCGGGCTGGCGTTCTCCACCAGGACCTCCTTGATGGTGCCGCCGAACTCGGCCTCGATCTCGTTCATCACCTTCATGGCCTCGATGATGCACAGGGGCTGGCCCTTGGCCACGTGGTCCCCCACGTTGACGAAGGAGTCGGCCGCGGGCGACGGCGCCCGGTAGAAGGTGCCCACGATGGGGGAGCGCACGTCCCGCCACTTGGCCCGGACGCCGTCGGCGGCCGGGGCCGCCGCGGCCTCGAGCCCGGGCACCGGCGCCGCCGGCAACGCCTGGGGCGCCGCCTGCGCCGGGCCGGCCAGGTAGGCGTGGGGCGCGGACTTCTGGATGCGGACCGTGGTGTCCTCGTGGCTGACCTCGAGTTCCTCGATGCCGCTCTCCTCCACGAGCTTGACCAGTTCCCGAACCTTTTCGATATCCATTTCGGCCTTTCCGCTGCGGCCGGGCGGATCCCCGATCATACGCGGCCCAGGTACTTCCCGGTGCGCGTGTCGATCTTCAGGACCTCGCCCTCCTCGATGAACAGGGGCACCTGGACCACGAGGCCCGTTTCCATGGTGGCGGGTTTCGAGCCGCCCTGCGCGGTGTCGCCGCGCACGCCCGGATCCGTCGTCGCGACTTCGAGTTCCACGGTCAGCGGCGGCTCCACGCTCAGGGGCTTCTCCTCGTGGAGCAGCAGGGAGCAGATGTCGCTGGCCTTGATGAAGAGAGGCACGTCGCCCAGGGTGTCCTTGGGCAGGTTGATCTGCTCGTAGGTTTCGGTGTTCATGAACACGAAATCGTCACCGTCGGGATAGAGGAACTGGTAGGGGCGCCGCTCGAGGCGCACCTCGTCCACCTTCTCCCCCGCCCGGAAGGTCTCCTCGACCACCTTGCCGGTCTTGATGTTCTTGAGCTTGGTGCGCACGAAGGCACCGCCCTTGCCCGGCTTCACGTGCTGGAACTCCGCGATGGCCCACAACTGGTTCTTGTGGCGGAGGGTGAAGCCGGTCCGGAAGTCGCTGGTATCGGCCAAGATCGTCACTCCTGCGTTGACGCCCGGAACCCCTCCGGGCGCGCGATTCGGCCCCATTGATAACACGCGAGCCGCCGGTTGGCAATGAAATCAGGACTGCTTCAGAAGGGCCGCCGCGCCCTGCAGGGCCAGCCGGTACCCCTCGATCCCGAAGCCGCAGACGCCGGCCGTGACCACGTCCGCCAGCAGGTTGGTGCGCCGGAAGGGTTCGCGTGCGGCGGGGTTGCTGAGGTGCAGTTCCACCACCGGGATCCCGGCGGCGGCCACCGCGTCGCGCACGGCCACCGAGGTGTGGGTGTAGGCCGCGGCGTTCAGCACCAGGACGTCGGCTTCGTCCGCGGCCCGGTGGATCAGGCCCACCAGTTCGCCCTCGCCGTCCCGCTGCAGGAAGGTCAGCTCCAGGCCCAGCTCGACGGGCCCAGCCGGCGCAGAGGCGCTCCAGTTCCTCCCAGGAGGTGGTGCCGTAGATGTGCGGCTCCCGTCGACCGAGCCGGCCCAGGTTGGGGCCGCCGAGCACGAACACGCGGCTGCTCATGGGGATGCCTCCTCGTCGTGCCGGATGCGCTCGATCCAGCGGGAGAACTGCTCCTTCTGGACGCTGCGCTGCAGCCGGCGGGCCTCTCCGGTGGTGTTCGGGCTGTCGTCGGCGGGCGGGGGCCGGGGACGCACCCCGGTCCGCCTCGGCCGCCTCCACCTCCGCCAGGCGCCGCCGGACGTCCTCGCGGTCGGGCTGGACGGCCAGGATCCGCCGCAGGGCCTCGGCGGCGCGGTCGCGGTAGCCCTGGGCCACGTAGATGTCCACCATGGTCATGGTGGCGAAGCCGGCCTGACCCGCGGCCCCGGCGCCCTCGGCCCGGGTGAGCGCCTCGGCCAGGGCGGCGGCCCAGCGGTCGTCGTCCGGCTCCACGCGCACCAGGTGCTCCAGGTGGCGGGCGGCCACGTCCCAGTCACCCCGACGGCGGGCGTCGTCCGCCAGCAGCTGCCGGGCCACCAGGTTGTCGGGATCGGCCGCCAGCACCTCGCCCATCACGTCCCGCGCCCGCTCGCCCCGGCCCGCCGCCAGCAGGGTCCGCCCCAGCACCACCCGCGCCGCCAGCGATTCCGGCAGGCGGGCCAGCCCCGCCTCCAGCACCGCGATGGCCCCGTCCAGGTCGCCGTCCGCCGCCAGCAGCTCGGCCAGGGGCACGAACACGCCGGACTCCGGCGCCGCCGCCAACCGCTGCCGGTAGACCTCGATCCTCGCCTGCCGCTGCGCTCCGGTCTCCACGTCAGTCCAGGTCCTTCAGGTGGGCACCCACCTTTTCCATGTCCAGCCACACGCCGCCGGTCAGGGACAGGGGCAGTCGGTCGTTGACGCCGGCCAGCATGGCCTCGCCCGCGGCCAGTGCTTCCTGCGTCCGTACCGTCCCAGCAGGCCGCCGGCGCAGCGGGCCGCGCCGTCCTGGACCTGCCGGGCGGCCTTGCGGGCGAAGACCCGGCTCATGGCCAGGTGCGCGGCCGCGTCCCGGGAGCCCTCGCCCGCCAGGCGTGCCGCCTTGGCGGCCAGGGCGCCGGCCACCTCGGCGATGGTCATCATGTCGGCGAAGGTGAACATCACGATCTGGTTCCGGGTCAGCTTGGCCGCGTGCATGTGCAGGACCACGTCGTTGAGCCCCCGCACGGCCGCCGCGACGATGTCGGCGCCGGCGGTGTCGCACGCGGCGTGCAGGGCGTCCAGGCGGCCCGGCCAGTTCCTCGTAGAAGCCGCCCTTGGAACGCACCGTCTCCTTCCAGCGGAACATGGCGATGATGCTCTGCTGGATCTCGCTGGTGCCCTCGTAGATGGAGGTGATGCGCACGTCGCGGCGCATCTTCTCCACCATGTACTCGCGGGTGTAGCCGTAGCCGCCCAGGGCCTGGATGGCCGCGTCGGCCGCCCGGTTGCCCGCCTCGGTAGCCCAGTACTTGGCGATGGAGCCCTCGGTGTTCAGGTCGGTCTCGCCCCGGTCGATGCGCAGGGCCGTCTCCTCCACGTAGGCGCGGCCCGCCGCCAGATCCACCCAGTTCTCCACCAGCAGCTTGTAGAGGTAGCCCTCCTTCTCCACCAGCGCCGCGCCGAACTGCTCGCGCTGCTTGGCGTAGGCCAGCGCGCGGCGCAGAGGCGCCTGTCCCGCCGCCGAGGCCGAAGGCCCCCACCATCAGCCGCGTGTAGCCGAAGACCGCGTTGGCCTGCTTCAGGCCCTGGCCCTCCACGCCGCCGATGAGGTTCTCCACCGGCACCTCCACGTCCTCCAGCAGGACGCCGGTGGTGTTCGACGCGCGGATGCCGTGCTTGTCCTCGTGCTTGCCCACCGACAGCCCCGGGGTGTCCCGTTCCACCACGAAGAACGAGGGGCCGCTCGGCGTCTTGGCCAGGATGGTGTAGAGCTCGGCCACGCCGCCGTTGGTGATGAACTGCTTGGCGCCGTTGAGCCGGTAGCCGGTCGACCCGGCCGGACGCGTCGGTGATCGGATCGGCGGTGGTCTTCAGGGCCGCCACGTTGCTGCCGGCCTCGGGCTCGGTGACGCCGTAGGCCACGATCAGCCCCTCGCCGGCGATCCGGCCCAGCCACTTGGCCTTCTGCTCCGGCGTGCCGCCGACCAGGATGGGGTCGGTGCCCAGGCAGATGGCCAGGAAGGCCGTGGCCACGCCCAGGTCGATGGCCGCCATCTCCTCGCTCACCCGGCAGATGTCCCGCGCGCCGCCGCCCAGGCCGCCCGCCTCCTCCGGCAGGAAGATCAGGTGCATGCCCACGTCCGGCGACAGCAGCTTGCGCACCAGGTCGTCCGGGAACTGGTCCTTCTCGTCCAGCTCCAGGATCTTGCTGTCGGGCAGCTCGCGCCCCACGACCTGGCGGAGGGTCTGGATGATCATGTCGCACATCTCGGTGGACAGGCCGGCGGGAACGTTCATCGGGAATCCTCTCTGGCGGATGCGGCGCGACCCGGTGGGCCGCCGCCGGTTCAGGGTATGCCGATGCGTCCGGAACCCACCAGGACGCAGTGCCCGCCCACCTCGATCATGCGGGGGCGGCCGTCGACGACGTCGGCCTCGGCGATGATGCGGCTGGGGCGCCCCAGCTCCAGCCCCTGCTCGCTGACGATGCGCACCCGCGGAGCCAGCTTGACCAGCCGGTGCTTCAGCAGGTAGGCCACCAGGGCCCCGGTGGCCGCACCGCTGGCCGCGTCCTCCGGGATCCCGAAGTGGGGCGCGAACATGCGGCAGTGGACGGTGGCCTCGGGGCTCTCGGTCTCGCAGGTGAAGACGAAGAGGTCGCCGAAGCCCAGGTCGCGGGCGATGGCGTCGGCCTCGCGCCGCCGCAGCGTGATGCGCTGGACCGTCTCCAGGGAGGCCACGGGCACGATGTGGATGGGCAGCCCGGTGGACACGACCTCGCAGGGCAGCCCCGTGATGGCGATCTCGTCCTCGTCGATGCCCAGGGCCCGGGCCACCTTGTCCCGGTGATAGTACTGCCCCATGAACTCCGGGGCGTCCTGCACCAGGTTGTAGGCGCGGTGCCCTTCCTCCTCGCGGACGACCACCTGGTAGTCCCCCGCCTCCAGTTCCCAGGTGAAGCGGCCGCTCCCCTTGATGCAGCGTTCCAGCTGGTCCAGGGCGAACGTGGCGCCCAGGACCGAGTGGCCCCCGAAGGGGATCTCCGCCGCCGGGGTGAAGACCCGCAGCCCCGACCGCTCCTGGCCCGGCCGCCGCGGCGGCACGATGAAGGCGGTCTCCCCCGCGCCCATCTCCATGGCCAGCTTCTGCATGAGGTCGGACGGCACCCGGTCCCCGTCGGGGAAGAGGTTCAACCGACTGCCCCCGAAGGGCTGATCGGTGAAGACGTCGATCAACAGGAACTCGAAATCCATGCCTGGAGATCTTCCTCGGGAACGGGGTGCCGGCGGTTCCGGTGCACGCGGCGTCCGGACACGGGAATGTAGCACACGGGCCGGGACGCGGCCAAGGGCTTTGCCCCCGGAAACCCGCATGGGGCCGGGAAACCCGCCCGCTCAGCCCTCGATGACGACCGTCGCCACGGCGAACGCCCGCTCGTGGCTGAGGGCCACGATGCACCCGGCGCCCGCCGCGGGCGGCCAGGGCCTCGGCGGCGCGGCCGTGCAGGAGCAGCGACGGCGCGCCGTCCGCGGCGCGCACCACCTCGATGTCCCGGTAGGGGATGCCCGTCACGCGCCCGCCCAGGGCCTTGAGGAAGGCCTCGCGCGCCGCCCACCGCGCCGCCAGGACGGCCGCGCCGGCGGGACCGCGGGCCGCGGCCAGTTCGCGCTCACCCGGGCGGAAGCAGCGGTCCAGGAAGCGGTCGCCGTGGCGCGCCGCCAGCCCGGCGATGCGCGCCACCTCCACGATGTCGGTGCCCAGGCCCAGGATCATCGCCCCTCCTCTCAGTAGGCGCCCTTGCGTTCGATGACCACCGGCAGGGTGCGCAGCAGGATGGCCACGTCGCGGCCCAGGCTGCACGTCCGCACGTACTCGCGGTCCAGGGCCATCCACTCCTCGAAGTCCAGGTGGCTGCGGCCCGACACCTGCCACAGGCAGGTCAGCCCCGGCTGCACCAGCAGGCGCAGCGCCTCCGCGGGGGTGTACGCCGCCGCCTCCGCGGGGATCTGCGGCCGCGGACCCGACGATCGTCATGTCGCCCCGCAGCACGTTCAGGAGCTGGGGAAACTCGTCCAGGCTGCTGCGGCGCAGGAACCGTCCCACCCCGGTGATGCGCGGGTCGTCCTTGATCTTGAAGGCGGCGCCGGTGGCCTCGTTCAGGTGGGCCAGGCTGGCCTTGCGGGCCTCGGCGTCCACGGCCATGGATCGGAACTTGAAGCAGTCGAAGACCCGCCCGTACCGCCCGACCCGGCGCTGGCGGAAAAGGATCGGGGCCCGGGGTTTCGAGCTTGATGAGCAGGATGATGAAGGGCAGCAGCGGCAGCAGGAGCGCCAGCCCGCCCAGGGACGCGGCAAGGTCGAACGACCGCTTCACGATGGCATAGAGCACCGCCGGCCGGCGATGCAGCCCTTCGTCCACGCCGGCGATGAAGCGCTCGTAGCCCTCGCGGTCGCCGTAGAACCACTCAGTCGCCATCGGACCCGCTCCTCCCCTTTCCGTCAGCGTGCCAGGACAGGATGCGCACCCCGGGCAGGGTGGCGCCTCGGTCACCCGGCCCGCGCGGGCCAATGCCGGGACCAGCAGGCCGTGGGGATCGAACGACCCAGTCGCGCGCCAGCACGAGCCAGGCAGCCTCCGTCCCGCCCAGGCGTCGCGGCCACGTAGGCGTCGGCGTCCCGCGGGCTCCCCAGGGGAGCGACGCCCCAGGCGGCGATCACCGGCCAGCGGTCACCGGCGTAGAACTCCCACACCCCGGTCACACCCGGCACCACCACCGGGGTGCCGCCGGCGTCGTGGTCGGCCAGCCAGGCCACCGCCCCCCGCAGGTCCGCCCGGGCGTAGCGCCCGTTCAACTGCAGGTTGCCCAGGGAGACCAGGGTCAACGCGCAGAGCAGCCCCGTCAGCACCGTGCCCGGTCGTCGGGGCAGCGCCGCCAGGCCCGCCGCCACCAGTGCCAGCAGCCAGGGCGCCGCCACCGCCACGTAACGCACGTTCCACGGCTTGACGTTGCGGAGCGCCAGGACCGCCAGCACCACGAAAGGCACCATGATCCAGACCAGGAGGGCCGGGGTCACGCGCCGGCGGGCCGTGCCGGCGAGGCCGGCCAGCCCGCCCGCCGCCAGCGGGACCGCGCCCGCCAGCAGCCACGGCCAGGCGGCCTTGACCGCCGCCAGCGGGGCCGGCCCGTGCAGCTCGCGCAGGGACGGGCCCAGGCTGAATCCGTAGAAGACGGTGAAGACGGAGTAGGGCAGCGCCAGGGGATCGAAGATTCGCAGTGCCCCGCAGACGCTTCCCCGGTGGCCGCCCCGGGCACGATCCGGTCCACGGCCCAGATGCCCGCGGCCTGGAGCAGCCAGGGCGCCGACGCCGCCAGCCCCCCGCCGAAGACCAGCACCCAGCCCAGCCGTTCCTGCGGCCGGCGCGCCAGCCGCGGCAGCGCCGTCAGCCCCAGCGCCCCCCACAGGAACAGCGCCGACATGTTGCCGGCCACCGCCGCGGTGGAAGCCAGGGCGAAGAGCACCCCGTCGCGCCGGTTGGGCCCCCGCTCCCACTGGCGCAGGAACGCCCACACCATGGCCGTGCCGAAGAGCACCGCGAACGCGTAGCCCCGGGCCTCCTGGCTGTACCAGACCAGGAAGGGATTGATGGCCACCAGCAGCACCGCCAGGCGCGCGGCCCGTCGTTCCAGCAGCCGCCCGGCGACCGCCCCGAACAGGGGCACGGTCAGCGCCCCGGCCATGGCCGCGGGCAGGCGCAGCATCAGTTCGGGATCGCCCAGGCGCACCAGGGGCCAGACCACCGCCACGTAGAGGGGGCCCTGGATGGCGTCCCGCACCTGCTCCAGGAAATGGAGGCCGACGCCGGGCTTGACCATCGCCCAGGTCCTGATCTCATCCACCCACAGGGACTGGTGCAGCAGGCCGCCCAGGCGCAGCGCCGCGCCCAGCACGGTCGCCGCGGCCAGGAAGCCCGGGGAGAGGGGTTCCTGCCCGTCCCGGGCCTGGCCGAGCCAGCCCGGCGGCGGCACGAGGGGTCGGACGGCGGTGTCGGACATGGGTCAGGGTCCTTTGCGTGGATCCAGGGGCACCAGCGGCTGTCCGGGACGGTATTCGGTCAGCTGCACGTCGATGGAGCCCACGGGCACCTTCGTCTTGATGAGCACGGGAACCCGGCGCGCGTCGTCCGTGATGTACATGGTCAGCTTGCCCTCGTGCTTGAACAGGCCGTCGCCCTCGATCATCGGTTCCACCACGAAGCAGTCGTAGGTCCCGGCCTTGACCTCCACCCGCTCGCGCCCATGGACGATGACCTTCAGGTCGTAGGTCTTGTGCGAGCTGTGGGCCGGCACACTGTAGACGTTTCCGGGCTCCAGGTCCAGATTGCGCACGTAGAAGAAGGCCGACAGCACGTCCTGCACCCCGGGCGCCGTGTCGAAGGTGCTGCCGTCGGCGTAGACGGCCTTGCCGGCGTCGTGGTCGAAGGTCACCTCCACCGTGTTCTTGTAGTCGCCCTCCCGCAGGCGCTTGTAGAAGTAGAGGCTGGCCTGGGTCTCCACGTCGATGTAGCTGAGGACCTTGTCCCGCACCTTGTAGATGGACGAGAAGAAGCGGTTGCTGTTGGCCCGGCTCTCGATGCGGTAGACCGTCCGGCCCGCGAAGTCCACGGTGTCCAGCACCTCCAGCGTGCCGTCGCCGGCGTTGATGATGCCGTAGTCGATGGAGAAGGTCATCTTCTCGCCGGGGCCGTACACCGAGGGCGAGGGCCCCGCCCCGGCGGAATCGGGGGCCGCGGGTTCCGCGGCGGAGGCCGCGGGCGCGGACCCGGCGAGGGCCAGGGCGGCAGCCAGGCAGAAGGCGCTGAGTCGGAGGTCGGGCATGGTCTACCTTTCGGCCGGACGCAGCCGGCGCTCCAGCAGTTTCTCCGCCGCCGCCAACACGGCGGCCGGCGGCAGATCGTCGAGGCAGGGATGACCGGGCACCGGGCAGGTCGTCAGGTCGCACGGCGAGCAGGCCACACCGGTGCGCAGGGAAACGTGTTCCGGGCTGGCCGGGTTCCACCCGCCCGGATCGGTGGGGCCGAACAGGGTGACCGTGGGCAGCCCGACGGCCGCCGCCAAATGGCGCGCCCCGTTGTCGGTGCCCACGAAGAGCCGGCAGCGGCCCAGCAGGTCGGCCAGTTCCCCCAGCCGCGTCGGCGGCGCGAACGCCGCCGCCGGCAGGCTCGTCCGCAGCTCCGCCGCCAGGGCCTCGTCGCCCGGCCCCGGCACGACAAGGGGCGCATGGCCGGCGGCGCCGAGTCCCCGCACCAGCGCGGCCACGTGGACCGCCGGCCAGGCCTTGGCGGGCCAGGTGGCGCTCATCACCACGGCCACCGCGGCGCGACCCTCGGGATTCCAGGCCTCCCGCCAGTCGCGGTATTCCCGGCCCAGTTCGGGCCCGGCGTACGCCGACTGCGGTGCCCGCCGGCCGCCACGGCGGGGGGGCCAGCCCCAGGGACCGCAGCGGATCCAGGAACGCCTCTCCGGCGAAGGCGCGCACCGCGCGGCCGTCCACCCGGTTGCGCGGCACCCGCACGTTGTAGGCCCAGCGCCGCCGCGGCAGGTCGTAGCCCACCCGCAGGGGAGCGCCGCTCAGCGCCGTCCAGAGCGCCGTGCGGGGGTTGCCCAGCCAGTCGATCGCCAGGTCGTAGCGGGCCGCCGCCAGGTTCCGCAGCCACGACGTGCCCGCCGGCGGCGGCCAGGCCAACACCCGGACGGGCGCGGCCAGGTCGGCCAGCAGGGGCGCGAAGGGCCGGTCGATCACCAGGTCGATGGCCGCGCCGCGGCCAGGCCCGATGCACCGCCAGCACCGCCGGCAAGGTGACCAGGGCGTCCCCCAGGGCCCGGCGGCGGAGCAGAAGAATGCGGCGGATGCGCTCCGGCGCGATCATCCGCGCCCCCGTTCCGGCCTCCCGGCCGCCAGCAATTCGTCCAGGGCGGCGAGGACCGCGTCCGGCGCCAGCCCCGGCAGGCAGACGAATTCCGCCGCCGGACACACGTGCCGGTCGCAGGGATGGCAGGCGGGCCGGGTGGCCAGCACCCGGCTGAGCGGCGCGGCCGCGTAGGGGAACCAGATGTCCGGATCGGTGGGGCCGAAGAGGGCCAGCACGGGGACGCCCAGTCCCACGGCCGCGTGCATCACGCCCCCATCCACGCTGACCACCGCCCGCGCCCCCGCCAGCAGCGGCCAGCACGTCGGCCAGGGGCAGCGGCGGCAGCGCTCCCGGCAGCCCTTCCCAGCGTCCGGCCGCCCCGGGCGGCACCAGGGTGACCACGGGCAGACCCAGGCGCCGTGTCGCCGCCTCCAGCAGCCGCTCCCAGTGTTCCCGCGGCCATTCCTTGCTGGGCCAGGTGGCTCCGGGCGCCGCCAGGAGGTAGTCGCCCGCCGACCCGGCGCCCGCGGCCGCCAGGGCCGCCGAGCTCGCCGCCGTGGGCGCCGGTCGCGCCAGGTGCGGCACGAAGGGATGCTGCGCCGCCGCGTCGTCCAGCCAGGCCAGGAAGCCCCGCCCGTCCTCGCCGTGGACCAGGGGCGCCAGCCGGCAGAGGTGCTCGCCCAGGCCGCCGGGGGCCCGCCGGTCCAGCACGCCGCGGGGATCCTCCACGCGCTGCCGCGGCAGGGCGTGGGTGTAGAAGCGCCGCCGGCTGCCGGTGGTGCCGCCGATGCGCAGGGGAATGCCGGCCAACCGCAGGAGCCAGGCGCTGCGCGGGTTGAAGAAGAGGTCCACGGCCAGGTCGTACCGCGCCCCCCGCAGCTCGCGCACCATGCCCACGGTGCCGCGGCCCGAAGGTGCCGCGTCGCCCCGGTCCGTCCGGGCCGCCGCGTCCGCCCCCTGCCGCCGGACGGCCAGGCGATGCACCCGGTCCAGCGACGGGTGGGCCGCCAGCACCGGCGCGTGGCCCGCCTCGCACAGGAAGCCGATCTCCAGTGTCGGGATCCCCCCGGCGCAGGGCGTCGGCCACGACTGTCGGCCATGACCACGTCCCCCAGGTAGCGCAGGCGCGTCACCAGCACGCGCTCGAGGGTCCGGTCGCCCAGGCGCCAGCTCATGGGTGCGCTCCGTCCCGCCGGGCGAGGATCGCCGCGACCGCCGCCGCCAGGTCGGCCGCCTGCAGCACCCGCGGATCGTCGCCATGGGCGGCGGCCACCGCGTCGGCCTGACCCGCCCCGTATCCCGTGTGCACCAGCACCGCGCCCAGGCCCGCACGGCGGGCCAGTTCCACGTCGCTGCCCTTGTCCCCCACCACCCAGCTTTCCTCTGCCCGATAGGGCACGAACACGGCCGCGTCTTCGAGCAGACCCGGCGCCGGCTTGCGGCAGCGGCAGGATTCGTCCGGAGCGTGGGGACAGTAGTGGAAGGCGTCGAAGCCCGCGCCGGCCGCCGCCAGCAAATCATCGACCCGGCGCATCACGGCGGCCAGAGCCTCCCGCCCGAAGAGTCCCCGGCCCAGGCCCGACTGGTTGCTGACCCCCACCAGCCGGAAACCGGCCTGCCGGGCCCGCGCCATGGCCGCCGCCGCGCCGGGCACCAGCACCACGTCGTCCGGGTCCGCCAGATAGTGACGATCCTCGACCACAACGCCGTCCCGATCCAGGAAGAGCACCGGACCAGGCGCCAGGGGCGTGGTGGGCTGACGCCAGACGGTCATCGTTCCTCCCGTCGGGCACGCGCGACTCCGGCCCGCGCCGCGTCCACGGCGTCCAGCACCTGCCCGGCGTCGATGGTGGCCAGGCAGAAGAGCGGCTGGTTGCAGGTGCGCCGGTAGCAGGGCCGACAAGGGAATCCGTCCGCCGCCACGACCCGGACCGCCGGTCCCAGGGGTGCGGTCCAGTCGGGATTGGTGGAACCGAACAGCCCCACCGTGGGCACGCCCAGGGCGCCCGCCAGGTGCATCAGGCCGCTGTCGTTGCCCACGAAGGCGTCCGCCGTGCGCAGCAGCCCCGCCGCCTCGGCCACCGTGGTGCGGCCTGTCAGGTCGACCAGGCCCGCCGGCCCGGGCAGATCGCGCCGCGCACCTCCGGCCACGGCCCGGCCCAGCTCCGCGGCGAAACGGCCGGCCGCCGCGTCGCCCAGCAGCACCAGGCGCACGCCCCGCTCCGCCACGGCGCGCCGGGCGAAATCGCGGGCGTTGGCCAGGGGCCACACCTTGGCCTCGCCGTAGGTGGTGCCCGGCGCCAGCACCCAGACGGCCGGGCCCTCGCCCGGATCCGCGGGCGGGGCCGCGCGCAGCCCAGGCAACAGCCCCCAGGCCGCCTCCCGGTCCGGGTCGCCGGCCGCCAGGCCGCAGGCGGCCAGGGCGCGGTCGCCCAGGTCCGTCAGCTCGTCGCCGTGGTGCCGGGTGCCCCGCGGCGGCAGCGGCAGGGCGTCACTCAGCAGGCCGCCTCGCCCGTCGCTGCGGTAGCCCACCCGCACCCGCGCACCCGACAGCCGCGCCGCCAGGCCGGCCCGCAGCGACGGCGGTCCCAGCACCACGGCGTCGGGCGCGACCCGGCGCAGGTCCGCCCCCAGGCGCACCAGCCCCGCCAGGCCGCCGTGGCGGCCTTGGCGCTCCACGAGGACAAGGCCGGCCAGGCGCGGATCCCCGGCAAAAAGCGGCGCCCAGGGCCGGCGCACCGCCAGGTGCACCGCCGGGAGGCGCCCGTCCCCGTCCCCGGCCGCGGCCAGGCGGGACAGCAGGGGCGAGGCCATCACCACGTCACCAAGCCAGTTGGGGGCAAGCACGAGGATGACCGGATCGCGGCGGGCCTCAGGCATCGCCGGCCGGCCCGGTGCCGGCGGGCTGGTCCTCATCAGGCGCGGCGGGGGCGTCCGCTTCGGGGATCACCGTGGCGCCCGTGCCGCGCCGGTCGCCGAGCACCGCCTCCACCGCTTCCATGAGGGTTTCGATGTCCACCTTCTCGCCCGTGGCCACCTCCACCACGCGCACGTGGTTGCGGCCCTCGGGGCGGTAGCAGGGATCCTCGTCCACCCCGAACAGGGCCAGGGTGGGCACTCCCATGGCCACCGCGAAGTGCATCAGGTCGGTGTTGCCGGCGATGAAGAGGTCGCACTGGGAGGTCAGCAGCAGCATGTCCATCAGGGTGTTGCGGGGCAGGCCCACGGGGGCTTCGGCCAGCCGCGCGGTGAAGCGTTCCAGGCGGTCGCCGTCGTGGGGATCGCCCAGGGGCACCACCTTGCCCACCAGTTGCGTGGTGAGCTGGCGCACCAGGAACTGCAGGTTCTCCGGCGCGAAGGCCTGGCCGCCCTTGGAAACGCCCGGATCGATGCCCACCAGCAGCTGGTCCGGATTGGGCTTGTGGAAGTGCACCTGCTGGGCCATGTGGCGCAGCCGGTCGCCGGGCAGGGGCCAGCGGGACTTCAGTTCGCCCACGGCGAAGCCCAGGAAGGGCGCCACGACCCGGATCCGGTCACCGTAGTAGCCGCCGGCCTCCGGAGCCCGCCGCACCTCGAAGTTGACCGAGGGCCAGCCGTCGGCGTGGCTGGGCCCCAGGCGCAGGGCGGCGCCGCTGGCCAGGGCCCCCAGCTCCAGGCGCGGATTGGGCCGGAAGGACATGACCACGGCCACGTCGTATTCTCCCGACCCCAGTTTGCGCAGCAGCGAACCGTAGGCGGGCCGCCAGGGGTTGAGCTGGCCCTCGCGGTAGACGACGCAGTGGTGGGCCAGGCCGCTCTGGGCCACCAGATCCACGTGGGACTCGGGCACCAGGAAGTCCATGGCCGCGCCGGGATGGCGCCGCTTGTAGGCGGTCAGCAGGGGCGCGTGGAAGATCATGTCGGCCAGGTCGCCGCTGTCGATGCACAGCACCCGCGACTCGGCGCCCAGGGCGCCGGGCACGGTGAACGGGGTCGAGCGCCCCTTCTTGATGAAGGGCCGCATCAGGGTGTTGATCAGCGTGCTTTCTGCCACGTCGCTCCGCTCGTCCTTGCGTTCTCAGGCGTCCGTGCTCACTTGCGGCGGTTCCCCGCCAGCACTCCCGGGAAGATGGTGTCGAAGACCTGGTCCACGTGGTCCACGGGCACGAAGGTCACGGCCTCGCGCACCTCGTCGGGGATGGACTCCAGGTCCACCTCGTTGGCCGCGGGGATGATCACCGTGCGGATGCCCGCCCGGTGGGCCGCCAGCACCTTCTCCAGCAGCCCGCCGATGGGCAGCACCGCACCGGTGAGGGTGATCTCGCCGGTCATGGCCGTGCGGCGGTCCACGCTGCGCTTGACCAGCAGGGACAGCAGCACCGTCGCCATGGCGATGCCGGCGCTGGGCCCGTCCTTGGGGATGGCGCCCGCCGGCAGGTGGATGTGGATGTCGCGCTCGGCGAAAAAGGCGGCGAACCCCTCCTTGCCGCCGAACCGGTTGCGCAGATAACTGTAGGCGGCGCTCGCCGACTCCTGCATGACGCTGCCCACCTGGCCGGTCAGCTTCAGGTTGCCGCGGCCCCCGGGCAGGGACAGGCCCTCGATGTAGAGGATCTTGCCGCCCACCTGGGTCCAGGCCAGCCCCGTCACCACGCCCACGGCCAGGCGCGAGCGCAGCCGGTCCTCGGAGTAGCTGGCGGGTCCCAGGTAGTCGTGCAGGTTCTTGGCGCCGACGCTCTGCTTCTTCCGCTTCCCCTTGGCCACGTCGGTGGCCACCTTGCGGCAGACCGCGCCGATCTCCCGTTCGAGCTGGCGCACCCCCGCCTCGCGCGTGTGCTGTTCGATGACCGCCATCAGCCCGGCGTCGGTGAAGCGGATATGCTTGGCCGCCAGCCCGTTGGCATCCACCTGCCGCGGCACCAGGTACCGCTTGGCGATCTGCAGCTTCTCCAGGTTGGTGTAGCCCGGCAGCTGGATCACCTCCATGCGGTCCAGCAGGGGGCGCGGGATGGTGTCCAGCAGGTTGGCCGTGGTGATGAACATGGTCTTCGAGAGGTCGAAGGGCAACGTCAGGTAGTGGTCGGTGAAGTCGCTGTTCTGCTCCGGGTCCAGCACCTCCAGCAGGGCGCTGGCCGGATCGCCCCGGAAGTCCTGGCCCAGCTTGTCGATCTCGTCGAGCATGAACAGCGGGTTGTTGGTCCCGCACTCCTTGATGCCGTGGATGATGCGGCCGGGCATGGCGCCCACGTAGGTGCGCCGGTGGCCGCGGATCTCCGCCTCGTCGCGCATGCCGCCCAGGGAGAAGCGGAAGAACTTGCGCCCCACCGCCTCGGCGATGCTGCGCCCGAGGGACGTCTTGCCGACGCCCGGAGGTCCCGCCAGGCAGAGGATGGGCCCGCGGTGGTCCTGCTTCAGCTTGCGGACCGCCAGGTACTCGATGATGCGCTCCTTCACGTCCTCGAGGCCGAAGTGGTCCCGCTCCAGGATCCGTTCGGCGCGCTTGAGGTCGAGGATGTCGTCGCTGGACACGTTCCAGGGCAGGTCCAGCAGCCAGTCCACGTAGGTCTTGCTGACGGTGTACTCGCTCGCGCCCGGCGACATGCGGGTCAGGCGATCGTACTCCCGTTCGCAGGCGGCCTTCACCTTCTCGGGCAGATCCGCGTCGGCGATGCGCTCGGCCAGTTCGTCCAGCTCCACCGAACCCTCGTCGCTGTCCCCCAGTTCCCGCTGGATCGCCTTCATCTGCTGGCGCAGGTAGTACTCGCGCTGGTCCTTGTCGATGGACTTGCGCACGCTGGACTGCAGCTTCTGGCCCAGCTCCAGCACGTCCAGCTCGCGCATCACCAGCTTGGACAGCAGCTGCAGGCGCTTGCGGGGCGTCGCCTCCTCCAGGATCTGCTGCTTCTCCTCCACCTCGATGTCGAGGTTGGTGGCGATGAGGTCCGCCAGGCGCCCCGGGTCGTCGATGTTCATGATGACCACCTTCAGCTCGTCGCTGAGGGTCTCGCTGGCGTCGATGATCTTCATGAAGTTGTTGGCCACGCCCCGCATGTAGGCCAGGGTGCGCGAGTCGTCCTGCTGCTCCTCGGGGATCAGCTCCACCTGGGCCCTCATGTAGGGCTCGTCGGCGATGAATTCCTTGATGCGGCAGCGGGCCACGCCCTGGCCCAGCAGGCGCATGCTGCCGTCGGGGAAGCGCAGCATCTTCTGGATCTTGACCGCCGTGCCCACCGCGTAGATGAGGTCGCGGTCGGCCACCTCGTCCTCCTCGTCCTCGTCCACCTCGCGCTGGGCGAAGGCGCCGAGGATCTTGTCGCCCGCCAGGCAGTCGTCGGCCAGGTGCACCAGGTTGGCGTCGGTCAGCACCAGGGGCACCATCATGGCCGGGAAGATCACCGCCTCGCTGATGGGCAGCACCGGCAGCACGCGCGGCAGTTCGATGTCCCCCCGCTCGTCGCGTTCGAGGCTCTCGCGGTCGATGTCCGCCATGCGGCAGGCTCCTTCGGTGGTGTCCGGAGCCGAGTTCCTCGGCCCGGAACGGCGCGCTTCAGCGGTCGATGGTGATCTGGCGGCCGTCCTCGCGGGAGCCGCCGCCCTTGCGGAACGTGACGTAGAGGAAGCCGTTGCGGTAGACGGCGCGGGCGCTGGTCGGATCCACCGGCACATTCATCTGCACGCGCCGCGCGAAGGGTCCGACGCTGATTTCCATCTCGTGGAAGTGCTTCTTGCCGGGCACCGACGTGTCCCGGCGGATGCCCCGCACCAGCAGGCTGCGGTTGTCGGCCTGGATCTCGATGCCGGCGGGGTCCATGCCGGCCAGGTCCATCTGCACGACGAAGGAGTCCTCGGTCTCGTAGGCGTCGGTGGCCGGCCGCCAGCAGAGTTCGCCGTCGGCGGGCACGGAGCCGCCCCGCTGCGCGTAGGAGGTGACGAGGATCTCGAAGATCTCCTCGGCCTCGCCCATCCTGTCCCGACGGCTCATGACTGGGTCCACTCCGGTCCACGGGGTTCGCATGCGTTCACTTGGAAGGTATGCTAACCACCGGACCGGGGGCCGTCAACACAAGGCGCGGCTTGCCGCTGGCAGGATCAGTAGCGCCGCAGCACGCCGATCACCACGCCCTGGATGCGCACGCGCTCCTCGGGCAGGATCAGCACGGGCACCGCCGGGTTGGCCGGCTGCAGGCGCACGCGGCCGCCGCTCTCCCGGTGGAACTGCTTGAGGGTGACCGACTCGCCGTCCACCAGGGCGATGACCGTCTCCCCGTTGCGGGCGGTCTCGCGGGCCTCCACCACCACCGTGTCGCCGTCGCGGATCTGCTCCTCGATCATGGAGTCGCCACGCACCCGCAGCGCGTAGGTGCGCCCCCGCCCCAGCCACGACTCGGGCAGGGTGATCTCCTCCTGCTCGGCCACGGCCTCGATGGGCAGGCCGGCGGCCACGGTGCCCAGCAGGGGCACCTGGGCCAGGCCGGCGTTCCCGTCCACCACGGCGATGTCGCGGCTCGCGTTGCGGCGCTCGCGCTTGAGGTAGCCCTTCTCCACGAGGTGCGCCACGTGCTTGTGCACCGTGGCCACCGACGACAGCCCGAAGCGCGCGCCGATCTCCTGGAGGGTGGGCGCGTAGCCCCGCTCCTCGGCGTACTCGGTGATGAAGGCCAGGATCTCGGCCTGGCGCGGCGTCAGCCCCATGGTCGCCTCCCGTGCGGTCGGGGTGTGGTCGAGCCGGGGTCGGACAGGGCCGTCCCCGGGCGCGGACAGGCCCACGTTAGGCGAACGGCGGGCGAAATGCCAGGGTTATTTCGACACCTGTTCGCCGGCCTTCAGGCCGGCGGGGACACGGCGGCCGCCACCGCGGGGTCCAGGGGCAAAGGACGGGCGGACGCCAGGAAGTCCTCGGCCTCGCGGAGGGTGGGCAGACCCCGGCGGCCGCCCCAATCGCGGCACTTGAGCGCGGCCACCGCCGCGCCCCAGCGCAGGGCTTCGGCGAAGCCTGCGCCGCGACCGAGGGCGAAGGCGTAGCCGGCGTGGAAGGCGTCGCCCGCGCCCGTGGTGTCGACCGCCTCCACCGCCCACGCGGGCACCGCCACCAGGCGCCCGTCCTCCAGGCCCAGCATGCCCCCGGGGCCGAAGGTGGACGCCGCCCGGGCCGGCCCCTCCGCCTGCAGGGCCCGCAGGGCCGCCGCCGGCTCGCCTCGGCTCGTGTAGGCCGGCGCGAACCCCGTGGCGGCCACCACGTCCGTGCACAGGGGCACCAGGGTGCGCGAACCCTCCCGCACCGTGCCCGCGTCCATGACCACGGGCAGCCCGCGCCGGCGGGCGACGCGGGCCGTCGCGGCCGCCGCCGCGGGCTCGTGGCCGTCGATCAGCAGCAGATCCCGGTCCGCCAGCAGGGCGTCGGCGTCGGCGGGTTCGGGCAGGTGCGGAAGATCGCCCCGCGACCAGAGGATGGTGCGGCGGCCGTCGGCGGGATCGACGAGGATCACCGCGCGGGCGCAGGCGGCGCCCGGCAGCACGGGGCTCGGACCGATGTCCACGCCCGCGGCCTCCAGCTCCCGCCGCTGGGTGCGGCCCCCCTCGTCGTCGGTCAGGGCGGTGAGCAGGCGCACGTCCGCGCCCAGGCGGGCCAGGGCCACCGCGGCGGTGGCCCCCGGGCCGCCGCCGCCCAGCAGGATGGGCGGCACCTCCAGCTTGCTGTCGGGAGCGGGCAGGCGGGCCAGGCGAACCGTCACGTCGAACGCGCTGTAGCCCACCACCAGGATGCGGGGCCGGGCGCTCATGCCCCGGTTGCCGCCGGCGGCGGCGGCGTGCTAGCCTGCGGGCATCGCCCGCGACCGCCGGCGGACGCCGGCCGTCCCCTGCCCGAAAGGACCACCATGGGTTCCTGCCTCTTCTGCGACATCGCCGCCGGGGACATCCCCTCGACGTGCGTCTGGGAGGACGACGAGTTCCTCGCGTTCCGCGACATCGACCCCAAGGCCCCGACGCACGTCCTGGTCATCCCCCGCCGCCACGTGGCGTCGGTGGCCGACCTGCAGGCGGACGAGGCCGGGCTGGCCGGCCGGCTCCTGCTGGCGGCGGCCCGCGTGGCCGCCGCCGAGGGCCTGGCGGACCGCGGCTTCCGCCTGGTCATCAACACCGGCGACGAGGGAGGCCAGACCGTCGACCACCTGCACGTGCACGTGCTCGGCGGCCGCGGCATGCGTTGGCCCCCCGGCTAGCCGCCCGGATCAGGCCACGGCGTAGACGCCGCGCCCGACCCGCTTGACCGCCGTGCTGGTGGACAGCGTCCGTCGCAGCACGTTGTCGAAGTTGGTGGCCTTGGTGGGGAAGAGCTTCCCGCCGACGATGGCGCGCGTACAGTTCCTTGAACGGCAGCGGCCCGCCGGCCTTCTTCAGCACGGCCACGATCACGTCCTCCAGACGCACGCGTCCGCCGGCGCCGCGGCGCGCGATCTTCTGCGGCCCGACCTTCCGGCGGACCGTCTTCTTCGCCGGTCTTCCCTGCGGTCTTCTTCGCCGTCTTCTTCGCGGTCTTCCCGGCGGCCTTCTTCGCCGCCTTCTTGGCTGTCTTCTTGGCGGTCTTCTTGGCTGTCTTCTTCGCCGTCTTGCGCGTGGTCTTCCGGGCGGCCTTCTTGGCCGTCTTCTTCGCCGTCTTCTTCGGCCGCCTTCTTCGCGGTCTTCCGCCCGCCGCCCCGGCCGCCCGCCGTCGGCGCGGCACCGGCGAGCAGCTTCTCCAGTTCCCGCTCGACACCGCCGAGGTCCTTGAGCAGCCGGCCTTCTCGGCCTCGAGGACGTCGATGCGCTCGCGCGCCGCCAGGAGATTCTTCAGTTCGGCGGTGGATAGCCGGATCAGGTTCGGGATCTTCTTCGCCATGGGTCCCTCCGGAGGTTGCCATGCGCCGTTCCCCGCGGGACCTGCGGGCCGGAACGGTGCTGGTTCGGGACGACGATCTTACCGTAACCGGAGCGCGGATGTTGTCAATATGGAAATACGCGGGATATTACCGGGACCGCGCCCCGGCGCTCAGGGCTTCCGTAGGCGATCATGTCCACGCCCTGCGGCAGGTGGCGCACGGCGCTGACGGCTCGCGCAGCTCGTCCGGCTTGATGGCGTTCTCCGGGCCGTCGGCCAGCGAGCCGATGGCGCCGCCGCCGTCCATGAGGTTGCCCGCCGCGGTGCTGACAGATGTGGCCGTAGTGGCCCGAGGGCGTGGCCCAGCTCGTGCAGCGCCACCTCGGTTACCGGATCGGCAGCGGCACCGGTCCTCGTGTCCAGATCCCGCTCGATCGTCGATGCGCATGCGCTGGGGAACCGCCGCCCCGATGGCGCCTGCCGGGCTCGATGACCGTGGTGAAGCCGTTGTAGCCGACCGGCGGCGCGAACGGCGTAGACGATGTCCGCCGACAGTCGAGTCCGCGGCCGCCACCAGGTACTCTCGCCCAGGGCGTCGTTCCAGATGGGCAGCGCCGCCGCGGCGAGTTCCTGCAGGTCCCAGCCCTCGGTGGGCGACAGCCGTCTGCGGGATCCAGACCGACAGCGGGATAATGATCCCAGCGGTGCAGGACGGTGCCGTGCTCCGCCTGGTTCGTCTTGGTGGCCGCGCGGAAGTAGGCCAGGAAATCCGCGTAGTCGGTCGGCAGGCAGGGGACGTGCCCCACGGCCGTCCTTCAGCAGCGCGATCGCCAGGTGTCCGCGGTCACCGCCAGGGGCGGCGCTGGTGAAGGGATAATAGCGCCGACGTGGTGGCACGGTCACGGGTATCCGCTGTCGCAGCGGGCCGATGCGGCGCAGCCGGCCGCGTCGGTGGTCACCTTGCCGTCGCCGTTGTCGAGGATCACGTTCAGCAGGGGCGCCCGGTGTCGTCCCGCACGACCACGTGCAGGTTCCAGGCGTAGGTGACGCGTGCGGGCGTACCCGGGATTGATCGGCGACATCTGCCCGCGGTCGTCCCGCGCCCGCACCGCGAACCAGACCTGCGCCCCCGGCACCATGCCTTCGGCCCCCCGTAGGTGCGCGTCGAGGACGAGGCGCCCGCCTGCTGGGGGTAGATCCCCAGGAGCGTCGCCGCATCCCAGTTGCCGCCGGTCACCGGCCCGTCGAAGCTGCAGGCCACCAGGTAGTCCGCGAGGGGATAGGCGGTCGGCAGGACCCGCGCCCAGCTCACTTTCAGTCCCCCGGCAGCGGACCGTCGGCCAGGTTCAGGCCGCTCACCGTCCGCCGGCAGCAGTCGACGTCTCGGGCTGCACCGTCACGAACCAGGCCGGCCGCCGGTGCTGTCCCCGGCCCGCCTGCACCGCCACGGCGACCGTGTCCACGCCCACGGCGCCGGCGCGTGTACGTAGAATCCCGTCCGGAGCCCGCGGCCATCGCCGTCGACCGTCCAGCGTCGCCGCCTGGTCGGTCCCGGTGACGTCACGCCGAAGTTCGCTGGCTCTCGCCCACCCGACCGGTCAAGTTGGCCGCGCTCGGCGCGTAGGCGAACGCGATCTCCCCGCCGCCGCCGCCGCCGGGGTCGGTGCTGCTGCCGCACGCGGCCACCAGCACCGCCGCGCCGCGAGGCCTACCATGATGCGCAACCGGCACGCCGGCTCGTTAGAACTCGATTCATGGCCTCAATCTAAGGAAAGGTCGCGCCGCCGGACAATGGTCAGGAACCCGTGCGATACCGGCGGTCCCCGGGGCGGATCCACCACTCGGACAGGTTGTTGAAGGGCGACAGCATGTGGGGACGGACGTCCTGCAGCCGCGGGCCCACGCCCACCAGGATCTGCGGGTAGAAAAGGTACGCCGCCGGCTGGTCTTCCGCCACGATCGCCTGGATCCGCCGCCACACGTCCCGGGCATCGCTTGCGATCGCGCATGCCCAGCACCAGGTCCAGCAGCGAATCCACCGCCGCGTTGGCGTAGGCGCCCTGGTTGAAGCGGTCCATGGCCGTCGAGCGGAGGTACGGCGGTGGCGTCGCCGTAGAGGTTGAGGTTCACCAGGCCGAAGTAGGCGTCGAAGCGCCCGGCGCCCAGCAGATCGAGGGCCGCCCCCAGTTCCAGGGTCCGCAGGTCCACGTCCGCGCCCACCCGCCCGCAGGTTGTCCCGGAGGATCACCCCGCCGTTCTCCCGCACCGGATCCCCCTGGCGGGTCAGGATCTCGAAGTGCAGCGGCCGGCCGTCCCGCTCGAGGATGCCGTCGCCGTCCCCGTCGCGCCAGCCGTCCTCGGCCAGAAGCGCGCGGGCCCGCGCCGGGTCGTAGGGGTCGGGCGCCAGGTCGTCGTCGTGGTTCCAGCAAACCGGCGCCACCGGGCTCTGGGCCGGGCCGTGCCGTAGCCGTACACCAGGGTGTCCACCAGCCGCGCCGGCGGTCGATGGCCAGGGACAGGGCCCGGCGGGTCCGGGCGCCCGCGAACCGGGGTTCGCGCAGGTTCCACTGCAGGTAGTAGAGCTGGCGCCCCCCGGTGGGCACGATGCGCGCCTTGCCCCCGGCGGCGAGGCGCCGGGCGTCGGCCGGCGGCACGCCGCCCACCAGATCCACCTCCCCCGCCTCCAGGGCCAGGATGGCGGTCTGCAGTTCCGGCATGATCCGGAACACGACCCGGTCCAGCAGGGCGGCCGGGCCCGGGTAGCGCTCGTTGCGGACCAGCGAGAGCTGCCGCCCCCGCTCCCACGCCTCCAGGGCGAACGGCCCCGAGGACAGGGGCGCCGTGTTGATGCTCCAGCTGCCCACCGTCGCGGGGTCCAGGTCCGCCACCAGGTGGGCCGGCAACACGTGGTGGTAGGTGCGCACCAGCGGGTCGGGCAGCGGCCGGACGAAGGTGTAGTGGAGGGTCGAGTCGTCGAGCGCCTCGGCCCCCGCCACGTCGGCGAAGGCAGCCCCGGTTCGGGCTGGCCACCCGCGGATCCTTGAACAGGTCCAGGCTGACCACGAAGTCCCGCGCCGTCAGGGGTGCGCCGTCCGACCAGACCCAGGGCCGCAGATGATAGGTGATGCCGAGGGCGCCGTCGTCCATCTCCCAGCGCGTGGCGATGTCGGGCCGCCACTCCAGGTTCTCGTCCATGTCGACGACGTTGTCGTGATCTCCGCTATGATCGTGCCCGCCACGGTGGTGGTGGCCAGCAGGGGGTTGAGCACGTCCGGCTCGCCGGCCAGGGCGATCACCGCCGTGCCGCCCGGCTGCCGCCCGCTCCCGCCCGCGCCGCGCCCCCGGTCCGGTCTCCCCGCGCCGACGCAACGCCAGCGCGGCGGCCAGCGACCAGCAGGCCGGCGGACGGGCGGACGGCCGGTCGTCTCACGGAGGTCCTTTCGGCCGGCGGCAGCGTCGGGAAACGCAGGAGGCGCGGCCGTCGACCGCGCCTCCTCACATTATCGAGGCGCCTCGGCGCCGTCAACCCCGGTCACTTGACCAGGGTCATCTTGTGGATGGACACGTCCTGGTCCGCGTCGCCCGCATGAAGTACAGCCGCTGGCCTGCACCGGCCGCCGTCGTCGCGGCCGTCCCAGGTCATGGTGTGCCAGCCCGACGGCGATGCCGCCGTCGTGCAGGGTCCGCACCACGCGGCCGCGCAGGTCGTGCACCGTCAGGCGCAGGATCCCGTCCCTGGGCACGTACAGGCGCACCGAGGTGGACGGGTTGAACGGATTCGGACTCGGCGTCCCCATGGTGAACCGGACCGGAGGCGTGTCGCCCGGACCGCCGTCCCCCACGCCCGTCAGCTCGATGGGGAAGAAGACGCCCGTCCGCTGCATGTTGGCCGTGGAAGCTCATCCAGGGCACCTTGGCCTCGTCGTAGGCGTAGGGCATGTCCCAGATGTGGACCAGCCGGTCCCAGCCGGCGAAGACGATGTCGATGTCGCCGTCGCGGTCCAGGTCGCACAGGGTTGCCGACGGCCTCGAACGGGCCGTTCAGGGTGATGGGGAAGCCGTCGATCGGCGTACCGTCCGCGTTGAACGCGTACAGGTTGTTGGGCGCGGTGAGGCCCCGCCGCCGATGCCGTGGATGATGTCCACGTCGCCGTCGCCGTTGATGTCGCCCAGCACCGGGCTGCCCTCGGAACTGCCCGGCAGGTACTGGGGCCAGCCGGCCTTGAGGGTGCCCGCCTCGGGGCCCGTCGTGTCGAAGACCAGCAGCCGCGAATCGGTCGCCGCTGAGGTTGGCCGCGATAACGATCTCCAGGGCCCCGTCCCCGTCCAAGTCGCCCAGGCGCGGGGCTGGAGACCCAGTCGCACGCGCTGTTCGTACCCAGTCGCTGCCGGGAAGCCCGGCAGTTCGCGTGCCGTCCTGGCGGATCGCGTAGACAGTACCCGACGATGTTGTAGACGACGATCTCCTCGATCGGCCGTCCCCGTCCAGGTCACCGATCGCCGGGTGACAGAGGACCGGGCCGTCGCTGACGTACGGGAACCCGGGACAGTCGGTGCCGTCATAGCGCAGGGCCATGACGCGCCTGCGTGCCCGTGGCGTCGTTCCGCGTGCCGAAGATGATGTCCTTGGCGCCGTCGCCGTCCAGGTCGCACAGGGCCGGACCGCCCATGGACCACTCGAAGTAGGCGCCCGCCCGCACGTAGAACACGCCGTTGGTGGCGGCATTGGCGTCGCCGTCACGGACCTCGGTGCCGTCCACGTGCCAGGCCCAGACGACGCCGTTCAGGGTGTTCACGACGATCTCCGGTTCCCCGTCGCCGTCGATGTCGCCGACCGCAGGCGTGGCCCAGTTCCACTTGGTTCCGGGCAACGCGGTCAGTGATTGCGGCCAGCCCGGCAGCTCGTCGCCGTCGCGATTGAAGATGTGGATGGCCTGGGTGTTGCCCCGCTCGCTGATGATCATTTCCTGGCCCGGGACACCGTCCAGTTCGGCCAGAACGACGCCGGCCGGCTGCAGGATGCTGCTGAGGTTGGTCAGCGGGCCCAGCGTTTGGCTGTTGCCGTCGCCGTCCTTGAGCTCGCTCCCGTCCACGTGCCACACGTAGACCTCGTCGCTGGCCACGACGATCTCGTTGGTACCGTCGCCGTCCACGTCGCCCACGGCGGCGTGGCTGCTGGTCTCGTCCTTGAAGCCGAGCGGGAACGGCGCCAGCTCCGGCGGCGCCGTCGACTGGCTGAAGACCGCCGTCATGCTGCTGGGCACCAGCACCGAATCCACCGCCGCGACGCGGTAGTAGTACTTGGTCAGCAGGTCCAGGCCCTCGTCCCGGTAGTAGGTGGTGCCGCGCACCAGGTCGCGGTTGACCTTGGTGAAGGGACCACCCGCGCCCAGGCTGCGGTAGACGTCGTAGCCCACCACGTCGGCGCTGGGGCTCAGGTCCCAGGCCAGGGTGATGATGTCCGCGCCCTGCGAGGCGTCGGTGCTGATCACCGTGGGCGACTCGGGCCGGTGCGGGTAGAAGCTCTGGCTGACGGTGCGCCCGTAGTTGTCCACCAGCACGATGCGGCTGAGGCTGCGGCGCGTGATGTTGAGCAGCACCTGGGAGAAGTAGGAGCTGCCGACGCTCTCGTCCATGGACTCCAGGGGCGGCAGCACCGCCAGGGTGTCGTAGAGGACCACGTTGTTGTCGTCGGAGCGCAGGTAGGCGGTGATGGCGTCCACCCGGCCCGCGCCGAAGTTCTTGGCGCGGAAGGAGACGCCGATCCGCTCGCCGTTGCCGAGCAGTCCGTCGCCGTTGCCGAACGCCGTGTCGCTCCAGTCGATGGCCACCACTTCCAGTTCGGGGGCCAGGACCCGCGTCTCCCACTGCGAGGTGTAGACCCCGCCGCCGTCGGTGACGGCGAAGGAGAAGGCGAGCGGCGTCCCGTCCGCCACCGCCGGGTCGATCGCCACCAGGAACGGCGTCGCCGCGGCGCTCGAACCGCCCGGCCCCACGTTCCCGAACGCGGAGGTGTCGGAGAGGATGGTGACGCCCGCATCCGCGGTCGCGATGGTGCCCGTGATGCCCACGGCACCCGCGCCGCCGGTCTCCTGCAGCACCGTCGCCAGGGCCACGGTCTCGCCCGCCTCGGGCTTGCCGTTGCCGTTGCCGCTGCTGCCCAGGCTGCCGTCGTCCACCACCGTCACCCCGGTCACCGCCAGGTAGGTGGCGCCGGCGGTCACCGGCACGTCGACGCTGGTCTGGGCCAGGTTGGTGCCGTCGACGGTGACGGTCACGGCGCCGGGACTCACGGGCAGGAAGTCCAGGTTCACCTGGCCGCCCAGATCCGTATAGCCGACGGCCCGGTCCTCGCCGCCCTTGGCCAGGCACACGCGGGCGCCCGCCACGGGGCCGCCGTTTCCGGTGACGGTGACGGCCACCGTCTGCGGGCCGAGGCCGAGGCTGGCCGGCGCGTTCACGGTCACGGCCTGGGGAACCCCGGTCCAGATGGCCATGGTCGGATCGCCCAGCAGGGTGTAGTTCTCGAAGGTCCAGCGGTCGGTGTAGTTGACGGCGGTGGCGCCGAGGTACGGCAGGCGGCTGAGGGCCACCAGCGCGCCCTGCCGCTGCTCCGGCTGGCAGTAGAGCTGGCTGAAGAACTCCTGCTGGTAGTTGTTGGCCGTCACCGGGAACGCCGCCCGCACCGCGCCGATGGAGGACACGGAACCCCCGTTGGGATTCTGCAGGAACCGCTCCATGAGGCACGAGTAGTCGAACGCCGCCGACGCGCAGTTCAGGGCGTAGATCAGGAACAGGTGGTCGCCGTTGACCAGGGCGTCCGCGTCGGGGTTGTTGAAGGTGTTGTCACCCACCGACATGGTGTAGAAGTAGCCGTGCCCGATCTGGTTGACGATGCCGTAGTGGCCGCTGTTGAGGCTGTCCGTCAGGGCCGACTTGGTGAGGATGAGGTCGCCGGCGTTCCGGTCGAACGTCTGGTACATGCGCAGGTAATCCATGTCGGTGCAGGGCACGATGGAGTTGGCGACCTGCTGCTCGGGATAGTCGGACCCGTCGAGGCTGATCAGGTCGCCCGGCGCCCAATCGTCCGGGAAGAGCACTTCGGCGGCGAAGAGGACGCGGTTGGGCCACTGGGCGCCGGCACCGGTCGTCTCGTAGGTGATGACCTTGTCCACGAACACGGCGGCCTGGGCGGGGGTCGCCACCGGCGCACGGCCGATGGCGACCTCCTCGGCGAAGTCCGCGTCGTCGCTGACGACGTTGGTCGAACCCGGCTCGCCGTACAGGCTGTTGCCGTTGGCGTTCCAGTTGCCGTCCAGGCACTGGAAGTAGAGGTCCACCGGGATGTCCGTGGAGCCGCCGGCCGGGTACAGGGTGTTGGTCACGTACCGCGGCGGCAGGATGTCGGAATCGCCGCCGAGCATGACGAACTCGGTGCCCCACTTCTGGTACGCGTCGCGGACGAACATGCGCATGGTTTCCTGGATGTCCGCGCCGTTGCGGTAGTTGGCGGCGATGAACTCGCGGGTGACCACCATGGTGGGCAGGCCGCGGGCCGTCTTGTGGTCGGCCAGGCGCTGGAATTCGGCTGCCATGGCCTCGTTCGTGATGATGACGTAGGGGACCGCGCTGCCGGTCAGGCTCGGCAGCGGCGTCGGGATGAAGGCCTTCGCGTCGGCTTCGACCACCGTGCCCTCGTCGCGAGCGTAGCCGCGCACGGCCGCAGGGTTGGCCACCACGGCGTCCAGCACCGCGGCGTTGGCCGCGGCCTCCCCGGGCACGAAGCGCTGGCGGCGGACCATGTCCTCGTCCGCCGGGGCGGGCCCGTAGACCACCTTCACCCGGTAGGCGTCCAGGAACCGGGCCGTGCCGTCGCCGGCCGGCAGCACGGGCCGCACCCGCACCGTCAGCAGCCGGTAGCCACGCCACAGGTGGGTGCCGCGTGCCCTCGCCCCAGCCGGGCACCGCCTTGTCGGCGGCCACGACCGCGGCGACGCCCTTGCCGTCCTCCACCACCGCGGGCAGGGCGGTGGCCACGGGGCCGGGCATCTTCACGTCATGGGTGGCGAGGGGCTCGACGGTCACCGCGACCACCGACCGGTCCACCGGCACGAGCAGGGTCAACTCGCTCACCGGCAGGTCCGGCGCGCCCGGCAGGGCGAGGTGCCGGGCGCCGTCCAGGGCGGGGCGGACCGTGCCGTCGGCCAGGGTCTCCCACCCCAGGTCCGCCGCGGAGAACGTGCCCTGGTAGAGCACCGCGTCGGACGCCGCGCGGGCGGGCCGCCGACCAGTCCGGTCAGGGTCAACAGGCAGACGAAGGCGAGGGCAAGGCGAGAGCGGGCGGCGAGCATGCATGGCCTCCGGGGAATGGGCTCTGCCGGGGCGCGCCAAGCGTCCGTCCCCGACCATACGATTCTCGTCTTTGACCGCGGGAACCGGGCTCCCGGGCCGTCGCAACCTGTGGTGTCGATCCGTCGGAGCCCGAGGGCGCCGAACCGCTGTCGTTAACCTCGGGTCTGCGCCGAACCTCCATGGCGGGCCGGGCTAGCCCCGAACCCCACGTATAGGGAAAATCCCGGAAATGATGGGAAGAGCAGGATACCACAGGCGCGCGAATCGGTCAACGGGGCAAAAATTCGGCCACCATTGGCCCCAATTGAGGACAAACTGTCAAATAAAGAAGGGTTTGCGGAGCCGCGGATCACGGGAGTGCGACCAGGCGCGGGGCTCCCGTGGTGTCGTCGAGCACCGCAGCCGCACCCGCGGGCAGGGCCACCAGCCGCAGCGGCCGACTCCCCCGGCCGCCGACGGCCACCACCCGGCGGCTGTGGCTCCCGTTGCGCAGGATCACGCCCCGGCCCGGCACCCGCCGCGCCGAAACGCCCTGCCGCGCCAGCTGGGCCACCTCCGTATCGGTGAGGAACACGGGACCGTCGCCGGCCAGGTCCGCCAGCAGCCGCCCCAGTTCGGCACGCCCCCGGGCCGGAATCGACGGATCCACGTGGACGAAGTTGACCCGGTGGGTCTCGATGATGGCCGGCTCGCCCCGCCGCCAGGCCTGCCGCACCTCCGCGGCGCAGGCCCGCGTCACCGCGTCGGGGTCCGGAGCCTGGGCCGGTTCGAAGCGGCAGTTGCGCTCCAGGTAGATCCGGCCGGGATGGGCCACCTGATCCCAGCGCCGCGACAGCACCTTCCAGGCCCGGCCCGCCCGGCCTGCCGGGCGCCCGGGTCGCGCTGCTCGCGCTTGGCCTGGATGACCCGCAGGCCGTGGCGCGACCAGAGGTTCTCGATCCGGCGATCCCAGGTGTAGTCCGGGGCGATCACCGACGCCACGGGCCGCCCGAAGCACGCGGCGAAGCCCGCCTGGGCCGCCGTCAATTCGGCGTCCAGGGCGGTCGGGGATCGCCAGGGTCCCAACTCGCGGGCGTCCTCGCTGCCGGGAAAGAGCAGGATGCCGCGCTCGGTCGCCCGGCGGGCGTTGGCATCGGCCAGTCCCCGGGCGCGGCGCTGCTCCGGATCGTAGTGCCAGGAGGCGTGGAGTTCGGGCCGCCAGACCCCGGCGGCGCGGGCGTCGCCCACCGCCCGCCAGAGGCCGGGACGGCGATAGCGGGGCGGCAGGTCCGGCAGCCGGGTTTCGCGCCAGGCGTCGCCGTCGTAGCCAGAGGGCGCCCATCACGTAGTTGGGCTGGAGCACCGCCGGCAGGCCGTCGCGGCCGCTGACCGAGGCCAGGACGGCGGCCAGGGCCGCCACCTGGGCGCTGTCCTCCAGGGTCGAGCCCCAGTACACGTCGGGGAAGCGGCCCGGGGCCAGGGCCGTGCGGTCGACGCCCTCCCAGGCTGCGGCCGACGGCGTGAAACCGGCCAGCCCCCAGTCGTCGCTCTCCAGCACCACCGCACGGAGGTCCCGCCAGTCGACGGCCGCGCGGTCGCCGCCGAACACGAAGCCCCCCGCCAGCAGGCCGGCAACGGCCACGGCCGCGATGATCGCCATCCCGCGCACCGATCTCATGAGTCCTCCCGGGCCACGCGGAGCCACCAGGCGGGTCCGCAGGCGATGCCTTCGTCGGCGATGGCGGCGATCAGGGCGGCCACCTCGCTGCCGGGTGCGGGCCGGCCGCCGGCCAGCAGCTCCAGCACGCGGTCCCGGTCCAGGGCCCAGCGGTTTTCCCAGGTCCCGCCTTGGGCCTTCAGCCCGAGGCGGCCGATGCGCTCCCAAACCCCGGCGGCGGGCAGCAGCGGTCCCCGCGCTTCCGGCGCCAGCTGCGCCAGCAGGACCTGCAGCCGCCCGTAGTTCCCCGCCGGCCCCGTCGCGGGGCGCGGCGCATCCTCCAGAAGATACAGCCCGCCCCCGGGTTTCAGCAACGCCACCCAGTCCGCCAGGAAGTCCAGCCGGGGCCGGCGCGGCGCCAGGTGGCGGAGCAGGTTGGCCGCCACCACCAGGTCGCAGCAGCCGGTAGCCAACGGCGGCGCCAGGGCGTCGCCCACCAGCCCGGGCCCTCCCGGCGGCAGGGGCCGTCGGCGGTCCAGGGCCGTCACCCGCAGGCCCAGCCCCGCCAACACCCCGGTCAAGGCGCCGTCACCGGCGCCCAGCTCGATCGCCGTGTGGTCCCGGGACGCGACGGCCCCCGCCTCGTGGAGGAAGGGGCCGGGCAAAGGAGAGAAGGACATGGGCCGGGGCTCACACAGCGTCGTCGGGTTCATCCGGAGCCACTCCCGGAGTCACCACGGCGCCGCGGCCCGTGGTCCCCTCGCGGATGACCCGGCCGCCCTCGACCTTCGCCCGTTCGGCCTGGAGGTCGATGATGTCCGCCACGTGGTGGACCACCCCGCCCACCTTGTCCAGACGGTCGTCGAAGCCCAGGGCGTAGAAGATCTCGCTGAACAGGTCCAGGCCGTGCTGCCGGTTCTTCAGGTGCTGCAGGGCGCCCAGCTGCGCGGCCACCATCCAGGCCCCCATGGCGGGCAGGCCCAGCCACGGTGCCGAGAGGAAGTCGCTCAGGGTGAACAGGATCATCCCCGCGGTCACCAGCAGCAGGCACAGCACCGCGCCGCCGGGCGAGAAGCCCAGGCGCAGCAGGCGGTGGTGCAGGTGGTGGTCGTCGGCCATGAAGATGGAGGTGCGGCGGCGCGATCGGCGCACGATGGTGGTGCCCGTATCCCAGATGGGCACGATCATGGGCGCCAGCAGCACCGGCAGGCTGACTCCCTGCTCGCGGCTGAGGTTGAGCATCAGGCTGCCCAGGACCAGGCCCATCCACATGCTGCCCGAGTCCCCCAGGAAGATCTTCCGCCTGCTCATGTTCCAGTAGAGGAAGGCCACCGTGCCGCCGCAGAGGGTCGAGGCGAACAGGGTCGAGTGCACGTCCCCCACCGCCGCCGAGATGGCGACCAGCGCCAGCGAGGCCAGCACGCTGATGCCGCTGGCCAGCCCGTCCAGGCCGTCGATCAGGTTCATGGAGTTGATGAACCCCAGGAACCAGAACAGGGTGAAGGGCCAGGCCCAGCCCCCCAGCGAGATCTCGCCCACCACCGGCAGCACCACCGTGTCCAGGCGCATGCCGAAGAGCATGAGGGCGATGATCACCACGATCTGCCCGTAGAGCTTCTTCTCGGCGTGGATGCCGAACCGGTCGTCGCCGACGCCCAGGGCCATGATGGCCAGGCCGGCGCCGCTGAGGATCCCCAGCCAGTCCCAGGGCAGGGGCGTCTTGAGGATCACGTGCTCCAGGAAGAACAGGGAACAGAAGAACGAGATGAAGATGGCCATGCCGCCGGTGCGGGGCACCGGTTCGCGATGGGGCCGACGGTAGCCCGGATGATCGACGATGTCGGTCAGGAAGCCGAGGTTGCGAAAATGGGGCTGCACCAGCCACGACATGAGGAATGCCGCGACAAAGCCCAGTGCCCCGACGATGCCCAGGTCCACGGTTCCTCCCTGAATCAATGTGCCCGGATGCGCCCAGTTGGCGAAGCCAAGGCAAGTTATCGCATTACGCAGCACCCCGGGCAATCATTTATTTGGGCCGCAGCGGTCCAGCACCCGGGTGTAGACGCGCGCAGGTGGCCGCGGCTGTCCGCTCCCAGGTCCACGCCCGCCGCGCGGGCCGGACCGGCGGCCGCCAGCCGGGCGCGCAGCGGACCGTCCCAGGCCAGACGCGCCATGCCGGCGGCCATCGCTTCCGCGCGACGGTGGGGTCCACCAGCAGCGCCGCGTCGCCGGCCACTTCCGCCATGGCGCCCCGATTCGCGGTCAGGACGGGCAATCCCGCCGCCATGGCCTCGAGGATCGGGAAGCCGAAGCCTTCGTGCAGCGACGGGAACAGCAAACCGTGTGCCGAGCGGTACAGGCCCCACAGTTCCTCGGGGTCGCAGTAGTCCCGGACCTCCAGGTGGCCGGCCTCCTGCAGGTCCTGCATGGCCGCCCGCAACTTGCTGTCGCGCCAGCCCCGGCCCCCACGAAGAGCAGGGACGGGCAGGCTTCGGCCGGGTCGGTCGGCGGCGGCCAGGAACCGCTCGTACGCCCGCAGCACTCCCTCCAGGTTCTTGCGGGGCTCCAGGGTGCCCACGAAGAGGAAGCGCGGCCGCCCGGAGCGCCCCGGGCGCCGGCGTGCCGCCCCGTGAGCGCGGCCGCCTCCCGGGCCCAGGCTGCCAGGCCGAAGGGGGTGACGCGACACCCGGTCGGCCGCTTCCGGGTGCAGACGCCGCACGTCCGCCGCCGTGGCCTCGCTGTTGGTGACCACGGCCGCGGCCCGGCGCAGGCTCGGCCCCACGAACAGGCGGTAGTAGCCGCGCCGCGGCTGCTCCACCGTGCCGGGAAAGAGCTCCCAGGCCAGATCGTGCACCGTGACCACCGTGGGGCAGCCCGGGCGCAGGGGCGCCACGAACTGCAGGCTGTGCAGCAGGTCGCCGCCGCAGGCGCGCGGACCAGCCCCGGCACGCGCGCCTGGGTGTACCAGGCCTTGCGCAGGGTGCCGCCCCGCCGCCGCGGGCAGGCGCACCACCCGCCAGCCCGGCCGGCCCGCCAGGTGGGCGAACATCTCCGGCGCCGTGGCCAGCACGCTGAAGTCGCAGGCCGCGGTCGGCGGCGGCCAGGGCCGCGGTCAGCTCGAGGATGGAGCGCCCCACCCCCGTGGGCCGGGCGCGCACCAGCAGGCCGTCCAGGACACGTGGGGCCGCCGGCTCATGGGGCCGCCGCCGGATCGGAGCCGTCGCCGCCGGTCGGCCAGGGCCGCCAGCAGCAGGCCCGGCGCCACCCAGAGGTGGGGCAGGTTGTACTGGGAGAAGGTCAGCAGCTGCAGCCAGACCGCGCCGGTGGCGGCGGCCGGCGACCAGCAGCCGCTGCCGCCGGCGCCGGTCGGTCCACGTCACCGGCAGCGCGCGCACCGCGCCCGCACCAGGGCCGCCGCCGCCGCGGCGAAGACGCCGAAGCCCACCAGCCCGGTCTCGCAGAGGATCTGCAGGGGAAAGTTGTTGACCACCGGCCACTGGAACTGGCTCTGCAGCCCGGCCGCGTCCACCAGCACCGGGAAGTGCCAGCCGAACTGCCCCCAGCCCACGCCCACCACGGGGCTGAGCAGAAACGCCCGCCAGGCCGCCTGCATGCTGTAGAGGCGGGTCAGGTTGGACCAGTCGCGGCGGCTGAAGCTCTCGGCGCAGGCGCTCCGGCGGGCAGGCCCAGGCGGTCCGGCCCCAGCAGCAGCCCCAGCACGAGCACGCCGCCGGCGGCCGCCGCCCAGGCCGCGCCACGACGGGCGCCGCAAGGTCGGCCCCGCCGGTCGCGGCCGATCCGCACCAGGGCGGCCGCCATGCCGGCTCCGGCCACGGCCGGCCAGCCAGGCGCCGCGGCTCCAGGTCAGCACCAGCAGCAGCCCCAGGACCGCGGCCACGCCGCCGCGCGGGCCGCGCCGCCAGCCGGTCAGCGCCACCGCCGGCAGGACCAGCAGCAGATAGTTGCCCAGGTAGAGGGGCTCGCAGGCCGTGCCCCGCAGGCGCGGCACGTCCCGGAAGCCGTCGCCCAGGTGCAGCTGCTCCGAGCCGCTGAGGATGGCCGGGTTGGAGGTGAAGAAGCGTTCCAGCAGCCGGCAGCAGCGGCCCCGGCCGGTACCAGTCGATCCACTGCAGCAGCCCCGTAGCCGCCTGCAGCAGCGCGCCGGCCACCAGCAGGCGCGCGGTCCAGCGCCAGCGCGCCGGCCCGCGCACCGCCGAAGGCCGGCCAGACCAGGAACGCCGACCATCACGGCCAGCTGGACCACCTGCTTGCCGTAGCGCAGCCAGAGCATGACCGCCGGCTCGGGGCCCGGCGCGATCACCAGTCCCAGGGCCGACAGCAGCATGGCGACCGCCGCCGGCGCCGCCGCCAGGCGGAACGCCGCCGGCGGCAGCGCGGCCAGGCGCCGCCGGGCCGACCACCAGCGCGACCGTCGCCACCGCCAGCAGCAGCCAGCTGGGCTGCAGGCCCGCGCCGAGGTCGCGCCCGGTGACCAGCCGCGCCACGCCCACACCGATCCAGGGCAGGGTGACCAGGGCCGCACCCAGGCAGCAGCGCATCCCGCGATCGAGGTTCACGAACCGGCTCCCTGCCCGCCGGCGCCGGCGGGCCAGGCGCAACAGCACGACCACCAGCAGGACCATGCCCGCCAGGAACGCGTAGCCGGCGCGCGGATCGGCCCGCCCGCGCGTCCGCGGCGGCACGTAGCGGACACGCTCGCCGACCACCTCCAGCTCGCCCGCGCGCGGCGTACAGGCTCACCTGGCCGTCGGTCAGCAGCACCGGCGCGGAGATGCCGTAGCGGCCGTCGGCGAATGCCAGGTCGCCCCCGCCGCTGGTGCCGGTCAGCCCGGCGCCCACGGCCACGGCCAGGTCCCGGCGGCCGAACCCCTCGAGATCCAGGGTCGCGGCACCGTCAGCACGCCGTCGGGCCAGACCAGTGAGCGCTGATCGGGTCCGGGTCCGGCCTGCCAGTGGTAGCCCGCGGTGGAATCGGCGGCGCCGGCCAGGATCAGGTAGCCGGGATGGCCGAGGGTGGGACGCCCGTCGGTGGCCGCGGCGCCGCCCGCGACGAGCGCCAGGACGAGGGCGCAGACTGCAGCCCCGGCCAGGCGCGTTTCCCGGGTGGCGAAGGTGGTACGCACGATCCTCCGGCCGCGCGGGGCGGCTGGCGCCGGACCGGGGCATTCCGGTCGCGAGGCAAGGCTAGCGGCGGCCGTGCGCAGGGTCCAGACGAAAAACCCCTCATCCGCGGACGGCCGCCGCCCCGTGGAGGAATTCCGTGACCAGGGCCGCGACCGCAGCCGGTGCCCATGCCCGGACCGACCAGCCCCAGCCGCACCGGGTGGTCCGCACAGCTCGGCCGCCCGCCGCCGCAGGCGCGCCAGCACCCGGTCATCGGGCGCGGCGCGGCCCCCGGTCCGGGCCAGGAGCGCGGGGCGCGACGAGCAGGTCCACGCGGGCCGGTTCGACCAGGCCGGCCAGGCGCGCCAGGTCCATCAGCGGCGAGAGGGCCGCCGCCGTCTCGGCGGCCACGCACCAGAACAGGTGGCTGCGCCGGCCGGCCGTGGGCAGCGCGCAGCCGGGCAGCCGGCAGGCCGCGGCCCAGGCGTCCAGGCGGTCGCCGCCCACCGGGCCCAGGTGCCAGCACAGGCCGCCGGCGGTCGTCGGGGCCTGCGGGAAGTCCGCCGCCCCCAGCACCCGCACCCGCGCGTCGCCGCCCAGGTGCTCCCGCGCGGACCAGGGCGTGCCCGGCCTCCTCCAGCATGCCCCCAGGCATCGCCCGTCGGCGATGGCGCCGGTGCGGGCGGCGCCGGCGGCCACGAACGCGGTCACGGGCAGGGATCTCGGCGGCGGCCACCACCACGGCCCGCGGCCGGGCGCCGGACCCGGCGGCGTCCCGGGCGTCGCCCAGGAAATGGTGGGCCACACTGGCGATGTGGTGGCGGCCCCGGCCGGCGGCGTCACCGCGCCGCGGATCGGTGGACATGGGTCGGCTCCGTTCGGCCCGGCGTCAGCCCACGACGCACAGGCTGTTGACGCCGCCGAACTCGTTCGGGGCGGACGCGGTGTTGTGGGGATCCGGCAGCCAGGCGCCGTCGACGATGAAGCGGTACTCGTAGCTCCCCGGTTCGAGCGCCAGCTGGCACTCCCAGACGCCGTCGTCCCGGCGCTCCAGGGGCAGGCCCTTGGCCGACCAGTCGCAGAAGCGTGCCGGTGACCCGCACCGTCTTGGCCCGGGGGAAGTCCGCTTCGAAGCGCATCGCCGGCGCCGGTCTGCTGGGGCCCGTGCAGCAGGGCCACCCAGTGGTCGACCGCCGTGCACCGTGACACGTCCACCTCGTCGGCCACGATCTCCCGGGCCAGGCAGCGGAAGTCCACCGCGCCCCGGGACTCGGGATCCAGGCGCACGACCGGCGTGCCCGCCCCGGCCGCCTCGCGGAAACGGACCGTGTGGTGGATGATGGTGTCCAGCAGCTCGCGTCTCGTACTGGGTGTCCAGTTCGGCCATGAGCGTGCGCACGAAGCGGGGCCGCGTGTCGAAGTCCGACATCAGCACCCGCGGCACCACGTCGTGGCCCCGCTGCTCCCGCAGCACGGCCAGGGTCTCGTGCATCTTGCGGGCGGCCTGCAGGCTGTAGACGCTGGGGTCGACCGGGATGATCACCTCGCCGCAGGCCAGCAGGGCGTTGAAGGTCAGCAGGCTGACCGCGGGCGGGCAGTCGATCAGCACGTAGTCGTAGGGCATGGCGCTGCGCCGCAGCTTGTCGCGCAGGCGCTGCTCCTTCTCCGGTTCCCGGGCCAGCGCCTGCTCCACCGCCGCCAGTTCCACGCCGGCCGGCACCAGGTGCAGGTTCTCCCCCGCTTCCAGGAACGCGTCCTCCACGAGGATGTCGCTGGTCAGATAGAGGTCGTAGGTGCTCAGGGAGAAGTCGCGTTCGCGGAAGCCGAAGGCCAGCGTCGCGTGGCCCTGGGGATCGTTGTCGATGAGGAGGACCCTCTTGGCGTTGAGGGCGAGGGCGGCGGCGAGGTTGGTGGCGGTGGTGGTCTTGCCGCAGCCACCCTTCTGGTTGGCGAGGGCGATGACTCTCATCCCGAATCCTTTCGACGATGGCCTGCGCACCGCGCCGGACGTTCCGTGTCCGGACCTCCGGCGTCTATGGTCGAAAGGCCCGCGGAATCCCCGCGTAACCGCGACCTGTTGGGCGCACTATGCCGGCGGCCGGTGACACATGTCAACGAGAAAATAATGATTACTTTAAAGACTTTGACTATGCCGGTCCTGCGGCCTGCAACCACAGGAACGTGAAGGCCGCCCCGAACAACGGCGCCACCGACGACCTCGGCCCAGGTGTGCCCCACCAGTTCCCGCAGGCGCTCGCCGGTCGGGCGGGTCTCCGGCCAGGGCCCGGTCCATCAGTTCGTTCAGCACCTGGGCCTGCTGCCCGATCTCCTGGCGCAGCCCCGTGGCCTCGAACATGACGAAGAAGCTGAAGACGATGACCAGGCTGGCCAGGGCGAGCTCCAGCCGTCGTCCCGGCCCACCAGCAGGGTCAGGGCCGTGACCGTGGCCGTGTGGGAGCTGGGCATGCCGCCGTTGGCTCAGGAACAGCCCCGGCCGCCAGCGGCGGCGCAGCGCCGCCTCCACCACCACCTTGGCCGCCTGGGCCGCCAGACCCGCCAGCAGCGCCACCACCCCGGGATTGATCATGCCTCACCTCCTGCCGGCTCCGCCGCGGCCGCGGGCCCGCCCGTTGCGGGGCAACCTGACAGAATTCCCCGCGCCCCGCAACCGGGCACTTGTGGATTCCGCGGTTTTGGCCCATCATTGACGTTCGTTTCCGCGTCGGCCGGACCATGGGGTCCGGCCGCGCCCTCGTTTGTCAGTCGCACGGCACCCGGGTGCCGAGGGGATGTCACGATGTTCAAGCTACTTCGCTCGAAGGCCAAGGTCTTCTACTGGGTGATCGCCGGCAGCTTCTTCCTCTTCCTGGGCTGGGCGGCCTGACCGGCCGCGGCTGCCAGGCGCCGGGCAGCAAGCAGTACGAGCCCGGCGTCATCGGGACCGTCAACGGCCAGCAGTTGTCCGCCCAGGACTACGACTACGCCGTGCGCCAGCAGACGGCGTACCTGCGCCAGCAGGTCCCCAACGGCGAGCTCAACGCCAACCAGTACGCCACGGCCCGCGACCGCGCCTGGGAGCAGATGATCCGCGGCGCCATCGAGGACCAGGCCATCGCCGACCGGCACATCAAGGTGACGGACCAGGAGGTGCTGGACACCTTCAAGAACAACCCGCCGCCGGAGCTGCTGCAGAGCTACCGGGACAGCACCGGCCGCGTCGACACCCAGCGCTACTACGCGGACCTGTCGAACCCCGACGCCGACTGGAGCCGCGCCGAGCAGTACGTGCGGACCGTCTACCTGCCCCGGCTGAAGCTGGTGCAGGAGATCACCGCCGACGCCGCCGTCTCCGACGAGGAGGTGCGCGACGAGTACCTGCGCCAGACCGGGCGCGCCGTGGCCCAGTACATGGGCGTGGCCTTCGCCGACCTCAAGGACGGCTACGAGCCCGCCGACGCCGAGCTGCAGGCCTGGTACGACGCCCACCCGGACGACTACCAGCGGCCGGCCCGGGCGCAGGTGCAGGTGATGCGCCTGGACAAGCAGCCCAGCGAGGCCGACTACGCCGACGTGAAGAGCTTCCTCGAGGACATCCGCAAGGAGATCGTCTCGGGCAAGAAGGACTTCGCCGCGGCGGCGGCCGAGTACAGCGACGACGGGTCAGCGCCGCAACGGCGGCGACCTGGGCACCTTCGACCGCAACCGGATGGTGGCCCCCTTCACCGAGGCCGCCTTCTCCCTGCCGGTGGGCGAGGTCTCGCAGCCGGTGCGCACCCGCTTCGGCTACCACCTGATCGAGGTCCTCTCCCAGGACAAGGACAAGGACACCGGCGAGGTCTACCAGGTCCACGCCCGGCACATCCTGCTGAAGGTCACCCCGGGGCCCGACCACCCTGGCGGCCCTGCGCGACTCGGCCGAGACGTTCCGGACCGCCGTCGACGGCGCCACCTTCGCCGTCCACGGCCCAGGCCGATTCCCTGACCCTGGTGGAGCCCGAGCCCTTCGTCGAGGGCCGGGACATCCCCTCGCTGCCCATGAGCCTCGCGGGCAGCGACTGGGCCTTCGCCGCCAAGGCGGGCGCCGTCAGCCCGGTGTTCGAGAACGACCAGTTCTTCTACGTCGTCCACAAGGTCGGCGCAGCTGCCCGCCGGCCCCGCGCCCCTGGACGATGTGCGCGGCCAGGTGGCCCTCGCCGTCCGCCAGGACCACAACCGCACCGCGGCCCGGGCCAAGCTGGGCCCGGCGGTGGGCGAGGTCCAGATGGGCACCGCCATGGAGGTGGCCGCCGCCAACCACGAGCTGAAGTACGCCGTGACCGACACCTTCACGGTCAACGGCAACGTGGAGGGCATCGGCTACGGGACCGCCTTCAACAAGGCGGCCATCGAGGGCACCGTGGGCCAGCTCATCCCCGAGGTCGAGACGCCGCGGGGCCTGTACGCCCTGACCCCCCTGTGGATCAAGCCGTTCGACGAGGACGAACTTCGACGCCCGCAAGGAGGGCATCCGCGGCGCCCTGCTGCAGCGCAAGCAGGGCGAGATCGTGGAGAAGTGGTTCCAGGACCAGATGGACAAGGCCAAGATCGAGGATCACCGCGCCGCCATGGGCATGGGCGCCTGACCCGGCCCGCCCGGCGCGGCCCTCCGCCCGACACGAAAGCCCGGACCCTGCGGTCCGGGCTTTCGTCTGTCCCGCCCCCGTGCAGGGCCGTCAGTCGTCGCCGAAGGGGTTGGCCGGCTTCTTCTTCCGGAACGACGCCAGGTCCTGGTCCATCTGCTTGAGCTTGTCCTGCTGGCGCTGCTCGTGCTCCCCCGACTCGAACAGGTGGGCCATCTTCGACTTCTCCTCCCGCTTGCGCCGGTCGAAGTCCTCCAGGTCATCGGCGATGGCCGGGCCGCCGGCCTCGGGCAACTCCTCCACCGCCAGGTGGTCCCGCACCTCGGCATGGGTCTCGAAGGCGCGTGGTCACCAGGGCCACGATGCCCAGGTCCGCCAGCTGGCGGAGCTGCAGGCGCACCGCGCTGTCGGGGAGCTCCAGCAGGTCGGCCACCTGCTCCGGCGTGGGCGCCCGCTCCCCCGTGTGGGTCAGCACCCGGATCCCCGCCAGCAGCAGCTGGGCCTCTCCCCTGGTCATGCCGCTCATGTCGCCTCCTCCGGCCCCGGCCGGCCGCGCCGCCGCTGCAGCCGCGCGATGCGCCGATCATCGCCCGTGCGCCGGGCATGGGCAAGGGCCATCTCCGGATCGCCGAGACGGTGTTCCCAGATGATGGCCGCCTCCCGGTGCAGCCAGGCCGGATCCTCCGCCCCCGCCAACGCCCGGTCGACGAGGGCCAGGGCCGCGCCCCAGGCGCCGGCCCTCTTGAGCACCCGCACCGCATCGGCCACGAAGCGCGGCTCGCCGGGCGCGTCGGGCGCGCCCGCGGCGTGGCCGAGCCAGGCCGCCGCCGCCGCCGCGTCGCGCCGCCGCTCGCAGATGCGCCCCAGGGCCCAGGCCAGGCGCCAGTCGCCGGGGGCCGCCGCCCCGGGTCCCGCCCCGGCCGTCCGCGCCGCCGCCAGCACCGCCAGCAGCACCCGCGCCATCCCCTCCATGTCCCGCAGGTTGTGGGTCAGCACGCGGCGCACCGGCTCCGGATCGCCCCCCGCCAGGAAATCGAACCAGGCCTGGGGGATGCGGTCGCCCGGAATGTCCCCCGGTCCCCGCGCCAGGCCGCACACGCCGCTCTCCAGGGTCTGCTGGCGGCAGTCGGGCAGCAGGCGCCCCCACAGGCGCCGCGCCGGCACCAGCAGGTCCCAGCCCGCCAGGTCGGCCAGAGGATCGCGACGCCGGTTCAGCAGGGCCCGGGTCCGCAGCAGGGGCCAGTCGAAGGAGGCCCCGTTGAACGAGACCACCACCCGCCGCGGGGCCGCCGCCGCCGCCACCGCGGCCAGCAGCGCGTCCTCGTGCTCGGGCCCCGGCAGGAAGTGCTGGTCCACGCGCAGCCGGCCGCCCTCCCACCAGGCCAGGCCCACCAGGAAGGGCACGGTGCCCGTGCCCCCGGCCAGCCCGGTGGTCTCGGTGTCCAGGAAGAGCAGGTCCTCCGGCTCGGCCGACGCCTCCCAGTGGGGCGGCAGCAGTCCGGCCAGGTCGGGCAGGGCGACCGGGGGCGGCAGGTCCACCCAGCGCGGTGCGGCGCCAGGGGCCGCCGCCGGGATCCGCCTCCAGGCCCAGGCCGGCGGCGTCGCAGGCCGGCTCCGTCGCCGGTCGGGATCCGGGCGGGCTCCGGCTTCCGGGTCAGCGCATCCAGCCGGGCCAGGCGCCGCCGCAGGTCCACGTCAGGCCCCGGCGGCGGCCGCCGCGGCGCGGGACAGCAGCCAGGCCGCGCCGTCGCGGGCCGTGGTCCCGGACTCCACCGGCGCCCCCACGCAGGACGGGCAGCCCACGCTCGCAGGGGCAGCCCCGCACGTGGCTGGCGGCGGCGCCGCAGATCTCCTCGAACTGGTCGAAGATGCGGCGGGCGAAGCCCACGCCCCCCGGGAAGGAATCGTAGAGGTAGAGGGTGGGCCGGCCGGTGAAGGGCGAGCGCACCATGGCCGTGGCGTGCAGGTCCGAGGGGTCGGCCATGATGAAGACCGGCGCCACCCGGCCCAGCAGGTGAGCCAGGCCCTTGAGGGCGTCGCCCAGGTCCTGGCCGCGGGCGGCCATGGCGTCCACCAGGTCGTCGGGCAGCTCCCACCAGAAGCTGGTGGTGTGCATCTCCATCTCCGGCAGGTGCACGCGGCCGGCGCCCACGTTCTCGTGGGTGCCCAGCTTGATCTTCTTGTAGACCGTGACCTTGCTGATCAGGCCCGATCTCCCCCACGGCCAGCGTGCCGTACGCGAAGGGCCGGTCCTCCTCGGCCGTCAGGGTCTTCAGCTCGCTCTTGCGCTGGGCGTCGGTGTAGTAGTCCACGGTGACCGGCTGCACGTGGGCCTCGCGCCGCTCCCAGTCCAGCTTGTCCACGTGGTGCTGCTGCGCCCCGTGGATGTAGATCGCGTCGTCGTGCAGCATCTCCTGGGCGCTGAACAGGTCCATCTCGCCGATGACCCGCCCCCCGGGCACCGACGTCGGTCGATGATCACCACGTTGTCGGGCGCCGCGCTGCGCAGGCTCACGTCCTCGGCCGGATAGGTGTCGGCCATCCAGTGGAAACGGTCGCCGCTGCGGTGCAGCACCCCCTGATCGGCCAGGTAGCCCAGGATCTCCTCCACGCGCTGGCCCCCGTAGCGCTCGTCCGCGGCGAAGGGCAGCTCGAAGGCGGCGCACTTCAGGTGGCTCATGAGGATGACCAGGTTGTCCGGATCGAGGGTGGCGTGCTCCGGGCTGCGGCCGAAGAAGTAGTCGGGGTTGCTCACCACGTACTGGTCGGCGGGGCTGCTGCTGGCCACCAGCACCACGCAGCTCAGGTTCTGCCGCCGGCCGGCGCGGCCCGCCTGCTGCCAGGTGCTGGCGATGGTGCCCGCGTAGCCCGCCATGACGCACACGTCCAGCCGCCCGATGTCGATGCCCAGCTCCAGGGCGTTGGTCGACACCACGGTGGTCACCGATGCCGTCGCGCAGGCCCTGCTCGATGGCGCGCCGCTCGTTGGGCAGGTAGCCGCCGCGGTAGCCGCGCACGTCGCCGCTGCGTGATGCCCACGCGCCGGCCCGCCTTCTCCAGGTAGGTCAGCAGCAGCTCCACGCGCATGCGGCTGCGGGCGAAGACGATCATCTGGCAGCCGGCGCCCATGAAGCGCTCGGCGATGGCGCGCGTGGTCTTGACCACCGACTGGCGGATGCCCAGCTCCGAGTTCACCACCGGCGGGTTGTAGAAGATGAAGTGCTTCTCGCCCCGCGGCGCGCCGTTGCGCTCGACCACCGTCCACCTCGCGGCCCGTCAGGCGCTCGGCCAGCTCCTGCGGGTTGGCGATGGTCGCCGAGCAGCAGATGAAGACCGGGTCGGCGCCGTAGAAGCGGGCGATGCGCTGCAGCCGCCGCAGCACGTTGGCCACGTGGCTGCCGAACACGCCCCGGTATTGGTGCACCTCGTCCACGACCACGTAGCGCAGGTTCTCGAACAGCTTCACCCACAGCGTGTGGTGGGGCAGGATGCCCTGGTGCAGCATGTCCGGGTTGGTGACCACGATGTGCCCGCTGGAGCGGATGGCCCGGCGCGCCGTCTCGGGCGTGTCGCCGTCGAAGGTGAAGGTCTTGATGTCCGCGCCCAGGTCGGTGACCAGGCCGTGCACCTCGTGCATCTGGTCCTGGCTCAGCGCCTTGGTGGGGAACAGGTACAGGGCGCGGGCCTGGGGCTCGCGCAGGATCGTGTCCAGCACCGGCAGGTTGTAGCAGAGGGTCTTGCCGCTGGCCGTGGGCGTGGGCACCACCAGCGAGCGGCCCTGCAGGGCCAGGCGCACCGCCTCGGCCTGGTGGCTGTACAGCCGCTCGATGCCCCGCTCGGCCAGGACGCGGGCCAGGCGCGGGTCCAGCTCCGCCGGCACGTCCGCGTAGCGCGCCGGCTCGGGCGGCAGCACCTCCCAGCGCGTGACGTTGCGCAGGAACCGTTCGTCGGTCTTGAGCTGGTCCAGCAGCTGGGCGAGATTCACGCGGGGCCTCCTGCCGTGGTGCGGCAGCGCCTCAGGCGCGGGGTTCGTCGTCGCGCTTCTCTGTCGCGCTTCGTCGGGCTCGTCCGTGCTCGTTGACCGCACGGCCGGCCTCGTCGATCTCCCGCTTCACCTCGTCGGAGGCCGCCTGCGTCGCCGACTTGAACTTGCGGATGGACTTGCCCATGGCCTCGGCGATCTCCGGCAGGCGCTTGGGGCCGAACAGCAGCAGGACCAGGGCCAGGATCAGCATCAGCTCCCAGCCGCCGGTCATGCCGGGAATGAAGGCGAGAGGCAGGGACATGGCTGGACCTCCAGGGCCTAGCGGTACCACCTGAGCATCTGCGAGGCGATGAAGACGCCGATCACGCTCATCAGGTTGAAATGCAACTGGAACCCGAACGTCACCTCGAGGATGACCAGGTTCACGTGGGCCGTCGGCAGGCCGAAGGGCACGTAGCGCACGAACAGCTGGTGGGCCACGCTCCCCTCGCTGAGGAACAGGCCGATCACCTCGCTGAAGATGGCGCCGATCAGGACGCCCAGAAGCAGGGTCAGCACCACCGTGCCGAGGGACTTGCGCATCGAACCATCACCTTCGCGTCAGGTTCCGGCGCGCGGACGGCCACGCCGCGCCGGGGGCCAATGATAGTGCCCGCATCCGGGCGGCCACCACTTCTTTTCGCCGGGCCGGGCCCTCAGGGCGCCGCGCGCCAGGGCGTCGGCCACCCGCCGCCAGTCCGGCCCAGCACCAGGACGGCGTCCTCGCTGCAGCGGCCGTCCCATTCCCGGACCACCGGCAGGCCGCCCAGGCGGGCGGCCAGGTCGGCCGCGGCCCCGCGCTCGTCCAGCCGCCGGTTCACCAGCAGGGACGCCGTCGGTGCCGGTCCGGGGCGCGTTGCCCAGGCCGCCGATCACCAGGCCCGCCGCCCCCAGGCGCCGGCCCAGGTCCCGGGCCAGGCCCGGGCTCATCCGTGCCGTTGAGCACCCGCAGGTGCACCGCCGCGGGATCCCGCCCCGGCGCGGGCGCCGCGGCGCCGGGCCCGCGCCGCGTGCACGCACGCCCGCCGCACAGGGAGGCGGCGCAGAGGGCCGCCGCCAGGGCCAGCCAGAGATTCCGCTTCACGCGGCGTACCCGGCCAGCCGGGCGATCACCGGCCGCAACCGCGTCCAGGCCTGGTCCAGGGTCAGGGGCATGACCCGGGTCTCGCCGATGGTGCTCATGAAGTTGGTGTCCCCGGCCCAGCGCGGCAGCATGTGCAGGTGCAGGTGCTCGGGGATGCCGGCGCCGGCGCTGCGGCCGCCGTTGTAGCCGCAGTTCAGGCCGTCGGGATTGAAGCACTCCAGCAGCGCCTTCTCCATCACCGCCAGCAGGCGCGCCATCTCCTGCAGCTCGGCGGGCGCGCAGTCGCCCAGGGTGGCCGCGTGCCGGTTCAGGACCAGCAGCAGGTGCCCGCCGTTGTAGGGGTAGCGGTTCAGCACGATGTACCAGTGCTCGCCCCGGTGCAGCAGGTAGGTTTCCGCGTCGTCGCCGCCGGGGATGGCCGCAGAAGACGCAGCCCTCGGTGCGTTCCTGTCCGGTCACGTAGGCGAACCTCCAGGGTGTGCAGAGGCGGTCCATGTCACGCCCCGCGTGCCCGCAGCAGGCTCTCGGCCGCCGCCAGCTCGGCCACGGTGTTGATGCCCACCACCTCGCCCGGGTCGTCGGTGGCCACCGCGGCCACCGCGTGGCCCGCGCCCACCAGCCAGGCGACGGTGTCGGTCAGGTAGTACTCGCCCTGGTCGTTGTCCGTGGTCAGGTTGGCCAGGGCCTCGATCATCAGGTCGGTGCGGTAGCAGAGGATGCCCGTGTTGTACTCGCCGATGGCCAGTTCCGGCGGCGTGGCGTCCCGGGCCTCGACGATGCGCACCACGTGCCCGGCGTCGTCCTTGACGATGCGGCCGTAGGCGCCGGCGTCCGTCCACCACGCAGGTCAGCACCGTGGCCGCGGCCCCGTTGCCGGCCGCGGCGTCCACCAGCCGCGCCAGGGTCCCGGCCCGCAGCAGGGGCACGTCCCCGGCCAGCACCACCGTGTGCCCGCCGCCGCGCAGGGCCGGCACCGCCGTCTGCACCGCGTGGCCCGGTGCCCAGCTGGGGCTCCTGCACCACGAAGTCCAGACCCGGCCGCGCCGCAGGTCTCCCGCACCCGGTCCGCCTGGTGCCCCACCACCACCACCGTGTGGCCGATGCCCGACGGCCGCCACCGTGTCCAGCACGTGGTCCAGCAGGGGACGGCCGGCGAGCTCGTGCAGCACCTTGGCCAGGTCCGACTTCATGCGCGTGCCCTTGCCCGCGGCCAGGACCACCGCCTCGACGGCGGCGCGTCCGTTCTGCCGTGTCCGCTCATGTCTCGTCCTTCTCGTCCAGCAGCGCGCACTCCGGTCGCGCCGTCGTCGTCGACGTCCAGCACCACATTGTCGATGAGCCGCGCCGGCTCCACCCGCGCGGCCACCGCCAGCAGGGTCCGGCCGGCCAGCCGTCCGGGCTCGCTCCAGTCGTCCAGGCGCCGTGACCGCCGCGTACTCCATCCGGTCGGCCGCCTGCAGTTCCCGTCCGTCATGGCCGCCGTGACCGCCGCGGTGCGGCGCTCGCCGCCGGCGATCAGGTCCCGGGCCGCGCCGCAGCGCCCGGCTCAGGCACAGGGCCCGCTCGCGCGCGGCGCCGACCAGATAGCGGTTGCGCGAGGACATGGCCAGCCCGTCGGCCTCGCGCACCGTGGGCGCGTCCACCAGGCGCACCGGCAGGCAGAGGTCGCGCACCATCTCGGCGATGACCAGGCACTGCTGGGCGTCCTTGCGGCCGAACACGGCCACGATCGGGCCGCACCAGGCCGAAGAGCTTGGCCACCACCGTCAGCACGCCCGCGAAGTGGCCCGGGCGCGCCGCGCCGCACAGGCCCTCGGCCCGGCGCCCCGGCTGCACGGTCACGCCGCCGGGCTCCGCGTACATGGTCGCCACGTCGGGACAGAAGACCGCCGCCGGCCCCAGGGGCGCCAGCAGGTCCAGGTCCCGGTCCAGGTCGCGCGGGTAGGCCGCGAAGTCCTCGCCCGGCCCGAACTGGGTGGGGTTGACGAAGATCGAGACCACGACCGGCCCCAGGGCCGCAGCCCGGCGCACCAGGCTCCAGATGCCCCTCGTGCAGGGCGCCCATGGTGGGCACCAGCACCAGCGGGCCGGCCGCCCCGCAGGGCGTCCAGTTCCCGCAGGTCGCCGGCGGGTGCGCAGCAGCTTCACTTGTCCGCCTCGCCGTCCCGCACGGCGCCGCCGTAGCTGCCGCCCTGCCCGGCCGCCGGGTCGGCGCCTTGCCGGCGCCGTCGGCCTTGTCGGCGTAGCTGTGCTCCGGCCCGGGGAAGGTCCCCGCCCGCACGTCGGCGGCCCAGCGCGCCACCGCCTCGGTCGCCACCTGCGCCCCAGTTCGGCGTAGCGCTTGACGAATTTCGGCTTCAGGTCGTCGAACAGGCCCAGCAGGTCGTGGAAGACCAGCACCTGGCCGTCGCAGCCCGGCCCCGGCGCCGATGCCGATGGTGGGGATGGCCAGTTCCGCGCTGACGGATCTCGCCGCCAGCTTCGCCGGGATGCACTCCAGCACCACGCGCGAAGCAGCCCGCCTCCTGCAGCAACCGCGCCTCGTCGCGCAGGTGCCGCCGCCGCGTCGGCACCCGCGGCCCTGCACCTTGCAGCCGCCGAAGCGGTTCACCGACTGGGGCGTCAGGCCCAGGTGGCCCATGACCGGAATCTCCGCGGCCAGCAGCGCCCGCGATGTGCGCCGCGCGCCGCGCGGCCGCCCTCGAGCTTCACCGCCGATGGCCCCGGCCTCCTTGACCAGGCGCAGGCCCGGCCTCGACCGTCCGGGCCGGGTCCACGTGGAAGCTGCCGTAGGGCATGTCGGCGATCACCGGCACGCCGGGCCGCGGCCCGCACCACCGCCGCGGTGTGGTGGAGCGATGTCGTCCAGGGTCGACCGGCAGGGTCGAGTCGTGGCCCAGCACCACCATGCCCAGGGAGTCGCCCACCAGCACGGCGTCCACCCCGCCGGCGGCGGCGATGCGCGCGCTGGACAGGTCGTAGGCGGTCAGCGACCACGATGCGCTCGCCGGCGCGCTTGCGCCGCGCGAAGACGTCCAGGGTGAGGGAGCGGCCGCCCTTGTCCATGTTGCCGTCCTTTTCCATGGTGCCGCCCTTGGCCATGGTGCCGCCTTTCCGCCGCGCCGCCGGCTCAGTCCCCGCGGGCGCCGGGCGCGAAGTAGCGCGTGCCGGTGAACTCCTCGGCGATCTGCTCGAAGAGCCGCTCGAAGTCCTCGGGCACGTTGACGAAGTCCAGGTTGTCCGTGTTCACCACCAGCAGCGGCGAATCCTTGTAGTGATGGAAATAATAGCTGTACGCCGCGCCCAGCGCTTCCAGGTAGTCGGGGTCCATGTCCTGTTCGAAGGCCCGGCCCCGCCAGTGGATGCGCTCCTGCAGCACCGGCGGTGCGGGCCTGCAGGTAGATCACCAGGTCCGGCTTCAGCACCCGCTGTTCGAGGATGGTGGCCAGCTGGCTGTACAGGGCCAGTTCGTCGTCCCCCAGGTTCAGGTTGGCGAAGATGCGGTCCTTGGCGAACAGGTAGTCCGAGATCAGCACGTTCTGGAACAGCTCGTCCTGGAAGAGGTTCTGCTGCTGCCGGAACCGGCTGAGCAGGAAGAAGATCTGGGTCTGGAAGGCGTAGGCCGACCGGTCGGCGTAGAACTTGGAAAGGAACGGGTTCTCCTCCACCACCTCCAGGTTCAGACGGCCGCCCGCGCGGGTAGCCAGCAGCTTGGTCAGGCTGGTCTTGCCCACCCCGATGACGCCTTCGACGACGATGTACCGCCAGGGCAGCACCCCGCTCCTCCTTGCGCTGGTCCTAGCCGTCGGCCAGCAGGGACAGGTCCGTCCGGCAGCCGCACCCACGGCCCCGTTTTGCGCCGGATTTTCGCACATGCCGCGGCCACTGTCTCCCCCGAATCGGGGAAGCGCGCGTCCGCCGCGATCTCGGCCAGGGGCTCCAGCACGAAGGCCCGCTCCCGGGCCCGCGGATGGGGCACGGTGACCGGTCCCGTCCCGCCCGGCGAAGCCGTCCAGCAGCAGCAGGTCCAGGTCCAGGGGACGCGGGCGCAGGTGTCCGTCCGGCGCCCGGCCGGCCGCCGCGCTCCAGCTCCTTGAGGGCCGCCACCAGCGCCGCCGGCCCCAGCCGCGTGCGCAGCCCGGCGCAGGCGTTCAGGTACGGTTCCTGGGTGCCCGGTCCCACGTACTCGGTCTCCCAGACGCCGCTGACGGCCACCAGCTCGAAGTCCGGGTGGGCCGCCAGGGCGCGCACCGCCCGGCGCAGCTCAGCCGAAGCGGTCGCCCTGGTTGCCGCCCAGGCCGATCCAGGCCGTCGCGGCGTTCACGCCTCGTCCTCATCCGGCCGCATCCAGCCAGGCCCGGTCCCGCTCCAGCGTCACCGCCGCCCGGCCCAGGAAGTTGGGGATGGGCGGATTCGGCTTGTGGACGGTCACGGCCACCTTCGCCACCGGGAACCCCGCCAGCAGGGCGCGGCAGAGGCGCCGGGCCACCGCCTCGATCAGCTGGCAGCGGCCCGCGGCCGTGGTCGCGCAGACGCACCGGTGGACCGCCGTGTAGTCCACGGCCAGGGACAGGTCGTCCCGGGCGCCCGCCGGCGTCGCAGTCGGCCCACAGGTCGACGTCGATGACGAAGCGCTGGCCCAGCTCCCGCTCGGCCGGGTGGACGCCGTGGTGGGCGTAGACGTCGATCCCGTGCAGGCGGATGCGGTCCATCAGCGCCACTCCCGGAAGCGCCGGGCGCCCTCGGCGACGTCCTGCGTCCGACGCGGTCAGGCTGATGCGGAACCAGCCCTCGCCGCCGCTGCCGAAGCCCAGGCCCGGCGTGACCACCACGTCGATCTCCTGCAGCACCCGGGTGCAGAAGTCCGCCGAGGCGCCCCCGTCCGGCACCCGGGCCCACACGTAGAAGGTGGCTCCCGAGGGGAAGACCGTGACCCCCGCCGTCTCCAGGGCCGGGACCATCACGGCACGGCGCGCCGCGTAGGGTGCCATCACGTCCCGCTGGAGAGCGGCGAAGGCCGGCCCCAGGGCGTGGGCCGCCACCCGCTGCACCGGCGTGAACACGCCGCTGTCGATGCTCTCCTTCACGCGGCCCAGGGCGCCCACCACCTGCGGGTGGCCCACGGCGAATCCCACGCGCCAGCCGGTCATGTTGAACATCTTGGACAGGCTGTGCAGCTCGATCACCCGATGTCTGCGGTGATCCACCTCCGCCAGCATGCTGGCCGGCCGCGCCCCGTCGAGGGTGACCTCCAGGTACGCGGCGTCGTTGACGAGCACGAAATCCCGCGCCGCCGCCAGGGGCGCCAGTTCGCGCCAGAAGCCCGCCGGGGCCACGGCGCCGGTGGGGTTGTTGGGGTAGTTGAGGAAGGCCAGGCGCGTGCGGTCGTCGGCCAGGCGCGCCAGCTCCGCCGGATCCGCCAGGAATCCCCGCTCCGCCGCCAGGGAGAAGAAGCGGGGCTCCCCGCCGGCCAGGATCGTGGCCTGCCCGTAGACGGGATAACCCAGGTCGGGCACCAGCACGTTGTCCCCCTCCTGGACGCAGGTCAGGGGCAGATGCCCCAGCCCCTCCTTGCTGCCGATCAGGGCCAGGATCTCCGTGTCGGGATCGGCCGTGACCCCATGGCGCTCGGCCAGCCAGGCGGCGATGACCCGGCGCAGACCCGCCTCGCCCCGCTGGGCGGGGTAGCGGTGCCCGGCGGCGTCGCCCAGGGCCTCGACCATCACCTCGACCAGCGCCGCGGGCGTCGGCCGGTCCGGGTCGCCGATGCCCAGGTCCACCACGGGGCGCCCGGCGGCGCGCGCCTTGGCCTTGGCGGCGTCGATGGCGGAGAAGAGGTACGGGGGAAGGCGGTCGAGTCGGCCCACGGCAGTGGCTCCTTCGGTCGGGTCGCAGGAAAAAGCCCCGCGGATCCTCGGGGATCCGCGGGGCCCAATATGGCACACGAAGGCGGGATCATCCACCCTGCTGGGCGGCCTTCTTCTTCTGTGCGGCCTGCAGCTGCATGAGGTCGCTCATGCGCTGCACCTGGGTGCGCGCCGGGCCGGCGTACTTGGCCTGCCCGCTGGTGGCGCACTGCTGGAACTTCTCCTTGGCGGTGGCGTAGTCCTCGGCCTTCTCCAAGGCCAGCCCCCACGAATAGAGAATCGGCGCCAGGGCCTGACGGCCCTTGCTCTCGTGGTCGGCGTAGGCCTTGGCCGCCTCGACCTGGGCCTGCTCGGCCTGGCCGGCCTCCACCATCACCTGCAGCATCGTGCCCCATTCGGTGGTGTCGTTGGGCTTGAGCGCCAGGTACTTGCGGAAGGCGTCCACGCTGTCGGACTTGCGTCCGGCCGCGTCCAGGGCGCGGGCCAGGGTCAGCGTGGCGTTGGGCTGGTCGGGGTTCTTGGCCAGCATGTCCTGCAGCAGCGCGACGGCCTTGTCGTAGGAACCGGCCTTCATCTCCTTGCGCACCAGGTCCATGGCGGTGGAGCCGCCGGCCTGTCCGCCGTACTGGTTGGCCAGGTCCTGGTAGTAGACGGCCTGCTTGCTGTTGCCGGCCTTCTTCTGCTGCTCGGCGGCCTTGCTGGCGGCCTTGGCGATCTGGGCCAGGGCCTGGTCGTGGACCCGCGCACAGTCGTCCAGGGACAGGATGTGCTCGAACACGTCCACGGCCTGGGTGTGGTAGCCGGCCGCCGAATGGAGCACGGCGAGGTTGAACAGCACGCCGCAATCGTCCGGGGCCAGCATCTCGGCCTTCATGTACTCGGCGCGGGCTTCCTTGTACTTCTTCTCGCTGGCATAGGCCTTGGCCAGGTTGGCGTAGTCGCCGGCCTCCACCTGGTCGCCGCGCGCGACGATGGTCTTCTCGAACCACTCGGCCGCCGTGGCGTAGTCGCCCTTGCCCATGTAGGCGGTGCCGATGCCGCGGTTGGCGGCCACGTGTTCGGGGCAGACGGAGACGATGGACTTGAGGCGCGCGATGGCCTGGTCCCAGTTCTGCTGGGTCAGGAATTCGGATGCCGACTGGTAGGCCAGGTCGGCCTCCTGCATCTGCCCGGGCAGGCACGCGGCCGACGCCGCACCGGCGGCCAGCAGGCCGACCACGATGGCCAGGGCGCCCAGGGCGCGACGGAAGGGGGTCTTTTGCCTCGTCAGGTGCACGGGGGATACCTCCGATGGGGTACGGGCACGGGGGAGCAAAGAAATCGTCCCACGAGTGCTGGGACGCCGGGTGAATATACCGGCCGTCCCCGGGAGTGTCAATGCAAGCCGCCGCGGGGCGGCGTGGTGATGGAGAGCAAACAGCCGCCGGCGCCGGGAGTTCCGCCCCTCAGACGTCGTCGGCCCGGCAGCAGGCCCGCACCGACGGCCCGTCCTCTCCGCGCCGCAGAACAGGACCACCGCCAGGCGGGGGTGCTCCATCATGCGGCCGGTGAACGCGAACAGGCCGATGCTGTCCGGTTGGTCCTCCAGTCCCGCCAGCGCCAGGACCACCGGCACGTCCGCGGGCACCGCAGCCACGGCAGCCGCCACCAGCGGGTCCAGCAGCTCCCAGGTCAGGACGGTCCCGGGCTCCACGCCCGGCGGCGGGACCGTGTTCCCCAGAAGGTGTCGGCGCGGCCGCCCACGCCGTCCACCGCCAGGACCAGGACCGCCAGGGACGTCCGGCCCGGGCCAGGCTGCCCCCGGGCCCAGGGCGGCCGGCGGCGCATCCGGGGCGTCCGCGGCCGCCAGCACCACCGTGGCGTCCCCGGGATCGACATCGCCGGGCCCGGTGCGGGTCAGCGGCACGCCCTCGGCGCCATACACCGCAGCGGCGGCGGCGGCCAGCGGCCCGGCGGCGCGGCCCCCGGCGAAGGCGACCACGTGCCCCGGCTCCCGCGGCAGAACCTGGTCCCAGGGTGCGAAGAATCGGTAGTCCACGGTCTCATCCTCCCCGTCGCGCCGGCAGGCCCGCGTACCAGGCCAGCAGGTGGTCGATCATGGCGTCCCTGGTGAACAGCGTGCGCTGGCGCTCGCGCGCCGCCAGGCCCATGGCCCGAGCCCGCCCGGGATCCTCCGCCAGGGTCCTCAGGGCGGCGGCCAGGGCACCGACGTCCCCGGGCGGTACCAGCAGGTGCGACCTGCCGGGGTCGGCCACCTCGCGGACCCCGGTGGGCAGGTCGCTGGCGATGACCGGGACCCCGGCGGCCATGGCCTCGAGCTGGACCAGGCCGAAGGTCTCGCTGGCGTCCAGGCTGGGCAGCACCAGGGCGCGCGCCACGGCCAGCCGCCGCCGCAAACCCGCTCCGTCCGCCGCCCCGGCCCAGTCCACCCGATCGGCCACGCCCAGGCGACGGGCCTGGCCGGCGCAGCGCGCTCGCCAGGGGACCGACGCCCACCACCGCCAGGCGCGCTCCCGGAGCTCCGCGCAAGGCCTCCAGCAGAACGTCCAATCCCTTGTAACGCACCAGTCTGCCTACGAACAGGAACGGCCCCTCGCCGGTGGCCTCCCCGCAAGCCCAGGGCGCCGGATCCAGACCGAAGGGCACGATGGTCGTACGGCCCCGGTGGTCGGACCAGCTCGCGCGAACCCGACCGGTGCGCCGCCGACGAGACGGCGATGCCCGCCGCCGCCGCCAGGCAGCGCTGCTGCAGCGGCCCCACCAGCAGGCGGCCCAGGCGCTGGCGGGTGATGTCGGCGTGGTGCCAGACCGCCAGGATCGGGGCCGGCCGCCGCCCGCTCGTCGCGACCAGCCAGGCCAGGCAGCCCAGGGGGTTGGGCAGGTGCAGGTGCACCAGGTCCGGGCCGAAATCCTCCAGTTCGCGGCGCAGCAGTCCCGGCAGGGTGGGTGTCAGGGGCTGGGAGTTGAACACCCCGGGCGTCCACGCCCGCACCACCCGCACCCCCGCCGTGTCCGCCGCCGCGGCGCCGTCCCGTTCGCCTCCGGCCACCAGCACCGACACCGCGACGCCCCGCGCTGCCAGCCCCTCGGCCATCTCGCGCAGCGCCGTTTCCATCCCGCCCCGCCGCGGGTGGTAGTACTTGCCGATGTGCAGGATCCGCATGGCGGGGCAGTGTAGGGCACACCCCGCCCCGGGTCAAAGCCCCAACGCGGCTGGCCCGCCCCGGGGGGCCGGGCCTGAAAAAGCGCGGCCCCTCCCACCGGGAGGAGCCGCGCCGGACGTGGTGCGTCCGCGGACGGTCTACATCATGCCGCCCATGCCGCCCATGCCGCCCATGCCGCCCATGTCGGGCATGCCCGGCTTGTCCTTCTCCGGCTCGTCGGCGACGCAGGCCTCGGTGGTCAGCAGCATGGCCGCGATGGAGGCGGCGTTCTGCAGGGCGCTGCGGGTGACCTTGGCCGGGTCGATGATGCCCGCGACCATGAGGTCCTCGTACTCCATGGTCGCGGCGTTGAAGCCGATGTTGCCCTTCTTCTCCTCGCGGAGACGGGCGACCACCAGGGAACCCTCCATGCCGGCGTTCTCGGCGATCATGCGCACCGGCTCCTCGACGGCGCGGGCCACGATGTCGCGGCCGACCGCCTCCTCGCCGGTCAGGTCCAGCTTCTTGACGTCGTTGGCCACGCGCAGCAGCGCCACGCCGCCGCCGATGACGATGCCCTCTTCCACCGCCGCGCGGGTGGCCGACAGGGCGTCCTCGACCCGGTGCTTCTTCTCCTTCATCTCGATCTCGGTGGTGGCACCGACCCGGATCACCGCGACGCCGCCGGCCAGCTTCGCCAGCCGCTCCTGCAGCTTCTCGCGGTCGTAGTCGCTGGTGGTGTCCTCGATCTGGGCGCGGATCTGGCCGATGCGGGCCTTGACGTCCGCGGCCTTGCCCTTGCCGCCCACGATCGTGGTGGTGTCCTTGTCGATGGTGACCTTGCCGCAGACGCCCAGGTCGGCGGTCGTGGTGTTCTCCAGCTTCAGGCCGGCGTCCTCGCTCATGACGCGGCCGCCGGTCAGGATCGCGATGTCCTCGAGCATCTGCTTGCGGCGGTCGCCGAAGCCCGGCGCCTTCACCGCGGCGATGTTCAGGGTGCCGCGCAGCTTGTTCACCACCAGCGTGGCCAGGGCCTCGCCCTCGATGTCCTCGGAGATGATCAGCAGCGGGCGGCCCATCTGCGCGATCTTCTCCAGGATGGGCAGCAGGTCCTTCATGGCGCTGATCTTCTTGTCGTGGATCAGCACGTAGGGATCGTCCAGCTCGACGCGCATCTGCTCGGGGTTGGTCACGAAGTAGGGGCTCAGGTAGCCGCGGTCGAACTGCATGCCCTCGACCACGTCCAGCTCCATCTCGGTGCCCTTGGCCTCCTCGACGGTGATGACGCCGTCCTTGCCCACCTTCTCCATGGCGTCGGCGATGATCTTGCCGACGGTCTTGTCGTTGTTGGCGCTGATCGTCGCCACGCTGGCGATGGTCGCCGAGTCCTTGACGGGCTTGGCCTGCTTGCGGATGGCGGCCACGGCGCACTCGGTGGCGGCCTCGATGCCCTTCTTGATGAACATGGGGTTCGCGCCGGCGGCCAGGTTGCGCAGACCCTCGTGGATCATGCTCTGGGCCAGGATGGTGGCGGTGGTGGTGCCGTCGCCGGCCACGTCGTTGGTCTTGCTGGCCACTTCCTTGACCATCTGGGCGCCCATGTTCTGGAACGGGTCGGACAGCTCGATCTCCTTGGCGATGGTGACGCCGTCGTTGGTCACCACGGGAGCGCCGAACTTCTTGTCCAGGATAACGTTGCGGCCACGGGGGCCGAGGGTGATCTTGACGGTGTCGGCGAGGATGTCGACGCCCCTCTTCATCTGTTCACGAGCATCCTCGTGGTGACGGATCTGCTTGGCCATGGATCCACTCCTTTGCGGTTCGGCGCGGCGCGCCGGTTCAGTCGGTGTTTCGGCGGCGCGCTTCAGTCCAGGATCGCCAGGACGTCGCTCTCGCGCAGGATCAGGTAGTCCTTGCCGTCGACGTTGACCTCGGTGCCGGCGTACTTGCCGTACAGGACCACGTCGCCCTTCTTCACCTCGGGCTTCACCCGCTCGCCCGCGTCGTTCACGGCGCCCGGGCCCACGGCCACGATCTTGCCCTGCTGGGGCTTCTCCTTGACGGTGTCGGGAATGATGATCCCGCCCTTCATGGTTTCCTTTTCCATGGGCGCCACGATGACACGGTCGGCCAGGGGCTTGACGTTGAACGCCATGTCGCATCCTCCATCCAGGGTTCAGGGGTTCAGCCGCGCCGCATTGGCAGTCGCGGTCCTTCGAGTGCTAATGGACCCGGAATATACCCGAGTCGAAGGCACCCGCAAGGGAAAACGTCCGTTTCTGCCGAGAAAACGAGTTAGAACTGTCAGTTCTGCCAGATTGGCAGGACCCCCCGGAGCTAATCCGCGGCCAGGGGCGCGCCCAGGACCAGGGCGCCGCGCAGGGTCCAATCGGGATCGCAGCGGCCGAGGTCGGCCAGGTGCGGCCGCCGAGCCCCCCGGTGACGACCACCGGCAGGGCGCCGTAGCGCTGCAGGAGTCCGTCCACGATGCGGCGCACGCCCCCCTGGCCCGCGTGCCAGCCGCCGGCCGCCAGGGCGGCGGCGGTGCTGCGCCCCACGTCCAGCGGCGCCGGGCCGAAGGGCACCGGCGCCAGGCGCGCCCCCGTCTCCCCCAGTCGCTGGGCGGCGAACGCCATGCCCGGGGCGATCAGACCGCCCGCGAACACCCCGTCCCGCAGCAGGTCGAAGGTGGTGGCGGTGCCCGCGTCCACCACCAGGGCGGAGGCCAGGCCCGGCCGCCGCCGCCGCCGCCACGTTGCACAGGCGGTCGGCCCCCACCGCCGCCGGGTCCTCCACGTCCAGGGCGAAGGGCAGGGCACAGTCCAGCCCGGCCCGCACCAGGCCCGGGCGCGGCCGCCGTCAGTTGCGGCTCCAGGTCCGGCACCACCGACACCAGCACCGTGCGGTCCGGCCGGTGGCGCGCCACCAGGTCCGCCAGCCAGGGGCCCGGGTCCCGGGCGTCCGGCCCCGACGGCCTCGCATCCAGGCGGGTCAGGGGCGGCAGCTCCGGCCCTGCCAGGCAGCCCGGCCGCAGCCATTGATCCGGGCTGCCCGGCCAGGGCGGCCCGCAGCCACGTGTTGCCCGCGTCCAGAACCAGGACCTTCACGCGGTCCCCTCCCCGTCGGCGGCCCTGTCCAGGATGTGCACGTCCCCGGCGGGCACCGCCACCATGGTGCCGTCGTCGGCCTCCAGCACCAGGCGGCCGCGATCGTCGAGACCCACGGCGCGCCCGGCGTGGATCCGCGCGCCCACGGCCACGCGCACCTGACACCCCAGCAGGCAGTCCAGGCAGGCCAGCGCCGGGCGGAACGGGCCCCAGCCTTCGCTGCCGAAGGCGTCCAGGGAGGCCTCGATGCGCGCCAGCACCCGGCCGGCCACGTCGCCGGGCCGCAGCGTGTGGCCGGTGACCATGCGCACGCTGGTGGCGGTCCCCTGCAGGACGGCCGGCAACTGGTCCGCCCGGGCCCCGATGTTCAGGCCCAGGCCCGCCACGATCACCGCGTCGTCCCCGTGGCCGGCCGTCTCCAGGAGGATGCCCCCCAGCTTCCGCGACCCCACGGTGATGTCGTTGGGCCATTTCAGCCGGGCGTCGATGCGGAAGTCCTCCCGCAGCGTCAGCACCGTCAGCAGTCCCAGCCAGACGGAGAAGCCGCGGTCGAAGGCCGCGCGGTGGCCCGGCACCACCGCCGACAGGTGCAGGCCGCCGGTGTCCAGCCCAGGTGCGCCCCTGGCGTCCCCGGCCGTCGGTCTGGCGACGGGCCACCACCACCGTGCCCGGCCGCGGGTCGGCCACCGGCGGCAGCTCGGTCTGCGCCGCCGCCCGCCAGCCCCAGCCGTCCCAGGTGCACAGCCGGCCCGGCGCCGCGCCGCCCCGACCACGCAGGAACGTCGTTGGTGCTGCCCACCTCCTCCAGCAGGTAGAGCACCGCACCGTCGCGGGTGAAGCGGGGACCGGGCAGGAAACCGTCCAGCCCGAACCAGTCCCGGTGCACGGGACCGCCGTCCCCCGGCCGCCTCACCGCGACAACTCCAGGTCCAGGCCCAGGTCCAGGGCGGGCGCCGAGTGGGTCAGGCGCCCCACCGAGGCCGCGTCCACGCCCGGCCGGGCGTAGGCGCCGATGGTCTCGAGGGTCACGTTGCCCGACGCCTCCAGCCGGGTCGCGCGCCCCGGCGGCGTCCCGCGCGCCCAACGGCGGCGGCCGTCGCCTCGGGGGTGAAGTTGTCCAGCAGGATCCACTCGGGAGCCAGGGCCAGGGCCCGCGCGAACTGGGCCGGGTCGTCCACCTCGATCTCCACCGGGATGCCCGGATGGTCCCGCCGCGCCCGCGCCACGAGCGCGGCGATGTCGCCCTCGGCCGGCGGCCCAGTGGTTGTCCTTGAGCATGATGCGGTCGTACAGGCCCATGCGGTGGTTGTGGCCGCCGCCGCAGCGCACGGCATACTTGGCCAGGGCGCGCCAGCCCGGCAGGGTCTTGCGGGTGTCCAGCACCCGGCAGCGGGTGCCCGCCACGGCCGCCACGTAGCGGGCCGTCAGGGTGGCGATGCCGCCCAGGTGCTGCAGGAAGTTCAGGGCCGTGCGCTCGCCGGTCAGCACCGGGCGCCGCGGGGCCGCGGATCACCGCCGCCATCTCGCCCGCGCCCAGCGGGTCGCCGTCCGCCCGCCGGTGCTCCACCGACAGGTCCGGGTCCAGGGCGGCGACAGACCAGGTCCAGCAGGGGCAGCCCCGCCAGCACGCCCGCCGCCCGCGCCGTCACCGCGCCGTCACCCGCAGGTCCGGCGACGCGGTCACCTGGGTGGAGCGGTCCCCGCTGCCGATGTCCTCGGCCAGGGCCTGCCGCACCAGCTGCTCGATCCAGGGGTCCCGCGGGAATCCGTGGGGATCCGGCGCCGTCATGCCTCGCCTCCCGTCGCTCCGCCCAGGCCCCACTGGGCCTTCAGGTCCTCCAGGCGGTCGCGGATCTCCGCCGCCCGCTCGAACTCCAGGGCCTCGGCGGCCCGTTCCATCTCACGCTCCAGCATCTCGACGATGTCGCGGCGGCTCGCCGCCCGCGGCGATGACCGCCTCCCAGGGCCGCTCCGGCGGCGCCGGCTTGTCGCGCCCGCGCTCGCCCGCCGCCAGGGTCGACTGCATGATCTGCTCGCGGCTCTTGAAGATGGTCCGCGGGGTGATGCCGTGCTCCTCGTTCCAGGCCAGCTGCCGCGTCCGGCGCCGCTCGGTCTCGTCGATGGCCGCGCGCATGGACCGGGTGACCGTGTCGGCGTACATGACCACCTCGCCCGTTGACGTTGCGGGCGGCCCGGCCGGCGGTCTGGATCAGGCTGCGTTCCGAGCGCAGGAAGCCCTCGCGGTCCGCGTCGAGGATGGCCACCAGCGAGACCTCCGGCAGGTCCAGGCCCTCGCGCAGGAGGTTCACGCCCACCAGCACGTCGCTCTCGCCCAGCCGCAGCTTGCGCAGGATCTCGATGCGGTCCAGGGCCGCGATGTCGCTGTGCAGGTAGGTGACCCGCACCCCGGCCTTGGCCAGGTAGCCCGTCAGGTCCTCGGACATCTTCTTGGTGAGGGTGGTCACCAGCACCCGTTCGCCGCGGGCGGTGACCACGCGGATGCGCTCCAGCAGGTCGTCCACCTGGTGGGCCACCGGCAGCACGGTGATGGGCGGATCCACCAGGCCCGTGGGCCGGATCACCTGCTCCACCACCACGCCGCCGGAGCGGGCCAGCTCGTAGTCGCCGGGCGTGGCCGAGACGAAGACGGTGGCGGGCATCAGCTCCTCGAACTCGTCGAACAGCAGCGGCCGGTTGTCCAGGGCGCTGGGCAGGCGGAAGCCGTGCTCCACCAGGTTCAGCTTGCGGGAGCGGTCGCCCTGGTACATGGCGCCGATCTGGGGCACGGTGGCGTGGCTCTCGTCGATGATCATCAGCCAGTCGTCGGGGAAGTAGTCCAGCAGGCAGGCGGGGCGCGTGCCCGGCTCGCGGCCGTCGAAGTAGCGGGAGTAGTTCTCGACCCCGGCGCAGTGGCCGATCTGCTGGATCATCTCCATGTCGTAGCGGGTGCGCGAGGCCAGCCGCTGCGCCTCCAGGGCCCGGCCCGCCTCGTCCAGCTCGCCGAGCCGCGTCTCCAGGTCGCGACCGATGGCGTCGACCACGCCCGTCCAGGCCGCCGGCCGCGCTCACGAACTGGGTGGCCGGGTAGATCACCGCGTCGGGCACGTCGCCCAGGCTGCGGCCGCTCAGGGGCTCGATCCAGGCCAGGCGTTCGACCTCGTCGCCGAAGAACTCCACCCGCAGGATGCGCTCCTCGTAGGCGGAGCGGATCTCCACCGTGTCGCCGCGGGCGCGGAAGGTGCCGAAGTCCGGCTCGATGTCGTTGCGCCGGTACTGGATCCGCACCAGGTGCGCCAGCAGGTCGTCCCGCTCCAGGGTCTGCCCCACCTTCAGGCTGATGCGGCTCTCGCGGAAGGTCTCCGGGATTGCCCAGGCCGTAGATGGCCGAGACCGAGGCCACGACGATCACGTCGTCGCCGCGCCAGCAGGCTGCTGGTGGCGCGCAGGCGCAGCCGCTCGATCTCGTCGTTGATGCTGGTGTCCTTCTCGATGTAGGTGTTGGTCGCCGGGATGTAGGCCTCGGGCTGGTAGTAGTCGTAGTAGCTGATGAAGTACTCGACGGCGTTGTCGGGGAAGAATCCCTTCAGCTCGCCGTAGAGCTGGGCGGCCAGGGTCTTGTTGTGGCTGAAGACCAGGGTCGGCCGGTCCAGCTGGGCGATGACGTTGGCCATGGTGAAGGTCTTGCCCGAGCCCGTCACCCCCAGCAGGGTCTGGAAGCGGGCGCCGCGCCGCGCTTCGGCCACCAGCTCGGCGATGGCCGCCGGCTGGTCGCCGGTGGGCTCGAAGGGGGCGGCGAGTCGGAAGCGTCCCATGGTCGCTCAGCGGTAGGTTGTCCAGGACGATCTCCTGGCCCGGCTGCAGGCTGCCGATGTCGCGCACCCGGCCGTTGACGCTGATCTCGACGCCGGCGGTGCGGTCCAGGCGCAGCACGCAGTGGTCCTGGGCGTGCCAGTACACCACCAGTCCCTCCCGCACCGCGTAGGCGCGGCCGGCCTCGATGCCCTTGGCGGGCTGGGCGGGCTGACCCACGTCGGCCGGGGCGAAGCGGGCGGCCAGGAAGCGGCGCTCGCCGTCGCACTTGGCCTCGGCCGTCAGGGGCGCGTCCGTCAGCAGGCGCACCCGCACCGGCCAGCGGCTGCCGTCGGCGAAGGGGATGCTGCCGGAGCCGGCGAAGGCCGCGGGCAGATCCTCCCGCCGCGGCTCCGCCGCCGTGCGGGTGCGCGGCGGCGTCGGCACCGACGATTCGGGCTCCGCCGCGGCGGGCGGGACCGCGGCCGTCTGCGGGGCCGGCTTTCGCACGGCGGGTTTCTGCGCGCCGTCCGTCCGGGCGTCGGCGCTCCCGCCCGCGGCCGGCTGGTCGCCGCCGGCTGCGGCCGGGCCCGCCGGCGGCGGTGAGGTGGTGACCACCGTGTCCCCTGCCACCGCGGCCGCGGGCGGCGGGGACGCAGGCTCGGCCTCCGCCTGCATCTTGACCGGCTCGCCGCCGCTCGACAGCAGGCGGATCAGCAGCCAGACGCCCACCACCACCACGGCGCCCCCCGCCCCCCAGGCCAGCAGCCGGCCCCAGTCCACCCCCACCCGGGTGATGGTGACGGTTTCGCGCTCCCACACCTCGGGACGGCCGCCGCCCGCCCCGGGGGCGCCTTCGCCGCTGGAGCGGCCGTAGAGGTCGAGGATCATGCCCACGTCCAGGTCCACCGCCTCGGCGTAGGCCCGCAGGAAGCTCTTGACGTACAGCGGCCCGGACAGCCGGTGGTACTCGTCGCGCTCGATGGTCTGCAGCTGGGGCACGGGGATCTTGGTCCGCTCGGAGACGGCCGCCAGGGACAGGCCGGCCCCCTCGCGGGCCTCGGCCAGCAGTTCCCCCGGCGTCTTGAGGATGGGCTCGTCAGACCATGGTCGTCTCCCGGGCCGGAGCCCGCGGTCAGTCGGTCGCGCCCTCCAGGGCTTCCAGACGCTCGCGCAGCGTGGCGGCGGTCGCCTCGTTCTCCGCCAGCAGGTCCCGCTGCTGCTGGACCACCTGCGCCGGCGCGTTGGCCGTGAACTTCTCGTTGGTCAGCTTGGCGCGGCAGCCCTTGAGCCAGTCCTCGATCTTCTCCAGTTCCTTGGCCAGGCGCGCGCGCTCCTTGTCCAGATCCACCAGCCCGGCCATGGGCAGGAAGATCTCCACCGGCGCCGGCCACGCCCACGCCGGCGGGCGCCGGGTCCTCGCCGCCGACGACCACCGTCGACGTCCTCCAGCTTGGCCAGCAGCGCCACCAGGGGCGCGGCGCCCTGCCAGGGCGTCGGCCTCCGCCGGCGAGGCCACCCGCAGCACCGCCCGCCCGCGCCGGCCGGGCGGCACCCCCAGTTCGTTGCGCAGGTTGCGCACCACGCCGGTGATCTCGACCACCTGGGCGAAGCGCGTCCGCCTCGGCGGCGAAGGGCGGCGCGCCCTCCCAGCGCGGGTACGACGAGGTCATCAGGAAGCCCGCGCGACGGCGGCAGCCAGCTCCACAGCTCCTCGGTGATGAAGGGCATCACCGGGTGCAGCAGCTTGTAGGCCACCGCCAGGTTCGAGCACCGCCACGCAGAGGGCCGCGCCCGCGCGCGGCCTCGTCCCGCAGCCGCGGCTTGACCGCCTCCAGGTACCAGTCGCAGAACTCGTGGCGGAAGAAGTTGAAGGCCCCGTAGGCCGCGTCGTTGAGGCGCCGCTTCTCCAGGTTCTGGTCGCAGTCGGCCGCCGTCTGCAGCAGCCGGCCCAGGATCCAGCGGTCCTCCAGGGCCAGGTCGCCGTCCGCCACGGCCACGGGCGGCTCGCCGCCGAACACGCCGCGCCACAGGGCGGCGAAGGCGTGCCGCCGGGCCCGTCCCCAGGCGGCGGCGTCCGGCCACCGCGTGCACGTCCAGGGTGCGCGGCGCCGCCGGCGCGTCGGGATCGGCGGCCGGCAGCCCCGCCTCGTCCCAGACTGCCGAGCACCAGCTTCGTGGCCTGGAAGATCTTGTTGCAGAAGTTGCGGCCCACCTCGAGGGTCGACTCGTCGAAGAAGATGTCCGCGCCCGTGGGCGTGAGCATCACCAGGCTGCAGCGCAGGGCGTCGGCCCCGTAGTTGTCGATCAGGTCGATGGGATCGGGGCTGTTGCCCAGGGACTTGCTCATCTTGCGGCCCTGGCCGTCGCGCACGATGCCCGTGAAGAGCACCTCGCCGAAGGGTTTCTCCCCCAGGAACTCGTAGCTGGCCATGATCATCCGCGCGACCCAGAAGAAGATGATGTCCGCGGCGGTGACCATGACCGTGGTGGGATGGAAGCGCTCCAGGTCCGCCGTGCGCTCGGGCCAGCCCAGGGGCGAGAACGTCCACAGCCAGCTGCTGAACCAGGTGTCCAGCACGTCCTCGTCCTGGGTCAGCTCCGGCCGCCCCGCAGGCGGGGCACACCGTCGGCGCCTCGCCGCGCCGCGATCTCGGCGTCGCAGGACCCGCAGTACCAGACGGGGATGCGGTGGCCCCACCAGAGCTGCCGGCTGATGCACCAGTCGCGGATGTTGCGCATCCAGTTGTGGTACACGCCGACCCAGCGCTCCGGGAAGAGGGTGATCTCCCCGTCCTCCACCGCCTTGACCGCCGGCTTGGCCAGCTCGTCCATCTTCAGGAACCACTGGCGCGACAGGTAGGGCTCGATCACGGTGCCGCAGCGGTCGTGGTGCCCCACCTGGTGCACGTGGGGCTCGATCTTCTCCAGCAGGCCCTCGGCTTCCAGGGCGGCCACCACCTCCTTGCGGCAGGCGTAGCGGTCCAGGCCCGCGAAGCGGCCCGCCTGCTCGTTCATGACGCCCGACGGGGTCATGCACACCACCTGGGGCAACCCGTGGCGGCGGCCGACCTCGAAGTCGTTGGGATCGTGGGCCGGCGTGATCTTCACGAAGCCCGTGCCCTTCTCGGGGTCGGCGTGGTGATCGCCGATGATGGGAATCTCGCGGTCGGTCAGGGGCAGCTTCACCATGCGGCCGATCAGCTTGCTGCGCTCCGGATCGGACGGGTGCACGGCCACGGCGGAGTCGCCGAACATGGTCTCCGGCCGCGTCGTGGCCACGGTCACGTGGCCCTCGCCGTCGGCGAACGGATAACGCAGATGCCAGAGGTGCCCCTGCACCTCCTTGTATTCCACCTCGTCGTCGCTGATGGCCGTCAGGTCGTGGGGGCACCAGTTCACCAGGTAGACGTCCCGGTAGATCAGCCCCTTGTCCTTGAGGGCGACGAAAGCCTCGGTCACGGCCCGGTTGCGGGCCTCGTCCATGGTGAAGGCCTCGCGGCTCCAGTCCAGGGAACAGCCCAGGCGCTTGATCTGCTCGGTGATGCGCCCGTGGGTCTGCTCCTTCCAGGCCCAGGCCCGCTCCAGGAAGGCGTCGCGGCCCACCTCGCGCTTGTCCAGGCCCTCCTCGGCCATGCGCCGGGAGACCACCTGCTCGGTGGCGATGCTGGCGTGGTCGGTGCCCGGCACCCACAGGGTGGGCCGGCCCCGCATGCGCGCCCAGCGGATCAACGTGTCCTGGATGGAGTTGCCCAGGCAGTGCCCCATGTGCAGGATGCCCGTGACGTTGGGCGGCGGCAGGGTGATGACGAACGGATCGTCGGCCAGGTCCGGGTCCGGGGCGAACAGCCCCGCCTCGTCCCAGGCCCGGTACCACCGTGCCTCGATGCCGCCGGGGGCGTACTGCGCCATGCTCCTGATGTCGTCCACGTTCGGCTCCCGTACGATGACCCGCGCCGCGGGCCGGTCCTGCGCTGCTGCCGCCTTTGCCAAGGAACGGTGAATCTAACACCCGCGCCGCAGGCGGGCAACGGTAGCCTCCGGCGCCGGCGGTCGTTCCGGAACCCGCCGCCGGAAGGTGCCCTGCAACGGCGATGCTGATTTTTCTTTTTATATCGTAATTTTACCCCTGATGCCAACTCCGAGAACGAATGTCGGACCTAGTCCGGCAATTTCTGCATTAATCGCCTAAATAGTGCTTTTCTCCACAGGAGAATTCGCGTAGCCTGCCCCATAGGCAGAAGTGTCTTCAAAACGCCATCGACTGGACATACGAGGGGGATTGATTATGAAAAAGATTGTGACTGCGACCTGCCTCCTGACTTTGATTCTCACCGCTGGCAACGTGTTCGCCCAGCTCGACCCTGACGAGGACGGCATCGGCGTCTACTTCGATCCGTGCGCGTGCGTCAACTGCGTGCCCATGGAAGCCGGTCCGCAGCAGGGTTACGTCGTGATCACCCACCCCACCTCCCAGCAGGCGGGCGTCGGCGGCTGGGAAGCCCAGATCTGGGTGGAGGGCCCCGCGATCATCACCAACACCACCTACGAGGGCCAGTGCATCAACTTCCTCACGCCGCCCGAGTACGTGGTGGGCATCGCCGTCCCCTTGTACAACCCGTTCATGTATCCCGCCGTGGTCGTCGCGACGATCGACTTCATGATCCTCGACACCGCGACGCCGGTGGACTTCTACATCGACGGGATCTACAGGCACTCCCTCCCGGATCGCCAGCCGGCGTACCTGGACGGGGCCGACTACAACATCATCATCCCCCTGCAGCAGCCCACCGGCGGTCCCACCATTCCCGTGGCGACCATCAACGGCGATTGCGCCGTGCCGACCGCCGAGGCCAGCTGGGGCGAGGTGAAGTCGCTTTACCGGTAGGCGGGATCGATTGGGAGAGCAGGCAGGCCGCCCCCACGGGGCGGCCTTCCTGTTGGCCGGCGGCGGCACGCTCCGGGGTCGCGCCGCCGGCCGCGGCGTGCTAGGATCGGCGGGTCGCCACCGGGAGGTACCCTGCTGCGCCGCGACCTCGCCATCATCCCCAGCCGCTTCGAACAGGTGACCCGCCTGCTGGGTCTGGCGGTCGTCTCCCCCCTGCTGCTCGCCCTTTCCCTCGCCGTCGCCGTGGGCATCGCCCGGGGTCCGGACCTGGGCCTGACGGTCCACGACCTGCGGGTCGTCACCGTCCGCCCCCTGGGTCCGGCCGCCGCCGCCGGGCTGCGGCCCGGCGACCGGGTGGCGTCCGTCGACGGCCGGAACGTCCCGGACATGCACGCCTACTACGCGGCCGTGGCCCGCGAGCGCGGCCTGGTGCCGCGGACCTTCGTGGTGCAGGACGCCGACGGCGAGCGCACCGCCGTGCTGCAGCCGGCGCGGCCGGTCCGCGCCCACCTGCTGCGGGACTACACCAGCTGGCTGACCGGGCCTGGCGTTCCTGGCCATCGGTTGGTGGGTGCCTCCTGCAGCGGGGCGACCTGGTGGCCCGCAACTTCTTCGCGTTGTGCCTGATCTTCGCCTTCCTCCTGGCGGACGTGCCCGACCACCCCAGCGCCACCTACATGAGGCCAAGGACCTGCTGCGGCTGCTGGCGCAGGACCTGATGCCCGCCTACTTCCTGCGCTTCCTGCTGCTCTTTCCCAGCCCCGACCGGCGCGCCCCCCTGGCCGCGGCGCGGCGCACCCAACGTCTGCTGCTGGTGCCGGGGCTGGTGCTGTTCGCCGGGTCGGCGGCCCTGGATTTCCTCTCATCCCGCACCCGGTCGGGTCGCCCCTGCAGCGGGTGCTGGAGGCGGCGACGATGGTCTACGCCCTCGCGTTCTTCGTGGCCGGGCTGGTGATCTTCGGGCGGCGGGCGCTGCGCCGGGACCGGCCTATCCAGCGCACCAAGATGCTGGTGGTGCTGGCGGGGCTGGTGGCGGGGCTGGCGCCCTTCCTGGCCGCGATGGTGCTGGTGAACGTCGTGCCCGGCGCCTCGGAAGGGGCCTGGCCGACCATGGCGCTGAGCCTGGTGCTGGTGCCCGCCAGCTTCAGCCTGGCCATCATGCGCTACGGCGCCCTGGACGCCGCCTTCGTGGTGCGCGCCAGCCTCACCTACGGGCTGCTGACCCTGCTGCTGCTGGCGGTCTTCCTGCTGGTGGTGGTCGGCCTCGGCGCGCTGCTTTCCCAGGTGTTCGCGGTCTCCGCCTACCCCGTGCTGCTGATGATCGCCGCGGGCAGCAGCCTGGCGGTGCAGCCCCTGCGCCGGGTGGTCCAGGACTGGATCGACCGCACCTTCTATCCCGAGCGCCGCGACCACCGTCGGGCGATCGCGGTCCTGGGCGAGGAACTGGCAGGACTCATCGAACTGGACGAGGTGGTGGCGCTGCTGGGCCGCCGCCTGCGGGACCTGTTCCGGCCGGAGCTTTCGCCGTGCGCCTGGGCGCGGGCCCGGGCACGCCCCTGTCCCCGCCCCGCGGCAGCGAAGGCGGGGACGCCGCCCTGGCCCCCGACAGCGCCCTGGCCCGGCTCATGGCCCGCCTGCGGCGCCCGGTCTTCACCGAGGAGGCCGAGGACCTGCTCTTCGGCGAGGATGCCGACGCCTCCTCCTTGAGCCTGCTGACCCGGCTGGGCGCGGTGCTGCTGGTGCCCCTGGTCAGCGGGGCGCGCCTGGTGGGCTTCCTGGCCTTCGGCGCCAAGGCGGAGGGCGCCCTCTACAGCCAGGAGGACCTGGCCAACCTGCGGGGCCTGGCGCTGCAGGTGGGATCCATCGTCGAGAGCCGGCGGCTGTACCAGGAGACCCTGAAGCAGCAGCGCCTCGACGCCGAGTTGGCCGTGGCCCGCGACATCCAGGGCCGCCTGCTGCCCACCGCCCCCCTGGTGACGCCGGCCTACGCCGTGGCCGGCCGCAACGACCCCTGCCGGGCCGTCGGCGGCGACTACTTCGACTACTTCCTGCGGGAGGACGGCCACCTGGCCGTGGCCATCGCCGACGTGGCGGGCAAGGGCGTGCCCGCGGCCCTGCTGATGACGTCCCTGTGCACAGCCTTCCGCCGCGACGCCGAGGGGCGCCAGGCACCCTCGGCCGTGGTGCGGGGGCTGAACACCCTGGTGGGCGAGCGGGTCACCCCCGGCCGCTTCGTCTGCTTCTTCTTCGCCGACCTGGACCCGGCCACGGGTCTGCTGCGCTACTGCAACGCCGGCATGGATCCGCCGGTGCTGCTGCGCGCCGGCGGCGGACCGCAGCACCGGCTGCGCAAGGGCGGGCCCGTGTTGGGCGCCGCCCCGGATCATCACTACCGGGAAGGGGTCCTGTCCCTGGCGGCGGGCGACCGCCTCTTCCTGCACACCGACGGGCTGGCGGACGAGCGCAACGCCGCCGGCGAGTTCTTCGACACCGAGCGCCTGCTGGCGGAGGTCGCCACCCGCCCGGACGGATCGCCCGCGGCGGTCCTCGATCAGGTATTTTCCGCCGTCGCCGCCTTCGGCGACGGTGCGGAACCCGACGACAAGACCGCTATCCTCTTGGTCATCAAGGAATTAAGGTTTTCCTTAGGAAAAGGTCCCCTTCTTGCACAGGCGGGTGGGGATGCGGTGGAAGCCCGGCTCCCTTCCGGGGAACGATAAGCCCCTCAAGGGAACGCCCGGGCAGCCGAATCCACGGAGGTCCGCAACTGTTGCACCCCTGGCACGGAAAGGGGGGATCGTCATGGGACCCGAGCTCAGCCTCATCATGGGCCTTGCCTTGATCGATCTCTTTTGGTGGTTGAGAAAATGATCGAGAGCCTGTAGGACCCCTGGTTGCCGGTGCGAAGCCACAGCCAGGGGTCATCGTCTGCCCGGTCCCGTCGATCCTCGCCCGTCCCGCCTCAGCCCTCCAGCACCTGCTTGACCGCCGCCTCGTACGTGGCCTTGTCGTAGCCGCCCACCCAGATGTCGCGCACCACGCCGTCCGGATCGATCAGGAAGGTGGTGGGGATGCTCTGCAGCCCGCCGTAGGCCTTGGCCGTGGCGTAGTCCGGGTCCATCAAGGCGCAGCTGAAGGTCAGGTTGTGGTCGGCCAGGAACTTGGCCACCGCGTCCTTGCCGTCGCGGCCGAAGGCCACGCCCACCACGGCCAGGCGATCGCCGTACTCGTCGTCCAGTTCCTGCAGGTGGGGCAGCGCCTTGCGGCAGGGCGGGCACCAGGTGTCCCAGAAATCGACGATGACCGCACGGCCGCGCAGGTCCGCCAGGTGGACGGTGCCGCCGCCCACCTTCGCCAGGGTGAAGTCGGGCGCCGGCGCACCCTTGGCCGCGACGGTGGTCGCGGCGCCGCCGGCAGCGGAGCCTCCCTTGTCGCGGGAACCGCAGCCGGCGCCGGCCACGAGCAGGATCACGAGGAGCGCGCCCACCTTGGCGCGGAGCGGGAAGCGGATGGTCACGTTGGGTCCTCCGAGGTTCGGTCCAGGCCGGCGCCGCCCGGGGCGGGCACCCGCCGTGGTGTCGTCTCCGCTAATCTCGTCATCGATGCAAAATATTGCAACTGTCCCGTCGCGACCGGGAACCCGGACTTGTGCCGCGACTTCAACTGCGTATAGTAACGCTCGCGATCGCCATGCCGGCCCGCCCCCGCGGGCCTTCCCATATGCCCGGAAGGACACCGTGACGATGCCCCACCGCCTGCGCACCGCGCCGCGCCTCCTGCCCGCGGCCGCCCTGGTCCTCTGCGCCGCCCTCCTGGCGGCCGCCGCACCCGCCCGCGCGGCCGTCACCTTGGACGTGGCGACCCCCGCGCCCGCGGCGGAGATCGGCAAGGACCTGGTCCTGCAGCTGGTCCTCCGCAGCGACGCAGCGCCCCTGGATCCGGCCCGGGTCACGGTCGCGGCCGCGGCCGCCGACGACTTCTTCGCGACCCCCTACCCGCTGAAGGCCCTCGATTCGGCCCCCGCCCGGGAGCTGCACTTCGAGTGGGCCGCCCCGGTGCCCCCGGCCGCCCGGCAGGGCGACCACACCCTGGCGCTGACGGCCAGCGTGGCCGGCCCCGACGGTCCGCTCCAGGCGCAATGGCGCGGCACGGTCTCCCTCGGCTACGGCGAGAAGTGGACCGCCGACCGCATCTCCGCCTTCATCGCCCAGCGCGGCCTGCCGCTGTTCCTGGTGCTGGTGTTCGGCTTCGGCGTGCTGATGAGCCTTTCGCCCTGCATCTACCCCATGATCCCCATCACCCTGGCGGTGATCGGCGCCCGCAGCCAGGACAAGGGCGCGGCCCACGGCCTGGGCATGTCGGTGACCTACGTGCTGGGCATGGCGCTGGTCTACGCGATTCTCGGCGCCCTGAGCGCCACCGTGTTCAGCGGCATCACCGCCTTCATGCAGAGCCCGGTGGTGGTGGGCCCCATCGCCGTGCTGTTGGTGGTGTTGGCCTTCAGCATGTTCGGGGCCTTCGAGCTGCAGGCGCCCCAGTTCATGCGCGACCGGCTGCAGGGCTCGGGTGGCGCCAAGTCGGGCGTGATCGGCGTCTTCGCCATGGGCATGGTCGCCGGCCTGGTGGCCAGCCCGTGCGTGGGCCCCTTCCTGGCGGCGCTGCTGGTGTGGGTGGCCACCACCGGCAACTGGGTCCTGGGCTTCTTCGCCCTGTTCACCTTCGGCATCGGCATGGGCCTGCTGCTGATCGGCGTGGGCACGTTCCCCGCGCTGCTGGGCAGCATGCCCCAGAGCGGCGGCTGGATGGAGACCGTGAAGAAGGCCATGGGCCTGCTGCTGCTGGCCATGGCCTTCTGGTTCGTGCGCCCGGGCATCTTCCTGCCCGCCAAGCTCTACTATCCCCTGCTGGGCGGCACGGTGATCCTGGTGGGCGTCTTCGTGGGGGCCTTCGATCCCCTGGGCGCCGACTCGGGCTGGTGGGCCCGCACCCGCAAGGGCCTGGGCATCATCGCGCTGGTGGCGGGGCTGTACCTGCTGGCCGGTTCGTTCCTGGCCCAGGGCCTGCTGATGCCGTCGCCCCTGCCGGTCGCCGCCGTGGCGGAGGGCCCGGCCCCCGTCGGCGCCGCGCCGTCGCCCGCCGCGGTCGCCCGGGCCGAGCCCGACGCCGCCCCCACGGAGGTGGCCTGGCGGAAGGTCGCGACCGGCGACGACGCCCGCGCCTTCCTGGACGCCCGCCTGGCCGAAGCCAAGGCCGCCGGCAAGCCGGTGATGATCGACTTCTGGGCCAACTGGTGCGTCTACTGCAAGAAGCTGGACAAGTCGGTGTGGACCGACCCCGCGGTGATCGCCGAGTCGCAGCGCTTCGTCACGGTGAAGATCGACGCCACCGCTCCGGACGACGACGAGATGGCCGCCATCAAGGCAGGCTGGAACGTGAGCGGGCTGCCGCGCGTGGTCTTCATCGACAGCCGCGGCGAGTTCCTGGACGGACGCTCCACGGGATTCGTGCACGCGGACGAGATGCTCGCCCTCATGAAATCGATCCGCTGACGCGCGCGCACCGCCGACGACGAGGCCCGGGCCACCCGACCCGGGCCTCGTCGTATCCGCGCCCGACGGGCCGCTACTGGAAGCGCACCTCGGAGCGGTAGTCGGCGTCGAACACCTTCATCGGCCCCCCGTCATCGTTCTCCGTGAGGATCTCCGGCATCCCGTCCCCGTCGATGTCCAGCAGCTCGATCTTCGCGTAGAACTGCTGGTCCCCCCACTTCACGTCCCCGGACACCGAGTCCACGACCTGCCCCGAGTTCAGCACGATCTCCATGCGCCCGTCCCCGTCCACGTCGCCGCAGCGCATCATGGTGGCGTCGTACTCGTGGATGCTGGTGAACTCGCGGTTGAAGTTGACGCCGTCCACGTAGTAGATCTTGCGGTCCGCCAGCACCACGATCTCCGACGCCGGGTCGTCGTCGACGTTGGCCACGGTGAAGCAGGCGATGGACTGGTACTCGTTGGTCAGGGACTCCCAGACCAGGGTGTAGTCCGAGAGCCGCCAGACGTACACCTTGCCGCCGGTGGTGCGGCAGACCAGGGAGTCGTCGAAGCCGTCCCCCGCCAGGTCGGCGGTGAGGATCTCCTCGGGCACGCCGCTCAGGTGGACGCTCTTCCACACCCGCGACACGCCGCGGCCATCGTCCTTGTACACCTGCACCGTACCGAAGCGCTCGGCCAGGGCCATGAGCATGCCGGGCTCGCCGTCGAGGGGTTCGAACATGGTCACGTGGTCGAGGCGGTCCGCCGCCCAGGCCAGGGCGCGGTACTGCTGGTACGAGAGCTCGGCCTGGGCGGCCGCCTGGCCGGCGCCGAGGCAGGCCAGGACGAGGGCGAGGACGGGGACGAACCCGGGGTTCGGGGGGACGGACGGCGACCGGACGTCGTGCGGCGCATGGCTGACCTCACAAGGATGATCCCGGCCGCGGACGGGCCGCGGCCCGGCTGGGTGTCGGGCGGGGTGACGTCCGCAGTATACGGCAAATCGGGGCCCCGGTCACCCCCGGGCCGCGGTGGTTCACCCGGGGAAGGGCAGGCCCAGGCCCGCCACCACCTGCCACGCGCCGTGGTTGTGGTGGGGCCGCAGGTGCATGCGGTACTGGCCGCGCACCATGAAGTACCAGCGGCCGCCCGTCAGCCATTCCTGGCCGACCTCGGCGACGCCGGACCAGTACCGATCCTGCTGGGCGCCTGCGGTGCCCGGCTCGGTGAACCGGGTGACCCCGGCGCCGAGGCCCAGGAACAGGCGCACCTCGGTGCCGTCCCGGCCGCGGTCGCGAAAGTAGTGGCGGACGAGGCCGTCGGCCGAGAGCACGCTGTCGGTGTCCGAGAGGTTCTGGTAGTCACCCTGCAGGACCAGGCCGCAGTTCCAGGCCGAGAGGAAATGCAGGATGTAGTCGGCTGATCCGGGCTGGAACACCACCGCGCCACCGTAGGCCGGCGCCAGGACGTCCTGGTCGGCGCGCAGGCCGCCCCCCAGGCCCACATACCCCGTCAGGAGGATGGGCGCGGTGAAGGAGGCGTCCAGGGCCGAGCGGGGCGGACGCAGGCGAGGGCTGTCCGCCAGGTCCTGGGCGGTTGCCGGACAGGCGCCCAGGCAGGCCAGCACCGTCAGCAGCAGGGCGCCGCGGCAGCGGGGACGACGGGTCACCGGGTTCTCCTCGGGTTGGGGTCGCGCCCCGCCGGGCAGGGCACGGGGTACGGTGCAAGCCGGGTGCCAGCGCGGCGGCCACGACCGGTCTCCCAAATCGTTGCCCCGCGGTCACCTGTGGGTTACCGTACGGAGGTCGGAAGCGCCGCCCGCCCCGGCCGGCGGCGCCCATGCCCGGAATATTGACACGAGCAGGTCGCCCCCATGCCCCCCGAACCGCCCCACGACCCCGCCCTTCCCCTGGACCGGCTGCTCAGCCTGGCCGGCCGCGGCTGCGCCGAGATCAAGGTCCAGCGCTCCCGTTTCCTGGCCTGGGCGGCTCCGGCCGACGACGAGGAGACCGCCCGGGCCGTGGTGGCCGAGGCCGCCCGCCGGCACCACGACGCCCGCCACGTGTGCTGGGCCTGGCGCCTGGGCCGGAGCCCATCGCCCCTGGAGACGCGCAACGACGCGGGTGAGCCCTCGGGCACCGCGGGCGAACCGATCCTGGCCGCCCTGCGCAGGGCCGGCCTGATCGACTGCGTGGGCGTGGTGATGCGCTGGTTCGGGGGCGTCAAGCTGGGCACCGGCGGCCTGGCCCGCGCCTACGGCGAGGCCATGGAGGCCGCCCTGGTCGCCGCGCCCCGGCGGGAGATCCTCCTGGGCCGGCGCTTCGCCGTGCGCTTCCCGTATCCCCTGCAGAAGACCCTGCGCAAGCAGGTCGAAGACCGGAACGGCCGCGTGGAGGCCGAGGACTGGGGCGCGGACGTGGCCTGGACCGTGTGGCTGCCCCGCTCCCGCGCCGACGGCTATCCCGAGGCGGTGCTCGAGGCCACCCACGGCGCGGTCACCGCCGACCCCCTGGACGACGCATGATCCCCCCGCGGGGCGCACGCGCAAAAAAAGGGGCCCCGGTGCCACCGGAGCCCCTCGTCGTTCGCCTGTGCCGGGCCGTCAACCCGGCTGGTGCTCGTCCGCGTAGTCGTGCATGTACCGGAAGGTCTTGCTCGAGCGGATCTTCTCGAACGCCTCTTCCTTGATCTGGCGGATGCGCTCGCGGGTCAGGCCCATCTTCTGGCCGATCTCCTCGAGGGTCATCTCCCGATCGGTGCCGAGACCGTAGTACATCCGCAGCACCTTCGCCTCGCGCTCCTTCAGGTCGCCCAGCATGCGGCCGATGGACGAGTGCAGGTCGTCCTCCATCACGCCCTTGTCGGGGGTGACCCCGGTGGTGTCCACCAGGAAGTCCATGTAGGTGCTGTCCTCGTCGTTGCCGACGAAGTCGTCGAGGAAGAAGTTGTCCTGCATCAGGGGCAGGGTGTCCTTCACTTCGTCGATGGACAGGCCCAGCTCGGCGGCGATCTCCTCGGGCTCGGGCTTGCGGCGCAGCTTCTGCTGCAGCTCGCCGCTGACCTTCTTGATCTGGTTCAGCACGCGCGCCCGGTTCAGGGGCATGCGCACGATCTTGCTATGGTTCGCCAGGGCCGCCAGGATGGACTGGCGGATCCACCACACCGCGTAGCTGATGAACTTGTACCCGCGGGTCTCGTCGAAGCGCTGGGCCGCCTTCAGCAGACCCAGGTTGCCCTCGTTGATCAGGTCCTCCAGAGGCACGCCGTAGTGGGCGTACTCCTTGGCGATGGACACGACGAAACGCAGGTTCGCCTTCACCAGCTTGTGCAGGGCTTCGTTGTCGTTGGCGTGGATGCCGCGGGCCAGTTCGCACTCCTCGTCCCGGGACAGCAGGCTGTAGGCCTTCACTTCCTGGAAGTAGAGGTCGAGGTTGCTCATCAGCTGGGCCGCCGGCGCACTGGCCTTGTGGCTCTTGGCGGTGCGGGTCGAGCGGCGGGTCTTGCTGGTGGTCTTCTTGGCCATGCTTTGCATCTCCTTGGAATCGGGGCCCGCCGCGTTCGTTTGGGGGTTCGGCTGGCCCGTTTGGGTATCCCCTTTACAAGTCGCGTACCACGGCCGTCGGTGTTCCCCTAGTTTTCTGTCCTGCTTTAACCCACCATTTTCTCGCTGACTTACATTCCATAACCTGCATACCGTTCTCAAGTGATCCTCGGCCGCCCTGCGAATCTTGACATTCTGTCAACGGAGCCCCTGTCGCGCGTCGTCAGTTTGTCAAACCGATTTTTGCTGTCGGGACCCGCGGTCGCCGGATGTTAGCCTTGAGCCAGGTCCACCCCGCCGCACCGAACCCCGGGAGAGCCCCTTGGCCCGCGACGCCGCGCCCGTCCCCGCCTGCGCCCCGTGCACGCCCTGCTGCTGCTGCCGTTGGCCACCGCCCTGCTGCTGGGCTGGCACAGCCTGGCCGACCGGGACGTCTGGTTCCACGCCCGGGCCGGGCGCCGACCTGCTGCGCCGACGGGCACCTGCTCCACACCAACCACTACAGCTTCACCGCGCCGGACCACCCCTGGGTGAACCACGAGTGGCTGTTCGAGGCCGCGGTCGCCGTCACGGCCCCGGCCCTGCCCCCGGCCGCCGACGCGCCGCTGCCCGGCTGGAGCCTGCTGCGCCTCCTCCTGATCCTGGCCCTGGCGCGGTGCTGCTCCTGGGCGACGGCGTCCTGGCCCGGCCCGCGCCCGCCGGGGCGCATCGCCCTGGCTGACCGCCGGCGCCGTCCTGGCCGGGCTCGGCCTGCTGTGGACCCGGCTGACCCTGCGGCCCGAACTGGTGTCCTACCTGCTGCTGGCGGTGCTGGTGCGGGCGGTGCCAGCGCACCCTGGCCGCCGGCCGGTGACCCGTGCCCTGGCGCCGCGTGGCTCGACCCGCGGCGGGCCCCGGGACAGGCGCTGCTGGCGACGCTGCTCTGGGCCCAGGTGCCACGGGTTCGCCGCCCTGGCGCCCGCCCGTGTGGCTGCTGGGCCTGGCCGGCGCGCGTGGATCGACGGCCGCGGGCGGCGCGCCGGCACCGTCGCCCGGCGGCGCCCTGGCCGGGCCCGCCCTGGCCGCTGGTCGCCCTGGCGCTGACGCCCAACGGCCCGGCGGGCCTGCTGCTGCCCCTGCGGGCCCTGGGCCAGTTCCGGGGCGACCGGCCCGACCTGGGCGGCATCATTTCCGAACTGGTCCCCTCCTGCAGACCCGCGACGCCCTGGGCACCACCCTGCTGCGTCTTCAAGCTCAGCCTGCGTCTGGAGCCTGCTGTGGGTCGTGACCCAGTGGGGCCGGGTGCCGGTGCTGCGGGTGCTGCTGCTGGCGCTGGCCGCCGCGGCGGCCCTGGCGGCCCAGCGCGCCCTCGGCCTCTACGCCGTGGCCTTCGTGCTGCTGCACACCGGCACCGCCTGGCCCCTGCGCCGGCCCCGCCGGCCGGCGCTGCCGCCGCGGCTGGCCCCCTGGGCCCGGCCCTGGTCGGCCGTGGTGGTCTGGCGGCCGCCTGCGCCGTGTGGTGGCCGGCGCATCGTCTCGGACCGCTTCTACCTGGGCGAGGGCGTGGTCGCGCCGTTTCGGCGCCGGCCTGACCCCGGCCCATGCGCCCACCGGCGTCCCTGGCGACCCTGGACGCCGCCGGCGCGCCGACGGTGCTGGCCAACGTGGACGCGGCCGGCGCGGTGCTGGCCGCGCGGGGGCCGGCCGTCTTCATCGACGGCCGCACCGAGGCCTACCCGCCGGCACTCTGGCGCGACTACGCGGACCTGCGCGCAGGGCGGGGACGCGGCCCGGCGGTGCTGGCCCGCTGGCGGCCCGCCTCGGCCTGCTGCTGGCCTACGGCAGCGGAGCCTTCGCGCCCCTGGCCGGACAGCTCCTGCGGCGATCCGGCCTGGACCCTGCGGGGGATCGACGGCGCAGCGGCCCTGTTCCTGCCCGGCGGCGACCGGCCGCCGGTGGACCGATGCGGGCGCGACGGTGGCCGGCCTCTGCTGGCCCGGGCCGGCCGGCCGGGCATGCCGTTCGGCCCGCGCCGCCGACCTCTGCCTGGCGGCCGCCCGCACCGCTGAGCCTGGTCGGCGACGACGCGAGGCCGCCGCGGCGGCCCTGCTGCCCGGGGCGCCCGCTGCGGCCCGGACCACCCCCAGGTGCAGCACAACCTGGGCAACGCGCTGCTGGCCGAGGGCCGGTTCGCCGCGGCCCTGGACGCCTTCACCGCGGCCGTGGACGGCCAACGGCCGCCAGGCCGGTTCGGCGCTGAACGCCGGCGTCTGCGCCCTGCGCCTGGGCCGGCTCGACGAGGCCGCCCGCTGGTTCGACCGGCGCCGTGGCCATCGACCCGGGCCGCTTCGAGGCCTGGGTCAACCTGGCGGCGGTGCGCCAGCGCCAGGGCGACCGCGACGGCGCGCGGCGGGCCCTGGAGAAGGCCGTGGCCCTGCGCCCCGACGACGCCCGCCTGCGGGCGCGCGCTGCGCGGCCTGTGACCGTCAGCGGTTCATCTCGATGGTGTACTCCAGCACCGTCTCGCCGTCGGCGGGCACCGGCACGTCGAAGGCCAGTTCGGTGGCGCTGACCCGCCGCGCGGGCAGGGTCGACGCCGTCACCTTCCACTCGCCCCAGGCGTGCTCGCTGACCTCCACGGTCACGTCCTCGTCCTTGTGGTTGCGCAGGGTCACCCGCACGCCCAGGCGCTGGCCGTGATCCCCCAGCCGCTCGGTCTTGCGTCACCACCCGCTCGGCCACGAGGTCGAAGGCCCGCCCCACGGTCAGGTCCACCGTCTCGTCCCGGGGCGTGTGGTCGATGCGGTCCTCGCCCAGCAGCTGCCGGCCGCCGTCGGACTCGCCGTAGACCCGGAAGGTGCCCGCCGGGCAGGGGCAGGCCCAGGCCGGCGGCCTCGTTGTTGGCGAAGCGGTAGGCCACCTCCACCGCCTGGGTGCCGTCGGCCGCGGACGGCCGTCTGCCGGCGCGCAGGCGGTAGTGCTTCGCCACGGCGACGCCGTCCCGCTCGAAGAGGCTGATCTGCTTGATCTGCCGGTCCTTCAGGTCGGTCGGCCGATCCAGGGTGTAGAGGTGGTAATCGTAGAGCGCCTGCTCGCTGAATCCGCCCTTCGGCCTCGGCGGCCATGGCATGTCGGCCATGCATGAGCGCGCGGCGGCGGCGGGGTGGCCCGGTTCACGTCGCCGGCCACCAGGCGCAGGGTGGCGTCGCGGTAGCCGGCGCCCGACTGGTTGTCGACCGTCACCCAGGCCTGCAGAGCGGCCCGCTTGCCCGTCCCGGTCCAGGTCCAGCACGTAGTCGGCCTTCCAGGAGAGGCCGCCCGTCAGGTACGAGGCCTCCACCTTGCGCTGGCCGGGCGGCCCGTTCTCGGCCAGCCAGACCAGGGTGGGCCGGTCCCGCAGGTCGGCGGGGAGGTCGGGCAGGGCAAGGCGCCCGGGCACCTCGAAGACGATGCGGCCGTCCACCCGGTAGACCGGCCCGTCGTTCAGGCCCAGCAGCGTGCCGGTGACGGCGGTGCCGTCGTCCTGGATCCAGGACAGGTCCCGCCCCACGTACTTCTGGAGGATGCGGTCGCGGGACAGCAGATCGAACTCGTAGTTCTGCTCCAGCAGCGTGAAGCCCTCGGTCCGCCGTCCACCCGCAGGGAGGTCGGGTCGATCCTGCGCCGGCACGTCCCGGAACTCGATGCGCACCAGGCCGTCGGGGCAGGTCCAGGTCACGTGCTTTCGCGGACCAGGGCCAGGTCCTGGTTGTAGACCGTCAGGTCCAGGCTCCGGCGGCCGGCGGCCTCGGACGACCGCGTCGGCCGGCGCCGGGTCGGCCGGCGGCCGCCGCCGCCGCCGCCAGCGAGGAACGCACCCACGCCGAGCGTCATGAGTCGTTTCATCACATTTCCTTCCTGCAAGGTGACATGTCCCGCTAAAGGGCGCCCGCGCCGGGTCGATCCCAACCCAGTCGGACATCATCGTGGAACACATCCGCGCGGGCGGGGTGCCGGAAATCCGGCGCGCGGCCGCCTCCCCGAGCGCCCTGCCGGAGGTAGTCTTGGGCAACACCGTCCTCATCGTCGACGACGCCGAATTCATGCGGCTGATGCTCCGGGAGATCGTCGAGGACATGGGCCTGACCGTGGCCGCCGAGGCCGAGGACGGGTTCGAGGCCATCGCCGCCTGGCGGCGCACCCGGCCGGACCTGGTGCTGATGGACATCACCATGCCCAACCTGGACGGCACCGAGGCCCTGCGGGCCATCGTGGACGAGGATCCCCGGGCCCGCGTGGTGATGATCTGCGCCCTGGGCCAGAAGGACCAGGTGCTGGCCGCCGTCAAGGCCGGCGCCGCCGACTTCGTCATCAAGCCCTTCGATCACGAGCGCGTCCAGGAGACCCTCGGGCGCCTGCTCGCGACCGGGCAACCCGCCTGACCGGGCTCAGCCCAGCACCAGCAGCGCCGTGACCCCCACCACCAGGCAGTAGCCGCTGAACTTCCAGAAGTGGGCCTGCACCACCGCCAGGGCCGTCCAGCGGATCGCCAGCAGCCCCACGGCGAAGGCCACCAGGGCCGCTCCCGCCAGGGGCAACCAGGCCCCCGCTCCGGCCGCTTCGGCCGCGGCACCGCCCAGCAGCTGCAGCACCAGCGCCCCCAGGATGGCCGGCACCGAGAGCAGGAAGCTGAAGCGCGCCGCCTCCTCCCGCTCGAGCCCCGTCCACAGGCTGGCCGCAATGGTCGAACCCGACCGGCTGACCCCGGGCAGGATGGCCAGGGCCTGGGCGCAGCCGATGGCCAGCGCGCGCGCCAGGGCGCCGGGGGCCGCGGCTCCCAGGTGCCGACTCGCCCGCCGGGCGCCGGGTGCGCCGCGCGGGTGGAGACCAGCACCGCCGCCGTCAGCAGCAGCCCGCGCCGCCGCGAAGGTGGGCGAGGAGAACACCCGCTCGACCGTGTCCTTGGCCAGCAGCCCCACCACCACCGCCGGCAAGGTGCCCAGCGCCAGGCTGAGCACGTAGCCCAGGGCCGCGCGGTCCAGGCGCAGCAGGCGCATCACCTCGCTGCCGGTACACCACCAGCACCGACCCCAGGGTGCCGACATGCAGCACCACGTCGAAGAAGACGTCGCCCTCCCTGGTCCCCAGCAGGTGCTGCAGCAGCACCAGGTGGCCGGAGCTGCTGACCGGGCAGGAACTCGGTCAGGCCCTGGACCACGGCCAGGATGAGCATGGAAACGTACTGGGGCATGGTTGTCGGCTCCCGCGGCGGACGCCGGCCGGGCGTCCGGGCACTGTTGGGGTGGTCAGGTGACGCGGCCGTCCGGGCCCAGGGCCCGCGCGCGGCCGTAGTGCTCGGCGGGCCTCCTGGGGCAGCCCGAGGGCGTCGCAGGTCAGGGCCAGCTGGTAGTGGACGCGGCCGTCGTCGGGAAAGAACTCCAGGGCCGTCTCCAGGCTGCGCCGGGCCTCGTCGTAGCGTTCCAGCTTGTGCAGGCAGGTGCCCAGGTGGAACGGCACCCGGGCCAGGCGCGCGTCCAGGCTCCAGGCGCGTCGAAGCCGCGGCAGGCGTCGTCGTAGCGGCCCGTCTTCTTCAGGCACAGGGCGGCGTGGTAGTGCCCCAGGGCGAAGCCCGGATCGCAGGCGACGCTCTGCTCGAAGCAGCCCAGGGCCCGGGCGTAGTCGCTGCCGGGCCACGTGGACCAGCCCCAGGTTCAGGTACGCCTCGGCGTCGGGCTCCAGGGCGATGGCCGCCTCGAAGGCGCGGATGGCCTCCTCGGTGCGCCCCTCCTCGGCGTGGATCGAGCCCGAGGTTGTGGTGGGCGACCGCGGTGCCGCCGTGCTGGAGCGAGCGGCGGTAGGCGCGGACGGCCTCCTCGCGGCGGCCCTGCCGGTCCAGGCTCACCCCCAGGTTGGTCAGGGTCGTGGCCGACGCCGGCTCCAGTTCCAGGGAACGGCGGAAGGCTGTTCTCCGCCGAGACGGGATCCTCCAGCTTCAGGCAGACGCACCCCAGCCGGTAGTGCCAGTCGGCACGACCGGGCAGGCGGCCACGGCCGCCTCGTAGGCGTGACGGGCCTCGCTGAAGCGCCCGGCCCGTTCGGCCTCGCGGCCGGCGGCGAAGATGTCGGGTCCCGAGCGGTGCGGATCGTCGTCCCGCGCGGCTGCGGCATGGTCGGTGCTCATGGCGGCAGGATTAGCTCCAGGGCGGGGCCGGCGGTCAACGGCGGCGGGGATCAGCCGTCAGTCCTCGTCGTCCATCAGTTCGACTTCCAGCAGCAGGCGCACGGGACCGCGCCCGTCCACCAGCCGCCGGGGGATGCGCACCGGCACGACCACCGGCGGGCTCATCTCGTTGAGGATCGCCCGGCCGCGCGCGGCGGTCTCCGGCGTGATCTCGGCGCCGGGTGTCGGCGGCCCGTACTCCAGCTGCAGGCCCCGTTCCGCCGGCGCTGGCCGGGGCGCTCCGCGACGCTCGCCGCGGCGGTCGTGCTCGCCACGTGGTTCAGGGCCAGGCCGAGGATCGACTTGAGGGTCTCGCGGACCCCCTCGCCCCGGGCCGAGTCGGCCGGGAAGGCCAGCATGCCCCAGGGATTCAGCAGGCTCTCCAGGCGGTCCACCGGCAGGGCGTCGGGTGCGCCGCGCCGGTTGTACTGGAGCACCACCGGCACATCCATCAGGTCCAGGCCCCAGCTCTCCAGGTACATCTTCAGGGACTCGAAGGCCGCCAGGCTCTGGTCCAGGTGCGCGGCACCCGAGTCGATGGCGAAGACCACCGCGTCCAAGGGCGGCACCTGTCTCGGTGCCCGGCAGCCGCGGGCGCTCGCGCCCGGCGTCCACCGCCTGCACCAGCACGTGCCAGGGGGCCTCGCCCGGCCTCCGGAACTGGAAGGCGATCTGCCGCTCCGGATCCTCCACGGCCACCTGCAGGCGCGATTCGGGGGGAATGGTCCGGTGGATCACGCTGAGGTTCTCGCGCTTGCCGACGCCGGCCGGCCCGTAGTAGAGCAGGCGGCAGGTTCTTACGGCGGTCTTGGTGGTCTGGGGCAACTTCGGCGACCTCGCGTTGCGTGTCCGCCGGCGGTTTGCGCCGCTCCGCGCGTTCCGGCCCCGTACGAGCAAACGGTGTGCCACGGTTCGGCGGCTGATTTTTTCCAAATGGTCAGGTGCGTCGCCCGCGGCCGCCAGGCTTGGGCAAGCTAATTGCTTACGGGCGGGCGGAGCACCGACGCCAAGACCCGGGTTCGGGCCGCCCTCGCGCGGCCGGACCGGGCATTCTGCGGCCAACTCACGCACCAGGAGCGACCAGATGACCACCACCAACACCGACCGGATCCTCAAGACCATGTTCGCCCGCCTCCTGCAGTTGGAGATCGACGAGGCCCTGGTCGTCAAGCTCTGCGCCGTGATCGACAGCGTCACCGAGCAGCGTCGGCGGCAACTTCGACCTGGAGACCGTCCAGGGACAGAACACCTTCCGGGCCCTGCTCTGCTCCATGGTGGTCCACGGCTGGGGCAACGGCATGCACCCCTTCGCCAATCCCGCGGCCAAACCAGGACGGCACCCCGGTGGAGGTGCGCGTCAGCAAGGACATCCTGATGTCCATGGCCGACCTGCAGGCCTTGCGCTACGTGAAGAAGGACGAGCAGGGGCGCGTCAAGCAGGCCCTCTTCGAGGAGGACCACAACGTGCGGGTGCGCCAGCAGATCGATGATATCCTCGGGCGAGATCAGCAAGAGCAAGTGGCGGGAGTGATCCGGCGTCCGCGCCCGGACGCAAGGACGCGGCCCCTGAAGGAGCCGCGTCCCGCGTATCGGCGTCGGCGCGGGCCTAGAAGATCTTCTCGCCCTCGGCGAGGATCTCGTTCAGCGCTTCGCGGAAGTGGTTGGTGCTGTTGGCCACCTCCGGCCCCACCTTCTCCTTGTAGAGCTCCCACGACTTCTTGATCTCCGGACCCAGGGCCTCCACCAGGTTGCCGGCGCGCAGGGCCGCGTCGCGCTGGTCGCGGTTGTAGACGAGGATGTCCGAGACCAGGGCGCGGGCCAGCATCTCCTCCTTGGAGCGGCGGCGGCGCGGACCGACCGCGGCGGGCGCCGGGTCCGCGTCCGCGGCCACGGTCGGCGGCGGCCGCGGTGGGAGCCGGTACGGCCAGCGGGCGCGGCCTCCCGCGCCGGCGCGGCGGCCGCGCGGCGCTGGGGCTCGGCGCCGGCGCCGGCGACGCCAGGCGGCTCGGCCGCGGGCTCGGGTGCGGCCAGCGGCGCCTGGGGCGCGGGGAAACCCGATCTCCAGGCCCTCGATCCGCTCCGGGACGGCGGGCGCCGGCGCGGCGCGCCGAGCTTCGAGCCGTCCAGGGAGAAGACGCCGCTGCACGCGGGGCAGCGCACGCGGACCACGCGGCGGGGGACCTTGTCGTCCTCCAGCTGGTAACGGGCCTGACAGACGGTGCAAGTGGTGATCATGCCCCGCTCCTTTGCAGATTCCGGGCTAACAGGGACTGGCTCTGCAGGGGTTTTCGGCAGGCTCCGGGGCCGGGTTTAGCCCGGATCGCGGGCTAGCGGACGCTAGGGCCGGTAGGCCAGGTCGGCCAGCAGGCGCCCCACCTGGCCCAGGCTGGCCGCGGAGCAGGCCGCCGGCAGTGTCGGCGGTCGTGTGCCAGGCCGGGATAGTCGAAGTCGATGAGGTCCACCGCCGGGATCCCCGCATCCAGGAACGGCACGTGGTCGTCGATCACCGCGCGCCCCGGCCGCGGCGCGAAGGCCGTCCAGCCCCAGGGCCGCCGCCCGGTCGAAGACCAGGCCCGGGTCCAGGCCGCGGCCCGGCACCAGGGAGTTGCGCTCCATGGGGATGCGCCAGGTCCTGTCCCCCACCATGTCCAGCAGGACCAGCCCCGCGCGGCGTGCCCTGGCCAGGGGGCTGCCGAAGTCCTGCCAGGTCCGCGCCAGGTGGCTGCGCGCCCAGGCAGTAGGTCGCCGGCTGCCGCGGGCAGGCCCGAGTCCTCCAGGTCCAGGAAGATCAGATCCACGCCCTGGGGCGGCGGCCGTCGCGCCGAAGAGTTCCATCAGATGCAGCAGGACCGCCGTGCCGCTGGCCCCGTCGTTGGCCCCGGGGATGGGCTCGTCGCGCCGCTGCGGGTCCGGATCCATGTCCGCCCGGGGCCGGGTGTCGTAGTGGGCCGCCAGCCACAGGCGCTCGCCGCCGGCCGGGCCCGCCGAAACCACGATGTTGCACACCTCGCAGGTCCGCGCCGCCCAGGGGGTCGGGCGCGGTCACCGGCAGGCGCACCGCCGTCAGGCCCGCGTCGCGCGCGGTGCGCTCGATCAGGACCGCGCAGGGCCTCCGCCCCCGCGCTGCCGGGGGTGCGCGGTCCCAGGTCGCACTGGGCCTGCACCAGCGCCAGGGCGCGCTCGCCGGAGAAGGCGGGCACGTCGCCCGCGGCGGCGGCGGACGCGGCACACGACCAGGCCAGCACCAGGCAGGCCAGGGCCGGCGGCAGTCGGCGGTCAGAACACAAAGGTCGCCTCCAGGCCCAGGCCGAGGGTGGTGGTGGACTGCCCCGAGGCGAGGTTCGCCGAGCGGCTGAAGATGAACCGCAGGGACCCGCTCAGGTTCCGCGTCACCTGGTAGGTGAAGCGCGGGTTGACGCTGTAGCGCGTGGTCCCGGTGGGCTCGATGGCCTGCCCGCCGGGATTGATGCGCTCGGTGCGGTCCGTCTCCCAGGACAGGTCCACGTCCATGTCGATGGCGGGCGTGCTCCCCGGCCGGTACAGGCCCAGCTTGATCAGCAGCTTCTGCGCCCGGAACTTGTGGCGCAGCTGCAGGCCCATGCGCGTCCGCGCCCGGTCGGTGGTCGACGCTGTTGTTGACGGTCTTGTCCGCCGACCGGGTCAGGGTCAGGGTCGCGGTCAGGCCGCTGTGGAAGGTGCCGGTCCAGCGCGGGCTCAGGTTCCAGGTGGTCGCCGGGTTGAAGTAGGTGGCGTGTAGTTGTTCACCGTCCGGCTGCGCTTGTAGCTCACGTTCAGGTTCGAGGACCGGAACCAGCCCGAGTCCGGCGTGCCGTCGCCGTCGCCCAGCAGGGGCCAGCGCTCCATGCCCGTGACCGACACCTGCACGTCCGGCCAGTCCTGCTGGTAGGACCTGGGTCTCGGCGCCCGCCTGGTTCCGCACCCCGGTGGTCTTGGCGTACTTCACGTCCAGGGAGACCGAGCGCGCCAGCTTGGTGGTGGCGGCCACGTTCATGGCCTTGCGGTCCTGCAGGCCGAGTAGGACACGGCCAGACTGTCGCCGCCGTCGATCTGGGGCGTCAGGCCGGTCTTGTACCAGAAAGGCGTGTCCCCGGTGTACCGCGCGTACGACGAGGTCTTCTTGTCGGTCCAGGTGAGCTTCACCGGCGTCAGTTCCCGCAGGGGCATGGCCAGGGCGTTGAGCACCCGGCCCACGGTCAGGGGAGGCCCGCCGGCCGACTGCTCCTTGTCGCCGTCGGAGCTGCCGCTCCTGTTCCGCCGCGGCCTCGGCCGCCTCCAGCAGGCGCTTCTGCCGCAGCTTGCGGATCTCCTCGGGAGTCAACCCCTCGGTCTCCTCGGGGGTCAGCTGGACCGTCGTGCTGTCGGCGCCGGCGTGCATGGCCTGCTGCTCGCGCTGCTCCTGTTGCTGGATCAGCCGCTGGCGCTCGGCCTCGGTGTACTTCTTTTCGGGGTAGACGGCCTTGACGGCGTCGCCCACCGGCACGCTGAAGCGGAACTCCCAGTTGTTGTTGTTGCTGATGCTGCGGATGCCCGGCGGGATCGCCCGGCTGCTGCATGCCGGGGCTGTGGTCGTCGGCGAAGCCGCCGGTGAACTGGACGCTGGGCCGCAGGGCGTTGACCTGGCGCGTCAGGGCGCGCACCGGCATCAGCAGCGGCGAGTTGCCCAGCTCGGCGGCCGGGGCGGCGAGATGGTCATGCGCAGGTCGTAGCTGCGGCGGTTCTCCTCGCCGACGTTCAGGCCCAGGGCCTGCTTGGGCCGCAGCAGGTCGCGCTCGCTCTTGACCGTGGTGCTGAGGCTGAGCACCGTCAGGGGCTCGTAGTCCGATGCTGGCGGTGAGGGAACCGGGGCGGCTGCGGGTGGTGGGCCGCACGGTCACCGTCCCGTCGTCGGCGATGTTCAGGGCGTCGGTCTCGGTCGCTGGTGAACGACGCCGCCGAAGCCCACCTTCGGTGGGCACGAAGGCCAGGCCCTTGAGCACCGGCACCCGGTTCAGCAGCGGGTAGTTGCCGAAGGTGTAGCGCCCCGGGAGCCGCAGGTCGTAGTTGGCCGAGCCCTGCAGGTTCTTCTGCTTGCTCTCCGCCGTGGGCTGACGACCGCCAGGACCGCGATCCCGAGAAGGCGAAGGTCCAGGGATCGATCACGTAGCGCAGCACCGCCGCCGACGAGGGCGAGTGGCTCAGGCGCGTGGAGAAGCCGTCGCGTTCCTCGAGGGTGGACTGGCGGTTGCGGACGTTGACGTCGATGATCTCGATGTCGCTGTTGATCTCGTACTTGGGCCGCTGGATGGTCCGGCGCCGCGACAGGTTCACCGGCAGGCGGAAGCCCGCCAGGGGCAGGAAGTCGTCCACCGCGAAGTTGGTGCGCCAGGTTCCAGTCGGTGGCGTCCACGCCCGAGCCCTTGCGCGAGTCCAGGCCGTGGAACTCGGCGTCGCTGTGGCTCCAGTCGAAGTCCACCTTGATCACGTCGGCCATGTTCACGCGCACGCCCGCCCGCTGGGCCATGCCCATGTCCCGTCTTGACCCCCTCCAGCTTGATGTCGTTGAAGTAGAAGTAGCCGGTGACCGGCTCGCTGAGCCGCGTTGTTGGCCACGCCGAAGTAGTAGCGGCGGACCGCGCGCAGGTCGGGCCGGCCCACCACCGCGCACCCGGTACTCGCCGTTGCCGCGGGCATCCGGCAGCACGGCGCGGCGCACGCCGTCGTCGTCGTACGGGCGCGTTCTTGACGTTGCTGAGGTCCTTGAGGTCGACGGCCGCCACCTGCCAGCCCACCTTGTCGGCCCGGTCGGCGAAGGCGTAGGCGACCTCGTAGTAGTTCAGGGTGTCGGCGCCCACCCGGAAGAACAGGTCCACGTCGGCGGTGTTGTGGCTGGGGTTGTACCAGTACCAGGTCAGCTCCCGGTAGGTGGTGTAGTCGTCGCCCCGGACCGAGACCTGCTTGCTGGTGCGCATCAGGTGGCCCGGCTCCAGGTTCTTGAAGTCCAGGACCAGGGCCTGCTCCTTCTCGGGCAGGTTGTTGTCCACCCGCACGGCGAAGGGCAGCTCGAAGTCCGGGTTCTCCTTGTTGTTCACCTCCCCCAGGAAGAACTCCTCGCCCGGCACCTTGTCCGCCGGGCCCGAGCAGGGCCTCGTCCCCCACCCGGCGCACGCCCTCCCGCTCCCAGCGGCTGCCCAGGAAGCGGAACTCCGAAAGCTGGATGCGCTGGACCGCGCCGGCGGTCCCCGGGTCGTCGTCTCGTACCAGATGCGCACGTGGGTGACGGCGCGGATGTTGGCGGCGGTGCCGGCGGCCACCGAGTCCACCTCGCCCAGGGCGATGCGGTACTTGCGCCAGGCCTGGTTGTCGGGCATGTCGCCCAGGTTGGCGTAGTCGCAGACGCACGTCCACCAGGGCGGCGGTCTCGTGCAGGTCGATGGTGGCGGTGAAGTAGCCGTCCAGGCGGTTGAGGTTGTCGTCGCCGTTCAGGTCCTCGGTGTCCAGCTTGCCGTTGTTCGGCCGTGCCGTTGATGAAGGGGTACGGCTCGTCGCCTGCCACGTTGTAGTCGGCGCTGGTACTTCTGGGGTCCGTCCATGCCCTTGCCGTCCAGGCCGATGTCCTCGGCCTGGGTGTAGATGCCGTCGGCGGGCGACCCGACCCCTGTCTGCGGGTCGTAGTTGATGCCGTCCTCCCGCTGCCAGGTCCCGATCTCCAGGGTGTCGTCCTGTCACGCGGCCAGAAGCCGTCCTCGTTGATGTAGCCGAAGTCGATGTGCAGGCGCCCGCTGCGCTGGCGTCGGGATCCAGCTCGCCGTCGTTGACCCAGATCTCCACGAACTGGGACTTGGACAGGTCCAGGCCGGTGCGGCTGACGCCGCGCATGATGCCGCCCCACTCGGTTGGACTCCCACGTGCCGTCGTCGCTGCCCAGGTACAGTTCCATCACCTGCTGGGTCTCGTCGCGCTCCTGGTTCACCAGGTCCGGGTTCAGCCAGCGGCGGGGCACGCGGTCCTTGGGCAGGAACCAGCGGATCTTCGGCACGCGATCCTCGGCCGTGAACCAGCGGAAGTGCGCGCTGGCCACGGGCAGGCGGGGCACGCTGGCCCAGGACCAACTGGGCCGGACCAGGCCGATGATGTCCGAGGCGTCGACCCCCTCGAAGTCCTCCAGGTAGGCCACGCCCTTGGTGTTGGGGTTGGGCAGGCTGATGGCCACCTCGCCCGAGAACTGGACCGAGCTCTCGCGCTCGGTGTTCCGCCGGCTGAGGAGGTTGGCGAACCTGGTCAGGATGCCCGGCTTGACGGTGTGCTGCAGGTTCAGGTTGCCCACCAGGGTCTTGCTGGGCTCCTCGCCCAGCTTGGCCTTCTCGCCGACGATGGACTCGGTCTGGTACAGCCAGGTGGTCGGCCGCCTTGCTGTCGCGGCCCAGGTCGTAGCCCAGGTTGAAGCCCAGCAGGCTGGTGTTGCCGCCGCCGAAGAAGGGCGAGTACTGGTAGGTCACGGAGATCTGGCTGTCCGGCGTTGAGGCTGGCGGCCTCGCCCTTGAGGGTGATCTCGCCGAAGGTGTAGTCGATCTCGTAGTCGGTGCCCTTGGTCAGGGTCTTGCCGTCGAGGGTGACGGTCTCGGAGCCCTCCTGGATGTTCGACGCGCCCAGGCTGAAGCTGCTGCTGACGGCGGCGTGGGTGGACACGAGCTGGAAGTAGGCGTAGCTGCTGCGGTTCGTGATGTCCGCCAGCTCGGGGCTGTACAGCTTCGGCGCCTGGTGCTCGTTGAGGTAGGTGCTCGACGCGTACGTCCAGGCGGGGTCGCTGGTGACGTTGCTCTCGAAGTACGCGGCCGCGATGGTCGGATCCGGCGCGAAGGGCTGCGGCACATCCACGGGCCACTTGAGCAGCCCCCGGTCCAGGTCGAAGATCTCCGGCCGGTCGTAGTCCACCACGCCGTCGGCGCCGGCATTGCCCTGGGCATCCTGGGTGTCGAGGCCGAAGATCTCGAAGTAGGGGACGCCGTCTCTTGTCCTGCTGGGGATTGCCCACGTTCTCGGTGGTCTGGATCTGGAAGTCGAAGGTGCTGGCGTCGATGTTGGTGCCGCCCAGGGAGTAGATGTTGCGCACCACGTACCCGTAGCAGATGGGTTGGTAGATGTTGGACGGCACCTTCAGGGCCTTCAGCGCATACCACTTCTCCGTGCTGTTGGGGATGTCGTGGCCGGCCGGAGCCCCCACGTCGTCGCCCACCTCGGCCACCACGTTGTTGGCGGCGTCCAGGTACCTGTACGTGATGCCCAGCCAATCGGTGTCCGCCGCCGGCGCACCGATGTCCACGGCATAGACGTTGTTGTTCGTGTCGTACAGGAGGGTGGCCGGCACCGGCGACCACACGAAACCCGAGGTCAAGGGCTCGGTGTTGTTCCGGTAGTCGGCCCAGATCCCGCTGGAGTCCACGTAGACCGCCGCGTTGGTGATGTCTTCGGGCCCCGCCGCCCCGACCCCTTGGCGCAGCCGGAAGACCTGGATGGACGTGCGGTCCACCTGCCAGCCCGCCGGCACGGGCCCGGTCTCCAGGCCGCTGACCAGCTTGAAGAACCGGTTGTTGATGTACTGGGCGGAGGTGAAGACCTGCGGCGTCACCGTCCCGCCCTTGGAGTTGAAGGTCTTGCTGCTGGACTCGGCCTTCTGCTTGGAGGCCACCACCGTGAAGTCGGCGCGGCCCACCTGGCCGGTGACCTTGATGCCGAAAAGGCCCGACTTGTTGCTGCTGTAGCCCAGCAGCTGGCTGCCGGGCAGGGTCAGGCCCACGTCACCGGTCTCGATGGTCTTGATGACCTCGTCCTCGGTGCCCTGGTACATCAGCTTGATCTTGGTGGCGTCCGGGCCGATGGCCGCCGCAGTTGTGGTCCACCTCCAGGATGATCTTCTCGCCGATGGTGCCCGAGAGGTTGATCTGCAGTTCCTGCTCCATGTCCAGGGTGGGGAACAGCGACTGGCTGGTGACCCGCTCGTTGGGGGTGAAGGGCTTGACCACGGTGCTCTCGCCGGTGATGGCCAGGCGCTCGCGGCCGGAGATCTTGATGCGGGTCTTCTCGCCGCGGCCGATGATCTTCTCCAGGGTCCGCGGCAGCTTGATGGGGATGGTCAGGTTGATCAGCCCCTCGTCCCCCTGGGCGCGCTTGCCGGCCCCCACCACCGTCAGCTTCCCGATGCGCGCTGGCGACGGCCGCCGCGTCGTGGGCCCGGGCCATGGCCCCCTGCAGGTCGTCCACGAAGAGGGTGACCCCCGGCTCGAACAGGCGGCGGGGCGGATAGTAGAGGAAACCGCCCGGCAGGGTTTCCGCCGGCGGGAACAGATACAGCCACTTGGGGTACTCGACCTTCGTGAGCAGGCCCAGCTCGTCGTTGTACTCCAGCAGGGTTTCCCGGCGCACCAGATCGACGCCCGCCCGCTCGTTGAAGCGGCGGCGCAGGCTCGAGGCCAGGGTGGGCCGGGCACCGTGGTCCCGGACCGGATCCACGCCCAGCGCCTCGAGGCGACCGCGCAGCACCAGCCGGTCCACGCCCAGCAGCCGCGGGTCCACGGTGGTGCGGACCACCGGGTCCAGGCCGTACAGGAGAGGACCTTCGTAATGGGGATCGGCCGCGGCCGGGGACGGGGCCAGCAGGACCGCCAGCAGGAGCACCGGGATCACGGCAGGCGCGCGGAACGGGCAGACCCGGCCGGCACGGCTGCTGGCGCTCCCCATCCTCACGCGCGGCGCTCCTTGTCTCGGGCGGGTTCCGGGGCCAACTTAGCGCTGGCCGTAGCGGCTGACGTCCACGAAAATGGTCAGGCTGACCTCGGCTCGGGCCAGTCCGCGGTGATCCGGCCTGCCGCCGGGTCGAGCGGCGGCGGTAGGAAAGAAAGCATATGTACCTGATTTACAGACACTTGCTGCTCTCGGCCGCCGGACCGTTCTTCTTCGGGCTCTTCGTCATCACCTTCCTGATGATGATAGAGATCCTCTTCAAATACGTCGATCTCTTTGTCACCAAAGGTGTTCCGTTCCTGCTGGCCACGAAGGTGCTGGCATTGAGCCTGGGGCACACGTTTGCACTTTCCGTGCCGATGGCGGTGCTCATCGCGATCCTCATGAGCGTGGGGCAACTGGCGGCCGACCAGGAAATTACGGCGCTCAAGGCCAGCGGGATCGGCCTGTGGACGGTGCTCCGGCCCCTGCTGGTCGGTGCGGGCCTGATCACCATCGGCCTGACGGCCTACAACCACTTCGTGTTCCCCGAATCCAACCACACCCTGGCCAACCTTGTCTACGACATCAACCGCTCCAAGCCCATGCTGGACATCCGCCCCCGGCAGTTCACGGACCTGGGCGACAACATGACCATCTACGTGGGCAGCAAGGACGACCTGACCGGGCGCATCGAGAACGTGGCCATCCTGGAGCGCGAGCGGCCCGGGGACCTCTCCCCCCGCCTGACGACCGCCGCCTGGGGCCTGATCGTGCCGGACCACGGCTCCAACACCATGCTGATCCAGCTCCACGACGGGGAGATCCACGACCGGCCCGACGCCAAGGATCCGGACAAGTACCAGAAGACCCGCTTCGGCCAGCGCAACCTCTACGTCAAGAACGCGGAGCGGGACTTCTCCGATTCCGGGCGCAAGGCGCGGGGCGACCGGGAGATGAACCTGACCGACCTGTGGCAGGCCGCCGGCGAGGAGCGCGACCGGGCCGACGCCTCCCGCGGCCAGATGTTCGAGCAGGAGGCCGGAGTCGCCCGCTGGCAGTGGCAGCTGCTGGACCCCGAGCGCCGCAACGACGTGCTGGGCACCCGCGAGGCGCCTCCGGGCGATCGGGCGCGGCAGGTCTACCTGGAGCCGCGGTTCCGGGCCACGCGGACCAAGCTGGACCGGACCATCGAGCAGGCGGGCTACAACAAGGTGGTGGTGGGCTCCTTCGCCATCAAGGAGAACCGCTACATGGTGGAGTTCCACAAGAAGTTCGCCATCCCCTTCGCCTGCGTGGTGTTCGCGCTGCTGGGGGTGCCCATGGCGGTGACCTCGTCCCGGGCCGGCAAGGGGGTCAGCGTGAGCCTGGCCATCGCCGTCTACCTGGTGTACTACCTGTTCCTGGTGGGCGGGGAGAAGTTCGCCGACCGGGGGCGCCTGGATCCGTTCCTGGCCATGTGGGGCGCCAACATCGTGCTGGTGGCCATCGGCATCCCCATCTTCCTGCGCGCGGTCAAGGAGTCGACCCTGCTGAGCATCACCCTCAAGCCCCGCCATCCCAAGCGGCACGCCGGCGGTGACGCCCCATGACGGGGATCATCAACCGCCACCTGCTGGGCACCTTCCTGCGCAACCTGGCCTACACCATCGTCGGGGCCATCGTGCTGTTCACGATGATGGACCTCCTGGACCACGTGGGCAGCTTCGTGGACAACCACGCCACCCTGTCCATGGTCGGCCGCTACTACCTGTACAAGGCCGCCTGGATCATCGACACGGTGCTGCCGGTGGCCATGCTCATGGCGACCCTGTTCACCGTGGGCACCATGGCCCGCTACCTGGAACTGACGGCCCTGTTCGCCGCGGGCCGCTCCCTGCTGCAGGTGACGCGGCCCCTGATCGTCCTGGGCGTGCTGGTGACCCTGTTCTCCCTGGCCTGGCGGGAGTACGTCCTGCCCACGGCCAACGTCGAGCGCAACCGGGTGTGGGAGGTGGAAGTCCACCACAACGCCGACCGCATCCGGCCCACCCAGAACATCTCCCTGACCGGGCCGGACGGGCGGATCTACTACGCCCGGCGCTTCGACCCCAACACGGGCCTGCTGACGGGGCTGACCATCGTCACCAAGCGCGGTCCCACGGCGGTCGAGCGGATCGACGCCGCCCGTGCCGAGTGGGACGGCAAGCACTGGACCCTGGTGGACGGGGTGAAGCGGACCTTCCAGGGCGACGAGGAGGTCATCGCCCCCTTCGACCGCCTGACCGCCGCGGACCTGCGGGTGGACCCCCGCAGCTTCTACCGGGACCGCATCCGCCAGGAGGACATGAACATCCGCCAGCTGTGGGACTACGCCGCCCTGGTGCGACAGAGCGGCGGCGACCCCACCGGCGCCCTGGTGGACATCCAGTTCAACCTGGCGTTTCCGCTGGTCAACCTGATCGTGGTCCTGATGGGCGTGGTGCTGGCCTCGGGCCCCCGCAAGACCACCATCGCCTCGGGGTTCGGACTGACCCTGGCGGTCAGCTTCGGCTACTACCTCTTCATGAACTTCGGGCGGGCCCTGGGCCACAACGGCACCATCGGCCCGGTTCCGGCGGCCTGGACCGGCAACGCGTTCTACGCCCTGATCTTCGCCGTCCTGTTCGCCCGGGCCCGGCGCTGACCTTCCGCACGGCGGGAAGCGACGCGGAAATCGCTGGACTCCTTGCCCGCGGCGGCCTAGCTTGATACATTGATTGCGACCAGGCAGGACGGGTCCGGGACGGGGTTCCGGAGCCCCTGGATTCCTTGCCACCCCACAGGGAGACTGCCAAACCGATGAAACGCGCCATCCTGATCCTGGCCGCGGGCGTGCTGGTGCTCGCCACCGCTGCCTGCAACGACACGAGCAAGCCCGCGATCACCCGTATCTTCGTGACGCCGTCCTGCGGGGTTACGCCCATGCAGGTGGAGGTCTACGGGATCGCTTCGGGTGGCAACGAGACGGGCGACGCCACCGGCGGCAACAACAACCTCAATTTCACCTGGGACTTCGGCGACGGGGCCACGTCCACCACGTCCATCGCGTACCACGTCTACGAGGACGCGGGCGAATACAACGTGACCCTGCGGGTCGAGGACCCCGACGGCAACAGCGCCACGCGCTCGCTGCCGGTGACGGTGGTCCTGGACAGCCTCATGGTGGACGCCACGTCCGACGCCACCGGCCCGGTGACCACGGCCGACACGGTGCACTTCGACTACCGGGCCGGCACCTGCGGGGTCGATGCCAATTCCCTCTCGGACCGGGCCAGCTATCTGGAGCAGAAGTGGTTCATGCACGACCCGGGCTTCCCCGACGGCGGCGTCTACACCGGCGCCGAACCGGCGCACACGTTCTCCGCCCCCGGCGTCTATCAGGTGGAGCTGCGGTGCACCTACGTCGGCTGGGCCGTGACCCGGAGCGACACGGTGACCGTCACCGTCAACTGACACCCGCACCGCGATCCGGCACGGAAAAGGCCGCCCCCGACGGGGGCGGCCTTCGCTTTGGCTTCCGGGGCCGGCGGCCCTAGCCGACGGCCTTCTGCAGGTCGGCCACCAGGTCTTCCTGCTCCCAGGAGAACTGGACGTCGTCCCGGCCGAAGTGGCCGTACGCCGCCGTCTTCTGGAAGACCGGCTCGCGCAGGCGCAGACGCTTGATGATGCCCTGGGGCGTCAGGTCGGCCACCTTGCGCACCGCCGCGGTGATCCGGGCGTCGCCCAGCTTGCCCGTGCCGAAGGTCTCCACGCGGATGGAGACGGGCTCGGCCACGCCGATGGCGTAGGCCACCTGCACCTGGCAGCGTTCGGCCAGATCCGCGGCCACGATGTTGCGGGCCAGGTGCCGCGCCGCGTAGGCCGCCGACCGGTCCACCTTGGTGGTGTCCTTGCCGCTGAAGGCGCCGCCGCCGTGGCAGGCGCTGCCGCCGTAGGTGTCGACGATGATCTTGCGGCCGGTCAGCCCGCAGTCGCCCATGGGCCCGCCGATGACGAAGCGGCCCGTGGGATTGATGTGCTTGCGGTAGCCGTCGTGGTCGATGTCGAAACGGGCCAGCACCGGCTTGATCACGTGCTCCTCGATGCCCGCGTGGATGTCGTCGTTGCTCACGTGGGCCAGGTGCTGGGTCGAGACCACGATCGTATCGATGCGCACGGGCCGGTCGCCGTCGTACTCCACCGTCACCTGGGTCTTGCCGTCGGGGAGCGCCCAGGGCAGGGTGCCGTCCTTGCGGACCTTGGCCAGCTCCTGGGCCATGCGGTGGGCCACGGTGATGGGCAGGGGCATCAGCACGTCGGTCTCGCGGCAGGCATAGCCGAACATCAGGCCCTGGTCGCCGGCGCCGCCGGGGTTCACCCCCTGGGCGATGTCCGGCGACTGCTTGTCGATGGAGGTCAGCACCGCGCAGCTGTCGGCGTCGAACCCGGAATCGTGCGAGGTGTAGCCGATGCCGCGGATGGTGGCGCGCACCAGCTCGGGAATGTCGATGTAGGTCGACGTGGTGATCTCGCCGCCCAGGAAGGCCACCCCGGTGGTGACCATGGTCTCGCAGGCCACGCGGCCCTCGGGATCATCGGCCATGATCGCATCGACGACGGCGTCGGAGATCTGGTCGGCGACCTTGTCCGGGTGGCCCTCGGTCACGGACTCGCTGGTGAAGAGGTGGCGTTCGCTCATGCTCGTTTCCTTCCCTGTATGGCACCGGTGCCGCGCGCGGCCCCGGCGGTTGGCTCAGCTCGCGCTGATCTCGCTGAAATCCCCCAGGTTGACCGATCCGGTCGCGCCCTTCAGGACGCAGTGGTCCCCCACCAGGCTGGCCGTCAGGCGGCAATCCTCCAGGCGGCTGCCCTCGCCCACGACGCAGTCGCTCAGTTCGCAGCGGCGCAGCACCGTGCCCGGCCCCACCGAGACGTCGGGGCCGAGGCGGCAATCCTCCACCACCACGTCCGGCGCCAGGTGGCACGGCGCCGTCACGCCCGGCCGCCGTTCCGCCGCGCCGGCGCCGGCCCGCGCCAGCAGGACCCGGTTGGTGTCCAGCCAGGTCTCCGCCTTGCCGCAGTCGTACCAGTCCACCACCGTGGCGGTGGTGAAGCCGCAGCCCGCTTCGATCATCAGCTGCAGGGCGTCGGTCAGCTGGTACTCGCCGCGGGTGCGGATGTCCTCGCCCACGACCCGGTCCAGCGCCGCCCACAGGGCCGGCGCGTCCCGGAACAGGTAGGCCCCGACGATGGCCAGGTTGCTCGGAGGCACGTCGGGCTTCTCCACGAATCGGCGCACCCGGTCACCGTCCATCTCCACCACGCCGAAGCGGCGGGGGTCGGCCACCTCGCGCACGCCGATGAGGTTGGTGTCGGCCCCCAGCAACGCGGCGTAGTCGGCCTTGAGGATGGTGTCCCCCAGGATGCAGAAGAAGGGCTCGTCGCCCAGCGCCTCGCGGGCCGTCCAGATGGCGTGGCCCAGACCCAGGCGCTTCTCCTGCACCACGAACGTGATGTCCAGGTCGGGGCGCTCGCGGGCGAACCAGGCCCGCACCGCGTCGCCCTTGTAGCCCACGATCAGCACGAAACCGTCGATCCCGGCGGCGGCCAGGTCGTCGACGATGTGCGCCAGGATCGGCTTGCCGGCCACCGGCAGCAGGGCCTTGGGCTTGGTCAGGGTGTGGGGCCGCAGGCGCGTGCCCACGCCGGCGGCCGGAATCACTGCCTTCATGGTGCCTCCGCACGCGGCAACCGCCGCGCGGGTCTCAGGCGTCCGGCCCGCCGGCCAGCGCCTCCTTCAGTCGCGTGATGCGGTCCACCGGCACCGGATCGACGCCGCGCAGGTCCGCCAGGTGGCAGCTGACGAAGTCGCCGTACTGCACCAGGGACATGATCCGGGCGAGGCGGCGGTCGCCGCGGGCCTCGACACGGATGATCTCGGGAAACTCGCCGGCCAGGAGCTCGCGGGTGGCCGCGACCCGGCGCGCGAGGCGCCCATTATCGGCCCCGGCCGCGAGGATGAGAAGGACAAAACGACCGCGCAGGTCCGCATCCACGGCCCAGCCCACCAGGTCATTGTGGTCCAGTTCGGGAAAGGCCGCCACCAGGGCCGGCACCTTGGCGTTCTCGTTCAGCTGCGCCTTCAGCCGCTGGCCGGCCGCGTGGGCCTCGGCGCCGGCGGTGTAGACCACCGCCACCCGGCCCCGCAGGGCCTCAGCCGTGGCCCGGGCGCCGGGCTCGTCGGACGGGACCAGGGCCGCCTCGCCGGCCCGGGCGTAGGGGGCCAGCCGCCCCGGAGCGGCTCCCTTGAGCACGGCCGTCGCCGCCCGGATCTCGCCGTCGGCGTCGTCCACCGCCCCCAGGGCGCCCAGGATCCGCACCAGGGCCCCCAGGCCGTAGCCGAGGGCCGCCCGGGGCGGCAGGCCGCCGGGCAACCGCACCAGGGGGACACCCGCGGCCGCGGCCAGGTCGGCCAGTTCGCCGCCGGACGTCGCGGCCAGGCGCCGGCAGCCGCGGGCCTCGGCCTCGCGCCAGCCGGCCAGGGATTCCTCGGTGTTCGCCCGAATACGAGGAGACGATCACCAGGTCGTCGGGCCCGGCCCAGGCGGGCAGCCCGTAGTCCCGGTGCACGTGGAGCTGGTTCCGGGCCAGCAGCGGCCGCACCAGGTCGCCGGCGATGGCCGAGCCGCCCATGCCGCAGAGGATCGTCCGCGCGGGCGCGGGACCGGCGGCCGCCACGCCGTCCAGGCCGGGCAGACCGCCGCTCTCCAGGAGCTGGTCCGGCAGGCGGTCCACCAGATGGAACATGCGGCCGGCGCCGCCCTCGGGCCAGCGGTGGGGCATCAGGTCGCTCCCTGTTCGGCGCGGGCGCGTTTGCGCTCGGCGATGTACGCGGCCAGGTCGGCGTTGGCCTCCTCGGCCGTGGGCATGGTCAGCAGCCGGTCCACCAGGCGGCGGGCCTCGGTGGAATCGGTCCAGCGGATGACCTGCTTGATCTTGGGCAGGGCCGCGCCGTGGAGGCTGATCTCGTCCAGGCCCAGCCCCAGCAGGACCTCGGCCAGGCGCGTCTCCGACCCCATCTCCCCGCACAGCCCCGCCTCGATGCCCGCGGCGTGGGCCGCCTTCACCGTGTGGTCGATGGCCCGCAGGATGGCCGGGTGCAGGGGCTGGTAGAGGTACGAAACCCGGGCGTTGCCCCGATCCATGGCCAGGGTGTACTGGATCAGGTCGTTGGTGCCGATGCTGAAGAAGTCGCACTCGGCCGCCAGCAGATCGGCCGCCAGCACCGCCGACGGCGTCTCGACCATGATGCCCAGGGGGATGTCCGGCGCGTGGGGCAGGCCCTCCCGCTGCAGCTCGGCGGCGGCCTCGGCCACCACGGCCTTGGCCTCCCGCAGCTCCCCCACCCCCGTGATCATGGGGAACATGAGCCGTGCCTGGCCGTCGGCGGCCGCCCGCAGGATGGCCCGCACCTGGGTCTTGAACAGGGCGCGGTTGGCCAGCAGGAAGCGGATCCCGCGCCAGCCCAGGAAGGGGTTGTACTCCCGCTTGGCCCCCAGGTAGTCGGAGACCTTGTCCCCGCCCACGTCCAGGGTCCGGAACACCACCGGCTTGCCGGCCATGCGCTCCACGAAACGGGTGTAGACCCGGACCTGGTCCTCCTCCGTGGGGATGGTGGCGTGCTGGAAGAAGAGATACTCGGTGCGCAACAGGCCCACGCCCTCGGCGCCGCGGGCGACGGCCTCGTCCAGCTCGATGGGCAGCTCGATGTTGGCCATCATGGCCACCCGGCGCCCGTCCGGGGTGACCGCCGGCAGGTCCCGCAGGAAGGCCAGCTTCTCGTTGGTGGCGCGCTGGTGGCGGCCCATGGCCGCGTAGTGCTCGCGGGTCTCCTGGTCCGGATCCAGCACCAGCGTGGCCCTCGGTGCCGTCGACGGCCACCAGGGCGCCCGGCGGCCAGCTCGACGGCGCGCCCCGGCCAGGCCCACCACCGCCGGCACCCCCAGGGAGCGGGCCAGGATGGCCACGTGGCTGGTGGTCCCGCCCTCGTCCATGGCGAAGCCCAGCACGTTGTCCCGGCCCAGGGCCGCCGTGTCGCTGGGCGCCAGGTTGCGGGCCACGACGATGGACGGGACCTGCGGCAGTTCCAGGGGCGGCCGGCCGTCCCCCAGGAAGGCCCGCAGCACCCGTTGCTCCACGTCCCGCAGGTCGTTGACCCGCTCGCGGAAGGTCTCGTCCTCGATCTCCAGGAAGCGCGTGGCCAGGTCGCCCACGGCGCGGGCGAAGGCGGCCTCGGCGTTGATGCGCTCCAGGCGGATCACCGCCAGGGTGGCATCCCAGACCATGGTGTCCTCGAGGATCAGCAGCTGGCTGGAGAGGATGTCCGCCTCGTCGGGCCCCAGTTCCCGGGCCAGGCTGTCCACCAGGCCCTGGATCTCGGCGCGGGCCTGGTCGACGGCGGCGCCGAAGCGCTCGCACTCGGCGGGGATGGTGCCCGGCGCGATGGTGCGGCGCTCGGCCACCAGGTTGCGCCGGCGGACCGGGTGGACCGGCCCGATGGCGTAGCCGGGGAGGCGGAGATGCCCGTCAGCCGCTTCACGATCAGTGTCCGGGCTCGGGTTCGGGAACCGCCAGTTCGACCTCGATCAGGTGCACCATGCGCGCCAGGGCCGCCTCCTCGTCGGGGCCGGCCACCTCGATCTCCACGTCGGTGCCGAACTCGGCGGCCAGGCTCGCCAGTCCCATGATGCTCTTCGCATTGGCGATCCGGCCATTGTAGCGGATCGTCACCTCCGAAGCGAAGGACTTGGTCAATTTCACGATCCGTCCGGCGGCACGCAGGTGGAATCCCACCGGATCGGAAACGGTCGCAGTCGCAGTCTTCAATTGCGGAGTCCCTTGGCGTCGTGGAGAAAGTCGAGTGCACCCATAATCTAGCCGCCTGCCTGCGGAATCGCAAAGGACAGCAGGAAGGCCAGCAGCCAGCCGGCGAGGATCAGCACCTCGCCCGGCAGGCGCCGCCGCAGCACCAGGGGCAGGCCCATGCCCACGGCCCCGCCCAGCACCAGCATGCCGGCGTCCATGGACGCGGCAACATCCTGCAATTTAAGAAAATACACGCCAGCCAACAGCCCTGCCAGCAACATGCCGCTCCGCCGCACGATCGCCACGGCCCGGTGCCAGCCCGGGGCCGCCAGCACGTCCACCAGGTCCATGCCCAGTTCCAGGCCGCGACCCAGGCTGACCCAGCGCAGGACAGCTGCCCCACGGCGAACACCGCCATCACCCCCAGCAGCGACCGGCCACCAGCCCAGCAGGGCCAGCAGGCACACCGCCAGGGCCAGGGCCGGGCCGCAGCCCCATCCAGAACAGCTGGTCGCCGATGGAGGCCAAGGCCCGCCCCAGGGAATCGCGGTAGGTCTGGGCCAGGCCCGGCGGCGGCGGCTTCGCCGGCCCGGCGTTCCTGCTCCAGCCGGATCAGGCCGCCCACCAGGTAGTTGGCCAGGTAGGGGTTGGTGTTGAAGAACTCGTAGTAGCGCCGGCAGAAGAGCCGGTCGTCCTCGCTCGTCGGTGGGCACGCTGCCGCCGCCAGGCCAGCAGGGTGGCCAGCAGCCCCAGGTTCTGCATGCGCTGGGGGTTCCACGAGCCCTGCAGGCCCAGGGACCAGAGCCAGACCCGCAGGCGATCGGCGAAACCCAGGTGGCCCGGTCGCTCGGCGTCATGCCAGCACCACCGCCCACAGGCCGGCCACGGCCAGGCCGGCCGCCAGCCACGGGGCGCTGCGGCGCAGCCCGTACTGCTCCACCAGGGTGCCCAGGCCCAGCCCCGGCAACAGCACCGCCAGCAGCCCGCAGGCGGCCGCCGCCCGCGCCGGCAGGTGGGCGAAGACCGGCAGCCACAGGTAGCGGACCAGGAGCATGGCCGCGGCGGTGGTGACGAGCCCCGCGCAGGGCCGTCACCGTCAGGCAGCGGCAGCTGCAGGCGGCTGATGCGGTCCAGGTTGCCGTCGCGCAGGGTGCGGTGGCCCAGCAGCATCCAGGCCGTGTTGCCCCGGCGTTCGGTCTGCACCGCCCACTGGCCGGCGATGCTCAACAGCGCCACCGCCAGCAGCAGCCAGCCCAGCAGCGGCAGCCCCGGCGAGGCGTGGAGCAGCACCGGTTCCTGGGCCCGGTCCGCCAGCACCGCGGCGCCGGTGGTCGCCACGGTGGCCGCCGTCGGGTCGCCGGTGAAGCCCTGGCCCACGGGGATGTTGGCCGCCAGCACGATCTGCAGGGGCAGGCCCAGGGCCAGGCCCGTCCAGGGGATCCCCCAGCACCCAGCCCGGCCAGCAGGGCCGCCGGCAGGGGCTGGCTGAACCAGGTCTGGCCGTAGGCGGTGTCGTCGAGGGCCAGCAGGCCCCCCAGCAGGGCGACGGCCACGAAGCCCGCCCAGGTCGGATCGGTCAGAGCCGATACGGCCGCCGCCGGGAACGTCACACGCGTGCCTCCATGGCCGCCAGCTGGGCCGCGCCCAGCGGGTGGGCGCGGCCGCCGGGCACCTGCTGGGCCGCCAGGGTGACCCCCAGCTCCAGCAGGCGGTGCAGGGCCCGCAGGTCCTGCCGGTCCACGTAGACGAAGGGCAGCATCTCCTGCTTGCCGGCGCTGTAGTGCAGCCCGCCCACGATTGACCCGCGGCGATCGGCGCGCCCAGGCGCACCAGCTCGGCCATCTCCCCCGGCGAGCCCGTCAGCAGCAGGATGCGCTCGCCCGTCTCCTCCGCGTCGGCCACCCGCGCGGCCGCGGCGTGCACCGAGAGGATGGCGACGCCTGATCTCGGGCGGCACGCTGCTGGCGTAGACGCGGGACTGCCACGGGTCGGCCGCGACGGCGTTGTTGGCCAGGAGGATCAGGTCGGGCTGCAGCTGGGTGCCCCAGCCCACGGTGACCTGGCCGTGGATCAGGCGGTCGTCGATGCGCGCCAGGGCGACGGGCATCAGCGCGCTCCCAGGCGGACGATCGCCTCGCGTCCCTTGGCGACCAGGCGGTTGATCAGGTCGGTGTGGTCGCTGCTCTCGCGCCAGGTCAGGAAGCCCAGGACCATGGCCAGGTTCACGCCGCTGATGACCGCGGCGTCGGGCCGGCCCTCGCAGGCCAGCTGCGACGCGGTGGCGCAGCTGCCGCCGTAGTCGTCCACCAGGATCACCGCCGGTCCCGCCCGTGCCGGCGGGCCCCAGCCAGGCGCGCACCGCCTCGGTGATGTCCTGGGCCGAGCGGTGGGCGTTGGACATGGCCTCGAGCCCCTCCTGGGGACCGAGGATCATGCCCGCCACGCGGACCAGTTCCTCGCCGATGCGGCCGTGGGTGATGACGAGTGCGCGGGTGAGCATCGCGTCGTCCTTTCGCCGGGACTATTCCCGGTCCTGCTCCAGGTACTTCCGCAGCCGGTCGCTGGAATGCATGGTGTCCATGATGCGCTCGTTCAGCACCCGGGCCGCGTCGTAGCCGTAGATCTTCAGCATGAAGTTCAGCGCGATGACCTCGCTGATCACCGTGATGTTCTTGCCCGGGAACAGGGGCACCGCCACCTGGGGGATGCTGACCCCCAGGATGTGCCCGTAGCGGTTCTCCAGGCCCATGCGCTCGTAGTCGGTGCCGTTGTCCCAGTCCTGCAGCTGCACCTCCACCTCGATGCGCTTCTGCATGCGGATGGCGCGGATGCCGAAGATGGCCTGGACGTCGATGACCCCCACGCCGCGGATCTCCAGGTGATGCCGCAGCACGTCGCGGTAGCGGCCGATGATCACGTCGTCGCCGGTGCGGGTGATCTCGACGATGTCGTCGGCCACCAGGCGGTGCCCCCGCTCGATCAGGTCCAGGGCGCACTCGCTCTTGCCGATGCCGCTGCGCCCGGTGAAGAGCAGGCCCACGCCGTAGACGTCGACCAGGGTGCCGTGCACCTCGGTGCGGGGCGAGAAGACCCGTTCCAGATGGTGGGTGAGCTCGGCGGTGAACTCCACCGCCGGCAGGGCCGAGCGGATCAGGGGCAGGCGCCGCTCGCGCATGAGCTGCAGCACCGGACCCGGGACGTCCAGGTCCATGGCGATGAAGATCACGGGCGGCTCCAGCTCCAGCACCTGCTCCACGGCGCGGCGCTGGCCCGCGGCCTCGAGGGTGGCCAGGAAGGCCATCTCCGACTCGCCGAAGACCTGGATGCGCCGCGGCAGGAAGTTCTCGGCGAAGCCCATCAGGGCCATGCCGGGCCGGTGGACGTCCACCGCCGTGACCGGCTGCCCCTCGGCGCCGGGTTCCACCAGCGGTTCGAGCAGCAGGGCCTCGCGCATCTGTTCGTAGATGTCACGTACCGAGACGACCATCGTACCCCTCCACCGCGACGGCCGCGGTCAGTCCTCCTGGGCCTCCATGTGGCCCAGCTCCCCGTCGCCCCGCCGGTAGATGACGCCCAGGCGCGCCGTCGCCACGTCCCGGAAGATGAGGAACGGCAGTTCGGCGGTGGCGAAGGCCTCCTTGGCCCCCTCCACGTCCAGGTCCCGCAGGACGAAGCCCTCGGCGGTGTCCTCGGCCTCGATCTCGCCGGCGAAGACGCCGCCGTCGTCCACCATGGCCCGGCCCAGGCCGCCCTCCTCGCCCTTCTGCTTGCCGCTGATGCGTGCCCTTGAACTTGGTCAGCTGCTTCCGCATGCTCTCGACGATCTCGTCGGTGGCGTACTCGGGCTCGACGCCCTCGGCCTCGGCGCGGAAATCGTTGTTCTTCAGGTGCAGCACCGCGTCGGCGACGAAGCGGCCCGCCTCGTGGCTGATGGTCAGCTTGCACGACTGCACCGGCCGCGGGCTGAAGCGCTCCAGCTTGGCCAACGCCGTCTCGATGGTCTCCCGCTGGTCGTCACCGAGGGTGAAGTGGCGGGTGTTGATTTCCATCTGCATGGCGTCCTCCTTCTTGGCGGGCCTGCGGGCCCGGTCTCAGAACTGCTTGCGCATGCGCGCGCTGAGGATTCCCATCTGCTCGCGGTACTTGGCCACCGTGCGGCGGGCGATCTTCAGTCCGCGCTCCTGCAGCATGTCCACGATCTTCTTGTCCGACAAGGGCCGGGCCGGGATTCTCGACGGCGATGATCTCCTTGATCATGATCTTGACGGCCTTGGCGGCCACCTCGCCGCCCTCGTTGTTGTCCAGGCCGGCGCTGAAGAAGAACTTCAGCGGGAAGACGCCGCGGGGCGTCTGCACGTACTTCTGGCGGGTCACGCGCGAGACCGTCGACTCGTGCATGCCGATGGCCGAAGCCACCTGCTGCAGGGTCAGCGGCCGCAGGGCGATGGCGCCCTTCTCGAAGAACTCGTTCTGCTCGCGCACGATCGCCTCCATCACCTTGATCATGGTGCGGCGGCGCTGCTCGATGGTCTTGATGACCCACTCGGCGTGCTTCTTCTTCTCGTCGATGAACTTGACGGCGTCCTCGCTGCGGTCGCCCTGGCTCTCGTAGGCCTGGCTCACCCGCAGCCGCGGCAGGTTGGCGTCGTTCAGGTAGACGGCGTACTCGTCGCCGTCCTCGTCCACCTTGACCACCTCCAGGTCGGGCACGATGACCCGGGCGCCCTCGCCGGACAGGGACAGGCCCGGGCCGCGGATCCAGCTCGCCGATGCGCGCGGAGATGTCCTGGACGTCCTTGGCCGTGAGCTTCATGTCGCGGGCGATCTCGGCGAACTTGCGGTTCTTCAGGGCCTCGAAGTGGTTGCGGATGACGTAGGCCTCGTTCGAGTCCTCGAGGCCGCGGGCCTCCAGCTGCAGCAGCAGGCACTCGGGGAGGTCGCGGGCCGCCACGCCCGGCGGATCGAAGGTCTGGACCACGCGCAGCACCGCCTCGACGGTGGCCTCGTCCACCTCGAAGTAGGCGGCGACCTCCGCCACCGGGCAGCCCAGCATGCCGTCCTCGTTCAGGCAGCCGACGATGTACTCGCCGATGCGGCGCTCCAGGCCCTCGGGCACCGCCAGGTGCAGCTGCTCGGTCAGGTCCTCCTGCCCCGAGGGCACGTACTTCTGGGGTCGCTCCAGCTCGTCCTCGTCGTCCCAGCCGATCTCGGTGGTGGCCGCGGCCCGGAAGCCCTCGTCCCAGCTGTCCTCCCAGTCCCGGTTCTCGTCGTCGGGCTGGGAGTCCTTGGCCCGCTCGTCCCCTTCCATCTCCGAGACCTCGCGGTCCAGGGCGGTCTCCTCGTCCACCTCTTCCTCGGGCTCGACCTCTTCCAGCAGCGGGTTGCCCTGCAGTTCCTGGCGCAGGATCTGCTCGAGTTCGAGGGTGGGCACCTGGAGCAGCTTGAGGGCCTGCTGCAGCCGCTGGGTCATGACCAGCTGCTGCTTCAGGGCCATCTTCTGGAACATGCCGATGTTCGGGGCCATGGTCGGGTCTTCTTCCTTCGGTTCGCACGGCCGGGGTTCCCTCCCCGGCGCTCCTGCGGCACCGTGCCGCGTCTAGAGGCGGAACGCCTCGCCCAGGTAGATGGCGCGGGCCTTGTCCGAGGCCACGATCTCCTCGGCGTTGCCCGCCAGTTCGATCCGGCCCTCGAACAGGATGTAGGCCCGGTCGGTGATCGACAGCGTCTCGCGCACGTTGTGGTCGGTGATCAGCACCCCCAGTCCCCGGTCCCGGAGCTGGCCCACCACCGACTGCAGGTCGGCCACGGCGATGGGGTCGATGCCCGCGAAGGGCTCGTCCAGGAGCATGAACTTGGGCTCGGTCACCAGGGCGCGCGCGATCTCCACGCGCCGCCGCTCGCCGCCCGAGAGCTGGTAGCCGCGGCTCTTGCGGATGTGGGTGACGCCCATCAGCTCGAGCAGTTCGTCCATGCGGGCGTGGCGCTCGTCCGCGGCTCAGGGGCATGCTCTGCAGGATGGCCATCACGTTCTCTTCCACGGTGAGCTTGCGGAAGATCGACGACTCCTGCGGCAGGTAGCCGATGCCCAGCCGCGCCCGCTTGTACATGGGCAGGTGCGAGAGGTCGCGGCCGTCCAGGAGCACCCGTCCCTCGTCGGGCGAGATGAAGCCCGACGATCATGTAGAAGGAGGTGGTCTTGCCGGCCCCGTTCGGTCCCAGCAGGCCCACCACCTCGCCCTGGTGCAGCTCCAGGTCGACGCCGTCCACGACGGCGCGCTTGCGATAGATCTTGCGCAGCCCCTCGGCGCGCAGGAGGTGGCCGCCGCCGGCCGGCTTCGGGGTTCAAGGACGTTCTCCTCGGGTGTCTGATTCGTCGCCGACTTCGGCCTTCACATCCTCCTTCAATCTCAATGTACTCGAGATCAGGAGTGGCCTCCAGCCCGATTCCCGTCATCACGTCGTCGCTCGCGGGTGAATCGGTTGAAGACCTCGTTGGTGATGCTTCTGGTCCGCGTTGGCGAAGAACAGCTCCTCCGTCTCCAGGCGCCGGCCGTCGTCGGTGACCACCACCACGTTGCCCCAGGTGTGGACGTCGTGGGTCTGCAGGTCGGCCGAGCCGCTGTCGGCGGTCAGCACCGAGAAGTGCGCGCCGTCCCGGTAGAAGTCCATGCTGCACCGTCACCAGCTGGACGTCCTCGCGGCCCGGCGAACTTCTGCATCTCGTCGCTCTCGCAGCACCCACTGGCGCACGCCGGCCTCGGTCTCGATCAGGCGGTAGTCGAAGAACTGCTGCTCCGGCACCTCGGCCTCGCCGCGCGCCGCACCGCCGACGCGGGCTCGGCCGCATCGCCGCCGCAGCCGGCGGCCACCGCCAGCAGGGACAGGCAGCAGGGGGAGGGCGACGGCGGTTCTTCAAGGTCGTCCGTCCGTTCGTTCGCGTCGGCGATGCTCGTTCGGTCCAACGGTCGTGGAACCAGACCCACTCGGCCGGGTTCCGCCGCAACAGTTCCTCCAGCGCGCCGTTGCAGGCGGCCAGGAAGGCGGCCACCGCCGCGTCGTCCCGCGCCGCCGCCGGGTCCGGCTCCGGTCGCAGGGGCGCCAGGTGCCGCACCACGTGGCCCGGCCCCGCGCCGCGCGATGGCCAGCGGCAGCACCGGGATGCCCCGCCGCAGGGCCAGCCGGCCGAACCCGGCCACCGTCGGCGCCGGCCGGCCCAGGAAGGGCGCCGGCAGGCTGGGCACGGCCAGGTTCTGGTCCAGCAGCACCGCCGCCGCCCCGCCCCGGTCCAGGTGGCGCAGCAGAGGCACCGCTCCCGCGTCGCCGCGGCAGGGGCAGCAGCCCCGCAGCCCGGCGCCGCTCCTGCAGCAGCCGGTCCACCGCCGGATTGTGCACCGTGCCGGTGACCACGGCCACCGGACCGATCCCCCGGCGGGCCAGCTCGCCGGCCAGCCACCGCCCAGCAGTTCCCAGCAGCCCAGGTGCCCGCTCAGCAGCAGCAGCCCCCGGCCCCACGCCGCCAGCTCCGCCGCCACGTCGCCCACCGGACGCCCGCCCGTCGCCGGGGCAGGGCTCCTCGCCCACGAACCCCGGCCGGACCAGCAGCCGCGGCGCCGCCAGGGTGTCGTGGAGGTTCTCCCCCAGGCGCGCGCGCCGCCTCCCGCAGCAGCGCCTCCCGGTCCGCCGGCGATCAGCTCCGGCAGGGCCGCCGCCAGGTTGGCCCGGGCCCGCGCCCGCTCCCGCGGCCGGACGGCCAGGGCCAGCCGGGCCAGCGCCCGGCCCAGGGCCCGCCCGCCCGCCAGGGGCAACCGGGGCGCGACACCCAGCAGCCCAGCCGTCAACAGATAGTATCCGCGCCGCCGCCAGCGGCGCCAGCGGGGCAGCCGATCCTCCGACACCGTCATCTCCTCGGGAGCGCCTGCGGCCGGGTCGCCGCGCCGCCCCGGCACCAACCTTGGGACACGGGCGGGCCGCTCCGTCAAGCAGGGATCTGCGCATGATCCGTGCCATGGTCGCAATTGGCTACCTGGCGGCGGAGTTAACCGCCTCCGCACCCGACCGGGGACCGGCCTTTCAGGTATCGTCAGGAAAGGGCCGGGCGCTGAAGCGGAACCGGCCCGAAGCGCAAAACTCAAAGGAGCCCGGCCCGCAGCACGTCGTGGATGTGCAGCAGCCCCGCCGGACGCCGCTCGTCGTCGGTGACGATCAGCAGGGTCACCGGGCCCGCCTCCCGCTGCTCCATGTGGCGCAGGGCGGTCAGGGCCAGGGTGTCGGGGGTGATGGTCGTGGGCGCCGGGTTCATGGCCTCGGTGATGGGCGCGTCCAGGGCGTCCTCCCGCTCCAGGAGGATGCGCTTGACGTCCCCGTCCACGCACAGGCCCACCAGGCGGCCGTCGTCGTCCACCACGCAGGTGCCGCCCAGCCGCTTGCCGACGATCTCGGGCAGGGACTCGCGCAGGGTGCAGGCGGTGGGAGACCACCGGCAGCTCGTCGCCCCGGTGCATGAGCTCGGACACCCGCACCAGCAGGCGCCGGCCCAGCACCCCGCTGGGGTGGAACATGGCGAAGTCCTGGCTGCGGAATCCGCGCAGGGTGATGAGGGCCACGGCCAGGGCGTCGCCCATGGCCATGGCGGCCACGGCGCTGGTGGTGGGCGTCAGGTCCAGCGGGCAGGCCTCCCGGTCGATGGGCACCGGCAGCACCACGTCCGCCGCCTCGGCCAGCTCGCTGCCGGCGCCCCCCGGTGATGACGATGGCCTGCATGCCGAACTGCCGGCACCGGGCCACCAGGGCCGTCACCTCGGGATTGTTGCCGCTGCGGCTGATGCCGATGACCACGTCCGAACCGCGCACGATGCCCAGGTCGCCGTGGGCCGCCTCCACCGGGTGGATGAAGTGGCTGGGGGTGCCCGTGCTGGTCAGGGTGGCGGCCAGCTTGCGGGCGACGATGCCCGACTTGCCCAGGCCCGTGACCAGCACCTGGCCACGGCACTCCAGCAGCAGGCGCACCGCCGCGGGGAAGTCGGGGGTCAGCCCGGCGCCGATGGCGGCCAGCGCCCCGGCCTCCTGGGCGAAGGTGCCGCGGCCCAGGGCGAGGATGGCGTCGTCGTCCAGGGCACGCGGTTCGGGGCGGGGGTCGTTCATCACTGGATCTCCTCCGGCGGAGTGTCGGACGCGGCCGCCGCCGGCCGCCGCCCCGGGCTCCAGGCCTTCTCCGCCACGGCCACCAGGGCCGGGCCGTAGCGGCCCGAGGCCTTCAGCACCAGGTCGATGACCTCGCGCACGGCGCCGCGGCCGCCCGTCGCCCTCGGTGACCAGGACGCACTGCTCCCGCACCTCCGCCGGGGCCGCCGGCACGCACACCGGCACCGCCACCGCCTGCAGGGCGGGCAGGTCGATCAGGTCGTCCCCCATGTAGAGGGTCGCGCGCCGGGTCGCCACCGGTCTCGGCCAGGATCTCGTCCAGGGCCGTGCCCTTGTCGAAGCGGCCCAGCTTCACGGTGTCGAACCGCAGCTCCGCGCAGCGGCGGGCCACGATGGCGCTGTCGCGCCCGGTGAGCACGGCCCGCTTGAGGCCGGCCAGACGGGCCAGGGCCAGGCCCAGGCCGTCGTGGCTGTGGAAGCCCTTCAGCTGCTCGCCCTCGGCGCCGTAGTACATGACGCCGTCGGTCAGGACCCCGTCCACGTCCAGCACCAGCAGGTCGACGGCGGCGAAGCGGTCGGCCAGGTCCGCGCCCAGGCGCGCCTCGGCCTCGGCCCGGTAGGCGGCGTCGCTGCGGGGCGGCCAGGGCGCGGTCACGCGGTCACCTCGTTGTGCAGTTCGCGGAAGCGCACCAGCTGGCGGACCAGCGCCGGCGAAGGCCTCCAGGGGCAGCTGGCTGCCGGCGTCGCTCTTGGCCCGCGCCGGCTCCGGGTGCACCTCCAGGAAGACGGCGTCCGCGCCGGCGGCCACGCCGCAGCGGGCCAGCAGGGGAATCAGCTCGGGCGTGCCGCCGGTGGTGGTGCCGGTGCTGCCGGGCGACTGCACGCTGTGGGTGGCGTCGAAGACCACCGGGAAGCCGGCCTCGCGCATGATCCGGGTGGAGCGGTAGTCCACCACCAGGTCCCGGTAGCCGAAGAACGAGCCGCGCTCGGTCATGAGCACCCGCGCGCCGCCGGCGGCGCTTGACCTTGGCCGCGGCGTGGGCCATGTCCGCCGCCGCCAGGAACTGGCCCTTCTTGATGTTGACCACGCGGCCGGTGCGGCCGGCCGCCTCCAGCAGCGAGGACTGGCGGCAGAGGAACGCCGGGATCTGCAGCACCTCGGCCACCTGGGCCACGGCGTCGGCCTCCTCGGGGTGGTGGATGTCCGTGAGCACGGGCACGCCCGCCGCCTCGCCGATGCGCTCGAGCAGGCGCAGCCCCTCGTCCAGCCCCGGACCGCGGTAGCTGGCGCTGCTGGTGCGGTTGTCCTTGGTGAAGCTGGACTTGAAGCAGTAGCCCACGCCCAGGTCCGCGCAGATGCCGGCCAGGGCCACGGCCGTCGCCAGCATCTCGTCGGGGTCCTCCAGCACGCAGGGGCCGGCGATGACGTAGCAGGGGCCGGCCGGCGCCCACCTGGTGCTCCCCCACCTTCACCGGGCACGGCCGCGCTCACGACGTGGCCTCGGCCGCGGCTCCGCTCGGCGCCCTGGTGGGCGACGGCGGCGGCGACGAACTCGCGGAACAGGGGGTGCGGCCGGTTGGGCCGCGACTTCAGCTCGGGGTGGAACTGCACCGCGATGAAGAACGGGTGGGACGGCAGCTCCAGGATCTCCACCAGGTTGCCGTCGGGCGAGGTGCCCGAGAACACCACGCCGCGCTCCTCGAAGCGCAGGCGGTAGTCGTTGTTCACCTCGTAGCGGTGGCGGTGGCGCTCGCTGATCTCGGACTTGCCGTAGGCAGCGTTCGGCCAGGGTGTCCGGCCGGATGACGCAGGGCCAGGCGCCCAGGCGCATGGTGCCGCCCAGGTTCTGGATGCCCTTCTGGGTCTCCATGAGGTGGATCACCGGGTGGGGCGTGGTCGGCGTCGAACTCGGCGCTGCCGGCGCGCTCGAGCCCCACCACGTCGCGGCCCATCTCGATCATGGCGCACTGCAGGCCCAGGCAGATGCCGAAGAAGGGCACGCCGTTCTCCCGCGCCCAGCGCACGGCGTTGACCTTGCCCTGGATGCCCCGGTCGCCGAAGCCGCCGGGCACCAGCACCCCGTGGCAGCCGCCGAAGATCTCGGCCAGCCGGCGCTCGCCCACCTCCTCGCCCTCCAGGGACTCGGAGTCCACCCACACCTGCTCCACGGCCACGTGGTTGGGGATGCCCGCGTGGATGAAGGACTCGGTGATGCTCTTGTAGGCGTCCTTCAGCTCCACGTACTTGCCCACGATGGCGATGCGCACCTCGTCGGGCGGGTTGACGATGAGCTTGACCAGCCGGTCCCAGTCGGCCAGGTCCGGCTGGGGCGTCTCCAGCTTCAGGCGCTCGCAGAGCAGCTGGTCCATGTGCTGCTGGTGGTAGATCAGCGGCACCTCGTAGATGGAGCGCACGTCCTGGCCGTCGAAGACGTGGCTCGGCGGCAGGTTGCAGAACAGGGCGATCTTGCGCCGCGCGTCCTCGCCGATGGGCTGGCGCGCGCGACAGATCAGGAAGTCGGCCTGGATGCCGATGGAGCGCAGCTCGGCCACCGAGTGCTGGGTGGGCTTGGTCTTGATCTCGCCGGCGGTCTCGATGTAGGGCACCAGGGTCAGGTGCACCGACACCGTGTCCTCGATGGGGTTCTCCAGGCGGAACTGGCGGATGGCCTCCAGGAAGGGCAGGCTCTCGATGTCGCCCACGGTGCCGCCGATCTCGGTGATGACCACGTCCACGTCGGGATCCCGCTTGGCGGGCAGCTTGATGCGCCGCTTGATCTCGTCGGTGACGTGCGGGATGACCTGCACCGTGCGGCCCAGGTACTCGCCCTTGCGCTCGTTGGCCAGGATGGTCTCGTAGACCCGGCCGCTGGTCAGGTTGTTGATCTGGGAGAGGTTCACGTCGGTGAAGCGCTCGTAGTGCCCCAGGTCCAGGTCGCACTCGGCGCCGTCGTCCAGCACGAAGACCTCGCCGTGCTGGAAGGGGCTCATGGTGCCCGGGTCCACGTTCAGGTAGGGGTCGAACTTCTGGAGGATCACCTTCAGGCCCCGGGCCTTGAGCAGGTTGCCCAGGGAGGCCGAGGCGATCCCCTTGCCGAGCGCGGAAACCACGCCGCCGGTCACGAACACGTACTTCGCCATGACGTCCTTTCGGCCGCGCCGTCGCGCGGCGGTCTCGGGCGAGGTTCCGGTCAGGCGCGCGACCGCCAGCGGCGGCGCACTTCCTCCAGGTCCGCGGGCGTGTCGACGCCCACGGGGGCCGCCGCCACGGGCAGCACCCGGATGGGCACCCCGTGCTCCAGCAGCCGCAGCTGCTCCAGGCCCTCGGTCTGCTCCAGGGGGGTGCGCGCGAGGGCGAGGAACCGTTCCAGCACGGCGCGCCGGAAGGCGTAGATCCCCACGTGGCGCAGGGCGCACGCGTGGGCGTCGGCGTCCGACCCGGGAAAGATACCGGGGATCGGGGCCCGCGAAAAGTACAAAGCCCGGCCGGCGTTGTCGCACAGCACCTTGACCTGGTTGGGATCGCGCCACGCGGCCCCGTCGGCGAAGGGATGGCCGCAGGTGGCGACCCCCGCCCCCGGGTCCGCCCGCAGGGCCCGGACCAGGCCGTCGGCCAGCGCCGGGTCCAGCAGGGGCTCGTCCCCCTGGAGGTTGAGCACGATGCCCGCGGGGTCGCGCCCGGCCACCTCGCCGATGCGGTCGGTGCCCGTGGCGTGGTCGCCGGTCAGCTCGGCCTCGTAGCCGGCGGCGCGGACCGCGGCGGCGATGCGCTCGTCGTCGGTGGCCACCACCACCCGGTCGGCGGTGCGCATGCGCACGGCGTTCTCCATGACCCGCACCACCAGGGGGCGCCCCTCCAGGTCGGCCAGGGCCTTGCCCGGGAAGCGGCTGGAGCCCCAGCGGGCGGGCACCACCACCAGCACGCGATCCTCGTCGTTCCTCGTCACCGCGTCCTCCTTGCGGTCCCCGCCGCGGGCGTCCGGGCACAAGAGAAGCCCGCCCCGATGCGGGGGCGGGCTTCCCTGGTCTCCACGGCGGCCATGGCTAGACCGGCTGGATGTTGACCCGCTTCTTGGTGCCGCGGAAGTCCTCGAAGACCACCGTGCCGTCCACGAGGGCGAACAGGGTGTCGTCCCCGCCCTTGCCCACGTTCTTGCCCGGGTGGATCCGGGTGCCCCGCTGCCGCACCAGGATCGTGCCGGCCAGCACCTGCTGCCCGCCGAAACGCTTGACACCCAGGTTCTGGGCGTTGCTGTCCCGCCCGTTGCGGGTGCTGCCGCCTGCTTTCTTGTGCGCCATGGTCGTGCTCCTTGTTCTCCAACCGACCGGACCGCGTCAGGCGCTGATCCCGGTGATCCTGATCTCGGTGTAGGGCTGCCGGTGGCCGTTCTTGCGGCGGTAGTTCTTCCGGCGCTTCTTCTTGAAGACGATGATCTTGCGGCTGCGGCCGTGGCCCACGACCTCGGCGGCCACCGAGGCGCCGGCGACCGTGGGGGCGCCCACCTTGACGTCGTCGCCGTCGGCCAGCATCAGGACCTCGTCGAAGGTCAGCTTGTCCCCCGGCTCGTTGGCCATCAGGGGCACCTGCAGCTTGAGGTCGGGGCTGACCCGGTACTGCTGGTTCTTGATCTTCACCACTGCGTACATCGCGTTCTCTCCGCGGGCTCGATGGGTCGGGCGGGGCGCGGCCTTCAGCGGGCGCGCACAAAAAACCGCCGGGGAGACATTCGCCTCCCGGGTTCCTGGACGTAAGCGCGTATAATAAGTGCACACACGGCCATCCGTCAAGGAACCGGCGGGGAGAATTTGGCCCCGCCCCGCCCGCCGGGGGCCCAGGTTGACAGAACCGCCGTTCCTGACTAACACTTGCGGGGTTCCAGACGCAACCGCGGCCCGTCCCCGGGCCCCTCCCTCGGCAGGCGGCCCCGGTCGCCGGAACGGAGATTCCGCGCATGAGCGAGCAGACCCACTACCGCGCGGCCATCGTGGGCTCGGGCCCGGCCGGGTTCACCGCCGGCCTCTACCTGAGCCGCGCCAACATCCAGAACGTGCTCTTCGAGGGTGACCAGCCCGGCGGCCAGTTGACCATCACCACCGACGTGGAGAACTACCCCGGCTTCCCCGAGGGCATCATGGGCCCGGAGCTGATGGAGAAGTTCAAGGCCCAGGCCGCCCGGTTCGGCACCGAGGTCCGCAGCGAGACGATCACGAAGATCGACCTGCAGAAGCGGCCGTTCACCCTGACCTCCGGCAAGGGCACCTGCACCGCCGACGCGGTGATCATCGCCACCGGCAGCCGCGCCCGCTGGCTGGGCCTCGAGGGCGAGGAGAAGTTCATGGGCAAGGGCCTGTCGGCCTGCGCCACCTGCGACGGCTTCTTCTTCCGCGGCCAGGACATCGCCGTGGTCGGCGGCGGCGACACCGCCCTGGAGGAGGCCACCTTCCTGACCAACTTCGCCAACAAGGTGACCCTGGTCCACCGCCGGGACGAGCTGCGCGGCTCGCAGATCATGCAGGAACGCGCCCTGAAGAATCCCAAGATCGAGATGGCCTGGAACAAGGTGATCACGCGCTACGTGCCCGACGAGAAGGGCAACCTCAAGACCGTGGAACTCGAGGACACGGTCGACGGCTCGACCAGCGAGCTGCCGGTGACCGGCTGCTTCATCGCCATCGGCCACGTGCCCAACACGGCGTTCCTGGAGGGCCAGCTGACCACCGACGCCAACGGCTACCTGGTGACCAGGCCCGACGTGACCGCCACCGAGATCCCCGGCGTGTTCGCCGCCGGCGACGTGCAGGACCACGTCTACCGGCAGGCCATCACGTCGGCCGGGACCGGGTGCATGGCGGCGATCGAGGCGGAGAGGTGGCTGGGCGAGCAGGGGTGACGGCCCCGCCGCCCGAGGATGCACGAAGGCCCCGCCGGCTTAGCGTTTCACGATGCGCCGGCGGGGCCTTCGTGCATCCTCGGGCGGCACGCCCGGGCAGGGCTTCGGCCAGCCGCGTCCCGCCCCGCCGGTCGCGCGGGAGGGTGGTTGCGGGGGGGCGCGGTGTGGTAGGATGATCGGGGTCTTTCAGCGGGAGCCGTATCGACAAGGGGGACGGCCATGAGAGTGCTGACGGGAATGCTGCTGGCGGCGACGCTGGCGGCGGCGGGGCCGGCCGGGGCCATCGTGACGATCCGTTCGACGTGCGACCCGGCGGGGCCGTCGTTCATCCTGACCGTGGACGTGTTCAACCAGTACGTCGAGGGCGACGTGACGGGCTACGCGATCGTGCTCGAGGAGACGTGGGTGGGGGCGTGCGAGCCGGCGGCGCTGGTGGCGACCTCCCCCATGCCCCTGCCGGCGTTCACGGCCGAAGCCCAGTACGTGGTCACGGTGCCGGCGCCGGCCCTGGCCCAGAAGTTCCTGTTCACGCCGCGCCTGCAGCAGCCGGACGGCAGCATCGCGGCGATTCCGCTGCAGTACGGGGACGCGCTGGCCCTCGGGGTGGCCGAGTGCTTCGACGGACCGGCCGTGCGCGGCTACCTGCGGACGGGCTCCTTCCCGGGGTACGCCGTCGAGGCCTGCTCGGCCGACTGCGGGAGCTGGCTGTGCTACGAGCACATCGACCTCTCGGGGGTGGACCCGGTCCAGTGGCAGCCCTACCTGGACACGGCCTTCGCGGTGGACGTCTACGGGGACTTCCACCTGGCCCCCATGCCGGGCGACTTCTGCCTGTTCGCCACCTCGGTCGTGGCGCGGCCGTTCAACGACTGCGGCGTGGTGCCCGACGAGAACGAGAGCTGGAGCGGGCTGAAGGCCCTGTACCGTTGACCGGGAGAACACGGCGATGAAGTGGAAGATCGCGGGCGCGGCGGCCCTGGTGCTGGTGCTGGGGCTCATGGTGACGGCCGTGGCGCTGCGCGCGTCCATCACCGGGTCCCTGGACGAGATCGCCGGCCAGGCGCGGGCCGCGGCCCCGGCCGCGGGCGACGACGTGGAAGCCCTCATGGTGTGGGTGGCCGACGACGGCCGGCCCATCGAAGACCGCAACCGCGGCGTGTGGGCCCTGGGCCAGTTGCGCGACCCGCGGGCCCTGCCGGTGCTGCGCAAGTTCGTGGTGGCGTCCTGCGACCACGGCAACGACATCTGCCAGCACGAGCTGGCCAAGGCCATCGCCCTGTGCGAGGGGCACGGCGCGGACCTGCTGGGCATCCGCCGGTCGCGCGACGGCTAGAGGCGGAAACGGATCCCCATCATCGCCACCACTTCCCAGCGGGGCTGGCCGATGGCGCGGTCGGCGTCGCTCCAGGTGTAGTCGTTCCGCGGGTTGACGTTGTCCCCCGACGGCAGGTAGGCCGTGTCGTGGCCTTCGATCGTCGTCTTGCCGTACCAGTCGAAGCCCGCCTGCATCAGGAAGGTGGTGGTCGGGCCCATGGCGAAGCGGCTCTCCGCCCCCACCCCCAGGCCCCACGGGTCGCTGCCGATGTCGAAGACCTCGTTGCCGCCGACGAAATCGTAGTGGGCGTTGTAGATGGCGTGGCGCGGGCCGGCGAAGACGTCCACCTGCTGGCCGCCCAGGTGGAAGGCCGGGAACATGAGGTCGAAGCGCAGCAGCCAGCTGTCGGCGCTCTTGGTGGGGTCGCCGTTGGTGTTGTCGTTGATGAAGATGCGCCGCGCCGCGTAGGGATCGCCGGCGTCGGAGGCGTGCCAGCCCAGGGTGAAGCGGGCCGACAGGGGCAGGTCGCGGGTGAAATGCTCGAAGGTGGCCGAGGCGTCCACCCCCAGGCCGGTGTTCCAGCCGCCGGTCACGCCGCCATCCAGTGCGGAAGCCGTCGCGGGTGCGGCCAAGGCCAGGGCGAGCGCCAGGGCGGCGCCGATCTTCGTCGTCGTCTTCACGTCCACCGTCCTTGTTCAGGGCCGTTCCCGGATCAGGGTCAGGAATTCCGCCCGCGTCTTGGAGCGGTCCTTGAAGGCGCCCAGCATCTCGCTGGTCACCGCGTAGGAGTTCTGCTTCTGGATGCCCCGCATCATCATGCACAGGTGCTGGGCGTGCAGCACCACGGCCACCCCCAGGGGCTGCAGGTTGTCCATGAGGCAGGCCGCGATCTGGGCGGTCATGCGCTCCTGCACCTGCAGACGGCGGGCGTAGGCCTCCACCACCCGGGCCACCTTGGACAGGCCGACGATCTTGCCGTTGGGGATGTAGGCCACGTGGGCCTTGCCGAAGAAGGGCAGCAGGTGGTGCTCGCACACGCTGTAGAAGTCGATGTCGTTCACCACGATCATCTCCTTGCCCGTCGACGTGAACAGGGCGCCCCGCACCATCTCCCCGGGATCCTGGGTGTAGCCGCCGGCGATCTCGCCCCAGGCCCGGGCCACCCGCTCGGGGGTCTTGACCAGGCCCTCCCGGTCGGGGTCCTCGCCGATCTGCACGAGCAGTTCGCGGATCAGGGACTCCATGCTTCTCTCCTGGCGGCGGCCGCGGGGCCGGTGACGGGCTCGTGGCGATCCCCAGAGGATAGTGCCCCCGTGCGGGGCGTCAAGGCACACGCGGGCGGCACGGCCCATGCACGGGTACGCGACGGAACCCGGCGGCCGTGCAGGATGCCACGCGCCGCCCCCCGGTAAGAGCCGGTCGGGACCGCGAAGACTGCGGGTTCGTTCCCCCCGAACCGCAGGCGGCGCCATGACCGGCTCTTGCTTTCCCCTCCGGTCCCGGACCCGCCAAGTCCTGATATCATTTGTCATTATCACAATTCCGGAAACTTGATTTCAAAAGGGCGCCGCCTACCTTTGACGGGCCGGATCCGGCCTGGACGCCGTCCGGCAGCCGTCACCGCGCTTCGCGGGGCCCCGGCCCCGTCCAGCCTGAAGGAGCCTGCCGTGGGGAACAAGATCGTCACCGCCAAGGAGCTCGCGCCCAAGACGTGGCTCTTCGAGATCGAGGCCGAGCACATCGCCCGCCGGGGCAAGGCCGGCCAGTTCATCATCCTGCGGGTCAACGACGAGGGTGAGCGCATCCCGCTGACCATCGCCAACCGCAACCCCGAGCGGGGCACCATCACCATCGTGGCCCAGGAGGTGGGCAAGACCACCGAGATGCTCAACGCCCTGGACGTGGGCGACGAGATCCACGACCTGGCCGGCCCCCTGGGCAAGCCCACGGAGATCCCCACGGGCAAGACCGTCGTCTGCGTGGGCGGCGGCATCGGCAACGCGGTGGTCTGGCCGCAGGTGCAGGCCCTGAAGGCAGGCGGGCAACAAGGTGATCGCCATCCTGGGCGCCCGCACCAAGGAGCTGCTGATCCTCGAGGAGGAGATCACCGCCATCGCCGACGAGGTGATCGTCACCACCGACGACGGCAGCTACGGCCGCAAGGGCATGGTCACCCACGCCCTGGACGACCTGATCGACGGCGGCGAGACGATCGACGAGGTCATCACCATCGGCCCGTGGTCATGATGAAGTTCGTCTGCAAGACCACCGAGCCCCACGGCATCCCCACCCAGGCCTCCCTGAACCCCATCATGGTCGACGGCACGGGCATGTGCGGCGCCTGCCGCGTCACCGTCGGCGGCGAGACCCGCTTCGCCTGCGTCGAGGGCCCCGAGTTCGACGGCCACCAGGTCGACTTCGACGAGCTGATCACCCGGCTCAGCTACTACAAGCCCGAGGAGCGCGCGTCGCTCGACCACTACCACCGCTGCAAGATGGACGAGGCCGCCGCCGGCCCTCGACCGCCAGGCCTAAGGAGGACGGACCCATGAGCGACGCGAACACGCCCAAGCGCGAGATCAACAAGTCCAAGACCAAGACGCCCATGCGCGAGCAGACGCCCGAGGACCGCATCTTCAACTTCGAGGAGGTGCCCCTGGGCTACAACGAGGACGAGGCCACCCAGGAGGCCCTGCGCTGCATCCAGTGCAAGAACAAGCCCTGCGTCGCAGCGGCTGCCCCGTGGGCATCGACATCCCGGCCTTCCTGAAGCTGGTGGGCGAGCAGCAGTACGAGGCCGCCCTGCGCAAGATCAAGGAGAAGAACTTCCTGCCGGCCATCTGCGGGCGCGTCTGCCCCCAGGAGGACCAGTGCGAGATGGTCTGCACCCTGAACAAGCCGGACAAGGGCCGCGAGCCGGGCGGCGTCGGACGGGTCGAGCGCTTCCTGGGCGACTACGCCATGGAGCACGACCTGACCATCACCCCCGTGTGCGCACCGCGCCACCGGCAAGAAGGTGGCCATCATCGGCTCGGGCCCCGCCGGGCCTGACCGCAGCCAGCGACCTGGCCCAGAAGGGCCACGACGTGACGGTGTTCGAGGCCCTGCACAAGCCGGGCGGCGTGCTCTTCTACGGCATCCCCCAGTTCCGCCTGCCCAAGGAGATCCTCGTCCGCGAGATCGACGGCATGAAGGAGATGGGCGTCAAGTTCGTCATGAACTACCCGGTGGGGAAGGCCGAGCCCCTGGACTCGATCCGCGAGCGCTTCGACGCCACCTTCATCGGCACGGGCGCGGGCCTGCCCTGGTTCCTGGGCATCCCCGGCGAGAACCTCAACGGCGTGTACAGCGCCAACGAGTTCCTGACGCGCGTGAACCTGATGGGCGGCTACAAGTTCCCCGAGCGCGCGGACACGCCGGTCAAGAACATCAAGCGCATCGCCGTGGTCGGCGCCGGCAACACCGCCATGGACTCGGCGCGCACCGCCAAGCGCCTGCAGCCCGAGGTGGTGTACCTGGTCTACCGCCGCAGCCGCCTGGAGATGCCGGCCCGCGTCGAGGAGATCCACCACGCCGAGCAGGAGGGCATCGAGTTCAACCTCCTGCACTCGCCGATCGAGATCATCGACGACGGGACCGGCGCCGTGGGCGCCATCATGTGCCAGGAGATGGAGCTGGGCGAGCCCGACGCCAGCGGACGCCGCCGCCCCGTCCCCGTCGAGGGCAAGGTCAAGGAGTTCGCGGTGGACACGGTCGTGCTGGCCATCGGCCAGAGCCCCAACCCGCTGCTGACCGCCGACTGCCCCGACCTGGACCGCAATCGCCAAGAAGGGCACCATCGTCATCAACGAGTGGATGCAGACCTGCCTACCCGGACACCTTCGCCGCGGGCGACATCGTCACCGGCGGCGCCACGGTGATCCTGGCCATGGGCCAGGGGCGCAAGGCGGCCGACAGCATCCACCGCTTCCTGACCACCGGCGATCCCGGCCGACCCGGACGCCGGCAGCGACGTCTGCGGAAACCTGACCTGAGGCGGGTGACCGCGACCATGGGGAGCCCCCCGGCGGCCACGCCGGGGGGCTTCCTCTTTCCCCCGGCACGGCACGCGGCTTTGACTGCCGCCGCGCCCGTTCGGGCCGAGATTGGACCCGGTATGCCGAACGAAAGCCGGGCTCCATGAAGATTCTCCAGGACCGCCTCGAACCCTCGGCCACCGACAGCGGCCCGCCCCGCGGCCGCCGCCTGGCCGTCCTGTCGCTGACCGCGCTGGGCGTGGTCTTCGGCGACATCGGCACCAGCCCCCTGTACGCGCTGCGGGAGTGCTTCCACGGCGCGTTCAAGGTGGGCCTCACCCCCGCCAACGTGCTGGGGGTGCTGTCGCTGATCTTCTGGTCGCTGGTGCTGGTGATCTCGGTGAAGTACCTGGTCGTACGTCATGCGCGCCGACAACAAGGGCGAGGGCGGCATCCTGGCGTTGATGGCCCTGATCCACCCGGCCCGCGACGAGGACGGCGGCCGGCCGCGCCGGCTGCTGGTGGTGCTGGGCCTCTTCGGCGCGGCGCTGCTGTACGGCGACGGCACCATCACCCCGGCCATCTCGGTGCTGAGCGCGGTCGAGGGCCTGAACGTGGCCGCCCCGGCGCTCGAGGCCTGGATCATCCCGATCGCCATCGCCATCCTGGTGGGCCTGTTCGCCTTCCAGAGCCGGGGCACCGGGCGCGTGGGCGGCGTCTTCGGGCCGGTGATGGTGGTGTGGTTCCTGCTGCTGGCCGTCCTGGGCGTGCGCGGCATCGCTGCGCGCGCCGGAGGTGCTGCAGGCGGTGGACCCGCGCTACGCGGTGCAGTTCTTCGCGCGCCAACGGCACGCGCCGGCTTCTTCCTGCTGGGCGCCGTGTTCCTGGTGGTCACCGGCGGCGAGGCCCTGTACGCGGACATGGGCCACTTCGGGCGGCTGCCCATCCGCCTGGCCTGGTACGCCTTCGTGCTGCCGTGCGCTGCTGCTCAACTACTTCGGGCAGGGGGCGCTGCTGCTGACGGACCCGGGCGCGGTGGTCAGCCCCTTCTACCACCTGGTGCCGGGCTGGGCCCTGTATCCCCTGGTGGTCATGGCCACGGCCGCCACGGTCATCGCCTCGCAGGCGGTGATCTCGGGCGCGTTCTCCCTGACCCGGCAGGCCATCCAGCTGGGCTACTGCCCGCGCCTGCGCATCGCGCACACCTCCCAGGAGGAGATCGGCCAGGTCTACCTGCCGGCGGTGAACTGGGTGCTGATGGTGCTGACCATCGGCCTGGTGCTGGGCTTCCGCCACTCGACAACCTGGCGGCGGCGTACGGCGTGGCGGTGACCACCACCATGGTGATCACCACCCTGCTGGCCTTCGCCGTGGCGCGCGAGACCTGGCGCTGGCCCTGGTGGGCCGCCGGTCGCGGTGACCGCCTGCTTCCTGGTGCTGGACCTGGCCTTCTTCGGCGCCAACATGAACAAGCTGGCCAGCGGCGGCTGGTTCCCCCTCGGCCTGGGCCTGGTGGTGTTCGCAGGCATGTGGACCTGGCACCAGGGCAAGGAGCGGATCGGCGCGCGGGTGCGCAGCAGCGGGCACGGCTTCGACGACCTGCTGGCGGAGATCCACGCCGAGCCCCCGCGCCGCGTGCCGGGCACGGCCGTGTTCCTGACGGCCAACACCCACCTGGCGCCGCCGGCCCTGGTCCACCAGCTGGAGCACTACAAGGTGCTCCACGAGACGGTGGTGCTGATGACCTTCCGCTCCCGCAGCTTCCCCTACGTGCCCGCCGCCGAGCGGGTGAAGGTGCAGGAGGTGGAGCCGGGCATCTACCGGGTGCTGGCCACCTTCGGGTTCATGCAGGAGCCGTGGGTGCCCCAGGTGCTGCGCCGCTGCGCCGACCAGGGCCTGGAGATCGACATCGACCAGACCTCGTTCTTCCTGGGCCGCGAGTCGGGAGTGCCGCCCCGGCGCGGCCTCTGGCGCCGCTGGCAGACGGGGCTGTTCGACGTGATGACCCGCAACGCGCCGCCGGCCTACCAGTACTTCCACATCCCGCCCGAGCGGGTGATCGAACTTGGGGTGCGGGTGCAGCTGTAGGCTGCGCTTGATCGATGGTCCCGCCGGCGCTTTCCAGCACGCGCGGTTCCCAGGATCCTTCAAGCCGTGGCGCTCAGCGGTAGAGCGCCCTGACGCCGCCCCAACTCGTCGCCTCGGCCGCCACCGCCTGTCCATTCCACGGCGGCCCGACGTGGCCCGCCAGCGTGACGATCAGGCGCGCCGCGCCCGCATCGACGGCCCCGACGGCCGGCGTGTAGACCCAGGACGTCATCGTGTAGTCGCCGCACGCCGCGAACGAGGCGGCGACGTCGGTCGTCCGCAGGAGGGCCGCGGCCAGGGCTGCGAGATCCGCGCTCGCCATCCCGCCGAGGCCTTCCCATTCCGCGTTGGGGAACACGTCCAGCGACGCGGGCGCCGGCGCGGTCTGCCCCGCGGTCGCCCAATCGTGCGTGGACGCCGCGGGGACGTAGATGTGCCCCTCGCCGGCCCACACCACGGACCCGGCGAAGAGGACGGCCCCGTCGCGCCGGTCGGCCAGCGCCTGGGAGGAACTCTGCAGGCCGGTCCACGCGGCCAGGTCGCCGGCCGTGGCCGCGACGCCGAGCGACGGGTTCACCTCCCCGGCGAAGGCCGTCATGATGCCGGCGGCGATGTCCGCCTCCGACGGATAGGTCGGCGCGGACACGGTCCGCACGGCCAGCGTCTGGACCTGGAGATCCTCGAAACCGGGAATGAGCCCGCCCAGCACGAAGACCGCGACGGCGGGCGGGTCGGCACACTGGGCCGCGACGGACACGGGCTGGCCACAGGTTGCGAGCACGATCATCCAGAGCGCGAAGCGGCGCATCATCTCCCCCTTGATCGATCGTGGCGCCGGGGGATTCCGGAACCCCGCGGCAGGATCTTCCATCAAGTCGGTTCCGGTCAGCGGTAGAGCGCCTTCACCGCCCCGAACGACTGCTCCTGCGTGGGCACCGTCTCGCAGAACGACAGGTCGCCGTCCCAGTTGATGGCGAAGACCGGGACGTCGAAGCTGCCCGACACCGGGTACATGACGTGCATCGACCAGCCGTCGTCGAGGTCGGTGAACATGATCGCGCCGGGGATCGATTGGGGCCGGTCCCGGACCGGCGTCAGATACAGGAAGCGCGGCTCATCAGTGGCCAACATCAGGGTGAAGGTCAGGAGCGTGCCGCGGCCGTCGATGATCGGTACGTCCGTTGCATACTGGAAATCCGGCGGTTCGTCGAAGCCGTAGTGAGGCGGCACGTTCGCGTACAACAAGTACATGTCGCCCGGCATGACCAGGCGGAATTCGACGCTCCCAACGTTCGCCACCGGCCGGGCCAGGTTCTCGTTGTAGGGATTGGTCAGCACCAGGTAACAGTCAAACGCGGTCATGGCCGGCACGTCGATCTGCGCCGTGGCGCACCCGTCCGGGTTCTCCACGGTGTAGATGCCGACCTCGTTGTAGGGATGATTGACCTGGGCCTGCGCGGCGGCGGCCAGGAACGCGATCACCGTACAGATCACCAGCGAGAAGCCACGTCGATATCCAGGCTGCATGGTCATCCTCCTGTCGTTCGGCATGTCGGGACGGGATCGTTGCGGCGCGTATAGGAACGAGCATACAACCTCGCCCCCCCCGTCAATACCCCCCGGCGGAAATCCAACCTTTGCCGGATCATGCGAAAACCGCAGCCCGGGCTGCAACATTTCTACATAACATCAAGCGGCAGCGCCGTTTATCGGTACAGCGCCTTCACCCCGCCGAACGACATCCCCGCGTCGGGCACCGTCTCGCAGAACGACAGGTCGCCGGTCCAGTTGATGGCGAAGACCGGGACGTCGGCGCTGCCCGAGATCGGGTGCATGACGTGGAGCGAGAAGGCGTCGTCGAAGTCGGTGAAGGCCATCTCGCCGGGGATGTTCTGCGGCGCGTTCTGCACCGGCAGCAGGGACACGAAGACCGGCGCCTCCGTCGTGGTCATCAGGGACAGGGTCATCAACGTGCACCGGTTCCCGACCACCGGCGCCTCGACGCCGACCAGGACGTCCCGGCCTTCCGGCCACCAGGTGGACGGATAGGGCAGAGTCATGGACAGCAGGTAGGCTTCGGCCGGCACCTCGATGTGGAATTCCATCCCGCCGACGGTGGTGACGGCATGGCCGAGATCCTCGTTCCACGGCGCGGTCAGCACCACGTAGCAGGTGAACGGCGTCATGACCGGCACATCGATCTGCGCGGCGGCGCACCCGTCGGGGTTCTCGACGGTGAAGATTCCGACCTCGTTGTACGGGTGATTGACCTGGGCCGGGGCGCCGACGGCTGTCAGCAGCAGGCCGCAGGCCACCAGCAGGAAGATTCGGCGATATCCGTTGGGCATCATCCCACCCCCTAGGTTCGGGACGCTCGATCCAGTCTACCAGATCCGGCGGGCGCGGGCTACCCGCCCACGAGCGTACAACCTCGCCCCCCCCCCCGTCAACCCCCTCGAGTCGGCGCCAAACGAAAAAGGGGCCCCGGGGGCCCCTCGACTTCTACCCTGCTCCGGATCGCATTCAGCCGCCGCCAGCCCGTAGCCCCCGCGCCAGCTCCGCGATGACCCGCGGATACAGTTCGCACTCCGCCGCGAACACCCGGTCCGCCAAGGCGTGCTCGTCGTCGCCCGGCAGCACCGGAACCCGCTCCTGACCCAGGATCGCGCCCTCGTCGTACTGGTCGGCTCACCACGTGGACGGTGCAGCCGCTCTCGGTCTCGCCCGCGGCCGCACGGCGCGGTGCACGCGGTCGCCGTACATGCCCTGGCCGCCGAACTTGGGCACAGCGCCGGGTCATGTTCACGCCCGGTCCGGTGAACTCCGCCGGCGGCACGTAGAAGCAGAGGTAGCCCGCCAGCGCGATGATCTCCGGCCGGTGCGGCATAAGCCAGGCGTTGATGGCCGCGCTGTGGGCCGCGGCATCGGCGAAGTCCTTGCGCCAAACACCGCGCAGGGCAGACCGGCCGCGCGGGCGATCTCCACGCCGCGCACGTCGCCGCGGCTGGCGACCACCGCGGCGATGGTGACCGGCAGCGTGCCCGCCTCGATCCTCTCCAGGAAGTTGGCCAGGGTGCGGCCGCTGCCCGAGAGCAGCACGGCCAGGCGCACGGGATCGCTCACGGCGTGCCCTCCTTGCCGGCGGCCAGCTCGCGCGCGAGGCGCTCCAGCACCCGCCGGTGCGCGGCGAAGGCCACCGGGCCCGGCGGGCGGTCGGGCGGGGAGAAGCCCACCTCGGACGCGTCGTCGCGGGCCTCCAGGCGGCCGCCGGTCTCCTCGGCCCGGTAGAACACCACCAGCACCGGGCGGTCCGGGACAGGATGCCTGCCTCCACCGCGTACAGGCCGGTCAGCCGCACCTCCAGGCCCGTCTCCTCGGCTGCTAGCAAGACCGAACTTAAAGTCGAAGGCGTCCAGCAGGTACGTATTGCTAT
>CAWGRT010000014.1:0-28296 GCA_963825035.1 Candidatus Krumholzibacteriia bacterium | reverse complement strand
CCTTCGCTTTCCACGACTTCCCGGTCAACGGCGATCCGGTGGCGGACTCGTGGCGGAACTGGGTCCAGATCGAGCTGTAGTACCGGAGCGTTCCGGACCGCCGACTGCGACTTCTCGTCCACCCTTGCCTTTGCGGCCCAGAACCCCATCGTGCCCGATCCCGAGGACACGGCCCTGCCCGCCCGGGTTGGCAGTACGCCAGCACCTCGGCCGAGATCGCGCTGCCCGCGGTGACCGCGTCGCCACCAGCACCGGCACCGGCCTGGCGGCGGTGGTGCCCGACCGCGGCGTCATGACCGGGCTGACCGCCCTGACCCTGGACGACTTCCCGGCCGGCCTGTCCGCCGGCAACTTCGAGCACGGCTGGTTCGGCCTGGACCTCGCCGAGGTCGGCGCCGGCGAGACGGTGGTGGTCGGCTTCAGCTCTGCCCGGGGACATGGGCGACGTCTCGGCCTGGTGGTACCACGACGGCGCCGCGTGGCAGGTGCTGCCCCTGTACGACGACGATCGCGATCCCTTCCTGGTCCTGCTGGTCACCGACAACGGCCCGGGCGACCTGGATCCTGACCGACGGAGCGGTGTCCTGCGCGGCGGCATCACCGACGATGCGCCGACGCCCGGCTTGCTGAGGGCCTTCAGCGCGGCCTGGCGCGGGGGCGGGGTCGACCTGGCCTGGGGGCGCCGGCGGTCGACCCGGCGCGCCTGGCGGTGCGGGCCGTGCGGGGCGCCGACTCCTGGCCCGTGGCGGCGGCCTGGGACGGCCTTGGCGGCGGCACAGCCCGGGACACGTCGCCCCGGCTGCTGGCCGGCGGGACCGTACGCTACGAACTGGCCCTGGACGGTGCTGCGCCTGGCCGACCGCAGCGTCGAGGTGCCGACGCCCCGTGGGTTCCTCGATCTCACGGGCGTGGCGCCCAACCCCTGCAATCCGCGCACCACGTCGAGTATACGGTTGTCCGGGCCCAGGACGTGGACCTGGCGGTGTACGACCTGGCGGGGCGGCGAGTGGCGACCCTGGTGGCGGCGCGTCGGGAGGCGGGCGTGCACACGGCCCGCTGGGACGGCATCGACGACGCCGGGCGCGCGGCGCCCGCCGGGACCTACCTGGTGCGGCTGCGGGGCGCGCAGGGGCGCAGACCCGCAAGGTGTCGCTGGTCCGCTAGTCGCTGCCGGCGGGCACGACGCCGGCGGCGTCGTAGGCGGCCCACATGGCTTCGCGCTGGTCCGGCGGCGGTTCGCACCACCGCCGGGCCAGCCGGGCCATGCCGTTGGCCAGGGGCCGGCCGTGGGGGGCGACGGTGTTGTTGCGGAAGTCCAGCTCGCCGAAGATGAAGCGACCGTCCCGGCCCAGGCTGTCGCTCACCCCCAGCAGGCGGCCGTTGCCCCGGGCGGCCACGAATCCCACCGTGGCCGCGTCGTCGATGGCGTCCCCCAGCAGCTTGTCCAGCCACCCGTCCACGTCCAGGACGGTCCAGCCCGAGACGATCTCGAACACGACCATCCCCTCCACCGTGTCCCGCCGCACCTCGTCGCTGGTGCGGACGGTGACCTCGTGGTCGCCGACCCGCCACTCGCGCACCACCACCGGGCTGCCGAAGCTGAGGGTGCCCGGGTGGTAGCCCAGGATGCTGTAGGGCATGGCCATGTCCAGGCGGGGCGTGTCCAGGGTGATCGTGATCTCCCGGTCGCAGACCAGGCCGCCGCGGCGCACCTGCAGGGAGTCGGGCAGGGCCGCGCGCCGGAACGAGGTCAGGCGTTCCAGGGGGAAGTCCGAGGGCTGGGTCCAGCCGGCGGCGAAGGCCGCGGCGTCGGCGCCGCGTCCAGGTGCCCAGGCTGTCCTCCTCCACCAGGGAGAAGACCCAGGCGAAGACCGGCTCGCGCACCTGGGCCCGCAGGTAGGCTGCGTCGGGCACCAGGCCGAACGGGGCGGCGGCCGCGCGGGGCGGCGGCGCAGACGAGACAGGCGCAGATGGCGGCGGCGGTGCGCATGGGATTCTCCTGTCGGGGTCCCGAGGAACCCGGGCAAGATAGGCGCCCGGGCCCGTCCGGGCCACCCCGGCGGCGGCCTCCGGGGGGACATCGAAGAAAATTCATTCTCAAGCCTGAATCGCGAATTATCCGATTGACATGGCCGGGCATAGACGTAAGTTAACGCCCACCTCGCAGGTGCCGCCCCCGGGAATCATCCCGGACCGGCCCGGTGCGGGCACCCCGGCCTCAACAAAGGAGGTCGCTTGTGCGCGCTTATCCAGAACTGGGGAGCATGCCCGAGACGCGGTTCCCCCACGTCAGCCAGGAAGTTGAGTCGGAACAGTCCGAAGACCCTCCGTCGCTTGCGGTCCCGGCGACCGAACCTGACCTTCCTGAACCATTCCCCGACTATTTTCTGCAGAAGCGGCTGCCGATTTGCAGTCCCCGTGCGCACGAGTTCCGCCGGCGTCACTACGCCGGCGTCTCGGTACGGGACTGGAACGACTGGCACTGGCAGATGCGCAACCGCATCCGCACCCTCGACCGCCTGGAGTGGATGGTCGAGCTGACCGATGCCGAACGAGCCGCCCTGGGCCAGGGGGGCGAGCTGCTGCCCATGGCCATCACGCCCTACTACATGAGCCTGATCGACCCGCAGGACCCCCTGCAGCCCCTGCGCCGCACCATGATCCCCGTCCACCAGGAATTCCTGCGCACCCCGGGCGAGGCGGATGACCCCCTGGGCGAGGACGAGCACAGCCCCGTCCCCGGCCTGGTGCACCGCTACCCGGACCGCGTGCTCTTCCTGGTCCACGACCACTGCGCCGCCTACTGCCGCTACTGCACGCGGTCGCGTGTGGTGGGCCAGGGCGAGCTGCAGCCCAACCGGGCGCGCCTGGAGCTGGGGCTGGACTACATCCGCAGCACGCCGGCCATCCGCGACGTGCTGCTGTCGGGCGGCGACCCGCTGACCCTGTCGGACGACAAGCTGGACTGGCTGCTGGGCGAGCTGCGGTCGATTCCGCACGTGCAGTTCGTGCGCATCGGCACCATGGTGCCCATGGTGATGCCCCAGCGGGTGACGCCGGCCCTGGTCCGGATGCTGCGGCGCCATCATCCCCTGTGGCTGAGCATCCACACCACCCACCCGGACGAGTTCACGTCCGAGGCGGTGCGCGCCTGCCGGCGGCTGGCGGACGGGGGCATCCCCCTGGGTTCGCAGACCGTGCTGCTGAAGGGCGTCAACGACAGCGTGCCGGTGCTGCGGGACCTGATGCACCGGCAGCTCATGTCCCGGGTGCGGCCCTACTACCTGTACCAGTGCGACCCCATCAGCGGCTCGGCCCACTTCCGCACCTCGGTGGACGAGGCGCTGGAGCTGATCCGCGGCCTGCGCGGGCACACCACCGGCTACGCCGTGCCCACCTACGTCATCGACGCCCCGGGCGGCGGCGGCAAGATCCCGCTGCAACCCGAGTCGGTGCTGGGCCGCGACGGCGACGACCTGCTGCTGCGCAGCTACACGGGCACGGTGCACCGCTATCCGGACCCCCAGCCCAGGCGGGGGGTGGCGCGATGAGGATCGGCCTGACCTACGACCTGCGGGACGACTACCTGGCCATGGGCTACGGCGAGGAGGAGACGGCCGAGTTCGACCGCCTCTCCACCATCGAGGAGCTCGAGGGCGCCCTGCGGCGCCTGGGCCACGAGACGGACCGCATCGGCCATGCCCGGGCGCTGGCCGCGCGGCTGGTGGCGGGCGACCGCTGGGACCTGGTCTTCAACATCGCCGAGGGGCTGGCGGGCATCGGGCGCGAGGCCCAGGTGCCCGCCCTGCTGGACGTGTACGGCATCCCCTACACCTTCAGCGATCCCCTGGTGCTGGCCCTGACCCTGCACAAGGGCATGACCAAGCGCGTCCTGCGCGACGCGGGCCTGCCCACCCCGGCGTTCGCCGAGGTGGCCTGCCCGGCGGACCTGGACGGGCTGGACCTGCCGTTCCCCCTCTTCGCCAAACCCCTGGCCGAGGGGACGGGCAAGGGCATCGACGCCGGTTCGGTGCTGCGCACCCCGGCCGAGCTGCGGGCGCGCTGCCTGGACCTGCTGGGACGCTTCCGCCAGCCGGTGCTGGTGGAGCGTTACCTGCCGGGCCGCGAGTTCACCGTGGGCATCACGGGCACGGGCGCCGACGCCCGGGTCGTGGGCACCATGGAGGTGGTGCTCCTGGACCGGGCCGAGGCGGGGGCCTACACCTACGTGAACAAGGAGCAGTGCGAGGAGCTGGTGGAGTACCGGCACCTGCGGCGCCGAGGACGATCCGGCGGTGGCGGCGGCCGAGGCCGTGTCCCTGGCCGCCTGGCGCGTGCTGGGCTGCCGCGACGGCGGCCGCCTGGACCTGCGCTGCGACGAGACCGGCGCGCCCCAGCTCATGGAGCTCAACCCCCTGGCGGGGCTGCACCCGGAGCACTCGGACCTGCCCATGATCGCCACCGCGCGGGGCGTGTCCTACGACGCGCTCATCGGCAGGATCGTCGCGTCGGCGGCGGCCCGCCTGGTGGCGCCGCGGTCCACGCGGTACCGGAGCGGGCGATGCGCGTGGCGTTGCTGCATAACGCGGTCGCGTGCCGCTGCCGCCGCCGACGAGGCCGACGTGCTGGTGCAGGCCGACGCCGTGGGCGCCGCCTTGGCCGGCGCCGGGCACGAGGCTTTCGCCGTGCCCTGCGACCTGGACCTGGCGGCGTTGGCCGCCGCGCTGGCCACCGACCGTCCGGACGCCGTCTTCAACCTGGTGGAGAGCCTCGGCGGCCAGGGCCGCCTGATCGCCGTGGTGCCCTACCTGCTGGAGGCGCTGGGGGTGCCCCACGCGGGCTGCCCGGCGGACGCCATCCACCTGACCGGGCCACAAGATCCTGGCCAAGCGGCTGCTGGCGCGGGCCGGCCTGCCCACGCCCGCCTGGCTCGCGGCCGACGGCGGCGGCGGCGGCGGCGGCGGCGGCGACCGCTGGATCGTCAAGTCCGTGTGGGAGGACGCCTCGCTCGGCATGGACGACACCGCCGTGGTGGACGGCGGCGCGGCGGCCGCGCGCGCCGCTCTGGCGGCCCGGTCCGGCCGGCCGGGCGCGCCCTGGTTCGCCGAGGCCTTCGTGGAGGGCCGCGAGTTCAACCTGGCCCTGCTCGACGGTCCGGACGGGCCCCGGGCCCTGCCGCCGGCCGAGATGCTCTTCGCCGACTACCCGCCGGACAAGCCGCGCATCGTGGGCTACGCCGCCAAGTGGGACCCGGATTCGTTCGAGTACAGCCACACCGTGCGCGCCTTCCCCGACGGCGCCGCGGACCGGCCGCTGCTGGCCGAGCTGGTGCGCCTGGCCCGGTCCTGCTGGGACCTGTTCGGCCTGCGGGGCTGGGCCCGGGTGGACTTCCGGGTGGATGCCGGCCGGACGGCCCCTGATCCTCGAGGTCAACGCCAATCCCTGCCTGGCGCCGGACGCGGGCTTCGCCGCGGCCCTGGTGCGGGCGGACATCCCGTTCACGACGGCGGTCGAGCGGATCCTGGCCGCCGCCGGCTGAGCGTTGCGCCGCAGGGAGGTGACCGCGTGTTCCGCATCCGCCGCATCCACGACGATATCCTGCCGGTCAACCGCGAGGCCATCCGGCAGGTCAAGGACATCCTGCGCGAGCAGTTCGCCGAGGCGCCGAAGCGCGACATCGACGGCCTGACCCAGAAGCTGCGCGACCCGTTCCGGCAGCGCTTCCGCGCCATCCTCTACGTGGCCGAGCGCCGCCAGGGACCCGTGCAGGGCTTCGCCCTGGTGCTCCACGAACCGCAGCTGGGCATGTTCTTCCTGGACTACATCGCCTCGAGCGCGCGCCTGACCAGCCGCGGCATCGGCGGCGCCCTCTACCAGCGGGTGCGGGAGGAGGCCGTGTCCCTGGGGGTGCAGGCGGTGTTCTTCGAGTGCCTCCCCGACGACCCGGCCGTGGTCACCGACCCCGCGGTGCTGGCGGCCAACCGCGCCCGTCTGCGCTTCTACGAGCGCTTCGGCGCCCGGCCCGCCGTGGGCAACGCCTACGACCTGCCCCTGGAGGGCACGCACCGGCCCCATGCCGGTCCTGGTGATCGACGACCTGGGCGGCGGCCGCCCGCTGCGCCGCAGCTTCGTGCGCAGGGCGCGGTGCGCGCCATCCTCGAGCGCAAGTACGCCCACCTGTGCCCGCCGGCGTACGTGGAGCAGGTGGTCGCCTCGTTCCAGGACGACCCGGTGCGGCTGCGCGAGCCGCGCTACGTGCGCAAGGAGAAGGTGCCGCCGGTGCCGGTGGTCCCCACGGCGCCGGCCGAGCGCATCGCCCTGTTCGTCAACGAAAAGCACGACATCCACCACGTGCAGCGACCGCGGCTACGTGGAGGCGCCCGTGCGGGTGGCGCGCATCCTGGCCGAGCTGGACAAGACCACCCTCTTCGAGCGGCAGTCGGCGCGCACGCGCTCCCTCGAGCCGGTGCGGCAGGTGCACGACCACGACCTGGTGGCGTACATGCGCAAGGTCTGCCTGGATCTGCCCCAGGGGAAGTCGGTCTATCCCTACGTCTTCCCCATCCGCAATGCCGACCGGCCGCCGTCGGACCTGGCCGTGACCGCGGGCTACTTCTGCATCGACACGTTCACGCCCCTGAACCGCAACGCCTTCCTGGCCGCCCGCGGCGCGGTGGACTGCGCCCTGGCCGGGGCCGAGGCCATCGCCCGCGGCCGCCGCCTGGCCTACGCCCTGGTGCGGCCGCCGGGCCACCACGCCGAGTACCGGGTGTTCGGCGGCTTCTGCTACTTCAACAACGCGGCCATCGCCGCCCACGAGCTGGCGCGGCTGGGCCGCGTGGCGATCCTCGACGTGGACTACCACCACGGCAACGGGCAGCAGGACATCTTCTACGCCCGCGACGACGTGCTGACGGTCTCGATCCACGGCAACCCGCGCTTCGCCTATCCCTACTTCTCGGGCTTCGCCGACGAGCAGGGCGCCGGCGCGGGGCTGGGCTACAACCTGAACCTGCCCCTGCCCGAGAAGGTGGACGGGCCGCGCTACCGCGAGGCCCTGGGGCAGGCGCTGCGCCGGGTCGCCGGCTTCGAGCCGGCGGTGCTGGTGGTGGCCCTGGGCCTGGACACGGCCAAGGGCGACCCCACCGGCACCTGGAGCCTGACGGCGGACGATCTGCGCGAGAACGGGCGCCGCATCGGCGCCCTGGGCCTGCCGACCCTGGTGGTGCAGGAGGGCGGCTACCGCACCCGCACCCTGGGCCGCAACGCGCGGGCCTTCTTCGAGGGACTGCACAAGGGAGCAAGCACGACATGACCACCACGAGCGGCGACCTCACCTTCCGCGAGGACGCCCGACCGGCGGACGTGGCGGCGGTCCGGGATCTGGTCGCGGCCACGGGCTTCTTCAGCGAGGTGGAGGTGGCCATCGCGGCCGAGCTGGTGGCCGAGCGCCTGCAGAAGGGGCCGGACAGCGGCTACGAGTTCATCTTCGCCGACCGCGGCGACCGCCTGCTGGGCTACGCCTGCTACGGGCTGATCCCCTGCAGCACCGTGAGCTGGGACCTGTACTGGATCGCCGTGGCCCCCGACACCCAGGGCTCGGGCCTGGGACGGCGGATCCTGGCCCTGGTGGAAGCGCGCATCGCCGCGGCGGGCGGCACGGCCTGCTACGCCGAGACCAGCGGCCGCGACCAGTACGCGCCGACCCGGGCCTTCTACGCGCGGACCGGCTACGACACGGGCGCGGTCTTCGCCGACTTCTACGGCCCGGGCGACGCCAAGTACGTGTTCGTCAAGCGGCTCGGTGCCGCGGACGCCAGCCCAGGATCCGCGCCGGCAGGAAGATGACGGCCTTGACCAGCGCCAGCGCGCCGCCCACGGCGATGCCCACCAGGCGCAAGGGCAGCATCAGCAGCCAGACCACCGGGTAGAGCACCAGCGCCAGCAGGGCCAGCGGCCAACAGAGCACCATCAGGATCAGCCAGAGCAGGAACTTGACCATGGGGACTCCTCGCTGAGGTGACCGGCGGGATGTGGTCCGGTGCCGGGTAGTACGGCGGCGGACCCGTCCGGGTTGCCGGATCACTACCCCGGGAAGCGTCCCGTTGTCCTGTGTGACAAAAGCTCAACTTTTCGGGCGTTCCTGCCGATAAGGGAAGACGACCCGAGCCCCCGGTCAAGGGGCCCGGGGCCCGCGTCCGTCGGAAGGAGCCGCGCGGTGGGCCTGCGGATCAACACCAACATCATGTCGCTGCAGGCGCAACGGTACCTGCAGCAGCATACGTGGCGGGTGCAGAAGTCCATGGAGCGCCTGGCGTCGGGCCTGCGCATCAACCGCGGCGCCGACGACCCGGCGGGCCTGGCCATGAGCGAGAAGCTCAAGCACCAGATCGCCGCCCTGGAGGTGGCCAACCGCAACGCCGCCGACGGCATCTCCCTGGTCCAGACCGCCGAAGGCAGCTACGACACCGTCTCCGAGATGCTCATCCGCATGAAGGAGCTGGGGGTGCAGTCCCTCAACGGCGCCCTGGACGACCAGCAGCGCAGCTACCTGGACAAGGAGTTCCAGTCCCTGAAGGACGAGATCGACCGGGTGGCCGCCTCGGCGGATTTCAACGGCGTCCACCTGCTGGACGGCAGCGCGGGGACCCTGAGCCTGATGGTGGGCCTGAGCGGCTCCGACGCCCTGGCCATCGACCTGGGGGCCGACAGCTCGGCGGCGGGCCTGGGTCTCGGCGGGCTGGACATCCTGCAGGCCACCGACGGTTCGGCGCGGGCGGCCATCGACGGCATCGACGCTGCCATCGACCTGGTCAGCGGCCGGCGGGCCGACCTGGGGGCCCAGCAGAACCGCCTGGAATCGGTCATCCGCCTCAACAGCAACCTGGGCGAGAACTTGTCGGCGGCCAACAGCCGGATCCGCGACGTGGACGTGGCCCGGGAGATGTCCGAACTGACCAGCGCCCAGATCCTGCAGCAGGCCGCGGTGGCGGTGCTGGCCCAGGCCAACAGCCAGCCCAACCTCATCCTGGCCCTGCTGCAGCGGAGCTTCGGCTGGCGCTAGGCTTTCCGACCGCCAACAAAGCCACGACCCCGCGAACGGCGGTCGGAGCCTGTGGAGTGGATCCGATTCCTCCCAGGCTGCCGGGGGCGACACGCCGCAGGGCCGTGGTTCGATGCCGCGCCCCGGCCGGGGGTCCGGCGGGCACCATCCTTGGGCCACGGACCGCTGCGCGTCGGGGGATGACAGGCGCCCGGCCGGGATCTTGAGGGCGCCCGGGAGGGGACCCGGGCGGCCAGGACAGGCGCGGCATCTGATTGTTGAACACCCATTCAGTCCAGAGTTTCCAAAAAAATAAAGAAACCCTTAAAACAAGACGGGATTTGGGGTTATTGCGGTCGCGGCGGGTCGACGCCTGATCGTCAGGGGGCGGCGGGGCCGGCGACGGCCACCTGATTGCCCTGTCGTTTGGCCCGATACATGGCCTCGTCGGCCCGTTCCAGGAGGGTCTCGGCGGTGTCCGCGGCGGCGGGGAACACGGCCAGGCCGATGCTGGCGGTCACCCGCAGCTCGCGGCCGTTCCAGTCCACGGGAGCGGCGATCAGCTCCCGGGCGTGCTCCAGGCGGGCGCCCAGGGGCGGGGGCGGGCCGTCCTGGCCCAGGATCACCGCGAATTCGTCGCCGCCCAGGCGGGCCACCAGGTCGCCCCCGCGGAAGGCGGTTTCCAGGCGCCGGGCCACCACCCGCAGCACCTCGTCCCCGGCCACGTGGCCGTAGCGGTCGTTCACCGGCTTGAAACCGTCCAGGTCGGCGTAGGCCAGGGCCAGCAGGGTACCCTCCAGGCGGGCCCGGTCCAGGCGCCGACGGATCTCCAGATCGAAGGCGGTGCGGTTGGCCAGGCCGGTCAGGGGGTCGTGGAGGGCCGCGTGGGCGAAGCGGCGGCGTTCGTCCTCCAGCAGCCCCAGCAGGCGCAGCACCACGTTCTCGTAGATCACCAGGCACAGCACCACCGCCACCGCCAGCATGGTCCAGTCCCACCAGGCCCGCAGGTGCTCGGGGCTGACGAAGCGCAGTTCGAACCCGTGCAGCACCCCGCTGGTGGCGAAGGCCACCAGGGTCCAGGCGCTGCCCCCGCGCAGGCCCAGGGCCAGGAAACCGTACAGGGGCACCAGCAGCATCCAGCGCAGGGCCCGGTCCACCTCGGCGCCGGAGGCCGCCACGGCGAAGCCGGTGATGAGCAGATAGATCCAGGCCACGAAGACATTGCCCGCGCGCACGAAGGAGCCGGTGCGGCGGAACAGGAGGAGGCAGAAGACGTGGACGGCCAAGGTCGCGCCGGAGGCCGTCCAGTCCAGGCCGCCGTCGGCGGTGGGCCAGGCCAGGCCGGCCCAGGCGCCCAGGGGACGGCTCACGGCGAAGGCCAGCCCGTTCAAGATGAGCATGGCCACCAGCACACGCGCCCGGAACACCAGCTCCGGTCGGGCATCCCGGACCGATTGGGGTATGAACGGATTGATGATCCGCGCGGCAAGCGCGCGGCGGCGGCTGCGCTCCATCGCCCTCCCGTGGTCCCCGTCGTGACCCGGGTCCATCGTCCGTCAGGGGACGTCTGCGGTCAAGGGCCAGTCGCCGGGGCGACGTCGGCCAGGTTCCCGCGCCGGCCCCGGGTGCGGGCCCAGCGCCACGCCCGGGCCAGGCCCCAGCCCCAGCGGGTGCAGATCCAGTACAGGGCCGGGATGGCCGAGAGGATCAGCACCGTGCTGCTGGTCAGCCCGCCGATGGAGCTGAGGGCCAGGTTCTCCCAGATGTCCTTGCCGCCGCTCAGGTCCTGCTTGTAGAGCAGGGGGAGCATGCCGGCGATGGTGGTGCCGCTGGTCAGCAGGATCGAGCGCATCTGGATGCTCGTGCCGTCGACGATGGCGGTGCGCAGGATCCGCTGGCGCTCGGGACCGGCCAGCCGCCACAGGTCGAACCCGCCCAGGCGCCGCTTGGCGGGCACCAGGTCCGGGGCGAAGCCGGCGTCCGCCACCAGCTCGCGCACCTGCAGCCGGAACCGGTTCACCAGCAGGATCGCGTTGTTGACCACGATGCCGAACATCAGGATCAGCCCGATCTTGGCCGACGAGTCGAACTCGCTGCCGGTACCCCAGAACACCGCCGCCACCCCCACCATGGCCATGGGCAGGGCCGTCAGCACCAGGAAGGGCAGGCCGAAGCTCTCGAACATGGCGGCCAGGGCCATGAAGATGAAGACGGCGGTCAGCCACAGGGTCTGGTTGAGCTCGTCCTTCTCCTGTTCGTCGAGCTGTTCGCCGGACATGTCCTCGGCGGTGTAGCCGTAGGGCAGCTGCATGCCGGCCAGGATGTCGGCGATGAAATGCCGCCGCATGGCGTCGGTGCCGATGTACTCCCAGTTGATGAGCTGGCTGTAGCGCTGGTCGTGGCGGTTGATGGAGCTGATCTCCGGCCGCTGCTCCAGGCGGATCAGCTTGCCCAGCTGGACCTTGTAGCCGCGGCTGGTGGTCATGGCGCGGCCCAGGATCTGGTCGTACTGGATCTCCTCGGCGTCGTCGAAGCTCAGCATCAGGCGCTGGTCCTCGCCGTCCAGCACCATGTGCCACGGGGTCTCCACGCCCAGCAGGCGGCGGATGTGGCCCATGACCTCCAGCATGGAGAGGCGGTAGCGGGCCAGGGCCTTGCGGTCGATGACGATCACCGTCTCGTCGGTGGCGTCGTTGCCGAAGCTGCGGCCGCTGGTCAGCCGCGCGTTGCGGACGCGGCGGTTGCGGTCCAGGCGGGACAGCACCCCGTCGGAGATGCCCTTCAGCTCCTTGGAGTTGTAGCCGGTCAGGCGGATGGTCGAGTTGCTCATGCCCCCGCCGCCGCCGCCCTTGAAGTAGGGGTCGCCGAAGCCGTTGATCCAGATGGTCATGCCGCCCAGCTCCTCGGCCAGCACGATCAGCTTGTTGCGGTACAGCTCCGGGTAGGCGCTGGTCAGCAGCTCGTCGTCGAACTCGATGCGCATGAGCGCCCGGTTGTCGAACACCGTGACGTTCATGTGGGCGCCCTCGGCCACGGGCACGATCTCCTGCTCGAAGAGGCGCATGGTCTCGCTGGTGAGCTTGACGTCCGTGCCCACGGGACGCTGCAGGTAGCAGATGATGGTCTCCTTGGGCTGGGGCCGCCAGAAGCCGCCGGTGCGGACCTTCTCCTTCAGGGCCCAGACCATGCCGCCGCTCAACGCGAGCAGCAGCACCACCGGGACCACCCAGAAGCGCAGGTGCAGCCGGGTCAGGGTGTCCACGTAGGAGACGAAGATCCCCACCGCCAGCAGCAGGCCGCCGCCGCCGCCCACCCAGGGCAGCCAGTCCATGGCCGTGGGCCGGCCCTGCCACAGCCACGACCCGGCGAAGACCACCGCCGCCGTCACGGCCACGCCCAGGAACCACCGCCAGAGCATGCTCCAGCCGGCCAGCTCGAACTCGTCGGCGCCGGCGTCGGCGTGCCGCAGTTCCTGCTCCGCCGGACCGCGCAGGGCCACGGGGATCCAGCAGAAGGCCACGAAGATGGACGCCAGCATGGCGATGCCCACGCTCACGGCCAGGGGCACGTAGAACAGGGACAGCCGGTCGGTCATGAAGATGAACGAGAGGAAGGCGACCACCGTGGTCAGGGTGGTGGCCATGATGGGGAAGGCCACCTCGCGGGTGCCGTCGATCAGCGCCTCGCGGCTGTCCCGGGTCCGGCCCCCCGACAGCCGGCGATGGATGGCGTCCAGCACGAGGATGCTGTTGTCCAGCAGCATGCCGAAGCACACGGTCAGCCCGCTGATGGTGATGAAGTTCACCGACACGCCGAAGAAGTAGAACAGGGACAGGCAGATGACGATGGCCAGGAGGATCGACGAGATGACGATGGCCGTCAGCCGCACCCGCTTCAGGGCCAGAGCCAGCAGCACGAAGAGCAGGCCCAGGATCACCAGCGAGCGGATCACCAGCTCGCGCAGCTTGTCCTCCAGGTCCCGGCCCTCGTCCTGGTCCACCTCGAAGTGGACGGGGAAGGGGGCCTCGGCCTTGATGCGGGGCAGTTCGCGACCGCAGCCGCCGGCTGACGGCGATGGAGTTCTGGCCGCTGCGCTTGGTGACCGCCAGGGTGACCACGTTCTCGCCGTTGATGCGGCTGTAGTAGGCGATGTCCTCGTAGTCCTGCTCCACCCGGGCCACCCGGTCCAGGGTGACCGGCTGGCCGCCGACCGTGGCCAGCACCGTGCGGCGCAGCCGGTCCAGCTTCACGTCCTCCCGCACCGACACCGTCAGCTCGCGGCCGCTGATCCGCACCGGGCCGGCGGGCACGATGTCGTCCAGGGCGTCCAGGCGCTCGGCCACCCGGTCGGCGGTCAGGCCGTAGCGCTCCATCAGCTCCAGGTCCAGCAGCACCTTGACCAGGGGCCGGGCGCCGCCGCGCAGCTCGGCGTCCGCCACGCCGGCGATGGCCAGGAAGCGGGGCACCAGCCAGGTCTCGGCCCGGTCCCGGAGATCGTTCATGGACAGGGACGAGACCAGGCTCACGGTGAAGAACTCCTCGGCCTGCAGTTCCTCCGGCACGTAGGGGCGGATGAAGGGCTGCTGGGCCTGGGGCGGCAGGGTGCGGCGCACGGCGCCCAGCTGCTCGGAAAGCTCCAGCCTGGCGAAGTCCATGTTCGGTGCCGCGCTTGTACTTGACCGTGACGGTGCTGCGGCCGTGGCGCGATTCCGAATCGATGTCCTCGACCCCGTGGCAGCCCGCCACCGCGGTCCTCCACCGGCAGGGTGATGGAGCGCTGGATGGCGCTGGGGGAGGCCCCGTTCCAGGCCGTGGTGATGGACAGCTCCGGCAGGTCGGTCTCGGGCATGGCCTCGATGTTCAGGCGGGGCACGGCGTAGACGCCGGTGACCAGCAGCGCCGTGAACAGCATCCAGGTGGCGACGGGGTGGTCGACGGCGAAACGGATCATGGCCTAGTACTCCCGGTCGAGGCGCCGGTGGATCATCTCGTAGATCACCGGCGTCAGGTACAGGGTCAGCAGCGTGGCGAGGGACAGGCCGCCGATGATGGTGATGGCCAGGGGGCGCTGGATCTGCTCGCCCGTGCCCAGGCCGAGGCCCATGGGCACCATGGCCAGCACCGTGGTCACCGTGGTCATCAGGATGGGGCGGAAGCGCAGGCTCGCCCGCCTCCAGCACCGCCTGCCGGCCGGGCATGCCGTCCTCCCGCAGGCGGCGGATGGTGGCCACCTTGACGATGGCGTCGTTCACCGCGATGCCCAGCAGGGCGACCATGCCGATCAGCGAGATGATGTTCAGGGACTGGCCCGTCAGCCACAGGGTGACCAGGGCCGCCGGCCACGCCCGACCGGCAGCACGGCGGTGATGATGAGCGGGATCGAGGAAGCTCTCGAACTGGGCGGCCAGGATCATGTAGACCAGCAGCGCCGACAGCAGCAGGGCCCAGCCCAGGTCCTGGAAGCTGCTGTTGATCTCCTCCTGCTCGCCGCCGGTGACGAAGCCCACGCCGTCGGGCACGTCCAGGCCCGCCAGCAGGGCGTGCACGTCGGTCCAGACCGGCCTCGAGGCTGCGGCCGCTGACGTCGCCGGTGAGGGTGATCTGCCGCCGCTGGTTGCGCCGCACGATCTCGCGCACCGGGCTGGCTCCGGTGGTCTGGTTCACGAAGGTGCCCAGGGGCACGGTCTTGCCGCCGCCCACGGCCACGGGCGAGGACAGGACCGCGGCCAGGTCGTAGCGCTCGTCCCGGGGCAGGCGCACGGCGATGTCGATGCGCTGCTCGATCTCGTTGAAGGTGGTGGCCACGGTGCCCTGGATGCGGTTGCGCAGCTCGCCGGCCAGGCGCGTCGGGCTCCAGGCCGTAGCGCAGGGCCTTCTCCCGGTCCACCGTCACCTCCACGGTGGGGTTGCCCAGCACCCGGTCCATCTCCAGGTCCGCCAGGCCGGGGACGGCGTCGCAGGCGCGGCAGCAGGTCCTCGGCGGTGCGCAGGGCGTCCTCGGCCTTCTCGGCCGACGATGCCCAGGGTGAAGGGCGGCCTCGCCGCTGGCCAGGATCTCCCGCAGGCCGACGCCCTCCTCGCGGAAGGTCGAAGACCGCGCCCGTCGAGGTCGCGCCAGGCGCGGGCGGCCAGGCGCTCCTTGATGTGCTCCATGTCCCGGCGGCCGTGGCGCGACGGGTGCAGCATCACGCGGATGCGGGCGGTGTTGGCGGCGCTGTACTCCTTCAGCGCGGCCAGGGTCTTCTCGGTGCTGCCCACCTGGGTGAAGACCGTCTCCACCTCGGGCATGGGCGCCAGCGAAGGCGGCCAGGTCGGCCGCGGTGCCGTCGGTCCGCTCCAGGGGCGTGCCCGCGGGCAGCTCCAGGGCCAGGGTGAAGTCGCCGCGGGTGCGCTCGGGCATGAAGGTCAGGCGCAGTGCGCGAGCCCAGCCAGCCGGCGCCACGCCAGGGCCACCAGCCAGCACCGCCAGGAAGGCCAGCTTGTGCGTCCAGGACCCGGTCCAGCAGGGCGTGGTAGCGGCGGATGGCGGCCTGGAACAGCGCGTCGAAGGGCCGGAAGATCCAGCGGCGGCCGGTCGGCCGGAGCCTTGAGGATGTGGGCCGCGAGCATGGGCTGCAGCAGCAGCGCGGCCAGGATGGAGACCAGCAGGCGAGATGGTCACGGTCAGGGCCTGGTCCCGGAAGAACTCGCCGGCGATCCCCGGCACGTAGATCACCGGGAAGAACACGGCCACGGTGGTCAGGGTGGCCGCCACCACCGGCGAGGCCACCTCCTGGGCCGCCGTGGCGCAGACCGTCGCCCACCGGTCGCGGCCCGGCCCCGGCGCCAGCTTCAGGTGCCGGTTGATGTTCTCCAGCACCACGATGGAGTTGTCCACGAGCATGCCCGGCGGCCAGGGAGAGGCCGCCCAGGGACATGAGGTTCAGGCCCACCTTGGCGAAGTAGAGGAAGGCGAAGGTGGTCATGATGGAGACGGGAATGGCCAGGCCCACCACGATGGGGCTGCGCCAGTCCATCAGGAACATGAACAGCACCAGGAAGGCCAGGGCCGAGCCGTACAGCAGCGAGCTCTGCAGCCCGTGGAAGCTCTCCTGCACGAAGTCGGCGTCCCGGTAGATGAACTGGTAGCGGAAGTCCGGGTACTGGTCCTTGAGGATGCCCAGCACCTTGTCCACCTCGGCGGTGGTGGCCTGATGGTGTTCTCGCCGACCTCCTTGTACAGGTGCAGCGACACCACCTCGTCGCGGCCGCCGAGAGGGTGGCGCCCTCGGGCTCCTTGACCGTGTCCAGCACCTCGGCCACGTCGCCGATGGTGATGCCCGGCCCGGCGGCGGGGATCTCGGTGGCGCGGATCTCGTCCAGGTTCTCGAACTCGCCCAGGATGCGCAGGGGCAGGTGCAGCGGCCCCTTGCGGATGCGTCCGCCGGGGAAGCTGGATGTTGGCCACGCGCAGGGCGGTGGCCAGGTCGCCCATGGTCAGGTCGTAGAGGCGCAGCTTGCCGAAGTCGGGCTGCACCAGGATCTCCCGCTCGGCGCCGCCGATCACCTCGGCCTGGCTGATCGCCGTTGATCTGCTCCAGGGCCGGCTTGACCACCTCGCGGGCGAACTCGGTCATGCGCGCCATGGGGTCGTCGCCCTCGAGCACGAGGATGGCGATGGGCCGGGCGCTGGGATCCCAGCGCAGGATCAGCGGGCGGTCGGCCGCCTCGGGGAAGTCGTCCCGGTAGGCGACCCGGTCGATGGCCTCCCGCAGGTGCAGGTTGGCGAAGTCCATCTCGGTGCCCCACTCGTACTGCACCGTGATGGTGGAGACGCCCTCGCGGGTCCGGGAGACCACGCGCCGCACCCCCGCCAGGCCGGTGATGACCTCCTCCAGGGGCTGGGTCACCAGCCGGGTCAGGTCGTCGGCCGGGGTGTCGGCGTAGTTGGTGATCACCGTGAGGTTGGGATAGTTGATGGCCGGCAGCAGGTCCACCGGCAGCCGCCGGCGCGCCTGGAAGCCGATCAGCACCAGGCCCGGCGAACACCATGAGGATGGCGACGGGCCGCCGGACCGCGGTCTGGATGATCATCGGGCGGTCTCCGCGGCGGCGGCGAAGGCCCAGCGGTCGGCGCCGTCGACGGTGCGGCGCACCTTGATCTTGGCCTCGTGGGCCAGGGTCAGGTGGTCGCTGACCACCACCTCCGTCGCCGGGCGCCAGGCTGCCGCCGCTGTGCACGGCCTTGATCTCCACCCACTCGTCGTTCTCCAGGCCCGTGTCCACGTAGAGCCACTTGGCCCGGTCGCCCTCGCGCTTGAAGACCAGGGGCCGGTCGTCGCGGATCAGCACCGCGGCCTTGGGCACCAGCAGCCGGTCCGGGATAGACGAAGCCGGCGATCTGGGCGCGCACGAACATGCCGGGGCGGAAGCGGCCGTCGGGGTTGGCGAAGCGGATCAGCACCTCGCAGGTGCGGGAGTCCTCGTCCAGGCAGGGCGAGAGCACGTCGACCGTGGCCTGCAGGGTGTCGCCGGTGGCCGGCACCGCCAGCAGCACCGGTCGGCCCTCGCTCAGGTTGCCCAGGTCGGCCTCCAGCACGTTGACCGCGGCCTCGAGGTTCTCGTTGTTGTAGAGGGCGCAGACCGTCTGGTTGACCGCGACGATCTGCCCGGCCACCATCTCCAGCCCCTGGATCGTGCCGGCGAACGGGGCGCGGATCTCGGTGTACTCCAGGTTCAGCTGCGCCCGCTCCTCGGCCATGCGGGCCTCGGCCAGGCCGGTGCGCTGCTCGAGCACCGCGTCGCGGAACGCGCCCTGCTCCAGGGCGCCCATCTCCAGCTCCAGCAGCCGCGACTGGTACTCGTCGCGGGTGATGGTGCTCGTGGCCAGGGCGTTGTCCAGGTCGTCGCGGCTCGCGGTGAAGTCCCTCAGGGCGCTTGGAGTTGACCGCGAAGGTGTCGGCCTCGGCGGCGATCTGGCTCAGGGCCTGCAGATGGCGGTAGCGGGCCTCCTCCAGGGCGATGGCGTACTCCCGCGGATCGATGCGCGCCAGCAGCTGCCCCTTGCGCGACGTGGTCGCCGTCGCGGACCAGCACCTCCTGCAGCTCGCCGCCGACCTTGGTGCGGATCTCCACCGAGCGCGGCGTGCGGATCGCGCCGTCGGCGTAGATGGGCATGACCAGGTCGCCGCGGCGCACGTGGCCGACGTTGACGCTGATGGCCTTCTCCTGTCTTCGGCTTGGCCTCGTCCCCGGTCGTCGTCGGCGGTGTCCGCGGCCGCCACGCGTGGAGTCGGCGTCGGCGGCCGCCGTCGCCGCCGCGGCCGAGGCAGCCGCCCAGCTGGGAGGCTGCGCCCAGGCCGAGGGCGAGCAGGAGGCATGGCCGTCGGTCGGAGGACGCGAGTCGCGCGCTTGTGCATGGTCAGCCTTTCACGTTGCGGGTGCCGGTTCGCGCCGGGCTCTTCCGCCCGGACCGTGCTGGGCTCAAATGCCGTCCATCTTATAGCAGATGACCTCCAGAGGCGGAGCCTTCGCCGGCGCCCCCGCCCACGGCCTGCTGGTTCAGCCAGGCGTCCAGGGCGCCGGTGACCACCACCAGGCGGCCGTCGGGCAGGATGTGCACCGCGTCCTGGTCGGCGTCGTGGTCGCCGGGCAGGGCCACCTGGCCCTGGAAGGCGCCGTCCGGCGCCGAACACGTCCAGCACCAGCCAGGTGCCCTCGGGCGCGTCGAGCCCGCTGCGCCCGGTGGCCACCCACAGGCGGCCGTCGTCGGTGACCCAGAGGCCGCTGACCGCCGGTTCGGTGTCCTCGATGCTCGGTGCCCTTCAGCGCGGCCGGATAGTTGGCGCCCACCGCCTCGAGGACCTTGCGTGGCGTTCTCCCGCTGGGCCTTCGTGCGCGGGGGGGCCGTGTAGTCACGGCGTGATCACGCGTTCCTCGCCGCCGTCGGGGGCATAGACCCGTGATGGCGTAGGCGTTGCGCTCCGGCGCGGCGTAGACGCGGCCGTCCGGCCCGACCGCCAAGCGGCCCCAGACGAAGTCCCCGGCCAGCCTCGTCCAGGCGCAGGTCCGCGTAGTCGATGACGTTTTCCTTCTGGAGCAGGACCTTCTGCTCGGCGCCCTGGGCGTCGCAGCGGGACAGGAAGTAGGTCTGGGCGCTCTGGGAGCCGCCGCCGAAGCTCATGCGGATCCCCGCCAGCGACCATGCCGTCGCCGCTGGGCGATGCCGCGGATGAGCACCGCGAACTGGCCGGCGGCCGCACCGCCGGGCGGGGTGTAGGCGGTCTCGCCGGCCGGCGTGCCGTCGGGATGCACCATGACGATGCGGCCGGGGAAGCCCTGGACCATGGCCACGGTGCCGTCGGGGCGCACGAACATGTCGCCGGGCCGGCGCACCTCGCCGGGACCGTCGCCCTCGCGGCCCAGGACGGCCAGGTGCTCGCCCGTCGGGCGAGTAGACGTGGACCTCCGAGAGCTGCGAGTCCAGCAGCAGCACGTCGCCGGCGGCGTCGGTCTTCACCGCGCCCACGTTGCCGAAGAAGACCTCGTCGTCGTCGCCGCCGGCGCGCCAGGCCTCGTGCAGCACGGCGACGGCGGGCGCGGCGGCGCGCGCGGCCGCCGGCAGGGCGCAGGCCGCGCGGTGGCGATCAGGAGCAGGGCGGCGGCGCCGCGGCGCGGCCGGGATACGGGCGAGATTCATGGTCGTCCCCCTCGGGATTGGGCGGCCGCGCGTGGCGGCCGGCGGCCTGATGGCGGATGTCGGCTGCGGCTGTCGATCGGGGAAGTCCCCGGGCACCGCGTCGCGGGCCTCCTACGCAGGTTTCGGGCCGTCGGTTGCGTCCATGCGGCCCGCCGGGCGCCGCGGCCGTCCCCCCGGGACCGCGGCGCCCGCTCCGGTCCTACCTGACCTTGTAGCAGATCACTTCCATGGGCTCGGCCTCGTCGTCCCCGCCGTCGCCGCCCGTGGCGCCCAGCACGGCGTCCCAGAAGCCCTTGACCATGAAGGCCAGGCCGTCGTCCGCGAAGAGCAGCCGGTCGGCGATCGGGTCCCCGGGGCAGACCACCTTCACCTGCTGGGCGAAGACGCCGTCGGGCGTGAACACGTCGTAGGTGGCGAAGGTGCCCGGCGCCGGCTCGTACTTCTGGCGGCTGGGCAGCACCCAGATGCGGCCGTCCGGGCCGATGCGCAGGTCGCTGACGTCCTGCTCGGTGTCCTCGATCTCCCGCTCCACGGGGAAGGGGAAGTTGGCGGGCCTGGGCCTCATGATGTCCTCGGTGCGCTGGCGCACCTCCTCGTTGCGCTGCCACGATGTGTACTCGCGCTCGATGACCCGCTCGAGGGTGCCGTCGGGGGCGTACACGCTCAGGGCGTACTCGTTGCGGGGCACGCACATGACCACGCGGCCGTCCGGGCCCACGTCCATGCGCCACCAGATGAAGTCGTTGTCGATCTCGCGGAACTTGAAGTCGGGGCCGAAGACCCATTCGGCATCCTTGGTCAGGTACTCGGCCAGCTGCTTGCCGTCGCCGTCGTAGCTGCGCACGAAGGACTTGCGGATCTGGCCGTTGCCCGCCGCGTTGGGACGGATCTGGATGCCGCTGAGCACCAGGTTGCCCCCGGCGGCGCGGCAGTTGACCAGGGCCAGGAAGCCGCCGGCCGCGGCGTCGCCCGTGTCGGGATGGAACTCGCCGGCCGGGTCCCCGTCCATGGTCAGCTTGACGATCTTGCCCGGGAAGATCTGCACCATGCCGAGGGTGCCGTCGGGCATGAAGACCAGGTCGCCGGGATTGTTCACCTCGCCGGGGCCGTCGCCCTGGTGGCCCAGGGTCTTGACGTGTTCGCCGGCGGCGTAGAACACCTGGACCTCGCTCAGCTGCTGGTCCAGCAGGTAGACGTTGTTGGCGCCGTCCACGAGGGCGCGGCTGATGATCGCCCAGCAGCACGTCCTCGTCGTCGGCGCCGATGCGCCATTGCTCCTCCAGCTGCGACGGTACTGCACGCCGCCCGCGGGCGTGGCGCCGTTCAGACGTGGGGCACGCCGTCCACCAGGGTCGAGGCGGGGGCGGCCGGCGCCGCCGCGGCCGGCAGCAGGGCCGACGGCCAGGGCGCCAGCAGCGGCACGGGGTCGGCGTGCGCGGAAAACTCATGGTGCCTCCTCGGCGTGTCTGGGTTGCGGTGGTCGTGCGGACGTTGACGGCCCGGCTACCCCGCCGCGCCCCGGTCTATTCCTTGCCGCCGCCGGGCACCGGCAGCTCCTCGGCCCAGAGCACGATGCGGTCGGCGGCCTGGGACAGGCCCAGCGCGCCGGCGGCGGTGCGGACCACGGGCGGCGGCCGCCGCCCCTGCAGCAGCGCCAACAGCTGGCGGTGCCTCGCCCGCCTGGGCGGTCTCCAGGCTGAAATCGGTCCAGTCGAGGGGCAGATCCGCGGGGAGCTCCGCCAGACCGCCGGGCCAGGACGCGTCCGTCGGCCCAGGGCCAGGGCATCGGTGTGGCCGCCGGCCAGCACCATCAGGGCGCCGACGCCGCCGTCGCCGTCGGTGGCCACGCTGCAGGGCGGCACCGGCCGCCGCGCGTTGACGCCGGCCACCGGGACCGCGTCCGCGCCGAAGCGCGCCGCGCACGAAGTCCAGGGCCGCCCGGGCCTCGGCGGCCCGTCGGCCGCCGGCAGGTGGGGCACCAGGTAGACGGGGTGGCGCATGCCGGCCCCGGTCAGGTCGCCGTGGGCGTAGAAGCGGGCGAAGCGGCCGGCGAAGAGCCCCTCGCTCGCCCGGCGCGTCGTCGAGGATCAGCACCGGGGTCTCCGCGCCCCGCTGCGCTCCGGGCCGGGGCCGGAAGACGCTGCACAGGCGGTCGCTGCCGTCGGCACCGCGGTACACCAGCATGGCGGATGCCGTCGGCCGGCAGGATCGAGCCGGTGGCCGCGGCCCGGGCCAGCATGGCGTCCAGGTCGCCCAGGGTCTTGGCGATGGGGCCGGGGTGCCGCCGCGGGCAGGTGGTCGGCCAGCGCGCCGTCGACCGCCGCCAGGTAGTGGTCCGTGGTGCGCCGGTCCAGGGGCGCCACCTCGGCCAGGCGCGCGGCGAGGGAATCCTCCCAGCCCGGCGCCAGGTTCAGCACGGTGGTGCTCCAGACCGCGCGTGCCGCCGCCGGGCCAGCCCAGCTCCGTCCGCAGCTGGTAGGATCCGGTGCCCAGCCCCGCGAAGGAGGCCTGCCGGGGCAGCCGCTGCAGGCCCTGCTTCCAGCTCGAGGGTGCCGGCCTGCGGGCCCGTCCGGCAGCAGCGAATGGCCCTGGTTGTCGAGGAAGTCGATCGTCAGCGTGCCCTGGCCGGCGGTCGGGGGCGACCGCGGTCAGCTCGAAGTCCAGCACGCCGCCGTGGACGATGCTGTGCGTCGCAGGCGGCCCAGGAAGGCCGGCCTGGTCCAGGCGTCGGCGTGCGAAGTCCAGGCGCACCACGCGGTGGGCGGCCGCCGCGGGGGAGAAGGCCTCGGGTCGGGGATGACGGCGAAGGCGTAGGGGCCGGGTGCCTTGCCGCCGCCCCGAGCAGGGTGGCGTTGAAGCCCAGGACCGGATCCACCAGCGGATGCAGGGGCTGGATCAGGGACCAGGGAATGGCCAGCCGCACGGGAGCGCCGTCCTGGTCGAAGCGGGGCGCCAGTTCGGCGACCGGCTGCCATCGCCCCAGGGTCGGCACCCAGAACGCGCCCCAGCCGCCTCCCTTGGCGTCGGTGCCGAAGGCGAAGACGAAGGCGTTGCGGCTGAGGTACGGCGTGTCCGCATCGGGCAGGCCCAGGGTCACCACCAGGCGGGGGCGGACTGCGCGTCGGCCGGCCAGCGGGAACCGTTCACCAGGTCGATGCCCAGGACGTCGGCGCGCCAGGTGAGTTGCAGGCGCGGGAGGGAGGAGACCGGATTCGGGCCGCCGGCGGGGCGCAGCTCGACCAGCGCCGGCCGTCTCCGGTTCCAGCCGCAGCCCCCGCTCGGAGGCCAGCAGGGTCAGGCGCGCGGTGAGGTCGGTGACCAGCGCCCGAGGCCGTCGTCCGCGGCCAGGGAGGCCAGGTCCGGGTCCCGGCCGCATCTGCTCCGCATCGTCGAAGCCGGCGGCCACGGCGCGGCGCGAGGTGGCCAGGGCCGCGTCCCGGTCGTCGCGTCGCGGGCCTCGAGGCAGGCCTGGTTGTAGAGCATCAGGCGCGATCGCCCGGCTGGGCTGGCGTTGTAGGCGCGGAGGCGGTCCAGGGCGGCCGCGCGTGTCGTCGCCGCGGAGCAGGCGCCAGGCGCCTGGCGCGGGCCGACGCCGGCGCGGCGGGTCGCCGCGCGGCCGGGGCCGCCGGGCGACCGCGGCCGCGACCAGGCGATGACAGGCGTCAGCATCCCAGCCGGTTCGGTGCTGTCCCAAAACATACACCGTCAGGTGCCGTTGTCCATCGGTTCCTTCGGCGGTTGGGAGCGTTGTGCCACAGGACATACACCGCCGGCCGCCGATTGCGTGATCCGCGGCCGCACCGTCGCCGACCGGCGGATCCCGCGGCGCGGCCGGTTGTGCGCGCGGGGCCTTTCTGCTACCATGGCGGTTCCGGCGGGCGGTCCCCGCGCGACGCCGATCCGACTCGGCGTGGGCAGCCCGGCAGTCCCACAGGCGGCGCGGGCGCCGCCGCGGCGAATCGAGGTCGCCATGGCCATCATTCCCTTCCATATCGTCGATGCCTTCGCCGACCACCCGTTCACGGGCAACCCGGCGGCCATCATTCCCAACGCCGCCAGCCTCAGCGACGCGGAGATGCTGCAGATCACCGACGAGCTGTCCATGGAGGCGGGCTTCGTCCTGCCCCCGGAGCGCTCGGACGCCGACGTGCGCCTGCGCTTCTTCACCAGCCGCCGCGAGGCGCCCCTGTCCGGGCACGTGGTGATCGCGGCGTTCGCCTCCATGGCCGACCGCGGCTTCTACCGGGCCGACCCGGCGGCACCCGCCTGCGGCTGGAGACGGGGGTCGGCATCCTGCCGGTCACCCTGACCGCGGCCGCCGACGGCCGCACGGTCGTGACCCTCGGCCTGCCGGCGCCCCGCTTCGGCGAGCCGGTGCCCGGCCGGCGAGGTGGCCGCCGCCCTGGGCGTGCCGGTCGAGGCCATCGGCCTGGACGGACCACCAGCCCCAGCGGGTGAGCTGCGGCTTCGACCAGATCGTCGTGCCCGTCGCCGACCGCGACGTCATGCGCGGCGCCTTCCGCGACACCGAGGCCATCGGGCGCCTGACCGACCTGCGGGGCGTGGGGGGCGTCACCCTGGTCTGTCCCGGCCACGGTGCGCGCGGACACGGACGTCCACTGCCGCTTCTTCCACCCGCGGGTGGGCGCGGACGAGGACCGGGCCAGCGGCACCTCCCTGGGGGCGGCGGCCGCCTGGCTGGTGGCCCACGGCATCGTGCCCGGCACGGGCCGGGTGAAGGTGATCCACCGAGCAGGGACATTCCCTGGGCCGGCCGACCCGGGCCGAACTGACCGTCACCAAGGAGGGCGGCATGGTGACGGCCGTGGAGCTCGTCGGCCACCGGCGCCGTGGTCATGCGCGGCTCGTTCCATTTCGCGCGGCGCGCCGCGGCGGCCTCTACTGACGAGGGCAGCCGCATCGATCCGGGCGGAAACGGGGACACCATGAAGACGCTGAGGCTGGCCCTGGCGTGTGCGGCCGTGTTGGCCGTGGGCGCGTGCGACGACGAGCCGCCGCCGCCGGGCGGTCTGACGGACTGGACGGTCAATGTCCGCGACGCCGAGACCGGCGCGCCGGTGGCGGGGGTGAAGGTGGTGCCCATGGACCGGGCCACCAACGCGCCGCTGGCCGTGCCCCTGGCCTCGGGTGCCGACGGGGTCTGCGACTTCGGCGAACTGCATGCCTGGCCGGCCGTCCTGGCCTTCGCCCCCGAGGGTTACCGCATCTTCGGCGCGCCCCTGCAGGAGTGGGTGGCGCCCGTGCCGGCCGCCGATGCCGCCTCGCCGTCGGCCCTGACGCCGCCCGCCCCCGAGGCGCCGCCCTGGCTGGTGCGGGTGGTCGCCTCGCCGCCGCCCGCCGGGTTCCCGCATCTCCGGCACCGTGGTGGACGCGGACACGGGGGACCCCCTGGCCGGGGCCTTCGTCAGTTCCTCGCCCTACCCGACCGGTTATGACGGGACCGGCGCCCTCGACGACGTCACCCCGGCCGACGGCACTTCTCGGTCAAGGGCGTCCATTTCCTCGACCTCGGGGGCGACCTCGTCCAGGCCGGTCCCCTCTTCGTCACCTGCGCCGGCTACGCGCCCATCACCTGGGTCTATCCGGCGCAGGCCGGCGAAGACCTGGACGACATCACCGGCGTCGAGATCGCGCTGCACGCCGAAACCGGCGTCGACACCGGCTCCCTGCGCGGCCGCGTGCTCCGCCAGGGCGTGCCGGTCTCCCACCTGTGGGTGGGGCTGGGGGCGGCCAACCTGCTGGACAAGGCAACGGCCGACCCCGCGGCCAAGGGCGGGGCCGGCCAGCCCGGCCTGACGGCCCTGACCGACGACGCCGGCGTCTTCACCTTCACGGACATCCCCGTGGGCACCTACGTGGTCCACCCGGGCTTCCTGCCCGACGACCTTGCCTGGTTCCCGGACCAGCCGGCCAACGTGCTGCGGTCGGTCCACCCCGATTCGACCACCGAGGTCGGCGACTACCTGGTGGTCTGGGAGATGGAGGTGGGGTACCCGCGCGACGGCGCGGCGGTGTCGCGGGACCTGCGGACCTTCTACTGGGCGCCCGTGACCGGGGCCGCCACCTACGGCGTGACGGTGGATCGGGGCGGCCCCGTGTTCGTCTCCGGTTCGTCGCTGACGCTGGCGCCCGGCGACACCCTGGCGCCCGGCGGCCACGTATGGAGCCTTGTCGCGTACGACGACGCGGACGAGATCATCGGCACCTTCGGGGTGCAGGCCGAGTTCCTGGTGACGGAGTAGCTCAGCCGAAGACCAGATCGCGCGTGTCCCGCGCGATCATCAGCTCCTCGTTGGTGGGCACGATCATGATCCTCACCCGCGAGGCGGCCTTGGAGATGATGGCCTCGTCGTGGCGGGTGGCGTTCTTGAAGGGTCGAGCACCGCGCCGATGGCCTCCAGGCCCTTGCAGGCCCACTCGCGGACCAGGGAGGCGTGCTCGCCCACGCCGGCGGTGAAGATGATGGCGTCCACCCGGCCCAGGGCCACGGCGTAGGCCCCGATGTACTTGCGGATGTGGTAGCCGTACACCTCCAGGGCCAGGCGCGCGCGGTCGTTGCCGCGGGCGTACTCCCGCTCCACGTCGCGCAGGTCGCTGCTGATCCCCGAGATGCCCAGCATGCCGCTCTCCTTGTTGAGCATCTTCTCCACCTCGGCCAGGCTCATGTCCAGGCGCTTGTGCAGGTAGCCCACGATGGAGGGGTCGATGTCGCCGCTGCGGGTGCCCATCATCAGGCCCTCCAGCGGCGTCAGGCCCATGCTGGTGTCGATGGAGCGTCCGCCCTTGCACGGCCGCCACCGAGGCGCCGTTGCCCAGGTGGCAGGTGATGAAGTTCAGGCTCTTCGACGTCGCCGCTCCAGCATCTGGGCCGCGCGCAGCGGTGACGTAGCGGTGGCTGGTGCCGTGGAAGCCGTAGCGCCGGATCCCGTAGTCGGTGTACAGGCGGTAGGGGATGGGGTAGATGTAGGCCCGGTCCGGCATGGTCTGGTGGAAGGCCGTGTCGAACACCCCCACCTGGGGCACGCCGGGCATGACCGCCATGGCCGCCTCGATGCCCGTGATGTTGGCCGGGTTGTGCAGCGGCGCCAGGGGGATGCACTCCTTCAGGGCGGCGATCACGTCGTCGTCGATGATCACCGAGCCGCGAGTACTTCTCGCCCGCGTGCACCACGCGGTGGCCCACGGCGCTCGACCTCGTCCATGGAGGCGATCACCCCGTGCTCCGGCGTCGGTCAGCGCCGCCAGCACCAGCTGGCGATGGCGCGGGCGTGGTCGCCGATGGGCAGGTCTCCTCGGATGTCGTCGCGGCCCGGCCGGCTGTAGGTGTGGATGCCCTCGTCCAGGCCGATGCGCTCGACCAGGCCCTTGGCCAGCAGACGTTCGTCGGCCATGTCCAGCAGCTGGTACTTCAGCGAGCTGCTGCCGCAGTTGATGACCAGGACGTTCTGCATCCGCCGGCCCTTCCTAGTCGCTCTGCAGGGCGGTGATGGCCGCCACGTTGACGATGTCGTCCACGCTGCAGCCGCGGCTCAGGTCGTTCACGCCCTTGGCCATGCCCTGCAGCACCGGGCCCACGGCCTCGGCGCCCGCCAGGCGCTGCACCAGCTTGTAGCCGATGTTGCCCGCGTCCAGGTCCGGGAAGATCAGCACGTTGGCCTGGCCGGCCACCGGGCTGTCGGGCGCCTTGCTGGCGCCGATCTTCGGCACGATGGCCGCGTCCAGCTGCAGGGGGCCGTCCACCCGCAGCTCCGGAGCCTTCTCCCGCACCAGCCGGCGTGGCCTCGATCACCTTGTCCACGTCCGGCCCGGCGCCGCTGCCCATGGTGCGAGAAGCTGAGCATGGCCACCCGCGGCTCGAAGCCGCACAGGGCGCGCGCGGTGCGCGGCGGTGGCCACGGCGATGTCCGCCAGCTGGGCGGCGTCGGGCTGGGGATTGACGGCGCAGTCGCCGAAGACCAGCATGCCGTTCTCGCCAACTCCCAGTCGGGCCGGACCATGACGAAGCAGCTGGAGACGATGCTCGTGCCGGGCTTCGTGCCCACGATCTGGAAGCCGGCCCGCAGCACGTTGCCGGTGCTGTTGACGGCGCCGGCCACCATGCCGTCGGCGGCCCCCTGCGCCACCAGCATGGCGCCGAAGAACAGGGGATCCTCCAGGGTGCGGGCCGCCTCCTCCTCGGTCATGCCCTTGTGCCGGCGCTTCTCCACCAGCGCCCGCACGTACTCGGGACGGTAGCTGGAGCGGGCCGGGTCGATGATGCTCGATGCCGGTCGGGTCGATGCCCAGCGCCGGCCAGACGGGCCTCGATGTCCGCCTGGTCGCCCAGCAGGACGACCGCGGCAAAGCCCTCGTCGCGGATGCGCCCGGCGGCCCGGAGCATGCGCTCGTCGCCGGCCTCGGGCAGGACGATGGTCTTGTGGAGGGCGGCGGCCTTCTGCCGCAGGCTGGCGGTGAAATCCATGGCGGTGTCCTCACTTGCCCGGGTTCCTGCGCCGCGGTCGGCCCGCGGACGGTTCCAATGTGGTGAGGTGGGGCGCCGCCGTCAACGGCAGTT
>CAWGRT010000013.1:0-19696 GCA_963825035.1 Candidatus Krumholzibacteriia bacterium | reverse complement strand
CAGACACGTCTCACGGTGATACGATAATGGTATATTCTTCGTCGGATATGGTGCTGTATGGATTCGTGTTTCGAAAGTCTGGAAGGGGCACGCGGAAGCAGTTGATCAAGTCTATAGCGCGAGGAACAGTGCATTCTGTGGATACGAGTTTCAGACCGGCTCTGAGTACCTGATATTCGGTACCTTTGATGACTACAGCAATCGTCGCTGGGTTTGGGCCTGTGATCCGGAGTTCCCGGTGAAGCTAACGGGGCTTTGTACTGGCACCCAAGAAGTCGGGTCGGCGGCTGATGCGTTGGAGGTCTTGGGTCCTCCTGTTGGCGAGTATGGCGACAGCAGGGGTGGCCCATCGCGGTAAACGCATAACGACTGCTTCCAGCCGACGAACCCGGTCGTCACGCCCCGTGCGGGGCACGGGTCGCGCCAACCGGGCTCGCGGCTGAAGCCAACGTTATAAGGCCAAAGAAAATCTTCCTTTGCAGTCTATCTCTCCTGCCTAATCCGTCGTCTCCTGGCCGCACCTCGGAGGATCGCGTGGACCGGATTGGCCGGCGTCACCGCGGACCGCGCTGCATCTCGCTGTGTTCGCCGGCCCAGGAACGGCGGACCTGGATTCTAGGTCGGGAACGTCAGGCTCGGCCGTCAGGCAGGGCGGTCGGTTCGGGCCTCCTCCTCTGGTAGCACCGTCGCCTGGTGCTCCTGGCGCCTCGGTGCCGCACCGCCGGAATTGCCTCGAACAGGCGCAACCGTCCGGCCTGTTCCTGCATTTTCATAGGTGCTGGGTTCGTCCGGCAGGTGGTCGGGCGGAACGCGGTTTGGTCGCGGCCGCAGTTGGGCAGTCGGCCGAGGCTATTGTTTGAGGCCGGGCGATTCGGTAGACTGAAAGAGTGGGCTCGTCTGGGGGCGGCATCTGCGGTCTGGCCTCGGTGCGTTGCTCTTCTAACATCCGCTTCCACCTGACAAAGCCGGTTTGTCACGCGCCGTGCTGGCGCACGGCCCGCGCCAAACCGGCTTTGCAGGTGAAGCCAACGTTAGCAAAATATCGGAAGAAGTTGACGCAGGCTCCAAATTCGGTACCATATATGGACCAACTTTGGCCGGAGGTGCTAGTGGTGAGCCTGAAAAAGGACATTCGTCCAGTAACCTATTTGAAAACAAAAGCTTCTGATCTTCTTAAGCAGGTCACTGATACGCAGCGGCCTGTAGTGATCACGCAGAACGGGGAGCCGCGTGCTGTGCTCCAGGACGCAAAGAGCTACGAAGACATGCGCTATGCGCTGGGCCTCATGAAGCTCATCTCGCAAGGGGAAGAGGATGTCCGCAAGGGCAAAGTCCGCTCCCAGGATGAGGTCTTTTCTCGCATCGCCGATGCGATTGAGAAGAAATGAGCAAGTCATACCAGGTCTTGTGGGCCTTGGTAGCTGAGAGCGATCTCGCGGGAATAGTCCTGTACATCGCTGAGGAGAGTCCGGGCACAGCGAAGAAGGTCCTCGCGCGCATCAAGACCAGAACAGCTAAACTCGCAAAATCGCCATTACAGGGACGCGTCGTTCCGGAATTGCTCAGACAGGGAATCTCTCTGTATCGTGAGGTTGTGATTTCGCCCTGGCGCGTGATTTATAGAATAGAAGGCGACCGTGTTTTGGTGTTGTCCGTTATCGATTCTCGCCGGAATGTGGAAGACGTCCTGCTTGGCAGGTTTTTGAACTAGAATTGCTAACAAGCGCTTGCACCTGACAAAGTCGCTTGTCACGCCCCTGGCTGGCGCCAGGGACGCGCCAATCGACTTTGCAGGTGAAGCACAACGTTGGGCGGACGTAGAACGTCAGCGTGGTGAAACGCAATTTGAGGAGGTAGGAGAGGAGCGGGCATGAGTATCGGCGCGGTGGAAGAGCTGTACGACGCGTTTGCGCGACGCGACATCGAGGCCATGCTGGCGCGTTTGGCGCCTGATGTCGTGTGGTGCGAGCCGGAGAATCCGTTCAACCCAGCGGCTGGCGCACATCGCGGCCACAAGGGCTTTCTCGAGTGGGTCCAGATCGGCCGGGAGGCCGAGGACATCGAGGTCCTTGAGCCGCGGCAGTTTCTTGCCAACGAAGATACTGTTGCCGTCGTGGGCCACATGAGATGCCGGGCGAAGCAGACGGGGCGCGTCTACGAGTCCGATTTTGTCCACGTCGTGACGTTTCGCGACGGTAAGGTCGTTCGCTTCCAGGAGTTTTTCGACACCTACGTTGCGGGCGAAGCATTCCGAAGCACACCTAGTCCGCCGTGCCGCCCAACAACAGCATACAGCGGACGGCGCTGCGCGCCGCCGCTGAAGCTCAGCGCTTGGTAGACATCAGTTAATACCAAGGTGTCGGGGGTGCTGCATTGGCAGGAGACATTTCCCGTGCGGAGTTGCTTGTGGTGCTTTTGTGTGGGTGCTTACTCTGCAGCTCATGCGCGTCGACGATTCCAAGATACACTCACGATTTGCCTGAGATCTACAGGTCGGCTGTGTTTGACTGCGACAAAGTGACTGCAGTTGAAGCTTGTCGTTTGGCACTAGAACAACAGGGCTACGAAGTCACAGTTGCGGACAGCAGTTCTGGTATCGTCTACACTGAAGCCCGCAGAATGCCTCCGGCAACAGATGAAATCGGCGGCGAATGGGAGTTGGTTTGCCTCGCTCGGGTGTCCGAAATCGGTTCGCAGTCACTTTTGACGGTGGAGATCGTCGCGCAGGGGTCCTCAGTCGACGGCTCGTGGCCGATCAAATTCAGTCAAAAGGCAGCGAGAAGACTCTATAGGGAGCTGTTTCGCGACGTGCAGGCGAACCTCGGGGCAGCAGCGTTGGATAGCAGGTAGTAGGTTTGCGGGGGCAACGGCTACCTAACGAGCGCTTTCGCCTGACAGCCGCACCGGTCACGCGGCTTGCTGACGCAACCCGCGCGCCCTGCCGGCTTCGCCGGCTGGGTCTGCGGTTGAGGCCAACGTTTGAATCTCGGTTGGAGAGTTGGAATGGCATGGTCCCCTAAGCAGATTCCTGAATTAGCTGGCGTTTCGCCAGACACGCGAAAAGCGGCCCTACAGGCTGGGTTCGGTGCCGTGTCGGCCAGGCCGGTCCATTTCATTTCGCTCCTGGTGTTCGGTGTAGCCGTAGCGCTGGGGATCGCAGTTGGCGGTGAAGTCGGACACAATTACGTCGCCCGGGTCGTCGGTGCCGCAGCCGGAAGCATGATTGGCGGCGCAGTCTATGAGCGCCGAATGTCCAAGGCGATGCGACCGCACGTTGTTAGGCATTTGACGACACACTAGCCGCTGAATGCGACGGAGGAATTCTAACATCCGCTTCCAGCTGACGACCCCGGTCGTCACGGCCCTTGCGGGGCCCGGGCCGCGCCAACCACCCTTGCGGCTGAAGCCAACGTTAGGTGAACTGGCATCGAAATCGAGGTTGGGGATGCCCAAAGGCCAAACAGATATTTTTCGCGTAGCGCGCAGTGAGGCAGTAGCGCCCAGCCTTCTGGTCGAGGAGCAGCACGGGGAATCGTATATCGTCCACATCGGAACGGATAGAGGTAGCCGTGGCAAGCCCGCTGCACGCCGAATTGCAGCGTATTCAAGCAGCGCAGCGCTGAATGGTGCGTGTTTGGGTTGGTCACCCAACACCTATGAGGTCCCCGGTCGTCAAGCACGCAAAGGAAGGTCCATGTCGAATCGTCTACGGGTTCTTGTGATTTGTGTTCTGGCGATTTTTGCCAGTTTGACAGCGATCGCGAGCCCTGAGGGCCGTTGGCAGGTGCCGGCCCCGGTCGAGTCAGGAGTCTTGCATGAAGAGATCAACTACCGCGTAATGCTCCCGGCGAGCTATCCTGTCAATTCATCAGAACTCTATCCGCTGCTCCTGTTGCTTGATGGAAGCCGTTACGGGGATGTCGTGGCAGGCAACGCCACGTTTCTTGCCCGAGTCGGCGAGATACCGGAACACGTTATCGTCGCGATTGACTCGAACGACCGCATGCGCGACTTCACGCCAACCGATTCACCAGACTGGGAGGGGGATGGCGGGGCGAGTAGCTTCCTGGCTTTCCTGCGACAGGAGCTTCTGCCAAGAATTGAATCAGATTACCGCGTCTCAGAACGGCGAATCATTTGGGGGCATTCGCTTGGTGGCTTGTTCGCCTTTTACACCCTGTACGCAGCGCCCGACCTGTTTGACGCTCGATTGGTGGACGACGGCACTTTGGATTGGGACAGCAAGGTGACAGAACGCTCGCTAGGCGATTTTCTCGACCGCCAGACGCCGGCGGGGCAGTTCCTGTATTTCAATAGTAGCTACCTGCTTCCCACCGACGACCCGGACCTCCAATGGTTCGATGGACTGGCCGAGGTGTTGAAGGTGAAAGCCCCGGCAAACCTCCGCTGGACCTACGATCCCATGCCGAGCGAGACCCACGCCAGCATACCTCTTGTTGGAAGCATCCGGGGTCTGCGGGCTTTGTATGACGGCTATCTCGCGCCGGAGCCGGTGATGTTTGCCGGCCTTGATGCGGTGCTGAAACACTATGAGGCCATTCTGGGCCGTGTGGGAGCTCCGGACAAAGTGCCCGAGGAGGTACTCAACAATCTTGGCTACCTCATGCTCGGCAGGGATACCTCGGAAGCCATCCGGGCATTTGAGTTGGCAACTCGACTCTATCCGCAGTCCGCCAATGCTTGGGACAGCCTCTCCGACGGATATCTGGAAGCTGGCAGAACCAAGGAGGCCCTTTACGCTACGGATAGGAGCATCGAGTTGGCTCAGTCAACAGAGTCAAACAACCTCGAGTATCTCAAGCAGAAGCGCGCGGAGATACTTGGCCGCATGTGATTCTCCGGCATGATGGAATGGTTCTTCCCGGCCGATGTCCTTCAATCGATGCACGGGGGCGGGGACGGCATCGGCGAGGCGGGCGCCGACAACGACCAGGCGAAGCTGGCCTTCGAGCGCGTCGGCGCGTGGATTCTGGGGCGCAACATGCGCGGTCGGGTCCGCGGACCCCGGCCGGATGAGAGTTGGAAGGGCTGGTGGGGCGACGAGCCGCCGTACCACGTGCCGACCGGCGTTGACATCGACCACCAAACGAAGGAGACCCTTTGGATATCCGCTGGGGCTGGCATGAGGGCCGCGCTGGTTAAGTGGTTAAATAGTCGCGAGGTGTGCATGCCCAAGTCCTTCGCTGAAGATGTTAAGGTCACTGAGGGTTCGACCGTCGATCTCTCGATGGAGGACGGCCGGCTTGTGGGTCGGCTGGCCAGCCGACCGGAGTATTCCCTGACGGAGTTGCCGGGTGGTATCACCGAGACAAACCTCCATGCTGAGGTGGGTTCCAGGGAACCCGTTGGTGGTGAGGAATGGTGGTTCCACGCAGCCGAACTATCAAGCGCTTGCACCTGACAATCGCGTCTGACACGCTTGGTGCCGGGACACGAACCGCGGCGGCCACGCTCGCGGGTGAAGCCAACGTCCGCAAGACTGGGGAGAAAGTGGAAATCACACCGATTGGGACGATTCGCAGCCCGTTCACCGACCCGGAAGGGATGCCGATCCAGCCAGTGGGCGCTCCGTCCGTCAGGGGACAGGTCGAAGTGCTTCCCGCCTACCAGGACGGTTTGCGGGACCTTGATGGATTCTCCCATGTCATCCTCTTGTATCTGTTCCACCGTAGTCGCGGCTTCGAATTGAAGGTAGTCCCCTTCTTGGATACGACGCCACGAGGCGTCTTCGCAACACGAGCGCCGAAGCGCCCGAATCCCATCGGACTGTCAGTCGTCCAACTCGAACGAATCGAAGGCCGGATTCTTCACGTTGCGGGAATCGACGTCCTTGACGGTACGCCCCTGCTTGATATCAAGCCCTACGTACCTGATTTCGATGAACAAGTAGAGGTGCGAACCGGCTGGCTTGAAGAGGTGAGCAAGAGAGCCAAGGGAAAGCGTGCGGATGACCGATTCGCGTAGGCCTGTGGACCAGAGCTCGCACCGGACGCAGCCGCTTGACACGAACCCGGCTTGCGCCTGGTCCACGCCAAAGGTCGTTGCCGGTAGAGCACAACGTTGGCGTGACGTGAAGAGTGGTCCCCCGGACATTTGCCAAGGGTATTGAGGAGATACGTGGGCACCGATACGAATGACAGTGGCATCACGATCGCGGCAATCGGCCTTCTCGCCTATGCCTCGGCTGATGTTGCCCACCATGTGCTGGGGCACGGCGGTGCGTGCTTGGCTCTGGGCGGTTCGATCATATCGCTCTCTTCCGTCTTCGTGGATTGTTCGCTGCACGGCGCAACAATCGACCTGGCAGGCCCCGTGGCGAATCTGGCGCTCGGGCTCGCGGCCATGTCCGTTGCCCGCGTCGCGAGGCCGGGCTCGGCAGCAATGCGGCTGTTCTGGGTCCTCGCTGTGGCCTTCAACCTGTTCTGGTTCGCGGGTCAGTTGGTGTTCAGTGTGGTGACCGGAACGGACGACTGGGCCTGGGCGATGGAGAGGTACGGTGTCACCGCGGCGGGTCGCTTTGGCCTGCTTGTCATCGGGGTATCGGCCTATCTCCTGGTGATTCGTTACACGTCCAGTCGGCTGACGGGCTTCGCATACCCCCGGCAGCGTGTGGGGCGGATCGTCCTGTTCGCCTTGGTTGCGGCCGGTTTGACTGCTTGCGCAACGGCGACGTTGGCTCGCGACCCGGTCCGGGTGATCCTTTCGCAGGCGCTGCCGCAATCCGTCTTGCTGCCGATCGGACTGCTGTTTGTTCCTGGACGGGCCGCGAGATTGCTGGAGTGCGACAATCAAGCTGCTGCTGTTGCCTTCTCAATCGGGTGGGTCTGTGTGGCTGGGATCGTCGGAATTGCATCGATCTTCTTCCTCGGGCCTGGTATTGCCGTGGCAAGCTGATGCCGCGGGTGGCAACCGGCATGGGCGCGGACTTTCCGGGGGGGGCAAAGCCCGGCAACGAGGCGGATGAGGTCTTGGCGCTCGAAACGGGGAACTGTCCGGCCAATTGCGGTTCCGTCGCCGTCGCTGGATTCTACTCGCCGCTGACGGCCAAACGTCGGGCGGCAACTCCGGGATTGGTGGGATCGGAGCGGGCACATACGCCCCCCTGCGAAAGGGATCTGGGATGGACGTTCAACGCACTCCGGCATTCTGTCTGCTTGTCGCCATGTTGAGCGCGGCTTGTTGCTTCGGGAGTGAACCCGTGGCAGAGGTCTCACTGGCGGCCCTGCCTCCCTCGGTAGTCAGGACGGTACCCGAGTGCGGGGACAATGCAGTTGCTCCGGGCCTGAGCGAGGTGAGTGTCAAGTTCAGCAAGGAAATGAAAGTCACCGGGCATTGCTGGTCCTGGTGTGGTGTGCGCGATGATTCTTTCCCGGTCCGAACTGGAGAGACCAGGTTCCTCGAGGACCGGAGAACGTGTGTGTTGACCGTGGCGCTTCAGCCTGAAACAACATACGCGATATGGATCAATACCGAGGAGTACCACTCGTTTCAGGACCCTGACGGCCATGCTGCCGTTCCGTATCTGCTGGTGTTCAGGACGGTCGCCGCCGATCAGTCGCGGCAGGGCGTCGGTTCACACGTGGAATAGATTCTCCGACGCGGGCGGAGGGTGAGCCGTACGGCCGGGTGCTGGTGGTGGCGCCCCGGCGGTTTGACCGTTCTGACGGAATCCGGTACTGTCACGCGCGACCGGGATTCGGTAACGGGGCGTGGGCGGAGGCCTCCATGAGAGCGAAACACACGGCGATCGCGCTGATCCTACCCTTGGCGCTCCTGTCCGCCTCGTGCGGCGACGACCCGGCGGACCCCGGAGCCGTGATCGACGGCCGGTGGGGCGCCGACCACGTGGAACTCGTCGCCGCCGCTGACGGCATGCAGGTGGAGTACGACTGCGCCCACGGCGCGACCGACGGTCCCCTGGTCCTGGACGGCGGCGGGGCCTTCGCCGTCGCCGGCACCTACACCCTCGAGGGCGGTCCCGTGGACGTGAACGATCCGCCGGTCGACCACCCGGCCCTCTACCGGGGACGGATCCTGGCCGGCCAATTGATGCTGACCGTCACGCTCACCGGGGACGACACCGTCCTGGGTCCGTACCTGCTGGGGCGCGGGGTCCGGGGCGTGCTCCACAAGTGCTACTGACCGATGCTGCCGGCGCCGTCGCCCCGGCCGCGTCCGCGCCGGGGGAAGCGGGGTGACGCATGACTGATCACGGCCGCACCCTCCGTCCGGCGGCTGTCCGGTCCTACTACGACCATTTCGGCGCGAAACAGGACAGCCAGGGCTTCTACGAGGAGCCGGCGCTGGACGACCTGGTGGCGCACGCCGGGTTCAGCGGTGCGGCCCACGTCTTCGAGTTCGGCTGCGGCACGGGCCGGTTCGCGGCGCGGCTGCTCGCGGACCACCTGCCGGCGGCGGCCACCTACCGCGGCTGCGACCTGAGCCCGGTCATGGTCGGCCTGGCGGAACGGCGGTTGGCGGGCTTCGGTGATCGGGCGCGGGTGGTCCCGGCGCCGGGCGGCGTGGGCTTCCCGCTCGACGACGGCGAGGTGGATCGCGTGGTCGCCACCTACGTGCTGGATCTGCTGGCGGAGGCCGACATCGCCGGGTTCTTCGCCGAGGCACACCGGGTCCTGGCTCCGGGCGGCCGGGTGGCCGTCGCCAGCCTCACCCGGGGCGTCGGTGTGCCGTCGCGGATCGTGGCCGCCCTGTGGACGGGACTGTTCCGCCTGCGCCCGTCCCTGGTCGGCGGCTGCCGGCCCGTCGACCCGATGGCGTTCATCGACCCCGCGGCGTGGCGGACGGTCCACCGCGGCGTGGTGACTCCTTTCGCGGTGCCGTCGGAGGTGCTGGTCCTGGAGGCGACGGGTGCGCGCGGGGAGGTCGGGTCGTGAACTTCCTCGCCGGTCTCGGTCCGCCGGACCGCGAGGATCCTTTGCCGCGAGGCGGATGCATGACCAACAGGCTCATCATCGTCTCGGCCTTCATCAAGTCTTGTGCTGCCGCGGGCGCTGCCGCCAGTCCGGCGGCGCCGGGCGTTTGCGCCATGCGCGTCGACCTGGTCGTCGACGGTGCGGCGGGCCGGCGGATGCAGCGGGTGACCTTCACGGGGGAGGCGCGGGGGACGAGGTAGCGCTGGAAGGGCGGTCGGGGACCGAGTATCATCGACAGCCGGGTCCTGGCGGGCGCTCTCGGCTCGGGATCGACCTGCAGAGAGCCTCCCCAACGGACCTGCACAGCATCCACTGCGGCCGGACAGGGTGAAGGGGCGGAGCGCCCGGCGTCACGGATGGCATCCAGACGATGATCGACGGACCCAGATGCCACAGGAGCCCGCCATGGAAACCCTTGCCCCATCGTCCCTGGACCGTAGGCGCCCCCTGGGCGTCGCTCTTCTGACCGCATTGTTCGTGGTGGGCGGACTGGGCCTGCTGTTGACCGGTGTCCTGACCGGAGCCCGGCGCGAACAGCTGGCCGCAGCCATCGAACCCGCCGGCTTCGCCGTGATCACGGTCTACGGCGGCGTCGTGCTGCTGGCCATCCTCTCGCTGGCGGCCGGGGTCGGCTTCGCCGCCCGGCGTTGGTGGGGGTGGTGGCTGGGGACCTTCTACCTGGCCTACGGAATGGCCCACCACGTCAATGCCGCCGTGGCCGCCTACAACGTCCAGGACGAACTGGCGCCGGGGGCGGCGGACGCGGATCCTGACTTCCTGGTCCTGAAGTACGGTGCGCAGGCGCTGGTGCACGGAGTGATCTACCTGTACCTGTTCCGGCAGCAAGTGCGGGACTGGTTCGCCGCCGTGACGGTGCCTGCCCTGGGCGTCGTCGCCGCCGAGGCCGGGGTATGCGCCGCCATCTTCGTGGCGGGCTGGGTCGTGAACGGGTAGCGGCCGGGACGGCCGCGGCGCCTCCTCCCGGCAGGAGCACGAGGATTCAACCTGGCGGTCCGCGCGGACCGCCGGAAGGAGATACCAAGCCATGGGTAGCAAGCTGATCACGGTCTTCGGCGCCACCGGCGCCCAGGGCGGGGGCCTGGCCCGCGCCATCCTCGACCATCCCGACGCGGGATTCGCCCTGCGCGCGGTCACCCGCAAACCCGAATCCGACGCGGCGAAGACGCTGGCCGCAGCCGGCGCCGAGATCGCCGTGGCCGACCTCGACGACGCCGCGGCCGTGGGCAAGGCCATGGACGGCGCCTACGGCGCCTTTTGCCTCACCAACTTCTGGGAGCACTTTTCGCCCGACAAGGAGCTGGTCCAGGCCGAGACCATGGCCGAGGCGGCCCGCAACGCCGGCCTGAAGCACGTGATCTGGTCCACGCTGGAGGACACGCGCGAGACCGTGCCCGTGGGCAGCGGCCGCATGCCCGCGCTGATGGAGAAGTACAACGTGCCCCACCTGGACGCCAAGGGCGAGGCCAACCGGTTCTTCACCGGGCGCGGCTTGCCGGTGACGCTGTTGCACACGTCGTTCTACTGGGACAACTTCATCAATTTCGGCATGGGCCCGGCCGCGGGACCGGACGGCACGCTGGCCCTGACCCTGCCCATGGGCGACGCCAAGCTGCCGGGCATCGCCGCCGAGGACATCGGCCGCTGCGCGTTCGGCGTCTTCAAGGCGGGGCCGGAGCACACCAAGGGGGTCGTGGGCATCGCCGGCGAGCACCTGACCGGCACCGAGATGGCCGACGGCCTTCGGCCGGCTGCTGGGCAAGCCCGTGCGCTACAACGCGGTCACGCCCGAGGTGTACCGCGGCTTCGACTTCCCCGGTGCCGACGACCTGGGCAACATGTTCCAGTTCAAGCGCGACTTCAACGAGCAGTTCTGCGGGCTGCGGGACGTGGCGGAGAGCCGGCGGCTGAACCCGGACCTGATGACGTTCGCGCACTGGCTCGAGGTGCACCGGGACGCCTTCGTCGGGGAGTGACGGCGGCGTGACCTTGAAGACCCGCCCCATCCTCTGGACCGTCGTCTACGGCGTCGCCTTCGGTTGGCTGGAGGCCGCGGTGGTGGTGTACCTGCGGCGCATCGTGTATCCCGGCGGTTTCGCCTTTCCGCTGCAGCCCATCGACCCGCCGTTGCTGGCGGTGGAGATGGGACGCGAGGCGGCCACCCTGGTCATGCTGGCCGCGGTGGGCATGCTGGCGGGGCGCACCCGCTGGGCCCGGTTCGGCGCGTTCTGCCTGGCCTTCGGGGTGTGGGACATCGTCTTCTACCTGGGCCTGAAGGCCGCCGTCGGCTGGCCGCCGTCCCTGGCCACCTGGGACATCCTGTTCCTGCTGCCCTGGCCCTGGGTGGGGCCGGTGTACTCGCCGGTGGCGGCCGCGGTGCTGATGAGCGTGGGTGGGGCGCTGACCATGCGCCTGGAGGCGCGGGGCGCGGCGCTCCGGGCCGACCGGATCACCTGGCTGCTGGGCGGGGCGGGGTCGCTGGTGCTGCTGTTCACCTGGCTGCGCGACCTGGACGCCGGCCTGCGGGGGGCGTTGCCCGAAGGCTACCCGGTGGGGCTGTTCCTGGCGGGGTGGGGCCTGCTGCTGGCCTGCACCGTGCGGTTTCTGCGGTCGGGGCGCCCGCAAGAGGCGCCCCGACCTTGATGCCGGCGGCGGACGGCCGCTAGTCCACCAGCACGATCTTCCCGGCCGCGACCGTGTTGCCGTTCTGGTAGCGCACGAAGTACACGCCCGACGCCGCCTTGCGGCCGTTCGCGTCGCGCCCGTCCCAGATCCAGGACGCGGCGCCGTTGGCTCCGACCTCCAGCATCCGCACCGTGCGCCCGCGGGCGTCGAAGATGAGCAGGCGGCCGCCCGCCGGCAGCGCGCGTGCGGCGGCGATGGTGCAGCCGGATCCCGCCGCGGCCGGCGAGGGGAACACCCGCAGGGGGAGGGCGCCCCCGAGGACCTCGGTCTCCACCGCGGACACCGGCGTGATGCCGTGGGGGCCCGCGCCGGCCGGCGTGATGCCGTGGCAGACGGTGCAGTCGCTCAGGGCGCCGGCGTGGCCCTGCAGGTCCACCATCACCTGGTTGTCGCGGCTCTCGCGGCTGGGGAAGATGGCGTGGGGGCTGTTGTGGCAACCGGAGCAGAGCACGCCGCCGTGGCCGCGGGCGTTGCGGTAGAGCACGCCCGCGGGCTCGCCGTAGGTGCTGGTGTGGCAGGTGCGGCAGGCGGGTTCGTCCACCCAGGGGATGCGGCCGCTGTGCTCGATGCTGCTGGCCAGCTGGTTCATGGTGCCGTGGCAGTCCTGGCACACCATGCCGTGGTCGGTGGCCATGGTGCCGCGCAGGCACTGGGTGTTGGGGCCGGGGTGGCACTTCTGGCAGCCGTTGATGCCCGGGATGCTCTGGTCGATGAACTTGTGCTGGTCGTGCATGCGGAACGAGAACCAGTTGGCGGGGCCCGGGTTCGGGCCGGTCAGGGGCGTCGAGCCGTGGCAGTGGGCGCACAGCACCGGCCGCTGGTTGGGGTCGAAGCCCATCTCCCGCTCGTGGCCGTTGAGGATGGACGACTCGCTGCTGTGGCAGCCCGTGGAGACGCAGTTCATCTCCACCGAGACCGGGGCCACGGGATAGGCCCGGGCCAGCTCGCGGCCCAGGTCGTCGCGCAGGATGACCGTGGCCTGCTGGTAGGGATCCTCCACGGTGGGGGTGGCGTCCGGGAAGGGCGTCAGGGGGATGCCCTCGGCCACGAACAGGTCGCCGCGCAGGTCGAAGACGTCGTCCAGGGTCTTGCCGGTCAGACCGGTGTCCGGGGCCAGGTTCACCCCGAACAGGGCCTGGGCGTAGGTCCAGAAGTCGGTCTTGCCCACGGAGTAGGTGTTGCCCGGGAAGGAGTACTCCAGGGTCAGGCCGCTGGTGACCAGGGCGGGCAGGCGCGTGGCGTCGCCCTTGCGGATGATCTGGGCCTGCAGGGTGTTGTAGGGGGGCAGCACCGACAGGACGGCGTGGTTGCGGTTCATGCAATGCATGCCCAGGTCGTTGGTGACGAGGATGACGTGCTCGTCGGTCTGGGCCTCTGCGCGGGGAGCGCCGGCCAGGACGAATGCGAGCGTGGCGGCGGCGACGGCGAAGAGTCGGGTCGAGTGGGAGCGGCTCATGGCGCGACCTCCGTTTGGCAGATGGTGCCCGGATCTGTCATTAAGTTGCGCAAGATAGATACTATTAGACTATGATTTCGAACAGGCGAAGTCGTTTTTATGATGGTGATATTCTTTATCGTTATGAACGAGCGAAATCGGCGCCATTTGGCAATTGGGAGCGGAAATCCACCCAAAAAAACTCCCGATTACGAGGCGAAGGGTTACGCCCGAGCGGCTGCGGGAGGGTATGCGCCGCCGGCGGGGGGCCGCCTCCGGCCCGGTCGGATCCTGTGAATCGTGCCGGCCGCCAGGCCCTTTTCGCCTTATCCTGCAAGATGAACCCCCACCCGGGAGCCCGTCATGTCCACCTGGATGCGCTGCAACCTCGGCGATGCCACCCTGGCGGCGGAAAAGCTGGAGCTCGTCAAGGCACTGGTGGGGGCGGAGCCGTCGGCGGAGGCCGGCGCTGTCGCGGCGGCATTCTTCCGCCACGAATCCGAGGGGCGGCTCCACTGCGAGGTCTGGGTCTATTTCACGCCCGGGGCGGCGGCGGTGGCGAGGACCGTCGGCGCGGGACCCTGCCCACCACCGGCGGCGGACGGCCTGAGCCTGCTGGCCGGCGCGCCGGAGGCCTGGACGATCCTGGAATGAGGCCGCCCGCCTAGCCGCCGATCCGCACCGGCATCCCCAGCCACGGCCACACCTTCCACACGCACAGGAAGATGGCGATCAGCAGGATGATGCTGGGCGGGATCCCGTACAGGAAGTAGTCCCGCGCCCGGAACTGGCCGCTCTCGTAGGCGATGGCGTTGGGGGCGGCGCCCACCAGCAGCATGAAGGGCATGCCGGCGGCGGCCAGGGCGGCGAACATGACCACCTCGGGCTCCACGTTCACGTAGGGCGCCATCACCAGGGCCACCGGCAGGGTGATGGCGATGGCCGCCACGTTCATGATGAAGTTGGTCATGGCCAGGACGAAGGCCGTCACGCCCATGATGAACACCAGCCAGGGCGCCCCGTGGAACAGGTTCAGCCAGCCGATGGCCAGCCACTCGGCCGCACCCGTCTGCCACAGGCAGAAGCCCAGGCTCATGGCCCCGCCGAACAGCAGCACGATGTTCCAGGGCAGGTTCTCCAGGTCCTTCAGATCCAGCACGCCCGAGATGAAGAACAGGGCCGCCGCCGCCAGGATCACCGCGCTCTTGTCCATCGGCTTCAGCGCCGGCACGAAGCTCCGCAGCACCAGGATGCCCACCACCGCCAGCACCATGACCACCGTGCCCAGCTCCTTGCGGCTGAAGGGCGGCAGGTCCGCGCTCAGGGCGCGGGCCCGGCGGCGCAGCCCGGGCAGCGTCGCCCGCTCGGGCGGGAAGGCGACGCACACGTAGCCCCACAGCAGCAGCACCATGGCCGCGCCCAGGGGCAGCATGAACTTGCTCAGCTCGAAGAAGGAGATCTCCCGGCCCGTGAGCTGCTTGAAGAAGCCGATGGCCACCGCGCCCCGCGCCGCGCCCAGCAGGGTGATGATGCTGCCCGCGCCCGCGGTCCAGGCCATGCCGATGAACAGGCCCATGCCGAAGCGGGTGCGCCCGCCCGTGGGGTCGTAGAGGTTGTGCACCACCAGCAGCAGGGGGAACACCGCCGCCGCCACCGCCGTGTGGGCCATGAACAGGGTCAGGGAGGCGGTCATGACGAACACGCCCAGGTAGATGAGACGGGTGCTCTCGGGGATGACCGCCAGCATGCGGAAGGCCAGGCGCCGGGTCAGGCCCGTCTTGGCGAAGGCCATGCCGATCAGCAGCGAGCCCACGATGAACCACACCGACGGATCCATGAAGTCGGTCAGGGCCAGGCGCGAGTCGCGGATCATCCACAGGGACTGGGCGACCCCGATGATGATGGCGGTCACCCCCACGGGGATGACCTCGAACACCCACCAGATGCCGGCCAGCAGGAACAGGCCCAGGGCGGCCTGGCCCTCGGCCGTCAGGGGCACGAACCGGCCCTGGGGATCCACGTTGCCCGGCAGGGCGGGCAGCGCCACCGCCAGCACGAAGAGCAACGCGCCCACCAGGAACGGGACCAGGCGGCGGGGATCACGCACGGGGACACCGTCGGTCGTCGGCGGCACCGGCCGTTGTCGCGGGGCGGCTCATGGGCTCCTTCCGGGCCGACGGGCGGCGGCGGGGGTGGCCACCAGCACCGGGAACTCGTATTCCTCGCTGGCGCCGGTGATGGGATCGTGGAACTCGCCGGCGTCCAGGCCGCAACGGGCCAGCAGGGCCACCAACTCGTCCGTCTCCCAGGCCTGGTGGCACTGGACGTACCGCTGCAGGGTAGCCGATTCCGGCGCCAGGATCCAGTGGCTGTGGATCTCGGTGCGGGCGTCGGCGTCCCAGGTGAAGCGCTGCAGCCACAGGTGAGGCTCGTCGGTGAAGGGGCCGTCGGTCTCCACGCTCCAGGTGGCGGCGTCCTCCTCCACGAAGCCGTCCCGGGGCTGGTACTCCAGCACGAACAGGCCGCGGGGGGCCAGGCAGGCGGCCAATTCGGGCAGGAAGGCCTCCGCCACCGTCGGCGGGAAGGAGTGGAACTCGCCGAACCAGAAGGTGACGGCGTCGCAGGGCCCGGTGCGCTCGGCGAGGTCGGTCGGCAGGTCCTTCAGGTCGGCGGCGAAGAACTCGCAGGCCAGGCCCTCGCGGGCGGCCGTCTCCCGGGCCCAGCGCAGGGGGGCCGGCGCGAAGTCGAAGCCCACACCCGTGTGGCCGCGGCGGGCCAGTTCGTGCAGGTACAGGCCGGGGCCGCAGCCCACGTCCAGGATGCGGTGGGGGCCCGGGCCCAGGCGGGCCTCCAGCCAGTCGCAGTGGCGGGCGATGATCTCCGGCCGCCGGCTGGCCATGTCCGTGTCCGGGTCCAGGTGCCAGCGCAGCATCCGCTCGCTGAATGCCGGATCGTTCCAGGGCAGCTGGTGGGCCCCGTCCCAGGCCCGGGGCGGGCGGGCCTCGGCCAGCAGCGGGGCCAGCAGCCGGGTCAGGTCGTCGGGCAGGGACACGGGCGCGCTCCAGGGGACCGGGGGACAACCCGGCGCCGCCAGGTGGGGGCGGCGCCGTCGTTTGCCCTCCCATTATCCCTTGGGGGAGCGGGTTTTTCCACCAGCAAGGCGGTGCTGTCCCCAGGATGTCCCCCGCCGTGTCCCCGGCGGCCGGCGGGTTGTCCCCCGGTTGTCCCCGGCCTTTGCCGGGCGCCGCCGACGTCGACGTTGGGCAACGGCGGTCCTGCGTGTTATCCTCGGGGGCCGACGTCCCGTCATCGCCCGCCCCACGCGAGGAGACCCGTTTGGAAGTCCGTTCGCAGCCTGTCGGTCCGGAAGGTCCGCATGGTCCGGAAGGTCCTGATGGCCCCGGTCTCGCCGACCTGCGCGCCGCCCCCCGCGGCGGCGGCTCCCGCCTGGGCTACGACCGCCTGCCCGGCGACCGCAAGCCCCCCTTCAGCGAGGAGGCCGAGCAAGCCGTCCTGGGCGCCGCCATGGTGGACAAGGAGGCCGTCGGCCTGGCCCGCGAACGCATCGTCCACGGCGATTTCTACCGCCTGGAGCACCAGCTGATCTTCCGGGCCATGTGCGTGCTCTACGAGAACGACCAGGCCATCGACCCCATCACCGTGGCGGACATGCTGCAGAAGTCGGCCGAGGACTTCCTGGACCCGGTGCAGGCCAAGAACCTGCGGGGCCAGAACCTGCTGGAACTGGTGGGGGGCATGGACTTCCTCATCGACCTGGCGGGGATGATGGGCACCGCGGCCAACGTGGTCTACCACGCCGGGATCGTGAAGGAGAAGGCCACCCTGCGGCAGCTGATCACCGTGTCGTCGGGGATCGCGTCCGAGGCCTACGCGGCCGCGGACGAGGCGTCGGCCATCCTGGACCGGGCCCAGGCGCGCATCTACGAGGTGAGCGAGGAGTCGCGGACGGGCGGCTTCACCGGCGTCTCGAGCATCGTGCCGCGCACCTTCAAGTCCATCGAGGAGGCCTTCCAGAGCGGCAGCGACGTCACCGGCCTGCACACGGGCTTCGCCGAAATGGACCGCAAGACCGGCGGCCTGCAGAACGGCGACCTGATCATCGTGGCGGCGCGCCCCTCCATGGGCAAGACCTCCTTCGCCCTGAACATGGCCTACAACGTGGCGCAGCACGAGAAGGTGGGCGTGGGCGTCTTCTCCCTGGAGATGGCCCGCGAGCAGCTGGTGATGCGCATGCTGGGCTCCAGCGGCAGCTTCAACCTGCACAACCTGCGCCGGGGCAAGCTGCGGGCCGAGGACTGGCCGCGCCTGACCCAGGCCTGCGACCAGCTCTCCCAGCTGCCCATCCACATCGACGACACCAGCGGCATCTCGGTGCTGGAGATGAAGGCCAAGGCGCGCCGGCTGAAGCAGCAGCACGGCCTGGGCCTGATCGTGGTGGACTACCTGCAGCTGATGACCGGCGGCGGGCGCGCGGAGAACCGCCAGCAGGAGATCTCGGCCATCAGCCGCAACCTCAAGGGCATGGCCAAGGACCTGGACGTGCCGGTCGTCGCGCTGTCCCAGCTCTCCCGCGGCGTCGAGGCCCGCGGCGACCACAAGCCCATGCTCAGCGACCTGCGGGAATCGGGCGCCATCGAGCAGGATGCGGACGTGGTCCTTTTCATCTACCGTGAAGAGGTCTACAAGCCGGAGGACGAGACGGTCCGCAACATGGCCACGATCATCGTCGGCAAGCAGCGCAACGGGCCCATCGGCCAGTTCGACCTGCATTTCCACAAGGAATTCACGCGCTTCGGGGACCTGGCGCGCTGAGAGGGCGGCAACGGCGCGGGTCCGGCCCGCCGGAGAGACATGCGCACACCGTTCCGTGACCCGCTGCCCGTGCACCGGGGCGGCGTGATCGCGCCCCCGGCCCTTCTGTGCCTGGTCCTGGCGCTGGTGGGCGGCTGCGGCGGCGGTCCCGACGCGCCGCCGCGGCCCGTGCCCGATCCCGCGGCCGACGGCTGCGCCCCCTACGACTACTACGCGGACGGCCAGGTGCCTTCGGTGACCTCGGCCCGGTGGCTGGGTGGGCTGGTGGAGGACCTGGCGGTGCAGGACGGGCTGGCGTTGGCCGCCAGCTACACCTGCGGCCTGCGGGTGATCGACGTGGCCGATCCGGCTCATCCGCGGCTGCTGGCCGTCACGCCCAGCCAGCAGGCGGTGAACGTTGACCTGCAGGGGCACCTCGCCGCGGTGGCCGAGGGCAACCGCGGCTTCTCCCTCTACGACCTGTCCGAGCCCGCGTCGCCCCGCCGCCTGTGCGGGGTGGCGGTGACCGGGCCCGGCGAGTCCTCGGCCTACACCGACGCGGTGGTCCTGGACGGCGACCACCTGTTCGTGGCGGGATTCCACCGGCAGCTGGTCAGCTACGACATCAGCGACCCGGAGCACCCGGTGGAGCGCGATCGCCTGGTCATGGACCGGCCCGGCCACCTGAGGGCGGTCGGCGACCGCCTCTTCGCCGGCGGCTGCCGCGTGCTGCGGGTGGCCGGCGACGGCCGCCTGACGGTGCTCCAGGAACTGGACCAGGGCCCGGCCGAGGACCTGCTGGCCGTCGGCGGCCTGGTGCACGCGGCGGTCAAGGGCGGGGTGGCGACGTTCGCCGTGGGGGATCCCGACACGGTGATCCTGGCGGGTGTCGAGCCCGTGGGCGGCGTGCGCTGCCTGGCGGCGGACGGCGACCTGGTCTTCGCGGGGCTGACGCCCCCCAACCTCCGCCTGAAGGTGATCGACTACACCGACCCCGGGGATCCGCGGCTGGTGGCGGACATCCCCTCCGACGGGTTCTACACCTTCTACAGCATGGCCCGGCTGGGCGACACGCTCCTGGTGGGGGACCGCTGGCTGCGGACCATCGACATCAGCGATCCCCTCCGACCGGTGTTTGCACCCCACCCGGATGAACCCGCCTACCCCCAGGGGCTGGCCGTCGTGGGCGACCGGGCGGTGGTGGTGGACGGGCCCCAGGCCAGCGTCTACCGCCTGGGCGACGCCGAGGCGCGGGAGCCCGTCGCCACCTGGGACTGCAGCGCGTCGATCATCTACCTCACCGCCAACCACCGGCGCGTCTACATGGTGCGCGACCGGCCCGGTGTGGTGGTGCTGGATCCGGCCGCGGGCACGGCGCCGATCGTGACCCAGACCGTCCTGAAATTCGGGCCCGTGGCGGCGGACGACAGCCTGCTGGTGACCGGTGACGGCGGCCGCCTGCGGGTGTTCTCCCTGACCGATCCGGACGCGCCGTCGGTCACGGGCCACCTGGACTTCGACGACGTCGTCGGCCGGCTGGCGGTGCAGGGGCCGCGGGTGCTGGTCTCGCTGGACCAGACCCTGCTGGTGCTGGTGGACGTGTCCGATCCGTCCCGGCCGGCCGAGATCGCCCGCGATCCCGACGGCGTGGCCTACGGCGCCGTGGCGGCCCTGGCCTGGGCGGACTCGGTGGGGTTCGCCTACAACGGCAACGGGGTGCTGCGCGCGGTGCGCGCCGGCGACGGTGGGGTCCTGGAGACCATCGGCGTCACCGGCGTGTTCGACCAGGGAC
>CAWGRT010000012.1:0-55855 GCA_963825035.1 Candidatus Krumholzibacteriia bacterium | reverse complement strand
CCGGACCCGTGCGTCTGGACCTGGAAGGGGTATCGTTCCGCTATCCCGAGGCCGGCGGACCTGAAGGTGCTGAACGGCCTGGACCTGGCCGTCGCGCCGGGGCACCTGGGTGGGCCTGGTCGGGCCCTCGGGAGCCGGCAAGACCACCCTGGCCGGGTCTGTTGCTCGGGCTGTTCCCCCCCACGGCGGGCCGCCTGCTGCTGGACGGCCGGCCCTACGACACCTTCGAACTGTCCGAGCTCCGCGCCTGCATGTCCTTCGTGTCCCAGGAGCCCATGCTCTACGACCTGACCCTGCGGGAGAACATCCGCTTCGGCCTCGGCGACGCCGACGACGCCCGGGTCGAGGAGGCTGCCCGCCGGGCGGGCGTGCTGGAGTTCGCCGCCGACCTGCCCGCCGGCCTGGACACGGCCTGCGGCGAACGGGGCGAGCGCCTGAGCGGCGGCCAACGCCAGCGGGTGGCTCTGGCCCGGGCCTTCCTGCGCGATCCGGGCTTCCTGGTCCTGGACGAGCCCACCAGCGCCCTGGACGCCGGCGCCGAGGATCGTATCCGCCAGAAAATGAAGGAGTTGATGACCGGGAGGACCGCCGTGGTGATCAGCCACCGCTTCTCCCTGGTGCGGGACCTGGACCTGATCCTGGTCCTGGACGGGGCCCGGATCGTCGAAACCGGCACCCACGCCCAGCTCATGGCCGGCGGCGGCCTCTACGCCGAGCTCTACGACCTCCAGCAGGGACGCGGATCGATCTGACCCCGCCCCATTGACATCCTGGCATGATTCGCCTAGAATGGTAAGGTCTTTTGGGGGACGTGAGGCCAATGACTCCCTTGGAGGGATCCCTGTGATGAGCAAGAAAACGTATACCAAGCCGACCGTCGCCTCCCGCACCGCGGTGCTGGGCGTGTTCGGTGCCTACGGCAACGATCCCAATGGCGCGGGCGGAAACACATTTCCGCCGCAGCCCTACAAGCCGCTGACGGATCACAACCGGCATATGCAGTAGCCTCCGGTTGTCGGCCAAAGGTTTCGGAAGCAGCCGCGTTCTGCGGCTGCTTTCCTTTTCACCCTGCGGATCCCACCGGGGATCAGGCGCCCGCAGCCAGCCCCGCCTCGTCCTGGGCCGCGAGGGTGTCGACGGCCTTCTCCAACTCGAGGCGGTGGTGCTCCCGGTGCTTCAGGGGCACCCACAGCCCCTCCCGCTCTCCGGGTTCCAGGTGTGCCCAGCTGTTGGCGATGAAGGCGACCAGCGCGCCGGTCACCTCGAGGTAGGTGGCCAGGACGTCGCTGAAGGATCGCCGCCCGGTCCGGGCCAGGGCCTCCCGGCTGAGGGCCTCGAAGTCCGGCGGTCCGGCCGGTGGGGGCTCGGTGGGATCCAGCCGCGCCGAGAAATGGCGGACCGTGTAGTCGTCCCAGAACGCGATGTGGCCCAGGGTTTCCTTGCAGCTCAGGGCCCCGTCGGGGCCGCGGCCCTCGCGCAGGGCGTGCGGACAGGCGGCGATGCGGCGACGCAACCTGCGGTCCTCGTCGATGAGGGCGTCGGTCAGGCTCTGCCACTGACTCACGCGGCGGTTCCCTTTCCGGCGAGAAGGGTGGGGACGCGGGCCGGGCCCGGCGTCCTTGCTGAGTATCGGGCAACCCCGACCGGGACGCAACCATCTTGCGTTTTCCGGCCTCCCCCCCTACGATCGGGACTGATCGTCGCCCTCCGGGGCGGCGGACTCCCGGCGATTCCCCGGGCGGCACCCATGCCGAGCCGGATGCCCGGGATCGGACACGGCCTCGGTTCCCGCTCCCTCGCCCATCATGGAGGATGCGCATGTCCACGTCATTCGTTCGTCGCCACGTCCTGCCGGCCGCCGTCCTGGCCGTCCTCGCGGCAGCCCTGCTTCTGCCGGCGGCGCCGGCGGCCGCCCGCGACCTGACCGGCCGCTGGGGCCTGGGCCTGGAGGGCGGCTGGTACAAGCTCACCGGCGGCGACCGCGACGACGGCAACGTCGACCAGTTCCTGGGCTTCCACGTGGACCGCGGGCTTGCGCCCGAATGGAACCTGCAGCTGGCCCTGCGCTACGGCTACACGCGTCCCGGCACCGGCACCCGCGCCGCCGGCGACGTGGGCTGGTCCACCAATACCGGCGCCCCCCTTTACACCATCATGTTCCAGCCCATGCTCCGGCTGGAGCGGCGCTTCGCCGTCGGCGGCCGGGTGCAGCCCTTCGTCGGTGTCGGCGCCGGTTTGACCCGGTGGAAGGTGCTGGACAAGACGGGCCAGGATGTCGGCCTGGTGCCGTCGGGCGGCCCTGCCCGCGGCTGGGACGGCAACGGCGACGCCGTCGACCTCGAGGGCACGGATCTGACCCTGGGCCTGGAGCTGGGCGTGGCCGTCGCCCTGGGCGACCACTGGGACCTGACCGTGGGCGGGCGGCTCCACGCCATGCCCAACAACGTGAAGGACAACGTGGGCGGCAGCGTGCTGTGGGGGCCGGACCACGTGGACGCGAACACCAGCAGCGCCGAGGGCTTCCTGGGCGTGACCTGGTGGTTCGGCAGCAACGACCGCGACGGTGACGGCATCCCCGACAACCGCGACGCCTGCCCCGACGAGCCCGAGGACCTGGACGGGTTCCAGGACCAGGACGGCTGCCCCGACCTGGACAACGACCAGGACGGCATCGCCGACAGCCGCGACGCCTGCCCCGACCAGCCGGAGGACCGCGACGGCTTCCAGGACCAGGACGGCTGCCCCGATCCGGACAACGACCGCGACGGCGATCATCGACGCCCAGCGACGCCTGCCCCGACGAGCCCGAGGACGTGGACGGCTTCCAGGACCAGGACGGCTGCCCCGACCTGGACAACGACCACGACGGCGTGCCCGACGACCGGGACCGCTGCCCCGACACCGCCGCCGGCGCCGTGGTGGACGCCAACGGCTGCGAAGTGCCCGTGGCAGCGCCCGAGCACCGGCCCTGGTGCCCGCCGCCGCGGCCGCCCTGCCCGTGGCGGGCCAGACCATCGTGCTGCGGAACGTGAATTTCGAGTCGGGCAGTGCGCGCCTGACCCCGACCTCCCTGGCGGTGGTCGACACCCTGGCCGCCACCCTGCGGGCCCACCCCGAGGTGGTGGTCGAAGTCCGGGGCCACACCGACTCGGTGGGTCCGGCGGACGTGAACCTGGACCTGTCCCAGCGGCGGGCCGGGGCCGTGCGCGACGAACTCGTGCAGCGGGGCGTCGCGCCGGGTCGGATCACCGCGGTGGGCTACGGCGAGGACTTCCCCATCGCCGACAACAGCACCCGCGAAGGTCGTGCCCGCAACCGCCGGGTCGAGCTGTACCGGGTCGAGTAGGCGTCGTCCGCCTGCGGCACCGACAAGGACGGCCGGCGCAGGCGCGCCGGCCGTCTGCGTTTCCGCGGTCGCCGTCCGGGGCGCCCCGGCGCCGCGCGCTACCCGCCGATGCCCGCCTTGGCCAACGCCCGGCGCATGGCTGCTCCGTCTGGCCCCCCACCAGGTGCGCCCGGATGACGCCCTCGGCATCGATGACGAAGATGGACGGGATGCTCTGGGTGCTGGTAGCTCCCGGCCACGTCCTCCTGTTTGACCGTGTAGATGGGGAAGGTGTAGGCGGCCTTGGCCAGGAACCCCTCGATGGTGGGCGTGTCCTCGGAGCTGGCCGCCATGAAGACCACGTCCTTGCGGTCCTTCATCTCCTCGTACAGGGCCTGGATGTGGGGCATCTCCTGGCGGCACGGCGGGCACCAGGTGGCCCAGAAGTTGAGGAAGATGACCTTGCCGCGCAGGTCGGCGATGCGCGTGGGCGTGCCGTCGAGGGCGGTCACCTGGATGTCCGGGGCGACCAGGCCGGCCATGGAATCCGGGTTGGTCAGCTTGTCGAAGCTGTCCACGATGCGGGCGTCCGCCGGCGGCGTGAAGGCGAACACGTCGTCGGGGATCTCGCCGTCCAGGCGGAAGCTGTCCACGGTGGTGGTCTGGGTCTGGGTGACGGGCGTGCCCCCCTGCACCGTGTGGACCTCCCGCCGCGACTTGAGCACCAGGCCCGACGCCGGGTCGTACCAGGCCTTGCCCTCGCCGCGCAGCACGACGCCCTCGGCCGGCTCGCCCTCCTCCGCCGGCACGGTGTACACGGTGCAGACCACCGGCGCGCCGTTGACCGTCAAGGTGTCCAGGGCGGTCTCGTCCAAGGGCTCCGGGTCCGCCGGCAGCACGAAGTCGGCCAGGCCGCTGTAGAAGTTGTAGACGCTCTCGGGCGTCAGTTCGAACTCGCCGGCCGCGTCCAGGTTGCGGCTGAGGGTGGCCGCCGGGCCCTGGTAGCAGGTGCCCAACTGGCTGACGTACATCCACGCGCCCCCGGGCCCGGTGCCCATGGCGACGCTGAAGCCCGTACCCTCCTGGCTGCTCGTCAGCCGATCGGGCCAGCGGGCGGCCGCGTTCAGGGCGATGTCCATGTTCATGGCCGGGCCCATGCCGGTCACGCCCGACGCCACCTGCACCGTGGCCGCGATCTTGTAGGTATCCAGCTTCCCGGCCACGGCCCGCGAGTGGTCGACCGCGGACTTGAAGTCGGTGTCCTGGGCGCCGTCGGCGCAGGCCGTCCCCAGGACGAGCGCGCACAGGGACAGCAGGACGGCGGAGCGACGGAGCGGCATGGGGGCATCCTTTCGGCGTATGGTGAGGGGCCCGCAGCATCGCCGCGGGCCCCCATGCGATATCACGAACGCCGGTTCAAGGCGAGAAGTTTCGGAAATTCAGGTGAGGGGACCGGCCGCCATGGACAGCAGGTTGCCTTGGCGGGCCAGCACCGAGCCGATGAGCCGGCGCACGGGATCGAGGGGGACGACGGCGGCGTCGAAGTTGTCCGCGACCCAGGCCTCGACCCCGTAGGCGGTCAGGCGCACGGTCTCGACGAAGTGGGCGATCCGCTCCGCCAGGTGCACCGCCTCGGCCAGGTCGGCGTGTTCGCCGGCCAGCTCGGGCACGTGGTGCCACCGCACCGCCGCGACGATCTGCCCCGGCAGCCTCCAGTGCTCCAGCAGGGCCGCTCCGGCCTCGGCGTGGTCATAGCCGGTCAGGGTCCGTTCGCCGCCCAGGCTGACCGGGGCGACCGCCACGGCCGCGGCCGGGCCGCCCGGCTCTGCCGCCCACCTTCCATCGGCGGACCCGGCCCGCCTCGCGGCGATGACCGGTTCCAGGACGAGCTTGCCGATGTCGTGCAGCAGCCCCGCAGTGAAAGCACGATCACGCAGATCGCCCTGACCCATGGCCATGACGAGGGAGGCTGCGCCATAGGCCGTGATCAGGCTGTGCTTCCACAATCCATCCAGGTCCTGGCCGTAACCGGGCAGGTTCCGCTTCAGGACGGGTTCGAGGCTGAGGGCGAAACAGAGCCGGGCGAAGGTGAGGTTGCCCACCATCACCAGGGCCTCGCGGGGCGTGCCGATGCACCGCTGGAAGCTGTATAGGGACGAATTGCACAGCTTCAGCAGACCGGCGGTCAGGCTCGGGTCCCGTTCCACGATGGGCACGAGGGTCCGGGCGTCGACCACCGGATTGTCCATGATCTCCACCAGGGAGATCAAGGCGTCGCCGCGCGCACCGAGTCCGTTGACCCGGGCCACGAGATCCTGCAGGGAGGCCATGGGAGGGCGAGTCCTCTCCGCCGCGGCAAGACTGCGGAGCGACCGACGGTGGGCGATACCCCCGGCGCTCCCGGTCCGGATGCGGTTCCGGACGCCCCCAATGTTCGGACGGAACGGCGGCCACTGGAGATGGGGAATTCCTTAAAACGCCTTACAGGGCCTGCGGAAGGCGGTTCATTGCCCGTCGAGGCTCAGGACACGCGCAGGTGATGGTGCCGCTTCTTGCCCACCTGCAGGGCGATGCGCCCGTCGGCCACGTCGTCCGCGGTCAGGGCGCGCAGCTCGTCGGCGACCACCTCGCCGTTCACGCGCACCGCGCGCTGGCGGATCATCCGCCGCGCCTCGCCCTTGCTGCCCAGCAGTTCGCTGTCCACCAGGGCGTCCAGCAGCGACAGGCCGTCCCCGGCCAGGTCGGCCGCGGGCCGTTCGCTGCTGGGCACGGTGCTCTCGTCACCGCCGCCGCCGAAGAGGGCGGCCGCGGCGCGCTCGGCGTCGGCCGCCGCCACGGCCCCGTGGAGTTGGGCGGTGACCTCGCGCGCCAGCACCCGCTTCGCCTCGCGGATGTCCGCGCCCGACAGCGTCTCCAGGCGCTCGATCTCCGCCTGCGGCAGCAGCGTGTACAGGCGGAGGAAACGGCTGACGTCGCGGTCGTCGGTGTTCACCCAGTACTGGTAGAACTCGTACGGGGTCGTGCGTGCGGCCGACAGCCACACGGCGCCGGCGGCGGTCTTGCCCATCTTGGCGCCGCTGGCGGTGGCGATCAGCGGGAAGGTCAGCCCGAAGGCCTCGCTGCGGTTCAGGCGCCGGCACAGGTCGATGCCCGAGCAGATGTTCCCCCACTGGTCGCTGCCGCCCATCTGCAGCCGGCAGCCGTGGTCCCGGTTCAGCACCATGAAGTCGTAGGCCTGCAGGATCATGTAGTTGAATTCGATGAACGAGAGGCCGTGCTCCATGCGCGTCTTCACCGAGTCGCGCGCCAGCATCTGGTTGACCGAGAAGTGCGGCCGACGTCCCGCAGGAACTCGATGTAGCCGTAGTCCCGCAGCCAGTCGGCGTTGTTGAGCATCAGCCCGTCGCCCGCCCCGTCGCCCAGGCGCACGTAGTGGGACAACTGGGCGCGGATGCCCGCCAGGTTGGCGTCGATCTGCTCGGGGGTGAGCATGGCCCGCAGCTCGGTCTTGCCGCTGGGGTCGCCCACCATGGCCGTGGCGCCGCCGACGATGGCGATGGGCCGGTGGCCCCAGCGCTGCAGGTGCACCAGGCCCATGATGGGCACCAGGCTGCCGATGTGCAGGCTGTCGGCCGTGGGGTCGAAGCCCGCGTAGCCGGTCAGCGGACCCGCGGCCAGCCGCGCCGACAGGCCCTCCTCGTCGGTGCACTGCTCGAAGAAGCCGCGCCACTTGAGCTCGGCCAGCAGGGTCGGGAAGTCGTCGTTCCTGGTCATGGTCGTGTCGTGTCCTCGGTTTGCCCTCGAGGCCGCCCGCTCGTCCCGGGTGGTCCTGACAGGACCACCCCGAAGGGCGATCCTCCACCTGCGAACGGACGGTCTCCAGGGCCCGAACCCGTCGCCCGCGCACGGCGGGTGCTCATCGTGCGAGCAGGTCGTCCAGGGTCGGGAAGAATTCCGGGAAGGATACGGCCACGCAGTCGGCATCGTCCAGCGCGGAATCGCCGGCGGCGATCAGCGCCGCCACGGCCAGGGCCATGGCGATGCGGTGGTCGCCGCCCGTCTCGTGCACCACCGGTCGGCCCGGCGCACCGCCGACGAGGGGCGTCGGGCCGGTGATCACCAGGCCGTCGGGTCGTTCCGTGACGTCGGCGCCCAGGGCGCGCAGCCCCCGCGCCATCAGGTCGATGCGGTCGCTCTCCTTGACCCGCAGTTCCTCCGCGCCGGCGATGACGGTGGTGCCTGCGCACTGGGTGGCCAGCACCGCCAGCACCGGCAGCTCATCCACCAGGCCGGGGACGGCGGCGGCGCCCACGGCGAAGGCGCGCAGGTCGCCGGCGGCCACGGTCACGTCGCCGGCGGGTTCGCGCGCGGAGTCGTCGGCGCCGGCCGTCGGCGCGATGGTGACCGTCGCCCCCGCGGCCCGCAGCACGTCCAGGGCGCCCGTGCGTCCCGCGCCCAGGGACTGGCCGGGCACCGTCAGCCGCGAGCCCGGCACCAGGGCGGCGGCCACCTGGAAGAAGGCCGCCGTCGACGGATCGCCGGGCACGGCCAGGTCGTAGGGTGCCAGGTTCGTCGCCGCGGACACGGTGAGCGCGTCACCCTCGCCGCGCCGCGGCGCCGCGCCCATGGCCGTCAGCAGGCGCTCGGTGTGGTCGCGGCTGGCCCCGCCGCCGCGGATGACGGTGTCGCCGGCCGCGCGCAGCCCCGCCAGCAGCAGTGCCGACTTGAGCTGGGCGCTGGGCACCGGCAGGTCGTGGCCGCAGCCGCGCAGCCGCGCACCCCGCACGCGCAACGGCAGGTGCCCGGGCTCGCCCAGCCAGGCGATGGCCGCACCCATGGTACGCAGGGGCTCGACCACCCGGCCCATGGGCCGCCGCCGCAGGGAGGCGTCGCCGTCCAGCACCACCCCGGGACCGTCGGGCGGCAACCAGCCCGCCAGCAGACCGCAGAGCAGCCGGGCGGTGGTGCCGCTGTTGCGGCAGTCGATGGTCACGGGAGTGCCGCCGTCCCGCAGGGCGGCGCCGGGGGCGCCGGCGGGGTCGACGCTGATCGTGCGGTCCGCGCGGACCACCCGCGCGCCGAGGGCGGCCGCGGCGTCCAGGCTGGCCAGGGTGTCGGCGGAGACGAGCCAGCCCGACGCCCGGCAGGGCCCGGAGGCCAGCAGGGCGAAGAGGGCGGCGCGGTGGGAGACGGACTTGTCACCCGGTACGGTGACGACGCCGACCAGGGAGGTCGACGCCCGGGGCAGCGGTCGGGGCATGGGCACCTCCCCTAGCCGAGACTGTCCGGATCCCCCGTATGGTGCTGGACGATGGCGGTCACGTGCTGCTCTTTCCTGGGCCGGCTTGCGCCGGACGGGTTGATCGATGGCCGGATGCCGTCGCATGTTGCCGGAGCCGCCCATCAATGTAAACTGCGACCGCGTCCGGACCAAACCGGATTCGCGGACGACCACGCCGCCGTCGACGGCCATCGCCGCGTCGCCCGCGCCTGCGCGTGCCCGACGGCCGTCGCGTGGACCGGCTCGGTTCGTGCTATTCGCCGGTGCCGGCCTGTGCGATCCTCCGGCTGTGCGGCCGGTGGTCCCGCTCCGGGACATGGCGGCCCATCGATATCTTGCGCTGAGGGGGGAGCAGCCCGCAGGCGAGGGAGGACGCGATGAGGAAGAAGATCGGTCTGGGCGTGGTGGCGCTGCTGGTGATCATGCAGCTGATCCCCGTCGAACGGACCAACCCGCCGGTGACCGCCGATTTCGACGGCCCGCCGGCGGTGCACGCGGTGTTGGCCGAGTCGTGCTACGACTGCCACTCCAACGAGACGCGCTGGCCGTGGTACAGCCGCGTGGCTCCCATGAAGTTCCTGGTGGCCCACGACGTGGGCGAGGGCCGCGGCAAGCTGAACTTTTCCGACTGGGGCACGCTCGACCAGGCCCGGCGCGCCAAGCTGGGCGGCGAGATCATGGAGGAGACCGAGAAGGGGGACATGCCGCCCTTCCAGTACCTGCTGATCCACCGGGACGCCCGGCTCACCGCCGACGACCTGCGCACCCTGCGCTCGTGGCAGCACTAGCCCGAGGAGACGAGATCATGCGCCGGACCCGCAATCCTCTCCCGCCGGCCCTGGCCCTGCTGGCCCTGTCGGCGCTGCTGGCGGCCGCCGGCTGCAGCCGCCGCACCGAGGCCGACCCCGCCTACGTGGCGGCCGTCGACGCCTGGCACGCCCAGCGCATCGCGCGCCTGGAGTCGGAGACGGGCTGGCTGACCCTGGTGGGCCTGCACGAGCTGCACGCGGGGCCCAACGTGGTGGGCTCGGCCCCCGGCTCGGACGTGCCGCTGATCGCCAAGGCGCCGGCGCGGGTGGGGCGCATCGACCTGGATCCCGGCGGCGAGGTGACGTTCGCCGCCGATCCCGCCGTGGACGTGCGTCGCTACCAGGCGCCGGCCGCCGGACCGGTGACCACCCTGGACCTGGTGGTCGACACCGCGGGCCAGCCCACCGAGCTGGCCGTCGGCACCCTGGTCATGTCCGTCATCCGGCGGGGTGACCGCTACTTCCTGCGGGTCAAGGACACCCACGCCGCGGCCCTGCGCAACTTCACGGGCATCGACCGCTTCCCCGTGGATCCCCGCTGGCGGGTCACCGCGCGGCTGGAGCCGGGCACGGGCACCGTGGCCGTGCGCAACGTCCTGGGCCAGGTGGACCAGGAGCCCAGTCCCGGCACCCTGGTCTTCACCATCGACGGCCGCGCCTGCCGCCTGGTGCCCACCGGCGCGCCGGGCGAGGAGCTGTTCATCGTCTTCGGCGACAGGACCAACGGCCCCCGGACCTACCCCGGCGGCCGCTTCCTGGCCGCGGACCCGCCGGCGGACGACGGCACCGTGATCCTCGACTTCAACGAGGCCTACAACCCGCCCTGCGCCTTCACCGAATTCGCCACCTGCCCCCTGCCGCCGGAAGGCAACGTCCTGCCCGTGGCGGTGACCGCGGGCGAGAAGCGCTGGGGCAGCCACTGAGGAAGGACGACGACGATGGCCAACCGCAACCTGGCGCGGGCGGGCAAGCGCTTCGTGGAGAAGAGCCTGTTCGCCGTGCGGCGCCGGCTGACGGAGAAGAACCTGGACCCGGCCCGGGACTCGGTGATCATCTCCTGGGCCACCTACAGCCCGTGGCTGCGGGACGAGGGCTTCCGGGCCTGCCACGCGGCCATCCGCGACAACACCCTGGTGGACCTGTTCCGCTGCTGGGAGCTGTGGCACCTGCTGGCCCAGGTGGCCGCGGTGCCCGGCGACGTGCTGGAGGTGGGCACCTGGCGCGGCGGCACCGGCGCCCTGCTGGGCCGGCGCGCGGCGGACCTGGGCCTGCCGGCGGAGATCCACCTGTGCGACACCTTCACGGGGGTGGTCAAGGCCGGCCGCGAGGACGCCGGCTACCGGGGCGGCGAGCACGCCGACACCGCCGTGCCCGTGGTGGAGGCGCTGCTGCGCCGGCTGGAGCTGACCAACGTGCGCATCCACCGGGGCATCTTCCCCGAGGACACGGGCGCCGCCCTCGCCGACCGGCGCTACCGCCTCTGCCACATCGACGTGGACGCCTACCGCTCGGCCGCGGACGTGCTGGACTGGGTGTGGCCGCGCCTGGAGACGGGCGGCGTGGTGGTGTTCGACGACTTCGGCTTCGCCAGCACCCCGGGCATCGCCCGGCTGGTGCACGAGCGCGAGGGCCGGCCCGACCTCGTCTGCGTGCAGAACCTCAACGGTCACGCGGTCTTCGTCAAGACCACCGGCTAGAAGCGGCGCCCGGCCGAGACCGTCGCCAGACGGCCCGGCAGCACGATGCCCGGCACCTCCATCACCCGCCGGTCGGCCAGGTTGGTGACCGTCAGGCCGGCGAACCAGCCCCGCGGCCCGCGCCAGGACAGGCGCCCGTCCAGCACCGCCGAGACGCGGAAGGCGTCGGGCCCGCCGCTGCGCTCCAGGTACCGCAGAGCCGCGGTGGCCTCCAGGCCCGCCGGCAGGACCACGGTGCCCTGCGCCGTCAGGTGCTGGCGCGGGACGAGCAGGCCGTACTTGGCGTCGTAGCCGGTGTCCAACGAGGTGGAGCGCTCCAGCCAGGTCCAGCCCACCACCAGCCGGTGCCCCCGCGACCCCCGCCAGCCGACGCTGGTTTCCACGCCCCGCGCCCGGCCGTCGGCCACGTTCAGCACGTGCCACAGGGAATCGCCGTCGGCCCGCGCCCAGTCGATCAGGTCGCGCTCGTGGCGCTCGAACCACGTGGCCGAGCCCCGCCAGGGTCCGTGGTCGAAGGCCAGGCCCGCGTCCCAGGCCCAGCCGTGCTCCGGCTGCAGGTCGGGGTTGCCCAGGTTGGCCGGATCGGCGTAGTAGAGATCGGTGAAGGTGGGCACCCGGTGGACGGTGCCGACGCTGGCCCGGGCGGACCAGGGCCCGGCCAGGGTCACCGTCGCCGCGGCGGTGCCCGAGACCCGCGGCCCCAGGAACGAGCGCAGGTCCACGCGTCCGCCCCCCTGCCAGCGCACGGGGCCGTCGTGGCCGTCCACTTCCGCCGAGGCCGAGGCGCGCCGACGCAGGTGGTCGCCCAGGGCGGGCCCGGAGGCGCCGCTCCGCACGCCGGTGCTGGCGATGTCCTCGTACACGCCCTCGACCCCGACCGCCAGGCTGTGGTCCTCCCCCAGCTCCGCCAGTCCCCGCAGTTCCCCGCCGAAGCGCCGGGTCACGTGGTCGTTGGTGTAGATGTCGGGGTTGGACCGGATCAGCACGAAGCGGTCCTCGTGGCGGCGGAAGAAGAACCGCGGTTCCAGGGTCAGGCCGCCGGCCACCCGGCGGTTGACCCGGAGAAAGCCGGCCAGGGTCCGCGTGCGCTCCCACGAGTCGTAGGGCGCGTAGAAGTCGAGGGCGCCGAACGCCCGGTCGCTCCAGCCGACGAAGGCGTCGGTCTCGCCGCGGTCGGTGGTGTCGACGACCCGGCCGGTGGCCGACCACAGGTCGGCGTCCCCGGCGCCGGCGACCCGGGTGCCGTCGTCGCGGACGTAGTCGTAGCCGTCGGTGCGGAAGCGCTCCAGCGAGACCCGCGCGGCGGTGCGGCCGCCCCGCCAGGTCGGCGGCGCCCCAGGCGCCCCAGGTGCCGTCGCCGCCCCCCTGGACCCCCAGTTCGCCGCCGCGGCGCGGGCCCGGCCTCCTCGTCACCACGTTCACGGTGCCGCCGAACGCCCCCGAACCGTACAGGGCCGAACCGTGCCCGGGCAGCACCTCCAGCCGCGCCACGTCGTGCGCGCCCACGGGCAGGTCCAGCAGGTGGTGGCCGGTCTGGGGATCGGACATGTCGAAGCCGTCCAGCAGCACCTGCACCTGGTCGAAGGTCGAGCCGCGGATGGAGAGGTCCGACTGGACGCCGTACTCCTGGCGCTGGCCGGTGACCACCGACGGGAAGGCCGCCAGCTGCCTCGGCCACCGAGCGCGCCGGCAGGGTCTCCAGCTCGTCCCCGTCCAGCAGCTCGATGCCGCGCACCACCCCCGGCAGGGCGACCGGCACCCGCGAGCCCACCACCTCCACCGGTTCGGCCAGCCACAGGGTGTCCCCCCGGACGACGACGAAGCGGGCCGAGTCGGGGGAGGCGGGCGCGGCGGTTGCGGGTGCGGACGGGGCGGCGGGGGAGGCCGCGGGCGCCCCGACGGCCGCCGCGGCCAGCAACGCCGCGGCGGCCGCCGGCGCGAAGGCCGGCGGTGTGCGCATCTCGGATTCCTTCCCGGTCAGGGAGCCGTCGGCTCAGTGATCGGCCCGGGGCTTCGGCTTGGCGTTCCACAGGCGCAGCGTCAGCAGCAGCCCCACCGTCGTCACCACGATCATGGCGATCGGCCACGACCGCCAGTTGGCCGGGATCGGTGGCCGCGCCCGCCGAGCCGGCCGGCCGCATCGAGGGTCTCCTGCGGCAGGATGCGCGCGTAGGTGAACGACATGACCGCGGTCCCAAGGTAGACGAATCCGTCGATGATGCCCACGGCGATGCCGGCGTTCTTGGACCCGCCGAAGTCCATGCTGGCGGTGCCCGAGAGCATGCCGTGCACGCCGATCACGGCCATGGACATCAGGATCACCAGCCAGCCCACGAAGGGCGTCTGGTAGGTGAAGACCAGCACGATCGCACCCAGCAGCATCACGCCGTAGAGCAGGCCCGCCACCGGCCCGCGGCGGGACTGGAAGACGTGGTCGCTGATGAATCCCGGCCACCACGCCGCCGGTGATGCCGGCGATGCACAGCAGCAGCCCCCAGTTCTCGTACACGAAGCCGGACTTCAGGCCCAGCACCGCGTCGGTCTGCTTGGCGAAGATCCTGAACCACTGCATGATCGACTGGCGCAAGAAGCCGCTGCAGAACTCGATGACGCGCGATGGTCATGATGATCGGGTTGCGCAGCATCATGCCGAAGACCTTGGCCGCCCCCAGGCGCGGGCCCGTGTCGCCGTCGGTGGCGTCGCCCAGGGCGATGTCGGTGAAGCCGGCCTCGTGGGGCTGGTCGCGCACCAGGCGCAGGTCGATCAGCCAGAAGACGCCAGCAGGATCAGCGCCGGCACCATGAACACCCAGACCAGGCCCGCGTGCTCGAGGATCATCCCGCCCCAGTCGAAGGCGAAGTAGATGCCCAGCGAGATGAGGATGCCGAAGATGGCGCCGAACACGCCGCGCTCGCGGACGTGGAACCAGGCGGCGTTGACCTTGACGATGGCCACCGCGCCGAAGCTCTGGAAGTACATGTTGGCGGCGTAGAGCACCGCGAAGACCACGACGAAGTGGGCGGCGAAGAAGCCCGACCCCGGCCCCTCGCTTCAGCAGGGACCAGGAGATCAGCCCCATGGCCAGGTTGGCCAGGGCGGCCCCGAAGGCGCCGATCAGGATGGAGAACCGCCCGCCCAGGCGGTCGGTCAGCGGGCCGTTGATCAGGAACGAGAAGCCGTAGACGATGGTGCCGACGCCGAAGATGACGCCGAAGGCGTCGTTGCCCATCATGCGAGCCGCCGTGCAGGCCGGGCATGTTCTCGAAGGCGGACTTGCTGACCTTCAGGTTGTAGCGCCCCATGTAGAGGAAGGCGTAGGTCAGGCCCAGGGGCAGCCAGTTCCAGCGCCGGCGCCGCTCGAAGGCCGCGCTGTGGCCGAGCTCCACCTTGGGCAGCCGCGAACGCACGATCACCACGACGACCAGCAGCAGCGACGATCGGGCAGGATTTCCTTGAGCCATTCCAGCATGTCGTCCACCTGTCGTTGACGCCCCGCCGCCGCGGCGGGCAGCGTGTCACCGGAAATGCGCGATTGCCGACGATACGCCCCGCCGCGGCGCGGGCCAGCGCGAATGTCGGCCCGGCGCGCGTCAGCCCTGGCGGCGGATCACCACCAGCGTGATGTCGTCCGACTGCTCCACGCCCGGCGGTGTGGGCGGCCACCGCCGCCAGGATGGCCTCCTTGATGCCGACCGCCGGCAGGTGGGCGTGGCGGCGCACCACGTCCAGCAGGGCCTCCTCGCCGAACATGGCCTCGGGGTCGTCGGGCTCGGCCGACGGCCCCGCCGCCTCGGTGATGCCGTCGGTGTAGAGCACCACGACGTCCCCCGGGCCGATGACCGTCTCCTGCTGCCGGTAGTCCTGGTCCGGCAGCATGCCCAGCAGCAGGCCGCCCTCGCCCAGGAGCGCGGTCGTGCCGTCGGCCCGCAGCAGCAGCGGCGGGTTGTGGCCGGCGTTGGTGGTGGTGAACACGCCGCTGCGCGTGTCCAGCAGGCCGTAGAAGAAGGTGGCGAACATGTGGGGATCGGTCGAGGCCACCAGCAGGTCGTTCACCCGGGCCACCACCTCGGCCACGCTGCTGGGATGGATCACCTGGCCGTGGAGGCTGGCCTGCAGGTTGGACATGAGCAGGGCCGCGGGCATGCCCTTGCCCGAGACGTCGCCGATGGCGATGCCGATCCGGTCGTCCGGCTGCAGCAGGAAGTCGAAGTAGTCGCCGCCGATCTCGCGGCTGGGGATGCTGGCGCCGGTGATCTCGAAGCCCGACAGGCGCGGCTCGTCGTGGGGCAGCAGCCGCTCCTGGATCTCCCGGGCCGTCTGCAGTTCGCGGGTCAGGCGCTCCCGGGCCAGGGCGTCGTCCCGCCCCTTCTTCACCGCCTCGGATCATGGCGTTGAAGCTGGCCGCCAGATCGCCGAACTCGTCCTCGTTGGGCACCTCGATCCGGGTGTCCAGGTCGCCCTCGGCCACGCGCCGGGTGCCGCGCCCCAGGGCCCGCACCGCGGCGATGATGCCCTCGCTGATGCGCACCCCGAAGAAGAGGGCGAAGATCTCGATCACCAGGAAGAGGAACGCCACCACCGACAGCGCGACCACCACGGCGATGTTGAGGTTGTCCTCGCCCTCCAGGAACTCGCTGCGCAGGTCGGACCAGCCGGTGCGCAGGGTGATGAACAGGTTCGTCGGTGTCCAGCCGGCCTTCCCGGTGCCGGACCACCGGCAGCAGGGTGCCGCCGAAGTAGCGCCACTCGGACCAGAAGCCCGGGTCCCCGGAGACGTCGCGGTACATGGCCTCGCCGCCCGGCGAAGACGCCGTGCACCACCGGATCGCGGGTGCCGATGCCGATGTTCGTCCCGTCGGATTCGGCACCGATCCCCTGCAGCACGAGGCCGCAGCGCAGCAGCCGCGACAGTTCGTTCAGCGGCCGCGTGCCCAGGAGCCAGGCGTCGGCCCGCACGTCCGGACCGCCCACGTCCCGCCAGCGCATCAGCCAGAGGTCGCCGCCGGCGGCGAACCAGGCGGTGGTGTCCCGCGGGGCGGCGGCGGCCGTGTCGCCGGGGGCGGCGGCCAGGCGGCGGGCCAGGTCGGGCATCCAGGTGGGGGCGGGGATGCCCACCGCGCCGGCCGGGGGCGCGGCGGCCGACGGGCCAGGTGAAGGTGGTGTCGAAGAGGGCCGGCGCCAGGTCGCTGCCCGCGGCGGTCATCTCGCGCCAGGATTCGAGGGTGGCCCGGGCGCGGCTGGCCCGGGCACCGCCCAGGCCCGTGTAGAGCATCATCGCCGCCAGCACCACCACCAGCACCAGGGGCACGAAGCCGATGAGGAAGGCGCTGACCCCCAGCTTGGGCCGCAGGCGCAGGAAGTGCAGCTGCATGCGCACGGCCAGATGGAACAGGGACCAGAACCAGAAGACGGCCAGCGAGCCCAGGGACCAGCCGCCCAGGTCCCGCAGCACCTTGGCGGCGCCCTGCACGTCGTCGCCCCAGAACTCGGCGCACAGCACCAGCAGCACCGCCGCCACCAACCCCAGGCCGAAGCCCACCGCCCGCCGACGGGCCGTCACCCGCCGCCACGGTCGGTAGGTGCGCACGGTCAGGGCGAACGCCGAGACGGCGATGGCCCCGCCCATGCCCGGTCCGCCCAGGGTGCCGGCCATGAGGCCGGCGCTGACGAACCACCACAACCAGAACCAGCGGCCCCAGGTGTCCGCCAGCAGGAAGCGGACGGCCGTCAGCCAGGCACCGAGGACCAGCACCGCCGCACCGGAGGCGGCCAAGGGCGCCGACACCCGGGACAGGCCGGCCGCCGCGGCCAGCAGCGTCCAGGACACCAGGATGTGCCGCCAGATGATGCGGCCGTCGTCTGCGCGCGCCAGCAGGCTCACCGGATACCATGCTCCTTTTTGTATGCCGCCCAGTGTTCCTTCAGGTGGCAGAAGGCCGCGAAATCCCCCGCGAGGAACGGGTTGTGCGCCCGCTCGTGCCCGACGGTCGAATGGGGCATGGTGCCCCGGCCCCCGAAGTAGTCGTGGCCCGGAAGGACGCGCGTGGTGTCGGGAAGTTGCATGACCCGCTGCAGCGAAGTCCCACTCCTGCTCCGGCCGACGATCCGGGGAAGTAGGACCCCGTGCCCCCCACCTTGCCGCAGAAGAGCAGGTCGCCGGTGACCAGGAAGGGCGCCGCGTGGAAACAGAAATGGTCGGCCGCGTGGCCGGGGGTGGCCAGCGCGGTGATCGCCAGGTCGCCCACGGTCACGACCTGCCCGTCGGCCAGGACCCGGGCGCCGGGCACCGCATCCGCCCGCCCCGCCAGGACCGGCGCCCCGGTCAGCCGCGCCAGTGCGGCGGCGCCGCCGGTGTGGTCGCCGTGGCCGTGGGTGATCAGGATCGCCGCGACGGTGAGGTCGTGTTCCCCGGCGATCGCCGCAAACTGTTCCGGCTCGAACCCCGGATCGACGGCCGCTGCCCGCCGCGTCCCCGGATCGCCCAGCAGGTAGTGGAAGTTGCGATCCCCGCCCAGATGGAACTGCAGGCAGACGACGCGTTCGGTGCTCAGGTCGCTGGTCATGGATCTCCTCTCCCCGGATCGTCCCATGGTAACCCGGCGCCGGACTGACGACCAAGGCGGATCTGCGGATCGGGGGCTTGCCCGGCGGGGATCCGCCCCTTACCGTGGGACCCACAGCGCCGACACGCCGCGCCCGTCCCGCGGGCCGGCCTACCCCGTCCCCGGAGCCGTCATGTCCGACCTGCCCGTGCCCGACCTGGACCCCGCCGCCCTCGTGCCCCCGGGCTGGACTGCCGTCGCCCCCATCCTGGACGAGGTGATCGCCCGCTGGCACGCGGTGGAGGACCACGTGGGCGACTGGGAAACCGCCCTGGCCGTGGTGCCCGCGCAACAGCCGGAGGGCTGGGCCGCCATCACCGAGCGTCTGCAGCTGATCAACACGTTCCAGTGGCACGAGGAGGACAAGAGCCGCGACCACGGCGCCACCGACCAGGTGCAGGCCGCGGTCAAGCGCTCCATCGACGCCTCCAACCGCCGCCGCGTGCGCACCGTCGACCGCCTGGACGACATGATCCACGCCGGCTTGGCCCGCGCCGGGGTCATCGCCCCGGACGCCCCCCTGAACAGCGAGTCCCCGGGCAGCATCATCGACCGCCTGACGGTGCTGGCCCTGAAGATCCACCACGTGGCCGAGGCCCGGGACGATCTGCCGGCCGGCCACGAGCGGCAGACCATGCAGGACCGCCTGGACGGCCTGCTGGAACAGCGAGACGACCTGGGCGGATGCCTGGAAGCGCTGCTGGCGGGGATCCGCGGGGGGCGCATGGGACTGAAGCTTTACCGGCAGGTGAAGGTGTACCGGGAAGCCGACACCGGCACCCTCAAAACCGATCTCGACTGATAGCTTGTGCCGTGAAGATTGTGTCCGCCGCCCGGCGGTCGGTGTTTTTTGACTCTAGGCTGTGAATAATTGCGGATTCATGTTCGCCAGAGAGCCCCGGCGGGGCCGGACACAATCTTCGCGGCACAAACAGGGGGTTGCGGATCGGCGGCGGTTGCGTATCCGTGGGTTTATAGGATATCGTTTGTCCTGATTGCCCAAGGAGCCGCCATGCCCCCCACCCCCACGCTCCGCGCCGCCCTAGCCGCCGCCGTCCTGACCTTGGCCGGCGCCGCAGCCGCCGCGCCGGGGCCCGGCGAGGTGCATGCACCGGCCGCCGACTTCAGCCTGCAGGACCTGGACGGGGTCACCCACACCCTGAGCGCCCACCGTGGCGAGGTGGTGCTGCTGTTCATCGTGGGGTACGGCTGAACCAGCTGCATCGCCGAAGGCCCCGGTACGGAGGCCTTGATCCGGGACTACGCGGGACTCCCCATCCAGGCCTTCGCCATCGACGTCTGGGACGGTGCCCCCGCCCAGGCCCAGATCTTCCCGGCGAACGCGGGGATCACCTTCCCGTTCCTGCTGCGGGGAGCCCAGGGGGGCATCCTGGCCAACTACAACACCACCTACCACTACTACTTCATCATCGACGGCAGCGGGACAATCGCCTGGCGCGGCAGCTGGGACGAGGCGGCCATGCGCACGGCCATCGACCAGGCCCTGGCGCCCCTGCCCGTCGCGAACGACACGTGGGGCGGGGTGCGGGCCCTGTACCGCTGACCCCGGTCCCGTGCGCAGGAGGGAGCGCACCATGAAACGCAGGACCCGGGACCTGGCCGTAGCCGCCGCCGTGCTGGCGGTGCTGGCCGCCGGATCGGCCGCTGCCGGCCCCAGTGCCGGCCGCGTCGGCGACCCGGCCGCCGACTTCAACCTCGAGCAGTACGGCGGGGGCTGGCGCAGCCTCGGCGAGTTCCAGGGGAAGGTGGTGTTCCTGGCCGTCGTCGGCTACGGCTGACCCTACTGCATCGCCGACGGCCCCGGTACGGAGGTCCTCAATCAGGATTACGGCGACCGGCCCTTCCAGGCCCTGGCCATCGACGTCTGGGACGGCACCCCGGCGCAGGTGGCCCTCTATCCCGCCAACGCCGGCACCACCTATCCGGTGCTGATGCTCGGCAACGCCGCGGGCATCCCCGCCGCCTACGGCTGCAGCTACCACTACTACTTCGTGATCGATGCGGACGGCATCATCCGCTGGCGCGGGGACTGGGACGACGCCGCCGTGCGCGGGGTCATCGACCAGGCCCTGGCCGAGGTGGAACTTTCCGCAACGGACGGCGTACCCGCACCCGCCACGCGACTCCTGGCCGGCTATCCCAATCCCTTCAACCCGCAGGTGCACCTGCCCTACGAGTTGGGCGGCGATGGCGGCGACACGCACGTGACGCTGCAGATCATCGATCTGCGCGGGCGCGTGGTGCGGACCCTGGTCGACGGCGACCGGCCGCGCGGGCGGTCCCTGGAGGCCGTCTGGCGGGGACGCGACGCGGTCGGCCACGCGGTGCCCAGCGGCACGTACGTCGCGCGCCTCGTGGCCGACGGCCGCAGCCAGGCCCGGCTGCTTTCGCTGGTGCGCTGAGCCGCGAGGCACACATTCCGGTATCGCCGGTCTGGGGGCTCCCCCTTGCTCCCCAACCGGCAACGAGGGTCCCGGCTTCTGCCGGGACCCTCGCGCTTTTCCCGTACCGCGCGACGGAGGCGCCGTTAGCGGTACTGCGCCTTGAGCCCGCTCCAACTCCCGGGCGCGGCCGGGGTGGAGGTCCCGGTGGCGGTCACCAGCACGGGCATGTCCATGAACACGGGTTCGCCACCCTCGCAGTCGTGCGCCCAGGCGTAGGGGCCGGCGGCCACCAGGTACTGGCCGGGCCCTTCGGCCCGCAGCCTCACCGTCAGGGTGGCCAGCCGGATGGCGTCCTGGTCGATGCAGCCGGCGGCGGTCGAGACCATGCCCGAAAGGGGGCTCAGCCCCGTGTGGTCCAGGTCCGGGTTCAGGTCCGTCGCCAGGACGTCCAGCGTGGCCCCGCAGCAGGCCTGGTGGATCACCCAGGCCACGTCGTGGAGCGGCTGGGCCAGGGGCTCGCCGGGGGTGTGGCCCAGGACGGAGACGTAGAGGGTGAAGGTGTCGCCCAAGGCAACGGTGAGGGAGTCCACCCAGCTGCCGGCGGCGGCGCTGAGCCCCACCCGGGGAAAATTGTCCTGGGCGGCCGCCGGCCCGGCGGCTCGCAGCAGCAGCAGGACCGCCAGGGCGGGCAAGGCGCACCGGCGCATGGTGTCGAAACGGGGCATGAAGAGGCCTTCCCTTCGCGGCGGTCGGTGGTCCGACGGTAGCGGAGTCGTTCCATCGAGTATAGGCAGGCCGGGGATGCGGCCGCAAGCCCCCCGCGCGGTCAGCGCAGCAGCTCCTCCACCCGCTTCCAGTCGACGTCCGTGGTGATCTTCCAGTTGCGGGAGTCGCCCGGCACGATCACCGGCGGATGGCCCCGCTCGGCCATCAGGCTGCCGTCGTCGGTGAAGCGGCCGCCGTTCTCGCGGGCCCAGCGGTGGGCGTCGCGGAAGATGTCCCAGCGGAAGACCTGCGGGCGTCTGCACCGCCAGCAGGCGGGTGCGGTCCAGGTAGGTGCCGTGTCCGCCCTCGCCGCGTCTCGATGATGGTGTCGGCTCACCGGCACGGCCGGCACCGACGAGCCGCTGCTCAGGGTGGCCACGCACAGCCGGTCCAGCAGTTCGTCCGAGGCGAAGGGCCGCGCCCCGTCGTGGACGGCGATCAGGCCGTCGTCGGCGGGCGCGTGGTCCGAGGTCGGCCAGGACCTCGACCGCGTTGCCCGTCGAGGAGGTGCGGGTGGGGCCCGGCCGGCGCCAGCAGCCAGGGCAGGCCCAGGGGCTCCGAGCAGGGGCGTCAGCGCCGCGGAGGCCTCGCTGCGCCAGGCGTCGGGCACGGCCACGGTGACGGTCACCGCCTGGGGCCGCACGTTCAGGAAGTTCTGCAGGGCGCAGGTGAACAGCATGCCGCGCCGCGTGGTGCGGAACTGCTTGGGCGCCAGTTCGTCCTTGTCCGCGCGCAGGCCCTTGCCGCCGGCCAGCAGGATCAGGTGCAGACGGGGTTTCTCAGCGGCCATGACGCTCCTCCTTGGCCCGCGCCTTCGCCGCCGCGGGCATCAGGGACAGGGCGACCGCCGCCTCGACGCTCGCGGCGGTCTCCAGGTGCAGTCCCTTGGGGCGCCGGCCGGCGCCCTTGGCCTGCGGGTCCGCCAGGACGGCCCGCTTGAAGCCGTGGCGGGCCGCCTCGCGCAGGCGCGCCTCCAGGTCGGCCACCAGCCGCACCTCGCCCGTCAGGCCCACCTCCCCCAGGACCAGGGTGTCCACGGGGATGGGCTTCTCCCGCAGGGACGAGGCCAGGGCGGCCATGATGGCCAGGTCGGCGCCGGGATCGTCGATGCGCCCGCCGCCGGCCACCTTGACGAAGATATCACATCCGGCCAGGTCCATCCCCACCCGCTTTTCCAGGATGGCCGCCAGCAGCGCCACCCGCTTGCTGTCCACCCCCTGGACCACCCGCTGGGGCGTGCCGTAGCGGGAGCTGGAGACCAGCGCCTGCACCTCCACCAGGAAGGTGCGCGAGCCGTTCTTGACCGCGGTGACCGCCGAGCCGGGTTCGACGCCGCGCCGCCCCGAGAGGAACAGCACGCCCGCCTCGTCCACCGGCACCAGGCCCTCGCCCCGCATCTCCAGCACCGCCAGCTCGCCGGTGGTGCCGAAGCGGTTCTTCACCGCGCGCACCATGCGGATGGCGCCGCCGCCGGAGCCCTCGAAGTAGAGGACCGTGTCCACCATGTGCTCCAGCAGCTTGGGGCCGGCCAGGTCGCCCGTCTTGGTGACGTGGCCCACCAGGAACACGGGGCAGCCGCTCTGGCGGGCGAAGTCGGCCAGCACGCCGCCGCAGTAGCGGATCTGGGTGGGGCTGCCGGGGAAGGCGTCCACGTGCTCGCTGTGGAGGGTCTGGATGCTGTCGGCGATGATCACCGCCGGCGGCGCGTCCCGGCCGGCGGCGGCACGCTCCTCCTGCAGCGTCTCCACCAGGTGCTCCAGGTGCACCTCCGGCAGGATCTGGAATCCGTCCTCGTCGTCGGGACGGAAGCCCAGGCGCTCGGCGCGCATGCGGATCTGGGCCGGGGACTCCTCGCCGGCCACGTAGAGCACCGGCACCCCCCGCCGCACCCACCACAGGGCCAGGCCGGTCAGCAGGGTGGACTTGCCCACGCCGGGCTCGCCCCCCAGCAGCACCACCGAGCCCTCCACCAGGCCGCCCGCCCAGGACCCGCGCCACCTCGGCCGGCTCCACGGGCAGGCGGCGCTGTTCCGCCGACGAGACCCGCGCCAGGGGCACGGGCTTGCGCCGCGCGCCGGGGCCGCCCTCGCCGCCGGCGAAGCCGCACCGGGCCCGGGCCGGCGCGGAAGCCCTTGGCGCCCTTGCCGGCGCCGGGCTTGGCCACCTTCATCTCGGCCATGGTGTTCCAGGCGCCGCAGCCGGGGCAGCGCCCCAGCCAGCGCAGTTCCTCGTGGCCGCAGTCGGTGCAGTAGTAGCGGGTGCTGGTCTTGGCCATGGTGGTCGCGGTCCTTGCTTCGGGTCGGGGTCAGCGGACGAGGGTCAGCTTGTGTTCGCGCACCTGGCCGCCGGCCGCCAACCGCGCCAGGTAGACGCCGCTGGCTGCGGCCTTGCCGCCGCCGTCGCGGCCGTCCCAGACCGCTCGTGCCGGCCGGCGGGCAGGTCGGCTTCCAGCAGCCGGCGGACCAGTGTACCACGGACGTCGTAGATGACCAGCGAGGTCCGCGCCGGCCGGGTCAGGTCGAACGATAGGGCGGCCCGCGGATTCAGGGGGTTGGGCGCCGCGCGCAGCGGCCAGACCAGACGCGCGGCCGGCACGTCGCCCACCGCCGACACCGCAGGCGTGAGGGTCAACTGCAGGTCCAGCTCTCCAGGTGCCGATGGTGCCCGGCCTGGTCGTCCACCACCTCCAGGATCCAGGGCCCGGCGGCCGGTCCGCCGCCAGGTCGTCCAGGCTGCCGGGACCCGACACCGCCAGGTCCGTCGGGCCAGGTGCCCACCAGGTCGGTGGTGCCCGCGCCGCCGTGGTCGTGCAGGGTGACAGTTGTGCCGTCGGGACCGAACAGGCGCACCCGCAGCTGCTCCGGCGCGCGTGTGGCGAGTCGATGCCCACCCGCACCGCGAGCACCGTGCCCGCGGCGCCGGGGTCCAGGAACAGGCAGCCGCACCAGGCCCGCGGGGTCTGCCGTCGGGAATGATGCGGCCGGGGCCTCGCCGAGCGTCGTGTCGATCGCGGGCCACGGCGCGACCGTGAACGTGGCCGGCGCCGACGACGGTAGTGTTGGCTGCGGCCGCGGCGTCCCGGGCGGCCAGGGTGTAGGTGACGACATCGCCCTCCGCCACGCCCGACCGCCGGTACGGCGGAAGGCACGGCCCAGGTGTCGTCCGTGCCCGGCGCCAGGGCGGCCGGTCCGGCCTCGGCAGCCGCCGTCGATCTGCACGCAGTCGACGCGGTCCACGCCCAGGTTGTCCCGGGCCGGTGCAGCGCACCGTCGGCGGCCAGGCGAAGAGGGTCTGGTCCCCGCAGCGGCACGTGGGCCAGTTCCGGCGGCGTCGTGTCCGGACCCACCGCGAAGGCGTGCACGCGGCCCGGCGCCCGCACCGGTCGGTCACCGTCACGCCCGCCAGGTCGGTGCCCGTCAGGAAGTACTCCACCGGGTGCCGGCCGCCTGGCCGGGGATCACCGCCGAGGTAGGAGGCCGGCCGCCGCCCGTCGGCACCAGGTGCACGGTCTGCCAGGGACCGCCGTCGGCCCGCCACGCCATGACCAGCGAGCCGGGTCCAGGCCGTGCCCCGCCGTGACGGAGGCGGTCACCGCGTAGGGTCCCGCCGTGTCCTCGGTGTCGGCCAGCGGTCCGTGAGCGAAGACGGGGCCCCAGTAGGTGGCCGCGCGCCCAGGCGTCGACAATACCCCAGCCCTGATCGTTGTCCGGCGCCCCGGGATGGGACGGCGGTCTGCCGCAGGGCCTCGCGCAGCTGCAGCGGCGTCAGCGACGGTGCCCGCTCGAGGACCAGCGCCGCCACCCCCGCCACCAGGGGCGTGGCGAAGGAGGTGCCGCTGGCCTGCTGGTAGCCGCGCCCGTCGGCGGGATCGGCCACGGTGTTGTCCACTCCCAGCGCGGCCACGTCGGGCTTGATGCGCCCGTCGGCCGTGGGCCCGGGCGAGGAGAACCACGCGGTGACGCCGCTCGCCGTCACCGCCCCCACGGTGATGACGCTGTCGGCGTCGGCCGGCGCGCCGATGGTGCCGGTGGTCTGCCGGTAGTTGCCCGCCGCGTTGATCACCGGCAGGCCCCGCGCGACGGCCTGGTCGGCCGCCACCGTGGACACGGCCGTGTTGCCGTCCAGGTCGGCGAAGGTGTACCAGTCCAGGTAGACCAGGGACGAGGTGACCAGGTCCGCACCCTGGGCTTCCAGCCACTCCAGGCCGGCCACCCAGTGGTCCTCCTCCACGGGGATTTCCTGGGAGACGTCCTCGGTCTTGGCCAGGATCACCGCCACGCCGGGCGCCGGGCCCACCAGGTGTCCCGAACGGCGCGCCGCCAGGGTCGACAGGACCATGGTGCCGTGGTTGGCGGCGCCCGGCGGATCGCCCTCCTGGTCGTCCACCACCGGGTCCCCGTTGACGAAATCCCAGGCCGCCAGCACGGACAGACCCGCCAGGGCCTCGTGGGTGGTGCGGAAGCCCGAGTCCAGCACGCCCACCACCACGTCCCGGCCCGTCAGGCCGGCGGCGTGGGCGGCCACCACCCCGGCCTGCTCCATGGCGGCCAGGTTGGGTCCGTAGTCGAAGGCGTCCGCCGCCAGGGCCTTGGCGCCGGGGGCGGCGGGCTCGGCCGCCGGCCGCAGGTCCAGGGGGACCGGCGCCGGTCCCCGGGCCACGGGCTGCACCCGCACCACCCCGGGCAGAGCCCGCAGGGCGGTCTCCTGGGCCGCCGTGGCGTCGAAGCTGGCGGCGTCCAGCCAGCGGCTGGTGTGGCGGAGTCGGGCGCCGGTGGCCGCGGCCGCGGCCAAACGGGCGGGTGAGACCGGCAGGTCGTCCAGCGTCACCGCGGGGCGCCCGGCCCGCTCCCGCCGGGCGCGGACGGCGGCGGGCAGGACGGCGCCGGCCGCGGCCAGGGCGGCGTCGCGGGCCGACCCGTCCAGACCGCGGTCGGCGAAGAAGACCCAGACCGGGCGGGTGTCCGCAGTGGACACCGCCGGATCCCGGCCCATGGCCAGGGCAGGAACGAACAACAGGAGCCAGAACAGGATGATGCGTGCGGTGCGGTTCATCGGAACTCCAGGGCCGGCGAAGATGGGACTCCCACCAAGATAGCACGGCAGGGGGACGCCGGGAATGGGTGCCCGCAAAGACGGGGGCCGCGGGTTCGCGACCCGCGGCCCCGGCCGGATTGCAGCGGCGCTGCGGATCAGTTGACGGACTTGGGCCGCGGCTCCCCGTCCTCCCCGGCCTCCTCGTCCTCCTCGTCGATGAAGCCCATGTCCTGCAGGATTTCCAACAGCCACCACTGGGCCTCGGGATCGCAATCCCAGGCCTCGGCCAGGATGTCCAGGGTGACCAGGGCCTCGTCCTCGCTGCCGCGCACCACGTGGGTGCCCGTCGGGGCCGGGCGGTCGCCGGGGTCGCCCACGCCGGCCAGCCACGGGGCCACGTAGGGGTTGGCGGCCAAGGCCCGGTCCAGGGCCTGGCCGGCACCCTCCTCGTCGTCCACCATCAGGGTGAGCAGCACCCAGGCCCAGGCGAAGATGGTGCTGTCGCCGTCGTCGACCTCTTCCAGCAGGTCCCAGGAGCGCTGCACCTCGCCCATGGCCAGGTAGTAGCCCAGCAGCAGGGCGGCGTGGCCCATGTGGTCCGCCGGATCCAGGTCCATGAGGTTTTCGTAGACGGCGATGGCGTCGAAGCGGCGGCCCACCGACCACAGGACCTCGGCCAGGTGTTTGAGGGTGCGCAGGTAGGGGCGGGCCTCCACCATGGGCCAGAAATCGCCCATGAACTCGGCGAAGAACTCCTCGCCCAGGCGCTTCTCGCCGGTGGTGGCGGCATGCTCCAGCTCGGCGATCAGCTCGCCGGCGTCGTCGCAGACCAGGAAGGCGCGCAGGCAGAGGGCGTCGACACAGTGGTCGTCCAGCTGCAGGGCGCGCTCGGCCAGCTCCAGGGCCTGGTCGCCGTCCTCGGCCTCGTAGGCCTGGAAGGCCAGTTCCTGGGCCAGCTCCAGGGGATCGTCCCGGAGGCTGTCCAGCCGGCGCTGCACCAGGTCGCCGTCGGCAAGCTCGGTGACCGCATCGCGGAATTCGGCCTCCGAACCGTACGCCACCTCCTCCCCCCGAGGGCGTGGCGCATGAGGCGCTCCATCAGGAAGGGCGATTCGGGCGGCAGGCGGCGGGCGTCGTCGTCGCTCATGATGCGTCGTCTCCGGGCTCGGGTCGGTGCGGGTGCGGGGGGTGCCCCGGCCCGCGGGCGCGCGCATCCCCTTGCTCGCCCCCAACGGTAGGCAGTCGGACACGCGGCGTCAAAGTCGGGTTGGTGCGGACCCGGGTCGATGGTATCTTGGTGCGGCGGTGCGGCCGCGGGAAGGACGAGGCATGGCGGGATATCCCATCGTCGGCTTGGCGCTGGGCAGCGGCGGCGCGCGGGGCCTGGCCCACGCGGGCGTGTTGGCGGCCCTGGAGGAGGAAGGCATCCGGCCCGACCGGGTGGCCGGCACCAGCATGGGTGCCATCGTGGGCGGTCTCTACGCCCAGGATCCGCATCCGGACAAGGTGTGGCGGCGTCTGAAGGCCTACGTCGACGACCCCGATTTCGCCTCCTACTGGGCGCCCTTCGTACCCCGGGGCGAGAACCACGAGACCGACCGCCTGGCCCGCATCTCGGGCGTGTTCGACTTCATGCAGCGCAAGCTCATCGCCGTCAAGACGGTGACCCGGCCCTGGCTCCAGGACGAGCAACGGCTGCGCGGCCCCCTGCACAGCCTCTTCGGCCCCGGCGACTTCGCCAGCCTGCGGATCCCTTTCGCCGCGGTGGCCCTGGATCTGGTTTCGGGGGAGCGGGTCATCTACCGGGAAGGGCCCCTGGTGGACGGTATCTACGCCAGCAGCGCCATTCCCGGGGTGTTTCCGCCGGTGCGCCGCGACGGCCGCGTGATCTGCGACGGCGGCGGCCCCTACCGCTGCCCGGTGGAGGCCTGCCGCGACCTGGGCGCGGAACTTGTCGTGGCCATCGACATCCCGGCCTTCGAGGACACCAGCTTCAGCACGGGCCTGGACATGATCCTGCGCTCCAACACCATCGCCCGGGGACGGCTGAACGACTATGTGGTGGCCACCGCCGACTTCGTCATCCGCCCGCCGGTGACCGACTGCCACTGGGCCGACTTCGCCAACGGCGCCGTGGCCCGGGAGCGGGGCTACGCGGCGGCCAAGGAGGCCATGCCCGCGTTGAAGGCGCTGCTGCGCGAACGGCGCGGCCTGGGCCACAAGGTGCGCCGGACCCTGGCCGCGGCCTTGCGGCTGGGCTGACGAGCGCGGAATCAAGGATCTTGCCCTCGGGATCGGTTGCCCCGTACCATGGGGCCATCGGCAGCATATTCCTGGATCGATAAACGATCGTTATCGCAGACCCCATCCCCCGAGGAGGACCACCATGGCCCTGCCGTCCCCGGCTCCGTCTTCGTCCCCGTCCGCAACCGCCGCTGCACCCGTCGCTCCCGACCTGATCGCCAGGGACCTGGGCCTGGCCGACACCTGGTGGGCGATCATCACGTCGCCCCGCGCGTTCTTCGTACGCGTCGGCGTGCACGCCGGCGTCTACGGCCAGGAGGAGCTGGTGCGTTCGGGCCAGGGGCCGGACGCCTTCATCTTCTACTTCGTCATGTGGATCGTCGGCACCCTTGTCGCGGCCGTGGTCGGCGGCACCATGGCCGGAGGCCTGGCCCTGGTCTTCGGGGCCGCCCTGCGCCTGGTGGGCGTGGTGGCCGGCTTCTATCTGGCTGCCGGTTACGTGCACCTGCTGACCCGGCTCGTCCGGCTGCCCGGGGACTTCGAGGCGGCGAAAGCCGCCGTGGCGTTCACGAGTGCCCTGACGCCGCTGATGATGGTCGCCGCCGGGCTGGCCTCCCCCGGCACGGCGGTGATCGCCGCCCTGGCAACGGTCTACACCCTCGTGATGATGGCCTTGGCCGTCCGCGGGACTTACGCCGCGTCCATACCCAAGGCCGCTTTCGTGTTCGTGTTCTGGGCCGGCGGCCTGGCCGCGGCGGCGGCCCTCGGCGCAATCCTGGGCGGACGCTGACCGCCGGTTCCCGCGGGCACGGCGGTGATCGTGCAGTTCGACCAGGGGACACGGGCACCCGGACGGCCACCACGGGGCATCGTCGGGCGGCGCGCGGCACGGCAGGCCTCTCCCGGCCACTGTCCGGCTACGGGCCAAGTGCAAGGCCACCCGTCCCCCGCTTGCGGCGCGGGGCGTCGCAATGTCTTGCCGCAACGGGAATTGCCCGTGCGTCGGCGAAGTGGCACGGTGGTTTCTTGAGGCTCCCCGTCGTACAGCGTGACCGCACCCCGACCGAGGAGCCGACATGCGCATCATCGCCATCGCCATGACCAAGGGCGGCGTGGGCAAGACCACCACCGCCGTCAACCTCTCCCACGGCCTGGCCCTGCGGGGCCAGCGCGTGCTGCTGGTGGACGCCGACACCCAGGGCCAGTGCGCCAAGGCCCTGGGGACCCCCGCCGACGTCACCCTCAACGAGGTGCTGCTGGGCGAGGCGACCGTGCTGGAGGCGGTCACGCGTGCCCGCCACAACCTGGACCTGCTGGCCAGCGACCACCACCTGACCCGGGCCGCCCTGGCCATCGCGCGCCGGGAGAAGGACGGGCACCTGGCCCTGGCCGAAGCCCTGGCCCCGGTCTCGAGCCGCTACGACACGGTGGTCATCGACGCCGCCCCGGGCGTGGACGCCATCGCGGTCAACGTGCTGGGCTGCGCCGACGAGGTGGTGGCGCCGGTCGCCCTGACCCCGGCCGCCCTGGCGGGGGTGCTGGACTTCGTACGCCACGTGGAACGGGTGGGCCGCCACAACGAGCAGCTGTGCCTGCGCTGGATCCTGCCCACCTTCCACGACCAGCGCACCCGCAGCTCGGCCGAGACCCTGCTGCAGCTGCAGGAGCACTTCGGCGCCAAGGTGTGCCGCTCGATCCGGGTGAACGTGGAGCTGGCCGAAGCCTTCGGCTGGCAGCAGACCATCTTCGAGCACGCGCCGCGATCGCGGGGCGCGGCCGATTACGAGGCCTTCATCGAGGTGATCGCCGACGCGAGGGTGCGCACGCGACCGGCGGCGGTGGGCGCCTGATCAGCCGTCGATCAGGGCCAGCAGGTCGCGGGCGCGGGCCTGCACCGCGGGGTTGGAATCGTCCACCAGGTCCTGCAGGGTCGCACGCGCCTGCTCCACGCGGCGCGTCTCCGACTCGATGAGGGCCAGGTTGAAGCGGGCCGTGCCGTCGGCGGGGCGATCCTCGAGCAGCCGGCGCAGCACCTGCTCGGCCCGGTCCAGCTCGTTCAGCCGGTAGGCGGTGGCCGCGTCCAGTTCGCGCAGGCCCACCGCGCCGGGGTGGCGTTGCAGGGCGCGGCGCAGCACGTCGTCGGCGTAGCTGAGGCGGCCGCTGGCCAGGTAGGCGGCGCCCAGCCAGTAGGCCGCGTCCGAGTCGGCGGGATCGGCGCCGAAGCGCCGGGCCCAGGGCTCGAGCAGGGAGTCCAGGTCCGGGGTGGCGGCGCCGCCGTCCCGATAGCGGGCCTCCCCCGCACCCACCAGACGCTCGACGCCGGGCAGGAGCAACCCGTCCGCGGACATGGCCGTCAGCCGCGCCTGCACCAGGCTGCGGGGATCCCCCGGCCCCGGCGCGCCCGGCTGGCGCGGCACGAGCAGGAACAGCAGCACCGCGGCGGCTGCCAGACCGCTGGTTCCCCAGGCGACCTTCCCCCAACGCCGCCGCCGCGGCACTGCGATGCTCGCGATCCCGACGGCGGCCGGCCGTGCGTCCGGAGCCGCGATGCGCTCGCCGTCCAGGCTCCGCACCGCCTCGCTCCAGTGCGCCAGGCAGGCCGGGCACACGGCCAGGTGCCCCAGGATCGTCCCGTCCACGGCCCCCGGGCCCTCCTCGGCCAGGGCAGCCAGATCGTTCCAGTCCACGTGATTGCCGGTGGGGCTCATGCCGCGCTCCCGGGTTGCTGGGTGATCCTTCCCCGTCGCCACTCATTGGACGAATGCCGCGGGAAAATTACCAAAAAAAGACCAATGTAATCCATGCTGACAACAGAGCGTTGAGGCCCAACAACTTGCGCAGGGAGCGGACGGCCCGGTCCAGGAGGGTGTAGACCTCCCGGCGCTTGGCGATGCCCAGCTCCTGCCCGATGCGCTCGGCAGTCCAACCCCGCCCGTAGCGCAGCTCCATGGCCCGGCGTTCGTCCTCGGGCAACTCCCGGATCAGCTCGGCGATGCGGTCCAGGGTGCGGCGCGTGCGGGCGTGGTGGAGCTGGCGTTCGGGGTTCAGCTCCTCGCCCTGTTCGGCCGCCTCGGCCGCGGCATGCTCCAGGTACTCCAGCAGCCGGCCCGAGACGGCGCCGACCGAAGCGGCGTGGGCATCCCAGGCGATGCGGCGGAGGGTGCGGTCGCCCACGTGGTCCTCCAGGCGGGCGACGATCTCGGCCAGGCTCTCGTCCGACCCCAGGTCGCCGCGCTCCACCAGGGCGTGCCGGACCTCCTCCGGCGTGCGGCGGCGCATGAACAGCTCGCGGTACACGAACTGGTCGCGCTCCCCCAGGCCGGCCCAGTTCTCCGGCAACCGCGGCCGGCCCTTCGTGCCGCGCAGGTGGTCGATGGCCGCGCTCCGCGCCACGAACACCAGCCAGGTGCTCAGGCGCGACCGACCTGCGAATCCCTTCAGCAGCCCGCCGTACAACCGCTCCAGCACCCCGGCCCAGACGTTCTTGACCTGGTCCTCGTCATGCACGTACCGTCTGACGATGGACAGGATCAGGGGGGTGTAGCGGTCGACGAACGCGTGCCAGTCCGGTTCCGAACCGGCCAGGATGCGTGCGACGAATTCGCGGTCCTGCTGATGGCCTGGGTCGCCGCCCATGCCTGCTCCCTCCTGCCGCCGGGTCCCTCCGGCCCGCGCGGCGCAGGATCGACGTCATCTCTCGGCCCGCCCGGCTCCGCGGTCGGGCGCGCCGTATTCCGCATCTGAGGTTGTAATGTCCCTGCGACGGCTTGGCAAGACGTGGTTCCCGGCGGCGCTCCTGACGGCGCTGCTGGCGACCGGCGCCGGCTGCCGGCGCACGGGCGACGGCCTGGCCGCGCGGCTGCCCGACGTGGCGCCGTCCGAGTTGGCCATGCTCGAGCATCCCGATGGCCGCGACTTCGGCCGCTGGGCCCGGGACGCCAGCGCCGACCGCCTCATCGCCCTGCGCAGCGCCCTGGTCCGCGCCCTCCACGACGCCGACGCCCCCGAACCGCGCGTGAGGGAACGGCTGGAAGCGGCCCTGGCCGCCGTGGACGCCGAACTGGCCGACGGCTGCGGGCTGCCTGCCTACGCCGCCGAGACCGCTCGCCTGGCCGCCCTGCCCCCCGACAGCGCCGTCACCGTGGTGGGCCTCTACCAGGCGCTGGGGCAGACCCTGGACGACACCACCCTGACCCTCGCCGGCAAGATGGCGCGGCTGGACGGACTGCGGGCCGAGTTGCTGGCCACGGGTCACGTGCGCGGCGCCGCCGAGGGCTGGTACGATCTGGCCTACCTGGAGCGGAACGCCGGCGACATGGACGCCTGGCGACGCTGCCACCGCCGGAGCTGCACCCTCGCCCGCCGTCACAACCTGCTCGGCCAGGAGTGCTTCGCCTGGGGCCAGCTGATGATGGCCGCCATGCCGCGGGGCTGGACGCCGGCCGAACGGGACACGCTGCAGCAGCTGGTGGACCGGGCGCGGACGGCACGCCTGGCGGGCGTCTCCACCTACCTCATCAGCCTGCAGGCCTACGACGCCTTCAACAACGGCCGCTACGGGACGGCGCGGGCCCTGTTCGAGAACGGCATCGCCGTCTGCCGGGAGCTGGGCGACCCGGACCGTGCCCTGCAGACGGTGGACCTGCTGTTGCGCATGTACGCCTTGATGGAGTGCTGGAACCAGGTGGACCAGCTGTTGCTGCGCGCTGAGCAGATGCAGGCGGACATCTCCCGCAGCGTCGGCAACGCCGCGCCCAACCGGGGCTCGCAGGTGCGCCACGCCAGCCTGGCCGCCCGCAGTCTGGCGGCCCGCGGCCACCTGGACGAAGCCCACGACGCGTTCCGCAAGGCCTACCTGGAGGCGGTGAAGCTGCCGTTCTCCGACGCCGAGTACCTGGGCCAGCACTGGTTCTCGGCCATGATGGAGGCGGACCGGCCCGACCTGGCCGCCGACGCCCTGGCCACGGTGACCACCGCCGCCGTGCCCGCGAAGGACGGTCCCCTGCGCCTGCGGCTGCCCCTGTGGCGAGCCTGGCTGAGCTGGCGCCGGGGCGACCTGGCCACAGCCGCCGCCGACCTGGACAGCTTCACGGCCCTGGCCGCCGGCACCGAGCCGCTGCTCCTGGCCAACCTGCGCTTCCAGGCCGATGCCCTGCGGGCCCGGGTGGTGGCGCCCTCGGACCCGGACACCGCCGCGGCGCTGCTGACCGCGGGCTGGAGCCGCCTCTTCCGCCACATCCACGCCCGCGAGGCCAGCCCCGAGGCCTACCTGGACCTGGCCCGCAACAACCACCTGCGGGCAGCGGCGCACGACGTGCTCGGCACGAATCCCGAGGTGGGCTACGGCCTGGAGCTGCTGTGGCGGACCACCTTCCTGCCGCGCTGGCCGGTGCCGGCGGACCCCGCGGCCCCGCCCCTGCCCACGGCCGCGGCCGCCCTGGCCCGGTGCGCCCGCGCCGACCTGGCGGCCCGGGATGCCGTCCACTGCCTCTACCTGGTCGAGCGCACCCGCGTGGTGCGCTGGACCGCCGATGCCGACGGGGTGGAGCGCGATGTGCTGCCGACGTCGCCGGAACGCCTGCGCGCCCTGGTGACGGCCAACCTGGAACGCCTGGGCCGGGACCCCGGCGATCCCGACGCCGGCGTGCCCGCCGACCTAGCCGGCGAGCTGGCGGAGTTGGCCCGGGCCATCCTGCCGCCGCGGCTGTTCGCGGCCGGGACGCGGCCCCGCGCCGTCTTCGTTTCGGGCAACAGCTTCCTGGCCCAGGTGCCGTTCTCATCCCTGAACCTGGATCAGGACGGCGGCTACCTGCCGCTGGTGTCGGTCATGGACGTGGCCTGGCTGCGGGGCGGCCCCGATTCGGCGCGCCCGGCCGATGCTCCGCAGGCGGCCTGCGGCCGGGCCCTGGTGGTGGCCGACCCGACCCTGCCCCCGGGCACGCGGCGACGTTTCGGCCTGCCGGCGGGCCTGCCCGGCGCCGCGGCGGAGCTGGCGGCCATCAGCGGCCGGCTGCCGGAGGCCAGGGTGCTGTCCGCCGATCGGGCGACCCGGCCCGCGGTGACCGCCGACTGGGAAGCGGCGGGCGTCATCTACTTCGTGGGGCACGCCGTGCGCGACGCCGAGGTCCCCTTCTCCACCTGGCTGCCCCTGGCGACAGGCGCCTCCGGCGACCCCTTCCCCGGCCTGGACCTGCAGGACGTGCTCTCGGCCCACCTGGACGGTTGCCGGCTGGTGGTGCTGTCGGGTTGCGCCACCGGCGCGCCCTACGTGGACGGCCTGTCCACCACCCCCAGCCTGGGCGACGCCTTCCTGGACGCCGGCACCGGCGCGGTGATCCAGACCTTCTGGCGGGTGCGGGACGAGGGCTCGGCCTTCGAGCCGGAGCGGATCCTCGCCACCTGGCAGGAAGGTGGTCTGGACCTGCCGGCCGCGGTGTCGGCCGAGCGGCGGCGGGCCCTGGCCGGCCCCCACGGCGTGCGTCACCCCTTCGACTGGGCGGCGTGGACGCTGAAGACGGCGTGGCTGCCGGCAGGAGCGGCCGGCCGCTAGCCACGGAGATTGCCGCGGAGGGGATCGTTCCGTACCATCAGGACATCGCGGGGCATGCGAAACGGGGCATGATCGGAGGGGATTTATCATGATCCGTAGAGGCATGCGTCTGCTTGCCGTGGTCGGGGCCGTCCTGCTGATCGGGACGCTCGGCGCCCCCGCCACCGGCGGGGCAGCCACCCGGGCACCGCAACCGGACAAGGTCGCCGTGACCGACGGCCACGTGGTCCACGACGTCGGCGCAATCTGGCACAACGTCACCAACTGGGGGTTGCTCGGTAGTTGCCCCAGCGCCTCCACCACGTTCTCGGACGCGCCCTCGGCCATGTGGCCCGGGGGTTCGGGCAACGAGTACCTGTGGGCGGCCGGCCTGTGGGTGGGCGGTGTCGTCCTGGGCGAGCGGCACGTCACCACGGGCGGCTTCACGTCCGAGTTCCGGCCCACCGCCGACCCGGGCGACACCCTCTTCCCCACCGCCTTCGGCGCTCCGGGCGGCAACCGCTACCCCTGGCCCGACGCCGACGACGACCACGACGGCCTGGAGGACGAGGAGATCCTCAACGGCCGCGACGACGACGGCGACGGCCTGATCGACGAGGACTACGCCGCTTTCGGTGATCAGCAGTTCGTCTGCACCTACGACGACGACGAGCCCGAGCTGGCGACCCAGCTGCCCGACCATGTGCCCCTGCACGTGCAGGTGGTCCAGCGCTCGATCCAGTGGAGCGGCCCGGCGGACGCGGACTACATCGGCTACGACTTCACCGTCACCAACACGGGAACCGCGACCATCGAGCAGGTCTACCTGGGGCTGTTCTCGGACTGCGACATCGGCCCGCGCGGTCCGCAGGACGTCGCCCAGGACGACTACGCCGGGTACGTGGACACCACCGCCCCGTCCGCTGACGGCACCATGGTGCCCGTGCAGATCGCGTACATGCACGACGGAGCCGCCTCGCCCCTGCCCGGATACGTGGGCTGGGTCCTGTGCGGGCACGACACCGATCCGGCCGGGCTCGCCGCGCCGGCGCAGGTGGGCGTGCACACCTTCCAGCGCCTCGAGGGCAGCGTCTCGTTCGCGTTGGGCGGCGACCCCACCAACGACGACGAACGCTACCAGCTGCTGAGCGCCGACACGAGCGATCCGGACGTGCTGCCCGGCCACGAAAGCGACTACCGGGTCCTGACCAGCAGCGGCCCGTTCGCGAGCCTGGCGCCGGGTCAGTCGCTCCACTACCAGGTGGCCCTGGTGATCGGCTCCGGCCTCGAGGGCATGGTCGCCAACGCGGCCGAGGCGGTGGCCGCGTACCGCGGTGCTGCCTACGACCGGGACGGCGACCCCGCCAACGGCGCCGAGTTCAGGGTGCACTGGCTGCCCCCGGCGAACGTCCCCGTCGCCGCCTGGACGGGCCGGATCCTGGCCCTGGCCGGCGACGACGGCGTGGACCTGCTGGTGGAGACCAACCTGCCGGACGGGTCCGGCCTGTCCGTGGAGCGGCGGGGCGCCGCCGGATCGGTCGAGCGACGCTGGAGCCGCGAAGACCTGCAGCCGGACGGGAACGCCGACAGCCTGCGGCGCTACCGCCTGCGCGACACCGACGCGGGTGGCTGGCCACGGTCGTACACGCTCGTCTACGCCGGGTCGGGGCGGGACGTGGCCATGGACCAGGTGGATCTGGAGCCTCCGGCGGCGGACGCCCTGGAACTGAGCGCGGGGCCGAACCCCTTCAACCCCGAGGTGACCATCCGTTTCGCGGTGTCCCGTGCCGGGCCGGCGCGCCTGGAGATCCTCGACCTGCGGGGCCGCCACGTGCGCACGCTGCGCGACGGGCCCCACCCCGGCGGACCGGATCGGGCCACGTGGAACGGCACCGACGATCGGGGTCGCGCCCTGCCGTCGGGGGTCTACGCCGTGCGGCTGACCACCGCGACCCGGTCGGTGCGGACGCGGGTGACGCTGCTCAAGTGATCGTCGGCCGCGACCGACGCACGAGGGGCCCGGGAAATCCCGGGCCCCTCGCTCTCACGAACGCATGCGATCCGTCTCAGCGGTAGTCGGCCTTCAGTCCGCCCCAGGAGGTGCGGTCCGTGGGCACGGCGCCGCAGGGCAGGTAGAAGGGCTCGACCGCCGTCGTCCTGATGTCCGTGCCGTGCATCCCCTGGATCAACTCGCCGTACAGGGCCACGGTCACCCCGTTGGTCAGGTACGGCTCCAGCTCCGGCACGTACCCGATGCCGTAGGACGACAGCCACGGCCAGCAGTACCCCTCACAGGCGACGAACTCGTAGTAGTCCGGCAACGGCTCCTCGAAGTGGCCTACCGTGGACGGCCCCGGCAGGCAGTCCGCGTGGGCGAAGTTGTGCCGCTGGGGCCAGTAGATGAAGGTCTCGTTCCCCGCCGCGTCCACCGCCCAGATGCGGAAGATCTCGTCGAAGTAGGGCACGTCGGGGGTGACGGTCAGGTCCAGGTGGGTCTGGCCCATCGCGGGCCAGGGCAGGACGTCGGTGACCCGGGCGTCGTCGACGCAGATGCCGAGGACCTCCCGCTCTACCACCCAGCCCACGAACTCCGCCGGCGGTTCCTGCGTGACGGTGAAGTCGATGGACAGCACCACGTCGCCGCCGGAGCAGGACGCGGTCATGAGCACGGACGTGCCCGGCGGCGGCTCGCTCCGGGCGAGGACGCCGGCCGGCAGCGCGGCCGCGACGGCGAGGAACAGCAAAGCGCAACGAATCATGGGAACCCCCTCCACTGGCGTGGCGGGACGCCGGCGGACGGCGCCGGATGCGGCCGCCCGCGCGCCCCGAGGGGTCGATTGTAGCACGGACCGGCCCGCGCGGGGCCCGCGGCCTACCTCACCACCAGATTCACGAGCTTGCCCGGCACGAAGATCTCCTTGACCAGGGTCTTGCCCTCCAGCCACGGTGCGATCTTCTCGGTGCCCTTGGCCGCCGCCAGCACCGCGTCCTTGGCCGCGTCGGCCGGGACCTCGATCTGGTCGCGCACCTTGCCGTTGACCTGCACCACCACGGTGACCTTGTCGGCGACCAGGTAGCGCGGATCGGCCGCGGGCCAGGGCGCGTGGGCCAGGCCCCCGGCGTGGCCCAGCCGCGACCACAGCTCCTCGGCCAGGTGGGGCGCGTAGGGCGCCAGCAGCAGGACGAAGGTCTCCAGCACGGAGCGCGGCCGCACCTCGCGCTGGTTCAGCTCGTTGACGAAGACCATCATCTGGCTGATGGCGGTGTTGAAGCGCAGGTCCTCGGTCATGGTGGTGACCGCGTCGATGGTGCCGTGCAGCACGCGCAGCACGTCGTCGTCGGGCGCGACGTCCTGCACCGCGGGCAGCAGCCGCGTCGGTCTCGTCGTCGAAGTAGAGGCGCCAGACCCGGTCCAGGAAGCGGCGCACGCCCTCGATGCCCTTGGTGTTCCAGGGCTTGTCCCGTTCGAGCGGGCCCAGGAACATCAGGAACAGGCGCAGGCTGTCGGCGCCCGTAGGCGGCGATCACGTCGTCGGGGTTGACCACGTTGCCGCGGCTCTTGCTCATCTTCTCGCTGTTCTCGCCCAGGATCATGCCCTGGTTGCGCAGGCACTGGAACGGCTCGCTGGTCGAGACCAGGCCCAGGTCGAACAGCACCTTGTGCCAGAACCGGGCGTACAGCAGGTGCAGCACCGCGTGCTCGGCGCCGCCCAGGTACAGGTCCACCGGCATCCAGTAGCGTTCCAGTTCCGGCGACCAGGCCGCGTCGCTGTTGCGCGGGTCGCAGAAGCGCAGGTAGTACCAGCAGCGAGCCGGCCCACTGGGGCATGGTGTTGCTCTCGCGGCGGGCGCGCTGGCCCGAGACGGGATCGTCGACGTCCATCCACGTCGCTCGATGGTGGCCAGCGGGCCCTCGCCGGTGCCGGCGGGCTCGTACTTGTCCACCTCGGGCAGGGTCAGGGGCAGCTCGTCCGACTCCAGCAGGCGCACCGTGCCGTCGGCCAGCTTCAGCAGGGGGAAGGGCTCGCCCCAGTAGCGCTGCCGGCTGAACAGCCAGTCCCGCAGCTTGAAGTTGACCTTGCGTTCGCCCAGGCCCTGCTCCACCAGCCAGTCGATCATCCGGGCCTTGGCCTCGGCCACGCCCAGGCCGTCCAGGAAGCCGCTGTTGATGGCCGGGCCGTCGCCGGTCCAGGCCTTGCCGTCGAAGTCCGCCGGGGGCTGCACCGTGCGCAGGATGGGCAGGTCGAAGGCCTCGGCGAACTCCCAGTCGCGCTCGTCCTGGCCGGGCACGGCCATGATGGCGCCGGTGCCGTAGCCCATCATCACGTAGTCGGCCACCCAGACGGGAATGTCCTGGCCGGTGGCGGGATTGCGGCAGGACGAGCCGGTGAAGACGCCGGTCTTCTCCTTGGCGATCTGGCGGTCGCGGTCGCTCTTGGCGGCGGCCTCGGCGCGGTAGGCGGCCACGGCCTCCTTCTGTGCCGGCGTGGTCAGCTCGTCCACCCAGGGGTGCTCGGGGCTGATCACCATGTAGGTGGCGCCGAACATGGTGTCCGGACGCGTGGTGAAGATGCGCAGGACACGGTCGGAGCCGACGACGGGGAAGTCGCACTCGGCGCCCTCGCTGCGGCCGATCCACTCGCGCTGCTGGATCTTGATGTGCTCCGGCCAGTCCAGCCCGTCCAGGTCCGCCAGCAGGCGCTCGGCGTAGGCGGTGATCCGCAGCATCCACTGCTTCATGGGCTTGCGCACCACCGGGTGGCCGCCCACCTCGCTCAGGCCGTCCTTCACTTCCTCGTTGGCCAGCACCGTGCCCAGGGCCGGGCACCAGTTCACCGGCACCTCGGCCTCGTAGGCCAGGCCCTGCTCGTAGAGCCGCGTGAAGATCCACTGGGTCCACTTGAAGTAGTCCGGGATCGGTGGTGGCGAACTCCCGGTCCCAGTCGTAGCTGAAGCCGATCATCTTCAGCTGCCGCTTGAAGTTGGCGATGTTCCGGACCGTGGTCTCGCGCGGGTGGGTGCCCGTCTTCATGGCGTGGTTCTCCGCCGGCAGGCCGAAGGCGTCCCAGCCCATGGGGTGCAGCACGTTGAAGCCCGCGCATGCGCTTGTAGCGGGCGACGATGTCCGTGGCGGTGTAGCCCTCGGGGTGCCCCACGTGCAGGCCGTCGCCGCTGGGATACGGGAACATGTCCAGCACGTAGTACTTGGGCTTGTCGCCGCCGTCGGCGGCCCGGAAGGGCTTGTCCTCTTCCCAGCGCGCCTGCCAGCGGGGTTCGATCGTCGCGGGATCGTAGGCCATGGTCTCCTGCCTCGGACAGCCCGCGCGGTGCGGGCGGGAAAACGGGTCCGGAAAGGGGGGAATATGCGTCATCCGGGGGCAAATGACAACCGGCGTGCGGCTTCGCGGTTTCCCGACAACCACGACCACCCCGCAGGCGGACGCCCCCCGGCCGGCGGCCGGGGGCGCTGTCCTCGGTTCCGCGGGACGGCGGGGCCGGCTACATGGGCGTGAAGCCCTGATCGGCCCAGTAGGCGTCCTGGTAGATCTTCTCCAGCTCCAGCAGCTGCTCCAGGTGGCCGTCCTCCCACTCCGCCAGCCAGGTGAAGAGCTGCTTGAGGTCCGCGTCCTCGGCCTTGGCGGAGTGCTCCCGGTAGTAGACGATGGCCTTGTTCTCCAGGTCGCAGCCGATGCCGATCACGGCCATCTCGAAGTTGCCGCGGCGGACGGCCTTCTTGAACTCGTCGTTGATGATGTCGTGGGAGCCGTGGTCCACCTCGGCCGGATCGACGTCGTCCAGGTTGATGCGGCCCTCCTCCATCAGCGACTTGTACTGGTTCATGAGGATCCGGACGTGGTCGTCCTCGTCCTTGGCCAGCATCTCGAACATGCTTGCGCGCCTGGGGATCGGCGGTCTCGCGGGCGGCGTGGCTGTAGAGCTGCTGGCCCTTGATCTCCACCATCACCGCGTCCTTGATGGCCTTGATCATGCCCTGCTTCTTCGGATCGGCGTTCATCGTGCGTCCTCCTGGCCGCGGCCCGTCCCGGCGGGCCCGGGTCCTGTCTAGAACACGTTCAGCTTGAAGTACTTCTTCGGATTCCGGCGCATCTCGTCCAGCAGGCGCTGCAGCGAGGTCATGGTCGAGTCGGCGCGCAGGTACAGGGCCGGGTCGTTCAGCAGCATGGCCGCCGAACCCTCGCCCTCGTCGAGCTCGGGTCATGATGGCGTCCAGGCGGCGTGCGGTCGCCCCCCATGACCAGCAGCAGGCTGTCGGCCGCGCGCCGCGGCGCCGGCGGCGCTGCCGAAGGCCGTCCTGCACCGTGCCCGAGGCCAGCAGCTCCGCAGATCGTCGGAGATCGCCGTCTTCAGGTTGCCCATGGTGGCGGCCAGGTCGGCCCGGTTGTCGGCGATGATCCCGTCCAGCCGCGCGAGGGTGGTGTGGGCCTGGGCCAGGGTCTCGCACCACCTGGCCGGTGTCGCGGATGTCGGTGACCAGGCTGTCCATGTGGACGGTCAGCCGGCGCATCTCCTCCAGCGTCTTGCCGGCCACGTCGGTCATCTGGCTGATGGTGCCCGCGGTGTGGCCGTGGAAGATGTGCCCTTCCTGCACCGGCGCGCCCTCGCCCGGCAGGATCTCGATGACCACCTCGCCCACGATGCCCTTGGTGCCCAGGGTCACCTTGGCGTCGTCGCGCAGGCTGATGTAGTCGTCGATCTGCAGGCCCACGCGCACGAACCCGTCCATGACCTCGTAGTTGTCCACCTGGCCGGCGCGGATGCCGCGCACCTGGATGCGGTCGCCCACCTGCAGGCCCTCCACGGTGGGGAAGTCCACCTGGTAGCGGTGCACGCCGCGGCCCACGGTCGCGTCCTTCATCCACATCATGCCGACGACCAGGATCACCAGGGCGACGATGGTGATGATGCCCGACCTGCACTTCGTACTGCCTGCGGTCCATTCGCTCTCCCGTCTCAGAAGGCGCCCAGAGGGCCCGATGGCGCTGCCCTCGATGAACTGCTTCACCATGGGGTGGGTGGTGGACCTGACCTCGGCGACCGTGCCGGCGTACACGATCTTGCCCCTGCTGAGCATGGCGATGCGGTCGGCCACCTTGTAGGCGCTGGGCATGTCGTGGGTGACGATGATGCTGGTCACGCCCAGTTCCCGCTGCAGCTTGATGATCAGGTCGTTGATGGCGTCGCCGGTGATGGGGTCCAGCCCCGTGGTCGGCTCGTCGTAGAGGATGTACTGGGGCTTCATGACGATGGCCCGGGCCAGGCCCGCGCGCTTCTTCATGCCCCCGGACAGCTCGCTGGGCAGCTTGTCCTCCGAACCCTCGAGCCCCACCATGGCCAGGCACTCGCAGGCCCGCGTGCGGATCTGCGCGGGCGTCATGTCGGTGTGCTCCTCCAGCATCAGCCCGATGTTCTTGCAGATGGTCATGGAGTCGAACAGCGCCGCGCCCTGGAACAGGAAGCCGAACCTCTTCCGCAACTCCATCAGGTCGCGCCGGCGCATGGAGGTGACCTCCTCCCCCTCGATCCAGATCATGCCCTCGTCGGGCTCCAGCAGCCTGACCATGTTCTTCAGCAGCACCGACTTGCCCTGGCCGCTGCGTCCGATGATCACCAGGGTCTCGCCCTTGTGGATCAGCAGGTCGGTCTGGTCCAGCACCACCTTCGGGACCGAAGGACTTGGAGACGCCCTCGATGACGATGCCCCGGAACTCGGCCGGGTTGTCGACCCTCAGGTCCGGCAGCGGGGGCATCACGTAGTTCTCGGGCATCGCCATGTCAGCTCCGGAACACGATCTGGAAGAGGATGATCGCCAGGAAGTAGTCGGCCACCAGCACGCTGAGGCAGCTCCCCACCACCGCGGTCATGGTGGCCTTGCCCACGCCCTCGGCGCCGCCCTCGGTATTGAACCCGAAGTAGATGCCGCTCATGGCGATGATCCCGCCGAAGATGAACGACTTGATCAGCCCGCCGATCAGGTCGCTCGACTTGTAGAACATCTTCAGGCCCTCGATGAAGGTGCTGCTGGTCACGTCCAGGGTCAGCACCGAGGCCACGTAGCCGCCGAACACGGCGATGGTGTTGGCCAGGATGGTGATGACCGGGATCATCAGCACCGCGGCCACGAAGCGCGGCATGCCCAGGTAGCGCACCGGGTCGATGGCCATGATGTTCATGGCGTCCAGCTGCTCGGTCACCTTCATGGTGCCCAGTTCGGCGGCGTAGTTGGCGCAGAGCCGGCTGCCGACGACCAGGGCGATCAGCACCGGTCCCAGCTCGATGAAGACCGACTTGGAGATGACCGTGCCCAGGAACTTCATGGGCACGTAGGCCTGCATCTGGTAGACGGCCTGCACGGCGGTGACCGCCCCCACGAACACCGAGGTGGTGATCACCAGGGGCAGCGAGCCGATGGCCACGATCTGCATCTGCTCGACGATCTCCTGCCGCATCCGCCAGGCGTGGTGCAGCTGGAAGGTGATGGCCCGCAACAGCAGCGCGCCGCGGCCCGTGCTCTGCAGGCCGCGGAGGATGTTCCGCCCCAGGGTGCCGATGGCCGCCGTCATGATCCGCCGAATATAAGCGGGCTCCCCGGTGAAGTCTATGCCGGTGACCGGCCGCCGGCCGGGCCCGGTGGTCGCCAAGCCGGCCATTGAGTCCGCCCCGGCCGGCGTCGGCGTGCTATAGTGGCGCCGCCGACCCCGAACCGCCCCCGGGAGGGAGAGCCGTGAATTTCCGCCGCCCCGCCCCGCGCCCGTCGCCCGCCCTCGTGGCGGCGGCCCTGCTGCTCTGCGCCCCGGCGGCCACGGCCGCCCCCGTCCATATTCTCGACTGGGACGGGGCCATCACCCCCGTCGCCGCGTCCTACCTGGTCGACGGCCTGGCCGTCGCCGCAGCCGAGGGCGCCGCCGCGGTGGTGGTGCGCCTGGACACCCCCGGCGGCCTGGACACCTCCATGCGCGCCATCATCAAGGCCGAGCTGGCCAGCCCCGTGCCCGTGGTGGTGTGGGTGGGCCCGTCGGGCAGCCGCGCGGCCAGCGCCGGCGCCTTCATCACCGTGGCCGCCGGCGTGGCCGCCATGGCGCCGGGCACCAACATCGGCTCGGCCAGCCCCGTGCAGATGGGCGGCGCCGGCATGGACAGCACCATGGCGAAGAAGGTGACCAACGACGCCTCGGCCTACATCGCCAGCATCGCCGATCGCCGCGGCCGCGACCCCGAGGTGTGCCGCCGGTTCGTGACCGAGGCCCTGAACCTGACCGCCGACCAGGCCCACGAGCAGGACGTGATCGACTTCCTGGCCCCGAGCCTGGACGCGCTGCTGGACAGCCTGCGGGGCCGCGCCGTGGCCGTGGACACGGGCACGGTGGTGCTGCCGGACGAGCTGGAGGCCGACGCCCGGGGTCCCGGCCTGCGCCAGCGCCTGCTCAAGACCCTGGCCGACCCCAACGTGGCCTACATCCTGATGATGCTGGGCATCTACGGCCTGTTCTTCGAGCTGAGCAACCCCGGCGCCTTCGCCCCCGGCGTGCTCGGGGGCATCTGCCTGCTGCTGGCCCTGTTCGCCTTCCAGGCCCTGCCCATCGACGCCAGCGGGCTGCTGCTTATCTTGTTGGGGGTGATCCTGCTGATCCTGGAGGTGAAGGTGACCAGCTACGGTGTGCTTTCCATCGGCGGCGTGGCGGCCCTGGGGCTGGGGTCGCTGCTGCTGTTCGATTCGTCGGCGGCACCCTGGGCCCGCCTCAGCCTGCGGGTGCTGGTGCCCACGGTGGCGGTGTTCGCGGGCTTCTTCCTGCTGTGCGTGTGGCTGGCGGTGCGCGCCAAGCGGCGCCCGGTGACCACCGGCCTCGGCGCCATGGTGGGCCTGACCGGACGGGTGCTGCGCGACGTGGGCGGCCCGGACCGGCCCGGCAAGGTGGTCGTGCACGGCGAGGTGTGGGACGCCACGGCCGACCAGCCCCTGGCCGCCGGGGACCGGATCCGAGTGACGGGGGTCGAGGGCCGCACGGTGCGCGTGATGCGCGCCGAGCCCGCCCCGGCCGAACCGAGGAGCGAATGATGACCATGATCTTTCCGGCGGTGATCGTCTTCTTCGTGCTGGTGATCCTCGCCAACTCCCTGCGCATCCTGCGCGAGTACGAGCGCGGCGTGGTCTTCCGCCTGGGCCGCTACGTGGGCAGCCGCGGACCCGGCCTGATCGTCCTGGTGCCGTTCATCGAGAAGATGGTGAAGGTCAGCCTGCGCACCATCACCATGGACGTCCCGCCCCAGGACGTGATCACCCGGGACAACGTCTCGGTGCGGGTCAACGCGGTGCTCTACTTCCGCGTGGTCGAGCCCGAGAAGAGCATCATCGAGGTGGAGGACTTCTTCTTCGCCACCAGCCAGCTGGCCCAGACCACGCTGCGTTCGGTGGTGGGCCAGGCCGAGCTGGACGAGCTGCTGAGCGAGCGCGACAAGCTCAACGCCCAGGTGCAGGAGATCCTCGACGAGGCCACCGACCCCTGGGGCATCAAGGTCGTGACCGTGGAGATGAAGGACGTGGACCTGCCCATGGAGATGAAGCGGGCCATGGCCAAGCAGGCCGAGGCCGAGCGCGTGCGGCGGGCCAAGGTCATCCACGCCGACGGCGAGTTCCAGGCCAGCCAGCGCCTCAGCGACGCCGCCGCCATCATCGAGGAGCACCCGATCGCCCTGCAGCTGCGCTACCTGCAGGCCCTGGTGGAGGTGGCGGCCGAGAACAACTCGACCACCCTCTTCCCCATCCCCATCGACCTCCTCAAGTCCTTCATGGGCAAGAAGAGCATCGACTGATCCGGCCACCACGGGCCGGCGCGTCCCCGCGGATCGCGCCGGCCCGGCCGCACCCCGACTCCCACATAACTGCTGTGTTTTCAGCGATTTTTCTTGATCGACGGCAACTTTTCGTTTGGGCCCCGGGCGCCGCCGGTGGATAATGAAACCCGGTTGTCGTCGCCTGCCGACGTGGAGGGGAACACCCGCGGCAAGGGATTACACCCTGATCTCGCCTCAAGGGAGGACCCCGTCCATGAAGAAGCTCATCCTGCTGGCCGGCCTGCTGCTGGCCCTGTTCCTCGTCGGCTGCTCCAGCGACGACATCACCGTGCCCGCCGACCAGCCCGTCACCGACGGCAGCATCTACCAGCGTCCTGAGTTCATCGACACCCGGCCGGAAGCCGTCCAGCTGGCCCACACCCTGACCGCGGCCGACGTGTTCGCGGTGGCGCCGACCACGGAGAAGGCGGGCGGCAAGTACGCGCTCGTGATCGGCATCTCCGACTACGAGGGCACCGTCAACGACCTGACCTACTGCGACGACGACGCCGTCGACTGGCGCAACTACCTGCAGGCCGAGGGCTACACCGTGACCACCCTGATCGACGGGCAGGCCACCCTGGCCAACTTCCAGGCCGCGGTGGCCGACCTCGTGGCCCTGAGCATCGCCGGCAACGAGATCGCCTTCGCCTACTCGGGCCACGGCTCGCGGGGCAACATGATCTCCGCGGACCTGTCCTACGTCTCCAGCTCGTGGTTCGGGGGGATGTTCGCGGGCGTGGCGTGCCAGAAGATGGCCTTCAACTTCGACGCCTGCCAGATCGGCGCCTTCGGCACCGCGCTGAATGCCCCGGGCCGGGTCATCGCCCTGGCCTCGGACACCAAGCGCTACAGCTACGACGGCACCGCCGACATGGCCAACGGCGTCTTCACCTACTACCAGATGCTGGGCTTCGACCAGGTGGGCTACGTCTACGCCGAGGACGACGACGCCTACGCCTGCGCCCAGATGTCCGCCTGGGCCAAGTCGGTGCACGTGAAGGTGGCCCCGTCCTACGTGGACACCTACGTGGGCAGCCTCGACTACTAGCGGAACGCGTCGCGCCCGTCGCCGCGGGGACGTCGACCAGGGAGCCGGTCCGCCAGGGCCGGCTCCCGCGCTAGAGCACCCCGCCGGCCGATCCCGGAACCGCCGAGGCCACGGCGCGGACCCCGAGCACCATCATGCCTCCCCGTCCTCCAGGTAGCCCAGCATGCCCCGCAGGGTCTGGCGGGTGAAGTCGGCCTCGCGCTCGCGGATGTCCGCCGGCAGCAGCGCGCCCCGGGCGTAGTAGGGATCGCGCCGGCGCAGCTCGGCGGCGATGGCGGCCATCAGGGCGTCCGGGTCGGCACCGGGGCCGGCCGCGTCCCGCCGCTCGCGACAGACGGTCACCCACAGGTCCAGCTGGTCCCGCGCCGCGGCCAACAGGGTCCGCGCGTCCCCGGTGTGACGGCCGTGATGGGCGAACAGGAGGGCGCGGGGCGCCGGGTCCAGGGCCAGCAGCTTCGCCAGGGACGCGGTGGCCGTCGCCAACCGGAACCGTGGCGGCGTGGCCGGCCGCAGGTAGGGTTCGGGGGTGTCGTCGCCCCGGCCCAGGGTGGCGTAGGTGCCGGCGGCCTCCCCCAGGAACAGGTCGCCGCCGTGCCGGAAGCAGGCGTGGTGGGCCGCGTGCCCCGGCGTCTCGATCATGGCGATGCCCCGGGCCGCCGCCTCGGCCGGATCGGCCAGGGCCGCGGCCGGCACCGGCGCCGGTTCGCCGTAGACCCGCGCCTTGTCCCCCAGCACCGCCAGCGAGCCCCGCCACAGCCGCGACGGATCCGCCAGGTGCTCCCGCCCCCGCGGATGGCAGACCACCCGCGCCGCGGGCCAACGCGCCAGCAGCCGGGCGGTGGTGCCGCCGTGGTCCAGGTGGACGTGGGTCAGCAGCACGAAGTCCAGGCGCGCCAGGCCCAGCTCCTCGAGGGTCGCCACCAGCCGCTCGCCCGTGGACGGCGGCCCCGGGTCCACCACGAAGGCCAGGTCCGGAGCGACCCGCGCCCAGCAGGAGATGAACCGTCGCTGCCCGGGCAGGGGCTGGTCCAGATCGATGAGGTGGAGCGGTGCGGCGGGTTCGACGGGGGCCATGGCGCGGTCTCCGGGTTGGGGCGCGGCGGCCTCAGCGCGCTTCCTGGCAGTCGGGCCAGTAGCGGCGCAGACCGCCCATGGACAGGGCATAGAGGTAGCCTTCGGCGGGTTCGAGGCCCACCAGCGCGTCGTCCGGCTCGACCGCCTGGCCGAGGGCGACCAGCTGCGAGGGGTCGGCGACGTTCAGGGCCGCCAGGTAGGACGCGCCGCCCCAGGCGCCGCCCCCCAGGGTGTAGGCGACACCCCCGCGCACCACCAGGTCGCGTCCCTGGTCGAACACGCCGGTGACGCCGATGGTCTCCAGGACCCCACCGTCGCCGGCGCGCACCGCGCGCAGCACCCCGTTGCCGTTGTAGTCGAACCCCACCGAGTCCGCCCAGGCCAGGGCCGCCACGGCGCCGTAGGCCACGCCGTCGGGATCGCGGGCGATCTCGGCCGGCCGGGACGGATCGGACACGTCCACCAGCACCAGCAGGGTCTGGTCCAGCGAGACCAGCACCCGCGGCCCCTGCACCGCCAGCCGGCCGACGACGTCGTCGAAGTCCAGGTGGCCCGTGACCGACGGCGCGTCCGGATCGGTCAGGGAGAACACCCGCAGGCGGCCGCCGTCACCGGTCACCAGCAGGCTGTCGTCCGCCGCCACGGGCCCGAATTTCAGGACGGTCTGCGGTCACGATCGGCGCCGTGCCCGCGGCCGGATCCAGCACCACCACGCCGGGCCGGTCGCGCACCATGTAGACGCGCCGGCTGGTTGGCGGCGAGGTAGATGATCGACGCGCTGCAGTCCCAGGTCGGCGACGGGCTCCCGCGCCTCGGCGTCGACCCAGGCGGTAGACGCTGGCCTGGGGCCCGTCCACCACCACGGCCCGGTCGCCGCACGACGGCCAGCCCCTGGGGGTAGGCGGGTTCATCCGGGTGGGGCGCGAACACCGGCGGCAGGGGATCGGTGATGTCGATGGTCCGCAGCCAGCGGTCCCCCACCAGGAGCGTGTCGCCCAGCCGGGCCATGCAGTAGAAGGCGTAGAACCCGTCGGAGGCGATGTCCGCCACCAGCCGCGGATCCCCGGGGTCGGTGTAGTCGATCACCTTCAGGCGGAGGCGGGCGCGGCGGCAGCCCCGGCGAAGACCAGGTCGCCGGCCGCCGCCAGGCAGCGCACGCCGCCCACGGGCTCGACACCCGCCAGGATCACCGTGTCCGGGATCCCCGACGGCGAAGGTCGCCAGCCCGCCCGGGACCGCCGCGTGCAGCCGGTCGCCGACGGCCAGCAGAGTCCTCGGCCGGCCCCTGGTCCAGGTCCTGCAGCAGGGTCAGACGCCGTCGGCGGCCACCCGCAGCACGCGCGCAGCCGCCGGCGAAGAGGCGGTCGCCGACCAGGCCCAGGCGCCGGGCCGGTCCATGCACCAGGCGGCCGCGCTCCACCGGGTGCTCCGGGTCGCTGATGTCGTAGCTGACCAGCTGCCGGTGGAATCCCGCCGACGAACAGGTGGTCGCCGTCCAGGAGCCACCGCGTCGGTGTAGGCCGAGGACGCGCCGGGCCCGGTCACCGCCACCCCTGCACAGGCGGCCGGCGACGTCGGGTCGGCCAGGTCGAAGAGGGAGAACCCGCGGTCGCCCTCGGCCACCGCCGCCGAGGTGCCCGCTGCAGGTCGACGTCCACGGCCTGCGGCAGGACCCGTGACGGCCAGCAGCCGCGGATGCAGCCGGATCGGCCACGTCGACACCCGCAGGCCGCTGGCCCAGCTGGCCAGCACGGCCAGCTGCCGTCCTGCACCGCCAGGTCCTCGACCAGCCCGCCCAGCCAGCCGGGCCGCGGTCACGGGCACCGCGCCCGCCGCGTAGTAGTCGTAGGGCAGCGCAGCCGTCGGCTCGCGGGATCGGGCACGGTCGCCGCGCGCCGGCGCGTCGGGACCGCCGCCGCAGCCGCCCACCAGCGCCAGCGCCAGGCACAGACGGGCCGGCGGCGCGATCACGCCGCCCCGGTGCACGGGCAGCGGCTCACGGAACGGTGTGCGCATGTCTCTCCGGCGGGCCGGACCCGCTCCGTTGCCGCCCTCGTCAGCGCGCCAGGTCCCCGAACCGCGTGAATTCCTTGTGGAAATGCAGGTCGAACTGGCCGATGGGCCCGTTGCGCTGCTTGCCGATGATGATGGTGGCCATGTTGCGGACCGTCTCGTCCTCGGGCTTGTAGACCTCTTCACGGTAGATGAAGAGGACCAGATCCGCATCCTGCTCGATGGCGCCGGATTCCCGCAGGTCGCTGAGCATGGGCTTGTGGTCGCCGCGGGCCTCGACGCCGCGCGAGAGCTGGGACAGGGCGATCACCGGCACGTCCAGGTCCTTGGCCATGCCCTTGAGGTTGCGGCTGATGGCCGAGATCTCCTGCTGCCGGTTCTCCACGCGCCCGCCGCCGGTCATCAGCTGCAGGTAGTCCACCACGATCAGGCCCAGGCCGTGCTGCTGCTTCAGCCGCCGCGCCTTGGCCTTCATCTCCAGCACCGAGATGCCGCTGGTGTCGTCGATGTGGATGGGCAGCTGGGAGAGCTGGTCGCAGGCCTGGGTCAGGCGCGGCCAGTCCTCGGCCCGCAGCTTGCCCCGGCGCAGGTTGTGCAGGTTGAAGCTGCCGCTGGAGCCGAGCATGCGCATCACCAGCTGCTCGCGGGCCATCTCCAGGGAGAAGATGCCCACGCCCACCTTCTCGTGCTGCGCCACGTTGTAGGCCAGGTTCAGGGCGAAGGAGGTCTTGCCCATGGACGGCCGGGCCGCCACGATGATCAGGTCGCCGTTCTGCAGGCCGCCGGTCTTGCGGTCCATGTCCGCGAAGCCCGTGTGCAGGCCGGTGACGTCGCTGCCGCTCTGGAAGGCCTCCTCGATGGACTTGAAGGTGCGCGGCACGATGCACGAGACGCCGGTGAAGCCGCCGATCCGCGAATCCTCGCTGACCTCGTAGATGCTGGCCTGGGCCCGGTCCAGGATGGCCGACGCCTCGTCGGCGGCCGGCGTAGGCCTCGGTCGCGATGCCCGACGAGACGGTGATCAGCTGCCGCAGGGTCGCCTTCTCCTTCACGATCCCGGCGTGGTAGATGACGTTGGCCGCGGTGCCCATCATCCCGGCCAGGTCGATCAGGTAGTCCATGCCCCCGACCAGGTCCAGCAGGTTCTGGCCCCGCAGGTTCTTGGCCTGCACCGGGTCCAGGAACTCCTCGCCCGACTTCTGCAGCAGGTCCGCCACGGTGATGGGATCGATGGCCTGGTCGTTCTCGTAGAGCACGGCACATGGCCCGGAAGATGAGCTGGTGCTCCAGGCGGTAGAAGTCGCCGTGGACGATGCGCTCGCGGGCCAGGCCCACGGCCTCCTTGTCCACCATGGCGGCGCCCAGGACGGCCTGCTCGGCCTCCTCGCTGAACGGGGGCTGGCGGTCGCCGGGCAGGCGGTCGTAGCCCAGGCGGGAGCGGCCGGGGCGGACTCCGTCCGGATGATCGGGTCCGCATGGGCTGCGAACGGACTTCCAAGGAGTCTCCTCGCGGGGTCGCGCGATGGTCGCTGACGTCAGGCCCCCGAGGATATCATGCAGCGACCGCCGAGCCCAACCCCGACCGCCGGCGGCGCGCCGGCAAAGGCCGGGGACAACCGGGGGACAACCCGCCGGCCGCCGGGGACACGGTCCGGGGACAACCGGGGGACGAGCGCCCCTTGGCGGTGGAAAACCGGATGCCGGCAAGGGATAATGACCGGCGCAAGCGACGGCGTCCGGCCCCCACCTGGCCGCGCCGGGTTGTCCCCCGGTCCCCGGGAGCGCGCCCGTGCCCCTGCCCGACGAACTGACCCGGCTGCTGGCCCCCCTGCTGGCAGGCGCCCGCCACGCCCCGGGCCTGGGACGGCGCCCACCAGCTGCCCTGGCACGACCCGGAATTCAGCGAGCGGATGCTGCGCTGGCACCTGGACCCGGACACGGACATGGCCAGCCGCCGGCCGGAGCTCATCGCCCGCCACTGCGACTGGCTGGAGGTGCGCCTGGGCCCGGGCCGCCACCGCATCCTGGACGTGGGCTGCGGCCCCGGCCTGTACCTGCACGAACTGGCCCGGCGCGGCCACCGGCCGTGGGCTTCGACTTCGCGCCGGCGCCCCTGCGCTGGGCCCGCGAGACCGCCGGCGCGCCGAGGGCCTGGACTGCGACCTTCCTCGAGGCCGACCTGACGGACCTGCCGGCGGACCTGGCCGCCCGCGTCGGCCCCTGCGACGCGGTCACCTTCTGGTTCGGCGAGTTCCACTCCTTCCCGCCCGACGGTGGCGGCGGCCTTCCTGCCCCGGCTGGCCGCCTGCCTGGCCCCCGGCGGCCTCCTGGTGCTGGAGTACCAGCCCCGGGACATGCTTCGTCGACGGAGGACGCCACCACCTGGTCGCGTCGAGACCATCCGGCCCCTTCGCCGACGAGCCCCACCTGTGGCTGCAGCAGTTCACCTGGGACGCGCGACGCCCGCACCGAGATCCATGTCCACTGGATCCTGGTGCCGGATCCGCTACCCTGCGGCGGTACGTCCAGTGCCACCAGGCCTGGCGCGACGGCGGACCTGGTGGACCTGCTGGCCCGCTGCGGCCTGGATCGCCCCGAGTTCCACGAGCCCATCACCGGCACCGGCGAGGAATTCGAGTTCCCGGTGCTGGTCGCCACCCGCGCGGCCGACCGCCGGCCCGGAAGGAGCCCATGACCCGCCCCGCTGACACCCTCCGGCCACGCCGCCGCCTGCCGGTGTCGCCGTGCGTGACCCGCGCCGCCTGGTCCCTTCCTGGTGGGCGCGGCCCTGTTCGTGCTGCTGGTGGCGCTGCCCGTCGCTGCCCGGACAACCGTCGATCCCCACGGGCGCAGCCGGTGGCGCTGACGCCACGAGGGCAAGGCCGCCCTGGGCCTGTTCCTGCTGGCGGGCATCTGGTGGGTCTTCGAGGTCATCCCCGTCGGCGTGACCGCCATCGCCATCGGCGTGATCCAGTCCCTGTGGATGATCCGCGACTCGCGCACTGGCCCTGACCGACTTCATGGATCCGTCGGTGTGGTTCATCATCGGCTCGCTGATGATCGGCATGGCCTTCGCCAAGACGGGCCTGACCCGGCGCATGGCCTTCCGCATGCTGGCGGTGATCCCCGAGAAGCACCAGGATGATCTACCTGGGCGTGCTTCGCCATGACCGCGGCGCTGACCCTGTTCATGGCCCACACCGCGGTGGCGGCGGCCATCTTCCCCCTGCTGCTGGCCATCCACGACCTGTACGAGCCGACGCGGCCGGCCGCACCCGGTTCGGCAAGGGCCTGTTCATCGGCATGGCCTGGGCCGCCGGCGCCGGCAGCATCATCACCCTGCTGGGCGCGGCCCGCGGCGCGGTGGCCATCGGCTTCTTCAAGGAGCTCACCGGCCGGGAGATCTCCTTCTTCGAGCTCACCTATTACATGCTGCCCGCTGGGCGCGCTCATGGTCGCTGCTGCTGTGGGGCTACGTGTGCATGACCTTTTCCAGCCCGGAGCGAGCGACCATGCCCGGGCTGCGGGACCAGGCCAGGATCCTGACCGCGAGCTGGGCCCCATGACCCGCAAGGAGATCGTCATCGCTGGTGCATCGTCGTTGTCGGTCATCGTGCATGGCCTGCGCTCGTTCGTGCCGGCGCTGGCGCCGCTGGACAAGAGCGCGATCATCCTGGTGGCCACGGTGCTGTTCTTCATCTCCGGCATCCTGCGATCTGAAGGACCTGGAGACCTGCCCTGGAACATCGTGCTGCTGTTCGGCGGGGCCATGAGCATCGGCTTCTGCCTGTGGCAGACCGGCGCCGCGGAGTGGCTGGCCATCGGCTGGCTGGTCCTCTTCCACGAACGCCCCCTGGCTGGTGTTCGTCATGGGCATGACGCCTTCTTCGTGCTGGTCATGACCAACTTCATCATGAACGTGGCGGCCATCGCCATCACCCTGCCGGTGGCCCTGGTCATGGCGCCCTATCGTGGGCGTGGAGCCCGAGGTGATCATGTTCGCCTCCCTGGCGGCCGCGGGCATGCCCTTCATGCTGCTGGTCGGCGCGGCGCCCAACGCCATCGCCTACGAGAGCCGCCAGTTCCGGGCCCGGGACTTCTTCCTCTACGGGATCCCGCCACGGTGCTGCTGCTGGCGGTGATCTTCGTGTTCGTCTGGAAGATCTGGCCGTGGATGGGGATGCCGGTGCTGCTGGGCGGGTGATGCGATGATCTGACCATCATTCCGCGATTCCGCCGCAACCACACCCATTCGACAACGATTCCCCGCTATCATAAAAATGACTTTATTTGTTCGATTTCATCGTTTATAAGTTTCCATATCCGCAACTGGGAGATCAGGGAGGAACCCCAGGCACCACCCGCCACCCGGAGGTACCGCCATGCATCGCCGCCTCACGTCGTCCCGCCTGACCTGGACGGCCGCCCTCTTCACGCTGCTGGTGTCCCTGCCGGCGCCGTCCCGCAGCCAGACCGACCAGCACGTCCTGCTGGTCACCAACGACCTGGGCATGCACTGCATGAACCGCGACCACGCGCTGCTGTCGGTGCTGCCCCCCTACAACACCCTGCAGGCGCAGGTCATCCGCAGGGGCGACGCCACCCGCCTGCCGGCCATGGTCACCGACGGCCTGACCCTGGAGTACTCCTTCCCGGGCAACACCTACTCCGTGGGCAAGACCGACTTCTGGACCTACGCCCAGGCCCTGTTCGGCGTGGCCCTGGCCGCCGGACACGGGCCTGACCGGCAAGACCCTCGACGACGTCTTCGACCTGCGCGGCGACCTGTTCGTGGCCGAGGGCATCCCCCTGACCCCGTTCACTGGACGCGGCGCCGACGGTGGAGGATCCGTACCAGCAGGCGCCTCGTGGTGCTGAACGACGCCCAGGGCGCCGAACTGGCCCGGGCCCACCCGGTGGCCCCGGTCTCGGTGGAGATGAACTGCGTCTCGACCGGCTGCCACAGCAGCGAGCAGTCCATCCTCAACGGCGCACGAGCGGGAGGTCGGCTTCGACCCGACGCAGACCCCCATCCTCTGCGCCCGCTGCCACGGCTCGACGCCCCTGACCGGGCCGAACCCGGGCCCGGCCGGCTGGTTCTCCTTCCGCATGCACGACCAGCACGAGTTCATCGACCAGTCCATCCCCGGCATCGACGGCTGCCAGAAGTGCCACCCCGGCCCCAACACCCGGTGCCTGCGCGGCACCATGGCCACGGACCACGGCATGATCTGCCAGGACTGCCACGGCAACCTGGGCCAACTGGCCAGCAGCATCGAGCACGACGGCCGCGTGCCCTGGGTGGACGAGCCCGCCTGCCGCACCTGCCACACCAGCACCTACGGCGAGCCCGGTGGGCGAGCTCTACCGCAACGCCCGCGGCCACGGCGGCGTGCTCTGCTCCGGCTGCCACAACAGCCCCCACGCCATCTTCCCCAGCCGCGAGGACCGGGACAACCGGGTGATGGTCGACCTGCAGGGCCACGCGGGCACCCTGAGCGACTGCACCGTGTGCCACGGCGTCACGCCCGCGGGCGCCGGGCCCCACGGGGTCGCGGCGGTCAGCGCGGTGGAGACCGAGGTCATCGGCGGCGCCGCGCCCCTGCGCGTGTTCCCGTCGCCGGCCGCGGCCGGGGTCGGCTGCACCATCATGGCCGCCGGCGGCGCCGTGCAGCCGGGCGGACGCCTGCTGATCTTCGACGCCCGCGGCCGCACGGTGCGGATGATCGAGGTCGGCGGCAACGGCGCCGCATCCTGGATCTGGGACGGGCGCGACTCGGCGGGCCGCAAGGCCGCCTCGGGGGTGTACTTCGTGCGCTACCAGAACGGAAAAACCGTCGCGGCGGGCAAGGTGGTGCTGGTGGACTAGGCGCCGCCGGCGGGCATCGTCACGGTCGGGGCGTCCCGCGCGGGCGCCCCGACCGCAGGAACCGCACCGCGCACCCGGCCAGCAGCCCCCACCCCAGCAGGAACAGCCCCACCGGGTAATCGTGCGGCATCGCGCCGCGCAGGCTGGCGTCCAGGTCCCGCAGCCAGGTGAACAGCAGCAGCAGCGAGCCCGCGGCGCCCAGCAGCCAGGTCCGGCGGTCGGCCCGCAACCCGGCGTCGCGCTCCTCCAGGTGCATGGTCAGCGCCCCGCCGACGGCCATGAGCAAGGCCACGGCCGCCGGCGC